>NZ_JAAOYP010000001.1:1810000-3097753 GCF_011759515.1 Micromonospora sp. CNZ280
AACCGGCCGCCGCGGTCTCCCGCGAGCTCGCCCGGTGCCCTGCCGGTCGTCAACCTTACCCGGTCGGTTCCGCCTCGCCAAATCCGCCCCTGGGCGAATCCGCGGGCACCGCCCGGACCGGCTCCGCGGAGTAACGACCCGTGGCGCCGGTGCCAGTCCCGGTCCGGGCCTCCAGGACTTTCGCCCTGTTTTGCCCCGTTCCGCGCTGGCAGAGAGAAAGTTACGCGGCTGCGGGTTTGATCGTCAAATCCGCGCGACGCGTCCCGCGTCACACCCGCTCAGCTCGCGGACGGGGGGCGGCGGGCAGCCCGCCAGGCGCGGATGCCGAGCACGCCGACCGCGGTGCCGATGACCAGGGACGCCGCGATCAGCAGTGCGTGCACCCAGAGGAAGCCGGTCGCCGGGAAGTCGCCGACCCGACCGGTCGACCAGGAGCGCGGGTCCTTCCAGATGGCGACCGCGAACCGGGGCCAGATCACCCAGGTCCAGATCCCGACCCCGGTGAGGAAGAGCGCCCAGCCGCGTGACAGCACCATGGCTGCCGAGTATGCCAGCGCGCGACCCCGGTGACCGGGCCGGCTGCCGGGACAGCGCCGCAGGTCAGCCGGCTCGCAGCTGCCGGAACGTGACCGAGTGGCGCAGCTCGGGCACCGGCGGGATGCTGTGCTGCCAGCTCGACCGCGCCGCGCCGGCGAGCACGTACGCCGACCGGGGCGCCAACTCCACCTCGTACACCCGGCGGTCGTCGGCCTTGCCGCGCTGGAACCGCAACCGGCAGGCGGAGCCCAGGGAGAGGCCGACGACCGTCGGCCCGAACGCCGGCGCGTCCCGGTGCCAGCCGATGACCGACCCGGGCGGATAGCGGGTGACCAGGGCCTGCGCGAGCGCGGTGGCCGGCAGGCCGGCGAGCGCGGCGCACCGCTGCCGGACCTCGTGCAACTCCACCGGCAGCGCGTCGGTGGCGGTGAGCTGGAACGAGCCGTAGTCGTAGTCGAAGCCGAAGTGGCGCACGGTCCGGCGGGCGATCTGCCCGTGCATGCGGACCTCACGGAAGTCGTAGGCTGCCAACGCGGCCAGCAACGACCGCTCCTCGTCGACGTCGACCAGTTCCGGCTGGTAGGTCAGCCCGGCCGGCCGCTCGTGGATGCCGCGCATCCGTCCCATCAGCCCGACGGTAGCGGGATCGCCGGACCGCCGCCGGGCTTCCGATGGTGGCTCGGGAGGAGCCCGCAGGACGACTGCGGCGTCACCGGGTTGACCGGCGAGGCCTGCGCGGTCGCCCCCGCCGCGCCGACCAGACCGGCCGCGAGCGCGAGCGCGACGCCGAGCCGCCGAATGGTGCGATACATCTTGACCGGACCCGGGAGCAGGACAAGGGGTCACCGGCCGTCGACCCGGAGGCGTACGACCGGCCGGACCACCGGGACCGGGTGGGCGGCTACCGCCAGGGCTGACGGACCCGCCGGGAAGCCGATACCGTAGCGGCATGGTCCGGGCGAGCAGTTACGCACCGGAGGTCGTCGACCCGGTCGACGGCCTCCCGCTCGATGCCGTGCCCACCTTCCCCACCAGCTCCGGCGACGGCCGCGAGCGGATCATCGACGTGCTTCGTGCCGACGGAATGCGCTTCCGTGACGGCGCGCGATGGCGTTCGACGCACTGATTCGAACCCACCGACCCGAGGGGCGTCCGCCCCGGGTCGATCGCGCCCATCCTCTTCCTTCGGCACGAAAGGCATACCACCATGTCCACGGCACGGATGCTCACCGGGGACCGCCCCACCGGGCGGCTGCACCTCGGCCACTACGTCGGCAGCATTGCGAACCGGGTGCGGCTGCACCAGCGGTACGAGAGCTTCTTCATCATCGCCGACCTGCACATGCTCACCACGCGCAACGGTCGGCAGGACATCGAGCGGGTGGCCGACAACGCCCGCGAGATGGTCACCGACGTCCTCGCCGCCGGCGTCGACCCGGCGCGGGCCACGTTCTACCTCCAGTCGGCCGTTCCGGAGGTCGGCGACCTGAACACCCTGTTCCAGAGCCTGGTGACGGTGCCCCGGCTGGAACGGGTGCCGTCACTGAAGGAGATGGCCCGCGACTCCGGCAAGGAGGAGATGCCGTACGGCCTGCTCGGTTATCCCGTGCTCCAGGCCGCGGACATCCTCTGCGTCAGGGGTGAGGTGGTCCCCGTCGGCAAGGACAACGCGGCGCACGTCGAGGTGACCCGGGAGATCGCCCGGCGCTTCAACCACCTCTACGGCGAGGTGTTCCCGGTGCCCGAGATGATCCCCTCGGAGACGCCCACCCTGGTCGGCACGGACGGCCAGGCCAAGATGAGCAAGAGCCTGGGCAACGACATCTCGCTCTCCGACGACGCGGCCACGGTGCGCCGGAAGGTGATGGGCATGTACACCGACCCGAACCGGGTGCGGGCCGACGTGCCGGGCACGGTCGAGGGGAACCCGGTGTTCGCGTACCACGACGTGTTCAACCCGGACCGGGACCGGGTGGCGGAGCTGAAGCGGCGCTACCGGGCCGGCCGGGTCGGCGACGTCGAGGTGAAGGAGGAACTGGCGGCCGCGCTCAACCGGTTCCTCGACCCGATCCGGGAGCGCCGGGCCCGGTTCGAGGCGGACCGGGGCCTGGTCGACCAGCTGATCGTCGAGGGGACCGAACGGACCCGCGCCGAGGTGCGCAAGACCCTGGTCGAGGTACGCCGGGCGATGGGGCTGAGCGGCGCGTACACCCAGGTGCGCCGGCGGGCCGAGCGCTACCGCAAGCGAGCGGAGACGACCGCCTGACGAGACCCGGTCCGGGCCGTCATCTCGCGCTGACCCACGGGCCGGTCGGGCAAGTGCCCGACCGGCCCGCCGCGTCACGGCGCGGTCACTGGGTGACGGACGCCGCCAGGTGGAACGGGTTCGCGAGGTGCGGGCTGGTGCGCCGTGCCTCGACGACGAACTCCCACACACCCGGCTTCGGATTGGCGTAGCTGCGGGTGAACGGGTCGCAGCCGTTGCCGTCCTGGTAGTTGGCGTAGCAGTAGACGGTGCCGGCGCTGGACTTCTCCGCCTCGAGGCCGTCCGGCCCGTACGCCCACCAGCGGGTCTGGCTGCCGTCGGCGATGCCGGAGAGGTTCACGGTCATGCTGGTGGCGCCGGCCGGGACCGCGACGCTGTAGATGATCGTGTCGTTGCGGTCGACGGTGCCCGCCACGGCCCAGGTGGTGCCCGGGGCCAGCGGGGTGGCGGCCTCGACGGCCAGCATGGCGTGCTGCTCGACGGCCCGCGTCGCGGCGTTGTCGATGGTCAGCACCGCGCTGTGGATGCCCTGGGTAGCCGGAGCGGCGGTCACCTGGACGACGGTCGGGACGCCCTTGACCAGGGTGACCTCGCTCGGCGCGGTGAAGGCGCCGTCGTTGCCGTGGAGGTCGAGGACGTAGTCGACCGCGCCCTCCGCGCCGCTGGTGCGGGTCAGGGTGACGTCGTACGTGCGGGATTCGCCCACGCCCTGGCCGCCGCTGCCCGGCGCGCAGCTGTTGTAGAGGCCGCTGCCGGTGTGCGGAGTGGCCAGCTTGTCCGAGAGGACGGTGCAGACCGGCGCCGAGACGGTGACCGCGTCGGTGCCGGCCACGCCCTTGGTCAGGTACTTCCAGGCGTGCGGCACGTCGAACTGGCCGCGGCCCTGGGCGATGGCCGGCTCGTCCTTGTTGAAGTCGGCGGTCGAGAAGATTGCCCGACGCAGCTCCGCCGGGGTGACGCTGATGCCGTTCTGCTTGGCGGCGGAGAGCAGCAGCGCGGCCGCGCCGGCAGCCTGCGGGGACGCCATCGACGTGCCCTGCAGCATCGCGTAGCCGGCCGGCAGGGTGTAGCCGGTGTCGGCCACCGCGCCACCAGCCAGCCAGTTCGGGTACGGGGCGATGGCCGCGCCGGGAGCGGTGATGTCGGGCTTGAAGCCGCCGTCCTCGCGCGGGCCGCGGGAGGAGAACGGGAAGACGGAGCGGACCTGGGTCACGAAGGAGCCGTAGTTGGCCCACCAGGTGTGCTTGGAAACCGAGGCACCCACACTGACCACGTTGCCGGCGGCGGACGGGTCACCGTGGCTGTTGGTGCCGGCGCCGGAGTTGCCGGCGGAGATGAACATCTGGACGCCGGTGGTCTCGATCAGGCGGTCGTAGAGCAGCGCCATGGCGCTCTGCCCGTCGTTCAGGGCGGGCACCGAGCCGATGGACATGTTGATGACGTCCACGCCGTAGTCGGTCGCCAGGGCCACCATGCCGTCGGTGAGGGCCGCCGTGGAGCAGCCCATGCTGGTGCAGGCCCGCATGGAGACCAGCTTGGCGCCGGGTGCCTGGCCGTCCATCCGACCGCCGAGGATCCCGTTCGCGGCGGTGATGCCGGCCACGTGGGTGCCGTGGCCCTCGTCCAGGGTGTTGATGTTGACGCCGGCCAGCAGCGGGCTCAGCCGCCGGGCCTCGACGGTGAACGGCTGGCGCTCGTTGAGTTCGGTCGCCGGGTTGTCGGTGCCGATGTAGCCGATCTGCTGGTTCTCCCGGTACGGCCGGTACAGTTCGTCGTCGGTGAACACGTAGTCCTGGTTGAGGTCGATCCAGACCGCGTTGTCGGACTCGCGGTAGGCGATACCCAGGGTTCCGGTGAGGGTGGGATCGGCGTAGCCGGCGACGGCGAGGTTCTTGCGCGTCAGGTACATGTCGTCGCTGCCACCGTCGGGCAGCGTCCAGGTGATGTCGTACTTGTCGACCACCGGCCCGGTGACCTTGTTGCCGGCGCTCAGCAACAGCCAGGTGCGGTCGAAGAGCAGGTCGATGAGGTTCCGCGGGTTGCTGCCGACAGCCGTGTCCACCAGCTTGCGCTCACCGGTCGTGGTGGTGGCGAGTGCCGGGTGGGTCGGGTCGATCCCGGTGTCCATGACGCCGATGGTCACGCCCCGGCCGTCGTAGCTCGGGTGCTCGGTCTTGAAGGCCACCGAGCCGGTCTCCCGGGTCGGCATGTACGGGTTGTCGTCGGGGGTGGCCGCGGACGGAGCGTCCGGGCGGCCTCCGACGTCTCCGCCGGCGCCGGCGGCGGCGCCGGCCGCCGTTGTCTCCTCCAGCTCGAGCAACTCGTCGGCGTCCACCCGGAGCACGTCGTCGAGGGCGACGGCCTGGTCCACGGCGGTGAACGGGACGTTCGCCTTGACGTAGCCGATCTCCGGCTCGGTGCGGGTGACCTCGGCGCCGAGGTCGGTGAGCTGTCGGGCGGCCGCGTCGGCTCGGCCCGGCTGCACCGCGAACATCAGCGTGACGAAGTCGGGGATCGCCTGGCCGGCTCCGGCCGGGAGGCTGCGGGTCCGGTACTGGGCGGCGTACGTGGCGATCAGGGCGCGGTCGTGGCTGCCCAGCTTGTCGGCGGCGCCGCCGGGAGCCGCCGCGACGCCGGCCTGGGCCGGGCCGGCGGACAGGGAGAGGCCGCCCACGACAAGCGTGGCGGCGAGTGCCGCGGCGGCCTGACGGGCACGGCGCGGTGTGCGTCTGGCAGGGGAAGTCACTCGACATCCTCCAGGGGCAGGGATGGGCTGACGCGCACACACTGCCATCGCCGCCGGTTGATATCGGGCCCCTGAGCTGGCAGTTCACCGCCATGGCATAAATGTGCCAGCGCTCGTCGGCCGGTTGCGCCGGACTTCGCCGCGCCTGCGTACTCCGCGGGCGCTGAACTGTGATCCTCAGATCCACTTCCGGCGGGCGGCCTGCCAGCCCAACTGGATCCTGCTCTGCACCCCGGCGAGAGTCAGGAGCCGCTGTACCCGCCGCTGGACCGTCCGCATGCTCACTCCCAGTTGCGAGGCGATCGCCTGGTCGGTGTAGCCGGCCAGCAGCAGGGCCAGCAGCCGGCGGTCCTCGACCGCCAGCGGGCCGTCCGGGAGCGCGGACAGCGCGGCCGGCATCGGCAGGGCCGACTCCCAGACCCGGTCCACGATCCAGGTGAGACAGTCCACCACCGGGCGGGCCCGCACCACGAAGACCACGGGCTCCTCGGCCGCCGGACCGGACGGGACGACCACCGCCTGCCGCCGGTCGAAGACGGCCAGCTTGAACGGGACCGCCGCCACCCGCATCTCCTCGCCGAGCGCGGCCCATTCGTCCAGCAGCAGCGGGATCTGGGCGTTCTCCGGGTCCAACAGGTCCCGGTCGTACACCACCCGGTAACGGACCCCGGCCCGCAGCGCGTCCCGCTGGCCGACGTTGTCGGTGGCCGGCACCGCGACCGCCGGTCGTTTGACCAGCGCGCAGATCTCCCGGCCGGCCTCCCGCTGCAACATGGCGTAGCGCTCGGCGATGCTCCGGGCGCCCCGGATCACCTCGACGGCGTCGGCGCCGCGCCAAGCCGGGCCACCGGCCTCGAACCGCTCGGCCAGCTGGGCGATGACCGTTTGCGCCCGGCGTAGCTCGTCCATCCGCTGCAGCGCCAGGAGCTTGAGGGTCGGGTCCGGGGGCGCGGCCCGGGTCAGGCCCGCCGGCTCGGGCCGCACCTCCACGAGTCCCTTGCCCGCCAGGCCCGCGAGCGCCCGATCGACCTCGGTGGGGGACAGTCCGGTCCGTTCGACGAGCTCCGCCGCGCCGGCCGCCGGGGCGGCGGCCAGCGCCAGGTAGACCTGTTCCTCACCGGGCTCGACGCCGACAGCCTCCAGCACTTGGCCCCTCCACCCGGCAGTCCTGATCATGGGCGATCCGCGGTGGGCAGCAGTGTAGCCAGCCGTCCGCCCAGGCCAAGGCCCCGTGACACGCGGCTGCGCTACGTGAGTCCGACGTACCGCGAGCAGGGGTGGCCGCCGGCCCGCGACGGCTGCCTCGATACTGGGGACCATGTCGGAGCCGACCCTGCCCATCCGCACCGAGCGGCTGTGCCTGCGCCCCTACCGGGGCGACGAAGTGGATGCCCTGCTCGCTTACTACAGCGACCCGGTAGTGGCCCGCTACATCCCGTGGGAGCCGTGGACGCGCGACTTCGCCGCCACTGTGGTCGCCCGGCGCGTCGGGGGCACCGGCATCACCGGGGTCGAGTCCCGGCTGGCGCTGGTGGTGGAGCACGAGGGTGAGATCGTCGGCGACGTCATCCTGTGGCCGGCCGACGAGACCCTGTCCCGCGGCGAGATGGGCTGGGCCTTCCACCCGTCGGTGTCCGGCCGGGGGTTCGCCACCGAGGCGGTCCGCGCGCTCGTCGCCGTGGCGTTCGAACAGTGCGGCATGCACCGGGTGATCGCCCACGTCGACGCCCGGAACACACCGTCGGCGCGGGTGTGCGAGCGGGTCGGCATGGCCAGGGAAGCGCACCTGCGCCAGGACCACTGGACCAAGGGCGAGTGGGTGGACACCCTGATCTACGGCCTGCTCGCCAAGGAGTGGACCGCCGGGCCAGCGGTACCCGTGGGCTGAGCGCCCCCGTGTGAGGATGTACCGGTGTCGTACCCCCCTCATTCGGCCTACCCGCCGCCGGTTCCGGGTGCCGTGACGCCGATGGTGTACCCCCACCCGATCCAGCCCCCGCCGGGCTACTCGGTGCTCTCCGTCTCGGTGAACCGTGGCCCGTACATCGTGCCCGTCCCCAGCACGAGCAAGCTCAAGATCGACGGCCAGACGGTGCCGATCCCCGGCGAGGGCACCTGGCACATGGCGATCGCGCCCGGACCGCACGACGTCCGCTACACCGACTTCATGGGCATCCCGCTGGTGACCACCGCACTGGTCGCCCACCCCGGCGCGGCGCACCACCTGTCGTTCCGCTTCGGCGCGTGGCGCAACCGCGTCCACGACGGGCACGGCACCGACGTGACGAAGTTCGGGCTCTGGTCGAACTACACCATCCTGCTTCTCGTCTTCGGGGTGTTCGCGCTGGTCTGCTGCGGTCTGCTGGCTCCGCTCGCCGCGTCCTGACCCGGCCCTGTCCGGTCCGGCCCCGGGCGGTCGCAGCCGTACGCCGCACCGACCGCCATGGCTACCCGACCGACTGGCTCTCCGAGCGCGCCAGCCTGCCGGGTCAGTCGCCCGCTTCGACGTACGACGCCAGGTTGGCCAGTGAGGAGGCGATCCCGGCCTCGTGGACCGCCTGGTCGATGCCGGGTGGCACGTCCGTGGCGGTGACGGTCACCTCGGTGCCCGCATCGGTGGCGGCGAGGTGCCAGGTCATTGTCATGGTGCCCGCGTACGCCGGGTCGTCGGCCTCGAACACGGCCCGCTGCACCACGCGCTCCCCCGGCACCAGAGCGGCGAACCCGACGTCGACGACATCCGTCGCGTCCGACGTCTTGCCGGGACTGTCGGCGGCGTCGAGGTAGGTGAGGACCATCCGGAACCCCCCACCGGGCCGGGGATCCCACCGCTCGATTCGCCCGCGCATGCCGTCCGGCGGCAGCCATGCCTCAAGCGACTCCCGGTCGAGGAGGGCGCCGTAGACGGTCGCCGGTGGTGCCGCGATCACCCGGCTGGCCCGGTCGGTCCTAGCCATGTCCCGATCCTAGTACGGCAGCCGCCGTTTGGGATCTTGCTGGTGGGCCGGGTGGACGCGAGCGTCCGCTAGTAATTGACTCTTGCGGCTCCATCTGTTGCTGTACCGCTGGGTCCCGCTCACGGGTCAGCCGGGGCCAGCGATAGCCTGCCGGCCACTTCGTGCCGAAGGCGGCTGTGCAGCATCGGGTGTCATCCGTAGGAGTCACGTGTCTGCCCTGCCTCCATCCTCGGCTCGCGGCGGGCTCTGTCCTTGGCTGGCGATCTTTTCGCTGCCGCTCGCTGGCTCGCCCTCTGTCGAGGAGGCACCGGATGCTCCGACACACGTACGGTCCGGGTCACGGTCTGAGTCGGAGGGCAGCACTACCCGGTGTTGGATACCTCCTGGTCCCCCGTGGTGGCTCTGACGGCCGATCAGATGCTGTGCTTCGCTGATGTACTGACAGGGCCGCCGCAGTGCGGCAACTGCTGGACGACCATGGGTAGCCTGTCCACATGCGTCAGTCGTCTCCGGTCATGGGCGCGCGAGTGCCGTTGCGTCCTCCACCGAGAGATCGATTGCGGGATCGGCTGCGTCGCCGGTTTCGTGCGGTAGGCGCGTACACCGGCCTACGGCACTGGCTGCTTGTGCGGGGGACGATTCTGTTGGTCGCGTTCGCTGCGCTCTATGTGGCCAATGGTCTGTTGATCGGCTGGAAGACCGCCTACGACGTGACCATCGGAATCACCTCACCTGGAGACGGGCGGGTCTCGGTGCCGGTACTAGCCTGGTTCTTGTCCGTTGCGGGTTGGCTGGCCGCGCCTGCCGTCTGTGGTGCAGTCGCCGGCGCGGTTATAAGCGTAGCGATCACCGGTCGCCGTCGTCGCCCACTAAGCGAGGTGCTCACTAAGCACGGCGAGCCAGATGAGTGAGGAGACAGCGCGCGTTTCGCGGACTAAGCTTCTTACAACGATTCCACCGCTGCAGCACCTCCTATTTGAACAGTGCGGGTATGTGGTCCCGCCTAACTTCACTCTCGATTTCGTAGGGCTGCACGGCCAAAACTGGCTGAACGCCGAGCGCGACTGGGAGAAAATCGTCGCCCTGGTCTTAGACACTGATGCGGTGGATCCCCGCGCAAACGGCGCTGAAGCTATCCGGCAGGCGGTCGAGGCCGCAGCTACTTTCCTCGCCGATGACGAGCTGTGGCCGTGGTGCCCTATCTGCAAGAGAGGGACGGCCACAGAGCCTAAGGAGGAGACAGGTGGGAACTGATTCCGCCCGGTCTCCGGGCAGCTTCCGGGCATTGGGTGAGCGACTCCTGCGTGGGTCCTTCCCCGAAATGAATGGCGACGATGTGAATGACTACGTCGCGCGAGCCATCGCAAGGGTCCACCAGTTGAGTGCTGGCCGGCCCTCGTCGCAAGGCCCACCAGCCCGCGCCGAAGGGACGCCCCGGGAGGCAGACGGTGCGAGCGGCATTAGGAGCCCAGGACAAGAACACCGAGAAGATGCTCAACCTTCCAATAGCCTTGACTACGAGCCGGGCGTGCTCGACGAGATCCTGGCCGGCGTGCGTGAGGACGTCGCCCGGCGGCAGGAGCAGGTGCCGCTGGAGCGCATCCGCGAGCTGGCCGCCGCCGCGCCGCCGCCGCTGGACGCGTACGCGGCCCTGCGCCGGCCCGGGGTCGCGGTGATCGCCGAGGTCAAGCGCTCCTCCCCGTCGAAGGGGAAGCTGGCCGAGATCGCCGACCCGGCCGACCTGGCCGGCGAATACGCCGCCGGTGGCGCCCGGGCGATCAGCGTGCTCACCGAGGGGCGCTGGTTCGGCGGCTCGCTGGACGACCTCGCCGCGGTCCGCGCCGCGGTGCAGGTCCCGGTGCTGCGCAAGGACTTCGTGGTCTCCAGCTACCAGGTGCACGAGGCCCGCGCGCACGGCGCCGACCTGGTGCTGCTGATCGTCGCGGCCCTGGAGCAGAACGCCCTGGTCGGCCTGCTGGAGCGGATCGAGTCGCTCGGCATGACCGCGCTGGTCGAGGTGCACGACGAGGAGGAGGCCGACCGGGCCCTGGAGGCGGGCGCGCAGGTGATCGGCGTCAACGCCCGTGACCTGCGTACCCTGGAGGTCGACCGCTCGGCGTTCGAGCGGATCGCGCCCCGCCTGCCCAGCAGCGTCGTCAAGATCGCCGAGTCCGGCGTGCGCGGCCCGCACGACCTCATCCGGTACGCCTCGGCCGGCGCCGACGCGGTCCTGGTCGGCGAGGGCCTGGTCACCCAGAAGAGCCCTCGGGAGGCGGTGGCCGAACTGGTCAACGCCGGCAACCACTCGGGAGCTCACCGACCCGTACGGTGGTAGAACCTCCAGCGAGATCCGCCCATATTTCGCCTGCTGGCACCGGGATTGATAGTTGCAGGCTGAGACCGACGGTGTGCGCCGCCTCGGGTGGCTGCCGGCCCGGCGTTGCCCCGGCGGCCAACTCCGCGCTGAGCCAAGCCATGGACTTCAATCGGGCCTGGGAAGCTCGGGTACACCGATACGGCCTGCGGCGGATCACTCCGCACGGCGCCCGACGCACCTGCGCCAGCGTCCTGGCGGACCTCGACGTGCACCCTCGGGTGGCAATGCAGATCCTGCGACACGCCGACTTCAAGGTCACGATGGAGATCCACACCAAGGTCAGCTCCAAGCAGACCTGCGTGGCGTTGAAGCGCCTGGGCGACCGGATGAACGGCCCGGAGTCGGCATGACCGCTGCTGTGCTTTGCTGCTGTACGGGACGGAAAAGGGGCCGTCTCGGTCTCCCGAAACGGCCCCTTACCTGCTGCGCGCCCGAAGGGACTCGAACCCCTAACCTTCTGATCCGTAGTCAGATGCTCTATCCGTTGAGCTACGGGCGCAGGTGCTCGGCCAGTCTACACACCCGGCTTTCGCGCGGAGACTCCGGGATTCGAACCCGGGAGGGGCTTTAAGACCCCAACCGCATTAGCAGTGCGGCGCCATAGACCAGACTAGGCGAAGTCTCCCAGGTGGCCCGCAGACCACCGGGCCCGAGGATACAGGCCCAGACCCATCGGGAGCAAAGCGACTACCGGACCGCCTCCGCCAGGTCGGCCGTGGTGGGTGCGGTCCAGCGCTGTGCGACGGCCCGATCGGGACTAGGCTCCATCGATATGCAGGAGCAGCCGCCCAGCGAGCCGAACCGCCGAGAGCCTGCTGAGGGAGCGCGGCGACGCTCCCCGAAGGCCACCTTCACCCCGCCGCCGCTGCCGGCGACGCCGGATCCGGCGGAGCGGGCGGAAGGCGGGGCGCCGCGTCCGCGCCGGGCCAAGGCGGCTCCGACGGTGCTCTTCCAGCCGCCCGAGCCGGACCGTCCGCTGCCCCGTCAGCCGAAGGCGGCCACCGGGTCGGCCCGCCGCCGGGCTGACCAGTCGGACAGCGCCAGTGATTCGAGGCACACCGCGTCCTCGGGATCGGCGGCCTCCGGTTCCGACGCCGGCCCGGCGCAGCCGGCCCCCGCCACCGCCGCCCGGCCGGAGCCAACGCCAGGCGACGCCAAGATCGACGAGCCCGCGGCGGACAGCGCCGGCACCGGCCGGGCGGACGCGGATCAAGCCGGGACCGACCAACCCGAGGCAGGCACAGCCCGGGCCGACCAGCCCGACGGGCGCCGAGCCACAACCGACCAGGATGAGGTGGGCGCGGCAGGGACTGGCCAGGCCGGGGCGGACGCCGCCAGGGTCGGCCAGGCCGGGAAGGATCCGACCAAGGTCGCCGCGGCCAGGGAAGATCCAGCCCGGGAAGACCCAGCCAAGGCAGCGCCAGCCAAGGCAGCGCCGACCAAGGTCGGCCCGGCGAATAAGGCCACCGCGCGGAAGGCAGCCGCCCCGCGGAAGGCGGCACCGGTCGAGGTGGTTCCCACGAAGCCGGCCCGGGCGACGAGGGCCACCACCGGCAGGAAGGCGACGCCGGCGAAGAAGACCGCCCCGGCCGAGGCGGCGACCACCGCGGCCACCACCGGCAGGAAGGCGACGCCGGCGAAGAAGACCGCCCCGGCCGAGGCGGCGACCACCGCGGCCACCACCGGCAGGAAGGCGACGCCGGCAGAGCAGGCCGTCCCGGCGGAGGCCGCAGCCACCGCGGTCGCGCCGGCCGCCAGGAAGGCGACGCCGACCAGGAAGGCCACCCCGCCCGAGGCGGCGGTGACCCCGGCCGCCAGGAAGGCGACGCCGGCCAGGAAGGCCATCGTGCAGCAGGCGGCCGCCGTCCCGGGCCAGCCGGCGCCGAAGCGGGCCGTCCCGGAGCAGCCCGAAACAGGACCCGTCCGGGAGGCCGAGCCGCCGGCGCGTACGCCGGACCTGCGCGCCGCCCTCGCCCGGCTGGTCGAGCACCCGGGCTTCGCGCCGGAGTTGCTCGCCCTCGCCGCCGTGGAGGCGATCGGGCCGCGCGCCCGTGACTGGGCCGACCGGCTGCGGTCGGCGTACCCGGATGCCTCGCCGGACGGCCTGGCCCGGCTCGCCACCCGGCGGTTCGTCCGGCAGGCCGGGGCGGGCGGGGCGACCGCCGCGCTGGCCGGCGCCTTCGCCCCGCTCGCCGAGCTGGCGGCGGTGCTGTGGACCCAGGCGAACCTGGTGCTCCACCTGGCGGCGGCGTACGGCCAGGATCCGGCCCACCCGGACCGGGCCGCGGAGCTGCTGGTGCTGACCCAGGTGCACCCGGACGCGGAGAGCGCCCGGACGGCGCTGGCGGCGGCCCGGGCGGCGGACGGGCCGGGCGACGAGCCCTGGTCGCGGGCGGTGGAGGCGGCCTGGCGGCTGGCCACGCCGCTCGCCGCGCAGGCGGGCGGCTGGCTGGCGCTGCGGCTGGCGTCCCGGGTGCTGCCCGGCGCGGCGGTGCTCGCGGCGGCGGCCGGCGACTCGGCGGCGGCCGCCCGGCTGGCCGCCCGGGCCGTCACCCGTTACCGGCCGCCCCGGTCGCGGTAGGAGATCCACGCGAAGTGCGGCACGTCGCGGTCTCTGCCGCCGCCGATGCCGCGTGCTGCCGCAGCCGGAGTCGAGCACAGCACCGGGCGAGCCCGCCGGCGGCCGGTCACAGCCAGGAGAACCAGTCCCGGGGCAGCAGGGCGTAGCCGACGAAGGCCACGATGTCGAGCAGCGCGTGCGCCACGACCAGCGGCATCACCCGGCGGGTGCGCAGGTAGAAGAGGCTGAACACCACGCCCATCACCACGTTGCCGAGGAACGCGCCGAAGCCCTGGTAGAGGTGGTACGAGCCGCGCAGCAGGGCGCTGGTGGCGATGATCGCGCCGGTCCGCCAGGCCAGCTGGCGCAGCCGGGTGACCAGGTAGCCGACCACGATCACCTCCTCCAGCACGGCGTTCTGCACGGCGGCGAGGATCAGCACGGGAACCGTCCACCAGATCTCCGGCAGCGCGGCGGGCACCAGCGTGGCGTTCACGCCGAGCTGCGCGGCGACCCAGAACAGCGCCAGCCCGGGCAGGCCGATCAGCGCCGCCAGCCCGGCGCCGCGGGCCAGGTCCGGCCCGGGCTGCCGGGCGTCCAGGCCGAGGGTGCGGGCCGGGTCGCCGGGGTCGCGGGCGATCAGGTGTACGGCGAGCAGCACCGGCAGCAGCGCGAAGACGATGCCGAGCAGCTGGTACGTCAGGTCCAGCCAGGGCCGGGGTGACACCGACGTGTTCAGCGCGGCGGTCTGCTTCGACAGCGGCCCCTCGGCGGTCAGCTTCGCGATGATCGACACCAGCGCGTAGACGGCGGACTGCCCGAGCGAGAGCCCGAGCACCAGCAGCGTCTCGGTGCCCAGGGTGCGGCGGGACACCGGGCGGGTGAGCTCAACGGTCACCGCACCACTCTGCCCGACCGGGACGGCCGGCGGCACTCGCCTGAGCGACCCTCGTGAGCTGATCGCACATTCTGTGCGACCGGCGGGCACGCTGCGTGGTCATGCTGTGCGTGCCCGATCCGCCCGACAGGTCAAGGAGCGCGCCCGGTGGACGACTTCGCGCGGCTGCTGAAGGAGAGCTGGACCCTGGTCGAGGAGCACCGGGAGCGGCTGAGCGACCACTTCTACGCTCGCCTCTTCCTGCTCGACCCGGGGCTGCGGAACCTTTTCCCGGTCCAGATGACCGGGCAGGGCGACCGCATCCTGGAGGCGATCGTCACAGCGAGCCAGACGGTCGGCGACCCGGAGAGCTTCGACGAGTACCTGCGGGCGCTCGGCCGGGACCACCGGAAGTTCCACGTCGACGCCGCGCACTACGCGACGATGGGCGTCGCGCTGCTGGACGCGCTGCGCAGCACCGCCGGCGACGGCTGGAACCTGGAGTACGACCAGGCGTGGCGCGACGCGTACGCGGCCATCTCGGAGAAGATGCTGGCCGGCGCGGCGGCGGATGAGAACCCGCCGTTCTGGCACGCCGAGGTGCTGACCCACCAGCGGCACGGCTCGGACACCGCGGTGCTGACCTGCCGGGCCCTGCAGCACCCACTGACCTGGAAGGCCGGTCAGCACGTCAGCGTCGAGGTGCCCCGCCGCCTCCCCCGGGTGTGGCGGACGTACTCGGTGGCGAACGCCCCGAACGACGACAACGTGCTGGAGTTCCACGTCCGTACGCCGGGCGCCGGCTGGGTCTCCGGTGCGCTGGTCCGGCGGGTCGAGCCGGGCGACCTGCTCCGGGTGGCCGCCCCGATGGGCTCGATGACGCTGGACCGCTCGTCGGACCGGGACATCCTCTGCGTCGCCGGCGGGGTCGGCCTCGCCCCGATCAAGGCGCTGGTGGAGGAGTTGGCCAGCTACAACCGGACCCGCTGGGTGCACGTCTTCTACGGCGCGCGTACCGAGGCCGACCTGTACGGGTTGGCCGGGCTGCGGGAACTGGTCGCCCAGCACCCGTGGTTGTCGGTCACCCCGGCGTGCAGCGAGGACCCGGACTTCGACGGCGAGTTGGGCGACATCTCCGAGGTGGTCAGCCGGTACGGCCCGTGGACCACGCACGACTGCTACGTCTCCGGCTCGGTCCCGATGGTCCGGGCCACCCTGCGGGTGCTCGCCGCCGACGGCGTCCCGCCGGAGCACACCCGGTACGACACCTTCGGCAGCATCTACTAGGCCATTTCTCCCCCACGCCGGGGCGCGTGCCCCTGCCCCCTGGGGCACGCGCCCCGGCCCCCCGATCGGGCGGACCGGCACCGCCCGCCCGACCACGCCCGCCCGGCCGTCCTTTCCCACCCGGGCGGGCGTGGTCGCCGCGTCAGTAGCGCCAGGGGTGCCCGGTCTCCCGGTACTCCTCGACCGGCACCAGCGGCACGCCGGGTGCCATCCGGTCGACGTAGAGCCGGCCGTCGAGGTGGTCGATCTCGTGCGCGACGAGGCGGGCCATGCCGAACTCGAACGAGGTGATGATCCGGCCGCCGTCGTACTGGGCGTGCTCCACGTCGATCCGCAGCGGCCGGGGCACCAGGCCACGGTGGTCGAAGAAGGAGAGGCAGCCCTCGTACTGCTCGTCGGCGTCCGGGGCGGCGTCGACCACCCGCGGGTTGAGCAGCACGACCGGCTCGGCGGTGCGGTCCGGCGGCCGGACCACCGCGGCGGCCGAGCCGATGCCGAGCTGCGGCGCGGCGATGCCGACCCCCTTGTTGAACGGGTGCAGCTCGTCCAGCCGGGCCAGCACCGAGCAGAGCCGGTCGACCACGTTCCGGGCCACCTGCTCCTCGCGGGGCAGGTCGAACGGTCGGGCCGGCTGGCGGAGCAGGTCGGCGCCGCGTTGCACGATGCCGATGCCGCGCATCCGGTCGCTGGGCCGGATCCGGCCGACGTCCGGCTCGGGCTCCGGCCGGCCGCGGAACCGCCACTGCATCCGGTAGCGGGCGTTCAGCGGCGGGTCGTCGGTGGCCCAGTCGAACAGCGCCCGGTCGCCCGCGTCGCGCCGGCTCACCGGGGTGCGCAGCGGGCCCTCCTCCGCCGAGAGCGAGGTCTCCACGCCCCAGACCTGCGGGTCGAGGGCCGCCGGCAGGTCGAGGCGTACGGCGAGGTGCCGGGTGGGCAGCCGGACCGCCCGCTGGAACCAGGGGCCCCACTTGTCCTGCCCGACGTGGTACGCGTACTCGATGGTGGCCCGGTCACCGGGGTAGAGCGGGAACCGCCGTTCGGCGTTCTCGAAGAGCAGCCAGATCTCCTTGAACGCGTCCCGGTCGTGCTTGGCCCGCCAGTGCATCGCCTCGCGCTCGCCGCCGTCCTCCCGGTACGCCCGCAGTCGCAGCTCGGCGAAGGTGAGCGGGTGTTCCCGGTGGTGCCGGTTGGACCGGCCGGGATCGTTCGGGTAGCGGTCGACGGCGACCCGGACCAGGTACCGGGTGACCGGTTCGGTGCCGGCGTTGTAGAGCTCCCGGCGGATGACGCAGCGGTAGCCGTCGTCGGTGTAGGTGAGGGTGGCCAGTTCCCGCTCGACCACCAGGCCGGTGCCCGGCGGCAGCCACTGGCCGGGCAGCGGGGGATCGCGGTGGCCCTTCTCGGCGCGCGCGTGCCGGAGTTCGTCGTACTCCCGGAAGCGCTGCCAGATCGCGCCGCTGGCCTCCAGCACCGCCTCCGCGCGGCGCGCGAAGTCCTCGGTGGGCCGGTGTCGGCGCCCTTCGACGTGGCTGACGTAGGACGGGTCGAACCCCATCAGGGTGGCGAGCTGTTTCTTGGACAGCCCCCGCCCGGTTCGCTGCCGCGCGAGTTCGGCGGCGAAGGAGTCGGCAGCCCGATCGAGCGGTGAGGTCGTCATCAGCTTCCTCGTGGCCGGGAGTATCAGTTTCACGTTCCGTGGCCAGGCGGATACGAAACTGCCACCTTGCCGACACGAGGCTTGACTGTTCAGCGATATCTGTCGATACTGTGCCCCCGCCGCCGATACCGGCGGCGTTTTCCGTCCCGACCGCCGGGTAGTAGGTCGACGCCGGCCGACCGGAGTGACCGGGGCCTCCCGCGACCGACCCAGGTGAGGCTTCCCTTAGCGCCCGAGGCGTGGTTAGGCTAGCCTTAGCTCAGCAAGGGTGCTTCGGACGGGGGACGATTCGGATGACAGCGGTGATGCCGGGGCGCCAGGTCGCCACCGCACCGCTCGCGCCGGTCACCGCCACCCTGCGGGCCATGTTCGGCACCGACGACGTGCCCGGCCTGATGCCCGGCCTGCTGGTCACCGACGAGTACGGCTGGAGCCCCGCGACCACCCTGGTCGACGGCAGCCGGCTGCCCGAGTTCCTGCACGCCGCCACGCAGCGCTGGGGCGGCACCCCGCACGCCTGCGCCGCGCTGGCCTGGAAGTCGTACAGCTACTGGACCGCGCTGCCGGTGGTGCTCGGCTGGGCGTCCGCCCGGCGGGTGCCGCTTTTCGACCCGGCCGACGTGCTGATCCACTTCGAGGACCACCGCCCGCTGCTCACTCTGGGCCTGCGCCGCTCGACCACCGTCGCGGTGCTGCCCGGCGACCCGCTGGCGGTCTCCGGCCTGCCCGAGGTGCGGGTGGTGGCCGGCGAGACGGAGCTGCTCGGCGCGCTGCGCGCCTCCCTGCTCGACGCCCACCTGGCTCCGATGATCGAGGCGATCCAGGCCGAGGTGCGAATCGGCACCCGGACCCTGCTCGGGTCGGTTGCCTCCGGCATCGCGCACGGCATCCTGCGGGCCGCCGACGGGCTGCCCGGCTCCTCCGTCGAGAGCATCGACACGCTGCTCACCGCGCTTGACCTGAGCGGCCTGGTGGAGCTGGTGCCCGGCCCGGCGGGCGAGCCGACGGTGCAGCGGCGCACCTGCTGCCTGGCCTTCACCCTGCCGAAGCCGAAGATCTGCCAGGGCTGCTGCGTCCGCCAGTCCTGACCCCGCCGGCGCGGCCCCGGGCGGTCAGTCGGTGAGCGGGCGTACGTCCCAGACCCACACGCCGCCGGCGCGCTCCGGGCGGATCCCGGTCAGCTCGGTCATCCCCCGGCGCAGCGCGGCGGACTGCGGGTGCGGACCGAGAATCACCACGCCCGCCCGCCAGTACCGCAGGTCGTCGACCGCGTTCACCCGCGCCTGCGGGGTGATCGGCGGCACCGCGCCGGTGCTCCGGATGATGGCGAAGTAGCTGCTGGTCGGCCGGGGCGGGGCGGTGAACAGGGCGGCCCCCCGCTCCTCGCTGCCCGGCCGGGTGTCCGGCCCGAGGAAGTAGCCGCGCGCGATGGGCATCTCCAGCCGGGTCGTCGCGGACCAGCGCAGTGGCTCGGCGTAGTTGGTGTCCGGCAGCGGCAGGGTCACCACGCTCCGGCCGCCGGCCACGTACGGCCGCCAGGCGCCGGAGGTGACGAAGGCGGGCACCGGGTCGAGCCGTTCCGCCGGCAGCGGGGTGGGCAGCAACGGCAGCAGGGCCATGGTCAGCACGGTGGCGGTGGCGAAGCGGAGTTGCGGCCGGGCGGCGGGGAACCGGGCGGCGAGCGTACGGACGCACTCCGCGCCGTACGCGAGCAGCAGCCCGATCACCGGGGTGAGCGCCAGCGACCACCGGGTCGGCACCACCGAGTGCAGGATCGGCAGGTTCTCCAGCGCCGCCCACGGGCCGGGGATCCCCGTCTCCCGGCCGTTGAAGCGGATCTCCCGGCCCAGCGAGAGCAGGCCGAAGAAGAGCCCGAGCGCGGCCAGGCCGAGCACCACCACGTTGCGCCGCAACCACCAGACCAGCGCCACCACCAGCACCGCGAGGGGCCAGCCGAAGAAGGCGTTCTCCTCGGTCGGGTTCTTGGCCAGGCCGGCCGCGCTGCGGTTGTCGCCGGCCAGCGACTCCCGGGAGAAGGCGACGAACGACACCAGGTCGGTGGAGTAGCCACGGATCAGCCGGGACAGCCCCTGGTAGGCGCCGGGACCGAAGAACTGCACGTAGAGCGGGTACGCCAGGACCACCGCGCTGGCCGCGGCGGCCACGCCCAGCCCGGCCAGGAAAGGGCGGGCCCACCGGCGCAGGGCGGGCCGGCCGAGGGCGAGCGCGGCGACCACCACGCCCAGGCCGATCGCGGTCATCAGCAGGATCTCGAGGTTGAGGAAGGACTGCCAGACGATCACCAGCGCGAGCAGCAACCCGTTGCGCAGCCAGCGGCCGGGCTCGGCCAGCCGTACGGTGCGCCAGACGATCAGCGGGACGACGAACTGGGACACGATGTTCGGGTGGGCGTTGGCGTGCGACACCATCGCCGGCGCGTACGCGCAGAAGGCGGCACCCAACCAGGCCGGCCCGCGGGCGCCGATGAGCACCCGGGAGAGGACGAAGTACCAGGCGGTGGCCGTGGCGATCATTCCGAACGTGAGGAAGAGCAGGAATGAGGCGCGCGGGCCGAGCAGGAGGGTGATCGGCGTCATTGGCAATGAAACGGATAATACCGACGTATTTGCCATCAAATTGACGCCGTCCGGGACGTTCATCCGGTCCGAGAAGAAGGGATAGGCAAAATCGGTCACGACCCGCGCGCCGTGTGCCATCATCCACTCGAACTGCGCCTGGTCCGAGGGGTTGTCCCGGATGCCCTGGCGGGGATCGAGCCAGAGTCGCGCGGTGATCCAGAACGCGAGCGCGACGAAGCTCAGCACCGCGGCGAGGTCGGTCCACCACCCCTTCCGGTGGCGTACGCCCCGGTCGAGCCCGCCCTCCGGCGACCCGGGCGAGGCCTCGCCGACGGGGAGGTCCGATTCGGGAGTAGTCATGACAATTCGGAGCGTAGTCACGAGAAGGCGGCACCGTGACATGTTTCGGGGTACTGCACTACCATGTGCCGGGTTCGCCGCCCGCGATCACGCGTCCGACCCCCGACCACATTTCGGCCACCAACGGTGCCCCGATTCTTCCGTCCTCTGCGCGGATGATTCACTCTGTCGGTTCAGGCGCGGGTCGAGTCATATCGTGAGGAATCGACGCATGGCAGAAATCACCGGGGATCAGCGCGTCCAGTCCGAGGTCCTGGAGGGCCTCGCGACCGCCGTCAACCACCGTCGCTGGTTCGTCGAGCTGGCCCTGCCGTACCTCGGTGACAACCCGATCGAGATCGGCAGCGGCCTGGGCGACTACGCCCTGGAGTGGGCCACCCGGCTGCCCCGGTTCACCGCCACCGAGGCCGACCCGGACCGGCTGGTCTCGCTCAAGGAGCGCCTCGCCGAGCAGCCGACCATCGAGGTTCGGCAGATGCTGCTGCCGCACTCGGAGCGGGGCGACTACAGCGCGGCCGTGTCGTACAACGTGCTGGAGCACATCGAGGACCACGTGGGCGCGCTGCGCAGCATGCGCGACCTGGTCCGCCCGGGCGGCGCGGTGATCATCATCGTGCCCGCGTTCCAGTTCGCCATGAGCCCGGCGGACATCGCCACCGGGCACGTCCGTCGCTACACCAAGAAGACGCTGGCCGCCGCGATGACCGAGGCCGGCCTCGAGGTCGAGACGATCCACTACGCCAACGCGCTCGGCCTGATCGGCTACTTCATGGCCACCAAGGTCTTCCGGCTGATGCCGAAGGAGGGCCCGATGGTGAAGGTCTACGACACCCTCGTGCTGCCCGCCACCAAGGCCGCCGAGCAACTGGTCCGCCCACCCTTCGGCCAGTCCGTCTTCGCCGTAGCCCGCGTCCCCGCCTAACCCCCGCCCCCCGCCCCCGGGCCTGCTGGGCCCGTCGATCATGAAGTTGTTGCCCACCGGATCGGCGTGTCGCGGCAACAACTTCATGATCAACGGGGGTGGGGCGGGGGTGGGTGGGTTACTGCTTGATCTGGTAGGTGGGGCGGGTTACGGCGCGGGCGAGGGTGTGGAAGGTGAGGTTGAAGCCGACGTAGGCGGGGGAGGCGTCGGGGGTCAGGTCGAGCCGGTCGACGTCGAGCGCGTGCACCGCGAAGACGTAGCGGTGCGGGCGGTCGCCGGCCGGCGGCGCGGCCCCGCCGTAGCCCCGCTCGCCGTAGTCGTTGCGCACGCTGAACGCGCCGCCGAGGTCCGCCTCGGCGACCCCGCGCGGCAGCGACGTCACGTCGGCCGGCAGATTGACCAGCACCCAGTGCCAGAATCCGCTGCCGGTCGGCGCGTCCGGGTCGAAGCAGGTCACCACGAAGCCCCGGGTCTCCGCCGGGAAGCCGGACCAGGCGAGCTGCGGCGAGAGGTTGTCGCCCCCGACGCTGCCGTGCGCGAACGTGGCGTCCATCGGCTCGCCGTTCTGCACGTCGTCACTGATGAGGGCGAACGCCGACACGGTCGGTAGCAGCTCGTAGGGGTCCGGGGCGATCGGTCGTTCCAGGGTCATCGAACGGGTCCTTCCGGTGAACGGTTTCCTGCCCTTTCTTACCTCGCCAGCGCCCGATCATCGACCGGAAGCTCCCCTTGTCCGGCCGATCCGCCGGTCCGGGTGGGACCGTCGCCACGGAACAATCCTCCTCGGGAGGACCACCCCTTGACGTCCATCTGGCGTGACTTCTGCAAGGCCCTCGTCGCCGCGGCCCGCCGCCCCGACGAGGCGGCGCTGCGCGCCGAACGCGGACGGGCGGTGCGGCGGCTCGCCGAGGAGAAGATCCGCGAGCAGGAACGGCGGCCCGCCGGACCGGACCGCCCTACCGAGCCGACGGACGATGATGGGCCGAACCGCCATGCCGAGCCGACAGACGACGATCGGCCGACAGAGCCGGCGAGCGGCGAACACCTCACCGGACCGGCGGGCGGGGTGCGGCGACCGGAGGCGGCGGACGAGGGCTGACGGATCGCCTGGCATCTGCCCTGGTCGGTGAGCCGTTACCCTCGCCGGATGGCTCTCGACCTGTTCGCCGGAATACCTGTCACCGACTACGCCGCCGCGCTGGCCTGGTACGAACGGCTGCTCGGCGCCCCGCCGTCGTTCGTCCCCAACGACCGGGAGGCGGTGTGGGAACTCGCCGAGCACCGGTGGGTGTACATCGAACTACGGCCCGACCGCGCCGGCCACGCCATGCACACCGTCTTCGTCGACGACCTGGACGCCCTGCTGACCGAGGCGGCCGGGCGGGGAGTCGAGCCGGCGCAGCGGGAGACGTACGAGAACGGCGTGCGGAAGGCCATCTACGTCGATCCCGACGGGAACGAGATCGGCTTCGGCGGCCCCCCGCTCTGACCGGCACCCGAGCCCGGCCGCCGGGACCGATCCGGCGCAGGCGGGACGGCACAGGAGACCACCCCCGACGCGTTCGCGCTGCGCGGGGGCGCGGCCTCGTGGCACCGGGGGTTACGGCCCGACGACGACGTTCGCAAGCGGCTCGCCCGCCGCGTACCGCCGGACCTGGTCGACCAGCAGCCGGCGGGCCCGGGGCGCCAACGCGGCGGTCAGGCCGCCGACGTGCGGGCTGATCAGCACGTTCGGGGCGGACCAGAGCGGGTGGTCGGCGGGCAGCGGCTCGGGTTCGGTGACGTCCAGGGCGGCGTGCAGCCGGCCCGCGTCGAGCTCCGCGAGCAGCGCGGCGGTGTCCACCACCGGCCCCCGCGCCACGTTCACCAGCAGGGCGCCGTCGGCCATCCGGGCGAGGAAGTCCTTGTCCACCAGGCCCTCGGTCGCCGGGGTCAGTGGCGTCGCCAGGATGACGACATCCGCTCGCGGCAACAGCTCCGGAAGTTCGGAAACCGGCCGCACGCCGGGGCGGGCGCTCCGGGCCACCCGGCTGATCTCCACCTCGAACCCGGCAAGGCGGCGCTCGATCGCGGCGCCGATCGATCCGTACCCGACGATCAGCACCCGCGCGTCGGCCAGCCCGGCCGACCAACCGGAGGCCCAGCGGCCCTCGCCCTGTGCCCGGACGAAGTCCGGCAGCCGGCGCCGGGCGGCGAGGGTGAGCGCCAGCGCCAGCTCGGCGGTGGCCGCGTCGTGCACGCCCCGGCCGTTGGCCAGCGTCAGGCCGGGCCGCAGGTACGGCAGGACGTGGTCGTAGCCGGCGGTCACCGTCTGTACCACCTTGAGTCGGGGCATCCGGGCGATCGGCTCGCAGAAGCGCGGATCGATGATCCCGTACGGCACCGCGTAGAACTCGACGTCGTCCAGGTTGCCGGGCACGGGTTGGGTGCCGTCGTACAGCGCGACGTCCAGCTCGCCGAGCTCGGTCACCGCGTCGGGATGAGAGATCAAGTAGCGCACGGCGCCAATCATGCTGGATCGGGCCGAGCCGGCCAGCCCGCGCCCGACGAGCCGGAGTGGGCGAGCCGGGTTCCGAGCGGCGGAGGGTGTGGGATTCGAACCCACGAAGGACATCGCTGCCCTTACCGGTTTTCAAGACCAGCGCCATCGGCCACTAGGCGAACCCTCCCGGGCCACGGACCCGACGGGGTGCGCGGCCGTGCCTAGTCTGCCACGGCTGCCGTCCGGGCGCGCCAGCCGGACCGGGATGACCGACGCCGTGTGGCAGACCCCGGCCGTCGTGCTGATTACCGGAATCATGGCCGCCGGCAAGTCCACTGTGGCCGAAAACTGGCCGGTCGCCGACCTCGACGCCGACCTGCGGACGCAGACGCCCCGGATCGGGCTCTGGCTGGACACCTCGGCGCAGCCGCCCGAGGAGACGGTGGACGAGATCCTGGCCCGGGCGTGGACCGACGGCCGGGTGGGGTAGGAACGACACATGCGCGCGATCACGATCCCGGAACCGGGCGGACCCGAGGCACTGGTCTGGAGCGAGGTCCCCGACCCCGAGCCCGGCCCGGGCGAGGTGGTGGTGGACGTCCGGGCCAGCGCGGTCAACCGGGCGGATCTGCTGCAACGGCAGGGGCACTACCCGCCGCCGCCGGGCGCGTCCGCGTACCCCGGTCTGGAGTGCGCCGGGGTGATCGGCGCGCTCGGCCCCGACGTGACCGGGTGGCGGGTCGGCCAGGAGGTCTGCGCGCTGCTGGCCGGCGGCGGGTACGCGGAGCGGGTCGCCGTGCCGGCCGGCCAGCTGCTGCCGGTGCCGGCCGGGGTCGACCCGGTCGACGCCGCCGCGCTGCCCGAGGTGGCCTGCACGGTCTGGTCGAACGTGGTGCGGCTGGCCGGGCTCGGCGCGGGCGAGACGCTGCTGGTGCACGGCGGGGGCAGCGGGATCGGCACCTTCGCCATCCAGCTCGGGACGGCGCTGGGCGCGACCGTGGTAGTGACCGCCCGGACGGTCAAGCATCAGGTGCTGCGCGAGCTGGGCGCCACGCACACCGTCGACTACCGGGAGCAGGACTTCGTCGAGGAGGTCCGCCGGGTCACCGACGGCCGGGGCGCGGACGTGATCCTCGACATCATCGGCGCCTCCTACCTGGGCCGGAACGTGGCGGCGCTGGCCACCGGCGGCCGGCTGGTGGTGATCGGCCTGCAGGGCGGGCGCAAGGGCGAACTGGACCTCGGTGCGCTGCTGGCCAAGCGCGGCACGGTGACGGCGACGGCGCTGCGGTCCCGGCCCGTCGCCGAGAAGGCGGAGATCGTCCGCGGGGTGCGCGAGCAGGTCTGGCCGCTGATCGAGGCGGGCCGGATCCGGCCGATCGTGGACCGCCGGCTGCCGATGAGCCGGGCGGCCGAGGCGCACCAGCTGTGCGAGACCAGCGAGCACGTGGGCAAGGTCCTGCTGACCACGGGGTGACCCGGGTGGCGGCCTACCCGGCGTGGGCCGGGTCGGCGGCCGGGCGGCGCAGCATCAGCCGAGGGCCGGGGCCCTCGCCGGCCAGCGCGTCGCTGGGGTTGCTGAGGGTGCAGCGCTGCAACGACAGGCAGCCGCAGCCGATGCAGCCGTCCAGGTCGTCGCGGAGCTTGGTCAACAGCCGGATCTTCTCGTCCAGCCGCTCCCGCCAGGTGGTGGAGAGCCGCGACCAGTCGTCCGCGGTGGGCGTACGCGAGGCGGGCAGCGACTCCAGCGCCGCCCGGATCTCGTCCAGCGAGATACCGACCTGCTGGGAGATCCGGATGAACGCCACCCGGCGCAGCTCGCCGCGGGCGTACCGGCGCTGGTTGCCGCCGGTGCGTTCGGCCCGGATCAGCCCGAGCCGCTCGTAGTAGCGCAGCGCCGAGGGCGCCACCCCGCTACGGTCGGAAAGCTGGCCGATGGTCAGAGACTCGTGCATCACGTCGCCTTGAGTTGAAGTCCACTTCAACTTGCAGGCTAGCCGCATGACCACGATGACCGCCAGTTCGGGCCGGGCCGGCGCCCCGCCCGGGCCACGGCTCCCCGCGCCCGTGGCGCCGCTGCTCGACCGGATCCGGGCCGGCCGGGAGTTCGGCGCCAACGTCTACTCCACGGTCGACGTGCTCTGGGTGCTCTACGACCGGATCCTCCGGATCACCCCGGCGACCGTCGACGACCCGGAACGGGACCGCTTCCTGCTCTCCAAGGGCCACGCCGTGGCCGGTTACTACGCGGTGCTCGCCGCCAAGGGCTTCGTCCCGCTCGACTGGCTCGACGACCAGGGCGGTCCGGCGAGCCGGCTCGGCGACCACCCGGACCGGCTGCTGGTGCCCGGCGTGGAGATCGGCTCCGGTTCGCTCGGCCACGGCCTCGGGCTCGGCGTGGGCACCGCGCTCGGGCTGCGCGCCCAGGGCCTGCTCACCCCCCGGGTGTACGTGCTGCTCGGTGACGCGGAACTGGACGAGGGCTCCAACCACGAGGCGATCGCGTACGCCGGGGCGACCGGGCTGGCGAACCTGACCGCCGTGGTGGTGGACAACTCCTCGGCCACCCACGGCTGGCCGGGCGGCGCGGCGTCCCGGTTCACCGTGAACGGCTGGACCGCCGCCACCGTCGACGGGCGCGACCACGACGCCCTGCACACCGCCCTGACCGGGCAGGACAACCACCGGCCGCACGTCGTCGTCGCGGTCGTCGACTCCGGGGAGTGACCATGCGGGAGAGCTTCGTCGACACCACCACCGCGCTGCTGGCCGAGGACCCGCGTACCGCGCTGGTGCTCGCCGACATATCCGCCGCCGCGTTCGTTCCGGCCGCCCGGCGGCACCCGGACCGGGTGCTCAACGTCGGGATCCGGGAACAACTGATGGTCGGCGTGGCCGGCGGGCTCGCGCTGACCGGGCTGCGGCCGATCGTGCACAGCTACGCCCCGTTCCTCGTCGAGCGGGCGTACGAGCAGCTCAAGCTGGACCTGGACCACCAGGGGGCGAGCGCCGTGCTGGTCAGCGTCGGCGCGTCGTACGACCGCGCGGCCGCCGGGCGCACCCACCTCGCCCCGGCCGACGTGTCGCTGATCGACACGCTGCACGGCTGGACGGTGCACGTCCCCGGGCACCCCGGCGAGGTGCCGGCGCTGCTGCGGGCCGCGGTGGCCGCCGACGGCTCGGCCTACCTGCGCCTCTCCACGCTGCACAACGGCCGGCCGCGCGGCGGCGACGGCACGCTCGACCTGGTCCGGGACGCCGGGCCGGGCGCGCCGCTGCTGGTCGCGGTCGGGCCGGTGCTGGACGCCGCGCTCGCCGCGGCGGCGGACCTGGGGGTCTCGGTGGCGTACACCCACCGGCCCCGGCCGTTCGACGTCGCGGGGCTGCGGGCGCTGGCCGGCGCCGAGGTGATCCTGGTCGAGCCCTACCTGGCCGGGACGTCGGCCCGGGTGGTGTCGGCGGCGCTGGCCGACCGGCCACACCGGCTGCTGGCACTCGGGGTGGCTCGGCAGGAGCTGCGCCGCTACGGCTCGGCCGAGGACCACACCCGCTGGCACGGGCTGGACGCGGCCGGGCTGCGCCGGTCGGTGAGCGAGTTCCTGGCGCCGGCGCTGGCACCGGCGCGCTGAGCGACCACCCTGAGCGGGCCGCGCGGCGGGCGGGTCGAGTGGTCACACGGAGCGGCCCGCCGGGTGGGGCGGGCCGGGAAGTCAGTGGGTCGGGGTGCCGACGGGGCGGCGGCGGGTGCGCTCGCGGCCGAGGATCCAGAGCGCCTCGACCCCGTCCTTCCAGGTGATCTTCTTGCCCTCCTCGCGGCCCCGCGCCCGGTAGCTGATCGGCACCTCGTACGGGCGGATCCGGCGACGCAGCAGCTTGCCGGTCACCTCGGCCTCCATCCCGAAACCGCGGGAGCGGATGTCGAGCGAGCGGTAAAGGGCCACCGGCATCAGCTTGAAACAGGTCTCCAGGTCGCCGATGTAGGAGTTGAACAGCACGTTCGCCGCCATCGTGACGCCCTTGTTGCCCATCACGTACCAGAAGCTGTAGGCGCTGTGGCTGCCGAACGTGCGATTGCCGTAAACCACCGTCGCCCGGCCGTCGAGCACCGGGTCGAGCAGCTTGGGGATGTCCTGCGGGTCGTACTCCAGATCGGCGTCGAGGATGACCAGGTAGTCACCCTCGGCATTGTCGACAGCTGTCTTGATGGCCGCGCCCTTGCCCGCGTTGCGCGGGTGGGTGATCACCCGCAGTCGGGCGTCGTCGGCGCGGCCGAGGATCTCACCGGTGCCGTCCCGGCTGCCGTCGTCGACCACGACCAGCTCGATCTCGCAGGGGTAATCGACCGCCAATGCCTGCTTCAGGGCATCCGCGATGCGTTCTTCCTCGTTGTAGACCGGCATGAGGATCGAGAGCTTCACGGGAATCTCCACGGTGGCGGCAATATGTCGGGCCTAGCCTAGCCTGGCAGGTCAGCGCGGTGGTGTCCGCCACCGGGGGCGTCGGCCGCCGCGGCGGGCGGCGGATGGTTTACTTCCGGCCATGTCGGCAGCCGGCTACCCGCTCGCCCTGGCGCCCGTCGCCGCGCTTCTCCTGCTGACCGTCGCGCTGCGGCCGGCCGCGCCGGGCACGATGGCGCCGCTGCGGTTGGCCGTGGTCCGGGCCGCCCTGGTGACCGGCGCCTACGCGGTGCTCACCGTGGAACTGCTCGGCGCGCTGGGGCTACTCACCCGGCTCGCGTTCGCGGTCGCCTGGCTGCTCTTCCTGGCCGCCGCCGGCACGGCCGTGACCTGGCGCCGCCGCCGGGAGGCGGGCCCGGCCGGCCCGGTCGCCGCCGCCCGGCCCGGTGCGCTGGCCAGGGTGGGGGCTGCCGAGCCGGCCCGGGCCGCCGCCGCCGGCCCGCCGCCCACCGCCGGCCCCGGGCCGACCTGCCCGGCCGCCGCGGCTGGCTCGCCCGCACCGGACCGCGCCGGCTGGTCGACCCGGCTGAGCGGGTGGTGGCGTACGGCGGGTCGAGGCGAGCGGCTGCTCGCCGGCACCGTGGGCGGGCTGGTCCTGGTCGAGCTGCTGGTCGCGCTGCTGGCCGAGCCGAACAACTTCGATTCGCAGACCTACCACCTGCCCAAGGTGGAGCACTGGGTGGCGCAGGGCGACCTGGACTTCTGGCCCACCGCGATCCACCGGCAGGTGACCATTCCGCCGGGGGCCGAGTACCTGCTGCTGCACCTGCGCCTGTTCACCGGCGGGGACGCGCTGCACAATCTGGTGCAGTGGGCGGCCATGGTGGGCTGCCTGCTGGTCGGCACCCGGATCACCGCCCAGCTCGGCGGCGGCCGGCGGGCCCAGTTGCTCACCGCGTTCGTACTGGCCACCACGCCGATGGTGGCGCTGCAGGCGACCAGCACGCAGACCGACCTGGTCTGCGCCGCCTGGGTGGCCTGCGCGGCCACCCTGGCGCTGGACGGGCTGCACCGGCGCACCGGGCCGGGCACCCTGCTCGGGCTGGGCGCGGCCACCGGGCTGACCGCGGTCACCAAGACCAGTGGGCTGGTCGCCGTCGGTCCGCTGCTGGTGCTCTGGGGCCTCGCCCAGCTGCGCCTGGCCTACCTCGACCGGCCCGCGGCCCGGGTGGCCGGCACGGTCCGTACGGTGGCCGGGTCGGTGCTGATCCTCACCGTCGCCGCGGCGGTGGTCGGCCCGTTCCTGGCCCGGGTGACCGTCGAGTTCGGCCACCCGCTCGGCCCGCCCCGGCTGCGCGAGTCCATCCCGATGGAGCGGCACGATCCGGGATCCATTCTGGTCAACGCGCTGCGGATCGGGCACACCGCGTTCGACACGCCGCTGGCGCCGCTGCGCCGGGCCGGCGCGGAGGCGATCGTCGGCGGGGCCGGGCTGATCGGGGTGGACCCGCAGGACCGGGCCACCACGTTCGGGCGGGAGACCTTCCCGGTGCCGTCCTGGTATCCGGACGAGGACCGGGTGGCCTTCCCGCTGGCCGGCGCGCTGGCGCTGCTCGGGGCGGGGTTCGCGCTGGCCCGGCCCGGCCGGGTCAGCCCGGCGCGGGCGGGGACGCTGCGCGCGTACGCGGTGGTGGTGGTGAGCGCCGTGCTGCTGCACACCGCGATGATCAAGTGGCAACCGTGGGGCAACCGGCTGCTGCTGTACGCGCTGGTGCTGGCCGTGCCGCTGGCCGGCGTCTGGCTGGACGAGCTGTTCCGCCGGCGCTCCGCCACCGCCGGCAGCGGGCGGCGGTCGGTGGCGCTGGGGCTCGCGGTCACCGTCCTGGCGACCAGCGCGCTGGCCGGGGTGCTCGCGGTGTCGTACGGCTTCCCGCGCCGGCTGGTCGGCGCCGGCTCGGTCTTCACCACCGGCGACTGGGACACCCGGTTCCTACGGCGTCCGCAGTGGACGGCGGAGTTCCGCTGGGCGGCGGAGGCGGTCCGGGCGGCCGACGCCCGCCGGATCGGCCTGGTGCAGCAGAACGACAACTGGGAGTACCCCTGGTGGCTGCTGCTGCGCGACCCGGACGGCCGGCCGCCGGAACTGGTCGCGCTCCAGTCGGTGCTGCCGGAACGCCCGCCGGCCGACCCTGCGTCGGTGGACGCGATCGTCTGCACCGGCAGCCGGCCGGTCTGCACCCGGCTGGTGCCGCCCGGCTGGCGGCTGGAGTTCCGCGGCTACGTCGGCTACGCGCTGCCGCCCGCCGGCTGAGCGTCGAGCCCCACTGCCCCGGCTGAGCGTCGAGCCCCACTGCCCCGGCTGAGCGCGGAGCCCCGATGCCCCCGGCTGAGAGCGACCGCCCCCACCCCCGCTCTCCGGCCGAGCGGGACGGTCCCGGCCGGCCCGCCGCGGGGGCGGATTGCCGGGATGGCCCGGTTCGGCAGACCGCGCGCAAGGATTCTGAGACGTATTCACATACCTGCATCACGCGCGTTACCTTCCGGTAACTCGATCGACATTCCACGATCGAGGCGAAAGGAGTGCGTCGATGCTTGGTTCCCCTGCCAGGCGCGAACGTGCGACCCGACGACGGGCCCTCACCGCCGTCTTCGCCGCCGCTCTCGCCCTACCGATGCTCGCCGGCCCGGCCACCCCCGCCACCGCGGCGGACCGCCCGGCCATCCAGCCACTCCCCGCGAACCTGGAGGCGATCCGCGCCGCCGAGGCCACCGCGCTCTACGGCACACCCGCCATCCGCCCGATCGAACAGCGCCGCACCGCGCTGATCACCATGGGCGACAGCGAGATCTCGGGTGAGGGGGTGGGCAACTACGTCCCCGGCACCCACGAACCCGGCAACTGGTGCGACCGCTCGTACGACCAGGCGGTGTTCCGCACCGGCATCGCCGCCGACGAGAAGTACAACATCGCCTGCTCCGGGGCGACCCCGTGGAACCTGATCCGGGGCGGGCCGACCCAGCACAACGAGCTGAACCAGGGCGACCACCTGGCGATCAAGGCACGGAACACGCACCTCAAGCTGATCTGGGTGGTGGTCGGCGCGAACGGCGACGGCACGATCCAGTTCGGCCCGGTCGCCACCGACTGCACCATCCGCCGGGTCTTCTTCCAGGGCCCGTGCTACCCCACGTACACCGACCAGTGGACGGTCCGCACCGACGGCAGCCGGCGGGCGATCGAGGACGCGCTCACCGACATCCGGCGGACCATGACCGACGCCGGTTACCTGCGGTCGGACTACGAGCTGGTGCTCATGTCGTACCCGAGCCCGGGCAGCCCGGACGTGGAGGACAACCCGAACTTCCCCGGCTGGTACGCCGGCGGCTGCCTGCTCTACCTGGCCGACGCGGCGTTCGCCCGGAACAAGGCGGTGCCGCTGTTCGAGACGGCCATCCGGGCGGCGGCCACCAACACCGGCACCCGCTACCTGGACGCCAGCCGGCTCTTCCACGGGCACGAGGTGTGCACCGACAACACCTCGGTACGCGGCCTCTTCATCGAGATCGGCATCTGGGACGAGAACGCGGCGCGGCAGTCGTTCCACCCGAACTACCGGGGGCACGGCATGTTCGCCCAGTGCATCACCCAGTTCTGGAACGCGGGCCAGCAACGGGCCACCTGCGTCGACCCGGCCAGCACCGGCAGCGGCGTGCTCTACCCGGGGCTGTTCGAGTTCAAGCAGCTACGCAACGTCGCCACCGGCACCTGCGTGGACGGCAAGGGCTACGACTCGCGCAACAGCACCCCGCAGCAGTCGTACGGCTGTCACGGCGGGCGCAACCAGGGCTTCTGGTACGACCCGACGCGGCAGTCGCTGCACTCCGAGCTCTCCCACGACCGCTGCCTGGACGTGGCCGGCGGCACGCTGAGCGCCGGCACCGCCGTCAACATCTACGACTGCCACGGCGGCGCCAACCAGAAGTTCGTGCTGGCCGGCAACCAGATCAAGGCGGCCGGCAACACCAACCTCTGTCTGGCGTTCGACAGCCCGTGGCTGGGCAGCCCCCGGCTGCGGCTGGCCACCTGCTCGACGAGCACCCGGCAGCAGTGGTCGTTCGAGTCCCGCAACTTCGCCAACCCGGTCGGCTACGGCCACGACGACTTCATCGGCTCCCGGGTCTACTGATCGCACGTACAGAGAAAGAGTGGCCATTCCGCGCGGAACAGCCACTCTTTCTCTGTACGTGCGCCCGCCCTGGCCTGGGGTGGCGGGCGGGGGCAGGCTAGTTCTGCTTGAGCGGTACGACGATCAGGCGGGCCGTCCCGCGGTCGCCGTCCTTGGCGCCGGCCACGCCGACGGTGGTGCCGATCTCGATGTCGGTGGACCGGATCGTGGTGCGGCGCTCGACGACGCGCAGCTTGTCGCCGAACGTCCAGGTCATGGTGAAGCCGTCGGTGGACTTGACGGTCATCGAGTCGCCGTCGATCGTGGTCACCTCGCCGCGCTGCACGGCGATCGTCTTCGTACCGTCTTTGGTCTGCACCACGGCCTCGCCGTGCAGGGTGTTGCGGCGCAGCAGCACCCGGGCCTTCCGGCGCTCGCGCCACTCCTCGCCGCGCTCGCGCCGCGGCTTCTCCCCGGTCGCGGACGGCGACGCGGACGCGGCCAGGGTGTCCACCTCCAGGTCGCCGGCGTCGAAGCCGAGCGCGGCCAGCGCCTGGCCCTCCGCGCCCATCGCCGCGGCGACCTCCACCGCGGTCTCCCGGACCGGCTGGCCGCCCACCTGGTCGGCGCCGCAGCCGGCGACGCCGAGCGTGGCGGCCGCGAGCAGCGTGGTGGCGGCGATTCCCCAACGTGCCATGAGTCTCCCTCTCGTCCGTGGTGCTGCCAGCCTGCCGCGCGTCGGCGAGCGGAGCGTCAGGCCGATGTTCGAGCCGGGTAAGGATCCGGCGGCAGCCGGACGGTGAAGGCCGCGCCGCCCTCCGGGGCGTGCCCCGCCACGATCTCCCCGCCGAGCCGGCGGACCAGGCCGGCGGCGAGTGCCAGCCCCAGCCCGCTGCCCACCTTCCGCACGCCGCGGTACCGCTGGTGCAGCGCGCCGCGTTCGAAGGCCACCGCCAGGTCGTCGTCGGTGAAGCCGGGCCCGCCGTCGCGGACCTCGACCACTCCGCCGGCGGCCGGGTCCGCGCCCGCCGGGCGGACCGCGAGCACCACCGGCGCCCCCGGCGGTACGACCCGCAGCGCGTTCTCCAGCAGCCCGTCGACGACCTGCCGGATCCGGCCCGGATCGGTGTACGCGGGCACCGGCCGGTCCTGCACCTCCACCCGGAAGGTGACCCCGACCGCCGCGCAGCGGCCGGCCCAGGTCCGCTCCGCGTCGGCGGCCAGCCGGGTCAGGTCGACCGGCACCGGTTCCAGTGGGAAGTCTGCCGCCTCCAGCCGGGCCAGCGCCAGCAGGTCGCTGACCAGACGGTCCAGGTGTTCCGCCTCGGCGAGCAGGGTCTGCCCCGTGCCGGCCGCCTCGTCCGGGGGGATCACGCCGTCGGCGAGCGCCTCGGCGTAGCCGCGGATCGCGGTCAGCGGGGTGCGCAGCTCGTGCGAGACGGAGAGCAGGAACTCCCGCTGCCGTCCCTCGCTGGTGGCCAGCGCGGTGGCCAGCCCGTTCAACGCGTACGCCAGGTCGGCCGTCTCGTCCGGCGGCTCCACCGGCACCCGTACCGTCCGGTCGCCGGCGCGCAGCCGCGCGGCGGCCTCGGCGGCCCGCCGGACCGGCCGGGCCAGCAGGCGGGCCAGCAGCAGCCCGGCCACCACCCCGGCGCCGAGCCCGGCGAGCAGCGGGAGCCAGAGGCTGGGCAGCACCTGCCGCCACGGGGCGCTGACCCGGCGGGTCAGCACCACGCCGTTGCCACCGGGCAGGGCGCGCCCCTCGACCAGCGTGCGGCGCCCGTCGACCGGCCGGCGGGTCGAGACGTTGCGCCCCTCGGCGACCCGCTGCACCATCCGGGGCGGCAGCCCGGCCCGGTCCGGCACCCCCCGCCGGATCAGGTACGCATCGATGCCCTGCACGCGCAGCTGGCGCAGCAGCCGCTCCTCGTCGGCGGTGCGACCGGTCATCAGCCGGGGGCGCAGCACCTCGGCGGCCAGCCGGGCCTGGGCGGCCAGCGCCTCCTGGTCCCGCCGCTCGACGCCGCGCACCGCCAGCGGCACCGCGACGATCGCGGTGACCAGCACCGAGACCAGGGCGACCGCGCAGGTGACCAGGACCGCGCGGGCGGTCAGCGTACGGCCGAACCGGCGGCGCGGCGGTGCCGGCGGCGGGCCGACCACCGGCAGCGCGAGGGTCGGCTCAGCCATCGGCGGCGTACCCCACGCCCCGGTGGGTACGGATCACGCTCGCCGGGCCGAGCTTCGCCCGGACCTGCGCCACGTGCACGTCGACCGTCCGGGTGCCGGCGTGCGCCGCGTATCCCCAGACCGCAGCCAGCAGCTCCTCCCGGGTGAACACCCGCCCGGGCCGGGCCATCAGGTGGGCGAGCAGATCGAACTCCGTGGTGGTCAGCTGGACCGGGGCGCCCGCGACGGACACCGTCCGGCGGACCGGATCGAGGGTCACCTGGCCGACCACCCGGGGCCGGTCCACCTCGGGCGGCCCGGCCGTGCGGCGCAGTACCGCCCGCACCCGGGCGACCAGTTCGCGCGGACTGAACGGCTTGGTGACGTAGTCGTCCGCGCCCAGTTCCAGGCCGACGACCCGGTCGACCTCGTCGTCCCGGGCGGTGAGGAAGATGACCGGCGTCCAGTCGCCGGCCTCGCGCAGCCGCCGGCAGACCTCGGTGCCGGTCAGGCCGGGCAGCGCGATGTCGAGCACGCAGGCCACCGGGCGCAGCCGGCGGGCGGCGGCCAGCCCGGCCGTCCCGTCCCGCTCCAGGTGTACGCCGAAGCCGTCCCGGCTGAGATAGAGCCGGACCAGGTCGGCGATGGCCGGCTCGTCCTCGACCACGAGGACGAGCCCGCGCGGCTGGGCGTCGACAGTCACCGGCCCATGATTGCCGACCGGGGCGGCGGTGCGGACGCCGGCGGATGTTCGGATTCGGTAAGGACGCGCCGGGGCGGGCCGCCCCGGCGGGTGCTCAGCGGACCGTGGCGGGACGGAAGGTGACCGGCCGGGTGGTGGGCGGAGCGTCGCCGATGGTCGCCACGATCCGCTCCCGGGCGCTGCGCAGCCGGGTCCGGAAGGCGTGGTTGAGCAGGGCGTCGAGCTGCCACACCTGCTTCGGGTGCTGGGTCCGGATGACGAACCGCTCGCGGATCCCGTCGATCGCGGTGGCGGCCAGCTCGACCGAGTGCAGCCGGGGGTCGGGGCTCCAGGTGACGTTGCTCAGCTCGCGCAGTTCGGTGTTGAGGTGCAGGCGCAGCCGGTGCAGCACCCGGGTCTGCTGGGTGACGACCAGCCGGCGGTGGGTCATCAGCAGCAGGTACTCGCCCGCCATCGGGCGGTCGGGGCGGTGGCACCGGCTGACCAGGATGGTCGCGTCGCCGGATCCGACGCAGCGACGGAAGATCGGCATGTGCCGGGTGACGGTCTGCGCCGCCAGCCCGGCCTCGGCGGCGGCCGGGAGGAACGTTCGGGAGAACACGTCCATGCCCTGCCCAACGACAGCCGCCCGGGGGTGACGCGGCTCACAGGACAGTTTTGGAAGTTCCACGACGCGGAGTCGCACCGCCTGTGCGACGGCGGGCCGCCCCGGCAGCGGCCGGGGTGGCCCACCGGCAGCGGATCAGCGGTAGCCCTATGCCGGTGCTTCGGCGCCGTAATGCGGGCCGGTGTAGCCGGCGGCGACCGCCGGAGCCGGCCGGTCGACCACGGCGGTGCCGGCGAGAAGCGTGGCGGCTCGACGACCGACCCGACCGGTGGGGCCCCCGGGCCGGCCACCGGAGCGGGCGACCGGCCGGGGGATGGAGTCAGAGCAGCTCGACGATGGTGGCGTTGGCCATGCCGCCGCCCTCGCACATCGTCTGCAGGCCGTAGCGGATGCCGTTGTCGCGCATGTGGGCGAGCATCGTGGTCATGATCCGGGCGCCGGACGCGCCCAGCGGGTGGCCCAGCGCGATCGCCCCGCCGCGCGGGTTCAGCCGCTCCGGGTCCGCCTCGGTTTCCGCCAGCCAGGCCAGCGGCACCGGGGCGAACGCCTCGTTCACCTCGTACACCCCGATCTCCTCGATGCCCAGCCCGGCGCGGCGCAGCGCCTTCGCGGTGGCCGGGATCGGCGCGGTGAGCATGGTGACCGGGTCGTCGGCGGCGACCACGGCGGTGTGGATCCGGGCCAGCGGGCGCAGGCCGTGCCGGCTGGCCCACTCGGAGGTGGTCACGGCGAGCGCCGCCGCGCCGTCGGAGATCTGCGACGCGGAGCCGGCGGTGACCACGCCGTCGGCCCGGAACGGGGTGGCCAGCTCACCGAGCTTGGCCAGCGAGGTGTCCCGCCGGATGCCCTCGTCGGCGGCGAACTTGCCGCCGTCGGCCAGCGCCACCGGGGCGAGTTCGGCGTCGAACGCGCCGGCGTCCTGCGCGGCGGCCGCCTTCTCGTGGCTGGCCAGCGCGTACTCGTCGAGCTGGGTGCGGGAGAAGCGCCAGCGCTGGGCGATCAGCTCGGCGCCGACGCCCTGGTTGAACGGCAGCGGGGACTCGTCGGCGAAGCCCTCCACGCCCCGGTAGCGGTCGCGCACCTGGTCGCTGAAGGGCATGCCGCCGGCCACGCTGGAGCCCATCGGCACCCGGGTCATCGACTCCACGCCACCGGCGACCACCAGGTCGGCCTGGCCGGAGAGCACGGTGGCGGCGGCGAAGTGCAGCGCCTGCTGGCTGGAGCCGCACTGCCGGTCGAGCGTGGTGCCGGGCACCGACTCCGGCCAGCCGGCGGCCAGCACGCCGTTGCGGGCGATGTTCCACGACTGCTCGCCGACCTGCGACACGCAGCCCCAGACCACGTCGTCGACCTGCCCCGGGTCGATGCCGGTGCGCTCGGCCAGGGCACGCAGCACGTGCGCCGACAGGTCCACCGGATGCACTGTGGCCAGGCTGCCCTTGCGCCGCCCCACCGGGGTGCGTACGGCGCCGACGATGACCGCGTCACTCATGTCTACTCCCCGGTAACTTGGCTCGATCCCGATCCTACGTCCTCGGCGGGGTGGTCGTCCTCCCCCGGGTGCGCTGGCATGCTGGGCGCATGCCAGCAGAGTCGTCCGGGCAGTGGCGGGTGCCCGCCGCCCTGCCGGTGCTGAAGGCCGCCGGCGCGCTCGCGCTGCTGGCGCTCGGGCTCCTCCTCGCCGCGGGCGACCCGGTGCAACTGGTGCTCGCCGGGCTGGCCGCGGCCGGGCTGCTCGGCTGGGCGCTGCGCGACGTGGTCGCCCCGGTCCGGCTCGCCGTCGACCCGGAGGGCGTCACGGTGATCGCGGGCTATGCCGGGCGCCGCCGGCTGCCCTGGGTCGCGGTGGAGGCGATCACCGTGGAGCGCCGGGGCCGGCTGGGCCTGGCCAACGAGGTGCTGGAGATCGACGCGGGCGATTCGCTGCACCTGTTCGGCCGCTCCGACCTGGGCGCCGAGCCGGCCGAGGTGGCCGAGGCGCTGCAGGCCGCCCGCCCCGCCGACTGAGCGGCCCGCGATCCGCCCCGTTCGCAGCGGCGCGGCGGGCTGAGCGGCCGGTCAGCCGACCAGGGCAGCGGTGCGGACCAGCGCCAGGCCGAGCAGCGCCAGCACCAGGACCGCGCCGCCGGCGAACTGCACCAGCGAGCGCCGCGACCGCGGGGCGTACGCCAGCACCAGCGCCATCGCCGCGCCGACCACCAGGCCGCCCAGGTGCCCGGGGATGGAGATGCCCGGCACGGTCAACGTGAAGACCAGGTTGATCACCAGGATCGGGATGACCTGGGAGATGTCCCGGCCCATCTTCCGTTCGATCACGATGAGCGCGGCGAAGAGCCCGAAGATGGCCGTGGAGGCGCCGGCGGTGGTCACGTTCGGCTCGCTGAACAGGTACGCGGCGACGTTCCCGCCGAACCCGGCGACCAGGTAGAGCGACAGGAAGCGCAGCGGCCCGAGGTTGGCCTCCAGCGACCGGCCGAGCACCCAGAGCGCCCACATGTTCAGCAGCAGGTGGACCACGCCGAAGTGCAGGAACATCGCGGTGAGCAGGCGGTACCACTGGCCCTCGGCGATGCCGCCGACGGTGCCGTCGGGGAAGATCGCCCCACCCAGCACCGAGCCCCAGTCGGTGAGCGGGGTGCTGCCGCCGAGCAGCCCGCCGAAGCCGGAACCGCCGAGGGCGGCGTCCCCGCCCCGGTCGGAGGCGATGGAGAGCAGCATCAGCAGCACGTTCAGCGCGATCAGCGCCCGGGTCACGTAGCCGTGCCGGCCGGCGGCACCGCCACCGAAGGCGGTACGCGCCGGCCGCACGCTACGGCGACCCTCGTTGACGCACTCCGGGCACTGGTGCCCGACCGACGCCTCCCGCATGCAGTCCGGGCAGATCGGCCGGTCGCAGCGGGTGCAGCGGACGTAGGTCTGCCGACCCGGGTGCCGGTAGCAGACCGGGGTGGTCGGTGGCGACTCGCTCACCGCGCCGACCTCCCGTCCGGGCCCGTACGGCCGCGCCGGGCCCGCCCTCCGGAGCGCTCAGTCATGCGAGCAAAGGTACCTCGCCGACGCTCAGCCCTCGCCGCCCTCGATCTCGACCCGCTCGATGACCACGTCCTGCAGCGGCCGGTCGCTCGGGCCGGTCGGGGTGTTGGCGATCGTGTCCACCACCTTCGCCGAGGCCTCGTCGGCGACCTGGCCGAAGATGGTGTGCCGGTTGTTCAGGTGCGGCGTCGGCGACACGGTGATGAAGAACTGCGAGCCGTTGGTGCCCGGCCCGGCGTTCGCCATCGCCAGCAGGTACGGCCGGTCGAAGCGCAGTTCCGGGTGGAACTCGTCGGCGAACTTGTAGCCCGGCCCGCCGCGGCCGGTGCCGGTCGGGTCGCCCATCTGGATCATGAAGCCGGCGATCACCCGGTGCGAGATGGTGCCGTCGTAGTACGGGCCGCTGCCCGGCTGGCCGGTACGCGGGTCGATGTATTCGCGCTTGCCCTGCGCCAGCTCGACGAAGTTGCGGACGGTCTTCGGCGCGTGGTTGGGGAAGAGCTCCAGCCGGATCGGGCCGGCGTTGGTGTGCAAGGTGGCGTAGACAGCCTCGGCCACGGGTACTCCTCACTTGTCGGTCAGTTCCATGCGGATCCTCCCATGTGCCCGATCTGGCCATGCGGAGGCATCCGAAGGTGGAGGATGACGGAGGAACAACTCCCAGGAGGTGGGACCGTGTTTGGAATCGGGCGGCGTAAGTCCCAAGGGCAGCTCGCCAGGGCCGAGCTGAACCAGGGCATCAGCCATCTGGTGCAGGCGGCCAACCACGCCGCGAAGGGTGCCGGCGGGCGTGTCGGACCCCGGGTCCAGGCAGCCCGGGGCTACGTCGCGCCGACGGCTGCGAAGGTGCGCGACCGCGCCGCGGCCGGTTGGGGGTCCACCCTCACCACCCTGGCACCGCTGGCGGCGGCAGCCCGCGACGGTGCCGGGCAGGCAGGCTCGATGACCAGGAAGGCCAAGGCGAAGAACATGCGGATCAGTGGGAAGAAGAAGCAGCCCCGCCGTCGCGGGTCCATGATGACCGGTCTGCTCGCCGCCGGCGCGGTGGCCGGCCTGGCCGGCGCGCTGGCCATGCGCCGGCGCCGGGAGCAGCAGGAGTGGGCCGAGTACGACCCGACCCGCACGCTGGAGCCGATGCGCGACGAGGTGGACACCATCGAGGTGCGGACCGGGTCCGCCGGCGGCACCAAGGTGACCGACGCGTCCACGACGTCCAGCGGCTCGGGCGTGGCCGGCGGCCCGACCGGGGCCGGCAGCTCGGCGGTGGCCGGTGGTGACAGCGCCTCCACCACCACGCCCGGCAAGCAGCCGACCATCCAGGCGACCGAGAAGGTCCCGTCGGTGGCCGAGGGTGCCCGGGACGTTTCCGGCCGGCCGGCCGACGATCTGAGCAAGGCGATGAGCAAGAACACCGCCCGGACCAACGGGCGCCGCTGACCTGCGGGTCAGGGCGCCGCGGACCGGAGGAGCCGCGGGAAGCGCCGGCGAGGCGGGGATCACCCCGTGACGCCGGCGCTTCCGCTTTCCGGGTCCCGGCCCCGGTCGGGCTCGGGGTCCGGGTCCGGCCGCGGGGCTGTCAGAGCCAGCCGTTGCGGCGGAACCAGCGGTAGAGGGCGAGCGAGATGGCCAGCATCAGCGCGAGTACGACCGGATAGCCGTACGTCATCCGCAGCTCGGGCATGACGTCGAAGTTCATCCCGTAGATGCCGGCGATGGCGGTCCAGACCGCGGCGATGGCCGCCCATGCGGCGATCTTGCGCATGTCGTTGTTCTGGTCGACCGTCACCTGGGCCAGCCGCGCCTGGAGGATCGAGTTGAGCAGGTCGTCGTAGGAGTTGACCTGCTCGACGGTCCGGCTGAGATGGTCCTGCACGTCCCGGAAGTAGCGCCGCACCTCCTTGGGCACGTCCCGGTTCATCTGCGAGGTGAGCGTCATCAGCGGCCGTTGCAGCGGCGTCACCGCCCGCTTGAACTCCACCAGTTCCCGCTTCATCTGGTAGATCCGCTGGATCCGGCCGCTGGCCTGCCGGTCGAAGACCTCCGCCTCCAGCGTGTCGAGGTCGTCCTCCAGCCGGTCGGCCACCTCCAGGTAGAGGTCCACCACCCGGTCGGTGATCGCGTACGCCACCGCCCACGGCCCCTGGAGCAGCAGTTCCTGCTTGGTCTCCAGGTCGGCCCGCACGGGTGAGAGCCGGCAGGCGTCCCCGTGCCGGACGCTGATCAGGAAGTTCGGGCCGATGAAGAGCATCACCTGGCCGGTCTCGACCACCTCGGAGGTCTCGGTCAGCTCGGCGTGCTCGCAGTACCGGGCGGTCCGCAGCACCAGGAAGCTCACCTCGCCGAAGTGCTCCAGCTTGGGACGTTGCTGGGCCTTGACCGCGTCCTCGACCGCCAGCTCGTGCAGGCCGTAGGTGGCGGCGATGGCGGTCATCTGGTCCAGCGACGGCTCGTGCAGCCCGAGCCAGACGAAGCCGTGCTCCGCCCCGCGGGCGGCCTGGAGCGCCTCGGCGTAGTCCCGGTCGCCCGGCTGCCGCCGGCCGTCGGCGTAGAGCGCGCAGTCGACCACGGCGTTGCGGCCGGGGCCGCTGGGCGGGGCGGCGTCCCGGGCGCCGTCGGCGCCCCGGCGGCGGGCCATCGCCCGTACCGGCGCCACCCAGGCCCGGGGCTTGAGCACCCGGCCGGTGCCCGGCGGCACCACCCGCTCCACACGGTCCGTCATCGCGCCCCCCTTCCCACGCTCCGCTGCGGCTTGCAGGTTACGCCGCCGTGCCGGTCACCGCCCGTGACGATCGGCTGTGGGGGTGGCGCCGGGCGGGCCGGGCCGCATCGGGGGGTGAGGGACGACACGGCCCACCCGGCACCCTTTGGGGGCGGGGGTTGTGCTGGTCACGCCACTCGCCGTGACGGCGGCTCGGGCGGCCCGGGGACGCGCCGGTGAGGCGCGGGGCCGTGCGCGAGACCGAACTCCGCTACAGGTGGTGAATGACGCTCGCAGCATTGTGGGCCGCCAGCCGCCCCGGCGGGAGTCCCGGGACGGCCGGTATCGCTTTACTGTCGGAAACCCGACAGAAATCAGCTCCGGACGGCCGCGACCGCCTCGGCCAGCCGCCGGACACCCTCCTCGATCCGGTCGGCGGTGACCGCCGAGAACGCGAGCCGCAGGGCGTGCTGCCCGCCCTCGACGACGAAGTCGCTGCCCTTGACCACGGCCACCCCGCGCTCGGCGGCGGCCGGGGCGAGCCGGTCGACCAGCACGTCCTCGGGCAGCTCGATCCAGAGGAAGTAGCCGCCGTCCGGCTCGACGAAGCGGGCCTCCGGGATGTGCCGGCGCAGCGACTCGGCGAGCACCCGGGCCCGCTCGCCGAGCGCGGCGCGGACGGTCTCGATCGAGCGGTCGATGTCGCCGGAGACGCAGAACTGGTGCACGATCGCCTCGGAGACCATGCCGGGGGAGATGTAGAGGCTGGTCGCGTTCCTGGCGATGTCGGCGATCAGGTCCGCCGGCCCGACCAGGTAGCCGACCCGCACCCCGGGGCAGACCGTCTTGGTGAAGCTGGAGGCGTGCACCACCACACCGCGGGTGTCCAGCGACAGCATCGACGGCAGCGGCTCGCCCCGGAACCGGATGTCGGCGTACGGGTCGTCCTCGAAGATGGTGAACCCGTACTCGGCGGCGAGGTCGAGCAGTTCGCGGCGCTTCTCCAGGGAGAGCGTCACGCCGGCCGGGTTCTGGTAGTTCGGGATGACGTGGGCCAGCCGCGGCCGTACCCCCGACTCCAGCAGCTTGCGCAGCTCGGCGGTGTCCAGGCCGTCCGGCTGGATGGTGATCCCGTGCAGCTCGCTGCCCATCCGCTTGAGGTTGAGCAGGGTCCGGTCGTACGTGGGCCGCTCGACCACCACCGCGTCACCGGGGCGCACCAGGTGGTCGAAGAGGAACGCGTCGGCCTGCAACGAGCCGTTGGTGACCAGCACCTGCTCGGGCCGCACCCCGTGCTTCGCGGCGATCCACTCGCGCAGCGGGAGGTAGCCGACGGAGGTGCCGTACGCCGTCACCCCGGCAGGGTCGGCGTCGAACGCGCGGACGGCGGCGGCCTTGAGCCCCTCGACATCGACGATGTCCAACGAGGGAGCGCCACGGGCGAAGGAGATCAGCTGCTCGGCGGTCATGGCTGTTCAGCGTACGGGCGGCGGCGGGGTGCGCGCGGACGGCACGGCGATGTCCGCATCCTGAGCCACCGGGTCGGGTGACCTGCGTCAACCGGTGGCCGGCAAGTCGGACCGGAAGGCCGAGCGGGTCGTGCTGCGCGTACCGGGAACGACCCCGCCACGCGCCCGACGGGGCGCCCGCCGGGCGGAGTCGCGGCTCAGCCGGTGCCGACCATCCGGCTGCCGGCCCAGACCCGCATGATGTCCCGGACCGAGATGACCCCGGCCACCTCGCGGCCGTCGAGCACCACCAGGTGCCGGAACCCGCCCCTGGCCATCGCGGCGGCCGCCTCCTCCACCGTCCAGTCCGGTCCGGCATAGACGACGTCCCAGGTCAGGTGCTCACCGGTCCGCTCGACGTCGCAGTCCAGCCCGGCACCGATCGCTTTCAGTACGTCACGCTCCGTCATGATCCCGACCCCTTCGGAGTCCGGGTCGATCACGACCGCCGACCCGACACCGCGGGCCGTCATCATCCGAGCCGCCTGCCGGAGCGTGTGCTCCGGGCCGACCACGAGAACCTGGCTGGACATCGCTTCCCGAACCTGCATCACGCATCACCCCTGTGGGACGGTGGCACCCGGTACGGACATCGTGGACCCCGGATGTTTCCGGGACAAGACCGGGCATCGCCGCCAGGCCCGACCGCTCGCTACTGTCGTGGCGTGTCCACCGAGCCCCTGCGCTGCGCCGGCGCCCTGATCGTCGACGACGACGGCCGCCTCTTCTTCCAGCGGCGGTCCGCCGACCGGCGTCTCTTTCCCAACTGCTGGGACATCGTCGGGGGTCACCTGGAGCCCGGTGAGGACGTCGACGACGCGCTGCGCCGCGAGGTGACCGAGGAGACCGGCTGGACCGTCTCGCACGTGCTCGGCCCGGTCGGCGAGTACCGCTACGTCGGCGACGACGGCCTGCCCCGGGTGGAGAGCGACTGGCTGGTCCGGGTCGACGGCGACCTGTCCCGGCCCCGGCTGGAGGCGGGCAAGCACACCGAGTTCCGTTGGCTGCGCGCCGACGAGCTGGCCGTGCTCGACGAGCACCGCGACGTCAACGACGGGTTGATCCGGCGGATCGCCGAGGAGGCCTTCGCCGCCCTGCGCTCGATCGGTCTGTGAACGACGCCGTCGAGCTGCCGCCGCACCGGTTCGCCGGGCTGGTGGCCCCGGCGGTCGACCGGGTCTTCGTCGCCGCCATACTGGCCGGCCGCGACGGCGGCGGCACCGAACTCAGCCAGCGCTACGGCGGGCCCGCCGCGACCGGGTTCCTGGTGGAGTTCCGCACCCGGCTCGCGGTGCCCGGCGGCAGCGTGGACGGCGCGGGGTTCGCCGCCGTCACCCGCTACCGCGACCCGGCCGCCTGCCAGCGGGCGCTGGACAAGCAGGTCGCGTACGGGATGATCCACCGCCGGCCGGACGGGGGGCTCTCCGCCACCGACCGCGGGGCGGCCTTCCTGGCCGAGCTGTGGCAGGTGCACGGCGAGGTCACCGGGGAACTGTGGGCCGGGCACGAGGAGCGGGTGGCCCGGCTGGTGGAGGCGCTCGGCCGGTTGCTGACGTACGCGCTGGTCCACGCCGAGGAGGAGGGGGACGGCACCGGCGAGGCGTTCGCCGCGATGGCGCCGCCGTACGAGCCGGACGGCACCCCGCCCGGGGTGCTGCTGCTCAACCGGCTCGGCACGCTGCGCTACCACCGGGCCGACGCGCACGCCGCCGCGTGGACCGCCGCCGGGCACACCGCGTCGAGCGTGGCCGCCCTGCCGGCCGGGCCGGAACGGCTCGCCATCGAACTGGAGACCGACCGGCGGGCCGCCCCGCCCTACCTGGTACTGACCGCCGAGGAGCGGCTGACCATGCTCGCCGACCTGGCGGCGCTGCCCGGCTGAGCGGTGGCCGACAAGCCCCGGGGCCGCCCCCCGCTGCCCCGGTTGGCCACGGTCGGCCGGTCACGCGGCGCTATCCTCCACCGGTGACCGGGAGTCGTACGAGGGAGGACGCAGGAATGATCGGGATGGTGCTCGCGGCCGGGGCGGGGCGCCGGCTGCGCCCGTACACCGACACCCTGCCCAAGGCGCTGGTGCCGGTGGACGGTGACACCACCATCCTGGACATCGCGCTGCGCAACCTCGCCGAGGTGGGGCTCACCGAGATCGTGATCGTGGTCGGCTACGCGGCGGACGCGGTCCGCGAGCGGCAGGCCGACCTGGAGAAGCGGTACGGCGTCACGCTCACCCTGGTGCACAACGACAAGGCCGAGGAGTGGAACAACGCCTACTCGCTCTGGCTGGCCCGGGAGCATTTCTCCCGGGGCGTGCTGCTGGTCAACGGCGACACCGTGCACCCGGTGAGCGTGGAGAAGACGCTGCTGGCCGAGCGGGGGCCGGGCATCCTGCTCGCGATCGACACGATCAAGGCGCTGGCCGAGGAGGAGATGAAGACCACCTTCGACGCGGCCGGCCAGCTCACCCGGATCACCAAGATCATGGACCCGGGCGAGGCGTACGGCGAGTACATCGGCGCGACCCTGATCGAGCCGCAGGTGGCCGACGCCCTCGCCGACGCGCTGGAGGCCACCTGGCGGCGCGACCCGAACCTCTACTACGAGGACGGCTACCAGGAGTTCGCCGACTCCGGTGGCGAGGTGCGGGCCGCGCCGATCGGGGACGTCTCCTGGGTCGAGGTGGACAACCACGCCGACCTGGCCCGGGCGCGGGAGATCGCGTGCCGCTACTAGCCCGTACGGTCAACACCCCGCTGGCGATCGAGGTCCGGCGGGGGGCGGTGGCCGACCTGGGCCCGCTCCTGGCCGACCGGCGGATCTCCGCCGGTGGCGACGTCGCCGTGGTGGTCGGCCCCGGCCAGGGCGAGAAGATCGTCGAGCTGTGCCGGCCGTCGCTCGGCGCGGCCGACGTGTTCACGGTCGCCGGCGGCACCATCGACGCCGCCAACGAACTCGGCGACCGGCTGCGCCGCCGCCAGTACGACGCGGTGGTCGGCATCGGCGGCGGCAAGACCATCGACACCGCCAAGTACGCGGCCACCCGGTACGGCATCCCGATGGTGACCGTGGCGACCAGCCTGGCCAACGACGGCATCGCCTCCCCGACCGCCTCGCTCGACCACGAGGGCGGCAAGGGTTCCTACGGGGTGCACATCCCGATCGCGGTCATGGTCGACCTCGACTTCGTGGAGACCGGCCCGGACCGGCAGACCCAGGCCGGCATCGGCGACGCGGTGAGCAACCTGAACGCCTGCGCCGACTGGGAACTCGCCCACGAGGTGCGCGGCGAGCCGATCGACGGGCTCGCCGTGACGCTGGCCCGTACCGGCGCCGAGGCGCTGCTCAACCACCCCGGCAAGATCACCGACGACGGGTTCCTCACCACGCTCGCCGAGGCGCTGATCCTGGGCGGCATCGCCAGCTCGGTGTGCGGGTCGACCCGCCCCGCCAGCGGCGGCGACCACGAGATCTCGCACGCGATCGACCGGCTCTATCCCGGCACCGGCTCGCACGGTGAGCAGGTGGGGCTCGGTGCCCTCTTCTGCACCTTCCTGCGCGGCGATCTGGACCGGTTCGGCCGGCTCGCCCGCTGCCTGCACCGGCACGGTCTGGCCACCACGCCGGCCGAACTGGGCCTGACCGACGAGCAGTTCGCCGAGGCGGTGCAGTTCGCGCCGGCCACCCGGCCGGACCGGTACACCATCCTCGAACACCTCGCGATGACGCCTACCGAGACGCGGGAACGGCTGGCAGACTACGCCGGTGCAATCCGCGACCAGCTTGGCTGAGCCCCGCCCCACCGTCGCCGACTTCCACCGGGTGAACCGGGGTGGCGGCCTGTTCAGCGAATCGATCAGCCAGTGGCTGGGCGCGGTGTTCGCGCTCGTCGCCCAGCGGCTCGGGCTGCCGCCGACCGCGCTGACCATGACCAACCTGGTGCTCGGCCTGGCCACCTCGGTGACCGTGGTGGCGCTCGCCGGGCCGGTCGCCGCCGGGGACGTACCGGCCTGGGTGGTCGGGCTGCTCGCGCTGGTCGGGTGGCAGGTGGCGTACGCCCTGGACTGCGCGGACGGGCAGTTGGCCCGGGTGACCGGGCAGGGCAGCGCGGCCGGCGCCCGGGTCGACGTGCTCTGCGACGTGGCGGCGCAGATCGCCCTGGTGGCCGCGCTGGCGGCGACTGCGGTGGCGCAGCGGCCGTCGACCCCGACCTGGCTGGTGGCGATCTTCGCCGGCACCTGGATGGTCAACCTGGTCACCTCGGTGATGCAGGCCGGCCCGAACGCGGCCAGCATGGTCACCTCGACCTCGCTGCCGGTACGCCTGGTGAAGCTGGTCCGCGACTACGGCGCGGTGATCTTCGTGGCCGCGCTGGTGCTGCTGCTCGCCCCCGCCCTGGCGTTCTGGGTGGTGGTCGCGTTCACCGTGGTCAACGGCGGCTTCCTGCTGGCCAGCATCGCCTTCTCCGCCCGCGCCTCCCTCCGCTGACCCACCCCCGCCCCCACCCTCGCCCCCTCCGACGACGTCCGGCAGCCGCACTTTCTCGGAAAGAGTGGCTGAGAAGCGCCGGACAGGCACTCGTTCACTGAACGTGCGTTCCGGGTCGTGACGGTGGGTGGGCGGGGTCAGGAGAGGTTCGGGGAGCGGATCGCGCCGGCGTAGATGTCGATGAGCTGCTTGGTGACCACGTCGGGGTGGAAGGTGCGCTCGTAGCGGGCGCGGGCGGCAACCGACAGCGTCGCGGCGCCCACCCGGGCCAGCGGCAGGGCGGCGGCCAGCGCGGCCGGCTCCGGCGGCACCACCCAGCCCGCCTCGCCCGGCACCACGCCGGACGGCAGGGTGGCCATTCCGTCGCCGGGGAGGGCGGAGGCGACCGCCGCCGGCCCGGTGCCGGCCGGTTCCCGGGGAGTGTCCGCGCCGACCAGATAGGGGATGCCGCCGAGGGCGGTGCCGAGCACCGGCCGGCCGGCCGCCAGCGCCTCGATGATCACCGTGGGCAGCACGTCGTGCCAGGTCGAGGTGGCCAGCACCACCGCGCTGGTCTCCAGCGCGGCGCGCACCCCGGCACGGTCCAGCGGGCCGAGGAAGGTGACGTCGGCCCGCTCGGCGGCCGCCGCCTCGACCAGCGGGCGCAGTTCGCCGTCACCGGCCACGCGCAGCGGGCCGAGCGCGCCGTCCGGGTGCCGCCGCCAGGCGTCCAGCAGCAGGTCCAGCCCCTTCTCGGGGGAGAGCCGGCCGAGGAAGAGGAACCCCTCACCGAGCGGGGCGGGCCGGCCCGGGTCGGGGATGCCGTTCGGCTTCACCACGATCCGCTCCGCCGGGATGCCGTAGTCGCGCAGATGGTCGGCGACCGCCGAGGTGAGCGCCACGAACCGGTCCACCGAGCGCCAGGTGCCCCGGTGCACCGCCAGCGTGGTGGCCATCAGGGCGCTCTGCGCCCGCGACCCCCGGTAGCAGCGGTGCACGATGGCCGGCACGCCCAGCGCCCGCCCCCGGCAGTCCTGGCAGATGATCCCGTCCCGGAAGTACAGCCCGGAGGAGCAGACCTGCCGGTAGTTGTGCACCGTCTGCACCACCGGCACCCCGTGCCGGTGCGCCGTACGCACCACCCACGGCGAGAGCAGCGGGTACGGGTTGTGCAGGTGCAGCACGTCCGGCCGGTGCTCGGTGATCAACCGGCTGAGTTCCTGCTGGGCGCGGGGCGCGTAGATCGGCGAGATCGGCAGCAGCGCCTTGGCCGTCTTCGGCATCGTCGGGATCTCGTCCGAGCTGCGCAGGAACGGCAGCACCTCGACGCCCGCCGCGGTGAGCTGGGCGATCTCGGCGTCGACGATGGTGTTCTCCCCGGACGGCTGGGCTTCCCGGTACCGGTTGTGCGCCACCACGATTCTCACGGGAAAGAAGGCTACCGTTGTCTGATGCCCGAACTCCCGGAGGTTGAGGCGCTCGCGGGCTACCTGCGCGAGCGTGCCGTTGGGCGGCGTGTCGACCGGCTGGAGGTCGCCGCGATCAGCGCCCTGAAGACGTACGACCCGGCGCCGACCGCGGCGGCCGGGCGCGCGGTGCTGGACGCCCGCCGGCACGGCAAGTTCCTCGACGTGGTGCTCGACGGCGACCTGCACCTGGTGGTCCACCTGGCCCGGGCGGGCTGGCTGCACTACCGGGACGCCTTCCCCTCGGCGGCGCCGCTGCGCCCCGGCAAGGGCCCGATCGCGCTGCGGGTACGCCTCGACGACGGCTCCGGCTTCGACCTCACCGAGGCGGGCACCCAGAAGAAGCTCGCCGTCTACCTGGTCACCGACCCGGCGACGGTGCCCGGGGTGGCCAAGCTCGGCCCGGACGCGCTCGCCGCCGACCTGGCCACCTTCAGCGCCCGGCTGCGCAGCCGCCGGGGCCAGGTCAAGGGGGTGCTGACCGACCAGGCGGTGCTGGCCGGGGTCGGCAACGCCTACTCCGACGAGATCCTGCACGCGGCGAAGCTCTCCCCGTTCGCGATCACCGACCGGCTGACCGACGATCAGGTCGCGGCGCTGCACGAGGCCACCCGGCAGGTGCTCGGCGACGCCGTGCGCCGATCGCTGGGCCAGAAGGCGGCGGAGTTGAAGGGCGAGAAGCGCTCCGGGCTGAAGGTGCACGCCCGCACCGGGCAGCCCTGCCCGGTCTGTGGGGACACCGTCCGGGAGGTCTCCTTCGCCGACTCCAGCCTCCAGTACTGCCCGACCTGCCAGACCGGCGGCAAGCCGCTGGCTGACCGACGGTTGTCCCGGCTTGTACGGTGAGTAACACCACGTCTTGGTTACGGAGAGGAATCGGACTTCGATCGCCGAACCTCCGGTCCGAGTCTCTTCCAGGGTGGCCATCCATCGGTATAGTGGCTCGGTCCCCGGCTTCCAAAGGGCACGGAGCCGGCCAGATCCCAGCCGCACCAGCCAGGCGCAATGTCCTCCGGGTCGGCGTCCGGGTGGGTGCCGCGTGGGAGACTGGGACGGTGGGCGACCCGGGCCCTCACGGCGAGTGAGCGGCACGTGTCATGCGGGAGGACATGGGTGAGGTGACGACAAGCCTCCAGCGCCCGGTAACCAACGAAGGCCGGAGCAAACTCGTGCGGCACGTCGACAGCTTCGAGATCCAGCCGCCGGCGCCGCCGTCCCACAACGGCGTACCGCGTTCGGCGTGGGCCCGGGCCCGTCGCCGGGTGTCGCGCTGGCACCGTCCCTACATCGCCCTGCTCCTGCTGCTCGACTTCGCGGCGGCGGCGGTGGCCAGCCTGATCGCCATCCAGGCGTTCGACCAGTCCCGGGCCGGCTTCTACAACGCCGAGCAGGACCCGACCTGGTTCCACACCGTGGCCTTCCTGCTGCTGCCGCTCGGCTGGGTGGTGATCCTCTGGGGCAACCGCGCCTACGACCGGCGCTACCTGGGCCTCGGGCCGGACGAGTTCAAGCGGGTGATCCGGGCCGGCGTGGCGGTCGCCGCCACGGTCTCCTTCCTCGCCTTCGCCACCAAGACCGACCTGTCCCGGTACACCGTCGGCACCGCCCTGCTCGCGGCGTTGATGTTGATCCTGCTGAACCGGATCCTCTGCCGCTTCGTGCTGCACGTGGTCCGGCGCAACATCGGCCAGGCCGGGCACCGGATGGTGCTGGTCGGCACCCTGCCGGAGTGCCTCGAGGTCTACACCGCGGTCACCCGCAACCCGGCGGCCGGGCTGATGCCGGTCGCCATCCACGTCACCGACGGCTACGCGGCCGCCCGGGGCATGCAGACCCCGGTCCCGGTGTACGCGGGCCGCGACGTGCTCGCCCTGGTCCGCGAGGTGGGGGGCGACACCATCGCGGTCTGCGGCTCGGCCAGCGCCGAGCCGGGTGAGCTGCGCCGGCTGGCCTGGCAACTGGAGGGCTCCGGCGTCGACCTGGTCGTCGCGCCGCAGCTGACCGACATCGCCGGTCCCCGGGTGCACATCCGCCCGATCGAGGGCCTGCCGCTGCTGCACGTCGAGGAGCCGACCCTGTCCGGGCCGGCGCTGCTGGCCAAGAACCTGATGGACCGGGTGGCCGCCGGGCTCGGGCTGCTGCTGCTGATCCCGGTCTTCGCGGCCATCGCGATCGCCATCCGGATCTCCGACCCCGGCCCGGTCTTCTTCCGCCAGCCGCGGGTGGGCCACGAGGGGCGCACCTTCCGGGTGTGGAAGTTCCGGACCATGTACGTCGACGCCGAGGAGCGGCTGGCCAGCCTGGTCGACCAGAACGAGACCGACGGCATGCTGTTCAAGATGAAGCAGGACCCCCGGGTCTTCCCGGTGGGCCGCTTCCTGCGGGCCACCTCGCTCGACGAGCTGCCGCAGCTGATCAACGTGCTCTGGGGCGAGATGTCGCTGGTCGGGCCGCGCCCGCTGCCCGCCGACGACGGCGACTTCCTGGGCGACGTGCGCCGCCGGCTGCTGGTCCGCCCCGGCATGACCGGGCTCTGGCAGGTCTCCGGCCGCTCCGACCTCTCCTGGGACGAGGCGGTCCGGCTCGACCTCTACTACGTCGACAACTGGTCGCTGGCGTACGACCTGAGCATCCTGTGGCGCACGGTCGGCGTGGTGCTCGCCCGCAAGGGCGCGTACTGACCTCTTGGCGTCGGGGTCCGGAGCCGACAGGATCTGGGCGTGGGTGGCAACCTCTCCGCCGTCTTCGGCGTCGTCTCGCTGGTCACCGCGCTGGCCGCGGCCCTGTTCGCGGTGGTCCGGCTGCGCGGCCGGCGGGGCATCGCCACCGCCACCCAGCGGGCCACCTACGAGGTGCTGCACACCGCCGGGCTGGCCGCCGAGCCGCTAAGGGCCGGGCTGAGCGCGGCGAACGCGGCGAAGGCCGTACGCCACCTGCGCGCCCTGGTCGGCGCGGTGGGGCTGGCGCTGACCGACCGGGCGGAGCTGCTCGCCCTGGACGGCCGGGGCGGGCACCACGGCGAGCAACTGCTCGCGGCGGCCCGGCGGGCGGTGGCGGCCGGGCGCTCGACCGTGCTCGGCGGCGCGGAGCTGCACTGCGACCGGGTCGACTGCCCGGTCCGCGGCGCGGTGGTGGCGCCGCTGGCCGGCCCGGACGGGCGGGTGGTCGGCGCGCTGCTCGCGATCGCCGACGGCGCGCCCGCGCCCGGGCTGGTGCAGGCCACCCTGGAGACCGCGCACTGGGCCGGCAACCAGCTCGCGCTCGCCGAGCTGGACTCGTCCCGGGAGCGGCTGGCCCGGGCCGAGATCCGGGCGCTGCGAGCCCAGATCAGCCCGCACTTCATCTACAACGCGCTGACCGCGATCGGCTCGTTCGTCCGCACCGACCCGGAGCGGGCCCGGGAGCTGATCCTGGAGTTCGCCGAGTTCACCCGCTACTCGTTCCGGGCGCACGGCGAGTTCACCACGCTGGCCGAGGAGCTGCGCTCGATCGACCGCTACCTGACCATCGAGCGGGCCCGGTTCGGCGACCGGCTCCAGGTACGCCTGCAGATCGCCCCGGAGGTGCTGCCGGTGACGCTGCCGTTCCTCTGCCTGCAACCGCTGGTGGAGAATGCCGTCCGGCACGGGTTGTCCCGCAAGCCCGGCACGGGCATGGTGAGCATCGAGGCCCGGGACGCGGGCGCCGAGTGCCACATCACGGTGGAGGACGACGGGGTGGGGATGGATCCGGCCGCGCTGGCCGCCGGCATCGCCGAGCTGGCGGCCGGCGACCCGGGCGACGACCCGGGCCAGCACGTCGGCCTCTCCAACGTCGACGAGCGGCTCCGGTCGGTCTTCGGGGACGGCTTCGGCCTGGTCGTCGAGACCGGGCTGGGCTCGGGTACGAAGGTGAGCATGCGGGTGCCGAAGTTCCACCCCGGCGTACGGGCGGGCTCGTGAGCGAGCGGGGCGGCGCGGTGAGCGCCTCCGGGTTCCTCCGGGTGCTGGCGGTCGACGACGAGCCGCCGGCGCTCGACGAGCTGGCGTACCACCTGCGGTCGGATCCCCGGGTGGCCCGGCTGCACACCGCCGGCGACGCCACCGAGGCGCTGCGGGTGCTCCGCGACGGCGACGTGGACGTGGTCTTCCTGGACATCCGGATGCCCGGGCTGGACGGCATGGAGCTGGCCCGGGTGCTGCGCCGGTTCGCCCGGCCGCCGGCGATCGTCTTCGTGACCGCGTACGACGACGGCGCGGTGGACGCGTTCGACCTCGGCGCCACGGACTACGTCCGCAAGCCGGTCCGGGCCGAACGGCTGGCCGAGTCGCTGCGCCGGGTGATCGGCTCCCGGGTGGTGCCGTCGCACCCGGCCGCGCTGGCCCGGGCCGAGGAGGACCCGACCATCCCGATCGAGCTGGCCGGCACCACCCGGATGCTGCCCCGCTCGGCGGTGCGCTGGGTGGAGGCGCAGGGCGACTACGCCCGGCTGCACACCGCCGACGGTTCGCACCTGGTCCGGGTGTCGCTGGCGACCCTGGCCGAGCGCTGGGCGGACGCCGGTTTCGTCCGGATCCACCGGTCGTTCCTGGTGCAGCTGAAGCTGATCGCAGAGCTGCGGCTGGTCAACTCCGGGTACGTCGTGGTGATCGACTCGACGGAGCTGCCGGTGAGCCGCCGGCACACCCGGGAGCTGAAGGACAAGCTGGTACGGGCGGCGAAGCAGGACTGGAACCGCTGACCGCGACACCAGTCCTGCCCGCTCCGGCGGCCGTCAGCCCTTGACCCGCCCCTCCAGGTAGCGGGCGATGGCGGTCACCTGCTCCGGGGACAGCGGCGACTCCGGCTGCGCCGGCACCGCCGACTCGTCGACCCCGACCATGTTCAGGACGCTCACCTCGAGCACCCGGTTCTCGGGCAGTTGGACGCTCACCACGTGCTGCACGCTCTGCTGCCGCCGCCCGGTGTACGTCTGAGTCTTCGTCCGGGCACCGCTCGGCGTGATCCCCTCCGTGCACTCCCGGCGGTACCGGTTGTCCTCCTGCACGTCCGGCGGGAGCGGGCACGGCCAGTGGAACCGGACCTCCACGCACTCCGGGCGGAACTGATCGCCCTCCCGGGCGCACAGCCCGGTGCCGTCCGGGCCGCTGCGGTCCGCCGAGATCGACACGCCCAGGGCCCCTCTGCGCCCCTGGTAGCTCACCCCGGAGGCGCCGTTCACCAGGTCGGAGGTGCCGTTGTGGGTGAACTTCGGCGGCTGCCCGTCGGGCTTACGCGTCTCGTCGAGGTGGTCCGGCATCCAGAACCAGGTCGCGCCGGGCGCCACCTCCCGCAGCGCCCGGTCCAGTTCCTGGCTGAGCCGCCGGGCGGTGGCGTCAGCCGTCTCCTCGGTGTCAAAGACCAGCCGGAACCGGGTGTCCGGGGCGGCCGCGACCGGCGGCGGGGCCGGCGCCGGGCCGGACCTCTGCCGCGGTACAGCGGCGGCCACGCCGCCGGCCAGCGCCAGGGCCAGCACGGCGGCCAGCGAGCCGCCGAGTCGCCGGGCAGCCCGGGCCCGCCGTTCCCGCCGGACGATACCCGCGACGTCCACCCGGGCCGGTGGCGGAGTGCCGATCAACTCGTCGAACAACTGGTGACTCATCGGGTGCCTCCGGTCTGGAACTGGCCGTCGACGGCGGTGCGCAGGTTCGCCAGCCCGCGCGCCGACTGGCTCTTGACGGTGCCGGTGGTGATGCCGAGCATCCGGGCGGTCTCCTCGACCGAGTAGTCGAGGTAGAAGCGCAGGACGAGCACCGCCCGCTGCTTCGGCGCCAGCGAACGCAGCAGCGCGGCGAGCCCGTCCCGGTCGGTCACCGTCTCCGGTGTCACGTCGGCCGGGTCCGGCACCGCCGCCCAGGACTGCTCCCGGTTGTGCCAGGGGCGGCGTCGCTCGTCGAGCCAGCAGCGGGTGAGCACGCGCTGGGCGTACGCCTCCCGGTTCTCCGCCCGGTTCACCCGACGCCAGTTCCGGTAGAGCTTGGCGACCGCCACCGAGACCACGTCGTCGGCGGTGTGCCAGTCCTGGCAGAGCAGGTACGCGCTGCGCCGCCAGCGATCCATTCGCTCGGAGACGAAGGCCTGGAAGTCGTCCTCGTCGGCCCGCCTCACCGCGCTGTTCTCTCTTCGCTGACCATCACGGCGGTACGACGCAGCGCTGTTCCGCCGAGGTTGCACGGCCGACCACACCGACCGCGCGTCGGCTCCGGCCGGGCGGTCGGAGCGGGCCCTCACACCGCACAGCGCGTCAGGCCGCCGACCGGACGGCGATCACGAACCCGCCGCGGGCCCGGCGCTGCGGAAGGTGCGGCGGTAGGCGTCCGGAGGTACGCCGACGGTGCGGTGGAAGTGCCGGCGCAGCGTCGTGGCGGTGCCCATGCCGGCCGCCTCGGCGATGGCGTCGATGCTGTCGTCGGTGTTCTCCAGCAGTTCCTGGGCCCGTCGGATCCGCTGCGTCGACAGCCACTGCAGCGGGGTGGTGCCGGTCGCCGACCGGAAGTGGCGGGTCAGGTTGCGCGAACTCATGTTCGCCCGGCGGGCCAGGTCCTCCACGGTCAGCGGGCGGTTCAACCGCTCCATCACCCAGGGCAGCAGGTCGGCGAGGGGATGATCGTCGCGGGCGGGCACCGGGGTGGTGACGAACTGGGCCTGACCGCCGGCGCGGTGCGGCGGCACGACCAGGCGGCGGGCGACGGCGTTGGCGACCGTCGAGCCGTGGTCGCGGCGGATCAGGTGCAGGCACAGGTCGATCGCGGCGGCCTTGCCGGCGGAGGCGAGCACGTCGCCGTTGTCGACGTAGAGCACGTCCGGGTCGACCGTCACCCGGGGGTAGCGGGCGCCCAGCGCCTCGGTGTGCGCCCAGTGCGTGGTCGCGCGCAGCCCGTCCAGCACCCCGGCGGCGGCCAGCACGAACGCGCCGGTGCAGAACGAGACCATCCGGGCGCCCGCCCGGTGCGCCGCGCGGACGGCGTCGAGCAGGTCGGGGGGCACCTCGGCGTCGATGTCCGCCACGGACGGGACGATCACGGTGTCGGCGCGGGCGAGCCGGTCCAACCCGTCGTCGGGATCCAACCGGAACCTGCCGACCCGGACCGGGCCCGGGCCGCACACCACGAGGTCGTACCACGGGTCCGCCAGGCCGGAGGGGTCGCGGACGAAGACCTCGCAGGCCATGGCGAGCTCGAAGTGCAGCATCCCGTCGGTGGCGGCGAGGGCGACAGTGGCCATGTCCGAAATTGTACGGGGGATGGCGTTCCAGACACTGGCCGGGTCCGGCCGCCCCTGGGAGGCTCTTTCCAGTCGATCTTTCGGAGAGAGGAACCGCAATGGATTCGGGGCAGACGGTGGCGGTGTTCGGCGCGTACGGACACACCGGGCGGTTCGTGGTGGCGGAGCTGCGTGATCGCGGGTTCGTCCCGCTTCTCCTCGGTCGCGACGCGGGCAGGCTCCGGGCGCTGGCGGCGTCGGGGCTCGAACACCGGGTGGCGTCGGTCGACGATCCGGCCTCGCTCGACCAGGCGTTGCGGGGCGCGGCCGCGGTGGTCAACTGCGCCGGCCCGTTCGCCTCGACCGCGGCTGGCGTGATCGAGGCCGCCCTGCGCGCCGGCATCCCGTACGTTGACGTGGCGGCCGAGATCGAGGCCAACGTCGACACGTTCACGCACTTCACCGAGCGCGCCCGGGCGGCGGGCGTCGCGGTGGTCCCGGCGATGGCCTTCTTCGGTGGGCTCGGCGACCTGCTGGTCACCACGGCCATGAGCGACTGGACGGCGGCCGACGAGGCGCACGTCGCGTACGGGCTGAGCAGCTGGCACCCCACGGGCGGGACCCTCGCCTCCGGCACCGTCTCCCGGGACCGGCGCGACGGACGGCGGGTCCGCTACACCGGTGGCCGGCTGGAGTACCACGTCGCCGACGGTGACCTGCCGACGCTGGACTGGGACTTCCCCGCTCCGCTGGGCCGCCGGCCAGTCCTCGGCGAGTTCACCATGGCCGACGTCGTCACCGTCCCCAGCCACCTGGCCATCCCCGAGGTCCGCACCTACATGACCACCGGCGCGGCCAGCGACCTGGCCGCCGGGGACACGCCACCGACCGCCGTCGACGAGCGCGGCCGGTCAGCGCAGACGTTCACCGTCGACGTCGTCGTGCGCTCCGGTGGGACGCGACGGCGGGTCGTCGCCAGCGGCCAGGACATCTACGCCATCAGCGCCCCGCTGGCGGTCGAGGCGGTCCGGCGCATCCTCGACGGCCGGACGAGGACGACCGGGGTCGCCTCCGCCGGCGAGATCTTCGACGCGCCCGACTTCCTCCGCGCGCTGTCCGCGCACATCTCGCTCGAACCGGTGCAGGAGTCCCGCACGCCACAGTTCGCCTGATCGCGCGAGGCGGGAATAGCCGCGAGATGCCGTACGCTGTACGGTACTCCGTACGAGAATGGAGGCCGCCTTGTTCGACGCCGCGACCGAATTCGACCGCCAACTCGACCGACTGGTGGAACTGGGCTACCCGGCACTCGCCGAGCTGACCGAGGACGCCTTCCGGGAACTGGTCGCCCCGCTGCGGGCAGCAGCCGTCGCCGGCACCGCGGGCCTGCCCGGGCCCACCGCGGCACGGGTGCCGTTCCTGCTGGTCGTCACCCGTGACCTGGTACCCGTCGAGGATCGGCTGGCGCGCACCACGCTGGCCGGCAGGCGCAAGCCCGGCTTCCTGGACCGCCACTACGCCGAGGGCGACCTGGCGACGTTCGACCCGATCAAGGAATTGGAGGTGCCCGCGGGCCCGGCGTACCTGCTCTTCGACGTCGACCGGGGCGAGGAGACGCTGAACCTGGCCCCCTCCGCCGCGATGGAGGTGATCACCGCCCAGGATCGGCTGCCGCTCACCATCGACGAGGGGCTCGCCTTCGTCACGCTGCACCCGGCGGCGCTGGCGAAGAACAAGTGCTTCTCGCTGGTCGGCTCGCGCTGCGGCGACAAGCGGGTGCCGGCGATCTGGATCAGCCAGGGCGCACCCAAGCTGGGCTGGTGCTGGTACGGCAACCCGCACACCTGGCTCGGTTCCGCCTCCGCCCGGCCGGAGCGGGTCGGCCTGTCCTGAGGCTGGCGGGCGCCCCGGTGCGGCCGGGGTGCCCGCCGCTGCGTCAGGGTCGGTAGAAGCGGCCGGCCACGTCGACGACCACGTTCACGCTGCCCGCGTGATTGCGCACGTTGAACTTCCCGTATGGACCGAGCTCGCCGAACACCGCGCCGGAAACGGTCTGCCCGGGTGCCGGGTTGAGGTTGCTCGCCCCCGGGAGGCCGTAGTCGGGCCAGTCGGCCGGCCACACGGTGAGCACGGTCTGCCTCGTCGGCGCCACGGCCGTCACGTTCATCGCCAGCACCACGTCCTCCGTGGTCCCCATCGCCGAGGGCGGAACCACCTTGCGGATGTCACCGGCGCCGAGCGCGCCCGCCGTGCCCAGACCGGTGCGGCTGTCGACGATGCGGGTGGGATTCAACGGCTGGAACCGCCGGCCGAAGAGGACCGTCCCGTCGTCCATCATCCCGAACCCGTCGACGACGATGTGCGCGCGGGCCGAGATGTAGATGGAGAAGGTCGGGGCTCCCTCCGGTGAGCAGAGTTCACCGTCGCAGGGCCGCGTCTGCACGATCGTGAGGTTCGGCGTGACGGTGCCGGCCCGGAAGTTCACCGTGGAGACGGCGGGCCGCTCGCCGGCACCCGACCAGGCCGTGACGAAGCCGTCCTGCTCGGGGTCGACCACGGTGATGTTCACGACCAGCGCCCGGGCATGTGGGTTGTCCCCGCCGAGCAGCCGTGTCAGGTGCAGGTAGCTGCCGGCCCCGCGCTTCTGACCGCCCGTGTCCGGATCCGTCCGGCTGTCGTAGATCCGGGTCGGCCGGTACGGGTGGTAGAAGCTGCCGATCCCGCGGTTGGCCAGGGTGTTGTCCGCGGCGTAGAAACCGATCACGTCGACCACGACGTGCGTGTCGCCATTCCGGTTGAACACCGACACGCGGCCGCCGGAGCCGAGCTTGACGGTGACGTTGTTGGAGCCCAGCCACCCCTTGGCGAAGTTGACCGAGGATGCGTTCGGGCGGGGCTGACCCGCTGGATAGACCGTGACGAAGCCGTCCGCGGTCGGGCCGGTGATCGTCACGTTGAGAACGACCGCACCGGCCCCGCTGGCCGGTACGCCGCCCCGCCCGGCGACCTGGAGGTCGACCTGGCCCGACGGACCGATCGTGGCCTGCGGCGCACCCAGGCCCTCCCGGGTGTCCATCAGCCGGGCCGGAGCGACCGGGTAGTAGGTGCCGGTCACGTCCGTGACGGCGCTCGCCGCCTGCGGCTGCGCGGTGGCCGGGGCGGCCGTGAGCCCGCAGACCGTGGCCAGGGTGACGCCGCTGCTGAGCAGTGCGCGGAAGATTCGCATTCAGTCCTCGGGTGAACGACGGGCGAGGTCTGCTCGGCCCAGCCTAGGGTTGGTCATCTATGCCGGCAAGCCTGTGACCTGCACACAAGTTCTCTTCGGATCCACCATTGGCAACGGGCGCCCCGGCCGTCGGTCGGGGCGCCCGTTACGCGGGTGGTGCTCAGCTGCCGGTCGAGGCCCGGCTCGCCTTGCCGGCCACCGGAGCGGTCTTGCCGGCCTTGAGCGTCGCGGCGGCGGTCGCCGACACGGGCTCCGGGTAGTAGAACGTGCCGACCACGTCAGCGATCATGTGCACGTTCCCCGAGAGGTTGTGCGTGTTGAACGCGAAGGGCGGCGTCGCCGAGGCCGGCCCGATCGGGCTCAGCACCGCACCGGACACGGTCTGACCGGCGGCGGGGTTGAGGTTGCTGGTGCCCGGCTGCGGGAAGAGATCACCGTAGCCGAACGGCCAGACGGTGATCACGGTGTTGCTGGTCGGCGCGACGGCGGTCATGTTCATCGCCAGCACGTCGGTCGTGTCGGTGAGCAGCGCGGGCGGGGTGGCGACCTTGCGGACCGAGCCCGGGTAGAGCATGCCCTGGTAGCCCTGGCCGATCCGGCTGTCGGCGATCCGGGTCGGGCTCATCGGCTTGAACCGCAGGCCGTACTCCAGGGTGCCGTCGTCCATCATGCCGACCAGGTCGGTCACGAAGTGCGCTGACTGCGAGGTGTAGACCCGGAACATCGGGGCGCCCGCGAAGCCCTCCGCGTAGCACCAGTCCTCGTAGCACGGCCGGGTCTGCACGAAGGCCAGGTTCGGCACCACCTTGCCGGCGCCGTAGTTGACCGTCGAGGCGGTCGGCATGCTGCCCGCACCGGACCAGGCGGTCAGGAAGCCGGCCTTCGCCGGCGAGACCGCGGTCAGGTTGATGACCAGGCTCCGGACGTTCGGGTTCTCGGGCCCGAAGTCGATCACATAGTCGATCCAGGAGTTGGCAGGCATCTTGCCGGTGCCGTCGTAGCGGGTGTCGAACATCCGCTCCGGGACGTACGCCTGGTACTCACCGCCGTTGCGGTTGGTCATGGTGTTGTCGGCGGCGTAGAAGCCGACGACGTCCACCACCACGTGGGTCGACCCGGCGTGGTTGTAGAACGACACCTTGCCGCCCGAGCCGAGCTTCACGGTGACGTTGTTCGAGCCCAGCCAGCCCTTGGGGAAGTTGATCGAGGAGGCGTTCGGCCGGGCCTCGCCCGCCGGGTAGGCCGTCACGAAGCTGCTCGACGTCGGACCGGTGATGGTCACGTTGAGCACGACAGCGCCGACGCCCGTTGCCGGAACGCCGCCCCGGCCGGCGACCTGGAGGTCGACCTTCTTGGTCGCGCCGATCGCGCCGGCCGGCGCGCCCAACCCGCTACGGGTGTCGAGCAGCCGGGCCGGGGCCAGCGGGTAGAACGCGCCGGTGGTGTCGTCGATCGCCGCCGCCTGCTGCGGCGCGGCCGGTGCCGCGGAGGCCGTCCCCGGCACCACGGCGAGTGCACATGCTCCGGCGAGGGTCGCGCCGAGCAGAGTGCGGAATTTGCGCATAGAAACCCCGTGGAAGGAGAGGAATAGGGAATTGCCGCCTCAGCGTAGGTGTCGGGGTCAATGCCGGCAAGGCCGATCCGGCCGAGGGACCGGCGAAAACAGCTGACGGACGAATCGGGACTTAATGGCCCCTTAAAGGTCGGCGCACTGGTTTATCCACAGGGGTGAGGCGTTTTCCACACGTTGTCCACAGCGGTCGTCGCACCCCTTGACAATCAGGCTGAGCAGGCGAGACTGCCCGGGTGGCCGCTGCCGACGACCCCGTACCGGCGCCCCGGGCGCCGGAGCCGCCCGGGCGCGCCCGGATCGTGCTGGCCGAGGTGTCCCGGCGCGCCGACCGGGCCGACCGCACCCGCACCGAACTGGCCCAGCAGACCCGGGTCGGCGAGGCGCTGGTCCGGGGCCTGGTCCGCGCCCAGTTGGCGCTGGCCCTGCGACTCTCCCTGGTGGTGGCGATCGGGCTCGGCGGGCTGCCCTGGCTGTTCGCCATCGCGCCCTCCGTCGGCCGGGTCACCGTGCTCGGCGTCAAGCTGCCCTGGCTGCTGCTCGGGGTGGTGTCGTTCCCGTTCCTGATCGGGGTCGGCTGGGCGTACGTGCGGCTGGCCGAGCGGAACGAGCAGGACTTCACCGACCTGGTCCAGCGGCCGGAGCGCTGAGGTGGGCAACTCCTTCGTCGTACCGGCGATCGTCGCGGTCACCCTGGTGACCGTCGGGATCGGCTTCTACGGGCTGCGGCTGGCCCGCACCACCTCCGACTTCCTGGTCGCCTCCCGGGTGATCAGCCCGACCTGGAACGCGGCGGCGATCGGCGGGGAGTACCTGTCCGCGGCGAGCTTCCTCGGCGTCGCCGGCCTGATCCTCAAGTACGGCGTGGACGTGCTCTGGTACCCGGTCGGCTTCGCCGCCGGCTACCTCGCCCTGCTGCTCTTCGTGGCCGCGCCGCTACGCCGCTCCGGCGCGTTCACCCTGCCCGACTTCTGCGAGCTGCGGCTCGGCTCGCGCCGGCTGCGCACCCTGGCCACCGTCTTCGTCATCTTCATCGGCTGGCTCTACCTGGTGCCGCAGTTGCAGGGGGCCGGGCTGACGCTGAGCACCGTCACCGGCTCGGCGTACCCGGTGGGCGCGCTGGTGGTGGCCGTGGTGGTGACCGCCAACGTGGCGCTCGGCGGCATGCGGGCGATCACCTTCGTCCAGGCCTTCCAGTACTGGCTGAAGCTCACCGCGCTCGCCGTACCCGCGATCTTCCTGGCGTTGCAGTGGCAGGCCGACGCCCGCCCGGCGGTGACCCCACCCGACGGGCCGACGTTCCGGGTCGCGACCACCGTCGTGGTCGAGCACCGCGCCACCCTCACCCTGCCCGACGGCGAGACCCGGGAGGTACGCCCCGGCGAGGAGCTGAGCTTCGCCGCCGGCGACCCGGTGCCGGAGGTCGCCGGGGTGGCCACCGACGCCGCCGAATGGCTGCTGCCCAGCACCGCCGGCGACGACGACCAGGGACTCTTCGCGACCTACTCGCTGATCCTGGCGACCTTCCTGGGCACCATGGGGCTGCCGCACGTGCTGGTGCGCTTCTACACCAACCCGGACGGCGCGGCCGCCCGGCGCACCACCCTGGTGGTGCTCGCCCTGGTCGGCGTGTTCTACCTGCTCCCCACGATCTACGGGGTGCTCGGCCGGATCTACACCCCGCAACTGCTGGTCACCGGGCAGACCGACGCGGTGGTGGTGCTGCTCCCCGAGGCCGCGCTCGGCCACGGCACCACCGGCCGGCTGCTCGCCGCGCTGGTCGCCGCGGGCGCGTTCGCGGCCTTCCTCTCCACCTCGTCCGGGCTGCTCACCAGCGTCGCCGGCGTGATCTCCACGGACGTGCTCGGCCGCGGCTCGGTACGCGGCTTCCGGCTGGCCACGGTGATCGCCGGCGCGGTGCCGGCGGTGCTCGCGCTCAACCTCGCCGGGCTCGACGTCTCGCAGGTGGTCGGGCTGGCGTTCGCGGTCGCCGCGTCCAGCTTCTGCCCGCTGCTGGTGCTCGGCATCTGGTGGCGCGGGCTGACCGACCTCGGCGCGGCCGCCGGGATCCTGGTCGGCGGCGGCGCCGCGATCCTCGCGGTGCTGGTCACCGTGGTCGGGCCGCCGCTGTCCGGCTGGCCGGCCACGCTCACCACGCAGCCGGCCGCCTGGACGGTGCCGCTCGCCTTCACGGTGATGGTGGCGGTGTCGCTGGCCACCCGCCGCCGGGCGCCGGCCGACGTCGGGGCCACCATGCTCCGCCTGCACACCCCGGAGTCCCTGCGCCTGCAGCCCGGCCGTCAGCAGTAGGGCCGCACGTCGGCCGGGTACGACTGCGGGATGACGGCGGATCATCCCTCGGCCGGACCAGGTGTTCGTCACGGACGGATACGGTCGTAGGCATGACTGGTGAGCACCCGGCCCTTTCGCTGCGTGGCCTGGCCAAGGCGTTCGACGGCAAGGTCGCGGTGGCCGGCGTCGACCTCGACGTGCCGGCCGGTTCCTTCTACGGCCTGCTCGGCCCGAACGGCGCCGGCAAGACCACCACGCTGTCAATGGCCGTCGGGCTGCTCCGGCCGGACGCCGGCGGGGCCCGGGTGCTCGGGCACGACGTCTGGGCCGACCCGGTCGGCGCCAAGCGGCTGCTCGGCGTCATGCCGGACGGCGTACGCCTCTTCGACCGGCTCAGCGGCGCGGAGCTGCTCGCGTACCACGGCCTGCTGCGCGGCATGGACCCGGCGGTGGTCGACCAGCGGGCGGCGGAGCTGCTCGACGTGCTCGCGCTCGGCGACGCCGGCCGGACCCTGGTGGTCGACTACTCGGCCGGCATGAAGAAGAAGATCGGCCTGGCCTGCGCGCTGCTGCACGGGCCGCGGCTGCTCGTGCTCGACGAGCCGTTCGAGGCGGTCGACCCGGTCTCCGCCGCGCTGATCCGGGACATCCTCCAGCGCTACGTGGCCGGCGGCGGGACGGTGGTCTTCTCCAGCCACGTGATGGAGGTCGTCGAGCGGCTCTGCTCGCACGTCGCGATCCTGGCGGCCGGCACCATCAAGCGGGTCGGCACGCTGCCGGAGGTCCGCGGCGAGCGCTCGCTGGAGGAGGTCTTCGTCGAGGTGGTCGGCGGTCGGACGGCGACCGGTGAGGAGCTGGCGTGGCTGTCCCGGTGACCGCACCGGCCGCCCCGGCCAACCCGGCCGCGACGACCCGTGGGGTGTCCCCGCGGCACTTCGTCCGGCTCAAGCTGCGGGTGATGGTCAACAATTTCCGCGGCCAGGGCTGGCGGATCGCGCTCTACGTGGTCGGCGTGGTGGTCGGGCTCTGGTTCGCCGGCACCGGCTTCTTCCTGTTCGCCGCGCCGGGGCTGGCCGGCGACGACCGGTACGCGCCGATGGTCGCGGCGTTCGGCGGCGGCCTGCTGCTGCTCGGCTGGCTGCTGCTGCCGCTGGTCTTCTTCGGGGTGGACGAGACGCTCGACCCGGCCCGGTTCGCGTTGCTGCCGCTGCCCCGCCGCACCCTGGTCACCGGGCTGCTCGCCGCCGCGCTGGTGAGCGTGCCGGCGGTCGCGGTGCTGCTGGCGCTCTCCGGGCTGGTGTTCACCGCCGGCGCGCTCGGTGACTGGTCGGCGGCCGTTGTCGAGGCGATCGGGGTGGTCGCCGGCCTGCTGCTCTGCGTCGCCGCCGCCCGGGCGGTGACCAGCGCGTTCGCCGCCATGCTCCGCTCCCGCCGGGTCCGCGACCTGGCCGCCGTGCTGCTCGCGGTGGCCGCCGCCCTGCTCGGCCCGGTGCAGATCTTCGGCCTGGCGGCGTTGCGGGACGCGGACTGGGACCGGCTCGATCCGGTGGCCGAGGTGGTCGGCTGGACCCCGTTCGGCGCACCCTGGACGGCCGGCATCGACGTGGCCGAGGGGCGGGTCTGGGCCGCTCCGGTCAAGCTCCTGATCACCGCGCTCGCCCTGCTGGCACTGCTGGCCTGGTGGTCCCGCTCGCTGGAGTCGGCGATGGTAGGTGCGGCCAGCGCCGGCCCGGCTCCGGCCCGCCGCGGGCCGGCCGGCGGGGCGGTGGCGCAACTCTTCCCCCGCTGGGTCGGCTGGGCGCGGCGGGACCGGTTCGGCGCGCTGGTGGCCCGGGAGGCCCGGTACTGGTGGCGGGACGCCCGGCGGCGGGCGAACCTGATCACCGTGGCGGTGGTCGGTCTCTTCGTGCCCGTCATGGTCAACCTGGGTGGCGCGAACCTGGCCGGCGGCGGCACCGAGGGGTTCACCGTGCCGGACGCCTCGTCGCCGGTGCTGGTCAGCCTCTCCATGCTCTTCGTCGGGGTGCTCGCCTCGGTCACCCTGGCCAACCAGTTCGGCTTCGACGGCAGCGCGTACGCCGCGCACCTGGTCGCCGGTGTGCCCGGCCAGCAGGAACTGCGGGCCCGGATGGCGGCGTTCTCGCTCTACGTGCTGCCGATGCTGGCGGTCGTCTCGGTCGCGCTGGCGGTGATCCTCGGCCGGCCCGGCTGGATCGGGGTGACCGCCGGCAGCCTGCTCGCCACCTACGGCGTGGGGCTGGCGGTGAACAGCTTCGTCTCGGTGCTCGGGGCGTACGCGCTGCCGGAGACGAGCAACCCGTTCGCGCTGAACAGCGGCGCCGGGGTGGCGAAGAGCTTCCTCACCCTGCTGGCCATGGTGGGCACCGCGGTCGCTGCGGTGCCGATGGTGGTGGCCGCGGCGCTGCTCGGCGGCGTCTGGCACTGGCTGGCCCTGCCGGTCGGCGCGGCGTACGGCCTGGGCGCCGCGCTGCTCGGCGCGTACCTGGCCGGCGACGTCCTCGACAGTCGTCAGCCCGAACTGCTCGCCACCGTGACCCCCCGCCGCTGACCCGTCCCGCACGGAGGACGCGGCACCGGCCGTGGCTCACCGGATCTCCGGGACGGCCGGGGTTGGCGCGGGCGGCGAGAATGGGCGGATGCCCGTCGTCGAGGCGGTGGCGACCGTGCCGGTGCCACCCGAGCTGGCCTTCGCGGTCTCGCAGACCACCGCGCCGGTGCGCTACCGGTGGGACCCGTTCGTCCGGGAGCAGCACTTCGTCGACGGGGTGACCCGACCCGGCAAGGGGGTACGCACCTACACCCGCTCCCGGCACGGGCTGGTGATGGTGAGCGAGTACGTCTCCTGGGCGCCGCCGAGCCACGTCGGCATGAAGATGGTGCGCGGGCCGTGGTTCTTCGAGATGTTCGCCGGCGGCTGGCGGTTCGCGCCGGCCCCGGAGCCCGGCCACACGATCGCCACCTGGCGGTACAGCTTCCGCTGCCGCCCCGCGTTCCTGCGCCCGGTCGCCGACCGGATCGGGGGGTGGCTGCTCGGCCGGGACATCCGCCGCCGGATCGCCGGGTACGCCGCCGGCTGCGCCGACCCGCAGGTGCTGGCCGCCGCCCGCCGCTCGCTCGCCGCCGAGGACTGACGCCAGGGGTGGCGCCACCCGGCTGAGCGCCCTGCGAGACCGCGCTCGATCGACGAAACAGTGCCATCCCGTCGACCCGGAGCGAACTACTTCCTGGATCGGGCGCGATGCTGCCGGGTCAGCCGGGGCGGGTCGACCGAAGCACTCCCACGAACGACCGCCAGGCGTCGGGGCGGAACGTGAGCGCCGGGCCGGAGCGGTCCTTGCTGTCCCGCACCAACACGACCCCCGGCAGATTGTCCGCCACCTCCACGCAGTTGCCGTCGTTGGCCGACCTGGTTGACTTGCGCCAACAGGGTGTGACACGGGTCATGGCGTCACCTTCAACTTATTGATCAGTTCGAGGGACGTGCGCTCGGAAAGCGCCTCGGCGAGTAGATGCTCCCACTTTCGCCGCATGAGGCCAATCCACTCGGGATAGTCGGCGATCTGACCTCGCGCTGCGTTGTCGAGACACAGCAGTAGGTCGTTGCCAGGCAGCTCGGCGATGACGAATCCGCCGCCCAGGCAGACGTGAGCACCGGCGTCGAGCGGCATGACGTGCAGACGGACATGCGGCAGCTCGGCTGCTTCCAGCAGCCGACCAAGCTGACGGTCCATCACTGCCGGCCCGCCGATAGAGCGGCGCAGAGCACTTTCGTCGATGACGAAAATGCACTCCGGGGGATCGTCCCGGTACAGCAGGCGCTGCCGATTCATGCGTAGGCCGAGGAGATGCTCGACCCGGTCGGCGCGATAGAACCCGCCAGCCGAGAAAACAGCTCTCGCGTAGTCCTCGGTCTGCAGGAGACCCGGGATCAGGCACGGTTCGAAGTGACGCAGCCGGACCGCCCGTTCCTCGTGGCCTGGCCATGACTCGAACCAGGACGGCGAATGGTCGGCCTCCTGTTCCTTGAGCAGGCCGGCGAGGAGGCCGCCGGTCATCAGGGCCTCGTCGGCGGCAACGGCGAACTCCATGGTGGGCCGGCGGCGGCCGGTTTCGATGGCCGCGACGGTGGACGGGCTCCACTTGATCAGCGTGGCCAGCCCTTCCTGTGACACGTCGGCGCCGGCTCGGGCCGCCTTCAGCGCCCGGATCCACATCTCGACGTTCATCCTTACCTCTCCGGTAAGTACGTGATCGCGTTGCGTAGTAAGCCCTGGCATCCTCCCCTGTCCGGCCCGTCGAGTCCAGGGTGGAGGGCACGCGGCCCGGCCGGTGGAGGCGACGACCCGGCGGCCGGTCCTGCGTCGGGCCGCCCCGGTCATTCCCCCGGCCGGGGCGGCCCCCGACATCGAGGAGGGCAGCCATGTTCAACCCGTTCCGGAAGAACGCCGCGGTGCGGTCGTACCGTCGGACGACCCGGACGGCACCGACCGAGGTGCCGGACGCGACGGCGCTGGACCGGGCGTCGGCCCGGCGGGCGATGCCGCCGGCCTGGGCGGCATGGCCGACGGTGGCGGTGCCGCGACCGGGCCGGGCCGGCTGGCTGACCCCGGCGCAGACCTGGCGGGCCAACGGCGGCCGCTGGTGACCGGCGCTCTCCGCGGCCCGACTCGTTGTCGGGATCTTGGAGGAATGCGGCCCCTGGAGGGGCGGGAATCTTCCAAGATCTCAAGCGACGGTCCGGCAGGAGCGCGGCGGTGAGCCGGTTCGTGCCGCACGTGCCGATGCGGCCGCTCTGGCGGTGCCGAGCCTGTGGCGCGCACTGGCCGTGCCAGCCGGCCCGGCTCGCGCTGCTGGTGGAATACCGGGCGGACCGCACGGCACTGCTGGTCTACCTGGGCGCGCTGATGACGGAGGCAGGCGACCAGCTCGCCCAGCTCAACGGTCACGCCCGACCGGTCGACCTGCACGACCGCTTCCTCGCCTGGGCGCGCACCCGGGTGCCCGGTGAGGAGCGGGGTGGGGTCGGGAACGTGGCCCGGCGCAACGCGGAGCCGGCACGGTCGACAGCGGGGAGCGGCAGAATGTTCCACGTGAATCATGAGCCGGGTGCCGAGATCCACCACACCGATCCGTTCGCCGTACCGGCCGGGCAGCGCTCGCCCGTCCGCCGGCTGCGGGGTCGGCTGGCCGCTCCGGTGACGCTCTGGACGGCGCCCGGCCCGGCGGGCCTGACGGTGTCGTCAACCCTGGTTGCCGAGGGTGAGCCGGACCGGCTGCTCGGCCTCGTCGACCCGGAGTCCGACCTGTGGGCGGCGGCCGAGGCGGCCGGCCGGTTCGCGGTGGCCCCGCTCGGCCCGCCGCACCGGCAGCTCGCCGACCGGTTCGCCGGTCTCTTCCCGTCGCCGGGCGGCCTCTTCGCCACCGGCGAGTGGACCGACACGCCCTACGGCCCGGTGCCGGCCGACGCCGGCGGGTGGGCCGGCTGCCGGCTGGACACCGCCCGGGAGTACGGCTGGGGGCTGCTGGTGGAGGCCACCATCGAGGCCGTCGAGCTGGCCGACGAGACCGACCCGCTGCTGCACTACCGGGGCCGGTACCGCGAGCTGACCTGACCGGCGTCGGGCCGGCCCGCGGCACGCTGCGACCCGGCCCGCAGGAACCTCGACCGGCCCGAGCAGCCCGTCCGCCGCCCCGGACGCACCGTGAGCGACCGGCCGCCGACCGCTCATCGGAGTGAGCTGGGTCACTCGGCGCAGCCACCGTGCCGTTCGGCGCAACCGGCGACCAACGTCGATCTCGGCCTTCCCCGGCGGGGAGCGCGCTTCCTACCGTGCGCGGAAATCCCCGATGCCTTGTGAAGGTGGTGATCCACAGATGTCCACGGACACACCCGCGCCGGCCGACGCGTCCACGCCGGACCGGTATCTCGCCGTACAGCGGTCGGACGAGTTCGCCGGGTTGCGCCGCGCGCTGCGCGGCTTCGTCTTCCCGATGACCGTCGCATTCTTCCTGTGGTACGCGCTCTACGTGATCCTGTCCGCGTACGCGCGGGGGTTCATGGGCACGAAGCTGTTCGGCAACATCAACGTCGCCCTCGTCTTCGGCCTGCTCCAGTTCGTCTCCACCTTCCTCATCGCCTGGCTCTACTCCCGGCACGCCGACCGCAAGATCGATCCGGTCGCCGACCGGATCCGCGCCGAGATCGGGGAGGTGACCCATGAACACGGTCCTCGCGGCTGAGGCGGGCGACACCACCGCCCGCAACCTGACCATCACGCTCTTCCTGGTCTTCGTGGCGGTGACCCTGGCCATCACCATCTGGGCCAGTCGGCAGACCAAGACCGCCACCGACTTCTACGCCGGCGGCCGGTCCTTCTCCGGCTTCCAGAACGGCATGGCGATCGGCGGCGACTACATGTCGGCGGCCTCGTTCCTCGGCATCGCCGGCCTGATCGCCCTCTACGGCTACGACGGCTTCCTCTACTCGATCGGCTTCCTGGTCGCCTGGCTGGTGGCGCTGCTGCTGGTCGCCGAACTGCTGCGCAACTCGGGCCGGTACACGATGGCCGACGTGCTGGCCTTCCGGATGCGCCAGCGCCCGGTGCGGACCGCCGCAGCGGTCTCCACCATCACCGTGTCGATCTTCTACCTGCTGGCCCAGATGGTGGGCGCGGGTGCGTTGGTGGCGCTGCTGCTCGGGATCAAGCCGGGGACGACCTTCCTCGGCATGGACGCGGACGCCGCCAAGATCGCCACCATCATCATGGTCGGCGCCCTCATGATCATCTACGTCACGGTGGGCGGTATGAAGGGCACCACCTACGTGCAGATCGTCAAGGCGTTCCTGCTGATGGGCGGCGCGATCATCATGACGCTGCTGGTGCTGGCGAAGTACAAGTTCAATCTCTCCTCGCTGCTCGGCGACGCCGCGGACGCCTCCGGCAAGGGAGCCGCCTTCCTCGAACCCGGGCTCCGCTACGGGGTGGAGACACCCGGCGACGCGCTGAAGACCTTCTACAGCAAGATGGACCTGCTCTCGCTCGGCATCGCCCTGGTGCTGGGCACCGCCGGCCTGCCGCACATCCTGATCCGCTTCTACACGGTCCCGACCGCGAAGGCGGCCCGCAAGAGCGTGCTCTGGGCGATCGGCATCATCGGCACCTTCTACCTGCTCACCCTGGCCCTCGGCTTCGGCGCGGCGGCCCTGGTGGGCGGGGAGGCGATCACCGCCCAGGACCGGGCGGGCAACACGGCGGCCCCACAGCTCGCCGAGGCGCTCGGCATCGACTTCCTCGGCGGCGACCTGGGCGGCGCGACGCTGCTGGCGGTCATCGCGGCGGTCGCCTTCGCCACCATCCTGGCCGTGGTCGCCGGATTGACCCTGGCCTCGTCGTCGAGCCTCGCGCACGACTTCTACGCCAACGTGGTCAAGGACGGCAAGGCCTCGGAGCGGCAGGAGGTCGCGGTGGCCCGCATCTCCGCGCTGGTGATCGGCGCGATCTCGATCGTGCTGTCCATCTTCGCGCAGAACCTGAACGTGGCGTTCCTGGTGGCGCTGGCGTTCGCGGTGGCCGCCTCCGGCAACCTGCCGGCCATCCTCTACAGCCTGTTCTGGAAGCGGTTCAACACCTCGGGCGCGGTCTGGGCGATCTACGGCGGCCTGCTCTCCGCCGTGCTGCTGGTGTTCTTCTCGCCGGTGGTCTCCGGGGCGGCGACGTCGATGTTCCCGGACCAGGACTGGCAGTGGTTCCCGCTGTCCAACCCGGGCATCCTGTCCATCCCGTTCGGCTTCCTGTGCGGGTGGATCGGCACCGTCATCTCGAAGGAACGCGACGAGGAGAAGTACGCCGAGCTGGAGGTCCGCTCCCTCACCGGAGCCGGCGCGCACTGAGCCGGCCCGTCCGGCGGGGCCCCCGGTCGAGACCGACCGGGGGCCCTTCGCGCGGCGGTACGGGTGGCCGGTGCCGGACCGGCCCGGTGAGTAGGCTGACCTCCATGAAGGTTGCAGCGCGCTTCGGACCGGGTCACCGCATCCTCGTCACCGGCGGCGCCGGTTTCGTCCCGTCACACCTGGTGGACGTACTGATCTCCCGGGGCTGCACGGTGGTCGCGCTGGACAACTTCGTCACCGGGTCGAAGGAGAACGTCGCCCACCTGCTGGACGAGCCGAACTTCACGCTGGTCGAGGCGGACGTCTCCGACGGCCTGCCGACCCACCACCCGGCGGTGGCCGAGCGGTTCGACGCGATCCTGCACATGGCCTCGCCGGCCAGCCCGACGGACTTCGAGAAGCTGCCGGTGGAGATCCTCCGGGTCGGCTCGGTGGCCACCCTGCACCTGCTGGACCGCGCGGTCGCCGACGGCGCCCGGTTCCTGATGGCGTCCACCTCCGAGGCGTACGGGGACCCGAAGGAGCACCCGCAGCGGGAGACGTACTGGGGCAACGTCAACCCGATCGGCATCCGCAGCGTCTACGACGAGGCGAAACGCTTCGCCGAGGCGGCCACCATGGCCTACCACCGGAGCCGGGGCCTGGACGCGGCGATCGTCCGGATCTTCAACACGTACGGCCCGCGGATGCGGCCGGACGACGGGCGGGCCATCCCCACCTTCATCTCCCAGGCGCTGCGCGGCGAGCCGATCACCGTGCACGGCACCGGCAACCAGACCCGCTCGATCTGCTACGTCGAGGACCTCGTCCGGGGCATCCTGCTGCTGCTCGACTCCACCGAGACCGGGCCGATCAACTGCGGCACCGAGCACGAGATGAGCATGCGGCAACTGGCCGAGACGATCGTGTCACTCTCCGGCAGCAGCTCCGAGGTGACGTACGTCACCCGGGCCGCCGACGACCCGGAGATGCGCCGGCCCGACCTGACCCTCGCCCGGGAACTGCTGGGATACGAGCCGACCGTGGCGCCCGAAGACGGCCTGCGGCGCACGATCGAGTACTTCCGCGAGCGGCTGGGGTAACCGCGCCGCCGCCACACCGGCCCGCGGATCAGGGCGGTACTCGCTCCGGCTACGTACCCTGAGTTACATGTCAGCGACCACGCCAGCCGGCCTTCCGCTCCCGTACCTGCACCGCAGCGCCGGGCGCGCGTCGGTGCCCGGCTCCGGCCGGAGCGCCACCGGACGCGCCCGCCCGGGTGACGCGCGCTGGTACCCGGCGGGCGACGAACCGCAGGTCGGCGGGCCCGGCGGACCGGGTGGGCCGGGTGGGCCGGGTGGGCCGGGCGGCCCCGGCGGCCCCGGCGGCCGGCCCGGCCGGCCGGAGCGGCGGGGTCCGCGCCCGCGCTGGGGCCGGATCGCCATGGTCGCCGGGGTGGCCGTGCTGGTGCTCGCGCTGCTCGGCGGCGTGGGTGCCTGGTTCTACGCCCGCAACCTGAACAACGACCTGGCCCGCACCGACCCGTTCTCGGAGATCACCGGTGGCCGACCGGCCAAGCCGGTTGAGGGGGCGCTGAACATCCTGCTGGTCGGCAGCGACTCCCGGGACCCGGACGCCCCGGTGGACCAGAGCAGCAAGTGGCGGGCGGACACGATCATCGTGATGCACATCCCCTCCGATCACAAGCAGGCCTACCTGGTCTCCATCCCGCGCGACCTGTACGTGCCGATCCCGGAGAGCGCCAGCGCCGACTGCGGCTCCGGCCAGCGCGGGAAGATCAACGCGGCGTTCGCGTTCGGCGGCCTGCCGCTCGCGGTACGCACCGTGGAGTGCTTCACCGACGTCCGGCTGGACCACGTGATGGCGATCGACTTCGCCGGTTTCAAGCAGGTCACCGACGCGCTCGGCGGGGTCGACCTGAAGGTGGAGCGGACCATCACCTCGATCCACAAGCCGTACCGGACGTTCACCAAGGGCGTCAACCACATGGACGGCGCCGAGGCGCTGGACTGGATCCGGCAGCGCAAGCAGTTCCCGGACGGCGACTTCGCCCGGATGCGGCACCAGCAGGAGTTCCTCCGCGCGCTGATGGACAAGGCGGCGAGCACCGGCACGCTGACCAACCCCAAGAAGCTGCACGACTTCCTCCAGTCGGTGACCGACGCGGTCACCGTCGACCAGGGCTTCTCGTTGATGGACATGGCGGTGCAGTTCCGTAACCTGCGCGGTGAGAACCTCACCTTCGTCACCAGCCCGCACGTGGGCAGCCAGACGATCAACGGGGAGTCGGTGGTGGTGTCCGACCGGGAGAAGGCCCTCGCGATGTACCGGGCGATGGCCGGCGACACGATGGCCGACTGGGTGAAGGCCAACCAGAAGCCGGCCGCGGGCGACGGCGGCTGACCCGGCACGGACCGTCCGGCCGGGCGCCTCGGCGCCGGGCCGGACGTCGACGACCGTCGACACCGGCCGGTGGCCGGATTGCGGCTGCCGGAAGGCCAACCGCCGACCGGTCGCATCGATCTGTCCGTTCGGTCAGATCGCCTGGATGGCCGGCAGGGCAACGGAAATTGGCCGGGAGACGAACTCGCCAGGACGGGAAACCGTACGTACAGTAGTCCCGCCCCTTATCACGCGAGCTGGAGCACGCATGCCGGTTCAGACCAGCCGACGCCCCTCGTCGCTGGAGCCACCCCGCGCGTCCGTCCGGGTGTCCTCCACCGTTCCGGCACAGCCCGGCAGGGGCGGCGGCGCCCCGGCGAAGAAGCGGAAGCGTCGCAAGGATCCGCTCTGGGCCCGGCTCACCGTCGTCTTCGGCGCGGTGCTGATGATGACCAGCGGTGTCGCCATCGTCGGCAGCAAGGCCCTGATCAGCCAGGCCACCGGCAACATCGCCCAGCGGAACCTGCTCGGCGACGCCGGCAAGACCGACGCCGAGGGCGGCGCGAGCCTGGACGGCCCGATCGACATGCTGCTGCTCGGCGTGGACGCCCGGGAGCGCTGGGCCGCCGACGACGTCCGCGCGGACAGCATCATCGTGCTGCACATCCCGGCCACCCACGACCAGGCGTACCTGATCTCGATTCCCCGGGACACCGAGGCGCACATCCCGGCCTTCAAGAAGAGTGGCTACTCCGGCGGGGTCGACAAGATCAACGCGGCGTTCCAGGCCGGCGCCCGCAACGGCGGCGGCTGGGAGGGCGGCGCCCAGCTGATGGCGCAGACCATCAAGAAGATGACCGGGATCAGCTTCGACGGCGCCGCGATCATCAACTTCGGCGGCTTCAAGAACGTGATCGAGGCCCTCGGCTCGGTGCGCATCTGCGTCAAGCAGGAGGTCGAGTCGATCCACATGTCGTACGTCGACGGCAAGCCGATGTGGAACGCGGACGCCAAGAAGACCGGCAAGCCGAGGACCCCGGTGGTGCACAAGAAGGGCTGCCGGGAGATGGAGGGCTGGGAGGCGCTGGACTACTCCCGGCAGCGCAAGACCCTCAAGAACGGCGACTACGACCGGCAGGCCAACCAGCAGCAGCTGATCAAGGCGATGGCCCGCAAGGCCAGCGACAACGGCATGCTGACCAACCCGGTCAAGCTGAACCAGCTGATCAAGGCGGCCGGCAAGGCCTTCATCCTGGACACCGGCGGGGTGCCGGTCGCCGACTTCGTCTTCACCATGCGCGGGGTCACCGCCAACGACCTGACCATGCTGAAGACCAACGGCGGCACCTTCCACGGCGACGGCGCGGGCAAGGAGACCCTCAGCGAGGAGACCCTGGCCATGTTCCGCGCGGTCAAGGAGGACAAGCTGGCCGAGTTCGTCTTCGCCAACCCCGGGGTGATCTCCAACCGCAAGTAGCGGCAGCAGGGGCCGCTCGGCGACCCGGGATGCCAGCGCGACCGGGCGGATCTCGGCAAATCGGACCTGCCCTGGTCACCCCGCCCGTAGCCTGACGTGAGCAGGTTTCACGTACCGGCTGCGGGGAGGGGCGCCACGTCCAGGTCGGGGCGGGACGGACGCGAGCGGATCCGGATGGGCGCCGGGGCCGCGCCGCCGCGCTGGTCCCGCGTCCTGCTCGGCGCCGGCCTGGCGCTCGTACTGCTGGCCGGGCTCGCCGTCTTCGGCCTCCGCGCCCTCACCGACCGGTACGACCGCACGGTGCTCCGGGAGCAACTGCTCGACCCGAGTGCCCGGCGGGACCGGACCGACCTCGACGGGCCACTGAACTACCTGCTGGTCGGCTCCGACGCCCGCCCCGGCGACAGCGGCCCGGACCACCGCACCGACACCATCCTGATCGTGCACGTGCCGGCCGGTCTGCGCGAGGCGTACCTGGTCTCGGTCCCGCGTGACCTGCTGGTGGCCATCCCGGCCAGCGCGAACGGCTTCGGCGGCGGGCAGGACAAGATCAATGCCGCGTTCGAGCACGGCGGAGGCGGCGAGGGCGGCGCCCGACTGCTCTCCGCCACGCTGGCCCGGCTGACCGGAATCCGGTTCGACGGCGCGGCACTGATCGACTTCTCCGGCTTCCGGAAGGTGATCGACCTGCTCGGCGGGGTCCGGATGTGCGTACGGACCGAGGTCCGCTCGATCCACACCGACCGGGTGTTCCGCCCCGGCTGCCAGCAGATGGACGGTGCGCAGGCGCTGGACTACGTGCGCCAGCGCTACGACCTGCCCGGCGGCGACTACGATCGGCAGACCCACCAGCAGCAACTGCTCCGGGCGATGCTGGAACGCGCCTCGGAGAACCTGCTGCGCACCAACCCGGCCAAGCTCGACCAGGTGATCCGCGCGGTGGGCGGCTCGCTGACCGTGGACACCAACGGCGTGCCGCTGGAGGACCTGCTCCTCGCGCTGCGCGACCTGCCCAGCGATGCCCTGCGCGGGGTGCAGGTGCCGTCCTATCCGCAGACCATCGGCCAGGTCTCGTACGTGATGCTGGACAACGGGGGCAACGGGCTCTTCGAGGCCGTCCGGGGCACGGGGGTGGCCGAGTGGGCCCGGGCCAACCCCCGCTGGGTGACCCGGTTGTGACCAGACCGGCGGCCGCGACTGCGGCGGTCGGCCCGACCAGGATCTAGGCTTGGTACCCGTGTTCGGACCCCAGGTACCCACCGTGACCGTCCCCGAGATCACCGACGACACCTACCTGCTCGACGTCCGGGAGGACGACGAGTGGGCCGCCGGCCATGCCCCCGGCGCCCACCACCTGCCGATGATGGAGTTGCCCGCCCGGCTGGCCGAGGTGCCCACCGACCGCGACGTGGCGGTCATCTGCCGATCCGGCGGACGCTCCGCCCAGGTCGTCACCTACCTCACGCGCAACGGCTGGGACCAGGTGCGCAACGTCGCGGGCGGGATGGGCGAGTGGGCCGCCGCCGGGCGACCGGTGGTCGACGGGAACGGGCAGCCGGGGCGGGTCCTCTAGGCGGACGGCATGGCCGAACCCCTGGTCTTCGCGCACCGCGGCGCCTCGTACGACCTGCCGGAGCACACCCTCGCCGCCTACCTGCGCGCCCTCGACGAGGGCGCCGACGGGCTGGAGTGCGACGTCCGGCTGACCCGGGACGGGCACCTGGTCTGCGTGCACGACCGCCGGCTGGACCGGACCAGCAACGGCCGGGGCCTGGTCAGCGCACGTACCCTCGCCGAACTCGAGGCGCTGGACTTCGGCTCGTGGCACCCGGGCTGCGTACCGGCCGACGGGGACGAGGTGCTCGACGAGTCGCACACCCGGCTGCTCACCCTGGAGCGGCTGCTCGACGCCGTACTGGCCGCCGGCCGGCCGGTCCGGCTGCTGGTGGAGACCAAGCACCCGTCCCGGTACGGCGGGGACGTCGAGCGCCGGCTGGTCACCCTGCTGCGCCGGTACGGGCTCGCCGAGCCGAAACCGGACGATCCGGTACAGGTGACCGTGATGTCGTTCTCTCCGCTGGCCGTACGCCGGATGCGGGAGCTCGCCCCGGCGCTGCCCACCGTGCTGCTGCTGGAGGTGCTGCCGCGCTGGCTCCGGCTGGGCCGGCTGCCGTTCGGCAGCCGGATCGCCGGCCCCGGGATCGGCCTGGTGCGGGCCCGCCCGCAGCTGGTCCCGGCGCTGCGCGCGGCCGGCAACCAGGTCTACGTCTGGACCGTCAACGAGCCGGCGGACCTGGACCTGGTGCTCTCCGCCGAGGTGGACGGGATCATCACGGACCGGCCGGCGCACACCCTCGCCCGGCTCGGTCGCCGGCCACCACCGACCGCTGACCTCGGCCGGTGATCACCGGGTGGGGTGTCCCGCCGGGTGCGACGGGTCGGCCCGCCCGGGGGTGTCCGAAAGCCGGACGGCGCGGCACACTCGGGGCATGCCGGAGCGCACCGACTACGCGGCTCTCATCGCCGGCCACCGGGTGGTCATCGAGATGATCAACTGTGGCGACGCCGGGCTGCCGGTCCTCACCCAGCTGCTCCGGGTCGCCCAACCGGCGCTCGGCGCGGCGGCCATGGCGTTCGTGGAGTTCGGGCCGGCCGGCGGCCGGGTGATCGCCGCGACCGGGGCCGCCGAGTGGGCCGTGGGCCGGCCGCTGCCGGCCACCGACCCGGCCACCGTCTGCCTGCTCGCCGGCCCACGCGTGCAGCAGGTCCGGACGGACCAGCTCACCGGCCAGCTCACCGGCGAACTGGTCGCCCGGGGCCTACACCGGATGGTGGTCGCCCGGGCCGAGATCGGCGGGCTCACAGTGGGCAGCCTGCACGCCCTCTACCCGCGAGGTGACGAGGACCCGGGCACCGAGCAGCACGCCGTGGTCGCCTACCTCGCCTCCTGCATCGCGCACATGTACGGCGACCAGAGCGGACTGCCGGTGCACGGTGACGGGCCGGTGGTGGCCGCGCTCGCGGACGGGTTGGCGGTGGTCGACCGGGAGGGGCACGTCCGGCTCTGGAACCCGGCCGCGGCCCAGGTGACCGGCCGGGCGGCCGACCAGGCCATCAACCAGCCGTTGCCGTTTCCGCTGCCGCCGTCCGGCCAGGTGCTCGACCACCGGCTGCCGGACGGCCGGTGGCTGCGGATCACCTCGGGCGAGCTGGCCGGGCCGGCCGCCCTGCGGGTGGTCACCTTCCGGGACATCACCGACCAGCAGCGCCGCCACCACGACCGGGACCTGTTCGTCGCGGTGACCAGCCACGAGCTGCGCACCCCGGTCACCGTGATCAAGGGGTACGCGGACACCCTCACCGACCACTGGGAGTCGCTCACCGACGCCGACCGGCGGCAGGCCGCCCGGGTGATCGGCCAGCGCGCCAACGAGCTGGCCCGGTTGGTGGACCGGCTGCTCTCCTCCGCCACCGAGCCCGGTCCGGGCGACGACCCGCCGGCCCCCTTCGACCTCGGCGACGCGCTCCGGGCCGCGGTCACCGACCTGCCGGCCGAGCTGCGCCACCGGCTCGTCCTCGACCTGCCGGCCGACCTGCCCAAGGCGCTCGGCTACCGGCCCAGCCTGGCGACGGTGCTCACCGAACTGGCCACGAACGCGGGCAAGTACAGCCCGCCCGGGTCGCCGATCGAGGTCACCGCCGGCGCGGACGGGCAGACCGTCTCGTTCCGGGTCAGCGACCGGGGCATCGGCATCCGGCCGGAGCACGTGGAGCGGGCGTTCGACCGGTTCTGGCAGGGCGAGTCCGGCGACCGGCGGCGCTTTCCCGGCGCCGGACTGGGTCTCTATCTCGTCCGCCGGATCGTTGAACAGCAGGATGGTTGGGTATTCCTCCGACCGAGGGCCGGTGGCGGTACGGTCGCTGAGGTGCGGCTGCCCCGCGGGTGACCGGCGGCGGCGAGGCGAGAAGGGGCGACGCGTGTCGACGGGAGCGGGCGAACGGGCGTGGTGCGTGGTGGTGCCGCACCACGCCAGCGGAGCGCGGCTGGCCCGGCGGCGGCTCGCCGAGGAACTGACCGAGGTGGTACCCGCCACACTGCTGGCGGATCTGGTCGCGGTCCTGGCCGAACTGGTCGGCAACGCGGTCCGGCACGCCGACCCGCTGCCCGGCGGGGTGGTCCGGGTGGCCTGGCGGCTGCGCACGTCGGACGAGGGTCAACGGATCACGCTGCGGGTGACCGACGGCGGCGCGACCGAGGGGCCGCGGATCCGGTCGGCCGACCCGGATGCGGCCGACGGCCGTGGCCTGCACATCGTCTCCGGCCTGGCCAGCCGCTGGGGCGTGGACCGCGACGGGCTGGGGCAGAGCGTGTGGGCCGAGTTCGAGCCGGTCGGCGCGGCCCGGTCGGACCTGGTCGCGGCCGGCTGATCGGGCAGCGCAGGCGGGTCCTGCCCACGCCGTCCGGCCGCGGGCTCTAGGCTGTCTCGCCGTGAGCAAGCGTCGAAAGAGCCAGCGGGCCGCCGAAGCCACCCCGAAGCGGGAGAAGGTGCGCGACGTCTTCGTGCCCCGCCCCTTCGAGGGGCTGACCGACGAGCCGGAGTGGATCGCGCTGCGCGAGCTGGTGCCGGCCGCCTCCGCTCCGCTGCGGCTCGTCCCGGAACTGGTCGAGGAGTTCGGCGAGCGGCCGGTCACGCTGGCCACCGTGCTGCCGATGGCGGCGCCGGCGATGACCAAGCCCGACGGGCGGGTCCTCATCGGCCTCCAGCGTCACCAGCAGTCCGGTGACGTCTCCCGGGACCTGGCCGACGCGCTGCTCTGCGCGCTGCGCACCGAGCCGGGCCGCCAGGTCGCGGTGCCGCCGCTGCCCGGCCCCGGCCCCCGGCTCCAGGACGTCCTGGTCGACGGCCCGCTGGAGATCACCATGCACGACGGGTTCGAGTTCTGGCTCGACCCGGGCGCCGGCGAGGACCCGACCGTGCAGGCGTCCCTGGAGCGGGCCAACGCCGCCGTCTACCCGACCGTGCGGCTGACCGCCGCCCGGGCCGCGTACTGGTGCCAGGTGCCGGAGAAGGCGCACGTGCGCTGGGTGCTCCCGGACGACGAGGACGCCGCGCTCGACGCGCTGGCCCGGCTCGGCGCCGCCGGCACGCTGACCCTCGGCGGGGACACCCGGTTCGCCGGCATGTTCCGCGCGCACGGGCGGCTGGTGCCGGTCTGGGATCTGCCGGAAGAGACACCGGCCGGCGAGTGGGAGGACCCGGTCGCCCAGTTCGCCAAGCGGTACGCCGAGGCGCTCGCCGACACCACCCCGCTGGACGCCGCCGGCCGCCGCTCCCGCCAGGGCCTGCTCGGCCGCCAACTCACCCTCCGCTGACCCACCCCCCGCCCCCCGCCGCGCCGCGCGTCGGGTCACTCGTTCACGGAAAGAGTGGCCTTCCCGGGCGAAACAGCCACTCGTTCAGTGAACGTGCGCGGATCTTGGGGCGGGGGCGGGGGCGGGGTCAGGGGCGGAGGGGGTCGCGGACGAGGGGGCAGGACATGCAGCGGGGGCCGCCGCGGCCGGAGCCGAGCTCCGAGCCGGCGATCGGGATCACCTCGATGCCGGCGCGCTCCAGCTGCGCGTTGGTCTCCACGTTGCGCTCGTAGCCGACGCAGAGCCGGGGGGCCAGGGCGAGGGTGTTGTTGCCGTCGTCCCACTGCTCGCGTTCAGCGGTGACCGGGTCCAGCCCGGTGTCGATCACCCGGAGCTGGTCCAGGTCCATCGCGTCGGCGGCGGCCCGCAGGAACGGCGCCGGGCCGTCCACCCGCGGATCCTCGCCGTCCGCGCCGGCGATCACGGTGTACGCCGAGAGCGTGTTCGCCACGTTCGGGTACATCAGCACGGCGTCCACGTCGACCATCGTGCAGACGGTGTCCAGATGCATGGTGGCCCGCTCCTGAGCGATCGGCACCACCAGGATGGTGTGCGCCAGCCCGGCGGCGAAGACCTGCCGGGCGAGACGTTCGGCCCCGGCCGGCGTGGTCCGCTCACCCACCCCGACGGCGAGTACGCCGGGCGCGAGCAGCAGCACGTCACCGCCCTCCAGGTGCTCCAGGTGCGGGTGGTAGACGGCCTCGGTGCCGACGAAGCGCGGGTGGTGGCGGTAGATGGCGTCGGTCAGCGTGGTCTCCCGGCGCCGGGCCGGCATGGCCAGGCTGGTCACCCCGACCCGGTCGCCGATCCAGAGCGACGAGTCGCGGGTGAAGAGCAGGTTCGGCAGCGGGTCGATGACGAAGTCGTGCCGGTCCATCAGCGTGTAGACCAGGCCACCCGGCCGTTCCGGGCTGAGCCGCAGTTCCTCGTGGGCCAACCCGGCGATCAGCACGTCGGCCAGCGCCACCGGGTCCAGGTACGCGAGGTGGTCGGCGACCCGGGCGCGCAGGGTGTCGCCGAGCCGGGGCGCGCGGAGCACCTCCGCGGTCAGCTCGGCTCGCGCCTCGTCCACGGCGAGCGTCTCGGCCAGCAGGTCGGCCAGGTAGAGCACCTCGACCCCGCGCCCGCGCAGCGCCGCCGCGAAGGCGTCGTGCTCCTCCTGCGCCCGCCCCACCCACGGAATCGCGTCGAACAGGAGCGAGTCGTTGTTGCGTGGGGTCAGCCGGGCGAGTTCCGGGCCGGGTCGGTGCAGCAGCACGGTGCCGAGCCGGCCGACCTCGCTGTCGACGAAGTGGGTCACTCTCGCAGCGTAGGGCAGGGTTTGGCGGCATCCGAGAAAACAACTGTGGATGAATATGGCATTCATCCACAGTCATTCCGGCGCTCCAACTTGCCGAGCCCCGGGACTGGCAACGTAGGGTAGTGAGGACATAACTTCGAGGGACCTTTTGCCGGAGGTCGCGATGACTGTCTTTCCCGCTCGCCGAGCCGTACCCCCGACCCGGGCACTGCCGCCCGCGGCGGTGCCACACCCCCGGGTGGAGTCGCCGGGGGTCCTCACACCGTCCCGTCCGTCCCCGTTGGAGTGGGCCCGCCGCCGGCGGGCGGAGCGGGGCGCGCGGCGGTTGGAGGCGGCCGGCGCACGGGCCCTGGGCCAGCTCGACCACCTCGGTCCGGCCTGGCACGTCATCGAGTGGCCGCGCACCGACGTCGCGGACGTCCTGCTCGACCACGGCCAGGACGACCGGGCCGGCTTCCTGGCCATCGGTCCGAGCGGCCTGTTCGCGGTCACCATCGCCGACCACGGCCGGGCCCGGGTGCTGGTGGCCGGTGACGTGGTGCAGATCAACGGCAAGCGACCGCCGTACGTGGCCGAGGCCCGCCGGGACGCCAAGCGGGCCAGCAAGGCGCTGAGTACCGCGGTGGGGCATCCGATTCCGGTGACGCCGGTGCTGACCTTCGTCGGCTCCGGCGTCATCAGCGTCTACGGGCTGCCGAAGGACTGCCTCATGGCCACCCACCGCGAGCTGGACCGGCTGCTGGTGGCCGCGGGCAACCGGATCAGCCCGGCCACCGCCGAGAAGCTCTCCCGGGTCGCCCAGCACCCGAGCACCTGGCTGAACGGCACCTACCGTCCAGCGGCCGACTACCGGTGGTACGAGGAGGGCCGAACGGCCGCTGACAAGCCGGCCACCCGCCGGTAACGTCACCGGCGACGCCACGCGGCCCGGTCCGGTGTCGGCACCGTCGGTCGCGCCGTCGCCGGCCCGCCCGGTCAGGGCATCGTTCACCACCGGCGGCCCGGTGGCTCCCGCACGGTCGGCGACGGCCGAGGCGACCGGCTAGCGTGGACAGACCGTCGGTGTACATAGGAGGCGCGGTGGCCCACGTCGAACTCTCGCTCTCGGAAGTCCTCGCGCCCCCGGCCGGGACACCGACAGCGCAGGAGGTCGACAACTTCGGGCAGTGGTCGCTGACCGTGTCCCACGCCGACGAGCCCTGCCTGCTGATCGACGCCGAGGCGACGGTGGTCGCCGTCTCCGCCGCCGGGTGCGAGCTGCTCTGCCTCGGTGCGCCCGAGGACGTGATCGGGTTGCCGTTGCTCGGCGGCGGGCTCCGGCTGCTCGACTTCACGGCCAACCCGCGCGAGCTGACCGAGCAGGAGATCGACAAGATCCCGCCACTGCTCGCGCTCTCCTCCGGGCGGCTCGCCCGCGGCCTGCTCCGCGTACAGGCGGCGTCGACCGGGGCACCGGACGCGACCGTCGACGCGATCTCCACTCCGGTGCTCACCGACGGGTCGGTCGCCGGGTCGCTCACCTTCTTCTCCGAGGTCTGAGCTGCGGCCCGGTGTGGCGCTCGCCGCACGCGGCGAAGCTGGGGCCGACCCGCCACCAGGCCGTAGGGTGCCCTCATGCTCGATATCGCTCTGCTGCCGGGGGAGTACGCCGTGTGCCGGTTGGCCGCCGACTCCACCCTGCCGCCGGGGCTGTCGGGCGGGCTGAGCGACGGCAACGTCGTCACGGTGACCTGGACGGCCGACGGCATCTCGTTGATCTGCCCCGCCGACCGGGTACCCGACCAGGCCACCATCGAGACGGTCTGGCGGTGCCTGCGGGTGGCCGCACCGGTCGACCTCGCGGTCACCGGCACCCTCGCCGCGCTGGTGGACCCGCTCGCCGAGGCCCGGGTCAGCGCACTGGCCTTCTCCAGCTACGACACCGACTACCTGCTCGTCCCGGCGGTCCGCCTCGGCGCGGCGACCAGCGCGCTGGAGCGGGCCGGGCACCGCGTCCTGCGCTGAACCGCGGCCGCCGCTTCACCGCGCCGACCGATCCTCCTACGATGGGCTCGGCCAACCCCGGCCGCAACGACGACCCCCGATGTCCGAGGTCACCCCGTGCCGTCCACCCCACCCCGCCGCGCCCCGCACGGATCGCCCCGCCCTGTCCGGCTGCCGCCGGGCCGGTGGCCGGCGGTGGTCGTCGCGCTGACCGCCGGGGTGCTCGCCGGCTGCGGCACCCCACCGGAGCTGCGTACCGCCTCACCCGCGCCGGTGAGCACGCCGAGCCGCACAGCCGCCCCGACGCCGACCGTCACCGCACCGGCCCCGGTCGCCCCGACCGGGCTGCCGGGGCTCGGCACGTCCACCCCGACGGCCGACGCCGGACTGGTCGCGGTGGCCTGCACGAACGGGCCGACCGGCGCGCGGGTGATCGACCTGGTGCGCGGCCGGGGCGGAGTGCTCCCCCGGGACGTGCGGGTCCGGGTGGTCAGCGGGCCGCTCTGCGCCGCCGACTGGCAGTACACGGTGCTCGACGTGACCGGCCACGAGCAGCTCCAGGTGGTCACCCGGGGCTCGGGCGGCGCCCCCCGGCTGGTCACCGCCGGCACCGACGTGTGCACCGTGGAGGTGCGGGCGGCCGGCCCGCCCGGGATCCGGAACCTGGCCTGCGAGGGCGGCACGCTCGGCGTACCGGGTGCGTAGGCTGGTCGCCATGCCGGGTACACCGCCGACGCGTTTCGTCTACCTCGGGCCGGAGGGCACCTTCGCCGAGCAGGCGCTGCGCACCATCCCCGCCGCCGAGCGCGGCACCCGTACACCCGCCCGCAGTGTCGGGGAGGCGCTGGAGAGCGTACGGGCCGGCGAGGCGGACGCGGCCCTGGTGCCGCTGGAGAACTCGATCGGCGGCGCGGTGGGGGTGACCCTGGACGAACTGGCCGAGGGGGAGCCGCTGGTGATCACCCGCGAGGTGATCCTGCCGGTGGAGTTCGTCCTCGGCGCCCGGGCCGGCACGTCGCTGACCTCGGTGCACACCGTCGCCGCCCACCCGCAGGCGTCCACCCAGTGCCGGGGGTGGCTCCGGGCGCACCTGCCCGATGCGGTGGTGGTCGACGTGCTCTCCAACGGCGCCGCCGCGGCCGGTGCGGCGGCCGGCGACTACGACGCGGCGATCTGCGCCCCGATCGGGGCCGCCCGGCACCGGCTGGCCGTGCTGGCCGACAAGATCGCCGACCACCCGGACGCGGTGACCCGGTTCGCGCTGGTCTCCCGCCCCGGCCCGCCCCCGCCGCCGACCGGCGACGACGTCACCTCGCTGGCCGTCTACATCGCCCACGACCGGGTCGGCGCGCTGCTGTCGGTGCTGATGGAACTGGCCGTGCGGGGGGTCAACCTGACCCGGATCGAGTCCCGGCCGACCGGTGAGGCGCTGGGCCGGTACGTGTTCTTCCTCGACTGCACCGGGCACGTCGCCGACGTGCGGCTCGGCGAGGCGTTGCAGGGGCTCCGGCGGGTCTGCGCCGACGTGCGCTTCCTCGGCTCGTACCCCCGGCACCGCTGGACCGGGCCGGCGGGTGACCGGCCGGTCCCGGCCCCCGCCGGGCTCTCCGACGCCGACTACGCGGACGCCGCGGCGTGGCTGGCCCGGCTGCGGGCCGGCGAGCTGAGCTGAGCGCGGGGCGCCCCACCAGGCGGCGGGGCGCTCCGGGACGGGTCAGCTCAGCAGGCCGCCGAGCAGTCCGCCCTGCTGCTCCTGCGTGCCGCTGCCCATGATCGGCGGCTCCTCGGACGGCTGCACCACCACGAAGCCCTGGCCGGCGAAGGTCATCGTGAACGCCTCGCCGGTACGCCGGCCGAGCAGCGTGCCGAGGCCGAGTTGCTCGGCGCGGTGGTAGCCGGTCTGCAGGTTGGCCGACCAGCAGACCGCGGCCTGCGGGTCGACGTAGGTGGGAGCGTCCACGTTGAGCACCACCGGGGTGCCCTTGGTGGTGATGGCGATCCGGCCGTGGCCGGTGAAGACGCAGTTGAAGAGGCCGGACGAGGAGGCCATGCCGGCCCCCTGGACCATCCGGATGTCGTACTGGAGGGTCGAGTCGAAGGCCAGCACGCTGGAGCCGTTGATGGAGAGCGCGTCGCCCGGCTCCAGGTCGATGACGTGCACGTCCTTGGCGAAGTCGGCGAGGAAGACGTCACCGCGGCCGGTGAGCTTCATCAGCGGCACGCCCTCGCCGGTGAGCTTCTGCTTGAGGAACTTGCCGAGCCCGCCCGAGCCGAGCGCCTGGAACTGCACCTGCCCCTGGTAGGCGACCATCGACCCGACCCGGGCCATCGCCTCACCGTTGAGCTCGATCTTCAACATCTTGGAGTTCTGCAGCCGCATGCCGGGCTGCGCGGACTCCTTCTCCAGGTTCTCCGCCGAGAACAGCTCGCTGCGCATGGAAATGCCTCCTGAGGTCGTGATGCCTGCCTGCGAAGGTAGGTCAGACCCGCAACCGGCGGCATCGGCCGGTCAGGCCCAGCCCAGCTGGTGCAACCGCTCGTCGTCGATGCCGAAATGGTGCGCGATCTCGTGCACCACGGTCACCGCCACCTCGTCGATCACGTCGTCGTCGGTGTCGCAGATGCGCAGGATCGGGTGACGGTAGATCAGGATGCGGTCCGGCAGCACCCCGGCGTAGTCCCAGCCCCGCTCGGTGAGGGCGTGCCCCTCGTAGAGACCGAGCAGCTCCTCGTCACCGGGCGGCGGGTCGTCCTCGACCAGGATGACCACGTTGCTCATCAGGCCGAGCAACTCCTCGGGGACCTCGTCGAGGGCCTCGGCGACCAGTTCCTCGAAGCGTTCGCGGCTCATCTCCACCGGCACCCACCCATTCTGCCCGACCGGCGGCGCGCCCGGACGCCGCCAAGATCCGGGCCAGGTACGGAAAGAGTGGCCATCCGGCGCCGGATGGCCACTCTTTCCGGGGAGCTCAGGAGGCGAGGCGGGCGGTGAGGGTGATCTCGGCGCCCGGTGACAGCAGGCGGGAGATCGGGCAGTTCGCCTTGGCCGCCTCGGCGAGCTTCTGGAACTCGCTGTCGTCGATGCCGGGGACCTGGCCGACGGTGTCCAGCTCGATCCGGGTCACGGTCATCCCGGCGTCGGTCTTGTCCAGGTGGACCTTGGCGGTGGTCTCCACCGAGGTCGGCGTCGAGCCGGCGTCGGCGAGCGCCTTGGAGAAGGCCATCGAGAAGCAGCCGGCGTGCGCGGCGCCGATCAGCTCCTCGGGGTTGGTGCCCTCACCCTCCTCGAAGCGCGACTTGAAGGAGTAGTTTCCCTCGAGCCCGCCCTTGCCGGTGCGGATCGTGCCGGACCCCTCGGTGAGGTTGCCCTGCCAACGTGCGGAAGCGGTACGGATAGGCATGCACCGACGCTAGCCGAAACCGGTGCCCCCCTGCGACCGATCGCGATCCACGTCCCACCCTGCCGGCTGTGTCATGATTCGGCTCAGGCCCGCGAACGCGGAAGGGTGAGGCGATGTCCCAGGATCTCCCCATCCCACGACAGGAAGACCGGTCCGACGGCACGGCCGTCGTGGAGTGGGGCACGCCGGAGTCCGCCCCGACGGCGGGCCGGTTCGGTCGGTTGCTCTCCGGCCTCGCCGCGGACCGCAGGCTGCCCCCGCTGCTGGCCGCGCTCGGCGCGGTGGCCGCCGTGGCGTCGCTGCTCGGCGAGTGGCTGGTGATGACCCTGCCCAACGGCGGCCCGGAGGGGAACACCTCGATCCGGGTACCTGGCGGGGTTTCCGACGTGGGCGGTTTCGGGGTCGGCTACCTGGTCGGGCTGCTCGCGTTGGCCAGCGCGGTGGGGCTCGCGCTGCGCGGCACTCCGGCCGTCCGGACGAACGCCCGGATCGCCGGGCTGACCCTGGCCGGGGCACTGCTCGCCCTGCTGGCCGCGACGGCCGCCACGCTGGACGACACCAGCCAGCGCACCCTCTTCTACTCGACCGAGGACGGCTTCCGGGTCGAGTACGGCCGCGGCCTGGTGATGGCGTTCGTCGCCTGCGCCCTGCTCGCCGCAGCACTCAAGCTGGCCCCGGCCGGCGCGGCCTCGCCGGGCGACGCGGCGGACGAGGAGCCCGCCGGGCCGGTGCGCGGCCGGCGGCGCCGCTCGGGCCAGGCGACGGAGGAGGACGAGCTGCCGCCGCCCGCCGACCTCACCGTGGGGCCGGCAGTCCCGTTCGCCCGCCCGGAACCCCCGATCTGACCGGCCCGGCGGTCCGCCGGGCTCACGGCTTCGCCCAGCGGACCTCGCCGTCCACCACCAGGTCGGTGGCGCGCAGTCCGAGCCGCTCGGCGACCCGGGCGGAAGCCCCGTGGTCGGGGTGCACGTGGGCGAGCAGCGCCCGTACGCCGTGCCCCTCCAGCCAACCGACCATGCCGGCGGTGGCCTCGCCGGCGTAGCCGCGACCCTGCTGCGGAGCGGCGATCACCCAGGCCAGCTCGGCCACCGGCCGGTCGCCGTCGAGCCGGAGGGTGGCCTGCACGGTGCCGACGGCCGCACCGGTGTCCCGGTGCCGGACCACCCAGTTGAGCCAGCCCTGGCTGCCGTCGGGTGAGCGCCCGGTGACCTGCCGCCGGTACCGCTCGCGCAGCTCGTCGGGGGTCGCCGGCCGGCCACCGATGTACTCGTGCAGCACCGGGTCGTCGAGGAGCGGTGCCAGCTCCGCGGCGTGGTCTACCCGGAGCGGCTCCAGCACCAGCCGTTCGGTGCCGATGACCTCCGCCACCGGCCAGTCCCGTTCTGCCATCCGGTAACCGTACGACCGCCTCGGCGGGCCGCCGGGGCGGGGCACGGAACGTCACCCGGGATGCCCCGTCCGTTGGCACCCGATTCGCCGGGAAGCCATGGTTGCGGCCGGTTCCGCGAGGTACGGTTGCTGCCCGCCGTCGGATGGGTCGAGGCACTTCGCCGACCTCGACGGCTGGCTGCGACGGCGGCGGGCGAAGGAGGAACGATGACCCGCCCGGGACTGCCCAAGCTGATCGCCACCGACCTCGACGGGACGCTGGTCCGCAGCGACGACACCGTCTCCGCGTACACCCACGACGTGCTCGACCGGGTGCGCGCCGCCGGGATCCCGGTGGTCGGCGCGACCGGCCGCGGCCCCCGGCTGACCGAGCTGACCCGCAACGACATCCGGGCCGCGGACTTCCTGGTGATGGCCGGCGGCGGCCGGGTGGTGGACCAGAGCGATCCGGCCGGCCCGGTGGTGCTACGCGACGAGCGGCTCGCCGGGGAGGTGCTGGCCCGGCTGCTCACCGAGCTGGAGGCGGCGGTGGGGCCGCTGACCGTGATGGTGGAGGCGTCGGACGAGCACGACGCGCCGCTCTGGGGCGACTACCACCCGAGCTGGCCCTACCAGGACGCGTTCGAGGCGCGCAGCCGGGCGGAATGCCTCTCCGGCGACGTGATCAAGGCGTTCGTCCGGACCGCCGACCACCACGTCGACGAGCTGCTCGCGCGGGCGCGGCGGATCGTGCCGCCGGAGGTGGCGACGCTCACCCAGGCCGGGCTCGGCTTCGTCGAGATCTGCCCGCCCGGGGTGGACAAGTCCACCGGGCTCGCGGTGGTGGCGCAGACCCTGGGGGTGGACCCGGCCGAGGTGCTGGTCTTCGGGGACATGCCCAACGACCTGCCGATGTTCGGGTGGGCCGGCTGGGCCCGGGTGGCGGTGTCGAACGCCCACCCGGCGGTCCGGGCGGCGGCCGACGAGATCACCCTGCGCAACGACGACGACGGGGTGGCGGTGTACCTCGATCGGCTACTGTCCCGCTGATGGCAGAGACACCCCGGCTGATCGCCACCGACATCGACGGCACCCTGCTGGCCGACGACCGGACGGTGAGCCCGCGCACGGTGGCGGCGCTGACCCGGATCACCGCCGGGGGCACGCCGGTCGTGCTGGTCACCGGCCGTCCCATCCGCTGGCTCAAGCTGGTGTACGACCAGCTCGCCGAGCCGCTGCCGGCGATCTGCGCCAACGGCGCGGTGGTCTACGACCCGGCCGCCGACGAGGTGCTCCGGGCCGACCCGCTCGACCCGGGTCTGCTCGCCGAGGTGGCCCGCCGGCTGCGCGCCGAGGTACCCGGGGTGAGCTTCGCGGTGGAGATCGTGGACAGCCGGCAGATGCGGCACGAGGCGCACTACCCGCTGCGCTGGGACGCCGACCTCGACGCGATCCGGGCGGTCGAGACGCCCGAGGAGCTGCTCGCCGCCCCGGCGGTGAAGCTGCTGGCGCGCGCCGGGGAGCAGGACCCGGACGCCTTCGTGGCGCTCGTCGCCGGGGCGCTGGAGGGGCTGGCGGAGGCCACCCACTCGTCGTACTCGGGACTGGTGGAGATCTCCGCGGCCGGGGTGACGAAGGCGGCGGGGCTGGCCTGGTACTGCGCCCGGCTCGGCATCGACGCCCGGGACGTGCTGGCCTTCGGCGACATGCCCAACGACGTGCCGATGCTGACCTGGGCCGGCCGTGGGGTGGCGGTGGCCAACGCGCACCACGCCGTCCTGGCGATCGCCGACGAGGTCACCTCGGCGAACTCCGCGGACGGCGTGGCGGCGTACCTGGAGCAGGTCTTCGGGATCGGCTGAACGGGACGGCGACCGTCAGAGGTACTGGCCGGTGCTGTGCCCCTCGTTGCCCTGCGGCTGACCCATCCCGGGCATGCCGGGCACCATCCCGCCGGGGCCGCTGGGCAGCGCCTGCCGGCCGGAGCGCATCTGCTCCAGCTGGACCCGGGCCGCCATCTGCTGGGCGACCAGGGCCGCCTGGATGCCGTGGAACAGGCCCTCCAGCCAACCCACCAGCTGGGCGTGCGCGATGCGCAGCTCACCCTCGCTCGGCGTCTGCTCCTCGGTGAACGGCAGCGAGATCCGCTCCAGCTCCTCACGCAGCTCCGGGGCGAGGCCCTCCTTGAGCTCGACGATCGAGCGCTCGTGGATCTCGCGCATCCGGTTGCGGCTGGCGTCGTCCAGCGGAGCCGCCTTGACCTCCTCCAGCAGCTGCTTGATCATGCTGCCGATCCGCATCACCTTGGCCGGCTGCTCGACCAGCCGGGTCGGGTCCTCGCCCTGTCCCTCCTCGGTCTGCACGGTGCCGACCGGCCGGCCGTCCGGGCCGACCACCACCACGGTGCCGGTGTGGCCGGTGTCGCCGGGGCCCGGTTCGTCGTTCTGTCCAGAGCGCGTTTCGGTCATGGGATCCATCTTTACCCAGCCGACCCCGCCGGTGCTCGCCGGGACCGGGTCGCGGGCGGGAACCACCCGGGCGGGCGCGCTACCGTCTGGCCATGCCCGCCGACCCCCGCGCCGTCCTCACCCGTCCGGCACCGGCGCCGGACCACACCGTCGCCTACGGCGAGCACCCGGACCAGGTCGCCGACCTGCGCCGCCCGGCCGGCGACGGGCCGGCCCGGCCGCTCGTGGTGGTGGTGCACGGCGGCTTCTGGCGGGCCGGGTACGACCGGAGCCACACCGGGCCGCTGGCCGCCGCGCTGGCCGCGCTGGGGCACCCGGTGGCGCAGCTGGAGTACCGCCGGACCGGTCAGCCGGGCGGCGGCTGGCCGGGGACGCTCGCCGACGTGGTGGCCGGCGTGACGGCGCTGCCCCGGCTGGCCGCCGACGCCATGCCCGGCCTGGTCGGCGCCGGAGCGCCGCTCCTGGTGGGCCACTCGGCCGGCGGTCACCTGGCGCTGTACGCGGCGGCCACCGCCCCGGCCGCGGTCGGTGGCGTGCTGGCCCTGGCCCCGGTCAGCGACCTGGCCGAGGCGTACCGGCTGGACCTGGACGGCGGCGCGGTGGCCGCGCTGCTCGGCGGCGGCCCGGCGGAGTTCCCGGACCGGTACGCGGCCGCCGACCCGCGGTCCTCGGTACCGCTCGGAACACGCAGCGTAGTCGTGCACGGCACGCTGGATGAACAGGTTCCGGTGGCGATGAGCCGGAGTTTCGTCGCCGCCAGCCGGGCGGCGGGCGGCGACATCCGCCTCGTCGAGCTGCCAGAATGCGAGCACTTCGGGCTTATCGACCCGGAGTCGTCGGCGTGGCCCGAGGTAACAACCGCTTTCCGAAGCTTGCATGAAGATCACTAAGCATTGACGCAGCGTCGCCAAGCAGGTAGAACGCCGAGGGGGCGCTGATCAGCGCTGCAACGCTCCCGGAAGGAACTCGGTGTCGCAGATGAACCGCAGGCGGGCACTCCAACTGCTGGCCGCCCTGGGTACCGCCGGATTCGCAGCCGGATGTGGCTCAGAGTCGGAGGGCGAACCGGTCACCACCGCAAGCCCGATCAAGATCGGCCTGGTCGCGCCGCAAACCGGCAGCCTCAAGGCGATCGGTGTCGAGATCCTCAATGGTTTCCAACTCTTCCTCGACCTCAACGAACAGCGCCTCGGCGACCACCCGGTCACCCTGCTGACCGCCGACGAGGGCGACTCGCCCGCGAGCGGCAAGAAGGCCGTCGAGGACCTGCTCAAGGAGGGCGTGCTCGCCCTCACCGGTGTGGTCGACTCGGAGGTCATGGCGGGCATCCGGGACACCGTCGAGCAGGCCAGGGTGCCCCTGGTCGGCTCCAACGCCTCGCCGACCAGCCTGCAGAGCGTCGTCTACATCTGGCGTACCTCGTACGTGCTGGACGAGGCGGGCCGGGCGCTCGGCCGCTATCTGAAGGACGAGCTGAAGCCGACCGACAAGCTGGCGATCATCGTGCCGGACGACGTCGGCGGCCGGGACGTGGTGCGCGGCTTCCGGGAGGAGTTCGGCGGCTCCGACTCCCGGATCAAGGACCCGGTGGTCTGGACGTCGGCGAACGCGAGCCCGAACCGGTCGGACTACGCCAGCGACATCCGGACCGCGCTGAACCGGAAGCCGGCGGCGCTGTTCTGCCACTTCTCCGGGGAGGCGGCGGTCGAGTTCATCCGGGCGGTGCGCCAGGCCGGCTTCACCGGGACGATCTACGCGCCCGGCTTCCTCACCGAGGGCACGGTGCTGGAGAGCATCAAGCCCAAGGGGTACGCGCTGGGCATCCGGACCGCGCTGAACTACTCGGCCGACATCAACAACGCGGCCAACCGCCGGTTCGCCGCCGCGTACCGGAAGAAGCACAACCAGTCCCCCACCACCTACGCGATGGCCTCGTACGACGCGGCGCAGGTCCTGGACCAGGCCATCCGGTTCGCCGGTGGGGAGCCCAACCCGCAGCAGGTCAACCTGGCGCTCGGCAAGATCGGCCAGGTCGACAGCCCGCGCGGGATCTGGCAGTTCAACCAGCCGCGCACCCCGCAGCAGAAGTGGTACCTGCGTGAGGTGCAGAACGACGGCCAGGTGCTCGCCAACATCCTGATCAACGAGCTGGCCACGCTCGGCTGAGCGGACCGTCCGCAGACGCGCCGGGGCCGGCCTCCCAACGGGAGGCCGGCCCCGGGTCGTACCGGCCGGTGGTGTCCGGCTCAGTGCCGCAGCTCGGCGATGCAGCACTTCACGCTGCCGCCGCCCTTCTTCAGCTCGGCCAGCTCCACCGGCACCGGGTGGTACCCGGCCGCCTTGAGCTTGCCGGCGAGCCGGGTCGCCTCGCTGTTGAGCACCACGTTCAGGCCGTCGCTGACCAGGTTCAGGCCGAACGTCATGGCGTCCTCGTCGTCCGCGACGACCGCGTCCGGGAAGAGCTGGGCGAGCACCCGCTGGCTGGCCGCGGAGAACGCGCCCGGGAAGTAGACGATGTTGGTGTCGTCGATCGAGGCCAGCGCCACGTCCAGGTGGTAGAAGCGCGGGTCGACCAGGCGCAGCGACACCACCGGCCGGCCGAGCGCCTCCTGCGCCTCGGCGTGCGCTGGCAGCTCGGTGCGGAAGCCGTGCCCGGCGAGGATCAGCCCGCCGTGCGCCTCCGGCAGGTACGCGAAGTCACCCTCGCCCTCGTTGGTCTCGCTGGGCGCGATGAACCGCCAGCCGTGGGACTCGTAGAAGGCCCGGTGCACGGCCGCCTCGGCGGTCCGCTGCTCGTGCTTGAACTGGGCGCCGTAGACCGTCCCGTCGACGACGAAGGCGCCGTTGGCGGCGTACACCATGTCGGGCAGGCCCGGCTCGGCGGTGAGCAGGTGCACCTCGTGGCCGAGACCCACCAGGGTCTCGCGCAGCCGATCCCACTGCTTGACCGCCAGCTCCGGGTCGACCGGCGTGGTCACGTCCATCCACGGGTTGATCGCGTACTCGACCGCGAAGTGCTCGGGCGAGCACATGAGATATGTCCGCTTTCGCGGAACTCGCTGCTGGTTCACGGTCACCAAGAGTAGGTACCGTACAACTTTGGTAACAGCCACAACCATTGCATGCCAGAGGCGGAACGTTGCAGATAGATGCGGTTGACCAGCGGATCATTGCGTTGCTCGTCGCGGACGCCCGCGCCTCGTACGCGGACATCGGCACCCGGGTGTCACTCTCCGCCCCGGCGGTCAAGCGCCGGGTGGACCGGTTGCGCGCCGCCGGGGTGATCCGGGGATTCACCGCCGTCGTCGACCCGGCCGCGGTCGGCTGGACCACCGAGGCGTTCGTCGAGCTGTTCTGCGCCGGCCGGACCACCCCGGCCCAGATCGGCGTGGCCGCCCGCCGGCACCCGGAGGTGGTCGGCGCGTACACCGTCTCCGGCGAGGCCGACGCGCTGGTGCACCTGCGGGCGGCGGACATCGCCCACCTGGAGGCGGCCCTGGAACGGCTGCGCGCCGAGCCGTTCGTGACCTCCACCCGCAGCACCATCGTGCTGTCCCGGCTGGTCGAGTCCCCCGGCGTCGGCCCCTCCGGCGGCTGACCGGCCGCGTCGCCCGCCGATCCGCGGGACGCACCGCCGACCGGAGACGTGCCGCTGCCGGAGCGCGGCGGCGAGATCGGACGGGCGGGCGGGAACCGGGCCGGGGCGGCCGGCGTCGAACCGGCCATGAATCGGGGAGTGCCCACCGCCGCGGCCGGCACGCTGGTCGCGCTCGCCCTGCTCGCCGGCAGCAGCTCCGCGCCGGCGCCGACGCCCGTTCCACCGCCGGCGCCGCCACCGGCCGCGCTCCGGCTGGTCTCCTTCGACTCCTGCGCCGAGGCGCTCGCCGGGTTGCGCGCCGCCGCGTCGGCGTCGGTCGGCCCGTGGGGCTTCACCGGCGGCTGGCGCACCGCCGTGGCCCTGGACGCGGCCGAGGCGGCCGGGGCGGTGGCGAAGGCGGCTCCCGGCGCGCGGGAGGCCGGCGCCGCGGCCCCGGAGCACACCGGCACCAACAACCACGAGGCCGACGCGGACGAGCCGGACCTGGTCAAGACCGACGGCCGGCGGATCGTCACGGTCACCGGCGGCGTGCTGCGGGTGGTCGACCCGGCGACCCGCCGGGTCACCGGCCGCCTCGACCTGGCCCGGAGCACCCCGCCGGTCGGCTGGTCGACGCAGAACCTGCTGCTGCACGGCGACAGCGCCCTGGTGCTCGTCGCGGGCGTGGAGGTGCAGCCGGGCATCGCGGCCACCCGACCGGCCGGCCGGCACGAGGCGGACGCCCGGCTGCTCCTGGTCGACCTGACCGGGACGCCCCGGGTGACCGGGACCTACCGGATCCAGGGCCACCTGGCGGACGCCCGGCTGACCGGGAGCACCGCCCGGGTGGTGATCCGGTCGACCGCCCGGCTCACCTTCCCGTACGCGGAACGGGCCACCGACGCGCAGCGGACCGCGACCAACCGGGCGGTGATCGCGGCGGCCGGGATCGACGCCTGGCTGCCGGCGTACGAGTGGACCGACGGCACCCTCCGACACACCGGCCGGGTCGGCTGCGAGCGGCTCAGCCGACCGGACCGCTTCTCCGGCACCACCACGCTGACCGTGCTCAGCTTCGACCTGGCCGGCGACCGGCTCGGCGACGGCGACCCGGTCAGCGTGGCCGCCGACGCGGACACCGTCTACGGCACCGGGCGGAGCCTCTACCTCGCCGGGCAGCGACCGCCGGACCGGCCCGGCTCGCCCCGCTGGGGCCGGGCGCTGCCCGAGCAGGTCACCGAGATCCACCAGTTCGACACCGCCGCCCCGGGCCGCCCCCGGTACGTGGCCACCGGCTCGGTGCCCGGCTGGCTCGTCAACCAGTACGCGCTGTCGGAGTGGCAGGGGCACCTGCGGGTCGCCACCACCGTCGAGGACGTCAGGGCCGGCCGCGCCCGGTCGGAGTCCGCCGTACGCGTTCTGCGCCGCGACGGCGGTACGCTGACGCCGGTCGGCGCGGTCACCGGCCTGGGCCGGGGTGAACGGATCTACTCGGTGCGCTTCCTCGGCCAGGTCGGCTACGTGGTCACTTTCCGGCAGACCGATCCGCTCTACTCGCTCGACCTGACCGAGCCGACCGCGCCCCGGGTCACCGGCGAACTGAAGATCACCGGCTACTCGGCGTACCTGCACCCACTGCCCGACGGGCGGCTGCTCGGCGTGGGGCAGGAGGCCGACCGCCGGGGACGGACGCAGGGGCTCCAGGTGTCGCTCTTCGACGTCCGGGACCCGGCCCGACCGACCCGGCTCGACCAGTACCACGTGCCCGACGCGTACTCCTCGGTGGAGTTCGACCCGCACGCCTTCCTGTCCCACCCCGACAGCGGCCTGGTCGCCCTTCCGGTCGACGACCACGTACGCCTGCTCCGGGTGACCGGCGACGCGATCACCGAGGTCGGCCCGGTCCGCCACCCGGGCACGGCGGGCATGGTGGGCCGCTCGCTGCTGGTCGGCGGAACGCTCTGGACCGTCTCCGAGGCGGGCCTGCGGGCCTCCGACCCGACCACCGCGCGGAGCCTCGCCTGGCTCCCCACGACCTGACCGCCCTCCCCACGGGTGGGGCCCGGTTCTCGGGGATTCCGGGTCCCACCCCCGCGGGGTGTCAGAGGTACATGCCGGTGCGGTGCTCGCCCTCGTCGCGCTTGACCGGCTTGTCGCCCTCGCCGAAGAAGCGCTTGCCACCGAACTCGCCGTGCAGCCGGTCGTCCAGTTCGTCGGCGAGGCCGGTCATCACCTGTACGGCGAGCATCAGGTGGGTCGGCTGGAAGTTGCGGCCGAACACCGGGATGGACGCCCACACGGTGTCGTCGGCGCAGTACAGCCGGCCGATCGGCATCCGGTTGGTCAGTTCGGAGAGCTTGACGTAGAGCCGCTCGGTCGGCTCGACCTCGGTGAGCACCGGGGAGAAGACGTCGACCAGGGGCGGGTTGTCGCGCACCCGGACGAAGACCATCGCGGACCCGGCCCGGATGTTGATGTCGCCGTCCGAGTCGACCTGGAGCCGGTCGGAGTCCGACTTCAACATGGTCGACACCACCGTGCGGACCCGCTCGGCCAGCGCCAGCACGTCGCTCTCGCCGGACTGGCTGGCGGCGGCCGCCAGCGCCTCGTCCAGGTCGGCCTCGACGTCCCGGTCCGGGCCGAACTCGCTGCGCGCGGTGCCGAGCGACTCGACCGGCAGCGGCTCCCCCTCCGCGTCGTGCACCAGGTAGACCAGGAAGGCGGGGTGCGGGGCGCCGTAGACGTCGCGCAGGGTGCGGGAGAGCAGCGCGGACAGCCGCGCGGCCTCCGCGGTCGAGGAGTCCAGCCCGAAGTACTCGCCGGAGCCCTCCACCACGCCCGGCGGCGACCAGCCCAGCGCGATCATGTCCGCCACCGCGTTGCGGTCCAGGCGGTAGCCCTGCGGCAGGCTGGCGTTGCCGACCGCGCGGGCGGCGAGCGTCCCCTCCGCGCCGGCGTCGACGCTGACCGAGTAGATGGCGTCGCCGGTGCCGGAGGCGGTCGGGTCGAGGGTCACCTCCAGGTGCGCCCCGGCCGGCAGCGCGGCCAGCCGGTCGGCCAGCGCCCGGGCGAACTCCTGCCACGCCTGGGTCACCTTGGCCCGCAGGTCGGCCGTGCTCGGCTCGTCGAGCAGGATCGACTCGTGGTGCTCCGGCATCCCGCCGGGCGGGCCACCGGTCGGCGCCGAGGGGTGGTCAGCCGTCATGATCGCCTCCGTCCGTCACGGGTCACCCTACCCACGACGCCGGGCGGCCGAATCAGCCCCGACCGGGATCGGACAGCGGCGGCGGACGAGCGGTCAGGCCGGGCTGTCGTCCGGGCGCTCGGCGCCGAGTTCGACCGGCCAGGCGCCGGCCAGCGCGCCGAGCCGGGCCGCCGCGTCGGCCGGATCCGCGCCGCGTCCCACGGCCAGCCCGAGCAGGTACGCGGTGACCGGCGCGCCCGGTCGCAGCACCTGGTGGGCCACCTCCTTGGCCAGGTCGAGCACGGCCGGCACCGGCACCTGGGCCGGGTCCAGACCGAGTTCGGCACAGGCCGCCGTGACCCAGTCGTCCAGCACCGTCATCGCATCCACTCCTCCGCCCGGCGTACGTCCGAGTCAGTGTCGCAGTCGAACCACGGCGGCGGGCCGGCGCCGGGCCACGGCACCTCGCGGACGGCCAGCCCGGCCAGCAGGGCGCGGATCGGGGCGCCGGCCAGCCCCCGCCCGGCGGCGAGCCGGTCGACGGCGGCCCGCAGCGCCGGCACCCGCCACACCCCGCAGAGGGTCTGCCGCCGCCCGTCGGCGTCCACGAAGCAGGCCCCGTCCGGGCCGGCACCGGGTCGGCCGCCGGTGGCCGCCCCCGGCGGCCCGGCAGCCGGCCGCCGATCGAGCGGGGCCGGGTGACGCCCGTCCGGGCCGGCGTCGAGGTGGCGCAGCAGGTGGCCGATCGCCTCCGGGGTGAGCAGCGGCAGGTCGCCGGCGAGCAGCGCGACGACCGGGGTGTCCGGGTCGAGCAGGGCCAGCCCGGCGGCCGCGGCGGCCACCGGCCCGCCGCCGGGCGGCTGCTCCCGGGTCATCAGGACACCCGCGGGCACCGCACCGGCCGGCCCGACCAGGACGCGGGGGTGGGCGTCGGCCACCGCGGCCAGCACCCGGTCCCGCATCGGGCGGCCGCCGACCGGGCGGGCCGGTTTGTCCACCCCGCCCATCCGGCGCGCGGCGCCGCCCGCGAGCACCACCGCCGCGTACGCCCTCACCCGGCCACGGTAGCCCTGCGGGCCGCTCGGCGCGCGGGGCAGGATGGCGGGGTGGGACGGGCGACTGACCGGCGGAGCGTGCTCCGGATCGACCTCGACGTGGCGACCGACGGACGCGCGGCCGTCCGCCGGCGGGACAGCCTCAGCGTCGAGGAGCCGCTGGAGATCCGGGTCGGTCCGCCCGGGCCGGGGCGCCGGCGGCCGCTCGCGGTCACCATGCGCACCCCCGGCGACGACCTGGACCTGGCGATCGGCTTCCTGCTGACCGAGGGGCTGATCCGGTCGGCGGACGACGTGCACACCGCGCAGCTCTGCGCCGGCGCGGAGACGCCCAACACGTACAACGTGGTGGACGTGGTGCTGGCGCCCGGCGTACCGGAGCCGACCACGGACCCGGCCCGGAACTTCTACACCACCAGCTCGTGCGGGGTGTGCGGCAAGGCGAGCATCGACGCGGTGCGTACCCGGTCGGTCTTCGCGGTGGCGGACGACCCGGTGGGCGTGCCGGCGACGGTGCTGGCGGAGCTGCCGGACCGGTTGCGGGCGGCGCAGAAGGGCTTCGACCACACCGGGGGGCTGCACGCGGCCGGGCTGTTCACCGCCGACGGCGAGCTGGTGACGCTGCGCGAGGACGTGGGCCGGCACAACGCGGTGGACAAGGTGGTCGGCTGGGCCGTCCGGGAACGGCGGTTGCCGCTGGCCGGGCACGTGCTGCTGGTCTCCGGGCGGGCGAGCTTCGAGCTGACCCAGAAGGCGTGGATGGCCGGGGTACCGGTGCTCGCGGCGGTCTCCGCGCCGAGCACCCTCGCCGCCGACCTGGCGCAGGAGGCCGGGCTGACCCTGGTCGGCTTCCTGCGCGGACGCACGATGAACGTCTACGCCCACCCGCACCGGGTCACGCTCTGAGCGCGACCGCGCCGGTCAGCGTTCGACGAGCCGGCCGAGGACGTGGTCAGCAGGCCCAGGGTCGGGCGTACGGCCGTGCTCGTGGTCAGCTTCCCACCCGAAAACCCCCGAATCTATTGACAATCGATAGGTAGCGAGTGATAGTCGATGCATGATCGCAGAGCATCGGGCGGTGGCCCCTCTCCGGGTCTTCCTCGTGTTGTTGTTCGGGATCCTGGTTGTGCTGCAGACCTTCTCGCTGCCCGGGCAGTTCGCGCACATGGCCGAGGAGTCGCCCGACCTGGCGTACCTGCGGTGGCCGCTGACGGCCGTCGCGGTGTTCTGGGTGCTGTGCGCCCAGGTGGTGATCGTGGCCACCTGGCAGCTGCTCACCATGGTCAAGCACGACCGCATCTTCAGTCCGGCCTCGCTGGTGTGGGTGGACGCGATCGTCTGGGCCGTCGCCGCCGCCTGGGTGGTGCTCGTGGGCGTGTTCCTCTACGTCGGCTTCAACGCGGACGACCCCGGGCTGCCGCTGCTGCTGCTCCTGATGGTCACCGGCGTCGCCGTGCTGGGGTTGCTGATGGTGGTGATGCGGGCACTGCTGCGGCAGGCCACCACGCTGCGCACCGACATGGAGGCGGTGATCTGATGCCCATCGTCGTCCGCATCGACGTCGAGCTGGCCAAGCGCAAGATGAGCGTCGGGGAGTTCGCCGAGCGGGTCGGGCTCACCCCGGCGAACGTCGCGGTGCTGAAGAACGGCCGCGCCAAGGCCGTCCGGTTCAGCACCCTGGAAGCGATGTGCCGGGTGCTCGACTGCCAGCCCGGCGACCTGCTCGAGTGGGTCGACGAATGAGCGCGTGCTGGCGGGATGAGCGGCGAGTTCGCCGCCGCCGAAGGGAGAACCCATGAGGTACGTCCTCGCGGTCGTCGCCCTCCTCGGCGTCGCCGGCGTCGTGTACGGAGGAGCCGACGACTCGCCCGGCCTCCAACTGCTGGGCGTCATGCTGGCCGTCGGGGCGATCGCGTTCGGCGTGCGGGCCGTCCGGCGCAGCCGGTAGCGGCACCGCCGCCGGCGCGAGGCCGAGCGCCGACGGTGACCCGGTCGCGTCCGGGCCACCGGATGCCCACCGATCAGGGCCCGAAGCGGCCCCGGCTGCCGGTCGGCGCTCAGGGGCCGAAGGTGAAGGCGTACGCGCGGAAGCCGGGTCGGTCGGTGACCAGGGTCAGCAGGTGGTCGTCGCGGGACGCGCCGGCGACGAGCCGGAGCATGGCCGCCCGGTCGACCTGGGCCACCGAGTCGGGGCCGACGTCGGCGCCGCGTTCGGCGCCGATCGGCTGCCCGTCGAGCAGCACGCTGACCGGGACCGGCCGGCCGGGGCCGGGGTCGACGACCAGGTTCACCTCGCCGGCGTTGAAGGGCAGGGCGAGCTCACCGGCGCCGCTGGCGAGTTCGACGTACTCGCCGTTGTCCCGCCAGTCGCCGGTCAGCGTGAAGCTGCCCGGCACCCGCCGGTCGGTGCCGACGTACGTCTCCTCGGTGAGGTTGGCGTACGTCGGCGGGGTGGTCGCGGCGAAGGCCGCCGCCTCCGGGGTGACCGGCGGCAGGTCGCGCTCGGGCACCGTGGCGGCGAGCAGCCGCCGGATCTCCGCCTCGGTGCGGTCGTAGTCGCCCTCCCCGATCCACCGGTCGGCGAGATTCCCGTCCGCGTCGAAGAGGTACCTCGCCGGCCAGGCGATGTTGCCGAGGCCCGCCCAGACCCGGAAGTCGTTGTCCAGCGCGATCGGGTAGGTCAGCTCGTGGTCCCGGATGCCCTGGTCGATGTTCTCGGCGTGCCGGCCGAACTCGAACTCGGGCGCGTGCAGGCCGATGACGGTCAGGCCCAGCGGCGCGTAGTCGCGGTGCCAGGCCTTGACGTACGGGGAGGTGCGGATCCAGTTGACGCAGGTGTACTCCCAGACGTCGATCAGCACCACCCGGCCGCGCAGCGCCTTCGGCGTCAGCGGCGGCGAGTTCACCCACCGCTGGACCTGGAACGCGGGGATCGGCATCGTCAACCGCCGGCCTGCTCGCCGCGGCGCGGGGCGAGGAGCCTGGTCAGCGCCGCCCGCAGCTGCTCGGGAGCCGCGACGGGACACCGGCTGGCGGATGAGCTCAACCCGATTTCCTCACCTGGCGGGGCCCGCGTCCACCCTGCCCCGGGCCCTGGATCCGCCGATTCTCCCGGCGCCGACACCGGCCGCGAAGCGGTACGTCGGGCGACTCACCCGGTCGAGGTACCGCGACGCGGACCCGTGGTCGCCGGTGAGCGGACGCACCCGGACGGCGGGGCGGTCGTCAGCAGCGCGGCACCCACTCGGCGTGCCGGTCCCGCTCGCGTCGGCTCGTCCCCGGATCGACAACGGTCATCCGCGTGGGCGCGCCCAGTTGGTGAAGCGCTCGGCCAGCACGACCGGCGGCGTGGCGTGATCCAGCCCGGTGAGTTCCACGGCCGCCTCGGCCTGGAGCGTGGCCAGGTGGACCAGCAGGGCCGCCCGGTCCGTCCGGTACTCGGCGAGCAGGCGCAGCTTGGCCGCCGAACACGGCCAGGCGATCCCGCACGCCTGGCAGCGCCAGGTCGGCCGGGTGGGCAGGTGGTCACGGGACCGGCGGCTCACAGGCTCACCACGCGCACCCGGTCGACCCGGACGAAGGCGAAGCGCGCCCGGACGGCGAGCGACCCGTCCTCGCGTACGTCGTGCCCACGCACCTCCGCCCAGACGTGCCCCTCGAACGGTCCGCGGCTGAGGATCTCGGTGACTGCAGCGTGAGCGGCCCGGTGCCGAAGCGGTAGGAGTCCTCGGGCACCCGGATCGTGCTGCCGATGGTCAGGCTCACCACCGGCCTCCGTTTCCGCGCCACCGCTGGCCGGGGGTCAGGTTGCCCGGGCGGCCCGGACCGGCGGTCGGGAAGACGGCCGTCGGCTGCGCCCAGGTCGATCGCTCGTTGCGGGTCGACCTGGGCGCAGCCGACGGCGGAGACGGGGGCGGCGTGGGGACGGGCTGACGGCGCCAGAACCTGATTCGCACGGGCATGCCTCCCTCGTGATCTGGAGGGGACGCCCCGCCCTTCGCCGAGGCGGCCCACTAGCCCGGCCGCCAAGTTCGGGTCATCACGGCCGCGCATCTGATCGCACCATCCGGTCCGTGATGGGACCGGTACACAGCGTTCAGGTATGGTCAGTCGATGTTCGGGACGTCCTCATCGGAGGCGGCATGAACCACGGACTGATAGCGGCGATGGCCGAGGCCGGCGAGACGGCGGAATCTCTCGCTGGTCAGATCGGCGTCGACCCCAAGACCGCGCAGCGATGGATCAACCCGGGACGCGTCCCTCAGCCCCGGCATCGTTCCCGAGTCGCGGCAATCCTCGGGCGGGACGTAGGGGACCTTTGGCCGGACGTCCTCAAACGGCGAGAGCCGATCTGGCTGCGGGCCTGGGTCGACATTGAGCGCGAGGCAGTCGCCCTGCGCGCGTTTCAGCTCGCATGGGTCCCCGGTCTTCTTCAGACCGAGGCGTACGCTCGCGCCACTCTCGCGGGCGAGGCACTAACCGTCGACGAGGTGAACGAACTCGTGGGCGCGCGGCTGGGACGGCAGACGATCCTGCATCGCCAGCGCCCGCCTCTCCTGGTTGCGGTCATAGACGAGGCCGTCCTTCGCCGACCGGCTTACGGTGACCGTGAGCTGATGCGTGAGCAGTGTGCGCATCTGGCCGAGTGCGCCGAACTCTCGTCGGTCCAGATACACGTCGTGCCCGCGGAGGTGGGGATGTACCCGGGGCTCGGTGGGCCGTTCACGATCGCGGAGCTGAGCGAAGGTGGAAGGGTCGCGCACGTCGACAGCCAGGCACAAGCTCAGATAATTGAGCAGCCTTCGGACGTTGCTAGCCTGGATCGACGGTGGGAACGCATCCGGGGAGAAGCCCTGCCCCGAGGGCGGTCCCTGGAAATGCTCAGGGAAGCGGCTCGATCATGGACCTGACCGGTGCACAGTGGCGCAAGAGCACGAAGAGTGGCAACAACGGCGGCGACTGTGTAGAGGTAGCGGACAACCTTCCCGGGGTCGTCCTCGTCCGCGACACGAAGGACCGCGACGGCGGCACCCTTACCTTCTCGCCCGCAGCCTGGCGCACGTTCGTCGCCAACCTCAGGCGGGGCTAGCGCCGCTGGCCACGTCGACGGGCAAGTGATCCCTCTACCGGGCCGGGTCCGGGTCGGTGACGTTCAGCGGTCGCTCGAAGAACGTCTCGAGCACGACGACGGTCTCGGTGCCGGTGACACCGTCGATGTCGAAGACGCGGCGCAGCACAGCCTGCAACTGCTCGGTGGTCGGGGTGCGGATCTTCACCAGCAGTGACGAGGAGCCGGCGACGATGTGCGCCTCCTGGATCTCGGGGATGGCCGCGAGAGCGTCCCGGGTCGGCGGGTCACCCATCCAGGCGTTGGACTGCAACATGACGAAGGCGAGCACGCCGCGGTCGACGGCGGCTGGGTCGACGTCGATGGTGGTCCGCCGGATGACCCCGCGTTCGCGCAGCTTGCGCACCCGCTCGTGAGCCGACCCCGCCGACAGTCCGACCGCCTTGCCGAGGGCCGAGTACGGCTGCGTGGCGTCGGCCTGCAGCTCCGCCAGCAGCGCCCGGTCGGTGTCGTCCACCGCGCCCCAATCTCTAGAGAACGGTTCAGCCAACCTGCTAGTTGCCCATACCATGTTCGGCAATGTTAGCGTCCTGTCGAATGTTATCAGGCAGGCCACGGTGAGGAGCATACGATGGCCGAGACCTTTCCCGCCCAGTTCCAGGTGCTCGACGGACGCTTCCAGTACATCAACGGCGACTTCGTCCTCGAACGCATCCACACCGGCTCGCGCAAGACCGAGGGCCCGGCGTACTTCCCGGCCGGGCGCTACCTGGTGTGGAGCGACATCCCCAACGACCGGCTGCTGCGCTGGGACGAGACAACCGGCGCCGTGGGCGTCTTCCGGCACTGCTCCGGCTACGCCAACGGCAACACGGTCGACCGGCAGGGCCGCCTGATCACCTGTGAGCAGGGCAACCGACGGGTCACCCGCACGGAGCACGACGGCACCGTCACCGTGCTGGCCGACCGCTATCAGGGCAAGCGGCTGAACAGCCCCAACGACGTGGTCGTCCGCGCGGACGGCACGATCTGGTTCACCGACCCGAGCTACGGCATCTTCAGCGACTACGAGGGCAACAAGGGCGACAGCGAGTTCGGCGGCGCCTGCTACGTGTTCCGACTCGACCCGGCGACCGGTGAGCTGCGGGTCGTCGCCGATGACTTCTGCCGCCCCAACGGCCTGGCCTTCGCCCCGGACGAGCAGCGACTCTTCATCGCGGACACCCGGCAGGAACCCAGCCATCTCCGCGTCTTCGACGTCACCGCCGACGGCACCCTGACCGGCGGCGAGATCTTCGCCGAATGCGACAACGGTCGCTTCGACGGTCTCCGGTTGGACGACGCCGGGCGGGTCTGGGCCGCCGCCTGGGACGGCGTGCACTGCTTCGACCCCGATGGCACCCTCATCGGCAAGCTGCTGCTGCCCGAGAGCGTCGCCAACCTCACCTTCGGCGGACCCAAGCGCAACCACCTCTTCGTCACCGCCGGGACCAGCGTGTACGCGCTGCGGGTCACGGTCAACGGTGCCCGCTATCCCCAACCCGACGAGGCCGGGCGACCGTGAACGACGCCCGCGACCGCCGGACGACAGCATCGGCGTCAGGTTCAGGACCGGGTGCTTGTTCCGTCGACGTGCGCGTCAAGGGCCCGAGCCAGGATTCGGTGCACGTAGTCGGGATCGGAGGGAGCGTTGTCGATCAGGATGGCGGTGCACAGGCCATCGGAGGCGGCAACGAGTGCGGCGATGGCTTCGGGGTCGTCGGTGAGGGCCGCGGCCAGCTCGGCGACGTTCTCCCGCCAGCGACGGGCGACGGGTGCCAGCGCCGGCCTACGCGCGGCCAGGGTGGACAGTTCGCGTTCGGCCAGGGCGCGTTCACGGCCGGGTCCAGCGGATTCGGCAATCAGCTCGGCCAGGCCACGAAGCTTGTCACCGGTGCCGTCGATGATCTGGCGAATACGCGCGGTGTAGACATCGGCGACGCTGGACAGCGCCGCGACGAGCAGGTCGTCAAGCGTGGCGAAGTAGTAGGTGCTCAGACTGGTGGCGATGCCGGCCCGCTTGGCGACGGTGCGATGGGTGACGCCGGCGGCACCGTCACGGGTGACGATGGCGAGGGTCGCGTCGATGATCTCAGCGCGGCGCTTGTTGCCTCGGGCCTTGCGCCCATCGACGGGCTCGCTCTCGTCGCTCATGTTCCCCCTCCGACACGTTCCAGGGTAGTCGGGCACATCACCGCTGCTCCGCTTCAGCTTGCTGCTCCTCCCCAAGCGCCTGCACGTTCCGCAACGCTGCAAGGCAGAGCAGAGCCGCCGCGATGATGGCGACACCGGCCACGGCGGCGGAGGTGTTCACCCCGCTGGTGAACACCTCCCGCGCCGCCTGCACGACCCCGGCTGGCACCTGATCGGCGACCGACAGTGCCCCGGGAAGACTCTCGGTGAGACGACCCGCGACGGCGGGCGAGACGTCTGCAGGCGTGTCCATCCGGAAGGTGTAGAGGGCGGTGGTCAGACTGCCGAGGACGGCGACACCGACGGCGATGCCAAGTTCTTGAACGGTCTCCGACATCGCGGCGGCCGAGCCGGACTTCGACGCCGGCGCCGCGCCGACGACCATGTCGGTGCCCAGCGCGGCGATCGCGCCGAGGCCGAGGTAGACGAACGCGAACCCGGCCACCACCAGCACGGCATCCCCGGTGCCCGCGAACGCCAGCAGCGCGTAGCCCACCACTGAGAGCCCGAGCGTGACCGCCATGACGAGACCGGGCCGCACTCGCCGGGCGATGAGCGGTGCGCCGATCGCCGCGGCGAACATCGCCAGGGCGGGCGGCCCCATCCACAGTCCCGCCGCGAATGGCGTCAGGCCCTCGACGAGTTGTAGGTACTGGGTGACCAGGTACATGGTTCCGCCCACCCCGACCAGTCCGATCAACAGCACTGCCAGGGCCGCGGAGAACGCCCGGCTCGCGAACAGCGTGACGTCCAACAGCGGAGCGGTGAGGCCGCGTTGCCGGCACACGAAGACCACCCCGGCAACCGTCCCGACGACGGTGAGGATCACCGTGCTGAGGTCGGGACCGTGGACGGTGGAGTGTTTGATCGCGTAGATCACCGGCAGGATCGCGGTCAGCGACAGAGCCACACTGGTCAGATCGAGTCGGCCTGCCTGCGGGTCCGCGTACTCGGGCAGCAGGATCCATGCCCCGGCCAGGACCATGGCGGCGATGGGGACGGCGAGCAGGAAGGCCGCACCCCACCAGAAAGTGTCGACCAGTGCGCCACCGACCACCGGTCCGGCGGCCATGCCCAGAGCGAACATCGTGGCCCACACCCCGATCGCGACCGCGCGCTGGCGCACATCGGCGAACATGTTCGAGATCAGGGACAGTGTCGAGGGCATCAGCGTGGCCCCGGCGACCCCCAGCAGCGCCCGGGCGACGATCAGCAGCTCGGCGTTGGGAGCGAAGGCCGCGAACGCCGAGACGGCCGCGAACGCCGTCATCCCGATGACCAGTAGGCGGCGCCTGCCGATCCGGTCGCCCAAGGTTCCCATGGTGATGAGGAACCCCGCGATGAAGAACCCGTAGGCGTCCATGATCCACAGCGTCTGCGTCGCCGAGGGATCCAGCGCCGTGGCCATGCTCGGCAGTACCAGATACAGCACGGTGACATCGAGGCCCAGCAGCGCCGTCGGCAGCGCCAACAACGCCAGGCCCGCCCACTCGCGCTTACCCGCACGCCGGGCGGCGACTACTGCCATGACCCTGGCGGCTTCCGCCATGACACCCTCCCTCAACGAGATTACTTGTACGATCGTACAACTTGTACGATAGTACAAGGAACTATCGAGGTCAGAGATCACGCTTGGGTTGGTGGCGGGAGTCTCCGCTTGCGTCGGCGCATCACGCCCGGGGCGCCGACCGCCGGCCAACCGTCCAGCTCGGACGGCGGTACGCCCCGGCGGAGCAGGTCGTCCAGGAGGGCCGCGAGGGTGTAGTCGGGGTGTTCGGTCAGCGCCCGCTCCAGCGCCACGGCGGCCAGCGCCCCCTGCCCGGCCCGCCAGGCGGCGAACGCGAGCAGACTCGCCGGCGCGGCCGTCAGCTCCGGCTCGGCCCGGCGCAGCACGTCGGTCCAGAGGGCGATGTCCGCGTCGCGGCCGTCGGTGCGGTCCCACGCGTGGTCGCGTACCGGCAGGTGGGTCAGGAGCAGGCTCAGCCAGGCCACCTCGTCGTCGGTGAGCCGCTCGCCGCGACGCTGCCGGCGCAGCGCCGCCCGTACCGCCGCCACGCCGGCCGAGCGCAGGGACCGGCCGCCGAGCAGATCCTCCGGGGGCGCCTGGTCGAGCAGGTCCGTCAGCCGGCGCTCGGCCCGGGCGGTGGCCCGGCGCATCGCCACCCGGACCGGACCATCGAGCGGGGCCACCTGCGCGACCAGGGCGGCCCGGTCGGGCAGGGCGACCTGGCCGGCGAGCACCGCGGCGGCGGGTACCGCGCTGGCGCCCGGGTCGTACGGGGAGCCGTCCGGCGGGCAGCACTCCGGCTCGGTGCAGACGTACGACCACCACCGCCCGTCGGTGACCCGCAGCGCGTCGAGCACGGCCAGCCCGGCGCCGGCCAGCGCGGCGCGTACCGCGTCGACGGCCGGGGTGACCCGGGCCGCCGGGCCGTACCCGATCACGGTGGCCGAGTCGGCGTGCTGGCGGGCGATCACCCCGGCGAGGTGCCGGGCCGGATCCGCCTCGCCCGCCGGCTCTGGCAGGTCGGCCCGGGCGGCGAAGGTGATCCGCCGACCGCGCATGGCCACCACGACCACGCTGTCGGCGGGGTGGAAGCCGAGCAGGTAGGGCACGGCGGCGATCAGGTCGGCGGGGGAACGGACGGCGAGCCGGGGACGGTCGGTCGAGGTCATGTCGGCAGCCTGCGGTCCGGCGACCCGGCCCGGCAGCCCCTGTGGACGACACGCCGCTCATCCACAGCTACCCACCGTATTCTCCCTGCTCACCCCGATCCGCCGGCACACTCGAACGCCGATTTGCGGGGGATCGTGGTGGGTAACGGCCCGTGACGGGGCCGAAATCTTCCAAGATCCGTGGGGAAGCCGGCGCAGCCGACACCGGGACGGGGACGGTGGGGGCGGGGAGGGGCTACCTTGCCGTCATGGACCTGGCGTACCTGCGGGCGCACCCGTCCCACCTGCCGACCTTCCTGACCCACCAGCGGATCCGGGAGACCCCGGTGGCCGGCGGCGACATCTGTGCCGCCTCCCGGCTGACCCTGGACGACGGCCACTCGGTCTTCGCCAAGACCTGGCCCGAGCGGGCCGGGCGGCCGGTGCCGGAGGGTTTCTTCGCCACCGAGGCGGCCGGCCTGCGCTGGCTGCGCGAGGCCGGCGCGGTGGCCGTACCGGAGGTGCTGGTGGCGCTGCCCGAGCTGCTGGCGCTGGAGTGGGTCGAGCCGGGCGAGCCGACCGCCGAGGCGGCCGAGCGGTTCGGCCGGGAGCTGGCCGGGCTGCACCGGGCCGGCGCGCCGGCCTTCGGGGCCGACTGGCCCGGCTTCATCGGCGCGCTCCCGGCGGACAACACTCCCGATCCCGGCCCGTGGTCGAGCTGGTTCGCCCGCTGCCGGCTGCTGCCCTACCTGCGCCGCTCGGTCGACGGCGGGGCGTTGAGCGGCGCCGAGAGCGCCCTGGTCGAGGAGGTGGTCGACCGGATCGGCGAGTTCGGCGGCGACGAACCACCGGCCCGCGTCCACGGCGACCTGTGGCCGGGCAACGTGCTCTGGGGTGCCGACGACCGGGCCTGGCTGGTCGACCCGGCGGCGCACGGCGGGCACCGGGAGACCGACCTGGCCCAGCTGGCCCTCTTCGGCGGCGCGCCACACCTCGACCGGATCCTCGCCGCGTACGCCGAGGCGTGGCCGCTGGCCGACGGGTGGCGGGACCGGGTGCCGCTGCACCAGCTGCACCTGCTGCTGGTGCACACCGCCCTGTTCGGCGCCGCGTACCGCGATGCGGTCGCCCGGGCCGCCCGGGCCGCCCTCGGCGGGCTCACACGCGCTACCGTCGACGGATGACCGCCGCCCAGCCGACCGACGGCCCCCTCGTCGACCGGTACGGCCGCGTCGCCCGCGACCTCCGCGTCTCGCTGACCGACAAGTGCAACCTGCGCTGCACGTACTGCATGCCGGCCGAGGGCCTGCCCTGGCTCGCCGGGCCGCAACTGCTCACCGACGCGGAGATCGTCCGGCTGGTCCGGATCGCGGTGCGCGACCTCGGCGTCACCGAGGTGCGCTTCACCGGCGGCGAGCCGCTCATCCGGCCCGGGCTGGTGGGCATCGTCGCCGAGGTGGCGGCGCTCGAACCGCGCCCCCGGATCTCGCTGACCACCAACGGCATCGGGCTGGCCCGGCTCGCCCCCACGCTGCGCGCCGCCGGGCTCGACCGGGTGAACGTCTCGCTGGACACGCTGGATCCGGACCGGTTCACCCGGTTGACCCGCCGAGACCGGCTCGCCGACGTGCTGGCCGGCCTGGCCGGCGCCACCGCGGCCGGGCTCACCCCGGTCAAGGTCAACACGGTGCTGATGCGGGGCGTGAACGACGACGAGGCGCCGGCGCTGCTCCGCTTCGCCCTCGACCACGGCTACGAGCTGCGGTTCATCGAGCAGATGCCACTGGACGCGCAGCACGGCTGGGACCGCGCCGCCATGGTCACCGCCGAGGAGATCCTCGCCGCCCTGCGTACCACCTTCGACCTGCGGCCCGACCCGGCCGAGCGCGGCGCGGCGCCCGCCGAGACCTGGCTGGTCGACGGCGGTCCGGCCCGGGTGGGTGTGATCGCCAGCGTCACCCGGCCGTTCTGCGGCGACTGCGACCGCACCCGGCTCACGGCCGACGGCCAGGTACGGGCGTGCCTGTTCGCCACCGAGGAGTCCGACCTGCGCGGGGCGCTGCGGGCCGGGGCGGACGACGCCGAGATCGCCCGCCGCTGGCGTACCGCGATGTGGGGCAAGCGGGCCGGCCACGGCATCGACGACCCGACGTTCCTGCAACCCGCCCGGCCGATGTCGGCCATCGGAGGCTGACCGTGACCGACCCGACCCGGCCCGCCGCCGGGCCGCCGCCGCTGACCGTGCGCTACTTCGCCGGGGCGCGCGCGGCCGCCGGCCGCACCGAGGAGACGGTGCCGGCCGGGGGCACCCTCGACGACCTCGTCACCGACCTGACCGAACGGCACGGTGACCGGCTCGCCGCCGTGCTGCGGGTGGCGAGTTTCCTGGTGGACGGGGTGACCTGCCACGATCGTCAGGCCCCGCTGCCGGCCGGGACCACGATCGACGTACTGCCCCCCTTCGCGGGCGGCTGAGGGAGGCGCACATGCTCGCAGTGCTGGGTTTCGTGGGGACCCTGGCGCTGATCACCGGCCTGATCCACCTCTACCTGTGGAAGCGGCTGGTCCGGGACACCACCGTGCCGGGGCGCTGGCGGCGCGTCGGCGGGATCACCGCGCTCGTGCTGGCGCTGCTGGTGCCGGCCACCATGGTCGGCACCCAGGCCGGGCTGTACTGGCTGGCGTGGCCCGGCTACCTCTGGCTCGCGATCATGTTCTACCTGCTGGTCCTGCTCGTCGCGCTGGAAGTGCCGATGCTGGTGACCAGGCTGGTGCTGCGCCGCCGGGTGGCCGCGGCCGAACCGACCGCCGCCGCGCCCGAGCCGGCCCTGGTCGGCGCGACCGGCCCGGCCGACCCGCCGGCCGCCGGCGCCGTCGGGCAGCCCGACCACGACCCGTCCCGCCGGCTGCTGCTGGCCCGGGGGGCAGCGATCTTCGCCGGGCTCACCGCCACCGGCGTCACCGGGTACGGCATCCGCACCGCGCTCGGCCCGCCGCAGCTGGACCGGGTGCAGATCCCGCTGGCCAAGCTGCCGCGGAGCATGGACGGCCTGCGCATCGCCACCGTCTCCGACATCCACCTCGGGCCGCTGCGCGGCCGGGCGCACACCGAACGCATCGTGGCCGCGATCAACCGCCTGGACGCCGACCTGGTCGCGGTCGTCGGCGACCTGGTCGACGGCTCGGTCGCCGAGCTGGGCGAGGCCGCCGCGCCGCTGCGGAACCTGCGCTCCCGGCACGGCAGCTACTTCGTCACCGGCAACCACGAGTACTACTCCGGCGTCGAGGAGTGGGTGCGGGAGCTGGACCGGCTGGGCCTGCGGGTGCTGCAGAACGAGCGGCGGGAGATCCGGGCCCGCGGCGGAGTGCTCGACCTGGCCGGGGTCAACGACGTCACCGCCGCCGGCACCGGGCTGGCCGCGCCGGCCGACTTCACCGCGGCGCTCGGCGACCGGGACCCGTCCCGCCCGGCGGTCCTCCTCGCCCACCAGCCGGTCGCCGCGGTGGAGGCGGCGAAGTTCGGCGTCGACCTGCAACTGTCCGGGCACACCCACGGCGGCCAGATCGTCCCGTTCAACCTGCTGGTCAAGCTCCAGCAGCCGGTGGTCTCCGGCCTCGGCGAGGTCGACGGCACCAAGGTGTACGTCACCAACGGCGCCGGCTTCTGGGGGCCGCCGGTCCGGGTCGGCGCCGAGCCGCAGATCACCCTCGTCGAGCTGCGCTCGGCATAGCGCAACTCACCCCCGAGCGTGGCGACGCGCGGCGGCGAGGCGTGCCGTGGCAGGATGCGGCGTGCCTCCGTTCAGCGCCGCACCCCCCGGTGGCCTCCCGCCGTTCGTCGCGGACCTGCACATCCACTCGAAGTACTCGCGCGCGTGCAGCCGGGACCTGACCCTGCCGAACCTCGGCTGGTGGGCCCGGCGCAAGGGCATCGGCCTGCTCGGGACCGGTGACTTCACCCACCCCGCCTGGTACGACCACCTGCGCGAGACGCTGCACCCGGCCGAGCCCGGCCTCTACCGGCTCAGCCCGGAGGCGGAGCGGGACATCGCCCGGGGGCTGCCACCCCGGCTGGCCGGGGAGGCCGAGGCGGATCCGGTGCGGTTCATGCTCAGCGTGGAGATCTCGACGATCTACAAGCGGGACGACCGCACCCGCAAGGTGCACCACCTGATCTACCTGCCCGACCTGGACGCGGTGGCCCGGTTCAACACCGCGCTCGGCCGGATCGGCAACCTCGGCTCGGACGGCCGGCCGATCCTCGGCCTGGACTCCCGGGACCTGCTGGAGATCACCCTGGAGGCCAGCCCGGACGGCTACCTGGTGCCGGCGCACATCTGGACGCCCTGGTTCTCCGCGCTCGGCTCCAAGTCCGGCTTCGACGCGATCGCCGACTGCTACGCCGACCTGGCGGGGCACATCTTCGCGGTGGAGACCGGCCTCTCCTCCGACCCGGAGATGAACTGGCGGGTCGGCAGCCTGGACGCGTACCGGCTGGTGTCCAACTCGGACGCGCACTCGCCGCCGGCGCTGGCCCGGGAGGCGACCGTGTTCGCCACCGCCCGCGACTACTTCGCCGTCCGGGACGCCCTGCGCACCGGCGACGGGCTCGCCGGGACCATCGAGTTCTTCCCGGAGGAGGGGAAGTACCACGCCGACGGGCACCGGCTCTGCGGGGTGAACTGGGCCCCCGAGCAGACCCGCGCGGCCGGCGGGCGCTGCCCCGAGTGCGGCAAGCCGCTCACCGTCGGCGTGCTCAGCCGGGTCGAGGAACTGGCCGACCGGCCGGCCGGCCACCGCCCCGAGCAGGCCCGCGAGGTGACCCACCTGGTGCCGCTCGCCGAGATCCTCGGCGAGATCAACAAGGTGGGCGCCCGGTCCAAGAAGGTCGACGGGAAGCTCAACGACCTGCTCGCCGCGCTCGGCCCGGAGCTGGAGATCCTCACCCGCACCCCGCTGGACGAGATCGCGCGGGTCGGCGGGGAGGTACTCGCCGAGGGGATCGGCCGGCTGCGCCGGGGCGAGGTGCGCCGGGTCCCCGGCTACGACGGCGAGTACGGCGTGATCACCCTCTTCGACCCGGCCGAGCTGGGCGGACCGATGCCGGGGACGCAGGCCGAGACGCTGTTCGACGTACCCGTGCCGGCGCAGCGCAGGCCCGCGGAGCCGGCGGCCCGACCCCGGGCCAAGCGCCCGGCGGCGGCCAAGGCCGAGCCGAAGCGGAAGCCCAGCCCACCGCCGCCGCCGATCGCCCCGCCCCCCTCACCGCACGAGCCGTTCGAGCCGATGCTCGCCGGCATGGAGGAGGTCGGCACCGGCCTGCTGGACCGGCTCGACGCGATGCAGCGGGTGGCCGCCTCCGCGCCGGGCGGGCCGCTGCTCATCGTCGCCGGACCGGGCACCGGCAAGACCCGGACGCTGACCCACCGGATCGCGTACCTGTGCGCGGAGCTGAACGTCTTCCCGGAGCACTGCCTGGCGATCACGTTCACCCGGCGGGCCGCCGAGGAGTTGCGGCACCGCCTCGACGGGCTGCTCGGTCCGGTCGCCGAGGACGTCACCGTCGGCACCTTCCACTCGCTCGGGCTGACCATCCTGCGGGAGCACGCCGAGGCGGCCGGGCTGCCGGTGGACTTCCGGATCGCCGACGACGCCGACCGGACGGCGGCCCGCTCCGAGGCCGGCGACGACCGGACGGCGTACACCGCGCTGCTGCGCAAGCAGGGCCTGGTCGACCTGGACGAGCTGCTCACCCTGCCGGTCGCGCTGCTGCGCGAGGACCGGGCGCTGGTCGAGCGCTACCGGAACCGCTGGCGGTGGATCTTCGTCGACGAGTACCAGGACGTCGACGCAGTGCAGTACGAGCTGCTGCGGCTGCTCAGCCCGGCCGACGGCAACCTCTGCGCGATCGGCGACCCGGACCAGGCGATCTATTCGTTCCGCGGCGCCGACGTCGGCTACTTCCTGCGCTTCTCCCAGGACTTCACCGACGCCCGGCTGGTGCGGCTGAACCGCAACTACCGCTCGTCCGCGCCGATCCTGGCCGCCGCGGTGCAGGCCATCGCGCCGTCGTCGCTGGTCCGCGGCCGCCGGCTGGACCCGGCCCGGCTCGACCCGGAGGCTCCGCTGGTCGGCCGCTACCCGGCGGCGTCCGTCGCCGACGAGGCCGACTTCGTGGTCCGCACCGTCGACGAACTGGTCGGCGGACTCTCCCACCGGTCGCTGGACTCCGGCCGGATCGACGGCCGCTCGACGTCGCTCTCCTTCTCCGACATCGCGGTGCTCTACCGCACCGACGCCCAGGCCGCGCCGATCGTGGACGCCCTGGCCCGGGCCAACATCCCGGTGCAGAAGCGCTCGCACGACCGGCTGCGGGACCGGCCCGGGGTGGCCGCCATCGCCCGGGAGCTGCGGCACGCCGGCGGGCTCGACGGCTCGCTGGCCGCCCGGGTCCGGCTGGCCGGCCAGGTGCTGGCGGAACGCTTCGCGGTGCCGACGCTGGACGGTGCCGGCGCGGTCCGCCCGGAGGACGTCCGGGCGGCGGTGGACCTGCTCACCCCGCTGGCCCGGCGCTGCGGCGACGACCTGCCGCTCTTCCTGTCCCAGCTGGCCACTGGCGCCGAGGTGGACGCCCTCGACCCGCGGGCCGAGGCGGTCACCCTGCTCACCCTGCACGCGGCCAAGGGACTGGAGTTCCCGGTGGTGTTCCTCGTCGGCTGCGAGGACGGGCTGCTGCCGCTGCGCTGGCCCGGCAGCGAGCCCGACGACGACGCGGTGGCCGAGGAGCGGCGGTTGTTCTTCGTCGGCCTCACCCGCGCCCAGGACCGGCTGTACGTCAGCCACGCCGCGCGCCGCAGCCGGCACGGCTCGGAACGCGAGTGCCGCCCGTCGCCGTTCCTCGACGCCATCGATCCCGGCCTGTTCGAACGCTTCGGCGAGACCGAGCCGCGCCGCCCGAAGGACCGCCAGCTCCGGCTGATCTGACCGGCCGGCGGCCCGGCGAGGCGCGTGGCTCGGGCCGGACGTCAGCGGCGCGCCGGCTCCGGGGTTGCCGGCTCGGCCGGCCGGCGCGGGCGTTCGGTGCTCACCACCAGGGCCACCCCGGCCACGATCACCGCGCCGCCGAGCAGCACCTGCGCGGTGATCGGCTCGGCGACGAGCAGCGCGCCGAGCGCCACCGCGACCGCCGGGTTCACGTACGCGTACGTGGCGACCAGCGAGATCGGCGCGTGGTGCAGCAGCCAGACGTACGCGGTGAAGGCGACCAGCGAGCCGGCCACCGTGAGGTAGCCGAGGGCGAGCCAGGAGCGGGTGGTGACCGCGCCCGGATCGAAGCCGCGCAGCTCGCCCCGGCCGACGGCGAGGACGGCGAGCACCGCCGCCCCCGCGAACATCTCGTACACGGTGGCGACGAACGGGTCGGCGGGCATCCGGATCCGGCCCGACAGGAACGAGCCGATCGACCAGGAGGCCGCCCCGACCACCACGGTCAGCGCGCCGACCAGCGGTACGGCGTCCGCCCCACCGCTCGGCAGCACCAGCAGCACCAACCCGACGAAGCCCAGACTCACCCCGGCCAGCGTCCAGAGCCGGGGGCGGTCGCCGGTGGCCGAGCGGAGCAGCACCACCAGCAGCGGCACGGTGGCGACCAGCAGCGCCGCGATGCCGGACGGCACCGCCACCCCGGGCGGCCCGGACTCGGCCAGCACCACCAGCCCGTTGCCGCCGGCGAGCAGGAGCACGCCGACCACCGCGGCGGAGGCGAGCTGGCGCCGGTCGACCCGCAGTGCCCGCGGCCCGCGGCGCAGCCGCAGCACCACCGCGAGCACCAGACCGGCGGCCGCGAACCGGGCCGCCGCCGAGGCGAGCGGTGGCAGGGACTCCACGGCGATCCGGATGCCGAGGTAGGTGGAGCCCCACAGCACGTAGACCAGCAGCAGCGCGGTCCAGATCAGCGCGGGCGCGGCGGCGCCTGGATGACCGGCGGCGATGCTCGGCCCGGGCCGGCTGTCCGGGCCGGTGGACGGGGACGCACTTGGCGGAGGTGAGCTCATTGGTGGTCCACGCTACGGTGGCCTGGGCGTCGGCGTCCCTCGTTGGTGGCCGGCCTCTCACCACTTGGTTCCAGGAGGACGGCATGGCGAACTACGGACCACCAGGTGGCGGTTCCCCGGAGCCGTGGCGCGGGCGGGGGCCCGACGAGCCGTACGAGCCGGACCGCCGGCGCGGGTGGGACGGGTCCGAGGATCCCTACCAGCAGCGCCGGCCGGGGCAGCCGTACGGCGCCGATCCCTACCGGCCCACCGAGCCGTCCTACGACCCCCGGTACGGGTCCGGGCCGTACCGGCCCGCGGATCCCGGGTACCCCGCGGATCCCGGGTACGCCGCCGATCCCGGGTACGCCGCCGATCCCGGTTACCCGGCCGATCCCCGGTACGCACCGGAGCCGGCGTACCGCCCGGAGCCGGGCTACGGCGAGCCGGGGCCGGGCCAGTACCGGCCGGGCGAGCAGTCGTACGCCGGCTATCCGGGCGCCGGAGCGCCGGCCGCACCGTACGCCGGGGAACCGGCCCCGCCGCCGGAGCGCCCGCGCTCCCGCGGCCCGTTGATCGCGGTGCTGGCGGCCGTGCTGGTCCTCGTGCTCGGCGGTGGGGCGGCGGTGCTCTACCTGCTCGGCCAGGACGACGACAACCCGCCGCCGACCGCCGCCGCCGGTGCGTCCGCCTCGGCCCCCGCCGACGGCGCGGAGCCGACCGCCGCGGGTCCGGCGCCCAGCGCACCGGCCCCGGAGGCGTCCGCCGACCCCCGGTTCGTCAAGGCCGGCCAGTGCGTCCGCAACGAGGGGGCGCCCGGTGGCAAGCCCAAACTGCTGATCAGCGACTGCGCGCCGAAGACGTACGAGGTGCTGCGCCGCTTCGACGGCGCGACCAGCGGCGAGCGCGACGCCGAGGCCAAGTGCGCCAAGGTCGCCGGCTACACCAACTGGTACTTCTTCGACAGCGAGCTGGACACCCTCGACTTCGTGCTCTGCCTGAAGCAGCGCTGAACCACCGCACCCCTGGGAGAGAGATGACCACCTACGGACCATCCGGCCAGCCGGACGACCCGTCGCAGCGGCCGCCGGCCGGGCCGGAGGGCCCGAGACCCGCCGACCCGACGCTGCCCCAGTGGGGCCAGCCACCGGCGGGCGGTCAGGATCAGCCCACCCTTCCCCAGTGGGGCCAGCCGCCCGCCGGCCAGGACCAGCCCACCCAGCCGCAGTGGGGCCAGCCCGTCTCCGGCGGCGCCGAGCCGCCCACCACGCCGATGTGGGCCCAGCCGCCGGCGGGCGCACCGCAGCCGGCCGAGCCGCCGCAGCCGCCCGCCGGCTACCCGCCGCCGGCCCCCGGGCCGGGCCAGCCACCGCCCGGTGCCGGCTACCCGCCCCCCACCTCGGGTGCCGGATACCCGCCGCCGCCCGGACCGTTCCCGCCGGCCGGGCCGCAGCCGGGCCAGCCGGCCGCCGGCCAGTGGGGCGCACCGCCGCCGGCCCCCGGCCAGTTCGGTACGCCGCCCGCCCCACCGGCGAAGCGGGGTGGCGGCGGGAAGATCGCCCTGATCATCGGCCTGGTCGTGGTGCTGGTCCTCTGCCCCTGCCTCGGCCTGGCCGGCTGGGCGGTGTACCAGGCCGCCGAGGACGACGACCCGAGCCCGGCGCCGTCCGTGTCGGCGAGCGCGTCGGCCGAGCCGACCGCCGAGCCGAGCCCGGAGGAGAGCAGCGCGGAGCCGAGCCCGACCAGGGACGACGACGACTACGCCAAGGGCGACTGCGTGGTCAACGACGGCACCGACGACGACGCCGAGCTGCGCAAGGTGCCGTGCGGCCCGAACACGTACGAGGTGCTGCTGCGGCTGCCGGCGACCACGGACGCCGACCAGTGCAAGACGCGCGCACCCCGGTCGACCGCGCACTACGTGCACGACAACTCGGTCGACCTCTTCGACTACGTGCTCTGCCTGCGGAAGCGGTAGGCCATCGCGGAAACTAGGGCTGTCTAGCGTGGACGCTAGACAGCCCTAGTTTTGTCTCGAGGCGGTCCCGGCCGGCCAGTTCGCTGGCACGACACGCGGTAGCCCCATCTACGGATGTCTAGCCTCCCCGCTAGACGGCCCGATACTGTGCGAGGCGTGGATCCGGTCCGCAACCCGTACGCCCCGGGCGCCGGCCAGCGTCCGCCCGAACTCGCCGGGCGGGGACGCGAGCTGGACGTCTTCGACATCGTGCTGGAGCGGATCGCGCGGGGCCGGCCGGAACGCAGCCTGATGCTCACCGGGCTGCGCGGCGTCGGCAAGACCGTGCTGCTCAACACCCTCCGCTCGCAGGCGATCAACCGACTCTGGGGCAGCGGCAAGATCGAGGCCCGGCCGGACCAGTCGCTGCGCCGCCCGATCGCCGCCGCGCTGCACATGGCGGTCCGCGAACTCGCTCCGCGACACCGCGCGCCGGACCGGATCGACGCCTTCCTCGGGGTGCTCAAGGCATTCGCCCAGCGCTCCGCGCCGACCGGCCGGGGCGGCGCCGCGCCGAAGCTGCGGGACCGCTGGCAGCCCGGCATCGACGTGCCCGCCGCCAGCGGCCGGGCCGACTCCGGCGACATCGAGATCGACCTGGTCGAGCTGCTCACCGACGCCGCCGGGGTGGCCAGCGACGTCGGCACCGGAATCGCCATCTTCATCGACGAGATGCAGGACCTCGGCCCCGAGGACGTCTCCGCGCTCTGCGCCGCCTGCCACGAGCTGTCCCAGCTCGGCGCGCCGCTGATCGTGGTCGGCGCCGGGCTGCCGCACCTGCCGGCAGTGCTCAGCGCCGCCAAGTCGTACTCGGAGCGGCTCTTCCGGTACCAGCGGATCGACCGGCTCGACCGGATCGCCGCCGACCAGGCACTCTGCGCGCCGGCCGAGCGCGAGGAGGTGGAGTACGAGCAGAAGGCGCTCGACCTGCTGTACGAGAAGTCCGGCGGCTACCCGTACTTCGTGCAGGCGTACGGCAAGGCCACCTGGGACCACGCACCCCGCTCGCCGATCACCGCCGCGGACGTCCGGGTGGCCGCGCCCGAGGCGGAGGCGGAGCTGGCGGTCGGCTTCTTCGGTTCCCGGTTCGAGCGGGCCACCCCGGCGGAGCGCGAGTACATGCGCGCGATGGCCACCCTCTCGCTGATCGAGGGCGAGGCGGACGGGGGCGGCCGGGACGACATGGACGCCGCGGTGCCGACCGCGGAGATCGCCCGGGCGCTGGGCCGCAAGCCGGCCAGTCTCTCGCCGGCCCGGGACGCGCTGATCAAGAAGGGGCTGATCTACTCCGGCGAGCGGGGCACGGTGGCCTTCACCGTCCCGCACTTCGGCCGGTACCTGCGCACCCAGCCGGCCTGAGCCGGGGGTCGTGCGGGCATCCGCAGGACGACCGGTGCCGGGCCCGAGCGGTCAGACCCGGGACCAGGCCGCCGGGAAGAGCACCTCGCCGGTGGGCGGCGGGCCGTCGCCGCTGCTGGCCGGCGGCAGCACCAGGGCCTGCCACGGCTCGCCGAGCCCGGACCACGGGCTGGTCAGGCCCATCCGGTCACCGCGGACGAAGCCGAACCGCCGGTAGTACGCCGGCGCGCCGAGCACCACCACCAGCCGCTCGCCCAGCTCGGTGGCCGCGTCGAGGGCCGCCTGCACCACCGCCGTGCCGAGCCCGATCCGCTGCCGGTGCGGGGCGACCGCCACCGGGCCGAGGGCCAGCGCCGGCGCGGTGTGCTCGTCGGAGCGCACCCGCACCCGGGTGAGCAGCGCGTAGCCGACCACCTCACCGCCGTACTCGGCCACCATGGCCAGCTCGGGCAGCCAGGCGTCGCTGTCGCGCAGCTCGTCGACCAGCCCCACCTCCGGCGGGGTGGTTACGTCGGGGCGGGCGAAGGCGGCGGCCAGCACCCGGTGGATCGGGCCGACGTCGGCCGGATCCTCGGGGCGGAGCCGCAGCGTGGTCACCCGGGCGACGTTACCCGCCCCGGCCGGTCCATCAGCGACGGTCGCTCGAATCGGCGTGGCGTGACGTCCACGTCGGCCGATCGGATCGGCGGTTGCCGGGGTAGCCGTGCCCGCGACGGGGTATGACTGATCCATGAAACCCGTACGCTCCCTCGCCCGAGCCATGTTGAGCGGCATCTTCGTGGTCAGCGGGGCCCGTAACTTCGCCAACCCGGAGCGGCTGGTGACGGCCGCCAAGCCGGTGACGGACCGGGTGACGCCGCTGCTGGAGCGGGCCAACCCCCGCATCCCCACCGACACCACCACGCTGATCCGGGTCAACTCGGCGGTCCAGGTCGGTGCCGGCCTGATGCTGGCCACCGGGAAGTTCGCCCGCCCGGCGGCGCTGGTCCTCGCCGGCACCCTGGTCCCGGTGACCATCGCCGGGCATCCCTTCTGGAACAACGACGACCCGGCGGCGCGGAACAACAACCAGATCCACTTCCTGAAGAACCTGGGTCTGTTCGGCGGGCTGCTGCTGGCCGCGGCCGACACCGAGGGGAAGCCGGGTCTGCGCTGGCGCACCGGTCATCGCATCGGCCACTCTCGACGTTCGGTGCAGCGCGCCGTCCGGACCGCCCGCCGGGAGGCCCGGATCGCCGTACGGTCCGCCTCGACGGCCCGGCGACTTCCCGGCTGACCTGCGTCTATACCATCCCCTTACCAGTCTCACCCCTCCCAACGCCGCGAATCACCTGAACCGCCAGGTAGGCGTTAACGCGGTGGAAATATCAAAAACATGTGTGGGATCGGACACGGTCGCATAACGCGGGAGGCAGTAACGTGAGGCACCGTTCTAGGCTCCGTACCGGACCTGGACGGGTAGGACGACCTTGGTACGGGGGTGGCCACGCCATGCCGGCGACCGTCGGAAGACGGGTGGACCGCCTCGCCCCAGTCCGTCGCGTAACGCGTGGGATCGATCGTAGGACAGTCGTACGGACCGGCATCGTGGCCGCCGTCGCCTACGCCGCATGGCTTGCCATCGGCGCTTTCGGGCGGCCGTACAACTTCTTCGATATGAAGATCTACCATGGCGCGGTGGTGTGGTGGGCGAGCGGTCACGAGCTGTACGACTTCATCGCACCCGGCACCACCCTGGGTTTCACCTACCCGCCCTTCGCCGGGCTGGTCATGCTGCCGATGGCGCACCTGCCGGTCCAGGCGGCCGGGCTGGTCAACGCGCTGGGCAGCCTCGCCGCGCTGGCCGTGGTGCTGGCCGGGCTGCTGCGCCCGATCGTCGACCGGCTGGGCTGGCCGCTCTGGTACACGGTCGCCATCGCGGTGCCGCTCGCGGCGGCGATCGAGCCGGTCCGCGAGACCCTCGGCTACGGCCAGGTCAACGTGCTGCTCTTCGCCCTGGTCATGGCCGACCTCATCGGCCTGCGCTGGCGCTCCCGCCGGGGCACCCACTTCGCCGACGCAGACGGCGCGCTGCTGCGGTTCGTCTACAGCGGCGCGTGGGCCGGTGCCGGCATCGGCCTGGCCACCGCTGTCAAGCTGACCCCCGCACTCTTCATCGGCTACCTGATGATCACCCGGCAGTGGCGGGCGGCGGCCACCGCCGTCGGCACCGCCGTCGGCGTGACCATCGGCACCTTCACCATCGTCGGCACCGAGTCGCGCGCCTACTGGGGCAACGTGCTGTGGCAGACCGAGCGGGTGGGCGCGGCGGACATGACGCCGAACCAGTCGCTGGCCGGCCTGCTCGCCCGCCTCTACGACTCGATCGAGACACCCGGCCTGCTCTGGCTCGCCTTCGCCGTGCTGATGCTGGCGCTGGGCCTGTCCCGGGCCGCCAACGCGCACGCCGACGGCGACGAGCTGACCGCGTTCACCCTGGTCGGGCTCACCGCCAACGTGATCAGCCCGATCTCCTGGACGCACCACCTGATCTGGGTCATCCCGGCGATCATCGTGCTGGCCGACGCCGCGGTACGCCGCCGCGAGGCCAGCCGGGGCCTCAACCAGCGGGCGGCGCAGGCGTCGTCGTACGGGGGGCCACCCGGGGTGAACGGACTACGCCCGCCGATCTGGTACCCGACGCTGACCGGGATGCGGCACGGGGTGGCCGCGGCCGGGCTCTACCTGCTCTTCCTGGTCTCGCCGATCTGGCCGTACGAGCACCAGCTGCCCGAGGTCTCGCACTACCAGGACGGTCTGTTCGGCGCCCTGATGGAGAACTCGCTGGCGCTGGCGCTGATCGTGCTGGTGGCCGCGCTGCCCTGGCGGCCCGGCGCGGAGCCGGTCTTCTACGCCGACCGGCTCGGCCGGCAGGCCGCGCTCTACACCCGCCGCTGAGCGGGACCGCCGGACGCCCGCCGCTGAGCGGGGCCGCCGCTCAGAAAGTGTTGTGATACCTCGGTGTGATCTTTGATGGCTGTGTCGGTAAAGATCACGTCCGTGTCGTTGTGTCTGTAAGCCGGGGTACGAGTCCTCACTGAGCGATCCGCAGTGGGCAGTGATCAAGCCGCTGCTGCCGCGGCGGGATCCACGCCGGGGTGGGCGGCCGCTGGGTTATCCGCGTCGGCTGGTGATCGACACGATTCTGTATGTGCTGCGTACCGGTTGTGCCTGGCGGCATGTCCCGCATGACCTGGCGCCGTGGGATGTGGCCTACCGGTGGTTTCGCTGCTGGAGCGCTGATGGCACGTGGGATCGAGTCCACGACCAGTTGCGAGACGCGGTGCGGGTGGCCGAGGGCCGTGACCCGCAGCCGTCGGCGGCGGTGCTGGACTCGCAGACCGCGCACAGTCACCAAGGCGGGGAGGCGATCGGTTACGACGCCGCCAAACGCACTCGGGGCCGTAAGCGGCATCTGCTCGTCGACACGGCAGGGCTGCTGCTCAAGGCCGTAGTGCACGCCGCGTCTGTGCAGGAGCGTGCCGGGGCCAAGCTGGTGCTGGCAGGCGTCACGGACACGTTCCCGCTGCTGGGCCTGGTCTGGGCGGACGCCGGCTACGTCAACCGCGTCGACGCGAGCCTGCTGGACTGGGCCCGCACCCACGCCGGCATCGAGTTGCAGATCGTGGCCCGCAACGCCGACGTGAAAGGCTTCCAGGTGCTACCCCGTAGGTGGGTGGTGGAACGAACTTTCTCCTGGTTGGGACGGTGCAGACGGTTGGCCCGCGACTACGAGCGCAAGCCCGCGCACGCCGAAGCGATGATCAAGGTGGCGATGATCCGGTTGATGGCCGCGCGCCTGGCCGGTGAGGACGTCGAGCCGCAAGGCCCGATCGAGGCCGAGGCAGCCCGACGCCTCGACGACGAACTCAACCAGAAGTAGCTACCCGGTTACCCAACACTTTCTCAGGGGCAATTGACCCACTCCTCGGTGCCGTCCGCGAACACCTGCCGCTTCCAGATCGGCAGCCGCGCCTTGACCTCGTCGACCAGCCGGGCGCAGGCCGCGAACGCCGCCGCCCGGTGGGCGGTGCTCACCGCGGCGACCAGGGCCACGTCGCCGATGCCGAGCGGGCCGATCCGATGCGACACGGCGACCGCGTACACCTCGGGGTCGGCGGCGATCTCGGCGGCCACCTCGCGCAGCACCCGCTCGGCGCTCGGGTGGCCCTCGTACTCCAGGCTGGTCACCGCGCGGCCGTGGTCGTGGTCGCGGACCACGCCCTGGAACGAGACCACCGCGCCGGCCCGGACGTCGGCGACCGCGGCCTCGTGCGCGGCGAGGTCGAGCGGCTGGTCGGTCACCCCGCCGTAGGTCGTCGTCGGGGCGGTCACCAGGCACGCTCCCCGGGCAGCAGGGGCAGCGGCAGCACCGGCACCCGGTCGCCCGGTTCGCCGGAGGTGTTCGGGCGGATCACCGCGAAGCCGTCCGCGCCGGCCAGCCCGCGCAGCATCGCCGAGCCGACGTGCCGGACCGGGTGGGCGGTGTTCGCGACCCGGTCCAGCCGGACCAGCGCCAGATGGGTGTGGTCGCCGCGGCCCGGCACCGGTTCGGCGAGGGTGGCGTGCGGCAGCACCGGCATCGGCCGGCCGGCCAGGCCGGCGAGCAGCGGGACGACCAGGGACACCAGCGCGATGACGGCGGACTGCGGGTTGCCCGGCAGCCCGGCGACGAACCGCACCCGGCCGTCGTCGCCGACCAGCCGGGCCAGCAGCATCGGGAAGCCGGGCCGCACCGCCACGGTGTTGACCACGTAGTCCGCGCCGAGCGCGGTCAGCGTCGGGTGCAGGTGGTCGACGGGGCCGTGCATGGTGCCGCCGGTGGTGCAGACCAGGTCCGCGTCGGCCAGCGCGGCCCGTACCGCCGCCACGTGCGCGGGCAGGGTGTCGGCCACCGGGCCCACCACGTCGGCCGGGCGCACCTGGCAGCCGTAGCGGCGCAGCCAGGCCGGCACCGCCGGGCCGAGCGCGTCGCGGACCCGGCCGGCGGCCGGCGGGCCCTCGGTGAGCAGTTCGTCGCCGAAGACCAGCAGGGCGGCCCGCGGCTGCCGCCGCACCAGCAGGGCGTCCTGGCCGCAGGAGGCGGCCAGGCCGATCAAGGCCGGGTCGACCGGGGTGCCGGCGGGCAGCAGTTCCTCACCCGCGTAGGCCTCCTCGCCGGGCGCGCGCCACTCGGGCGCCGGTCGCGGTACGCCGTCGACCAGGTCGTCCGCGGTACGGCTGGACTCCTCGACCCGCAGCACGGCGGTGGCGCCCTCGGGCACCATCGCGCCGGTGGCGATCTCGACGGTGGTGCCGTCCTCGGTCAGCGGGGCCGGGTTGCCGCCGGCCAGCACCCGCCCGACCACCCGCCACGGGCCGGCGCCGCGCACCGCCCAGCCGTCCACGCTGGAGGTGGGGAAGGCGGGCAGGTCGGTCCGGGTGGTCAACGGTTCGGCCAGGGTGTGCCCGTCGGTCTCGGCGAGCGGCCGGCGCTCGGCGGGCAGCGCGGCGGCCAGCCCGACCGCGTACGCCCGGTCGCGGGCCTCTTCCCAGCCGGCCGGCGGCGGCGCGGTGACCCGGCCGGCGGCGGATGCGGTGTCCGTGCTCACCGGCCGAGCCTATCCGGGCGGCCGGCCTCGGGGCGGCTCAGTGGTCGCCGCCGCGGATCTGGTCGACCGCGTGGTGGAGGATCGGGCCGAGCACGGCGAGCCCGTCGCGGGCGCCGCCGGTGGAGCCGGGCAGGTTGACCACGAGGGTGCGGTCGGCGACGCCGGCCAGCCCGCGGGAGAGCGCCGCGGCGGGGACCCTGTCGCGGCTGTGCGCCCGGATCGCCTCGGCGATGCCGGGAATCTCGTAGTCGAGCAGCGCCCGGGTCACGTCCGGGGTCCGGTCCGACGGGTTGATGCCGGTGCCGCCGCTGGTGACCACCACGTCCATCCCGTCGGCCACCGCCGCGCGCAGCGCCGCGCCGACCGGCTCGCCGTCGGGCACCACCACCGGCTCGGCCACCTCGCAGCCGAGCGCGCGCAGGCCGGCGACGAGCAGCGGGCCGCTGGTGTCGGCATACACGCCGGCGGCGGCCCGGTTGGACGCCACGACCACCCGGGCGCGGATCACGGCCGGCCCTCCGGGCGGAGCCACTCACCGGTCTTGCCGCCGGTCTTGCGCAGCACCCGGACCGCGTCGACGCTGGCCGCCGGGTCGACCGCCTTGACCATGTCGACCAGGGCCAGCCCGGCGACGGCCACCGCGGTCAACGCCTCCATCTCCACGCCCGTCCGGTCGGCGGTGCGGGCGGTCGCGGTGATCTCCACGGTGTCGTCGGTGAGGGTCAGGTCGACCGTCACCCCGTGCAGGGCGATCGGGTGGCAGAGCGGGATCAGGTCGGGGGTGCGCTTGGCGCCCATGATGCCGGCCAGCCGCCCGACGGCGAGCGCGTCGCCCTTGGGCAGCCCGTCGCGGCGCAGCAGGTCGACCACCTCGGGGGTGGTCCGCAGCCGGCCGGCGGCGACGGCCTCCCGGCCGGAGACCGGCTTGGCGGAGACGTCGACCATGCGGGCCGCGCCGGCCGGGTCGACGTGGGTGAGCTGCGCGGGTTCGGTCACGGGGGCGAGCCTATCGGGCGGCGGGGAAGCAGGGCGCCGCACCCGCTCACCGGATGGGGAGTGGACGACATATCCGCTCGGCATTCGGGCGTGCCGGATTCCGTGGATTCGGCGGCGGCGGAACCGCGCCGTCGACGGGCTTACCGAACGACGTTCGTCATTCCGCGGATGACGAGGGGCCATCCAGCTGTTACCGGACCATTGCGAGAAGCGCTCACCGGCCGGGTATCCGTTCCCGTTAGCGATTGTCGCGCGGGTGGGGGAGGTGGCCAACCACGTGAATCTCCACAAAATTCGTCGAGCACGTGACCCGAACGCAACTCACTTCCTGCAAGTTGCAGCATTGCCGCTGGTCAGCGGGGTCGAAAGATGATCGCCCGGGGTCTCGGGCCGGCCCGGGAAGCCCGACACCGGCCGAAACGACGATGAGCCGACGCCGCCTTGCCCGCAGACTGGAGGGACGGGGACCATCTTTCCAAGGACTCGCGGCCGGGCGGCACATTGCGCGACGGATCGACTGCGAAGGAGAGAACATCCATATGCTCTCCGCGCATATCTGGTCGACAGAACGTCACCATTAGGCATGGTATTAGCTAATGTTGAGGATACCGACATTTATCACTGCTAACCATGCCCTTCTTCACTTAAGCTCCGTTTCATCAGCCAGACGACACGTCCGGCTAAATGCGACTCTCGCGTGTGAACGGAAGGGGCAGCGGCATGCGCGGCAACGACTGGGGCTGAAATCGTCCGGAGCTCTCCCGGCTTCCCGGCGGTAGGCTGCCAGCAGGTGCGGGCGGTCACCCGGGAGTGGAGTGACTCTTTTCAGGCGACGCGACACTGAGACCGATCGGCAGCTGCGGCTGCTCGTCGGTCTCGTCGTCGTTGTCGCCGCGATCGTCGCGCTGGACTCGCTGCGGCTCGCCCTGACGTCGGCCGCACCACGGTCCGGGAACGACGTCGGCACCCTCGTGATGCTGGTCTTCATGATCGCGGTGGGCACGCTCGTCAAGGCGCGGATCCGCGTCCGGTCGACCAGCCACCTGATCAGCTGGAACGAGACCGCGATCGTCATCGGCGTGGCCATCGCCCCCACGCCCTGGGTGGTCCTCTGCACCGGCGTGGGCGTCGCCATCGCCTCCTTCCGACTCGCCCCGATCAAGATCGCCTTCGGCGTCGGCAAGAACATCGTGGTCGCCTGGGGCGCCGGGTCCATGCTCGCGCTGCTCGACGCCGCCTGGCAGTCGGCCGACGCGCTGCGGATGGTCGGCCTGCTCGCCGTCGTCTACCTCGTCGCGGTGTTCCTGGACGAACTCCTCGCCATCCCGGTCATCGCGCTGGCCTCCGACACCCGGATCTCCCGCCAGTTCCGCAGCAACCTCGACCTGCGGCTGGCCGGATACGCGGTGCGGTACGTCATCGCCGTGTGCACCCTGCTCATCGTCAAGGCGGATCCCCGACTCCTGCTCGCCTTGCCGCCGCTCGTGCTGAGCCTGCACCTCGCCTACTCCACCCGGTTCCGCACCCGCACCGAGCAGCAGGCGTGGCAGCGGCTGGCCCGCACCACCGACGCACTGAACGTGGTCGACCTGGACAAGGTCCTCACCACCGCGGTCACCCAGGCCGCCGAACTCTTCTCCGCCGACGAGGTGGAGATCGAACTGCGCGACGGCGGTCGCACCGTCCGGGGCGGCGGCGGCATCACGTACGACGGGCCGGCCGGCCAGCCCACCAGCGTCGACAGCACCGTCGTCCCCATGCTGTTGGAAGGGCACGACCGGGCGGTCGACGTGGGCGTGCTCCGGCTGCGGTTCCGGGGGCCGGTGCAGCTCTCCGAACGCGAGCAGTACACGCTGCGCACCTTCGCCTCGGCCCTGTGCACCGCCGTGCGCAACGCGCAGGCGTATGCCGAGCTGGCCCGGGTCGCCGACGAGCACGCGTACGCCGCCACCCACGATCCGCTCACCGGGCTGGCCAACCGCCGGCATCTGCTGGAGGAGGGCACCGAACAGCTCAGCGCCCGGCACGCCGACGGGGTGACCGCCCTGGTGCTGATCGACCTCAACCACTTCAAGGAGGTCAACGACACCCTCGGGCACGCCGCCGGCGACCAGGTGCTGGTGCAGGTCGCCGACCGGCTGCGCGGCGCCGCCCAGGACAGCGACCTGGTGGCCCGGCTCGGCGGCGACGAGTTCGCCGTGCTGCTGCGCGGGCTGCCGGCGCCTGCGGTGGCCGCGCACCGGGCCGAGGCGCTGCTCGGCGCGCTGCACGAACCGTTCGACCTGGACGGCATGCGGATCAGCGTGGAGGCCAGCGGCGGAATCGCCGCCGCCCCGGCCAGCGGCGGGATGGCCGAACTGCTGCGCCGCGCCGACGTGGCGATGTACCAGGCCAAGCGCGCCGGCCAGCGGACCTCCACCTACGCCCCGAACCGGGACACCGCCGACCTCGGCCGGCTGGCCCTCGGCGGCGAGCTGCCCCGCGCCGTGGCCGACCAGGAGTTCAGCGTCAACTTCCAACCGATCGTCGACCTGGGCACCGGCGTGGTGACCGCCGCCGAGGCGCTGGCCCGCTGGCACCACCCGGTGCACGGCGTGATCGACCCGCTGCGCTTCCTGGAGGCGGTGGAACGCTCCGGCCTGCTTCCCGCCTTCGCCGAAGCGATCCTCGACCAGGCGCTCCTCGCCGCGGGCAGTTGGCGCGACGCCGGCTTCGACGTGCCGGTGGCGGTCAACGTCTCCCCGCGCAGCCTGCTCGACGCCCGCTTCCCCGGCTCGGTGCTGGCCCGGCTGCGCGCGCACGATCTGCCGCCCGACCGGCTGGTGCTGGAGCTGACCGAGACGCTCACGCTCAGCCAGCTGGACGTGGTCGACCGGGTGCTCAGCCGGCTTCGCGACGAGGGCGTCCGGCTGGCGTTGGACGACTTCGGCACCGGCTACTCGTCGCTCTCGCTGCTCTCCCGGATCCCGGTGCACGAGTTGAAGATCGACCGGAGCTTCGTCACCGAGATGGAGACCTCGGCCGAGGCGGCCGCGGTGATCCGCTCCACCCTCGACCTGGGGCGCAGCCTCGACCTCGCCGTCGTGGCCGAAGGCGTCGAGCGGGAACCGCAGCGCCGCGCGCTCTGGGAGCTGGGCTGCGCCGCCGGGCAGGGCCACCTCTTCGGCCGGCCGATGCCCGCCGGCACCCTGCTGGCCGCTCTGCAACGCGGCTCCGGCGGCAGTCCCGGGTCGCTGGCGGCCCCGCTGCACGACGCGGGCGCGGTGATCCGGCTCGCCCCGGGCCGCCGGCAGAACGGCCGCGGCCGCACCGACCGGCACCTGCCCGCCTGAACCGGATCCGCGCCCGCGACCTCCACCGCGTCGGCCCGCGAGCCGTCCGCCGGCGGTCTGCCAGACTGGCGCGCGTGACCGCCGCCCCCGCCACCCGACGTCCCGTCTGGCAGAAGCTGGACACCGCCGCCGGCGGCCTCGCCCTCGACCTCGGGCTGTACGCCGTCTCCGCCGCCTTCGCCGCGATCACCGCCGTCACCTCCACCCTGCTCCCGCACCGGGCCTGGGGCGGCCTCGCCGCGGTCGGCTACCTCCTCGCCGCCCTCGCCGCCACCGGCCAGTTCCTGCTCCACCGCCAGTCACCCGCGTCACCGCTGACCGGGCTGCCGGCACGCTGGGCGGTCACCGCCTTCGCCTGGACCACCACCGCCCTGCTGCCGCTGGTCGCGCAGAGCGTGCAACGGGCCGGTGGGCGTACCGACCGGGCGCAGGAGGAGGTGCTGGTGGTCGAGCACTCCGGCGGCCGGCTCGTCGACACCGGCACCCCCTACCTCGGGCACGACGCGATCGCCGCCCTGCCACCGGGCGAGCAACTGCTCGGATACACCCCGTACCAGCCGGGCATGGCGCTGTTCGGGCTGCCCCGGGCGGCCGTCGACACCTGGTGGACCGACGCCCGGGTGTGGTTCGCGGTCGGCACCGCGATCGCCCTCGCCCTGGCGGTCCGCGCGCTGCGCCGGCCGGGCGGCCGGACCGCCGGCCGGGACGGCGCACTGCTGCGCGGCGTGCAGGCGGCCACCGTACTGCCGATCTGCGCGCTCACCCTGGCCACCGGCGGTGACGACCTGCCCGTCCTGACGCTCTGCCTGCTCGCGCTCGCCCTCGCCGCCGCCGACCGGCCCGGCGCGGCGGGCATCGCGGTCGGCGTCGCCGGCGCGCTGAAGCTCTTCGCCTGGCCGGTCGCCCTCGTCCTGATCGTCTGGGGGGCGACCCGCCGGGCCGGGCTGCGGGTCGCGGCCGGCGCCATCGGCCTGCCGGTCGCCGCGCTGCTGCCGGTGCTGCTCGTCGACCGGGACGCGCTGGTCGAGAACGTGCTCCGCTTCCCGCTCGGCCACGGCCTGGTCACCAGCCCCGCCCAGTCCCCCTTCCCCGGGCACCTGATCGCCAGCACGCTGCCGGCCGGCCGGCTGATCGCCGCCGCGCTGCTCGTCGCGGCCGGGCTGGCGATCGCCGTCCGGCTCGCCCGCCGCCCGCCGCGCAGCGCCGTCACCACCGCGCTGATCTGCGGGTACGGGCTGCTCGCCGCGATCCTGCTGATGCCGTCCACCCGGTTCGGCTACCTGCTCTATCCGATCGCGTTCCTGGTCTGGGCGCCCGCGCTACGGCCGGTGCCGGCGGACTCGCCCGCCACGACGTCACCGTGATGCTCGCGTCGGCGCGGCGAGCCGACCCCGAGTGAGCCGCACGGGCCGGCCGACCGGTTCCGCGAACTGGCGGGCGAAGGACGGCGGCAGGGCGTACACCTGGAACATGACCACCTACCGCGACCGGGCCGAGGCGGGCCGGATGCTCGCCGACCGGCTCACCGCCCTGATCGGCGAACCGGACGTCATCGTGCTCGGCCTGGTGCGCGGCGGCGTACCGGTGGCGGAGGTGGTCGCCGAACGGCTCGGCGCGCCCCTGGACGTGCTGGTGGTACGCAAACTCGGCATGCCCTGGGCACCCGAGGTGGCCTTCGGCGCGCTTGGGCCGGGTGGCGTGCAGGTGCTCAACGACCAGGTGGCGAGCCGACTCAGCGCCGAGGACATCGCCGAGGTCACCCGCCGCGAGCAGGCCGAGCTGGACCGGCGGGAGCGGCTCTACCGGGCCGGCCGGCCACCGCTGGGCCTCGCCGGGCGTACCGCCGTGATCGTCGACGACGGCCTGGCCACCGGCGCCACGGCCCGGGCCGCCGTGGAGGTCGCCCGCCGGCTGGGCGCCCGCCGGGTGGTCGTCGCCGTGCCGGTCGGCTCGCAGGAGGCGTACGAGATGCTCTCCGCCGAGGCCGACCAGGTCGTCTGCGCCCAGCACCCGCCGGAGTTCATGGCGGTCAGCGCCTACTACGACGACTTCCACGAGGTCTCCGACGACGAGGTCACGGAGGCGCTGACGGCGACCGCGTGACCGGACCGGGTACCGTCGGGTGATGAGCCTCACCTGTCCCAAGTGCCACGGAGAAATGCGCCAGTACGAACGCAGCGGCGTCGTCATCGACCAGTGCGGGGAGTGCCGAGGGATCTTCCTCGACCGCGGCGAACTGGAGAAGCTGTTCGAGGCGGAGGCGAACTGGAACCGCCAGCACGCCGTCGCCGGTCCAGCCGGTCAGCCCGGTCAGCCCGGTCAGCCCGGTCAGCCGCAAGGGGGCTACCCGCCGCCTCCGCCCGCGCCCGCGCCGCACCAGCCCGGTTACGGCGCGGTGCCGCCGCCCCCGCCGCCCGCGCACGGCTACCCGCCGGCCCCGGCCTACGGCGGCCACGGCCAGCACTACGGCTACCACGGGCACTACCGGCGCAAGAAGCACAAGAGCTTCCTCGACGAGATGTTCGGCTGAGCACCGAAGCCGACCGGGCCGGCGACGCGCCGGCCCGGTCGCGCACGTCGGCGTGCCGAACCGGGCCCCTCGTGCGACGCTGCCTCCCATGACAACCGGGAGACCGTCGGGAGGCCCCGAACCGCGCGGGCCGGAGCGCGGCCAGGGATCGGGCACCGCGGTACGCGCCGCCGGCCGGGCGGACTGCTCAAGGCGACCGGACGGCTGCCGCTGACCGACCGCGACCGGCTGGAACTCGGCGAGGTCGCCGGCTGGTTCCCGCTGCTCGGCTGAGCGCCGACGAGGCCTAGCCGATGGCCATGTCGACGAAGCGGGACAGGTGCAGTTGCGCGGCGACGGTGATGGTGTCGGTCGGGCCATTTCGATGCTTGGCAACAATAAAATCGGCCTCTCCGGCCCGTGGCGACTCCTTGTCGTAGTAGTCGTCCCGGTGCAGCAGGATCACAACGTCAGCATCCTGCTCGATCGAGTTGTGGGTGGCGATGCCGTTCGCGATGAAGTTGTGCGTCCCCATCACGGTCGCGTCGAACACCTCCCGCTCACCGATCGACTCGATCGATACGATCTCATCCCAGAAGATGTCGTTCGTCGCGTGCAGGTCGAGGTCAGCGGCATCGAGGACAGAGGCGATCTTGGCAAGCCGGGATCGACTCGGCGCGCGCTTCCACAGCGCACTCCCGCAGAACTGGGTTCCGATCGCGCTGGCGAACTCGCGCTGGCTCACTCCCTGCTCCGCGAGGATCTGCCTGACCCTGGTCCAGACCTCGCGGGGCACGGTGTCGACGTTGGTGTTGCTCTCCATCGCCTCCAACGAGGCGAGCAGGTCAATGCAGTTGCGGGACCGTTCCCCGTGCACACCGATCTCGCGCAGGAAGCGCAACTGGTCGTCCCGCCCGGAGATGTCGAGGGTGTACTGGGGGCGGTGATGCGTCACGGGTATGGCCTTCAGTCGGGCAGTGATGCCGTACCTGAGCAGAAGGCGTGAGATGTCTTCGAGCATCCTGCGGCTCGTCGAGGAGAAGTGCACCCTGCCGCCGCGGCCTGACCTGTTGACCGTCACCGAGCCGTCAGTCGCCCACAGATGCCGCAGGAACATGGTTATCTGCTCCTTTGGCAGACCGAAGACTCCCTGCGGAATGAACTTTTCGTGCGACCTGAGCCCGAACAGGCCCAGCCCGTCCAACCACTCGGCGACCGGGTTGCGCCGGCCGCGAGCCAGGCGGTACGGCGCGGGCAGCCGAAGGGTCGTCACTCTGGCGGCCTCGTATTCGTCGCGCACGGTGGAGATGCCGAAGTGCTTCGCCGCCTCCGACACCGCCTGGAGGTTCATCTCATCGCGGCTGGCGTATCGGACCGGCTGACGACGTACGAACGAGCCGTCGCCGAGGAGGTGTGCCAGCAGCACGACCTCGGCCTCTGCCCACGGCCGGATCTCAAGTGGTGGTGGTACGTGCCTGGGCGTGGCCAGCCGAGTCCCTGACGTCAGTTCGGCGAGTGGCATCCATCCGCCGAAGGTGAGGAAGGGGTGGTTGGCCGTCGCGTCGATCTGCTTCCCGGATGCCAACGTCATCCGGAAGACCTCACGTGTGCCACTCGGAAAGACATGCGTCATGGTGCGCGGCGTGTAGCGGAGGCTGTCGTCAAGCGCCCAGACCGGAATGTCCCTGGCCCCGGAGGTCAGCATCTCGCCAAGCGTGACCTCTGAGTTGTCGTCGGCGCGAATCAGCCGAGTCTCGGCGGTCAAGCAGCCCGACTCTCGGAGGTCGGACAACTGCGGACGCTTGTCGGTGCGCTGCTCCGGGCCACGGTTCAGCTGGCTTACCGCGATGACCGGGCACTCGACCTCCTTTGCCAGCAGCTTGAGGCCCCGGGACAGGTCGGCGACCTCCTGCTGACGGCTCTCGGTGCGCTTCGGCGAGGTCATCAGCTGGAGATAGTCGACCACGATCATCTTCAGGTCGTGCCGTTGCTTGAGCCGCCGCGCCTTGGCCCGGATCTCCATCAGGTTCATGCTCGGCGTGTCGTCGACGAAGAGCGGCGCCTCGCTGATCTCGCCCATGCACCGGGCCAGCTTGGTCCAGTCGTCGTCGGAGAGCTGACCGCTGCGCAGCACGTGCAGCGGTACCCGGGCCTCGGCCGAGAGCAGTCGCATGACGATCTCGACCTTGCTCATTTCCAGCGAGAAGATGGCCGCCGCCTGGTTGGCCCGAATAGCAGCATTTCGGGCAAAGTCCATACTTGCGGTCGATTTGCCCAAGCCGGGCCTGCCTGCCACGATGATGAGCTGCCCCGGGTGCAGGCCGTTGAGCAGCCGATCGAGATCGGTGAAGCCGGTCGGCACACCGGTCATCACGCCGCCCTGGGCGCCCACCGCCTCGATCTCGTCGAGGGTCGGCTGGAGCATGTCGGCGAGGACGGCGAAGTCCTCGCTGACCCGGCGCTCGGTGACGTCGTAGACGGCCTGCTGGGCGAGGTCGACGATGTCGTCGACGTCCCGGCTGCCGCCGTTGGCGGTGCCGTAGCCGAGCTGCACGATCTTGGTGCCGGCCTCGACCAGCCGCCGGAGCACCGCCCGCTCGCTGACGATCCGCGCGTAGTACGCGGCGTTCGCCGCGGTCGGCACGCTGGCGATCAGGGTGTGCAGATAGGGAGCGCCGCCCACCCGCACGAGGTCGCCCGAGTCGGCCAGCGCCGCCGCCACCGTGATCGAGTCGGCCGGCTCGCCCCGGCCGTAGATCTCCAGGATGGTGTCGAAGATGGTGGCGTGCACCGGCCGGTAGAAGTCGTTGGTCTTGAGGATCTCGACAACGTCGGCGATCGCGTCCTTGGAGAGCAGCATGCCGCCCAGCACGCACTGCTCGGCGGCGACGTCCTGCGGCGGGGTGCGGTCGAACTGCCCGTCGGGCTGCGCCGGGGCGGGCGGCGGCCCTCCGGCGCGCGACTCCGACCGCATGTCATCGGTGACCGACACCGGGCCCCCCTCCACTGCGTCGGATCCTCATCCAGCTCTACCGCCGGGGTACGACAATCTCCCGACCGGCCGGGTCGATCGGGGGTCATCTCGCGGTCGGTCGGGGGGTAACCATACGGAAACCGAGCTCAGGCACTCAACAGCCCCGGTGGACGAGCCTCGGGACAACCTGTGGACGCTGGTGGGCGAGCATGTGCGCAGGGTGTGCACAGGCTGTGGACAACGGCTGGGGAATTCCTGGCCATACGGCTCTGACCTGGGAAAACGCGATCCACACCCTGTGGGCGGGAAGTTTTCGGTCGATCCCGTGGGTCGATCGTCCCGTACTATCTCCAGCGAACGGCTACACCTGGACAGCGGATTGCGCTATCGGTTGAGAAGGGTCACGCTCCGGCCGTGAGTTACCGGGACTGGGGACGCGGAGAGGATGGTCCGCGCGAGCGACGGTCGGTCGCCCGCTGGGACGATCCCGCCGGTCCGCTCCCGGCGGATCCCTACTCCGCTGACGTCGAGGGCTACCGGACGCCAAGCCGCCGCCGGGCGATCGAACGCGGCCAGCAGGAGCCGGTCGACACCTACCTGCCACGCTGGGCACTGGAGTCGGGCGTACGCAGTGCCGACGGTGGTGGCCGGCACGCCGCTCCGGACGACGACGACGCCGACCCACCCTCCTCCGGCGGCGGCTGGCGGACGACCGACGCCACGGGCGACTGGCGGACGGGCGAGCCCGCTCGCGACTGGCGGGCTTCCGAGTCCACGGGTGACTGGCGGGCGAGCGAGAGCACCACCGGCTGGCGCCGCGTAGCGGAGACCAGTTGGCGGGAGGTGCCGGCGATCGAGGCCGCCCCCGCGTCGGACCACACCCGCGAGTGGACCTTCGACCGCCCGCAGGAGCAGGGCTACGTGGGCAGCCGCCGCGCCGACGACGATCCGGTCTCCGGAGTCCCGCCACAGAGCCGCCCGCGCCGCACGCCGTCGCGCCAGCAGCAGGTGATCTGGTCCGGCGGCGAGGAGGAAACCACCGGCGCCACCGTCGAGCCGGAGCTGGAGCGGCCGTCCCGGCGAGGCCGACGGGCGTCGGCGGAGTCCTCGGCCCGGCCGACCGTCGACCCGTGGGAGCGGAGCGCGGAACCCGACGAGCCGGCGTACCGCCCGGCGGTGGATCCGTGGGACGCCTCGGGGATGCACGCGTGGCAGCCGGCCACCGGCACCGACCGCTGGGACCGGGCGTCGGGCACCGGCCGGTGGGACGAGCCGGACAGCACCGGCCAGTGGTACCAATCCGCCGACAGCACCGGCCAGTGGGACCGGTACCGCGACGACGGGTGGGACCGGACGACGCCGCCGCGCTCCGACGGCTCCGCCGGGACCTGGTCGTGGCGGGGGCAGGACGGGCCGGAGCAGGGTTTCTGGTCCGGCACCCGGCTGGCCGGCGACGATCCCCGGTGGGTGGACGCGCCGGTGTCGGCCCCACGCTCGCCGGTGGTCGGCTACACCGCGCCACGCCCACGCTCCGCGCCACGCCGGCGCGTCGATCCGGTCGGCACGCCGCGGGCTGGCTCGCCGGCGGCCGTACGACAGGCCCGGCCGGCGGGCGCGGGAGCCTGGACGCGGCGTCTCGAGGACGACCTGCTCGACCCGGATGAGGGCGGTTCGCTGCGGCCGCTGCTCTACACCGCCGCCTGCTACCTGCTGCCGGCGGTGATGGTCTTCTTCTGGTTACTGACCCTCGACGGCCAGGCGCCGGCCGGTTGTGTCACCGACATCAGCGGCGGTGGTTGCGACTCGCCGCGTGCCCGGGCGCTCGGTTCGATGCTGGAGGGCATGCCGCGTTTCGGGCTGGCCCTGGCGAGCAGCCTGGTGGTGGCGCTGCTGCTGCGTCGGGTGGGGACCACCTGGCGGTCGACCACGGTGGCGCTGGCCGCCGCGGTGGTGGGTGGTGGTCTGTCCACGGTGATGATCAGCGCGGTGACCGGCCAGCCGATCGGCTGACGCCCCGCGCCCGCCGCCCGTACGGGGTCACGTCGCACGGCGGCGAGCTGGCCGCACACCGCCAGATGGACGGCCGAACCGGCGTGGCACGTACGGAAAGCGGCAGGGCCCCGCACCGGTCGATCGGTGCGAGGCCCTGCCGTGGTGCTGGTGGGTGTCAGCCCTGGACGACGTTGAGGTCGAACTTGGCGGTCACCTCGGGGTGCAGCTTGATGCGCACCGGGTAGGAGCCGATCGACTTGATGTGACCGGGCAGCTCCAGCCGGCGGCGGTCGAGGACCGGACCGCCGGCGGCCTTGACGGCGTCGACGATCTCGGCCGGGGTGACCGAGCCGAAGAGCCGGCCGCCGTCGCCGGCGCGGGCCTTCAGGTTGACCTTGAGGCCCTCGAGCTGGTCCTTGACCTCGTTGGCGTGGCCGAGGTCGCGGATCTCCCGGGCGGAGCGGGCGCGCTTGATGAGCGTCACCTGCTTCTCCGCACCCTTGGTCCAGGCGATCGCGAAGCCCTGCGGCAGCAGGTAGTTACGGCCGTAGCCGTCCTTGACCTCCACGATGTCGCCCGGGGCACCGAGGCCGGACACCTCCTGAGTCAGGATGATCTTCATGTCGGTGCCTCCCCTCAGCGCGCCGTCGCGGTGTACGGCAGGAGCGCCATCTCACGGGCGTTCTTGACCGCACGGGCGATCTGCCGCTGCTGCTGCGAGGTGACGCCGGTCACCCGCCGAGCGCGGATCTTGCCGCGGTCGGAGATGAACTTGCGCAGCAGCGCGGTGTCCTTGTAGTCGATGTAGGTGATCCCGTCCTTGTCGAGCGGGTTCACCTTCTTCTTCGGCTTGCGCAGTGCCGCAGCCTTGGCCATTGCTCTTGCTCCTGGTTTGCGATCGCGGGCGCTCGGCGCCATTAGAACGGGGGCTCCTCGTCGAAGTTTCCGCCGCCCGAACCGGAACGGGAGGGCGCGGGGGCAGCCGAGGCCCAGGGGTCGTCGAAGTTGCCTCCGCCGCCCTGGCCACCACCGCCACCGAAGCCGCCGCCACCGCCGCCGGAGCGGGACATCTTCTGCACCTTCGCCGTGGCGTAGCGCAGCGACGGGCCGATCTCGTCGACCTCCAGCTCGATGACCGTGCGCTTCTCACCCTCGCGGGTCTCGTAGGACCGCTGACGCAGCCGGCCGGACACGATCACGCGGGTGCCGCGCTGGAGCGACTCCGCGACGTGCTCGGCGGCCTGCCGCCAGACCGTGCACGAGAGGAACAACGGCTCGCCGTCCTTCCACTCGCCGGACGCCTTGTCCATGAACCGGGGCGTCGAGGCGACCCGGAACTTGGCGACCGCGGCACCGGAGGGGGTGAACCGCAACTCGGGGTCATCGGTCAGGTTGCCGATGACCGTGATGGTGGTGTCTCCTGCCATGACCATCTCCTCGCGCACTCATCCGTTCTGCCGTACAGGTTCTCAGAACCCTCCGACAGCCCGGTGAGGCTGATCCGGGCGTTACCGGGGGATGCTCAGCGCATCTCCGGCCGGATGACCTTGGTGCGCAGCACGGACTCGTTGAGTCGCAGCTGACGGTCCAGCTCGGCCACCGCCGCAGGCGTCGCCTGCAGGTCGATGACGGCGTAGATGCCCTCGGCCTTCTTGTTGATCTCGTACGCGAGGCGCCGTCGGCCCCACACGTCGGTCTTCTCCACCGAGCCACCCGCGGTCCGGATCACGTTCAGGTACGTGTCGAGCGACGGGGCGACGGTGCGCTCCTCGAGGCTGGGGTCGAGGATCACCATGATCTCGTAATGACGCAAGACGTGCTCACCTCCTGTGGGCTAAGCGGCCACGGTCCTTCCGTGGCAGGAGGTCGTGCGTCGTGGCCCGCTCCGGAGTCGGGGGATCCAACCCGGGCGCGGACAACCGCACCAGGATACCCGGTCCGGACGATCATGTCCGGGCAGGTCGCGGCGGCCGGCGCCGGACGCGGTGACGGGGGCCGGCCACGACAGTGCTGTCGTGGCCGGCCCCCGTCAACGAGGCCGCGGGGCGTCCCGTCCGCATTCCTTGGGTGGGACCTGGGGAGGAACGACCACACCGATGAGGTTGGACCGGGGACGCCCCGCGGAGCTTTATCATGTTGTTACCGACGATACGTCGGTACTCGCCGCTTGTCGGGGTAAATGGCTAAATCTCCGACAATTCTTTTTCCGGGCCTTCGGACGCCGATCGCCGGTGGGGCTGACCCCCGTCGCGCCGGGCCGCACGACGGGGGCTGCCCCGCTCTGGCGACGGTCTGCGGCAGCGGACGCCACGACGCGCGCCACGACCTGTCGGAGAGCCGACCGTCGATCCCACTCCCCTCAACGATCGCCGAACCGTCCGGTGACGCGGGCAGGGCGAATCGGCGGCGGGCGTCACCCCGGTTGTCGGGGACGCGACGTAGGCTCCCCTGCATGCGTATCGGAGCACACGTCGATCCGACCGACCCGCTGGCGGAGGCGACCGCCCGAGCGGCCGAGGCCGTGCAGTTCTTCCTCTCCGACCCGCAGGGGTGGAAGGCGCCGAAGCCCCGCGAGGACGCGGAGCGGCTGAGGGCCGCCGACGTCGACCTCTACGTCCACGCGCCGTACGTCATCAACGTCGCCACCCTCAACAACCGGATCCGGATCCCGAGCCGCAAGCTCCTGCTCGGGCACGCGCAGGCGGCCGCGGCGATCGACGCCAAGGGCCTCATCGTGCACGGCGGGCACGTCAACGCCGGTGACGACCTCGCGGTGGGCTTCGACAACTGGCGCAAGACCTTCGCGTACGCGGCGGAGTCGGGTGGCTTCGGCGTACCGGTCCTGATCGAGAACACCGCCGGTGGCGACAACGCCTGCGCCCGCCGGCTCGACGCGCTCGCCCGGTTGTGGGACGCGGTCGGCGACTACGGCGTCGGCTTCTGTCTGGACACCTGCCACGCGCATGCCGGCGGCGAGGAACTGCTCGGGCTGGTGGACCGGGTCAAGGCGATCACCGGCCGGATCGACCTGGTGCACGCCAACAACTCCAAGGGCGCGTTCGGCTCCGGCCAGGACCGGCACGACAACCTCGACGGCGGCACGATCGACCCGGAGCTGGTGGTCGCGGTCATCCGCGCGGCCGGCGCACCGGTGATCGTGGAGACCCCCGGTGGGGTGACCGGCCAGGCGGCCGACATCGCCTTCCTCCGTAAGCAGCTCGGGACGGAGAGCCCGGCGGCATGACGACGGACCAGTCCGCCGCCGGCGGAGCGCAGCCGACCGACGCGCCCGGCGCCAGGGGCGACGCCGACCGCGCGGCGGCGGAGAAGTCCGCAGCCGGCGGGACCGGTCCCGGCAGCGGCACCGGCGCGCGGGAGGCGGACGGCACGACCAAGGACACCGGCGGCACGTCCGACAAGACCGACGACGGAAAGAGCGCGGACGGCACGAGCGCCGACGGCAGGGCCGAGCGCGACAAGGCCGAGTCCGGCAACACGACCGGATCCAGCCGGACCGCCGAAGCCAAGGACGCGGACGGCACGGGCTCGGATGGCGGGAGCGAGTCCGACAAGCCCGACAGCACCGCGGCCGGCGGGAGCGGACCGGGCAACACCGCCGACGACGAGACCGACGACGGCAAGAGCGGATCGGGCGGGGCCGCCGCCGGCAAGAGCGGAGCGAGCAGGACCGACGGCGCCAAGGACGGATCCGGCGAGACCGGCGGCAAGGACGGATCCGGCAAGAGCCCCGGCGACAAGGACGGATCCGGCGAGCGCGCCGCCGACAAGGACGCCGAGGCCGACCCGTTCGCCGCCTTCGCGCCGGCTCCCGAGCCGGTGCCCACCCGGGTCAGGCGGATCGGGCGGGCGATCGGCCGGGGCCTGATCCACGAGTGGACCCTGGCCACCGTGGGGTCGCTGCTGCTGGCCGTCCTGCTGACCTGGCCGACCCTGCGCTACCCGCGCCACACGCTGCCGCAGGACTACTGGGACCCGAGCCTGCAGGCCTGGCAGATGGCGTGGTCGGGGCACATCCTGCTGACCTACCCGGCGCAGCTGTGGCACGCGAACACGTTCTTCCCCGAGTCGTGGAGCTTCGCCTTCTCCGACACCCTGCTCGGCTACGCGCCGGCCGGGATGCTCGGCACCGGCCCCGAGGCCGCCATCCTGCGCTACAACATCGTGTTCGTGCTGGCGCACGCGCTCGCCACGCTCGGGGCGTACGCGCTGGCCCGGCAGCTCGGCGCGGGCCGCATCGGCGCGGCGGTGGCCGGGGTGAGCTACACCTACGCGCCGTGGCTGCTGGCCCAGGCCGGCCACCTGCACGTGGTCTCCAACGGCGGCATCCCGCTGGCACTGGCCATGCTGGCCCGCGGGCACGGATACTCGCTCCGCCACGGCTACCGCCCCGAGCACCGGCGCGTCGGCTGGGTGTACGCCGGCTGGTCGGTGGCGGCCTGGCAGCTCAGTCTCGGCTTCGGCATCGGGCTGCCGTTCGCGTACGTTCTCGGCGGGACGGTCGTGGTCGCGGCCGTGACCTGGTTCCTGCGCCGCTGGGTGATCCGGCCGGAGAAGCGTCCGTTCGGGCGCCAACTGTTCCAGGCGGACCTGGTCGGCGGGGCGCTCTTCGCCGCGGTCGGCCTGTTGATGGCGCTGCCCTACTTCAAGGTGGCGCAGCTGCACCCGCAGGCGGAGCGCAGCATCGGTGACATCAGCATGTTCTCGCCGCCGGCCGTCGGCTTCCTGACCGCGCCGGCTGAGTCCCGGGTGTGGGGAAGCCTGCACGAGGGTGCCCGCGCCACGCTGCCGTGGCACCCGGAGATGACCCTGCTGCCCGGCTACGTGCTCTACGCGCTCGCCATCGGCGGGCTCTTCTTCTCGGTCTGGAAGCTGCGCCACCGGCTGCTGTTGCTCGCCGGGGTGGTGGTGACCATGGTGCTCGCCATGGGCACCCGGTTCTTCGACGGCACGTTCACCTACGTGCCGCTCTTCGAGCACCTTCCGGGCTGGAACGGCCTGCGGACGCCCGGCCGGCTGATGCTCTGGACCACGCTGCTGCTCGGGTTGCTCGCGGCCGGTGCGGTGAGCGCGTTCGCCGCCCGGGTTCGCGAGATCTCCGCCGAGCGGATCCCGTCCTGGCCGAGCCCGGGGTTGCGGCTGGCCACGCTGGTGCCGCTGCTGCTGGTGATCGTCGAGGGGCTGAACACCACCCCGCACCCGGTGGTGCCACCGCAGCCGGCCGCGATGCGGACGGTGGACGGCCCGCTGCTGGTGCTGCCCAGCAACCAGGGCCTCGACCAGCCGGTGATGCTCTGGTCGACCAGCCGGTTCCAGGACGTGGTCAACGGAGGTAGCGGCTTCACCCCGCACCAGCTCGACGAGGTGCGCCGGGTGTCGGTCGCCTTCCCGGACCAGACCAGCGTCGACTACCTGCGCACCCTCGGGGTGCGCAACGTGCTGCTGGTGCGCGACCAGGTGGCCGGCACGCCGTGGGAGATCACCATCGACGCGCCGGTGGACGGGCTCGACATCACCCGCGAGGAGATCGGCCAGGTGGTGGTCTTCCGTCTCTGAGCGGCGCCCGGTGCGGTGGGGATGCGGGGAAACCACCCGGGTCCGCGATCCGGCTTGACCCTTACGTTGCGTGAGGCCGGAGGGTGGGGCACATGAGCGACCACTACAACGCCTTCGAGATCAGTCCCGTGCCCGCTCCCGGCCCGGACGCGGTTGCGCCGGAGCCGTTCCGGGGCATCTACGGAATGCCCGCGTTCGTGACCATCCCCACGGGCGATCTGGCGGCGTCGGTGGATTTCTGGGTTCGTGGGCTCGGGTTCTTCGAGCTGTTCAGCATCCCCGGCACGCTCGTGCATCTGCGCCGGTGGGCGTTCCAGGACGTGCTCCTCGTCTCGGCGGCGAACGTTCCGGCGCAGGCACCGGCGATGAGCGCCAGCTTCGCGTGCGTGCTCAGCCAGGTCGAGTCCGTCGTCGAGGCCTGCCGTGCGTTGAGCCCGGACTCGGTCGACGGTCCACGGGACACTCCCTGGAACACCCGCGACGTGGAGGTGGTCACGCCCGAGAAGGCGCGGATCGTCTTCACCGCGGCGAAGCCCGTTGATCCAGCCAGTCACGAGGCGCGGAACCTTGAAGCCATCGGGATCACCCCACCCGGCGGCGGTCGCGGCGACAGTGCGGAGCATGTCTGATGTCACTGACGCCGACGGCCTCACCGTCGGTCAGGTCTCGACCCGGCTGGGCGTGACGGTCCGCGCGCTGCACCACTGGGACGACATCGGTCTGGCGCGACCGTCGCTGCGTACGACTGCCCGATACCGGCTCTACACCGCCGGCGATCTGGAACGCCTGCACCGCATCGTCGTCTACCGGGAGCTCGGCCTCGGCCTGGACAGGATCCAGGCCATCCTGGACGACTCGACCGTGGACGTGCCCGACGCACTGCGTGCGCAGCGCGCCCAGGTCGCCCACCGGATCGACCGCCTCCAGCAGCTCCGCGCCGGCCTGGATCGGATGATCGCCGCCCACGAGCGCGGCCTGCTGCTGACCGTCGAGCAGCAGGCCGCGATCTTCGGCCCCCAGTGGAACCCGGACTGGCCCGCCCAAGCCCGTCAGCGCTACGGAGACACCACGCAGTGGCAGCAGTACGCCGAACGCTCAGCCGCTCGCAGTCCGGAGGAATGGCAGGCCATCGCCGACACCGTCGCCGACCTCGACCGTGCCCTCGGGGACGCGATGGACGCCGGTGTCGTCCCCGGCAGCCCGGAAGCGAATCAACTCGTCGAGCGGCATCGTGAGGTGTTCGCTTCGTACTTTCCCCTCACCAGGCAGATGCAGGTCTGTCTCGGCCGCATGTTCGAGACCGATCCGGCGTTCGCTGCCCACTACGACGGCATCCGCGCCGGCCTCGCCACATGGTTCCGGCGGAGCATCGACGCCAGCGCACGCGCCCACGGCATCGACCCCGACACCGCCAGCTGGCAGTAGCGCCGGCAGTCAGCCGGCTGCGACCTCGGGACCGGGCACACCTAGGGGCTGACCGGCTCGGGCGTGGGCTGGGCCGGTCGGTGTCGCCAGTGGTCGAGCCACCCGGCGTCCGGGGTGCCGTCGAGCACCCCGCCGTCCGGGTCGTCCGGGTAGGTGTCGCGGACCGCGTCCAGCTCCGGGCGCATGATGTCCCGGATGACCAGCGCGCAGAGCACCACCACGGTGGTCAGCCGCAGGGTGGCCGCGAGCACGAAGACTCCCTCCGGGAACACCGGTCGGGCGGTGGCCGCGCCGAGCAGTTCCCCGTAGAAGGCCGCGAAGTAGCAGACCTCGGCGGCCTGCCAGGCCAGGAAGGCACCCCACTTCGGGCGGGCCAGCACGGCCAGCGGCAGCAGCCAGAGCACGAACTGCTGCGACCACACCTTGCTGAAGATCAGGAACGCGGCGACCACCAGGAACGCGAGCTGGGCGAGCCGGGGGCGGCGCGGCGCCGCCAGCGCCAGCGCGGCCACCCCGAGGCAGGCCAGCCCGAAGAGGGCGTACGTCAACACGTTCAGGGTGGGGATGTTGACGTTGAGCCACTCGAACGGGCCGAGGGCGGTCGGATCCGGGCTGCCCACCTTGTTGTCCAGGTAGCGGCCGATGTACCAGAGGGTGCCCCAGTCGATGGCGCGCTCGGTGTTCAGTTCGAAGAACCGGTCCCAGTTCTCCCGGTACGGGATGGCCACCGGCAGGTTGACCACCACCACGGCGACGACGGCGCTGCCGATGGCGGTGAGGGCGGCGCGCAGCCGCCCGGCCCGCAGGGCGAGCACCAGCACCGGGCCGAGGATGAACAGCGGCCACAGCTTGGCCGCCCCGGCCAGGCCGAGCAGGGCGCCGGCCAGGGCGGGGCGGCTGCGCGCCCAGGCGAGCAGCCCGAACGCGGCCAGCCCGATGGCCAGCAGGTCCCAGTTGACCGTGGCGGTGAGCAGCAGCGCGGGCGCGAGCGCGAAGAGCGCGGCGTCCCACGGTCTGCGGCGGCGCAGCGCGAGGATGACCGCGACGGTGGCCACCGCCAGCGCGCCGAGCACCAGCGCGTTGAGGTTGTAGAACCACTGGCCCTGGTTGAGTTCGGGGTCGCCGGCGCCGAGCGCGTGCACGGGCAGGCCCAGCGCGCCCATGAGGTAGCCGGTCAGCACCGGGTACTCGACGGGGTGGTCGCGGTAGGGGACCTTCCCCTCGTTGAGCCCCTCGGCGTAGTAGAGCGCCAGCACGTCGGTGTAGCAGAACCGGGTGTACTGCACGTTGTTCTGCCAGGCGCCGTCCTGGCACGGCGACTTCTGCACCCAGTGCAGGGCCAGGGTCAGGCAGACCAGGGCCAGCACGATCCGGGCGGCGGTCCAGAATCGGCGCTCCCGGCCGGCCGGCCGGTCCAGCGTGGCCGCGTGGTCGCCCAGCGGGCCCCCGATCAGGCCGGAGAGCCCCCGGACGAACCCGTCGGAGCGGGACGGGTGGTCGGGGGCACCGGACTCGTCGATGCCGGGCGTCGACTGCGTGCTCATGAAGGAGCATCCTGCCGTACGGGCGGGCTCCGCGTCCCGTCCCGCCCGAGTTGTCGTACCCGGAACGCCGCCGGCGGCCGGACGGCCACACCGGCCGCCCGGCGGCGTTCCCGGGGTCAGTACCGCTCGGTCGTGCGGGGCGGGGTGGCGGGCGACAGCCCGCCGCCGGTCCCGCCGTTGTCGGGCGGCGGTGGGGTGGCCGGGAGGGTCGGGAAGGTCGGTGTCCCGCCGCCGTTGTCTCCGCCGTCGGGCGGGCAGAGCGGGTTCAGCGGGTCCGGGCAGCCCGGCGGCAGCGACGGCTGGGTGGGCGGCGGCGACGGCGGGGCCGGCTCGGTGCCGTTGCCGGCCTCCGCGTCGCCCATCCCGGTGACGTTGGGCAGGTCGGAACCGCCCTTGCCCTTCAGCGCGGCGTCCATGTACCGCTTCCACAGCTTGGCCGGGAAGCTGCTGCCACCGATGTCGTTGCCGTCGTCGTCGACGATCGTCGGCTTCTTCGCGTCCCGGCTGCCGACCCAGACCGCGGTGGCGACGTTCTTGTCGTACCCGACCATCCAGGCGTGCGCGTTGCGCGGCGTGCCGTTGTGCTCCCAGGTGCCGGTCTTGCCGGCCGCGTCCCGGCCGTCGTCCAGGTTGGCGTTGTTCTTCTCGGGGATCTCCTTCAGCACCGCGGTCACCTCGCGGGCGATCTCCGGCCGGATCCGCTGCTGCCCGCCGTCCTTGTGCAGCTGCTCCCCGGCTCCCGGCACGTTGACCCACTCGCCGGTGGTCTTGTCCTGCTTCTCCACCGACAGGACGAAGTGCGCCTTGTTGTACTTGCCGTCGTTGGCCAGGGTGGCCAGCCCGTTGGCGTGGTCGAGCACGGTGATCGGGTACTGGCCGTAGCCCACCACCCGGTCGAACCTGGTCGGCGCGAGCTCCGCCGGCTCGGACGCGGTGAGGTCGTACGGCTTGGGCGGATCGACGGTCCACATGGTGCGGACCCCGGCCCGCTTGGCCATCTCGACCACCCTGTCCGGGCCGATCTCCTCGGTGACGTGGAAGAACGGCACGTTGTACGACCGGATCGTCGACTCCTCCAGGGTGCACCACTTGCCGCACACGCCCGCGCCGCGGCCGGCGTTCTGCACCTTGTCCTTGAATCCCTTCGGTTTGAAGGGGGTGGCGTCCCAGTGCGACTTGACCGAGATGCCGGCGTCGATCGCGGCGGCCAGGGTGTACACCTTGAACGACGAGCCCGGCGGGTGCCCGCCGACGATGTCGCCGGTGGCGTCGGTGTTCCTGCCCGCGTAGTCGAAGTCGGCGCCACTGTCCCCGCCGTAGTAGGCGAGCACCCGGCCGTTGCGCGGGTTGATGGAGACCGCCGCCGCCATCAGATTCTTCGGCTGCCCGTACAGCACCGAGCCCTTCTTGTCCGGCTGGGCCGCTGCCTCCAGCGCCTTCTGCAGCTTCCAGTCGATGGTGGTCTTGATCCGGTAGCCACCGTCGCGCAGCTCGTCGACGCAGGCCGGCTTTCCCGGCGCGCCGGAGTCGGAGCAGATTCCCCACTGCTCCAGCTCCTGCCGGACGTAGTTGACCACGTTGCCGCTCGGGGTCTTCACGCCGAATCCGTTGCCGTCCTTCGGCGGCGGTAGCACCTTGGGGTACTCGGTGGGGCGGTCCGGCCGGCCGGGAACCCCCAGCCAGCCCTCGGCGACCATGCCGTCGATCACGTACTGCCAGCGGGCCTGCGCGTCGGTCGGATTGACCGCCGGGTCGTAGCCCTTGTGGGTCTCGCTGGCGACGGGCTGCTTGATGAGGGCGGCGAGCACCGCGCCCTGGGCCGGGGTCAGCTCCGCCGCGGAGCTGTTGAAGTAGGTGTGCGCCGCCGCCTCGATGCCGTACGCGCCCCGGCCGAAGTAGATCACGTTGAGGTAGTGCTGCATGATCTGCGGCTTGGTGTACTTGTCGTTCAGCTTGGAGGCGAGGATCGCCTCCTTCACCTTCCGGCCGTACGTGTCGTCCTGGAGGTTGTCGAACGCGTTGCGGGCGTACTGCTGGGTGATCGTCGAGGCGCCCTGCTTGTCGCCGCCGGTGAAGTTGTTCCACGCGGCCCGGGCGATGCCCTTGTAGTCCACGCCCGAGTGCTTGTAGAAGTTCCGGTCCTCGGCCGCGGCCACCGCGTCCTGCACGTGCTGTGGAATCTGGTCGATGGTGACGAACGTCCGGTTCTCGCTGCCCAGCTTCGCCACGATGTTCTTGCCGTCCTCGGCGTACACGGTGGTGGAGAGCGGCAGCGGCACCTCGTTGGGCAGCACCACCCGGGTGGAGTACCAGGTGAAACCGACGACGCCGAGCCCGGCCAGCATGATGAGGACCGCGAATCCGGCGATCAGCGTGTTCAACCGTTTCCGCTTCCGCTTGCCTGCCCGGGCCGGGCCGCCCGCGCCGCGCCGGCCACCACCCGGACCGGTCGGCCCGGCTGGCCCTCCCGGTCCGCCGACGGCCGACGGCACGCCGGCCCGGGCCACCGACGCCCGGCCACCCGTCGCCGAACCCACCCGGGCCCGCCCGGCCGGCGCCGCGCCCATCGGCGCGGACCCGACCGTCGCCCGGCCGGTCGGGCCACCGGAGGCGGGTGGCGCCGGAACCGGAGCCCGGCCGGGGCCGCCGACCGGGGCCCGTCCGCCGATGGGGGCCCGGCCCGTCGGTGCCTGGGCTGCCGGGCCGCCCGTTCCGCTGGGCCCGCGTGGCTCACCGCCGGATCGGCGGTACGCGTCGTCCGCCCGCGCCGGGTCGCCGTACCGGCCCGGGATCCGGGCCCGCCCGCGTGGGGAACCGGGGTCGCCGTCCACTCCACTCGCGCTCATGAAACCGCATCCTGCCGCACGAACGGGCATCGCGTGCCCCCTCTCACGTCGTGGCGGGCACCCGAAACGCCGCCGGCGACCGGATCTCTCCGGCCGCCGGCGGCGTTCCTGGGCTCAGTAGCCCGCTGTGGTGCGGGGTGGTGTGCTGGGCAGCAGGCCACCGCCTCCGCCGCGTGGCGGGTCGAACGGGTTGGTCGTGCCGCCGTCGTTGCCGCCACCGTCGTTGCCGCCACCGTTGTTGCCGTCGCGCGGGCAGAACGGGTTCAGCGGGTTCGGGCAGCCCGGCGGGTTCTCCGGCGGCGTCGGCGGGGGCGGGGGCTCGCCGTTGCCGGACTCCGGGTCACCCACGTTGGCCGCGGGCGGGAAGTCGAGCTTCTCCCAGTCCTTGGCCTTGTGCGCCTCGTCCATGAACCGTTCCCAGATGGTGCCCGGCAGGTTGCCGCCGCTGATCCGGGTGCCGTTCTTCATCTTGAGCGGCTTGCGCTCCTTGACGTTGCCCACCCAGACCGCGGTGGCGATCTGCGGCGTGTAGCCGATCATCCAGGCGTCGCCGTTCTCCGGGCTGTCCGGCTTCTGCTCCCAGGTGCCGGTCTTGGAGGCGGCCTTCCGGCCGTTGTCGAGCCGGTGGTTGACCTGGGCCGGGTACTGCTCCAGCACCGAGGTCACGTCGGCCACGATGTCCTTCGGGATCCGCTGCTCGCCCTTCAGCTTCTCTCCGCCGCCGGGGACCTTCACCCACTTGCCGGTGTTCTTGTCCAGCTTCTCGACGCTGTAGAGGAAGTGCGCCTTGTGGTAGACGCCCTGGTTGGCGAAGGTGGCGACGCCGTTGGCGTGGTCCAGCACGGTGATCGGGTACTGGCCGTAACCGACGACGTGGAAGAACGGGCCGTTGGGGTGCGCGATCTTCTCCGGGTCGTTCTTGGTGAGGTCGTACGCCTTCGGCGGGTTGGTGTCCGACCGCCAGATGGTGCTGACCCCGGCGTCGCGGGCCATCTGGATGACCTTGTCCGGCCCGATGTCCTCGGTGACGTGGTAGAACGGCACGTTCAGCGACTTCAGCGTGGAGACCTTCAGCGTGCAGGAGTTGCCGCAGGAGGGGTTGTCCACGCCGGCGTTGCTGACCTTGAACTTGGTGCCCGGCGGCGTGAATGCCCGGCCCTTCCAGCGCGACTCGAGTGCCTTGCCCTCCTTCAGTGCCGCCGCCAGGGTGTAGATCTTGAAGCTCGATCCCGGCGAGTGGCCGCCGGTGATGTTGCCGTTGGAGTCGGTGTTCTTGCCGGCGTAGTCGGTGCCGGTGCCGTTGTCGCCGCCGTAGTAGGCGAGCACCCGGCCGGTCTTCGGCTCGACCGCCACCACCGCCGCCATCAGGTTCTTCGGCTGGCCGTTGAGTTCCGAACCCTTCGCGCTGCGCTGGGCCGTCTCGACCGCCGCCTTCTGGATCTTCATGTCGATGGTGGTGCGGATCCGGTAGCCGCCGGCCATCAGCGCCTGGGAGCAGAGCGGCTTGGCGTCGGTGACGTCCGCCTCGCTCTCGACGCAGAGGCCCTTGTCCCGCATCTCGTCCCGGACGTAGTTGATCACGTTGCCCTGGGGCGTGTTGACGCCGAAGTCCACCCCGACGCCACCCTTGTTCGGCTTCTGGATGTTCTTCGGGTACTCGGTCGGCCGCTGCGGCTTGCCGGGCGCGTCCAGCCAGCCCTCGGCGACCATGCCGTCGATCACGTACTGCCAGCGGGCCTGCGCGTCGGTCAGGTTGACCGCCGGGTCGTAGCCCTTGTGGGTCTCGCTCACGACGGGCTGCTTGATCAGCGCGGCCAGCACCGCGCCCTCGGCGACGGTCAGCTTGCTGGCGTCCTTCTTGAAGTACGTCTGCGCCGCCGCCTGGATGCCGTACGCGCCACGGCCGAAGTAGATCACGTTGAGGTAGTGCTGCATGATCTGCGGCTTGGTGTACTTGTCGTTCAGCTTGGAGGCGAGGATCGCCTCCTTCACCTTCCGCGCGTACGTGTCGTCGTTCAGGTTGTCGTAGGCGTTGCGGGCGTACTGCTGGGTGATCGTCGAGGCGCCCTGCTTGTCGCCGCCGGTGAAGTTGTTCCACGCGGCCCGGGCGATGCCCTTGTAGTCGACACCGGAGTGCTTGTAGAAGTTCCGGTCCTCGGCCGCGGCCACCGCGTCCTGCACGTGCTGCGGGATCTGGTCGATGGTGACCAGGGTGCGGTTCTCCTCGCCCAGCTTCGCGATGATCGTCTTGTTGTCGTAGGCGTAGATGGTGGTCGCCTGTGGCGGGTCGGTGTCCTCGGGCAGCACCACGTTGGTGGAGTAGTAGGTGAAGCCGACGACACCGAGACCGGCCAGCATGATGAAGACCGCGAACCCGGCGATCAGCATGTTCATCCGCTTGCGCTTGCGCGCCCGCGCCGCCGCGGCCGGGTCACCCGCACCGCGCGCACCCCGCCCGGGACCGGTCGGCCCACCGGGCCCACCGGGGCCACCCGGCCCACCGGAGACCGGCGACACGCTGGCCCGGGCCACCGACGCCCGACCACCCACCGCCGCCGAACCGCCGACCCGGGCCCGCCCGGCCGACGCCGCGCCCACCGCGGCGGCACCGACCGTGGCCCGACCGGCCGGACCGCCGGGCGCAGGGGAGACCGGCACCGAGGCCCGACCCGCGCCCGCCGGGCCACCGCCCGGCGCCGGGGAGACCGGCACCGAGGCCCGGCCGGCGCGCCCGACGGACGCGGAACCGGCCGCCGAACCGCCGCGCGGGGGGACCGCCGCCGAACCGCCGACCGAGGCCCGGCCACCGGCCGCGCCACGCGGCCCGACCGAGGCCCGGCCGGCCGGGGCCGCACCCTCCGCGGCCGACCAACCGTTCCCCCGCGGTTCACCACCGCGGCCGTACGCGTCGTCCGCCCGTCCCGGGTCGCCGTTCTGGCCCGGGATCTGGGCCCGCCCACGCGAAGAACTGGGATCGCCGTACGAGTTCATTCCTCACACCCTGCCGGTCGCGGTGGAGCGCGGATGCGCCGCCACCGGGTTGCCGTGAGTTGAGACACCCGCCACGGCGGCACACGCGTGCCGATCAGCCGGTGTCACTTCCGTATCAATCGGGCTATTCGGACCAACGAGCTGTCGGTCGCCCCAGCACTCCTTCACCGGGTCAACCGATCCAGCTGGGATCACCGTTGCGCCTCTCGCCTCCGTCGATTGGCCGGCGCGGCGGCCGCGGCGCTGCCGCCCACCGCGTCCTGGTCCGGCCCGCCCTCGTTGCCGCCGGTCAGCCCGTCCCGCCCGAGCAGGAACTGCTCGACGAGATGGTTCCAGTCACAGCCGAGGCACACCTCCACCACGAAAACCTGGAACTCACGCAGCGTCATCGCCAGCACGGGAAGTTCCGCCAGGGTGCGGGCCTGGCCGGCGGACTGCTTGAGTTCGTCCCCGTAAATGTAGTGGACGCGGATCAGGTTCTCGCTCCGGCAGATCGGGCACCGCTCGTCGGTCGGCTCACCGTGGAACCGAGCAGCGTTCTTCAGGTACGGCGAGGCGTCGCAGACGTCGTAGGTGCCGACCCGCCCGGCGAGAAGCTCACGCAGCACCGCTCGCTTCTGAAGCGAGTAGTCGACGACCTGGCGCTGCGTACGCATGCGGAGAAGGGTACGCGGTCTCGCCTGACGAGGCGACCGTGGTGACGATGCGTGACGGCAGGCACTCGGATTGGGGGTTTGCCCTGATCACGGTGAACCGCTAACGTGCGATGTATCGGTCCGATACATCGCGGCGGTTAGCACTCCCCGCACAGGGTAAGGGAAGGGTGGTCCGTGCTCGAGCTCGCCATCCTCGGCCTGTTGCAGGAGTCTCCGATGCACGGCTACGAGCTGCGCAAGGAGTTGACCGCGAAGCTCGGGGCGATCCGGGCGGCGATCAGCTACGGCTCGCTCTACCCGACCCTGCGGCGACTCCAGGCGGCGGGCTGGATCGCCGAGGCCGCCGAGACACCCGCCACCGCCGGGGAGGTTCCCGCGCTGACCAGCCGACGAGGTCGGGTGGTCTACAAAATCACCGCGGAGGGCAAGGAACGCTTCGCCCAACTCATCGCGCAGGCCGGGCCCGAGACGTACGACGACACGGGCTTCGGTGTGCACTTCGCGTTCTTCGCCCGGACCGACCAGGCGACCCGACTGCGCATCCTGGAGGGTCGCCGGCGAAAGATCGAGGAACGTCGCGAAGGGCTTCGTGACGTGCTCGGCCGGGCGGCCGAGCGCCTCGACGCGTACACCCTGGAACTGCAGCGCCACGGGCTGGAGGCCTGTGAGCGCGAGGTTCGCTGGCTGGAGGAGCTCATCGCCAACGAGCGCTCCGGCCGTGCCCCGACGGTCCCGCAGCCCGGGACGGCCGGCGGCCGACGAGAAGACACCAGCCCGCCTCCGCCTGGAGAGTCCAGGAAAGAGCGGCCGTGATGAAGAAGAAGGAGGCAGACGCTATGGGCTCCGTCCGCGTCGCCATCGTCGGTGTGGGGAACTGCGCCTCGTCCCTGGTGCAGGGCGTGGAGTACTACCGGAACGCCGACCCGAACGACCGCGTCCCGGGTCTCATGCACGTCACCTTCGGCGACTACCACGTCTCGGACGTGCAGTTCGTCGCGGCGTTCGACGTGGACGCCAAGAAGGTGGGCATGGACCTCGCCGAGGCGATCGTCGCCAGCGAGAACAACACCATCAAGCTCTGCGACGTGCCGCCGACCGGCGTCACGGTGCAGCGCGGCCCGACCTTCGACGGTCTCGGGCAGTACTACCGCGAGATCATCGAGGAGTCGGACGTCGAGCCGGTCGACGTGGCCAAGGCGCTGCGTGACGCCCAGGTCGACGTCGTCGTCTCCTACCTGCCGGTCGGCTCCGAGCAGGCCGACAAGTTCTACGCCCAGGCCGCGATCGACGCCGGCTGCGCGTTCGTGAACGCCCTGCCGGTCTTCATCGCCTCCGACCCGGAGTGGGCGAAGAAGTTCGAGGACGCTGGCCTGCCGATCGTCGGTGACGACATCAAGAGCCAGGTCGGCGCCACCATCGTGCACCGCGCGCTGGCGAAGCTCTTCGAGGACCGCGGTGTCGAGCTGCTGCGCACGTACCAGCTCAACTTCGGCGGCAACATGGACTTCATGAACATGCTGGAGCGCAACCGCCTGGTCTCGAAGAAGATCTCGAAGACCCAGTCGGTGACCTCCCAGATCCCGCACGAGATGCAGAAGAGCGACGTGCACATCGGCCCGTCCGACCACGTGCCGTGGCTGGACGACCGCAAGTGGGCGTACATCCGCCTGGAGGGCCGCTCCTTCGGCGACGCCCCGCTCAACGCCGAGCTCAAGCTCGAGGTGTGGGACTCCCCGAACTCGGCCGGCGTCATCATCGACGCGGTCCGGGCCGCGAAGATCGCGCTGGACCGGAAGATCGGCGGCCCGATCCTGTCGGCCTCGTCGTACTTCATGAAGTCCCCGCCGGTGCAGTACGCCGACCACGACGCGCACGCCGCCGTCGAGGCGTTCATCGCCGGCGAGGTCGAGCGCTGACGCGCTGACCAGCAGCAACGAGGGCCGGGTCTGTGCGGACCTGGCCCTCGTCGTCTGCCACGAGAGGTACCGGCCCGGCTCGCCCGGTCACCGCCGGCTCGGCCTGCACGCGGCGGCGAGGGTGGTCAACCGGAGCCGAGCAGGGAGCGTTCGAAATCGACCCGGGCCTCCAGTTCGAGCAGGATGCGCTTGCGGTCCAGCCCGCCGCCGAAGCCGACCAGCTTGGCGCCGGCGCCGACGATCCGGTGGCAGGGCACGATGACCGGGATCGGGTTGCGGTTGCAGGCCACCCCGACCGCCCGCGCCGCGCCGGGGTCGCCCACCCGCCGGGCCACCTCGCCGTAGGTCGACGTCTGCCCGTACGGGATGCGGGTCATCTCCCGCCACACCGCCCGCTCGAAGTCGGAACCCCGGGGCGCCGACACCGGCAGGCCGAACTCGGTCAGCTCGCCGGCGAAGTAGGCGCCCAGCTCGGCGACGGCGCGGCGGGAGATCTCGTCGCCCGCCTCGTCGGCGGCGCCGGCGACCCGGCCGAAGCGCGCGCCGCGGACGCTGTCGCCGTCGGTGGCCACGGAGAACTCCCCGATCGGCGAGTCGAGCACGGTCCAACGCATCCACCCATTGTCGCCCACCACTCCGACAGGTCGGGCCGCGGCAGCAGCCGCCCGGTGACCACCGCCACCGGATCAGGGGCGGCGCGGCTCGGGGCGGCGGTCGACGATGTGGCCGTGAGCACAATCGGCGGAGATCCCCGGACGGCGCCACCTGCCCGGCCGCACCGTCCCCGTACGGTGGCGGCGGCCAGCGTGCTGCTCGGCCTGGCCGGCGTCGCACAACTGGCCGTGCTCCCGCTGACCTACTGGCACCAGGAGTTCTACTCCGCCGTCGAGAAGTCGTTCGATCCCACCAGCGGGGTGGCGTTCGCGGCGTTCGGTGTCGTCGGGCAGCTCGCGGCCGACCTGGTCACCGCCCTCCTCGCGGTGGCTTTCCTGGTGCTGGCCGGTTTCACCGCCGTCGGCGTGAACGCTGCCCGGATCGCCTCCTGGGCCTGCGGGCCGTTTCTCGTCTGCTGCGCCGCCGTCGGGATCCTCCGAACGCCCCGGCCGCTCTCCTTGATGTACTCGCCGGACGACCTGGACCGGATCGGCGAGCTGGCGCGGGAGCGGATGCCCGACTGGCTGGAACCGCTGCTGGTGGTGTTGAGCGCCGGCGCACCGCTCGCGCTGCTGGTCGCGCTGCTCCTGCTCGCCCTCCCGCCGGCGAACGCCTTCTTCCGGCGGCCCGTTGCGGGCGGACCGGGCTGGCACGTGCGGGCGGGCGAGTGGGTTCCGGGGCCGCCCGCCCGAGACTGACGCCCGCCCGGGCTCCGTCCGGCGCTCAGAGCAGGGTGACGCCGAGCAGCAGCGCCCCGGCGACGAGGCAGACCCCGCCGGCCACGGTCAGCCAGATCAGCTTGTTGGGCCGGGTGTCCTGTGGCCGGACCACCGAGAGGAAGAAGCCGAGCGGCATCAGGATCGGCGCCGCGACCAGCAGCGACCGGATCAGCGTGCGGGTGCCGTCGGACGCGTCGGCCTGGTCGACGTAGGGCAGCACGGCGAGGGCGAAGAGCACCAGCACCCCGGCGTGGGCGTGGCCGGCGGTCCAGAGCCCCCGGCGGACCGGGTTGTCCAGGTAGCCGGCCTTGCGCCGGGCCAGGTGGGTGAGCAGGGTCAGGCCGCCGTACGCGACCGCGACCACGGTGATCAGCAGGATGCCGGCGGTGGTGCGGGTTGCCTCGGACATGGGGACACCTCCGTCTTGTCGTTGTCAAGATTGACCGGCCACCGCAATCTTGTCAACAACTAGATTCGTTCTCGGGCAGAGCCGCGGCCCGCCGGAACGTTGCACGGGATCGATACCGTGCGGGTCGTGGCGACGGGGACCCTGCTCTTCCTCATCATCGGCGGCATCGGCGTCGGGGTGCTGGCGCTCGCCCTGCTCGGCACCGAACTGCTCCCCTTCGGTCAACCCGATCTGGACGGCCCGGTGTCGGTCGAGGCGATCGCCGGGTTCACCGGGGCGTTCGGCTTCGGCGCCGCGATCGTCAACGAGCTGGTCGGCGGGGGCACCCCCGGCGCGATCGCGGCGGCGGTGGTCGGCGGAGTCCTCGCGGCCGTGCCCACCGCGTGGGTGGCGGCCCGGCTCGGCCGGGCGGCCCGCGACATGCCGACCGACCCGACCCCCAACCGCCACCACCTGGTCGGCGCGCTCGGACTGGTGGTCACCCCGGTGCCCGTCGACGGCTACGGCGAGGTCCGGGTCCGTGTGGCCGGCCAACCGGTCAAGCTCAACGCCCGGGCCGACCGCCCGATCCCGGTCGGCGCCCAGATCTTCGTCGTCGAGGCGCTGAGCGAGACCAGCGTGCACGTCGAGACCTACTGAACCCCCTCATCGAGAAACCGGACGGTCACATGCCCCTACTCATCGCCATCGGCGGCGCGGTCCTCCTCGTCCTCGTCCTCATCCTCTTCGTGCTCTCCCGGATCAAGGTCGCCGGGCCGAACGAGGCCTTCATCGTCACCGGTCGCAAGGGCCGCACCACCCAGACCGCCGACGGCGGCCGGTCGACCGACATGTCCGGGCAGAAGGTCGTGCTCGGCGCCTCGGTCTTCGTCCTGCCGGTGGTACAGAAGCTCCAGTCGCTCGACCTGTCCAGCCGGCGGATCGACGTCGGCATCAAGGGCGCGGTGAGCAAGCAGGGCATCCGCACCGAACTGCACGGGGTCGCGATCGTCAAGGTCGGCGGCACCGAGGACGCCATCCGCGCGGCCGCCCAGCGCTTCCTGCACCAGCAGGACGAGATCGAGGACTTCACCCGGGAGGTGCTGGCCGGCGCACTGCGCTCGATCGTCGGCCGGCTCACCGTCGAGGAGGTCATCCGGGACCGGGCGGCGTTCGCCAGCGCGGTTGCCGAGGAGGCCGAGCACTCGATGACCAACCAGGGTCTGGTGCTGGACACCTTCCAGCTCCAGGACATCCTGGCCGAGGGCTCCTACCTGCAGGACCTGGGCCGGCCGGAGGCGGCCCGGGTGCTCAAGGACGCGGCCATCGCGGAGGCCCGGGCGCGGCAGCAGGCGGAGCAGGAGCGGCTGCTCGCCGAGGAGGCGATCGCCGAGGCCAACCGGAACCTGGCGCTCAAGCAGGCCGCCATCCAGGCGGAGATCGACGCGGCCAAGGCGAAGTCAGCAGCCGCCGGGCCGCTCGCCCAGGCCGAGCGGGACCAGGCGATCCTCTCCGAGCAGCAGAAGGTGGCCGAGCGCAACGCCGAGCTGAAGCAGCGCCAACTGGACACCGAGGTGCGCAAGCCGGCGGACGCCGCCCGGTACAAGGTCGAGCAGGAGGCCGAGGCGGCCCGCAACGCCGCGGTGCTGAACGCCGACGCGCAGCGGCAGGCGGTCATCGCCGCCGCCCAGGCCGCCGCCGAGCAGGCCCGGCTCACCGGTGAGGGCGAGCGGGCCCGGCGGGCCGCGCTGGCCGAGGCGAACGCGATCGAGGGCGCCAAGGAGGGTGAGGCCGAGCAGCGCCGGCGCTCGGCGATCGCCGAGGCGGTCGAGCGGGAGGGCCAGGCCGAGGCCGCGGCCATCCTGGCCAAGGGGCAGGCCGAGGCGGACGCGATGGCGCGCAAGGCCGAGGCATTCGCCGCGTACGGCGAGGCGGCCGTGCTGGACCTGCTGGTCAAGGTGCTGCCGGAGGTGGTCGGGGCGGCCAGCGCCCCGATCGGCGCGATCGACAAGATGACCGTCATCTCCACCGACGGGGCGTCCTCGCTGACGAAGTCGGTGGCCGGCAACGTGGCGCAGGGGCTCCAGCTCGGCAGCGACCTGACCGGCATCGACCTGGCCGGTCTGCTGGCGAAGCTCGGCTCGGCGTCGTCGGCCGGCAACGGCAAGCCGGCGGTGGACGGCACCGCGGTCGAGGCGAAGTAGCGCCGACCGTACGGCGAAGGGCGCCGCTCCCCACCGGGGGCGGCGCCCTTCGCGTCGGTTCAGTCGCGCAGGCCCTCGTCGCGGGCCCAGCGCAGCAGCTCGGCCTCGGCCGTCTCCCGGTCCAGCGGGCCACGCTCCAGGCGCAGGTCCTTCAGGTGCTTCCAGGCCCGCCCGACCACCGGCCCCGGCGGTACGCCGAGCAGCTCCATGATCGCGTTGCCGTCCAGATCGGGGCGGACGCGGGCCAGGTCCTCCTCGGCGGCGATCCGGGCGATCCGCTCCTCCAGCGCGTCGTAGTCGGCGGCGAGCTGGGCCGCCTTGCGCCGGTTACGCGTGGTGCAGTCCGACCGGGTCAGCTTGTGCAGCCGCGGCAGCAGGTCCCCGGCGTCGGCGACGTACCGGCGCACCGCCGAGTCGGTCCACTCGCCCCGGCCGTAGCCGTAGAACCGCAGGTGCAGCGCGACCAGCGCGGTCACCTGGGCGGTGACGTCCTTCGGGTAGCGCAGCGCCTTCATCCGCGCCTTGGTGAGCCGGGCGCCGACCACCTCGTGGTGGTGGAAGCTGACCCGGCCGTCCGGGCCGACCGCCTTGGTCGCCGGCTTGCCGACGTCGTGCATCAGGGCGGCCATCCGCAGCACGAAATCGCAGCCGTCCTCCTCGTACGAGACCGCGTTGCTCACCACGGTGAGGGTGTGCTCGTAGACGTCCTTGTGCTGGGCGTGCTCGTCGATCTCCAGCTTCAGCCCGGTCAGCTCGGGCAGGAACCGGTCGGCCAACCCGGTGTCCACCAGCAGCCGGAGCCCGGTGATCGGGTCGGCGCCGCAGAGCAGCTTGGTGAACTCGTCGCGGATCCGCTCGGCGGTGATCCGGTCCAGGTCGGCGGCCATCCGGGTCATCGCCGCGTGCACGTCGGGGTGCACCGCGAAACGCAGCTGGGCGGCGAACCGGGCGGCCCGGAGCATCCGCAGCGGGTCGTCCCGGAACGACTCCTCGGGCGACGCCGGGGTGCGGACCACCTTGGCCGCGAGGTCGGCCAGGCCGCCGTGCGGGTCGGTGAACCGGTGCTCGGGCAGACTGACTGCCATCGCGTTGATGGTGAAGTCCCGCCGCTTCAGGTCCTCGGTCAGGTCCGTGCCGTAGGTGACCACCGGATTCCGGGTGACCTGGTCGTACGCCTCGGCGCGGAAGGTGGTGATCTCCAGCCGCAGCCCGTCGCGCTGTGCGCCGATGGTGCCGAACTCGCGGCCGGTCTCCCAGATCGACTCGGCCCAGCCCCGGACGATGCGCACCGTCTGGTCGGGCAGCGCGTCGGTGCAGAAGTCGAGGTCCTCGCCGAGCCGGCCGAGCAGGGCGTCGCGGACCGAACCGCCCACCAGGTGCAACTCGTGACCGGCCTTTGCGAACCGGCGGCCGAGCTCGTCGGCGACCGGGGAGACCCGGAGCAGTTCGGCGACGGCGTTGCGCTGCGCGGCGGTGAGTTCGCGGCGGTCGGCGGCACGGGGAGCGGAGGCTTCGGACATGGGATCGCCAGCCTATCGGTCCCGGTGCGGATGTCCTCCGCCGGGCGGGTAGCAGGTGCGCGTTGACTATCGTCATGCTCGTGCGGGCCGGTGCCGGCTCCGAATACCCCTTGGAGGCGAGAAGATGAGCGGCGGGCTCTACCGCAGCGCGAACGCCACGGGTGACGGCGGCGCGCGGCCTCCGGCGGACGGCGCCACCTTCATCTCGGCGGAGCCGCTCAACCAGCCGGCGATGGAGTCGACCGCCCCGCCGCCGGAGCAGGTGGCCGAGGGCAGCGCAGCCACCAACAGCGCGGTGATGGCGATCGGCAGCCTGGTCAGCCGGGGTACCGGCTTCCTGCGCACGCTCGCGCTGACCGCCGCGCTGGGTGGCGCGCTGGTCGGTGACGCGTACACCACCGCGCAGATCCTGCCCGGGATGGTGTACGAGTTCCTGCTCGGCGGCATCCTCACCAGCGTGCTGATCCCGGTGCTGGTGCGCCGGCGCAAGGCCGACGCCGACGGCGGTCAGGCGTACGCCCAGCGGCTGCTCACCCTCGCGGTGGTCACCCTGGCCGCGGCCGCGCTGCTGGCGACGCTCTCAGCAACGTGGTTGACCATGCTGTACACCAGCGACAACCGGGGCGACGAGTACCGGGAGCTGGTCACCTACCTGTCGTACCTGATGCTGCCGATGATCTTCTTCACCGGCCTCAGCGCGCTGATCAGCGCGGTACTCAACACCCGGGGGCACTTCGCCGCCCCGATGTGGGCGCCGATCCTGAACAACATCGTGGTGATCGCCACCGCCGGCCTCTACATCGCGATCTTCGGCGCCGAGATCATCCGGCCGGAGCAGATGACCACCGGGCGGATCCTGCTGATCGGCGGCGGCACGCTGCTCGGCGTGGCGATCCAGGCCGCCGGCCTGCTGCCGGCGCTGCGCAAGGTGGGCTTCCGGTGGCGGTTCCGGTTCGACTTCCGGGCCCTGGGGCTGGCCGAGCTGGGCCGCCTCGGCGCCTGGATGTTCTGCTACGTCGCGGTCAGCCAGATCGGCCTGATCGTGCTGTTCAACCTGCTGAACCGGGCAGGTGACGGGGACGCCGGCGCACTGATCTACAACAACGTCTTCCTGCTGCTGATGATGGCGCACGGCATCATCGCCGTCTCGATCATCACCGCGCTGATGCCCCGGATGAGCGCGGCCGCCGCCGACGGTCGGTACGCCGACCTCGCCGCCGACCTGTCCCGGGGCACCCGCACCGTCTCGGCGGTGCTCGCCCCGATCGCCGTCTGCTACGCGGTGCTGGCCACGCCGCTGTCGGTGACGCTGTTCCGCTACGGCGCGTTCAGCGACGACAACGCCGCCGACACCTCGCTGGTGTTGCTGGTCGCCGCGCTGGCGCTGGTGCCGTTCGCGATCAGCCAGCTGTTCACCTTCGCCTTCTACGCGCTCCCCGACACCCGGACCCCGGCGCTGATCAACATTCCGGTGGTGGCGCTGCGGATCGGCGTCCAGATCATCCTCTTCGCCGCCTTCGCCGCCCACTTCGCCGCCGCCGGGATGATGATCGGCAACGCGGTCTCCTACCTGGCCGCGGCGATCGCCTCCGCCTGGCTGCTGCGGCCCCGGGTCGGCCGGATCGGGCTCGGCGCGATCATGCGCACGCTGGCCCGGGTCGCGGTCGCCGCGCTCGGCGCGGCCCTGGTCGGCCTGCTGGTGGTCGCCCTGCTACCCGGCGACGACACGCCGAGCCGCGCGCAGGCGCTGATCCAACTGGTGATCGGGGGCGCGGTGATCGGCGGTACCTACCTCGGCCTGGCCATGGCGCTGCGGATCGGTGAGATCACCGAGGTGGTCGGGATGGTCCGGCGGCGGCTGGGCCGCTGATCGCCATCCGCCCCCACCCGTCGGTACCGTGCGTGACGGTGGATCACCAGCCTGGGGATGCGCCTGTGGATAACTCCGCGATTCCCCGCTCAGTCACCGGGTCGGGCTGTGGATAACCAGCCGGACGGCTGAGTATGGTGCCCCGATCGTGGGGGAACCCGCGACGTCGACGCGGCCGCGACACCGGTCCGGCCCCTGCGTCGAGCCCTTGCGGTCTGCCTCTAGATTGGCTAGTACATGTGCCAGCAACGTGGTTGACAACGGTCGTAACCGGACGAGCTCGTCGACTCCCGAAACCTCCGCCGGGGTGCGCCGGGAAGATGACATGTCGGGGAGACGGCCCAGCCGGGTAAGGTCGCTCTCGACGGGTACGGCAGGCACCGGCGCTCGCGTCGACCCCGGTCGGCCGGCCCCAGAAAGACAGAGCGGGAAGCCACATGCCCAGCAGCGCGGGTCCATCGATCGACACGATCACCGAGGGAGGACGGGTGACCCAGGTCGGCGAGGGTCAGGACGCGGACGAGAGCGCTCCTCCGGTCATGACCTTCGGTGCTCCCACGGCCGGTGAGATCCTCGCCGAGCGGTACGAACTGGTCGAGCACATCAACAACGACAGCGCGGGTCGGCTGGTCTGGCGCGGGGTCGACGTCGTCCTGCGCCGTCCCGTCGCGGTCGTGCTGCGCTACCCGGGTGGCGACTCCGCCACCGAGATGCTCCAGGCCGCCGTCGCGGCGAGCCGGGTCATCCACCCCAACCTGGTCGGTGTCTACGACGCGATCGACGAGGGCGAACGGGCGTACGTGGTGCGCGAGTGGGTCGACGGTCGGTCGCTGCGCGAACTGGTCGCCGACGGCCCGCTCGACGCTGCCCGGGCGACCACCATCGGCAACGCCGTCGCCAGCGCGCTCGCCGCCGTGCACGCCACCGACATGGTGCACGGCAACGTCCACCCCGGCACGGTGATGATCAGCGACGACGGCCGGGTGGTGCTGGCCGACGCGCGTACCGACGGCGACGACAGCCAGGAGAGCGACATCCGGGCGGTCGGCGGCATCCTCTACTTCGCGCTGACCGGGCACTGGCCGCACACCGAGGCCCCGCTGCGCGGCGCCACCGCCGGCCACGGGCGGGCCGCCATTCCCGATGCCGTCCGGGACGCCACCGGCGCGCTCGCCGCTCCCCGGCAGGTCCGGGCCGGCGTGCCGGCGTACCTCGACGACCTGACCATGGACCTGCTCGACGCCGAGGTCGCGCCGCCGTCCTCGGACGTGCTGGCGGCGGAACTTGCCCGCCTCGACGTGCCCGCCGACGACCAGTACCTGGACAACAGCGGCCCGCTGCGCTTCACCGCGGACACCGGGGACGAGCCGTCGCCGCTGGCCGCCGCCGGTGGCCGCAAGGTGGCCATCGGCATCGCCGGCCTGCTCGCCGTCGCCCTGGTCGGCCTGCTGATCGGCATCAGCGCGCTGGGCGGCGACGACAAGGACCCGCAGACCAACCCGGTCGCCCAGCCCACCTCCAGCGCCCCCGCCGACGATGCCAGCCTGGCTCCCGCGGTGGGCCCGATCAAGATCAGCAAGGCCCAGATCATCGACCCGGACGGCGACCGGACCGAGGTCGACGGCGCCGACAAGGTGTTCGACGGTGACGAGGACGAGGGCTGGGAGACGCAGACGTACCGGCGGGCCGCCAACTTCGGCAACCTGAAGAAGGGCATGGGCGTCTGGATCGACCTCGGCTCCGAACGCAGCGTGAAGTCGGTGCAGGTGCTGCTCTCCGCCCAGGGCGCCTCCGCCCAGCTCTTCCACGGCACCACCGAGCACCCGTCGACCAAGGCCGGTGACGCCCAGCTCGTCGCCGACTACCAGAAGACGCCGGTCGGCCGGGCGTTCGAGGAGCACGACGGCACCACCATGACCTTCACCGGCTTCAACGCCGAGCAGAAGTACCGCTACCTGCTCTTCTGGATCACCCAGCTGCCGGACAGCGACGGCGGCTACAAGGTCGGCGTGCAGGAGATCAAGGTCCAGGGTTCGTGAGCCGCTCGTCGCACCCCGGGCATCGCCTCCGCCGGACGCGATGATGACCGGGCACGGCGAGCGGTCGGACGGTTCGGCGGGCACTCCGGGTGGCCCGCCGCTCGCGTCGTCACCGGCCGAGGCCACCGACCTGGACCTGCTGCACGCCCACGTGGCCGGTGACCGGGACGCCTTCGCCGAGCTGTTCCGCCGGCACCGTGACCGGCTCTGGGCGGTGGCCCTGCGTACCCTCGGCGACCGGGAGGAGGCCGCGGACGCCCTCCAGGACGCGCTGCTCTCGGCACACCGCGCCGCGGCCCGCTTCCGCGGCGACTCCGCCGTCACCACCTGGCTGCACCGGATCGTGGTGAACGCCTGCCTGGACCGGATCCGGCGCCGACAGGCTCACCCGACCGTGCCGCTGCCGGACGGGATGCGCGACCGGGAGTCCGGGTCCGCCACCGGCGGTGTCGAGCCAGCCGCGCCGGCGCCGGACCACGACACCGCGCTGGTCGTCCGCGACGCCCTCGCCGCGCTGCCGGTCGAGCAGCGGGCGGCCCTGGTCCTGGTCGACGTGCAGGGCTACCCGGTTGCCGAGGTCGCCCGGATGCTCGGGGTGGCCGAGGGGACGGTGAAGAGCCGGTGCGCCCGGGGCCGGGCGCGGCTGGCCACGATGCTCGGTCACCTCCGGCCGCGGCCCGCCACCCAACCGACCGGCGGGCCGGAGCCGGACGTGCCGGGTGTCACCCTCGGGAACCCCCGGGCTCCCGAGGGCGTCGGATCGGGGTCGGGACGGTCCCGGCGGAATGCCAACCAGGAGGACGCGTGAGCGCCGGGGGCTTCAGCGAGGTCGACCACGACCTGCTCGCCGACTACGTCGGCGGGGCGCTGGACGGCACCCCCGAGGAGGCCAGCGTCGCCCGGCTGGTCGCCGAGGACCCCGCCTGGTCCGAGGCGTACGCGCTGCTGGCCGCAGCGGTGACCGGTGTCCGCGCCGACCTGGCCGGCTGGGGCGAGTCTCCCGAGCCGATGCCGCTGGCGGTGACCGACCGGATCCTGGCCGCCCTCGCCGCACAACCCGCCGACGAACCGGCCGGATCGGCGCCGGGGCGTACCGACGAGAACCTCGCCGACCGCGCCGCGCCCGTCCCCTCGCGAGGCGGTCCGGTGCCCACGGGGCCGGACCCGGCCGGCCGGGTCGGACCGGTGCTGCCGGCGCAACCCGGGGGCGGCTCCGGGCGGCGACCCGCCGGCGTACCTCGATCGGAACCGGGGGGTGGCGCGGCGACCGGTCCGGGCCGCCGGCGGCGCCGGTTCAGCCGGCTCGCCGGTCCGGTCGCGGTGGCCGCGGTGTCGATCGCCGCGGTCGGGCTGGGCCTGAACCAGCTGGCCGACGGCGGGGCGGAGGACGGGGCGGCCGGAACGGCGCTGAGCGACAGCGCCGGGGGCCGGGCCACCCCGGAGGTGGCCGGTCCGGCGGCGGCCGGCGCCACCACCGCGCCGCTGCGCAGCGGGACGGACTACACCCCGCAGACGCTCGGCGGCGCCCTGTCGACGATGAAGGCCCTGCCGTTCGGCAACGGCGCCCCGGCCGGCGTGGACGCGGAGGGCGGGCGGATGGCCGCCCCGGGCAACCTCGACCGGCTCGGCGACCAGGCCGCGCTGGCCGCCTGCCTCGGCGACATCGGCGCCGAGCACGGGTCCGGGCCGCTGGTGGTCGAGGTGGTCGACTACGCCCGGTTCCTGGGACAGCCGGCGCTGGTGGTGCGCTTCACCGACGGTTCCGGTGCCCGGTGGGCCTGGGTGAGCGGACCCGAATGCGGTGTCCCCGGATCCGGCGCGGACACCCGGTACCGCACGCGGGTAGGGTGAAATCGCGGCCACCGGGCGTTTGACCGTCCACGTGACCTGACCCACCGGATGACCGGCTCGGGAATCCCCGGTTCGTACGATGACGTTCTGGAAGTCAGCTGCCGGCACCCCCGAGGCGTCGGCACTCGGATCGCATCGGTGCGCGTGCCGATGGCGAACACACACAATCGGGAGACGGCAGTGGACGAGGTCCGCAACCTGATCATCATCGGCTCCGGGCCGGCCGGCTACACGGCGGCGGTCTACGCCGCACGCGCCAACCTCAAGCCGCTGGTCATCGAGGGCGTGCAGTCCGGCGGCGCGCTGATGACCACCACCGAGGTGGAGAACTTCCCCGGCTTCGCCGACGGCATCCTCGGTCCCGAACTCATGGACAACATGCGCAAGCAGGCCGAGCGGTTCGGCGCCGAGTTCCTCACCGACGACGTCACCCGGGTCGAGCTGGTGGACACCGGCGACATCGGCTCCGGGGCGACCAGCACGGTCTGGGTCGGCGAGACGGCCTACCGCGCCCGCGCGGTCATCCTCGCAACCGGCTCCGCCTGGCGTCCACTGGGCGTGCCGGGTGAGCAGGAGTACCTGGGCCATGGTGTCTCCTCCTGCGCCACCTGCGACGGCTTCTTCTTCCGCAACCAGAACATCGTGGTGGTGGGCGGTGGCGACTCGGCGATGGAGGAGGCCAGCTTCCTGACCCGGTTCGCCGACTCGGTGACCATCATCCACCGCCGGGACTCGTTCCGGGCCAGCAAGATCATGGCCGACCGGGCGATGAGCAACGAGAAGATCAAGGTCGAGTGGAACACCGTGGTCGAGGAGATCCTCGGCGCCGACGGCAAGGTCTCCGGCGTACGGCTGCGCAACGTGCACACCGGTGAGACGAAGGTGCTCGACGTCACCGGCGTCTTCGTGGCGATCGGCCACGACCCGCGCAGCGAGCTCTTCCGGGGGCAGGTGGAACTCGACGCCGAGGGGTACGTCAAGGTACAGGCCCCCAGCACCCGGACCAGCGTGCCCGGTGTCTTCGCCGCCGGTGACCTGGTCGACCACACCTACCGGCAGGCGATCACCGCCGCCGGCACGGGCTGTGCGGCCGCCTTGGACGCCGAGCGTTTCATCGCCACGCTGCAGGGCTGAACAACCAGAAACACATCCCGGAGGAGGGTCATAGATGGGTGCAACCAAGTCGGTCACCGACGCGAGCTTCGCGGCCGACGTGCTGAAGTCCGACAAGCCGGTGCTGGTGGACTTCTGGGCCGAGTGGTGCGGGCCGTGCCGCAAGGTCTCGCCGCTGCTGGAGGAGATCGCCGGCGAGATGGGTGACCAGGTCACCATCGTCAAGCTCAACATCGACGAGAACCCGGAGACCGCCCGGACCTACCGGGTGATGTCGGTGCCGACCCTCACGGTGTTCAAGAACGGCGAGCCGGTGCAGTCGATCGCCGGGGCCAAGCCGAAGGGCGAACTGGTCAAGCTGATCGAATCCGCGCTCTGAGCAGGATAAACACCACTTTTCCGACCCCGTGCCCGGCACCAGCCGGGCACGGGGTTCGTCTTTTCCGGACGGCCGCACCTCGGCCGCGGAGAACGCATAGCCTCAAGCCGGGGCCCGGTGGCCGGCGCCCCGGCAACCCGTCAACGAGGCGAGCACCTCCGTCGCCAGTCACGGTCCTGCGACCGCGGGCCCGGCCAGCCAGCATCCGCGCAGAGGGGGTCGTGCGTGCGTCCGATCCGACCCGGAGACCGTGGACCCGCGGTGACGGAGATCCGTACGGTGCTCTCCGGCCTCGACCTGCTCAGCCCGTCACCCGGCCCGGGCGACGAGTTCGACCCCCAGACCGAACGGGCCGTGCGGGCCTTCCAGCAGTCCCGTGGGCTGAGCGTGGACGGTCGGGTGGGTGCGGAGACCTGGCGGGCCCTGGACGCCGCCCGCTGGCGGCTCGGCGCCCGCACCCTCTACCACGCGGTGCCCGAGCCGCTCACCGGTGAGGACGTCCGGTCGCTCCAGGAGCGGCTGCTGGAGATGGGGTACGACGTGGGGCGCGCGGACGCCATCTACGGCATCCGGACCGCCCGGGCGGTCGCCCAGTTCCAGCGTGAGGTCGGGCTGACCCCCGACGGCTCCTGCGGCCCGCACACCATGAACGCGCTGCGCCGGCTGGGCCGCAAGGTGGTCGGCGGCCGGCCCCAGTGGCTGCGCGAGTCGGACGCCATCCGGCAGTCCGGGCCGACGCTGGTCGGCAAGACGGTGGTGATCGACCCGGGACATGGTGGCACAGACCCGGGCGTGGTGGTGCTGGACGGGCCGCTGCGCTGGACCGAGGCGGACCTGGTGCACGACCTGGCCAGCCGGCTGGAGGGGCGGCTCGCCGCGTCCGGGGTCCGGGTGCAGCTGACCCGTGGCCCGTCGCCGCGTACCTGCCTGCCCGACGTCGACCGGGCCCAACTGGCCAATTCGCTCGGCGCCGACGTGTTCATCTCGCTGCACACCGACGGGCACGCCAACCCGGCCGCCGAGGGGGTGGCCACGTACCACTACGGCACCAACAACGGGGTGACCTCGGCGACCGGGGAACGGCTGGCCGGGCTGGTGCAGCGGGAGATCGTGGCCCGCACCGGGCTGCGGGACTGCCGTACCCACGCCAAGGCGTGGGACCTGCTGCGGCTGACCCGGATGCCGGCGGTCCGGGTCGAGGTCGGCTACCTCACCTCGCCGGCCGACCGGGCCCGGCTGGTGGATCCCCGGTTCCGGGACCGGGTGGTCGAGGCCATCGTGGCCGCGGTGCAGCGGATGTACTTCCCGATCGAGCGGGACGTGCCGACCGGCTCGATCGACGTGAGCGAGCTGCGGGCGGTGGTGGCCGCCGGCACGGTGGTTGACTGACCCGGGTGCGGGTCCCGGCGCGGGGTCGGCTCGCCGGGTCCTGCCGTCGGCCCCGGTTCGGCGGGAGTGGTGTTCAGCCGGCGATCGAGGAGCGGGTGGCCGGGGCCGGTCGGACCGGCCGCAGCAGGGTCTCCGGGCTCATCGAGCCGAGCAGCTTCTCCAGCGCGTACTCGACGTCGGACTTCCAGCTCAGCGCGGTACGCAGCTCCAGGCGGAGCCGCGGGAAGCGCGGATGCGGGCGAACGGTCTTGAAGCCCACTGAAAGGAAGAAATCGGCAGGAGCCAGGCAACCACCGGCCGGGTCGTCGGCGTCACCGAACTTGGCGTCGCCGAACGCCTCGATCGCCTTGATGCCGCGCTTGGTGAGATCCCGCGCCACGCCCTGCACCAGCATCCGGCCCAGTCCGCCGCCGGCGAAGGCGGGGACCACGTTGGCCGTCATCAGCAGCGCGGCGTCGGGCGAGACCGGGGAGGTGGGGAACGCCATCGAGCGGGGCACGTAGGCGGGCGGGGCGTACATGACGAAGCCGGCCGGCATGCCGTCGACGTAGACCAGCTTGCCGCAGGAACCCCACTCCAGCAGCGTCTGCGAGACCCAGGCCTCCTTCTCCAGACCCGGGTCGCCGGCCACGCAGGCCCGGTCCGCGGAGACCGGATCGAGCTCCCAGAAGACGCACTGCCGGCAGGGGCGGGGCAGGTCCTCCAGCGTGTCCAGGGTCAGACTGACCAGACGTCGCGACATTGGCGCACCCCACACTCAGGCTCGGTGGTGAACCGGCACGGAACGACCCCGCCGCCTTCCTGCCCCCGACCAGCGATCGTACGCCGCGAACGGACGTCAGGGGAGAGGACCCGCGAAACCCCCACCTCCGGGGGACGCCCACCCGGTCCGGCATGTGGAAGCCCGCCCCCGGGGCGGCGCCATCCGGGCGCGAGCCGACTACGATCGACAGTCGGCGTCCCCTGTCGCCCATGGTCGCCGGTGTCCGGGGTACCCGGGACGGAAGCCACCCGAGCAGCCATCGAGGTGATGTCATGACCGGCACGACACTCGACGACTACACCGACCGGTACGCCCGTCGGGTCCGGGGCATGACCGCCTCCGAGATCCGCGCGCTCTTCGCGGTGGCCAGCCGGCCGGAGGTGGTCTCGCTCGCCGGTGGCGCCCCCTACATCGCGGCACTGCCACTGGACGCGGTCGGCGAGATGCTCGGCCGGCTCGGCGCCGAGCACGGCACCACCACCCTCCAGTACGGCATCGGGCAGGGCACCCTGGAGCTGCGCGAGCGGATCTGCGAGGTGATGGCGCTCTCCGGCATCGACGCGGCCTGCGGCGCCTCCCCGGAGGACGTGGTGGTCACCGTCGGCGGTCAGCAGGCGCTCGACCTGGTGGCCCGGCTCTTCCTCGACCCGGGTGACGTGGTGCTCGCCGAGGGGCCGACCTACGTCGGCGCGCTCGGGGTGTTCCAGGCCGCCCAGGCCCAGGTCGTGCACGTGCCGATGGACGACGACGGGCTGATTCCGGAGGCGCTCGAGGCGGCCATCGCCGAGCAGGCACGCGCCGGCCGCCGGGTGAAGTTCCTCTACACCATCCCGACCTACCAGAACCCGACCGGCGTCACGCTGACCGAGGAGCGGCGGGAGCGGGTGCTCGACATCTGCGAGCGCGCCGGCCTACTCGTGGTCGAGGACGACCCGTACGGCCAGTTGGGGTTCGAGGGCGAGGCGCCGGCGCCGCTGCGCGCGCGTCGGCGGGACGGCGTCTTCTACCTGAGCACGTTCTCCAAGACCTTCGCGCCCGGGTTGCGGGTGGGCTGGATCCTCGCGCCGCACGCGGTCCGCGACAAACTGGTGATCGCCAGCGAGGCGCAGATCCTCTGCCCCAGCGGCTACGCCCAGGCGGCCGTCACCACGTACCTGTCGACCATGCCCTGGCAGGAGCAGCTCAAGGTCTACCGGGAGGTCTACCGGGAGCGGCGGGACGCGATGCTCACCGCGCTGGAGGACCTGATGCCGGAGGGCACCACCTGGACCAACCCGGGTGGCGGCCTGTTCGTCTGGGCCACCCTGCCCGACGGCCTGGACTCCAAGGCGATGATGCCGCGGGCCATCGCCGCCCGGGTGGCGTACGTGCCGGGCACCGGCTTCTACGCCGACGGCACCGGCGGCGGCAACATGCGGCTCAACTTCTCCTTCCCGTCCCCGGAGCGGATCCGGGAGGGCGTGCGCCGGCTGGCCGGCGTGATGGAGCAGGACATCGCGATGCGGAAGGTCTTCGGCACGGTGAGCCGGTCCGGCGTGCGGCGCGGGCAGGCCGGCTCGGACACGCCGGGACCCGACTTGGCATGATTCCGGCATGAGCGCCACCCCTGCCGAACATCCCGTCGTGCCCTCCGTCACCGCCGACCTGCACGTGCTGGTGCTCGCCGGCGGTCTCTCCTACGAGCGGGACGTCTCGCTGCGCTCCGGCCGGCGGGTGCTCGACGCGCTGCGCGCCGTCGGCGTGGACGCCGAACTGCGCGACGCCGACGTGGCCCTGCTGCCGGCGCTGGCCGCCGACCCGCCGGACGCCGTGGTGATCGCCCTGCACGGCGCCACCGGCGAGGACGGGTCACTGCGCGGGGTGCTCGACCTCTGCGGCGTCCCGTACGTCGGCTGCGACGCCCGCGCCTCCCGGCTCGCCTGGGACAAGCCCTCGGCGAAGGCGGTGCTCCGCGAGGCCGGCATCCCCACCCCGGACTGGGTCGCGCTGCCGCACGACCGGTTCTCCGAACTAGGCGCGGTGGCGGTGCTGGACCGGATCGTGGATCGGCTGGGCCTGCCGCTCATGGTGAAGCCCGCGCAGGGCGGCTCCGGCCTGGGCGCCGCGGTGGTCCGGGACGCCACGGCCCTCCCGGCCGCGATGGTCGGCTGCTTCGCGTACGACTCCACCGCGCTGGTCGAGCGGTACGTGCCCGGCATGGACGTGGCGGTCTCCGTGGTCGACCTGGGTGACGGCCCGCACGCCCTGCCGGCCGTGGAGATCGTGCCGCGCAACGGGGTCTACGACTACGCCGCCCGGTACACGGCCGGCCGTACCACCTGGCACACGCCCGCCCGGCTCGACCCGGCAGTGGCCGACACGGTCGCCGAGGTGGCGCTCGCCGCGCACGCCGCACTGGGCCTGCGCGACCTGAGCCGGGTCGACCTGATCGTGGACGCGGACGGCCAGCCGCACGTGCTGGAGGTCAACGTCTCCCCGGGGATGACGGAGACCTCCCTGCTGCCGCTCGCCGTACAGGCCGCCGGGCTGGACTTCGGCCGGGTGCTCGGCTCCCTGGTGACCCGGGCCGCGGCCCGCGCCTGAGCGAGCCTGCCCGGGCCGCTCCGGGTCGTCGCGACGTCCCGTGGCGTGATCAGTACGGCCGAGGGCTGTCGCTCGGGCGGTCTCTGCCCGTGCGGACGCCCGAGGACACTGCTCCGACTGTTCCGTCGGGCTAGCTGTCCGTCGAGTGGCTCTTGGCGGTGCCGATGCCCGACGGTGCCGTGGCCCCGAGGGTCTCGGCGGGCGGGGCGCCTTCGTCGTCGTTGGCAGGCGCCCCGGGGGTAACGCCCTGCCGGGCTCCGGTGTGCTCGTCGGCTGCCGCGGCATCGGTGGTCACGGCTTCCGGAGCCGGGTCGGCGTCGTTGCCGGTTGCGGGTTCCGGGATCTCCGCCGCCGCTTCGATCACCGAAGCGGGCTCCTCGTCCGAACGCTCGGCGGTCGCCGGCGGGATGTCGGTGAGGCTGGAGGGCGCCTGCCACTGGATGCGCGGAGGCTCGGCCAGCGGGCGGCCCCCGAACTCGGCGAGCCAGGCGGCCACCAGGGCGAGGTTCTCCCGCCACTGGGCTTCGGAGATCGGCGGCAGGATCGAGTCCCAGAGCGGCAGGAAGGTGCCGCGCAACTGGAGCCGGCCGTGCGGGCGGGCCAGGAACCACATGTGCAGGTGAGCGGAGCCGTCGCCCCACCGGTTGACGTGCACCCGGGCGACGCCGTCCAGCGACCGGATCGCGCGCTCCAGCCGTACGGTCATCACGCCGAGTTCGGCGGCGAGCAGGTTGGGCAGGTCGCCGAGATCGAGGTGCGAGCGGGATTCGAGGATCAGCACCATCGGAAGCCCGGTGGGGCGGTCCAGGGCGCGTACCCGCCACCGCTCACCCACCCAGATGTACGCCTCGTCGGGGGCGCCGCAGGCCGTGCATTCCCGGAGTCCCTCGCCCTTGCGGGGCGGTTCGACCGGGACCGGATCGTCGAGTTGCTTGACCCTGAGGTCGCCTTCGAAGGGGAAGGACGGCCACTGGGTGAAGTCCGGAACTGAGGGAGGGGTGTCCTGCACGACGCTGACCCTAACCGAGTCCGGCACCGCTGTCCCTACCTGAATCAGCGGCCGTTTCCGGGCGGTCGCTCGGCCCGATGTCTACCGGTCGGTACGGCTGCCGACGGCCCAAGCACCGGTTGTCCACAGGTCGCCGAAGCGCCGAACGCAGGCCGTCATCCACAGGCACACCCCTTGTTCCACACGGGGTTTCACGTGAAACGGGGCTGCCTGTGGAAAACCGGTGTGGATAACTTTTGCGTGTCCGCAGGGGTGGTCCGGCGGCGGCGGGACGTCGGTCAAGGCGCCACAGAGCCGAAGGCTGGGTGCCCGTCCAAGCGCTGTCGAGCTGGCCGCACAGACGGGGCACCGGCCGTGCCGACCGCCGTCGCGCCTCCACGCCGGGCAGCGACATCCCACCCGAATCGCCGGGCTTCCCCGGCCGGGGCCGGCATCGCAGCGCCGGTATGCACCGGGCACCGGGCTCGGATATCAGTGCGGACCGCACAACCGGCGCTGTCTCCGTCGAGTGCCCGCTCGTTTCACGTGAAACCAGCGAGCTCCTCGGCCCACGACGGATCGTGCGAGTCGCCCACGGCCGGAAACCGAGGGTCTCTGCCGGTCACGACAATCCGCAGCTACCACGTGAGTCGGCACGGTTCGTCTGCCGCCATCTCCTCGTACCAGCGGTGCCCCCTGCCCGGCGGACGCTCGACTGCGGACACACCGACGCCGGCTGTCGCGTTCAAGGACGGCCCGGGCCATCTCTGCCAGTTAGGCGGCGGCGACCAGCACCGGCCCTCCGAGGGCTGCGGTGCCGGTGGCGTGGCGCGCGGCTCCTCGCCGGGCTGGCGTTCTCCGCCACCGCGCATGGGCCGGCCGTTGGAGGGTGCCTCGGCTTCGGTCCGGGCGCGTAACCCGACCGCCGATGTCAACACGTCGCGCTGCCCCACCGGCCGGCTCGGTGGGCGTCCCACTCTGGTTCACCGGCGTTGCCCGGGCTGGCCGGAGCGAGGCCGGCGACCATGGCGGCCGGGTCGGGCAGGGCAGCCGGTGGCGCGGCCAGCGACCGGCGGCCGTCCTGGGTTGGCGGGCGGCCCGATCCGGACCACCCTCCGCCGGCTCGGACGTTGTTGCTCAGGCGCGCCCGACCCCTTTGTTTCACGTGAAACAGTCGGCGGCCGACGGGCACAGCAAATCGCAGCAGGCGTAGGAGCTGGGGGTGCGGCGACTCGAGCCAGTTCCGGCTTCGAGCCGGCGGCCCGGCGTCGCCCGGTCCCTTTACGCTCCGACCGAGGACCGCCTCGACGTCCAACACCTTCGACAGGCTATTGAGAGACGCGGCGAGGCGGCGGGGCGCAGGTCGGGCCAGAGGCGGGCGGGCAGCGCGCTCAAGACGTTCTGCGCCCGAGCGGTCCAGCCGCCCCCGCTCGGGGCCCAGGTCGGCCAGGTGGCACGCGGGCGCGTCCAACTGAAGCCCGGCCTGGGCGGCGGTGGAGGTGCGGCGGCTCGGCAGAGGTCGAGACGCGGAAGGTCGTACAGCGGAGCGGCCGACGCCCGGCACCGCCACTGGACGATGGCCGCCGAGCGGTCGACCAACCACGACCGAATGCCCGCTGTCGTCCTGGGGGTGCCAGGATCGCGATCATGGCCGGCACACCTCACCCCGCCGCGCCGCACCCGGAAACGGCCGATCGCCCGACCCGCCGACTCGAACCACTGAGCCGAGGGCAGCATCCGCACGGGAGCACGAGCACGAAAACGGCCGCGGCACCGTAGGGGTGTGCTCGCGGCCGTTCGGCGTACCTGGGTCAGGCTTCGGGCTCCTCCCGCTCGACCCCGATGATGCCGACGATCCGCTCCAGGTCGTCGACCGTCGCGAACTCAATCGTGATCTTGCCCTTGCTCCGGCCGATGTCGACCTTCACCCGGGTGTCGAAGCGGTCCGAGAGGCGATCGGCCAGATCGGTGAGCCCCGGGGCGTGTGGCTTGGGTCGCCGCCGGGCGGACTCCTTCTTGGTCGGCCCGTCGCTCAGGGCCAGCGCCACGATCTCCTCGGTCGCCCGTACGGAGAGACCCTCGGCGACGATTCGGAGGGCCAACTGCTCCTGCGCTTCCGCGTCTTCAAGGCTCAGCAGCGCCCGCGCGTGCCCGGCGGAAAGTACGCCGGCCGCCACCCGCCGCTGCACCTGCGGGGGCAGGTTGAGCAACCGGATGGTGTTGGAGATCTGCGGCCGGCTCCGGCCGATCCGGCGGGCCAGCTCCTCGTGGGTGGCACCGAACTCCTCGAGCAGCTGCTGGTACGCGGCCGCCTCTTCGAGCGGGTTCAGGTTGGCCCGGTGGATGTTCTCCAGCAGCGCGTCCCGGAGCATCGCGTCGTCGCGGGTGTCCCGGACGATCGCCGGGATGCTGTCCCGGCCCACCGCCTGCGCGGCGCGCCACCGCCGCTCGCCCATCACCAGCTCGTACTTCTCGTCGTCGAGCTGGCGTACCACGATCGGCTGGAGGAAGCCGACCTCGCGGATGGAGGTCTTCAGCTCCTCCAGCGCTTCCTCGTCGAAGACCTGCCGGGGCTGCTTCGGGTTCGGCACGATGGCGTCGACCGGAATCTCGGCGAACCGCGCGCCGGGCACCGGGCTGAGGGTCGACGGCACCGGCGTGGGTGCGTCGACCGCTGCCGGCGCACCGGCCGGTACGGCCGCGGCGGCAACGGTGCTGTCGGGGGCGCCCGCCACGGCACCGGCAGACGCCGGTCCGGTGGGGATCAGTGCCCCCAGGCCTCGACCCAGCCCGCCCCGAGGACGGTTCTTCATGCCACGCCTCCCAGCGCCTCGTCCGCACTACGCATTCCGGCTCACCGGCTCCTTGACGCCCCGCTCGGCGATCTCCTGGGCGGCCTCGAAGTAGCTCGTGGCCCCCCGCGAACCGGGATCGTAGGTCATCACCGACTGGCCGTAGCTGGGCGCCTCGGAGACGCGGACGTTACGCGGGATGACCGCCTGGAGCACCTTGTCGCCGAAGTGGTTCCGCACGTCCTGCTCCACCGCGTCGGCCAGCCGGGTACGCCGGTCGTACATGGTGAGCAGGATGGTGGACACCTCCAGCCGCGGGTTGAGGTGCTGGCGAACCAGGTTGATGTTCTGGATCAACTGGTTCAGGCCCTCCAGCGCGTAGTACTCGCACTGGATCGGGATGAGCACCTCCTGCGCGGCGACCAGAGCGTTGACCGTGAGCAGGCCGAGCGACGGCGGGCAGTCGATGAAGACGTAGTCGAAGTGCCCCGGGTACGCCGTGATGGCGCGAGCCAGCCGGGACTCCCGAGCGACCACCGAAACGAGTTCGATCTCGGCACCCGCCAGGTCGATGGTGGCCGGTACGCACCACAGGTTCGGGATGCCCTCGACCTCCTGGGCGACCTCCTCCAACGGCACGCTGTTGATGAGGCAGTCGTAGACGTCCGGCACGCCGGTGTGGTGGGGCACGTTCAGCCCGGTGGAGGCGTTGCCCTGCGGGTCGAGGTCGACCACCAGCACCCGGTTGCCGTGCAGGGCGAGCGCCACCGCCAGGTTCACCGTGGTCGTGGTCTTTCCCACGCCGCCCTTCTGGTTCGCGACGCACATGACCCGGGTCCGCTCCGGCCGAGGCATCGTCACCTCGCCACTGGGATTCAGGATCTGCACGGCACGCATCGCCTCCATAGCCAACGGTGGGTCATCCTCTTCGCGCATCGGTGTTTCACGTGAAACGTATGCGGGCTCGACAGCGGCGCTCCCGAAGGTGGCTGTCGGCTCGGAGACCGGCACCGGCACCGCCTCCGGCGTCGGCTGCTGTGGCACCGGCGCCTCGAACCGGGCCGCCGCGTTGCGCCGGATCGGGATGACCCGACCGCCCGCGCCGGCCGGCTGGGCCGGTGCCACCGGGCCGCCCTGACCCACCCCGGCAGCCGAGGGGTGCTCCACGGACTCGAAGTCCGGCGGCCGGCTCGACGGGCCCTGGGCGGACCCCCCGGAGGGCGGCCAGCTGTGGTAGTCGGTTTCACGTGAAACAGGAGAGCCCGTCGAGCCCGTCACGCGTGGATCGTCGTACCTGCCGTCGTCATGCACCTGTCATCCCTGCCCGCTTCGGATGGTCGGTCCGCATCCCGTCATACCCCGGCCGTACGCGTCCTCGTACTGCGTCCGGCCCGGCGGGAGCGGTCGGGACCCGGTGACGTCCGTTGCCGCCCGCTCCACACTATCGACGCGCGGCCAGCCTACGGCTCACGGGCGCGGCGGGTCCACGTCGGGTTCGCAACCCGCGCCCTCCACCCGCCCGGTTCAACGACCCAGAAGCCGGCCGGAAAGCCGGTAGCAGCCAACTGAGCAGCAGCTCAGAGCTCGCCACAAGCGGTTCGGTGACCGGCATCACCCGATCGCCGAGGCGCCAGCAGCAGCCCGGCCAACACGGCGGCCAGCGGGCTACCCGCCGTCACCAGCCCGACTTCGCCGACCGGCTGTCCCCGAACCGGTGCTTGATCGACCCCGGGCCGATGCGAAGCAGCCGGTGGGGAACCTGCGCCTGCACGTCTTCAGCCCCGCCAGGGCCGGCGCACAAGCTCCTGCCGCAACGCGTACGGGCAGCTGCGGCGGGCCGGGCTCAGCCCGGGGCAATTCAGATAATTAGCGGCAGAAACCGCATCAACCGGCGCGACTCCCGGGGACGCCCACCTTCTTGCCCGGCTCAGCGGCGGCGCGACCGACCGCCGCGGGACTTCTTTGGGGTTGGTCGCCGGGCCGGCTCCACCAACCGTTCGCGCACGATCTCCACCACGGTGGTGGGCGCGTCGAGCACACCCTCGCCGCACCGATGCACGGTCGGCTCACCGCCGCCGAACCGCGCCACCGCCGCCGCGTGCTCGGCGATCTCCTCGGCGGCCGACGCGCCCTTGAGGGCCACCAACCGTCCGCCGGGCACCGCGAGCGGCAGGCACCAGGCGGCCAGCCGGTCGAGTGGGGCGACCGCCCGGGCGGTGACCACGTCGCCGCGCAGCGGCTCGGCACTGGCGCCGCCGGCCGCCGCCTCATCGGCCCGGCCACGGGACACCCGCACCGTCTTCGCCAGCCCCAGCCCCTGCACCGCCTCGACCAGGAAGGAGGTTCGCCGGGCGAGCGGCTCGATCAGCGTGACGGTCAGGTCGGGGCGCGCGATCGCCAGCACCAGGCCGGGCAGTCCAGCGCCCGAGCCGACGTCGAGCACGGCTGCGCCGTCGGGGATCCGCTCCGCCACAGCCGCGCAGTTGAGCAGATGCCGGTCCCAGATCCGCGGCGCCTCGCGGGGGCCGATCAGGCCGCGCAGCACGCCGTCGGTGGCCAGCAGTTCGGCGTACGCGGCGGCCAGCTCGAGCCGGTCGCCGAAGAGAGTGCGGGCCGCGCCGGCCAGTTCCGGCGGGAGCACCGCGTCGGCCGGCGAGGGCGTGCCGTCCGGGCGGACAGCCGACGACGACGCCGTACCACCCGGACGGACAGCCGACGGCCCGGGCGGCGTACCACCCGGGCCGGCCACGGCTCCGGCCGTGGTGTCGTCGTTCGTCACGCGGTCAGTCCGCCGGCCGGACGACGATGCACCGGTTCGGCTCGACACCCTCGGACTCGCTCTCCACCCCGCTCATCGCATTGACCACGTCGTGCACGCACTTGCGCTCGAACGCGGACATCGGCTCCAGGCGGACCGGCTCGCCGTACTCCTTGACCTTCTCGACGGCGTTCCTGGCGACGGCGGCCAGCTCCTTGCGGCGGTTGGCCCGGTAGCCGCCGACGTCGAGCAGCAGCCGGCTCGGCGAACCGGTCTGCCGGAAGACGGCCAGCCGGGCCAGCTCCTGCAGCGCCTCCAGGGTGGCGCCGCGCTGCCCGACCAGGTTCTGCAGCCGGCCGCCGACGACCTCGACCACCGGGCGCCCACCCGATACAAGCTCGTCGATGTCACCGTCGTAGTCGAGGATGTCGAGCAGGCCCTCGACGTAGTCGGCGGCGATCTCGCTCTGCCGGAACAGCTCGCTCTCGCCCGCGGCCTTCTTCTCCCGCGGGCCCTCCTCGGTCTCCTCCGCCTCGGTTTCGTCCTCGGCCTCGGTGTCGTCCTCCGCCACGGCGGGGGCGACGCCCTCCTCCTCGTCCAGTGACTCGTCGGCGCGGGGGATGCTGGTGTCCGTCACGGTCTCATCTCCGTTATCACTCGGCCGGACCGTCGGGTCCGCTGGTTTCCCGGGGCCGGCGGGAGCTTCGCCGGTGCCCACGGGCACGTCTGTAGGGGCAGTCTCACCCGTGGCCGCGTCGTGCGCGGCCGTTCCGCTCCGGCGCCGGCCGTACGGCGGCTGCGCGGCGCGGAACGGGCCGCCGCCGGTCTCCCGGACGGCGGCCCGGACGGGTCAGCCCTTCCGCTTGGCGGGGCGGCCCTTCTTGGGGTTCACCGGCTTGGCGCCGGGCTTCGGGGCGGCGACCTTCGGCGCGGCGGGCTTCGCCGGCACCTGGGCGGCCGGCTTGCCGCGGCCGAGCAGGCCACCCGTCTTCGCCGGCTGCACCGGGCCGCGGGGCGAGGTGCCCGGCTTGGTGGTGCTGACGTTGGCCGGCGGCGGGAACTTGCGGAGCACCCACTGCTGCTGGCCAAGGGTGAACAGGTTGTTGGTGACCCAGTAGATGATCACACCGATGGGGAAGATCGCGCCGGAGACCAGCAGCGACAGCGGGATGCCGTAGAGCATCAGCCGCTGGATCATCCGCTGCTGCGGGTCCTCCGCCCAACCGGTCTTGAGGATCATCTGGCGGCTGGTCAGGTAGGTGGTGCCCATCATGACCAGGACCAGGATCCCGGCGATGACCTTGACGGTGGTGCCGTTGGCGCCCAGGCGGGCCAGTTCCTCGGCGGTCGAGCCGAACTTGCCGGCGATCGGCGCGGTGAAGAGCTTCGCCTGCGAGGCGCTCTCGAACTGGCTGACCGTCCAACCGTAGAGGGTCTTGCCGCCGTTGGCCGGGTCGAGCCGGCGGAGCACGTGGAAGAGGCCGAGGAAGACCGGGATCTGGAGGAACATCGGAAGGCAGCCCATCAGCGGGTTGGCCTTTTCCTTCCGGTAGAGCTCCATCATCTCCTTCTGGAGCGTCTCCCGGTCACCCTTGTGCTTCTCCTGCAGCGCCTTCACCTGGGGCTGGAGCGCCTGCATCGCCCGCTGGGACTTGATCTGCTTGACGAAGATCGGGAACAGGATCACCCGGACGGTGACCACAAGGAAGACGATGGCGAGGATCCAGGCCCAGTTCGTGCCGATCACCGCGCCGTCCGGCACGCCGATGGCGTCCCAGGCCGAATGCCAGGCCAGCAGGATCCACGAAATCGCGTAGTAGATCCAGTCGAGACTCAATTCTCAGGCTCCAGTCACATCGGCACGTCGGCGACCGCCCGGCTCCGGCACCGGGTCATGTCCACCTGGGTGGAATGGGTGGCAGCGCAGCAACCGCCGGACCGTGAGGCCGGCTCCCCGGAGCGCGCCGTGCCGGGCCACCGCCTCGAGGGCGTACGCACTGCACGACGGATAGAACCGACAGCGGGCCGGCAGAGCCGGGCTTATCCACCGACGGTACGCGATGATGGGGCCGGTCAGCACACGGGCACCGACTGTGCTGGGCCGGGGGACGGCCGGTCCGGTGCTCACCGGGACCGCCGCCCTCGGGGCGAGCGCGCGGCGGCGATGGCGGCGTCCAGGTCGGTGCCGAGGCGCGGGTAGGACGCGTCGGCTGCGGCAGGCAGTGCCCGTACGACCAGGGTGCTGCCGGGTGGGAGGTCGGCCAGCCGCTCGCGGACCAGATGCCGCAGCCGGCGGCGGACCCGGTTGCGGACCACAGCCGGGCCGACCGCCTTGGACACGACGAAGCCGGCGCGGGTCGGTGCGGAGGTCTGCTCCGCACCGGCGTCCCGCGCCGGCTTCGGCGAGGTCTGTGCCGTGGGTTCGGCTCCGGTCGGCAGGGTGAGGTGGACGACTACCGCGCCGCGGCCGGCACGCCGGCCACCGCGGACCGCTGCGGCGAAGTCGGTGCTACGCCGCAGTCGCTGTGCGGCCGCCAGCACGACTGCCCACGTCCCCCGGACCTGACCCGGTCGGCCTCAGGCCGACAGGCGGGCGCGGCCCTTGGCGCGACGGGTCGACAGGATGGCGCGGCCGGCCCGGGTGCGCATGCGCAGCCGGAAGCCGTGGGTCTTCGCGCGCCGGCGGTTGTTCGGCTGGTAGGTGCGCTTGCTCACGTCAGGCTCTCCGTTGTCGTACGCCCCGGGCGAGGGGACCGCCGGGGTCGTGTGGTGGTCCAGGCCACCTCGGCGGTGGCCCCGATCGGCGCTGCCCGGCGGGACCCTCGGCGTGCGGGGCATGAGCGCGGACAGCAAGCATCCATCACCCTAGCAGAGGGCAACAGAGCAGCCGCTCAAGCCTACGCAGGGGTGCAATCACCGTCAAATGTCACCACCTGGGCGGATACCGGGCCGGCGGGCGACCGAAGCGGCGGTTTTCGCTGATGTTGACAAGGCCGGCCGCGCGTCGCCGGTTGATGGCGCGTGGACAACGCTGTTACCGTGCCCGATTGCGGTCAGCGTCGGGTGTCCCGGTGTCGCCGGCAGGCAAGACCGGACCCGGTAGTGAATCGTTCGGCACGGTGAACCCGCTTCAGCGCCCGTTCAGGCAGGGGGCAGGTCAGACCCGCGTCCGGCGGGCGGCCACAATCGGTCGATACACAGGCTGTGGATAACTTGTGGACGACGACCGGTCGGCCGTCCGGGTGGGTGCGGGTCCACCCGCTCGAGGGCGGCGGGCCCGGAAGACCGGCCGGGGCGACGGCGGCGTCCGGGGGGCAGAGGCGAGGGGGGTGGCACGACGGTGACCGGTACGACCGACCTCGCCGCGGTCTGGATGGCGACGACCGACGAGCTCGCCGACGAGATCATCTCCGCCCAGCAGCGGGCGTACCTGCGGCTGACCCGGTTGCGGGCGATCGTCGAGGACACCGCGCTGCTCTCCGTCCCGGACGCGTTCACCCGGGACGTGATCGAGTCGCGGCTGCGGCCGGCGATCACCGAGGCGCTCACCCGCCGGCTCGGCCGCCCGATCCAGGTGGCGGTCACCGTCCGGGTGGCCGAGGACGGCGCGGGCCGGCCGGCCGGCACCGTCTACCGCTCCGGTCCGGAGCCCGCCCCGGTCGACCACGACGGCGGGCCGGCGGGATTCGACGGCACCGGGCCGCGGGACGACGAACCCGTCGACGCCCGGCACCAGCCGCCGCTCATCCCCGAGCAGCCGCACCCCGAGCGGCGGGCCGACCCGCCGCCGGCGCCCGCGCAGCCGGCCGACGACCGGCCGGACCCGGCCGGACCCGGCGGCCAGGAGGCGCTGTTCAGCACGGCCTTCGCCGAACCGCCGCGGCCCGACCGCCCGGCCCGGCGTACGCCTCCCGGGCGCGGCTTCGACGAGCAGGCCACCCGGCTCGACCCGCCCGGCCCGGACGCCCGCCCCTACGACGCGCGCTACCCGCAGGACGCGGGCTCCCCCCGGGACCAGCACGTGATCCGCGCACTGCCCCGCGACGGCGGCCCGGACAGCGGCCCCGGACGGGTGGACCACCGGCCCGGCGTCCGGGACGAGCGGCGGCTGCCCGCCGACGGCGGCGGCAACCGGCTCAACCCGAAGTACATGTTCGAGACGTTCGTCATCGGCTCGTCCAACCGGTTCGCCCACGCCGCCGCGGTCGCCGTGGCGGAGTCACCGGCGAAGGCTTACAACCCGCTGTTCATCTACGGCAGCTCCGGGCTGGGCAAGACGCACCTGCTGCACGCCATCGGCCACTACGCCACCACCCTCGGCAACGCCCGGTCGGTGCGGTACGTCTCGACCGAGGAGTTCACCAACGACTTCATCAACTCGCTGCGGGACGACAAGACCAGCGCGTTCCAGCGGCGCTATCGCGACGTCGACATCCTGTTGATCGACGACATCCAGTTCCTGGAGAACCGCGAGCGCACCCAGGAGGAGTTCTTCCACACCTTCAACACCCTGCACAACGCCAACAAGCAGATCGTGATCACCTCCGACCGCTCGCCGAAGCAGCTGGCGACGCTGGAGGACCGGCTGCGGACCCGGTTCGAGTGGGGCCTGCTCGCCGACATCCAGCCGCCGGACCTGGAGACCCGGATCGCGATCCTGCAGAAGAAGGCCGCGCAGGAGCGGCTGTACGCCCCGCCGGACGTGCTGGAGTTCATCGCCTCCCGGGTGTCGAACTCGATCCGCGAGCTGGAGGGGGCGCTGATCCGGGTGACCGCGTTCGCCAGCCTGACCCGCTCCACGGTCGAGCTGTCGCTGGCGGAGGAGGTGCTGCGGGACTTCATCCCGGACGGCGCCGGGCCGGAGATCACCGCGGACCAGATCATGGTCTCCACCGCCGACTACTTCGGCGTGAGCCTGGAGGACCTGCGCGGCCACTCCCGCTCCCGGGTGCTGGTCAACGCCCGCCAGGTGGCCATGTACCTGTGCCGGGAGCTGACCGACCTCTCGCTGCCCCGGATCGGGCAGGCCTTCGGTGGCCGCGACCACACCACGGTGATGCACGCCGACCGCAAGATCCGCCAGCAGATGGCCGAACGCCGCTCGCTCTACAACCAGATCGCCGAGCTGACCAACCGGATCAAGCAGAACACCTGAGCGACGGCTTCAGGTCGCAGCGCGGCGTCAGACGCGCCGAACTGAAGTCGTCGCGTACGCCCCGAGACGTGACCGCGCCCGGCCAGGATGCTGGCCGGGCGTACCCGTGCCCGGCGCGACCACGGCACGGCGGCCCTCAGGACGCCCGGTCACGGCGGCCCTCAGGACGGTCACGACGCGACGCGTCGACCTTCGGGGCGGCCGGCCGCGTCGGCACGAAGCCGGCCGGCCGCGGGCGCCGGGCCGACAGCCCGCCGCGCGCGGCGGGCTTCAGCGCTCCGAGGGGTACGCAGCGCGATCCACCCGGCCGCCGGACGATCCACAGCGGCCGGGACTTGACCCTCGACAAGGTCGAGACCACAGCATTGAAGCCGTGACCATCCACCGCTGCGCCTCGTTGTCCACAGCTCGTTGTCCACCGCCGGTGGACAACCACGCTCCGTCCGGAGCCGGTTACCCACAGCCTGTGGAGAAACCCTGGGGACGACGCTGTGGACGCCTGGGGACAACGGCTCCGTTGTCCCCAGCGGACGGTCGGCCTGTGGGCGGGCTGTTGAAGGTTCTGGGGATGACGCCGGTGGAGCCGTCTCCGCCGGTCCACAGCCCTGGGGAGAAAGTCGGTGGATTACCGGTGGACAACCGGTGGACAACCGTGGACAACCCGGTGGATCGGGCGGCCTGTGGATCAGAACACGGGTTGTACCCCTGGTTCTCCACAGCAAAACCACCGGTGGATAACCTGTCTGACCTGCGCGGACGCCGGTTCTCCACAGTTTGCACAGGTGCGATGAAGACGATGAGTTATCTCTTCTGAAAGAACAAAAACCAATCATCACCGTTGGACTTTCTGTGGATCGGGCCGGAGACCGCCGAGGGCGGCCGGGCCGGCACCGGAATCCACGGGGTCGGGCGCACAGCCGATGCCCACGCGCCCTAAGGTGCGATGGGTACCCGCACCGTCAGGCGGGTCGGCAGGTAGCGGTCGGCATGAGAGAGTTGTCGCTGACGTCGACGCGGAGGCATTGATGAAGTTCCGAGTGGAGCGCGACGCGCTCGCCGAGGCCGTGGCCTGGACCGCGAAGAGCCTGCCCAACCGGCCGTCCGTACCGGTGCTGGCCGGCGTGATGCTCCGGGTGACCGACGGCAACCTGCAAGTCTCCGGGTTCGACTACGAGGTCTCCAGCCAGGTCACCGTCGAGGTGCAGGGCGACGCCGACGGGGCCGCGCTGGTCTCCGGCCGGCTGCTCGCCGAGATCACCAAGGCGCTGCCGGCCAAGCCGGTGGACATCGCCGCGGTCGGCGCGCACCTCGAACTGGTCTGCGGCAGCGCCCGGTTCACCCTGCCCACCATGCCGGTGGAGGACTACCCGTCGCTGCCCGAGATGCCGGAGAGCGCCGGCACCGTCGACGCGGCCGCGTTCGCCGCCGCCGTTGCCCAGGTGGCCGTCGCCGCCGGCCGGGACGAAACGCTGCCGATGATGACCGGCGTCCGGATCGAACTCTCCGGCAGCACGCTGGCCATGCTCGCCACCGACCGCTACCGGCTCGCCCTGCGCGAGATGCAGTGGAATCCGGACGACGCCGAGATCAGCATCAACGCGCTGGTGCCGGCGCGCACGCTGCACGACACCGCCAAGGCGCTCGGCCCGCTCGGCGGCGAGGTCACCATGGCGCTGTCCCAGGGCGGCGCCGGCGAAGGCATGATCGGCTTCTCCGGCGGCACCCGCCGCACCACCAGCCGGCTGCTCGACGGCGCCAACTACCCGCCGGTGCGTTCGCTCTTCCCGGCGAGCCACAACGCCGAGGCCCGGGTGCCGGTCAGCGCCCTGGTCGAGGTGGTCAAGCGGGTCGCGCTGGTCGCCGAGCGGACCACCCCGGTGCTGCTCAGCTTCAGCGCCGACGGCCTGGTGGTCGAGGCCGGCGGCACCGAGGAGGCCCGGGCCAGCGAGGCCATGGAGGCCACCTTCACCGGTGAGCCGCTGACCATCGGCTTCAACCCGCAGTACCTGATCGACGGTCTCGTCAACCTCGGGGCCCAGTACGCCGTGCTCTCGTTCGTCGACGCCTTCAAGCCCGCGGTGATTTCGCCGGCGGGCGAGGATGGCGAGGTCATCCCTGGGTACCGGTACCTCATCATGCCGATCCGGGTGTCCCGCTGATCGCACCCCGGACAACACCCCAGAGAACGCACGACGGAGGTAGGAGCAGATGCAGCTCGGCCTGGTAGGACTCGGCCGGATGGGCGGCAACATGCGCGAGCGGTTGCGCGCCGCCGGCCACGAGGTGGTCGGTTTCGACCACAACGCGGAGCTGAGCGACGTCGCTTCCCTGGCGGAACTGGCCGAGAAGCTGGAGTCGCCGCGCGCGGTCTGGGTGATGGTCCCGGCGGGGGTCACCGACGCGACCATCGACGAGCTCGCCGACGTGCTCGGCGAGGGCGACATCATCATCGACGGCGGCAACTCCCGGTTCAGCGACGACGCGCCCCGGGCCGAGCGGCTCAACGACCGGGGCATCGGCTACATCGACGTTGGGGTCTCCGGCGGGGTCTGGGGCCGGCAGAACGGCTACGCGCTGATGGTCGGCGGCGCCCAGGAGCACGTCGAGCGGCTCATGCCGATCTTCGAGGCGCTCAAGCCGGCGGGCGAGTTCGGCTTCGTGCACGCCGGGCCGGTCGGTGCCGGGCACTACGCCAAGATGGTGCACAACGGCATCGAGTACGGCCTGATGCACGCCTACGCCGAGGGCTACGAGCTGCTCGCCGCCTCGGAGCTGGTGACCAACGTGCCCGGGGTGTTCAAGTCCTGGCGAGAGGGCACCGTGGTGCGTTCCTGGCTGCTCGACCTGCTCGACCGGGCCCTCGACGAGGACCCGGAGCTGGCCGAGCTGAGCGGCTACACCGAGGACACCGGCGAGGGGCGCTGGACGGTGGACGAGGCGGTCCGGCTCGCCGTGCCACTGAACGTCATCACCGCCTCGCTCTTCGCCCGGTTCGCGTCCCGGCAGGACGACTCGCCGGCCATGAAGGCGGTCGCCGCGCTGCGCCAGCAGTTCGGCGGGCACGCCGTGCGCAAGCGCTGAGGGGTATCCACAGCCTGTGTACGTCCGCCGGCTCGAACTGGTCGACTTCCGCTCGTACGAGCGGGTCGGCGTCGACCTCGAACCGGGGGCGAACGTCCTGGTCGGGCCGAACGGCGTCGGCAAGACCAATCTGGTCGAGGCGCTCGGCTACGTGGCGACCCTGGACTCGCACCGGGTCGCCACGGACGCCCCTCTCGTCCGGATGGGCGCCGGCTCGGCGGTGATCCGCTGCGCCGTGGTGCACGAGGGACGCGAACTGCTGGTCGAGCTGGAGATCGTGCCGGGCAAGGCGAACCGGGCCCGGCTCGGCCGGTCACCCGCCCGCCGGGCCCGGGACGTGCTCGGCGCGCTGCGGCTGGTGCTCTTCGCCCCGGAGGACCTGGAACTCGTCCGGGGCGACCCGGCCGAGCGCCGCCGCTACCTCGACGACCTGCTGGTCAGCCGGCAGCCCCGGTACGCCGGGGTGCGCGCCGACTACGACCGGGTGGTCAAGCAGCGCAACGCCCTGCTGCGTACCGCGTACCTGGCCCGCAAGACGGGCGGCTCGCGCGGCGGGGACCTGTCCACCCTGGCGGTCTGGGACACCCACCTGGCCCGGCACGGCGCCGAGCTGCTCGCCGGCCGGCTGGAGCTGGTCGCCGCGCTGGCTCCGCACGTGACCAAGGCGTACGACGCGGTGGCCGCCGGTCGGGGCGCGGCCGGCATCGCGTACCGGCCGTCGGTGGAGCTGCCGGAGCCGACCACCGACCGGGCGGTGCTGGCGGGGGCGCTGACCGCGGCGCTCGACGAGTCCCGGTCGGCGGAGATCGAGCGGGGCACCACGCTGGTCGGTCCGCACCGGGACGACCTCACCCTGACCCTCGGCCCGCTGCCCGCCCGCGGGTACGCCAGCCACGGCGAGTCCTGGTCGTACGCGCTGGCCCTGCGGCTGGCCGGCTACGACCTGCTCCGCTCGGACGGGATCGAGCCGGTGCTGGTGCTCGACGACGTCTTCGCCGAGTTGGACGCGGGCCGGCGGGAGCGGCTGGCGGAGCTGGTCGGCGGGGCCAGCCAGCTGCTGGTCACCTGCGCGGTGGACGACGACGTGCCGGCGACCCTGCGCGGCACCCGGTATGAGGTGGGCGAGGGGACGGTGCGCCGTGTCGGATGAGACCCGGCCGGGGCGTGGGCCGGAGGAGGCACCGCCGGCGCCGCCCGAGGGGGGCGCGTCCGGCCCCGAGCTGGCCCGCGCCGTGCTGGACGCGGCCCGGGCCCGGCGGGAGGCGGCGGCGAAGACGCGTCGGCGTACCGCCGGCGGGGGTGGCGGCGGTGACGGCGGCCAGCGGCGGTTGCGTGGCTACTCCGGCCCGGGCCCGGACCCGCGCGACCCGCAGCCGCTCGGCGCGGTGCTCGACCGGCTGGTGAAGGCGCGCGGCTGGCAGCAGCCGGCCGCCGAGGCGACGGTCTTCGGCGCCTGGGAGCGGGTGGTCGGGCCGGAGGTCGCCCAGCACAGCCGCCCGGTCAAGCTGGCGGACGGCGAGCTGACCGTCGAGGCGCGGTCGACCGCCTGGGCCACCCAGTTGCGCCTGCTCGCCGGCTCGCTGTTGCAGCAGATCGCCCGGGAGGTGGGCCACAACGTGGTGCGCAAGCTGCACATCCACGGCCCGGCGGCGCCGTCCTGGTCGCGGGGGCCGCGCCGGGTCCGCGGCCGTGGACCGCGGGACACCTACGGCTGACGCTCAGCCGCCGGCGCGCCGGGCCTCCCGCTCGGCGCGCTTGCGTTCCCGCTGCTCGCGCGTCCACTGCTTGCGGCGCTCCAGGTCCCGCTTCCACGCCTCCCGGGCCTCGGCCGAGCCGCCCTGCACCGCGCCCTGCACCTCGGGCGGGCCGGCCAGGCGGCGGAAGACCCAGGACATCAGGCGCCCGCCCTCGCCGGGGCGCCTCGGGGTCGGCTGCTCGTCGCTCATCGCCTGGCCTCTCCTGCGTCGGCAGTGACGGTTGGTGCGCTAATAATTGGTACACCAATCGTTGGTAGGCTCGCAAGGACGATGAGGAGGTCCAGCCGTGCCCGACCAGCTCGACGGGGATCCCCTGGCGCTGGAGGAGCAGGTGTGCTTCGCCCTCTCCGTCGCGGCGCGGGGAGTGGTCGCGGTCTACCGCCCGCTGCTGGAGCCGATGGGCCTGACCCATCCGCAGTACCTGGTCATGCTGGCCCTGTGGCAGCACGCGCCGCTGTCGGTCCGGGACCTGAGCCGCCTGCTCCAACTCGACCCCGGCACGCTCTCACCACTGCTCAAGCGCCTGGAGGCGGCCGGCTACGTGCGGCGCGAGCGGGACGCGTCGGACGAGCGCAGCCTGGCGGTCACGCTCACCGCCAGCGGTCAGGCCCTCCGGGCCCGGGCCGAGCAGATCCCCCCGGCGATCGTGGCCCGGCTCGGGCTGCCACTGGCCGACCTCCGGCACCTGCACGGCGTACTGACCGAGGTGATCGCCGCGGCGAACCGGGCCGTGACGGCCGGCGACGGCCGGCCGGGTCAGGCGTCGGCGTAGACGGCGAAGCCGCGGTCGGCGCAGCGGCGGTAGAAGGCGGCCAACACGCTCAGCTCGGCGCAGGTGAAGGTCCACTGCGGCGGCGCGCCGCTCTCGTCGCGCAGCGCGTCGAGCCGGCTGTCCAGCCAGCGCAGCTGCTGCTCGGCCAGGCGGCCGTCGGCGAGCAACGAGCGCAGCACCTGGCTGACCGAGTCGAAGGTCACCGCCTCGCCCAGCTCGCGGTGCCCGGCGACGAACCGCTCGATGCCACCGGCGATCCAGGCGCAGCCGTCCGGGTCGATAACCGGGTCCTCGTCCTCGGCCGCGGCGTCTGTGGCGTAGAGCACACCCTCCAGGCCGAGCAGCAGGTCCACCAGCTCGGTGTACGCGGTCGCCCGGACGGTGCCGGTCTTGGCGATCAACTCCGCCAGCGCGGCGGTCGGCGCGGAGATCCGCGGCATGTCGACGATCTCGCCGAAGTCCACGAACTCGGCCGGCGCGACCGGGTCGTAGAAGCGGCCGGTCCGCGGCCAGTGCACCGCGACGTTGTCCAGCCCCATCTGGCGTCACCTCTTACAGCACGAGTCGGGTCGATCGGGTCGATCGTCCGGTTCCGGCCGGGAAAGATCAAGGCCGGCACCGGCGGCGCCGTCAACCTACGACACGGCGGGCCGGTCCGCGAGATCGGTCCACCCCGGCCGTCGGGCGGCGCCGCCCCCGATCCAGGGCAGCCGTGTAGGGGGAGTCGCAGACAGCGCGATTCGGCCGGCTACGGCATTCTCAGCCGTCTCGCGGGGGTGCCGAGTGGTGGTTTAGTCGGCCGCGCACAGTAAGATTGAGGCTGAGACGAAGACCCGGTGGGGAGCGACGAGACACGGGCCCGACACGGCCCGCGATCATCGTCCACGTCGGGTCGAGCCGATCGCGATCCGCGGGCAACCGCGGCGACCGGCGCGTTCGACCCGTACCCCGGAATTGTCCCCGGTGCCGGTCCGCGTGCCGACGTCGCGTCCTGTCCGCCGAACCCGCGCCCGACGCGCCACCTGGTGCGGACGGCGCGAGAAAGTGGCCGAGGGTGGCAGCGCAGGACAAGCAGGAGTACGGCGCAGAGTCGATCACCGTTCTCGAGGGTCTGGAGGCGGTCCGCAAGCGGCCCGGTATGTACATCGGGTCGACCGGCGAGCGCGGTCTGCACCACCTCGTGTGGGAGGTCGTCGACAACGCGGTGGACGAGGCGCTGGCCGGGCACTGCGACACCATCGACGTGGTGCTGCTCGCCGACGGCGGGGTCCGGGTCACCGACAACGGCCGGGGCTTCCCGGTCGACCTGCACCCGAAGCTGAAGAAGCCGGGTGTCGAGGTGGCGCTGACCGTGCTGCACGCGGGCGGCAAGTTCGACGGCAAGGCGTACGCGGTCTCCGGCGGTCTGCACGGCGTCGGCGTCTCGGTGGTGAACGCCCTCTCCACCCGGATGGCGGTGGAGATCCACAAGTCCGGTTTCGTCTGGCGGCAGCAGTACAGCAACTCCAAGCCGACCCCGCTGGAGAAGGGCGAGACGACCAACCGCACCGGCTCGGCGGTCGCCTTCTGGCCAGACCCGGCCGTCTTCGAGACTGTCGACTTCGACTTCCAGACGATCTACCGCCGGCTCCAGGAGATGGCCTTCCTCAACCGCGGCCTCACCATCCATCTGCTCGACGAGCGCTCGGCGGACGAGGAGGGCAAGCCGCGCGAGGTGACCTTCCTCTACAAGGGCGGTATCGCCGACTTCGTCCGGCACCTGAACGCCTCGAAGAACCCGATCCACAAGACGGTGGTCGAGTTCGGCGCCGAGGAGGAGGGCATGTCGGTCGAGATCGCCATGCAGTGGAACGAGTCGTACGGCGAGTCGGTCTACACCTTCGCCAACACGATCAACACCCACGAGGGCGGCACCCACGAGGAGGGCTTCCGGGCCGCGCTGACCAGCGTGGTGAACCGCTACGGCGCCGAGCGGAAGCTGCTCAAGAGCGACGAGAAGCTCTCCGGCGAGGACATCCGCGAGGGCCTGGCCGCGATCATCTCGGTCAAGCTGGCCAACCCGCAGTTCGAGGGCCAGACCAAGACCAAGCTCGGCAACACGCCGGTGAAGAGCTTCGTGCAGCGGGTCTGCAACGAGTGGCTGGTCGACTGGTTCGACCGGAACCCGGCCGAGGCGAAGATCATCATCCAGAAGGCGTCCCAGGCCGCCCGGGCCCGGATCGCCGCGCAGCAGGCGCGCAAGCTGGCCCGGCGCAAGTCGCTGCTGGAGTCCGGCTCGATGCCCGGCAAGCTGGCCGACTGCCAGTCCACCGACCCGCGCGAGTCCGAGGTGTTCATCGTCGAGGGTGACTCGGCCGGCGGCTCGGCCAAGCAGGGCCGCGACCCGCGGACCCAGGCGATCCTGCCGATCCGCGGCAAGATCCTCAACGTGGAGAAGGCCCGGATCGACCGGGTGCTGAAGAACAACGAGGTCCAGGCGCTGATCACCGCGCTGGGCACCGGCATCCACGACGACTTCGACATCGAGAAGCTGCGTTACCACAAGATCGTGCTGATGGCCGACGCCGACGTCGACGGCCAGCACATCCAGACGCTGCTGCTCACCCTGCTCTTCCGCTTCATGCGTCCGCTGGTGGAGCTGGGGCACGTCTACCTGGCCGCCCCGCCGCTCTACAAGATCAAGTGGAACAAGAAGGGCGACGACGCGCAGTACGCGTACTCCGACCGGGAGCGCGACGGGCTGATCGCGCTGCGCCAGCAGAAGAAGCCGAACGCCAAGCCGGACGACATCCAGCGGTTCAAGGGTCTGGGCGAGATGAACTACCCGGAGCTGTGGGAGACCACGATGAACCCGGCGACCCGTACGCTTCGTCAGGTCACGCTCGACGACGCGGCAACCGCCGACGAGTTGTTCAGCGTGTTGATGGGAGAGGACGTCGAGGCGCGCCGCTCGTTCATCCAGCGCAACGCCAAGGACGTCCGGTTCCTGGACATCTGAGGGGTATCGGTATCGGCGGGCCGGCCGGACATCCACTGGTCGACCCGCCGATCCACAGAGTTATCCACAGCTTGGCCGGTTTCCACAGCGGTTATCCACAGCACGAAAACGACTCTGAGTCTGATAAGGGTAAACAGTGACCGATTCCCCCGAGTCCACACCGAACGAGCCCGAGGTCCCCGAGACCATCGCGGCCGTCGTCGCGCACGACCGGATCGAACCGGTCGGGCTCGAGGTGGAGATGCAGCGCTCCTACCTCGACTACGCGATGAGCGTCATCGTCGGGCGGGCGCTGCCGGACGTCCGGGACGGGCTCAAGCCGGTCCACCGCAAGATCCTCTACGCCATGTTCGACTCCGGCTACCGGCCGGACCGCGGCTACGTGAAGTGCTCCCGGGTCGTCGGCGACGTGATGGGCCAGTTCCACCCGCACGGCGACTCGGCGATCTACGACGCGCTGGTCCGGATGGCGCAGCCCTGGTCGCTGCGCTACCCACTGGTCGACGGCAACGGCAACTTCGGATCGCCCGGTAACGATCCGGCCGCGGCGATGCGCTACACGGAGTGCAAGCTCGACCCGCTGGCCATGGAGATGCTGCGGGACATCGACGAGGACACCGTCGACCTGCAGGACAACTACGACGGCCGGGCCAAGGAGCCCACCATCCTGCCGTCCCGGATCCCGAACCTGCTGGTCAACGGCTCCGAGGGCATCGCGGTCGGCATGGCCACCAAGATCCCGCCGCACAACCTGCGGGAGATCGGCGCGGCCGTGCAGTGGTGCCTGGAGCACCCGGACGCCGACGAGGCCACCACGCTCGAGGCGCTGCTGGAGATCGTCAAGGGGCCGGACTTCCCGACCCACGGCCTGATCGTCGGCCAGGCCGGCATCCAGGACGCGTACCGGACCGGGCGCGGCTCGATCCGGATGCGCGCCGTGGTGGAGGTCGAGGAGGACAAGCGCGGCCGCCCGGCGCTGGTGGTCAGCGAGCTGCCCTACCAGGTCAACCCGGACAACCTGGCCGAGCGGATCGCCGAGCTGATCAAGGAGGGCAAGCTCGGCGGCATCGCCGACATCAGGGACGAGTCCTCCGGGCGTACCGGCATGCGGATCGTGCTCGTGCTGAAGCGCGACGCGGTCGCCAAGGTGGTGCTGAACAACCTCTACAAGCACACCCAGCTCCAGGAGACCTTCGGCGCCAACATGCTGGCGCTGGTCGACGGGGTGCCGCGCACGCTCAACCTGGCCCAGTTCATCCGCTACTACGTCGAGCACCAGGTCGAGGTCATCCGCCGGCGGACGGCCTTCCGGCTGCGCAAGGCGGAGGAGCGGGCGCACATCCTGCGCGGTCTGGCCAAGGCGCTGGACGCCCTCGACGAGGTGATCGCCCTGATCCGGCGCTCGCCCACGGTCGAGGACGCCCGGCAGGGCCTGATCCGGCTGCTGGAGATCGACGAGATCCAGGCGACCGCGATCCTGGACATGCAGCTGCGCCGGCTCGCCGCGCTGGAGCGGCAGCGGATCCTCGACGACCTGGCCAAGCTGGAGGTGGAGATCGCCGACCTCAAGGACATCCTCGCCAAGCCGGAGCGGCAGCGGAAGATCGTCTCGGAGGAGCTCGGCGAGATCGTCGCCAAGTGGGGTGACGACCGGCGCACGAAGATCGTGCCGTTCGAGGGCGAGGTCTCGATGGAGGACCTCATCGCCCGCGAGGACGTGGTCGTCACGATCACCCGGACGGGCTACGCCAAGCGGACGAAGGTCGACCTCTACCGCTCGCAGCGGCGCGGTGGCAAGGGCGTCAGCGGCGCGACGCTGCGCCAGGACGACATCGTCAGCCACTTCTTCGTCTGCTCGACGCACGACTGGATCCTGTTCTTCACCAACAAGGGCCGGGTCTACCGGGCGAAGGCCTACGAACTCCCGGAAGCCACTAGGGTGGCCAAGGGCCAGCACGTGGCCAACCTGCTCGCCTTCCAACCGGACGAGCAGATCGCACAGATCATCGAGATCCCGAACTACCAGGTGGCCCCCTACCTGGTACTGGCCACGAAGAACGGCCTGGTGAAGAAGACGCGGCTCGAGGAGTTCGACTCCAACCGGTCCGGCGGCATCATCGCGATCAACCTGCGCGATGAGGACGAGCTGGTCGGTGCTGCCCTGGTCGGGCCCGAGGACGACCTGCTCCTGGTCTCCAAGAACGCGCAGGCGATCCGGTTCAACGCCACCGACGAGGCGCTGCGGCCGATGGGTCGGGCGACGTCGGGCGTGATCGGCATGCGCTTCGCCGAGGACGACGTCCTGCTGGCCATGGAGGTGGTCCGGCCGGGGATGGACGTCCTGGTGGCCACGAACGGCGGATACGCGAAACGTACCCCGATCGAGGAATACCCCGTGCAGGGCCGGGGAGGTAAGGGCGTGCTGACTGCGAAGATCACGGAACGACGCGGTGGTCTGGTCGGCGCGGTGGTGATCGACCCGGACGACGAACTGTTCGCCATCACCAGCAACGGTGGTGTCATCCGGACTCCGGTGAAGCCTGTACGCCGTACGCGTGACCGGAACACAATGGGGGTCAAGTTGATGGACCTCCCGGACGGCGTGACTATCGTGGCGATTGCTCGCAATGCCGACGAGCCTGACGAACAGGACTAGTTGAATGACGGAGACACAGGCGAAGTCGGGGAACACGGGGACCTCGGCCAACCCGGTCGACGAGGAGGCCGCGAAGAGCGGCACACCAGCGACCGGCCGCGCGGCCGTGGGCCGGGCCACGGTCCCCGCCGACGCGCCTGCCCCGAAATTCACCCGGGCTCCCGGGATGGCGCCGCCGCCGGACAAGCCGAGCGACGACGAGGCACCGGCCGACAAGACCGAACCGGTAGCGCCGGCGGAGAAGCCGAGTTCCGGCGGCACCACCCCCACCACCGCTACCGCGACCGCCCCGGCGGCCGCGGCCGGTAACCGGCCGTTGACCACCCAGCCGATCGGCGTACGGGCGGGCCAGTCGGCCACCGGCTCCGCCGGCGCCGGCGGGACCACCGGCACCCAGCCACGGGTCACCCCGGGCACCCGACCGCAGCCGGACGGCAGCCGTCCGGGCGCCAGTGGCCGGCCCAACGGCGGCGGGCTGCCGCCGGGCATCAGCAGCGCGGCGGCCGTCGGCGCCGCGCGGGTGGGTGACGCGGTACGCGCCGCGCGTACGTCGGTCAGCTCGGCGGCGTCGCGCGGACCGCGCCGGGCCCGGCTGAACCTCAAGCGGATCGACCCCTGGTCCGTGATGAAGTTCGCCTTCGCCGTGTCCGTGGTGCTCTTCATCGTGGTGGTGGTGGCCACCTCGGTGCTCTACCTGGCGCTGGACGCGATGGGCGTCTTCCAGAGCGTCAACGACAGCCTGACCGACCTGGTCAGCGCGGGCGGTGGGCAGAGCACCGACGGCTTCCAGATCACCGCCAAGGGCGTGATCCTCAGCTCGGCGCTGATCGGCCTGGTCAACGTCGTGCTGTTCACCGCGCTCGCCACGCTCGGGGCGTTCGTCTACAACGTCTGCGCCGACCTGGTCGGCGGGATCGAACTGACCCTCGCCGAGCGGGACTGAACGGCCACCGGGACGCCGGGGCACCGCGAAAGCGGTCGCCCCGGCGTCCCGCATTCCGGTACGTTCGACAGGGCGACGGGGGCGCCCCGCCGGCCGGGGCCCCGATTTGGGGCCGGGTGGGCCGATGGGTTAACCTTGGCCGTCGCTACGCGGGGCTATAGCTCAGTCGGTTAGAGCGCAGAGCTGATAACTCTGAGGTCGCTGGTTCGATTCCAGCTAGCCCCACCGCACACCGTCCGACGACAGTCGAGCGCGAGGGGTAGCCCCATGTTCAAGAAGCTGCTGATTCTGGCCGGCGTCGTCGGTGTGGCCGCCGTCGTGGCCAAGAAGGTCAAGGCTTCCAACGACGAGCGCGCTCTCTGGCACGAGGCGACCACCGCCCCCGACCTGCGCTGATCCCGCTCGTTTCAGCCAGCACCAGCACCAGGCGGCGTCGCCCGCTTCCGGGGCCCTAGCTCAACTGGCAGAGCACTGCCTTTGCAAGGCAGGGGTTAGGGGTTCGAGTCCCCTGGGCTCCACCACAACATCGGCCTGCTCACGGCCTCTCTTCCTCCTCCGTCGGCTCCCTGCCGGATTGAGGATCATCTTTGGCCGTGAGCGGACCGTCAGCACCACCGCCGAAGACCCTGCGCACCGACTCATGGAAATCCGCCGGGGTGTGCGCGTAGCGGTTGAGCGTCGTGACGCCTGCTCGTGGCCCATCACCGCTTGGACGATGTTGACCGGGACCCCGCCGGACATGGGCCGCACGCGCCGCCGCCTGGGCGCGCGCCGGCCGCTGCCGCTGCCGCTCTGCGACCGTCACTCCTGACGCCCGGCGGCGGGTCGACGGCGACGGGATGGCGAGGTTCCGCTGGCTGGGTCAATGCCTCACCAACACGCATGCGACACGGGGCGGGTCGAGCATCCACCCGGCCCCCGAGGTATCGATGGGGTCGCCAGATCTTGTCGGCGGCTGCGGGGTGGCGGCTGCGTCGATCGTTTGGGCAAGGGCCGTCAGAGTGGGTCGAGGCGGCGCTTGAGCAGGCAGAACTCGTTGCCTTCTGGATCGGCGAGGACGTGCCAGGACGCATCGGCAGGCTGACCGATGTCGACGAGTTTGGCCCCGGCGGCCAGGAGGCGCTCGAGCTCGGCGTCCTGATCGCGGTCGGTGGGGTTGACGTCGATGTGCAGCCGGGCATGCCCGTTCTTCGGCTCGTCGTTGCGGATGAGGAAGATCGTCGGCTGCGGGCCGCCGAACCCTTCGCGCGGGCCTATCTCGATGTAGACCCCCTCTTCGCGATCGAGCACCATGAAGTCAAGGACCTCGCACCAGAACCGCGCCAGCACCTCGGGGTCGCGGCACTTGAGCACGAGCTCACTGATACGGCATGCCATTGACGAAACCTACTCTCAGCATTGGAACTGCCGGGGCGGCCGCACGCGGATATCATGGGCTTCCTGCAGTGCGAACAAGCTCACAATCGTACCGGGCGAGGCGAGCGGGGCCGGACGAGGGTGCCCGTCGGGCTGAGCCCTGACGGTCGTCAGTCAGCAGGAAGTCAGCGAGACGCGCGACAACAGCCGTCAACCGTTGGTACAGGACAGCAGAGTCCCGGACGACAACACCAGTCGTCGGCATTGATCAGCAAGCATCAACTGTGTGGAGCCGCCTATGCGAGGCAGGGGTTAGGGGTTCGAGCCCCCTGGGCTCCACCAGCACTTTCGTCAGTTGATCCCGGTTCCGAGTACAGCCGGGCGGTTACGCCGTCCCCTCCTCGCCCAGCACTCGATCGATGGCCGAAGCAGCCTGACGAGCCTGCGGATCTCAGCGTTTGTTGGTGTGTGGGTTGGGATGCCAGCCGAGTTCGACTGATCGACGGCAGATGTCCGTGCATCGCCGCAGCTGGTGAACAACGCGGTGACCAGAGGCGCGCCGTGGTCGAGTGCTTGGCATGGCAGGGGACCGGTTGTCACCAGGGGCTTCAGGCTCCTGAGAGATCCCTCGTCCCATGGAAGGAGCGGTCATGGCCGTGGAACTGGTCAACCCCGACGGGCTGCCGAAGCCCGAGGTGTACCGGCAACTGTCGATCGCCACCGGGTCCAGGCTCGTGTTCCTGGCCGGACAGGTTGCCCGCGACGCCGCTGGGAACCCGGTCGGTGAGGGGGATCTTGCCGCGCAGGTCGAGCAGGCGTATCTGAACGTCGCTACCGCCATGGCTGGGATTGGTGGCTCGTTTGACGACGTGGCGAAGTTGACCATCTACGTCGTGGACTGGTCGCCGTACAAGATGCCGTTACTGGGCGAAGGGGTGTCCAGGGCGGCAGCGACGTTGGGGATCGACCCGGTCAAGCCGATCACCCTGATCGGCGTTGCCGCGCTGGGTGAGCCGGATCTGCTGGTCGAAGTGGAGGCCACCGCCGTCATCGAGTGACGCCCGCCTGACTGACGCTGCACGCTGGGCAGTTACCCGGTTTGGACCTGCCTGGTGATCTAGCGTGAGTGGGGAAGGTCGGTCCGGCGTCCCGGCCCGGTGGCGTAAGCAGGACACCGTGCTGCGTGACCGGTGCACCGGGCGTGACGATCGGCGGGTACGAGTTGGGTGCCGCCGCAGCGATGAGTCTGCCGGCGCTCGCAGGTCTACCTCCCGACCGAGACAACCAACTCACGGGAGCAAGGCATGGGTCTCATCCACATCGAGCTGTTCGCGACCCTCGACCTCGTCGGGCAGGCGCCCGGCGGCCCCGACGAGGACCCGGTGGGGTTCCCGTTCGGCGGCTGGCAGGCGCCCCTGCTGGACGAGGCCTCCGGGGCGCAGGTCGGTGCCGCGTACGAGGGCACAGACGCCCTGCTGCTCGGCCGGCGGACGTACGACATCTTCGCCGCCTACTGGCCGTACCAGGAGGGCGGCGAGGACAACGAGATCGCCACGCTCTTCAACAGCGTTCCGAAGTACGTGGCCTCCCGCGGCAGGCCCGACCTCTCGTGGGCCGGGTCCACTCAGCTCGGCCCGGACCTGGCCGGCGCGGTGCGTGAGATCCGTGACCGGCACGAGCACGTGAAGGTCGTCGGGAGCTTGAACCTGGTGCAGACCCTGCTGCGCGAGAAGCTCTTCGACCGGCTCGACCTCTGGGTGCACCCGATCGTGCTCGGCGTCGGCAAGAAGGTGTTCGACGGCGGCGCGGTGCCCACGAACGTCACACTCCTCGAACCGCCGGTGGCCGGTCCGAAGGGCACCGTGTACCTGCGCTACGGGCTCGCCGAAGGTATCCCCGGGACGGGGGACATGAGCGCACCGGATCGCGGTGCCGGGCGTGGCGACTGACGGCGGCTCGGCCGGCCGCCCGCGCCGCTGCTAGGCGAACTCGGGGAAGATGCGGGCCACCAGGGAGGGGTCCCGCATGCCGCGCTGGAAGCCTTCCCACGCCATCGGGTCCTTGCCCTCGTCGGGGCAGTTCAGGACGTTCCGGGTGGCGGACCGGACCAGTCCGCCGTACGTCCGGTCGCGGGCGAACTCCGCGTCGTCCGGCGAGAGCCCGAACCCGGTGGCGATCAGCCGGTCGATCTGGTCGACCGGCGTTGGACCGTACCACGATCGCCGCCGATGGGTGGGGCCTGATCGCGGCGGGCGACGACGGTCCGTGCATGGCCGGCACCGGCCGGGGTAGGAGAAACGGCAACAACCCCCGGAAAGTGAGGTGTCATGCCAATGCCGACCGCAGCGACATCATGACCAACGACGTGACCTGTGTCCGTGAGCAGGACGACCTCCGGACCGCAGCCAAGCAGATGGCGCAACTGGGCGTCGGATCGCTGCCGATCTGCGGTCAGGACGACCGGCTCAAGGGCATGCTGACCGACCGCGACATCGTGGTGAAGGGGCTCGCCGAGGGTCGCGACCCGGGCAGCGTCACCGCGGGCGAGCTGGCCCAGGGCGAGGCGGTGACCGTCGGCGCGGACGACGACGCGGCCGACATCCTGCGCACCATGGGTCAGCACCAGGTGCGCCGGCTGCCGGTGATCGACGGGCACGAGCTCGTCGGCATCGTGGCCGTCGCCGACGTGGCCCGCTCGCTGCCGGAGCGTCCGGTGGGCGACCTCATCGAGGCGATCTCCGAGCGCAACTGACCGGTCCGACCCGCCGGACGCCGCCTCCGGCCCAGCGGCCGGCAGGCGGCGTCCGGCGTACGGGCGGGAAGCAGCCGGCGGGCGGTCAACTGCCGGCCGGCGGCGAGATCCGTTCGGCGGGTGGGGTGATCGGGGTGAGCGGCACCGTCTCGCCGCGCGCGATGGTGCGTACCCGCTGCACGAAGCCGCGCCGGCGGGCCTCCATCACGAAGTGGCCCAGCGGCGAGCGGAAGACCGGGTAGTCGTCGTAGTGGATCGGCACGGTCAACTTCGGCCGGATCAGGTCGACCAGGTCGGCGCCCTGTCGCGCGTCCATGGTGAGCAGGATGCCGGCGACCTTGGTGCCGCCGAGGTGGATCAGCATGGCGTCGATGTCCGGGTACCGCTCGGGGATGCCGGCGAGCAGCGGCTTGTTCAGCGTGTCGCCGGTGACGTAGAGGCGGAACTGCCGGGAGCCGTCGCGTTCCAGGTCGATCATCGTGCCCATCACGTCCGGCATCAGCCGGTCCACCACGCCCGGCCCGTGCTGGCCGGGCATCGAGGTGAGCCGCAGGGTCGCACCGTCGCGACGCAGCTCGCGGGAACGCCAGGTGGGCAGCCCTTCGGCGGCCCGGAAACCCCAGCGGCGCAGCTTCCGTTCGGCCGCCGGGGTGGTGACGATCGATAGTTCCCGGTCCAGCTCGCGCCGGGCCACCCGGTCGAAGTGGTCGCCGTGCAGGTGGGACAGGACCACCGCGTCCAGCGACGGCAGTTGGGCGATCCGCAGCGCCGGGTCGGCACGCCGCTTCGACCACAACCCCTTGCCCAGGTACGCCCGCTGCCCCCGGTGCAGGAAGTTCGGGTCGGTCAGCAGGGTGAACCCGCCGATCCGCAGCACAGTGGTGGCGGTACCGACGAACGTGACCTCCGGCTGTCCTTCCATGTCCACCTCCCAGGTGGGTGACCAGGCGGGCGGTGCGCGAGCCGAGCACGGAGAGCAGCACCTCCATCCCGCAGCGGTACCCCCGATGACCAGCGCCATGCGCGGTGACCGCCGATCCTCGTCAGCCCGGCTCCGCCGAGCGGTCGTCGTCGACCGGTGGGTCGGCGGCGGAGGCGTCGGGTGAGCCGTCGGACCCGGCCGGGTGCGTCTGCGGCAGCCGGGCCACCAGTCGGGTGAGCGCGCCGTTGGCGACGGTGGCGCCGAGCGCCGACCCGGTGGCGATGGTCCAGCCCACCGGCCCGAGCGGGGTGCAGCCGAAGAACTGGCTGACGCCGGGCGTCTGCACCACCGCCACCAGCACGCCGAGCGATGCGGCGGTGGAGGCGAGCACCGCCGGGCTGGTGCCGCCGGCCAGCACCGTCTGCCCGAGCTGGGTGCCGACCAGCGACACCAGCGCGATCGTCCCGGCCCGCCGACGCCGGCCGGTGTACCGGGCCAGCGTCCAACCGGTGGTGGCGCCCAGCGTGGTGGCCGCGGCGCGCAACCCGATCTCGCGGGTGAGCGTCTCACCGAGCGACCTGTCCGGCCCCTCCCGGAGCAGCCCGTCGGCGTGGTCCGCGCCGGGTGGGCGGATCGCGATGGCCAGCGCCGGCGCCAGGTCGGTGAGCAGGTTGACCAGGAGCAACTGCCGGCCGGTGAGCGCGGAGCGGCCGGTGGTGGCGGCGCTCAGCACGCTGAACGCGATCTCGCCGAGGTTCCCGCCGACCAGGATGCTCAGCGCGTGGCGTACCGACGACCACATCGCCCGCCCTTCCACCAGGGTCGCGATGATGGTCTCCAGCCGGTCGTCGGTGACCACCAGGTCGGCGGCGGCCCGGGCGGCCGGGGTGCCCCGCTGGCCGAGCGCGATGCCGACGTCGGCGAGCCGGATCGCCGGCGCGTCGTTGGCGCCGTCGCCGGTCATCGCGACGGTACGCCCGCACCTCTGCAACGCCTGGATGATCCGGACCTTGTGCGCCGGGGTGCAGCGGGCCACCACGTCGGTGCGGGCCAGCCGCTCGGCCAGCGCGTCGTCGTCGAGCTGGTCGAGTTCGGCAGCGGTGACCACCTGCTGTTCGTCGCCGTCGCTGATGGTGGCGGCGATCGCCTCGGCGGTGGCCGGATGGTCGCCGGTGATCATGATGGTGTGCACGCCGGCCTGGCGGATCCGCCGCACGGCCGGCGCGGCGCTCTCCCGCACCCCGTCGGCGAGCGCCAGGAAGCCGACGAACACCAGGTCGCGTACGTCGTCGTCGCCGATCTCCGGGTCGTCCACGGCGCACTCCGCGACGGCGAGGATCCGGTGCCCCGCACCGGCCCGCTCGGCGAGCAGCCGGTGCAGGTCGTCCCGGCCGCCGTCGTCCAGCGGCTCGTCGCGGCCGTCCACCCGCCGGTACGCGCACCGCGGCAGCACCGTCTCCGGCGCGCCCTTCACGCTGAGCAGCCGCCGGTGCCCGTCCTCGCCCACCGTGGCGTGGTAGCCCCGGGACGGCTCGAAGGGCAGCCCGCCGGTGGCCCGCCACCGGGGCACGCCGGTCTGTTCGGTCACGTCGGCGGACTCGGCGCCGCGGTGCACCGCCCGGTCGGTCTGCAACGCCAGGTCGTCCGGGTCGTCGGCGGCCGGGGTGGCTCGCAGCGCGGCGGCCAGGGCCGGCCGGAGCCGGTCGTCGAGCCGGTCGACCGGCGCGTACCGGTGACCGTCGCCGACCCCGGCGAGTAGCAGCTGTCCCTCGGTGAGGGTGCCGGTCTTGTCGAAGCAGAGCACGTCGACCCGGCCGAGCGCCTCGATGGTGCGCGGGTTGCGGACCAGCGCCCCGTGCTCCGCCAGCCGCCGGGCGGCGGCCAGCTGGGCGGCGCTGACCAGGAACGGCAGCCCTTCGGGCACGGACGCGACGGCCAGGTTCGCGGCGGTGGCGGCCGTCGCGGCCAGCGGCACGCCGCGCAGCAGCCCGGCGCCGGCCACCGCGACCGCCGAGCCGGCGGCCAGCGGCACGGCAGCCCGGGTCAGCCGGCCCAGCCGGGCCTCCACCCCGCTGGCCGGGGGCGCCTGCCGGGCCAGTGCCAGACTGCGTCCGGCCTCGGTGTCGGCGCCGGTGGCCACCACCACGGCGGTGCCGTACCCGGCGGCGATGGTGGTGCCCTCGTAGAGCATGGACCGGCGGTCGGCGACCGCGGCGGCGACCACCGGTTGGTCCGTCTTGCCCACCGGGAGGGATTCGCCGGTCAGCGACGACTCGTCGGTTTCCAGGCCGACCGACTCCAGCACCCGGCAGTCGGCCGGCACGGAATCCCCCGGCTCCAGGGTGATCACGTCACCGGGCACCAGGTCGTCGGCGGGCAGCATCCGCTCCTGGCCGTCCCGGCGGACCCGGGCGGTCACCGCCGAGCGGGAGAGCAACTCGGCCAGCGACCGTTCGGTGTTGCGCTGGTGCACCGCGCCGATCAGCGCCGACCCGCCGACCACGCCGCCGACCAGGGCGGCGTCGACCAGCGAGCCGAACGTCGCGGAGAGCACAGCGCCGGCGGCGAGCACCGGGGTGAGCGGGTTGGCCAGCTCGTCGACGAATGCCCGGAGCAACCCGGACGGCCCGGGCAGGTCGCCCGCGGTGGCCCCCCGACGGCCGTCGGCCTCGTTGCTGCTGAGCCCGTCCGGGCTGCTGTCGAGGCGGTCCAGGACGGTGTCGGTGGGCATCAGGTGCCAGGCGGTGATGGTCGGCACGGGGGCGTCCGTCCGGTCCGGCAGCCGGCGGGCCCGCCAGACGCCGTGCGCGAAGGCGAGCGCGGCGGCGCCGTTCACCGCGCCGAGCGTACGGCCGGGCAGCCGCGCGGGGTCGGCGGTGAACGCGTTCAGCGCACCGAGGCCGGTCCCGGCCAGGCCCAGCTGGATGTTCTGCGCGGTCACCCGGCGGGCCACGCCGGTCGCCTCGACGAGCAGCGCGACGATCCGCAGGTCGGTGCCGACCAGCAGGTGGGCTCCCCAGGGCGGCAGTTCCTCCGGGGCGGACAGGCCCAGCCCACAGTCCGCGGCGCCGAGCGCAGCCCGATCGCCGGAGGCCAGCATCACCACCGCACCGTCCCGCTGCAACGCCCGGACCGAGTCGGCCAGCTCCGCCCCGCCGGGCACGTGCGCGTCGGCGAAGCCGTACCGCTGCTCGTCGTCACCGGCCACGACCAGCCGCAGTCCGGCCTGGCGGGCGACCGCCGGCAGCGTGTCGACGCCGGGCGCCGGCTCGGGTTCGACCCGCAGCACCGCGACCAGGGTGCCGCCGTCGGCGAGGCCGAGCAGGGCGGCCCTGCTGTCGCGCAGCCGCCGGCTCTCGGCGGTGTCCCCGGGGTCGCGGGCGTCGAGCTGGTCCAGCGGGCCGAGCCGCCAGCCGTCGGCGTGCCGCAGTTGGTGCGGGTGGGCCGGGTCGAAGAGCGCGAACGCGCGGGTGGCCACGTGTCCGGTGTCCGCGCCGGGCAGCGGCGCCAGGTCGGCCAGCACTCCCCGGTCCGAGCCGAGCACCGCGGCGTCCAGCACCAGCGTGTCGATCCGGTCCAGTTGCCGCAGCACGCTGCGGTCCATCGCGATCACGCCGCGCCGGGCCAGGATCCGGCCGAGCTGCGCGGCGTACCCCTCGCGGCCACTGCCGGGGGCCTTGGGTAGCGCGGAGAGCCCCAGCGAGGAGGCCCGTTTCCGGCCGACGATCGGGATCGCGGCCGCCGCGGCGGCGGCACCGGCGGTCAGTGACCGGTTGATGTACCGCTCGACCGGCCCGTCGGGCTTCGGAGTGACCCGCGTGGTGGCCGGTGACCGGGCGACCGCCCGCTCCGGGTCGCCGGTCAACCGCGGTTCGGCCTTCCCCCAGGCGGCGAGCTGGGCGCGCGCCTCACCCCACTGCACCACCCGCTGCGCGCCGTCCAGCACGATGCCGGCCCAACCGCCGGTGAGGCCCTGCACGACCGCCTCGGCGAGCGGGAAGAACAGGTCGGCGCGGGGATCGGCGCGCAGCCCCCGGTCGGCGAGGGCGTGCAGTCTGGGATGCAGGTCGACGGCGCCGAGCAGCCCGGCCACCTCGCCCGGGACCGGGGTGAACGGCAGGATCCGGGTGGCCGCCGAGATGGTCAGGCCGAGCGCGTCCGAGGCGAGCGCGCCCAGCGTGCGGGGCGTGCGGGGCCCCTCCTCGGGCGGGTGTGGCGGCGGGATCTCCGGATCCGGCTCGTGCGGGCAGGCGCGTTCGGTGCGGGCCACCATGGCGATCAGGTCCCGCAGCTTCGGCGGCGGCGTGCCGACGGCCACCACCACCCGGCCGGACGGGGCGTTCACCCGGGCCCACTCGACCCCGGGCAGCCGCTCCAGCGCCGCCTCCACCTGGCGGGCCAGCAGGTCGCCGCCGTCCTGGCAGACGCCGTGCACCTCGATGTGGTGCCGGCCCGGGCGGGACCACACCCGGCGGCTGGTCAATCCGGCCAGGCGGGCCAACCGGGTCGCGGCCGATCCGACGGTCCGGGTCGCTTCGCCGACCACCGGCGGCAGGGCGACCGGCGGCAGGGCGACCGGCGGCCGGAGGCGACCGGCGACGCGGCCCAGCGAGGTCATCGAGGCGTACGACCGGACAGGCGCCGGTCAGGCCCTCCGATGCCGCCCTGCCTGCCGTACGCCATCTCGCCTCCCACGTCTGCTCCGGTGGCCGCCCGGGTCACACGGCGGCTCCACGGCGATGGCCTGGCTTCCCGCCCGGACGTCCGTTATGCCCCCCGAGCAGGGGAACTTCTGCGCGGGCGGCATCACCCGCGGGCTGACGAGATGGCGGTCACGCTTGACCTCAATCCGGGTTCAGGTCGCAGGCTGACCGCATGCTGATCGAACTGCTCAGGGCCGAGGTACGGCGGGACGAACTGCGCCGTCCACCCCGTGCCGGCAACCGTCCGACCCCGCTCTGGCCGCGCCGTACTGCGGGCCTGCGGTGACCGCCACCGCCGCCCCGCCGGCACCCGCCGTCCCGGCTCCGGGCCTCTTCGCGCCCCGGCTGCGGGCCATGACGGTGGGCAGTGTCGCCCTGGTCTCGCTGCTGGCGTTCGAGGCGCTGGCGGTCGGCACCGCCATGCCCACCGTGGCCCGCAGCCTGGACGGGCTGGCCCTGTACGGGATCGCGTTCGGCGGCCCGTTCGCGGCCGGGGTGCTGGCCATGGTGGCCAGCGGCATCTGGTGCGACAGTCGGGGGCCGCGCGCGCCGATGTGGCACGGGCTGGTCTGGTTCGTGCTCGGGCTGGTGATCGCGGGCAGCGCCACGGCGATGGGGGCGCTGGTCGTCGGGCGGGTGGTGCAGGGGTTCGGTTCCGGTCTGCTTTCGGTGGCGCTCTACGTCATCGTCGGGCGGGCGTACCCGGAGGAACTGCACCGGAAGATCTTCGCGGCGTTCGCCGCCGCGTGGGTCGTACCGTCGCTGGTCGGGCCGGCGGTGGCCGGGCTGATCGTGGAGTACCTCGGGTGGCGGTGGGTCTTCCTCGCGGTGCCGCTGGTGGCGGTGCCGGCGGTGCTGCTGATCCACCCCGGCCTGCGGGCGGTCGGTCCGGCGACGCGGGCGGCGCGGCCGGCCGGCGCGGTGGCCCGGATCGGCTGGGCGTGCGGGGCGGGGGTGAGCGCCGCACTGCTGCACATCGGGGGACAGCAGCGTGGTATCGCCGCCGTCGCCGTCGTCGCCGTGGCGCTGGTCGGGTTGCTGGTCTGCGCGCCCCGGCTGCTGCCGGCCGGCTTCCTGCGGGCCGGCCGGGGTCTGCCGACCGTGGTCGGGCTGCGCGGCCTCGCCTCCGCCGCGTTCGTCGGCGCGGAGGTGGTGATCCCGCTGATGCTCTCCCGCGAGCGCGGATTCTCGCCGACCGCGGCCGGCCTGGTCCTCACCACGGGCGCGCTGGCCTGGTCGGTGGGGTCCTGGTTGCAGGGCCGGCTGCCGGTGCCGCGGTCCCGGGCCACCCTGCCGCGGGCCGGGCTGGCCTGCATCGCGGGCGGCACCGCGGTGGTCGCGCTGACCGTCGTGCCGGCGGTGCCGGTCCTGGTGGGGGTGCTCGGCTGGGCGGTGGCCGGGCTCGGCATGGGCCTGCTCTATCCGTCGCTGTCGGTGCTCACCCTGGAGTTGTCCGCCCCGGGCGAGCAGGGCCGCAACAGTTCCTCGCTGCAACTGGGCGACTCGCTCTTCGCCGCGACCGTGCTGGCGCTGACCGGCGCGGTGCTCGCCGCCGGCGCCGCCCCCGCCGCGGGCGACTACGCCGGGACGCTGACGGTGGCGTCCGGCCTGGCGCTGCTCGGCCTGCTGCTCGCCGGCCGGGTGGTACCGGGCCCGCGGTGAGCCGGCACACGGGCGGTCACACCGGATCGCTCGGCACCGTCACCGACCTGGACGCTCCCTCCCGGGGCGCCGGAGAAGGAGGACATCATGCGGGTGCTGGTCACCGGAGCGGGCGGCCGCCTGGGTCGGGCGGTGCTGCCCCGCCTGCTCGACGCCGGGCACGCGGTACGAGCCACCAGCCGTCGGCCGCGTACCGACCCGGCGACCGAGTGGGTGGTGGCGGACCTGGCGACCGGGCACGGGCTGGCCGAGGCGGTACGCGGCGTGAACGCGGTGCTGCACCTGGCCTCGTCGCCGAACCGGCGTACCCACCAGGTCGACGTCCTCGGCACCCGCGAGCTGGTCCGGGCCGCCGGGGCCGCCGGCGTGGGCCACCTGGTCTACGTCTCGATCGTCGGGGTGGACCGGGTGCCGATCCCGTACTACCGGCACAAGCTGGCCGCCGAGCGGGTGGTCGCCGCCGGGCCGGTACCGTGGTCGGTGCTGCGGGCCACCCAGTTCCCGCAGTTCCTCGACGACCTCCTGGTCGCGTCGAGCCGGCTGGGCCCGGTGATCGGCGACCGGGCGGTGCTCGCCCAGCCGGTCGACCCGGGCGAGGTCGCTGTCCGGCTGGTCGAACGGCTGGCCGCCGGCCCGTCGCGCGGCGTCGACGAGTACGGCGGCCCCGAGGTGCTCCGCTTCGACCAGGCGGTACGCGCCTGGAGGGCCGCCCGTCGGTCCCGCCGGCCGCTGCTGCCGGTACGGATCCCCGGCCGGCTCGGCCGGGCCCTGCGCTCCGGTGGACTGGTCACCGAGGCGGTACCGACGGGCTCCCGGACCTGGTCGGACCACCTGGCGGACACGTACGGGGGAACCCGGGCAAGATGAGAACCTTCCCTGTTCACGTTCGGCCTACCGTGACGCCATGTTCGCCATCGTCACCACAGTGATCCTCTACGTCGCAGGCTTCGTCTTCCTCTACGGCGTCATCCGGCTCGCGGTCCGGCACGCCATGGAGGACCTGGAGCTGCGCCGGGTCCAGGCCCAGCGGGCGGAGGAACTGGCCGCCGTGCGAGACCGCACCATGCTCCGCGAGAACGCCTTCCTCACCGGCAGCTGACCCGCTTCCGGTGCCGCCCGCCGACGTGGTCGGAGGGGGTGGCTGAGCGGCCGACCGCCGACCGGACGGGCCGTCCGGTGGGCGGGAGCGGGCGGGTGGTGCGAGGATCGCACCCGTGATGGGGACGCTGAAGACCGAACCCGCCCGCACCCGGCTCGATCTGCTGGCACCGCCGGTCGCCGCCGCGCTCGGGCAGTGGCCCGCCGACGCCCCGGTGGACGTCGATGACGTGCTGGTCGCGCCGATCGACGCCGACCTCGCCGACACCGCCGCCTTCTGCGCCGCGTACGGGGTGGGGCTGGACGAGTCGGCAAACTGTGTGGTGATCGCCGGCAAGCGCGAGGGAGTGGTCCGCTACGCGGCCTGCGTGGTGCTCGCCACCACCCGGGCCGACGTCAACGGGGTGGCCCGGCGGGCGCTGGACGTCCGCAAGGCGAGCTTCGCGCCGATGGCCGACGCGGTGGAGCTGACCGGCATGGAGTACGGCGGGATCACCCCGATCGGCCTGCCCGAGCAGTGGCCGATCCTGGTCGACGCCCGGGTGGTCGCCACCCCGCACGTGATCATCGGGTCCGGCGTGCGGCACAGCAAGATCGCGCTGCCTGGGCCGGCGCTCGGTGCGCTGCCCGGGGCGCGGGTGGTGGAGGACCTGGCCAGGCCGGCGTGAGTGATTACCGCCGTCGATACCGTTGCACGTGAAACATCACGTGCGTCGATGTGCTCGGCGTCCATCGAGGACGGCGACGTCAGTCGGTGCCCGACTCGCGCCGCCGCACCTCGGCCAGGGCGGCCAGCAGGGTCGCCGGCTCCTGGGCGCCGGTCACCGCGTACTTGCCGGCGAGCACGAAGGTGGGCACGCTGGTCACCCCGATCTGCCGGGCGGCCGCCAGGTCGGCGGTCAGCTCGGCCACCCGCTCGTCCGAGTCGAGGAACCGGCGCGCCTCGGCCGCGTCCAGCCCCACCTCGGCCGCCAGCGCGGCGAGCGCGTCCCGGGAGCCGACGTCCACGCCGTCGGTGAAGTGCGCCCGGTAGAGCGCCTCGACCAGCTCGCCGGCGCGACCCTGGTCGGTGGCCCAGGCGACCAGCCGGTGCGCGTCGAAGGTGTTCGCCGCGACGGCCCGGTCGAAGTCCAGCTTGAGGCCGGTCCCGGCGGCCACCCCGGTGACGTGCTCGGCCATCTGCCGGGCCCGGTCCGGCCCGCCGAACTTGGCGCCCAGCGCGTCGAGTAGCGGCTGCGGCTCGGGCACCGGCGACGGGTCGAGCTGGAACGGCCGGTAGCGGACGGTCACCTCGCCGTCGTACGACTCCAGCGCCTGCTCCAGCCGGCGCTTGCCGATGTAGCACCACGGGCAGACCACGTCGGCGTAGATCTCGATCTCCATGGTCGGGACAACCTCCAGGTCAGCTGGTCTGTTCCCGCACCTGGCGCTTGAGCCGGGCCAGGATGGCCGTGCCACCGCGCACCCGCAGCGGGCTGATCGCCTGGGCCAGCCCCATCCGCTGGTAGAGGTCGTCCGGCACGGCGAGCACCTCGTCCGGCTTCGCTCCGGCCAGCCCCTCGGCGAGGATGCCGGCGAAGGCCCGGGTGGTCGGCGCCTCCGGCGGGCAGTCGAAAAGCGTCTTGACGGTGCCCTCGGGCGTCACCCGGGCGCGCAGGAAGAACGCGGTCTGGCACTCCGGGACCTGCTCCATGCCCTCCCGGTCGGCCGCGTCCGGCGGCAGCGGCGGGATGACGTCGGCGTACTCCAGCAGCATCTCCAGCACCACGTCCCGGGGCGCGGCGGCGAACTCCTCGACGATCTCGGCCAGCCTGGCCGGCATGGATGACATGCCCCGAGGCTACGCCGTCGTCGGCGTACGCCGCCGCGCCGCCGGACACCCGGTCAGACGGTCGGCGCCTGCTCGCTGATCTCGCTCAGCGCCGACTGGGGGTCGAGCTGCATGGCCAGGTCACCGAGGGAGACGATGCCGACCAGCTTGCGCTCGCTGTCGCAGACCAGCACCCGGCGGATGCCCCGCTCGCGCATCAGCGTGGCCGCCTCACCGGCGCTGGAGTTCTGCTCGATCATCACCACCTCACGGGTGATGACCGAGCCGATGGTGGTGGTGGCCGGGTCGCTGCGCTCGGCCACCGCCCGCACCACGATGTCGCGGTCGGTGAGCATGCCGGCGAGGGTGGCGCCGTCGGTGACCACCACGTCGCCGATGTCCGCCTCCTTCATCACCTTGGCGGCCTCGTCCAGGGTGGTCTCCGCCGGCAGGTAAACGACCTGCTTGGTCATCACGTCAGCGACCCGGTAACCGGTCATCAGAGTCCTCCGAAACAACGTCCACCCGATCCACCTGCGGTACCCGGTGACGCGGTGGCTACACCCGTGCGGCTAGCGGGTCACCACGTCGCGCAGCCGGTCAACCAGCTCCGCCACCGGCAGTTCGGTGCGCTCGCCGGTGGCCCGGTCGCGCAGCTCGACGGACCCCTCGGCGAGGCGGCGGCCGACCACGACGGCGCGTGGGATGCCGACCAGCTCGGCGTCGGTGAACTTCACCCCGGCCGAGACGTGCGTCCGGTCGTCGACCAGCACCCGCAGGCCCGCCGCGGCGAGCTGCCCGCCGAGCTCCAGCGCCGCCGCCAGCTGCGGCCCCTTCCCGGCCGCCACCAGGTGTACGTCACACGGCGCGACCGCCGCCGGCCAGACGAGTCCCCGCTCGTCGTGGTGCTGTTCGGCGATCGCCGCCACCGCCCGGGACACCCCGATGCCGTAGCAGCCCATGGTGGGCCGGACCGGCTTGCCCTCCGGGCCGAGCACGTCGACGGAGAACGCGTCGGTGTAGCGGCGGCCGAGCTGGAAGATGTGCCCGATCTCGATGCCCCGCCGGATGGTCAGCTCGCCGGTGGCGCAGGCCGGGCAGGGGTCGCCGGGGCGCACCTCGGCCGCCTCGATGGTGCCGTCCGGGGTGAAGTCGCGGCCGCTGACCACGTTCACCGCGTGCCGGCCCGGCTCGTTCGCGCCGGTCAGCCAGGCCGAGCCCGGCGCCACCCGCGGGTCGACCAGGTAGCGGATGCCGAGTTTCGCCATGAGCTGCGGGCCGATGTAGCCGCGGACCAGCTCGGGGTGGGTGTCCCAGCCGTCGAAGACGTCCACGGTGGCCGGGGCGACCGCGGCGGCGACCCGCTTCAGGTCCACCTCGCGGTCGCCCGGCAGCCCGACCACCAGCAGTTCGGCCTCCTCGGTACCCGGCCGGCGGACGGTCAGCACCACGTTCTTCAGCGTGTCGGCGGCGGTCCAGTCGCTCCGGCCGCCCAGCCGGCGGGCGTTGGCCAGCTCGACCAGGGTGGCGATGGTGGGAGTCTCCGGGGTGTCGTGCGCCTCGGCCGGCGGGTGCGCGTCCGGGTCGCCGGCCGGCCCGGCGGGGGTGGTCACCGCCTCGGTGTTCGCGGCGTAGTCGCAGGCCGTGCAGCCGACGAAGGTGTCCTCGCCGACCGGCGCCGCGGCCAGGAACTCCTCCGAGGCGGACCCGCCCATCGCCCCGGACATCGCGTGCACGATGGTGTGCTCCAGCCCCAGCCGGTCGAAGATCCGCCGGTACGCGCCCCGGTGCCGGTCGTACGCGGCCTGCAGGCCCGCCTCGTCCAGGTCGAACGAGTAGGCGTCCTTCATCAGGAACTCGCGGCCGCGCAGCAGGCCGGCGCGCGGCCGGGCCTCGTCGCGGAACTTGGTCTGGATCTGGAAGATCGTCACCGGGAAGTCCCGGTACGAGGAGAAGAGGTCCTGCACCAGCAGCGTGGCCAGCTCCTCGTGGGTGGGGGCGAGCAGGTGGTCGGCGCCCTTGCGGTCGGCGAGGGTGAAGATGTCGTCGCCGTACTCCGTCCACCGGCCGCTGGTCCGGTACGGCTCCGCCGGCAGCAGCGCCGGGAAGTGCACCTCCTGGTCGCCGATTGCGGCCATCTCCTGACGGACGATCTCGGTGACCCGGTCCAGCACCAGCTTGCCCAGCGGCAGCCAGGTGTAGCCGCCCGGCGCGGCCCGGCGGATGTAGCCGGCGCGCACCAGGAGCCGATGGCTCGGCACCTCCGCGTCCGCCGGGTCCTCGCGCAGGGTCCGGAGCAGCAGGGTCGACATACGGAGCAGCATTGCCGCAGCTTAGAACCGGTGCGGTGCGGGCGGCGACCGCATTGCGGCGGGCGGCGTCGAGACTGACCCCGCAATCGGCTGCCGGGGCGGCAACCCGGGGACCCCGAGGTGACGTCTGGGAAGTCATCAACGACTACCCCAAGGATCGGCTCGTGTGGACCCTGCACTGAGTGAGTTCGACTCGTTCGTCCGGACCCGGACACCCGCCCTGCTGCGGTCGGCGTACCTGCTGACCGGGGACCAGCACCTCGCCGAAGACCTCGTCCAGTCGGCGCTGGCCCGGGCCCACCGGTCGTGGAACCGGCTGCACGACAGCGGCAACGCCGAGGCGTACACCCGCAAGATCATGTATCACCTGCAAGTGTCCTGGTGGCGACGCCGTCGGGTTCCCGAGTCGATGACGGGCGAGTTGCCCGAACCACGCGGAGGCGACTCGGCTTCCGACCACGCGAGCCAGACCACGCTGCGGCTCACCCTGCGGGCCGCGCTGGCCAAGCTCTCCGCCAAGCAGCGCGCGGTGCTGGTCCTGCGCTTCTTCGAGGACCGCAGCGAAGCCGAGGCCGCCGAGCTGCTCGGCGTCACCGTCGGCACCGTGAAGAGCCAGACCTCCAAGGCGCTGGCGAAGTTGCGCGCCGTCGCACCCGAGCTCGCCGAGCTGTACGTCCTGGAAGGAAGCGCCCGATGAACGACCAGCGTCTCCGGCTCGACCTGGCCGACCTGGCCGCGGAGGTCACCCCGGTCGACCTGCGGGACCGCGCGTTGCGGACGTCCCGCCGGATCGGCATCCAGCGGGCCGTGGCGACGTCCGCCGCGGCGGTGGTGATGCTGGCCGTGGCCACCGGCACCGCCTTCGCGATCCTGCCGAACCGGGGGACGGACCCGCTCCCGGCGACCACCCCGTCGGTCATCGCCAGCCCGTCGCCGTCGGCGCCCGCCACGCCCTCGGTCACCGACAGCCCGTCCGCGCCGGCCACCGGCGATCCGGCCGGACCCCCCGACACCGCGACGTTCGACCGGCTCCACTACGGCCCGGCCTCGGGCGACGCCGAGACCGCCCGGCTCTACTCCTGGACGCCGGGGAACACTCCGACCCGACGGCTCGCCCTGCCGTTCGGTGCGGCACGGGACAACGCCGCCGTCTCGCCGGACGGCCGCCGGGTGGCCTGGGTGGAGGACGGCGGCGCGCTCTGGACCTCCGCCCTCGACGGCTCCGGCAAGCGCAAGCTCCACGACCTGGTCGACAACATGTGCTGGTCGCCCACCTGGTCACCGAACTCCCGGCAGCTCACTGTGCGGTTGGGCGCGGCGGACGGCAGCTACGACAAGGCTGGTCTGCTGAACGTCTCGTCCGGCGCCTTCACCGAGGTGGCCGGCTTCCAGGGCTGCCACCCGGTCTGGGCGGCCGACGACACGGTGGCCTTCGCCGACGGCTCGAACGGCACGGTCGTCGTCACCGACCGGACCGGCACCGGGCGGCGCACCATCCCGGGCCTCGGCAGCAAGGGCAGCCGGTACGTCTGCTTCGACGTCGCCAGCATCTCGCCGGACGGGCGGCGGATCGCGCTGTTCCGGATCGACCGCGACGGCACCTACGGTGACGCCGCCCGCGACCTGGTGGTCAACGCCGTGCTCGACACCAAGACGGGCAGGGAGGTGACCTTGCCGCTGGGTGGCCGTGAACTGCGGCAGGCCTACTTCCAGGCGGACGGCTCGCTGGTGGTCCGGGTGCGCAGCGGCGGCAAGTACACAGTCATCCTGGTCGACGCCGACGGGAAGAAGGTCACCGAGCGGGCCGAGCCGGCCAGCCTCGCCGACATGCAGATCATCGGGGTCGGCGGCTGAGCAAGCCCACGTGCGCGCGGCCGTCCCGACGAGGGGCGGCCCGCGTCGGCTTCGTGCTGATCGAATCCAGCGGTCAGCTATCGGTATCGGGCTCGATCGCCGCGAGAAGCTGGTACATGGTCGACGAGGGATTGTCGTCGGGGATCACCGTTTGGTTCCTGGCATGTCGCTCATCGAGGGAGGCGGCGCGACGAGCCGCATCCTTGCGATGCGCCATGTAAGGCATGGCGTCTATCCGCTTGCCAGGCCGGCCGTCCAGCCGCCGGCTCATGCGTTCTGCCTCAGTGGTGTTGATGAAGGCGGTCTGCTCTTGGAAGTGAAGTATCAGCCACAGCTCAAAGCAGGGGTTGGAGACAGCCAGCCGAACTCCGTGGGCGGTAGCGAGACGGATCGCCTCGCCAAGGCGAGGATGGTTCTGCGGCCATTCGACGTCGAACACACACCAGCACTCGTCCACCTCTTCGTCCTCGTTCCGTGCCACGGCCCGCTGAACGAGCGTGATCGGTGCTCCCTGCCTGGGGTCGATCTCGACTGTCACTGCGGTGTTGCCGCGTACCTCGGGTAGGCTCTTGAGGGCGTTGATGTAGTCAGGTTCCGAAGCCTCGCCCTCGCAGAAGACGACGATTGTCCTGCGTTCGGGCCGTCTGGCGACCGGGCGGCGAAGGTCCTTCGCCCGGGTTCTTCTCGGTGCCATCTCAGCCGATCAGACCGAGTGCGCGGAGTACGCCGGTGCGGTCGACCTCAGGGAGCGCGCCGAATCTGCCGTGCAGGTACGCCCTCTCGAGGTTTTGTGATCGGCGGACTCGCTCACCGGCGAACTCTGCGAGGGCACCGAGGCGGGTCGAACCGTCCTGACCCTTTTCCGTCAGCCACACTTCGTCACGGTTGAGGTGGTTGAGCAGGCTCGTGTCGTGTGACGTGAAGACCAGCTGCGCGCCCGACGGGTTGGTGACAGGGTCGCAGAACAATCGGATCACCTCGGCGGAGAGGGTCGGGTGAAGACTGGCGTCCAACTCGTCGAACAGCAGGAGGGACCCTGTCTTCAGTGCGCCAAGTACCGGACCGATGAGCTGGAACCAGGTGCGGGTGCCCTCCGACTCAGCCGAAAGGTCGAAAGGGACCCGCTCGTTGGCGGCGCGATGCACGAGGCGGATCCGCCGCTGCTTGCGCACCCGGCCCGCCTCCGGGTCGACGCCCGGAAAGGCGACCTCATGTTCGTCGATCACCACGTCATCAATGCCGAGGTCCGCCATTCGCAGCAGGGCAAGCGCCTGGGCCCGGTCGGCCTTGAACTCGTCGCGGGGGTCGCTGAAGCCGGGTAGGACCGGCTGGTCGTTGCCGTCCGGTTCCTCGAACCAGCGCCGAGTCGTTGCGCCGAAGGTCGGCGAACCCAGCGACCGACGATTGATCCGTTGGCCGAAGGTCTGGATGTTCAGGATGAAACTGGCAAGGTCGGAGATGAGAGGCTCGTCGAACCGTCGTGCGATGGAGAGCGCCAACGCGCGGTCGGTCAGCAGCTCCCGCGTGCCGGACAGTCTCCCGAGGCCGCGTTGGAGCGTGAGATTGGTGCCTTCGCGCTCGAACACCCTCCGTCGCTTCTTCTCGGGATAGTGGAACAGTGCCTCGTAGCGCACCGCCTCGCGGTCAACCTCCACCACGTACTCGAAGCGCACGCCGCGGATGACAGCCTCCAGGGTGAACGCTGAGAATCGGTTGGGGCCGTCAGCGAAGGCGAAGGGCTCTACGGGCACTGCGTCATCCCAGAAGCGGAGTGACTCCCAGACGGCGTTCCGCAGCCACGTCATCGCCGCGATGACGTTTGACTTCCCGGAGGCGTTAGGGCCGAAGATCGCGGCGACCGACAGAAGACTTTCATTGATGTTGGGGACAGGACGTGCCGCGGGGCGGTCCTGGTCGATCGCGACCATGCTCAGCTCGACCGGGTCGAGGATCGACCGGAAGTTCGCAACCTCGAATCGGATCAGCACGTTTGTCCCCCCATCTAGGCTGCGATCATAGCCCCATTATCGTCAAGAACCTACGAAAACTGCTCCCTGTCGGCGCTCAAGGCGCAACAGTCGGCATCTTTGAACGTGGCGACGTCAGGCGTGCGGGCCGACGCTGACCGGGCCGATGGTCAGCGTCGGCCGGCCCTCCAGGATCTCGCCGACCCGCTCGACCTGCGCCTCCAGCGCCCGCCGGGTCGCGGCGCGCAGCGACGTCACCGGCTCCACCGTGACGTGGATGGTGCGGCCGGAGCGGCGCTGGTGCCACACCCCGGCGACCATCCCGTCCACCAGCAGCACCGGATAGTTGCCGGCCTGGCCGCGGGCCAGCGCCCGCTGCCCGACCTCGCCAGGGAAGAGCAGCTCACGGGGATGGCAGCCGACCTGGTACACGTCGAAGTACGGCAGCAGCCGCACCCCGCTCGGGCCGTCCGGCGGGAAGTGGGTGTCGCCGGCCGCCACCCAGGCCGGGGTGCCCTGGACGGTGACCTGGTCCAGGTCAAGCGACGCGAACAGGTCCGCCGCCCATCGCCGGGGCACCGACAGCCACTGCGCGAAGTGCGCCGAGGTGGCCGGCCCGTACGCGTACAGGTAGTGGCGGACCAGTTCGGCGAGCGCGGCCGGTTCGGCCATCGGAGTGAATCCGGGCAGCCAGCGCGCCGGGCTGGTGTAGGTGCTGGTGCGGCCCCGGTTCGGGCCGAAGCACATCGCCCCACGGCGGGTGGCGGCCTCCATCGCGGCGATCCACCGCGGCCACTTGTCCTGGAACGCGTCCAGCACCCGGTCGCCGGCCCACGGGCCGGTGCGGGCCACCACCTCCTCGGTCAACTCGGCGGTGGTCAGTTCGGCGTCGCGCAGCGCGTCCGCGATGGCTGCCACCACCTGATCGGTCTGCTCCGGGCTGAGCAGGGTGCGGGCCTGCTCGTGCGGCCGCGCCGGTATCGCGGAGAGCGCTCCGGTCCACATCGGCAGGTCAGCGGCGGCGAGCAGGTGCACGGTGCCGCGCGGCCCGCGCGTCTTGACCAGCGTGCGGTCCGTCCACAGGGCCTGCCGCACGGTGGTACGGGTGGCGCCGGCGACCCGCAGCCCGATCGACAGTTCGGCGGCCGAGGCGACCTGGGCGTGCGCGCCGCAGATCGCGGAGACCACACCGGCCACCGCGTCCGCCGGGCCGGCCGCACCCGCCGGACCGGCCGGGGTGGCGAGGGCGTGCCGGTGGAGCCGGCGGGCGCAGACCTGCGACCAGGTCAGCTTGGTCATCGCAGCTTCCCGAAGAAGGTCCGGATGTCGGCCGCGTGCGCCTGCGGTTCCTCCATCGCCACGAAGTGGCCGCCGGGGTTTCCCTCCGGCCAGTGGATGATCGTGTTGTGCCGCTCGGCGAGGCGGCGGATGAGCGCCGGGCCGCCCCCGTAGACGCCGCTGGGCACCCGGGCCTGCCCCTTGGGCCAGGTGAACGAGGTGTTGTCGTACATGAACCAGGACGAGGTGCCGGCGGTGCCGGTCAGCCACCACAGCGTCGCGTTGGTCAGGATCTGGTCGCGGGCGATGGCCTGTTCGGGGGTGTCCGCCGTGACGGTGAACTCCTTGAACTTCTGCACCAGCCAGGCCAGCAGCCCGACCGGCGAGTCCTGCCAGGCGTACGCGAAGGTCTGCGGCGCGGCCCGCAGCAGCGTGTGGTGGTCGACGCCGCCGCTCATCCACTGCTGCATCTCGGCCCAGAGGGCCCGCTCGCTGTCGCTCATCCCGGGCACGTCGGCCTCGGTGGGGAAGCCGAACCCGCCGTCGATGTGGACGCCGGCCACGTGCTCAGGATCCACCACTGCCACCTCCGGCGCCACGTACGCGCCCAGGTCGCCGCCCTGCGTGCCGTACCGGTGGTAGCCGAGGCGGCGCATCAGCTCGGCCCACATCCGGGCGACCCGGTTGACGGTGAAGCCGGTCTCCGGCGGGGCCTGGGAGAAGCCGAAGCCGGGCACCGACGGCACCACCACGTGAAAGGCGTCCGCCGGGTCGGCCCCGTACGCCCGCGGGTCGGTCAGCGGACCGATCAGCTCGGTGAACTCGACGATCGAGTTCGGCCAGCCGTGGGTGAGGATCAGCGGCAGCGCGTCCGGCTCCGGCGAGCGGACGTGCAGGAAGTGCACGTCCAGCCCGTCGATCTCGGTGACGAACTGGGGGAACTCGTTCAGCCGCGCCTCCTGCGCCCGCCAGTCGTAACCGTTGGCCCAGTGGTCGGCCAGGTCGCGCAGGTAGTCCACCGGCACCCCGCGGCTCCAGCCGTCGCCGGGCAGCTGCCGGGGCCACCGGGTGCGGGCGAGCCGGTCGTGCAGGTCGTCGAGGTCAGCTTGCGGGATGTCGATCCGGAAGGGGGTCATGCGGACCACGCTAGATGCGATGTAGGTCAGGTTCTGGCACACATCGTCGTTAGTCTGGCAGCCATGTCCGACACCCCGGCCCGGCTGCTGACCCTGCTGTCGCTGCTGCAGACCCCCCGCGAGTGGCCCGGCAGCGAGCTGGCCGCGCGGCTCGGCGTCAGCCTGCGCACCATCCGCCGCGACGTGGACCGGCTGCGCGAGCTGGGCTACCCGGTGCAGGCCACGATGGGCGCGATCGGCGGCTACCGGCTGGTCGCCGGCAAGGCCCTGCCGCCGCTGCTGCTCGACGACGAGGAGGCGGTGGCCATCGCGGTGGGGCTGCGTACCGCCGCCGGGCACGCGGTCGCCGGCATCGAGGAGGCATCGGTACGCGCACTGGCCAAGCTGGAGCAGGTGTTGCCGACCCGGCTGCGGCACCGGGTCGGGGCGCTCGGCGCGGCCACCGAACCGCTGCTGACCTGGAGCCGGCCGACGGTGGACCCGGAGCAGCTGACCGGGCTGGCCGCCGCCATCACCAACCGCGAGCGGCTGCGGTTCAGCTACCGCCGGCACGACGGCGTGACCGGTGAACGCCGGGTGGAGCCGCACCGGCTGGTGTCGGCCGGGCGCCGGTGGTACCTGGTCGGCTACGACAACGACCGGGACGACTGGCGGATGTTCCGGGTGGACCGGATCAGCGAGCCGGTCTCGATCGGGGTGCGTACCGCCGCGCGGGAGTTGCCGGCCGCCGACGCCGCCGCGTACGTGACCGACAAGCTGACCGAGCTGACCCCGGTGTACCGGGCGGTGGCGACCCTGCACGCACCCATCGAGACGGTGGCCGGCCGGGTCGGCGACTCGCCGGCGGACCTGGTGCCGATCGACGCGCGGAGCTGCCGGCTGACCAGCCACAGCGACACCCTGGAATGGCTGGCCTGGCGGCTGTTGACGCTGGGCTGCGAGTTCGAGGTGCACGATCCGCCCGAGCTGGTCGCCCACCTGCGCGAGATCGGCGGCCGGGCCACCCGGGCAGCGGGCTGATCGACTCCGTGTCGGCGAGGTGGGGGTGTCGGCGGCGCGGCGATGCCGCCACCTCGCCGAGCTTGCGTACGCCTCAGCGCCGCCGCGCGAAGTCGACGAACGCCCGCCAGTTGTGCGGGCCGATGGTGAGTACCGGTCCGGACGGATCCTTGCTGTCCCGCACCAGGACGACGCCCGGCAGGTTGTCAGCCACCTCGACGCACTCACCCTGCGTGCCGCTGCGGGTGGACTTGCGCCAGGTTACGCCGATCAACTCCACGACGTCATCACTTCCTTCATCAGCTCGATCGACTGCCGGCGTGACAATGCCTCGCTGCGGACGCTCTCCCACCTCGACAACAGAGTAGACAGATCCTCATCTCTGTCGACCACCACGCCACCGAGCTGTGTCTCCAAGTGACCAACCCAACCGCCGTCGTCACCTCGGGCCAGCACGAATGGCCCGTCCAGCCCGACATGCACGCTGACCTCAGCGGGTATCACATGGACGCTGATGTGCGGACCCTCCGCGCATTCGATGAGGTGGTCGATCTGCTGGACCATCAACCCACGAAAGCCCTCATCGGCGCGGCGGAGAACCGACTCTTCGATGACCGCTACGAACTTGGGTGGGTCCGGTCGAAGGAACACCGACTTCCGATCCATGCGCACGGCCAGTCGCCGCTCCACCTCGTCATCGCTGATCGCGTCGTCGCAGCGGATCAAGGTGCGGGCATAGTTCTCGGTCTGAAGCAGCCCGGGAATCAAGCTGGGCTGGTAGCACCGGAGTTGCTGCGCGCGTCGCTCCGCCTCAAGCCAGGGGCGGAACCAGCTCGGCTGGCCGTCGCGCTCGGCCAGCTTGAGCAGGGACGTCAGTAGGCCGCCGGTGGCCAGCACCTCGTCGGCGCGCTTGAGGAAGAACCGGTCGAGGGGGCGTTGCCCAAGCTCGACGGCGGACACCTGCGAGCCCGAGAAGTGGACGAGCTTCCCGAACTCCTCCTGGCTCAGCTCGGCCTTCAACCGCAGTCGCCGCAGTTGGGCACGGATCAGGTCGGTGGTCGGTTCGGATTCCACAGTTCCTCCACAGATCCGCCGGCTCCTGCCCGGGATGTCACGCGGCCACGGCTGGTCGCCCCGCCCTCGCTCCGACCCCCGTCGATGCCTTCCGACAGTAGTGGCCTCCGCAGCAGAGTGTCACCAGCGGTCGCGCTCGCCAACGGTGGCGGGCGGGCCGCGCCGGGGCCGCTCCGGTTCCCCCGTGCCGGGCGGCCCCGGCCCCGGCACCCGAGGAGGTCGACGTGGACAACCGCCGGTACGGCGATCGGCGCCCGGTGCCGGCCCGCCCGCTGCCCGTGCCCCGCCTCGGCCCGTACGCCGATCGGCCCCGGGCGTACCCGGCGGACCGGGTGCCGCACCTGCCGCTGCGTCCGATGTGGCTGTGCCGGGCCTGCGGCCGGCCCTGGCCGTGCGCCGAGGCGCGGCTGCTGCTCCGGGTCGAGTACGACGGCCGCCCCGTCGACCTGGCCGTCTACCTCTCCGGGCTCTACCACGAGGCGACCCACGACCTGTTCCGGCTGAACCCGCACGACGGCCCCACCCCGCGCGAACTGTTCGAGCGGTTCGTCGCCTGGGGGCCGTACCGGCGGCCGGTGGTCGAGCCGGCCGACGGCGAGCGGTGAGCGGCCACGACGCTCGCCGACGCCCCGATGGTTGCCCGCCCGGGACGCCGGACACCGTCACCATCAGCATCCGGCGTGGCACGTACGACACTCCGCCGTCCCATGTCCGTCGTGGGCGTCGCCACATCGACCCGGTGGGCGCGCCACGGTCGTCGGGCGCCGGTGGGAGACTGACCGACCGACGCGGATCGGACCCGGAGGCCGGAGTGGCAGACGTGCGCTGGCGCAGTTACGTGGCGGTGGGGGACAGTTTCACCGAGGGGATGGACGACCCCTATCCGGACGGCACCTACCGCGGCTGGGCCGACCTGGTCGCCACCCGGCTCGCCGCCGAGGCCGGCCCCGACTTCCGGTACGCGAACCTGGCCATCCGGGGCCGGCTCTTCCCGGACGTGGTGGCCAACCAGGTGCCCGAGGCGGTCGCCATGAAGCCGGATCTGATCAGCTTCGCGGCCGGCGGCAACGACGTGCTCCGCCGCACCTTCGACCCGGACGCCCTGGTCGCCCGCTTCGACGACGTGGTGCGGGAGCTGCGCTCCGGCGGGGCCGACGTGATCCTCTTCCGGTTCGCCGACGTGATGGCCCGGCTGCCCGGGCAGCGACTCGTGGCGCCCCGGGTGCAACTGCTCAACCAGGCCGTCGGCGAGACCGCCGAGCGGCACGGCGCCATCCTCGTCGACCTGTACGCCGACGACACCTACCTCAACCCGATGCTGTGGAGCACCGACCGGCTGCACCTCTCCCCGGCCGGGCACCGGCGGGTGGCCGCGCAGGTGCTCGGCGCGCTCGGCGTCGGCTGCGACGACGAGTGGCTGCTGGTGCCCGAGCGCCCGCTGCCCAAGCCGTGGCTGGCTGCCCGCGCGGACGACCTGCGCTGGGCCGGCCAGCACCTGGCCCCCTGGATCAAGCGCCGCCTGACGGGCCGCTCCTCCGGCGACACCGTCACGGCGAAGCGCCCCACGTTGGCCCCGATCACCGACTGAGCAGAAGAGATCTTGGTAGGAAACGGCCCCGCCAGGGGCCACTTCCTACCAAGATCTCCTCGGGAGTCGGCGTCCGGTTCTCGATGCGGGGTCGGTGCCGGCTGATCGGGCGTACCTTGGGGATCATGTCTGTGCCGAGCGATCCCGATCCCCGACTCCAGTCCTACGCGGACCCGCAGCGGCTGGTCACCACCGGCTGGCTGGCCGAGCACCTGGGCGACGAGGGCCTCGTCGTGGTCGAGTGCGACGAGGACGTACTGCTCTACGACACCGGCCACATCCCCGGCGCCGTGAAGGTCGACTGGCACCTGGACCTGAACGACCAGGTGACCCGCGACTACCTCGACGCGAAGAGCTTCGCCGAACTCTGCGCCGCCAAGGGCATCGGCCGGGACGACACGGTCGTCTTCTACGGCGACAACTTCAACTGGTGGGCCGCGTACGCCCTCTGGGTGTTCTCCCTCTTCGGCCACCCGGACGTGCGGCTGCTCGACGGCGGCCGGCAGAAGTGGGTCGCCGAGGGGCGGGAGCTGACCCGCGACAAGGTGACCTGGCCGCGCGCCGACTACCCGGTGCCGCAGCGCGACGACGCGCCGATCCGGGCCTACCGGGAGCAGGTTTTGGCGCACGTGGCGGCGGGCCGGCCGCTGGTCGACGTGCGCTCGCCCGGCGAGTACACCGGCGAGATGCTGCACATGCCGGACTACCCGCAGGAGGGCGCGCTGCGCGGCGGGCACATCCCGGGCGCGGTCAACAAGCCGTGGAAGTCCGCGGCCAACGACGACGGCACCTTCAAGTCGCCCGACGAGCTGCGCGCCATCTACGCCGACCAGCTCGGGCTGAGCCCGGCCGACGACATCGTGGCGTACTGCCGGATCGGCGAACGGTCCAGCCACACCTGGTTCGTGCTGCGCCACCTGCTCGGCTACCCGCAGGTGCGCAACTACGACGGCTCGTGGACCGAGTGGGGCAACCTGGTCCGCGCCCCCGTCGTCAAGGGCGACCAGCCCGGCGGCCTGGCGAGCTGAGCGGTCGGCCGGACCCCGCGCGCCGGTTTCGGCCGCGCGGGGTCCGGCCCTTTCGGCGGTACGACGCGGGGGCGGCCCGCCGCAGCCGTACGGCTCAGCCGGCGGCGAGCCGTGGGGCGCGGCGACGCGGCTCAGCCGGCGGCGAGGGAGATCTCGCCGTAGAGGTCGCGGACCACCCCGGTGATCTCTCCGGTCTCCGGCTGCCACCGCAGCAGCCCGCCCGGATCGTGGCGCAGCAGCACCGCGCCGTCGGCGTCCCAGCCGAGCACCTCGCAGCAGCCCTTCCAGCGGTCCCGGCCCAGGTCGAGCAGGCGGGTCACCACGCCGGTGCGGGCATTCAGCACCGCCACGCCTTCCAGGCTGCCCGTGCTGCCGAGGGTGAGCCAGCCGGCCCGGGCCACCAGGTCGCCGCGCTGCCAGCCCCGTCCGTAGAACTCGTCGACCCGGTTGCCGGCGGGCAGCGCGCGCAGGTCGAGCGGGAAGTCGCCGCGCATCGTCTCGTCGCCGCTCCACTGCCGCAGGCGCAGGCTCGTCACGGCGCCACCCACCTCCAACAGGCCGTCCGTCGGCCGCGCGGGGTCGGGGGCGACCAGATCCCAGGGGTACGCCTTCAGCCGCCGGGTGGCCCCGCTGCTCCGGTCCACCTCGTACGTGGCGGCGTCGTCGCCGACGAGGAGCCGGTCGCCGGCCCAGACGACGTGCTCCAGGTAGCCCCTGAGCGGGTAGCGGCTGACCGTCGCGGTGGTCAGGTCGACCACGACCACCACGTCGGTCTGGGCGAAGGCGGCCAGCCGCCCGTCCGGCGACAGGCTGCCGGTCTTCAACGGCACCGCCTCGTTGCCCTCGGCGTCCCTGGTACGGGCCGGGGTGAACACGTCGAGTTCGCGCACGACGCCGTCGTCGCCGAGCACCCGGATCCGCCCCTCGACGCCGGTCGCCGGGTCGACCGGCTGGTAGAGCGCCAGCGCCTGGCGGACCGGGCGGGCGGAGAGCGGCGCGGCCACCGGGTCGCCGAGGCGACCGAGCGGGCCACCGGGATAGCCCAGTTCCTCCGGCGGCCGCTGCACCGGCGACGCGCTCGGCACCGGCCGTACGGTCGGCGTGGCGGGCGCGATCGGCTCCGGCCCGTCGGCGGGGCGCAGGGCCAGCGCCGTACCACCGGAGAGCATGACCACCGCCACCGCGGCGGCGCCGGCGGCCCGGCGGTTGCGCCGGACGCGGCGGGCCCGCTCCCAGCCGGCGGAGGCGGAATGCGCCGGCCGGACGTCCTCGGCGGCCCGGGTCAGCAGCCGGGTCAGCTCCTCTTCCCTCACGGTTTCACCTCCATCCCGCTCGGCAGGCCGTCGTCGCGGCCCAGCTCGGGTGCCACCTCGCGGAGCCGGCGCAGGGCCGCGTGGCACTGGCTCTTCACCGTGCCGACGGTGACGCCGAGCGCCTCGGCGGTGGCCGTCTCGGTCAGGTCCTCGAAGTAGCGCAGCACCAGCACCGCGCGCTGCCGGGGCGGCAGTTGACCGAGGGCGTCGTGCAGCGCGAGCCGCAGCTCCCCGTCCCGGTCCCGGGCCGCCTGCTCGGGCGGGTACGCCGCCAGCCACTCCCGCCGGCGCCGCCGCCACCAGGAGACCGCGTCCCGGTAGAGGATCGCCCGCACGTACGCGGCCGGGTCGCCGTCGCGCACCGCCGGCCAGCGCAGGGCGAGCTTGAGCAGCGCGTCCTGGAGCAGGTCCTCGGCCTGGTGCCGGTTGCCGCAGATCAGGTACGCGGCGCGCAGCAGCCGGTGCTGGTGCGCCTCGACGAAGCGGACGTAGCCGTCCCGTCCGTCGTCGGTCGTCGCCGGTGCCATCCACCCTCCCTCCGGCCGGCCGCCGCGTTCGGCGTCACCAGCCAGACGCACCGGAACCCGGAAAAGGTTGGGCGGTCAGGCGCCGGGTGTGCCCAGCAGGTAGCGCTGGACGGTCGGCGCGACCCAGGCGACCAGGTCGGCCCGGTCCATCTCGACCATGGGCGGCAGCCGCAGCACGTAGCGGGTGAGCGCCAGCCCGAGCATCTGGCTGGCGAACAGCCCGGCCCGCCGGGGCAGGTCCTCGGACGCGGCCCGGGCCACCGCCGGAGCGACCTGCTCGGCGAAGATCGCCCGGATCCGTTCGGCCGCGCCCGGGTTGGTGGCCGCCGTACGCAGCAGCGCGGCCATCGTCTCGTCGCTCTCCCAGCGGTCGAGGAAGTGCCGGACCAGCACCTCGCCGAGCTGGCTGGGCGGCACGTCGGCCAGGTCGGGCAGCCGCAGGTCGAACTCGGCGGCGGCGGCGAACAGCCCCTCCTTGCTGCCGTAGTAGCGCATCACCATCGACGGGTCGATCCGCGCGTCGGCAGCGATGGCCCGGATGGTGGCCCGGTCGTAGCCCTCCGCGGCGAAGCGCTCCCGGGCGGCACGGAGGATCGCGGCCCTCGTGGCGTCGGAGCGGCGGGGACGGGTCGCGGTCGGCTCGGTCATGCCTACGACCGTATGCCAACAACTGTTGACACTCCAGCGAGGGCGGGTCTAACGTTGCCAACAAGCGTTGGCCAACATTTGTTGGCATAGACGAGGAGGTGCGGTCATGCTGCCCACGAGCACGGACGTCCTGGTGGTGGGGGCCGGTCCGACCGGGCTGACCACCGCGCTCACGCTGGCCCGGCGCGGGGCCGAGGTGACCGTCGTCGACCGGCTGGAACGCCCGCCGGTCACCTCCCGGGCGGCCGTCGTGCACGCGTACACCCTGGAGGAGTTGGACCGGATCGGCGCCGCCGCTCCGCTGATCGCGCGCGGGCTGCGGTCGCCGGGGTTCACCGTGCGCGACCGCGACCGGGTGCTGCTCACCGTGCCGTTCCGCACCCTGCCGTCGCGGCACGCCTACGCGCTGATGGTCTCCCAGTCGGTCACCGAGGAGGTGCTCACCGGGCAACTCGCCGCGCTCGGCGTGCCGGTGCTGCGGCCCTACCAGGTAACCGGGCTGGCGGTCGACGCGGACGGCGCGACGGTCGCCTTCGCGGGCGGGCCGACCGTGCGGGCCCGGTACCTGGTCGGCGCGGACGGCATGCGCAGCCTCGTGCGGGAACAGGCCGGCATCGGCTTCTCCGGGCCGGACACCGGCGCGGAGTCGTTCGCCCTCGCCGACGTCCGGGTGACCAGCGCGCTGCCGCGCGACCAGGTGGCCCTCTTCCTCGCCAGCTCCGGCCCGCTGGTCTGGGCGCCGCTGCCCGACGGGGTGGTCCGGCTGGTCGCCGCGGTCGACGAGGCGCCCGCCGACCCGGACGCCGGGTACTTCCAGGCGCTGCTCGACGAGCGGGGGCCGGCCCGGCGCCCCGACCGGGTGACCGAGGTGCTCTGGAGTTCCCGGTTCCGGCTGCACCACCGGATCGCCGACACCTTCCGGGCCGGGCCGGTGCTGCTCGCCGGCGACGCCGGGCACGTGCACAGCCCGGCCGGTGGGCAGGGGATGAACCTCGGCATCGTGGACGCGGTCGACCTCGGCAGCACCCTCGCCGACGTGCTGGCGGGCGGACCCGAGACGCTGCTCGACGGGTACGCGGCCCGGCGCCGGCCGATGGCCGAGGAGGTCGTCGGCTTCGCCGACCGGCTGACCCGGCTGGCCACCCTGCCGCCGTCCCGCCGGCCGGCCCGGAACCTGCTGTTCCGGCTGATCTCCGTGCTGCCGCCGGCCCGGCACCGGGTCGCGCTGCGCCTCTCCGGGCTCGACCAGCGCCCGCGGGGTGCCCGGCCGGCGGCTCAGTCGTAGCTCCCGGCCGCCGGCGTGCCTGCCCGCGCCGGGCCGGCCTGCCGGTGCGCGGTCGGCTTGTCGGCGCCGGGCCGCGCGGCCTGCTTAGCAACCGTGGCCGGGACGTGGCACGATTTCCCAGGTGACCAGCAAGGCCGACCCGGAGCAGCACCTGCGCGACCTGGCGCGGCTGCGCCGCGTCCGCGACCGGATCGACCGGGAGTACGCGCAGCCGCTGGACGTCGAGGCGCTCGGCCGCGGGGTGAACATGTCCGCCGGGCACCTCAGCCGCCAGTTCCGGCTCGCCTACGGCGAGTCGCCGTACAGCTATCTGATGACCCGGCGCATCGAGCGCGCGATGGCGCTGCTGCGTCGCGGTGACCTCAGTGTCACCGAGGTCTGTTTCGCGGTCGGCTGCGCGTCGCTGGGCACCTTCAGCACCCGGTTCACCGAACTGGTCGGTGTGCCGCCCAGCGTCTACCGGCGGCGGGCGGCGCACGGGACCGCGGGCATGCCGGCGTGCGTGGCGAAACAGGTGACCAGACCGGTCAGGAATCGAGAAGCGCCGGCCAGCGAGCCGCAACTAGCGTGACCGGCATGGACATCAAAATTCACGCCAGCTTCCTTCCGCACACCGACCCGGACGCCTCCCTGACCTTCTACCGCGACGTCCTCGGCTTCGAGGTCCGCGGCGACGTCGGGCACGCGGGGATGCGGTGGATCACGGTCGGGCCGGCCGGCCAGCCCGACACGGCCATCGTCCTGCACCCGCCGACCGCGACCCCCGGCCTCACCGACGAGGAGCGCCGGACCATCCTCGAACTGATGGCCAAGGGCAGCTACTTCGGCGTCAACCTGGCCACCACCGACCTCGACGGCACCTTCGCCAAGCTGGAATCCACCGGCACCGAGGTGGTCCAGGAGCCGACCGAGCAGCCGTACGGCGTCCGCGACTGCGCGTTCCGCGACCCGGCCGGCAACATGATTCGCATCCAGGAGCTGCGCTGAGCCCGGGCCGGCTACGCCGGCGAACACCGCGAAGGCGGCCACCCCGCTACAGATGGAGACACGATGAGCAGGGCCACGAGGACGGAGACGCAGTCGACGGCGCGGCAGGTCGCCGACAGCCACGACCTGATCCGGGTGCAGGGCGCGCGGGAGAACAACCTCAAGGACGTCAGCATCGAGATCCCGAAGCGCCGGCTGACGGTGTTCACCGGCGTCTCCGGCTCGGGCAAGAGCTCGCTGGTGTTCGGCACGATCGCCGCGGAGTCGCAGCGGATGATCAACGAGACCTACAGCGCGTTCGTGCAGGGCTTCATGCCGTCGCTGTCGCGGCCCGAGGTCGACGTGCTCGACGGCCTGACCACCGCGATCATCGTGGACCAGGAGCGGATGGGCGCGAATCCCCGCTCCACCGTCGGCACCGCCACCGACGCCAACGCGATGCTGCGCATCCTGTTCAGCCGGCTCGGCCAGCCGCACATCGGCTCGCCCAACGCGTACTCGTTCAACGTCCCGTCGGTGAAGGCGAGCGGTGCCATCACCGTCGAGCGCGGCGCGGGCAGGACGAAGACCGAGAAGGCGACCTTCCACCGCCTCGGCGGCATGTGTCCGCGCTGCGAGGGCATGGGCTCGGTCAACGACTTCGACCTGTCGGCGCTGTACGACGAGACCAAGTCGCTCAGCGAGGGCGCGCTGAAGGTCCCCGGCTACAGCATGGACGGCTGGTACGGCCGCATCTTCAGCGGCAGCGGCTACTTCGACATGGACAAGCCGATCGGCAAGTACGGCAAGAAGGAGCTGCACGACCTGCTCTACCGGGAGCCCACCAAGATCAAGGTCGAGGGCATCAACCTGACCTACGAGGGCATCATCCCCAAGATCCAGAAGTCGATGCTCGCCAAGGACGTCGAGTCGATGCAGCCGCACATCCGCGCCTTCGTGGAGCGGGCGGTGACCTTCACGACCTGTCCCGAGTGCGACGGCACCCGGCTGAGCAAGGAGGCGCGGTCGTCGAAGATCAACGGGAAGAGCATCGCCGACGTCTGCGCGATGCAGATCAGCGACCTGGCCGACTGGATCCGCAAGCTCGACGAGCCCTCGGTGGCCCCGCTGCTCGGCCGGCTCCAGCACCTGCTCGACTCGTTCACCGAGATCGGGCTGGGCTACCTCTCGCTCGACCGGCCGGCCGGCACCCTCTCCGGCGGGGAGGCCCAGCGCACCAAGATGATCCGGCACCTCGGCTCGTCGCTCACCGACGTCACGTACGTCTTCGACGAGCCCACCATCGGCCTGCACCCGCACGACATCCAGCGGATGAACGAACTGCTGCTGCGGCTGCGCGACAAGGGCAACACCGTGCTGGTCGTCGAGCACAAGCCGGAGACGATCGCGATCGCCGACCACGTCGTCGACCTCGGCCCCGGGGCCGGCACGGGCGGCGGCACCATCTGCTTCGAGGGCACGGTGGAGGGGCTGCGGGCGAGCGACACCATCACCGGCCGCCACCTCGACGACCGGGCGAGCCTGAAGAAGTCGGTGCGTACGCCCGCCGGCGCGCTGGAGGTCCGCGGCGCGTCGACGCACAACCTGCGCAACGTCGACGTCGACATCCCGCTCGGCGTGCTCTGCGTGCTCACCGGCGTCGCCGGCTCCGGCAAGAGCTCGCTGATCCACGGCTCGGTCGCCGGCCGCGACGGCGTGGTGGTGGTCGACCAGGGCGCGATCCGCGGGTCGCGGCGCAGCAACCCGGCGACGTACACCGGGCTGCTCGACCCGATCCGCAAGGCGTTCGCGAAGGCCAACGGGGTGAAGCCGGCGCTGTTCAGCGCCAACTCCGAGGGCGCCTGCCCGGCCTGCAACGGCGCCGGGGTCATCTACACCGACCTGGGCGTCATGGCCACCGTCGAGTCCGTCTGCGAGGAGTGCGAGGGGAGGCGGTTCCAGGCGGCGGTGCTGGAGTACACGCTGGGCGGCCGCAACATCGCCGAGGTGCTCGCGATGTCAGTGACCGAGGCCGAGGAGTTCTTCGGCGCCGGCGAGGCTCGTACGCCCGCCGCGCACGCCATCCTCGACCGACTCGCCGACGTCGGGCTCGGCTACCTCAGCCTCGGCCAGCCGCTGACCACGCTGTCCGGCGGTGAGCGGCAGCGGCTCAAGCTGGCCACCCACATGGCCGAGAAGGGCGGCGTCTACATCCTCGACGAGCCGACCACCGGTCTGCACCTCGCCGACGTCGAGCAACTGCTCGGCCTGCTCGACCGGCTCGTCGACGGCGGCAAGTCGGTGATCGTCATCGAGCACCACCAGGCGGTCATGGCGCACGCCGACTGGATCATCGACCTCGGTCCCGGCGCCGGTCACGACGGCGGCCGGATCGTCTTCGAGGGCACCCCCGCCGACCTCGTCGCGGCCCGCTCCACCCTCACCGGCGAGCACCTGGCGGCCTACGTCGGCGCCTGACCCGCCTTCGACCTCGTCGCGGCCGGGCCGTCGGAGCGATCCGGCGGCCCGGCGGCGGCCGGTCGCAGCACCCGCCACGCCGTGAGGGTGACCAGCGCGAAGATCACCGCCGCCGCCGCCGCCACCGGCACGGTGCCGTACGCCGCCCCGACCAGCCCGGCCAGCGCCGCGCCGACCGGTGCGGTGAGCAGCCCGACCACCCGCTGCGCCGCGCCCACCCGGCCGAGCAGGTCGGCCGGCACGTGGCGCTGCCCGTACGACGCCCAGAGGCTGTTCCACACGGTGCTGCCGGCGGCGAAGACGGCCAGCGTGAGCCCGCCGGTCACCGGGTGCCGGGCCAGCGCGAACGCGGTCAGGGCGACGGTCTGCGCGGCGAGCACCACCCGCAGGGCGGCCGTGGTGCCGAGCCGGTCGGCCAGCCGGCCTGCACCCAGCGCGCCCGCCACGCCGCCGAGGACCGCCGCCGCGGCGAACCCGCCGTACCCGGCCGGCGGCACCCGCAGCACGTCCAGCGCGTAGAGCACCAGCACCGCCAGCAGCCCGCTGATCGCCAGGTTGCTCGCCGCGGTGAGCACGGTGATCCGCCACATGGTGTGATCGCCGCGGAGCCACCGCACCCCGTCCGCCGCCTCCCGCCACACCGACCGCCGCCCCCGCCCCCGTCCCTCTTCCGCGATCTTGCACTTGTGGCCCTCGTCCTGCGGCATTACGTCCGTTTTGCCGGGGCGGAAAGTGCAAGATCGCGGGGAGGGTGGGGCTGGGAGGGCGAGGACGAGGAGGGCGGCGGTGACGAAGGTGAGGGCGTCGAGGGCGAACGGGAGGGGTGCGGCGACGGCGAAGAGGACGCCGGCGGCGGGAGCACCGAGGAAGCCGCCGGCCACCGCCGTACCGGCCTGCAACCGGCCGTTCGCCCGGGGCAGGGCGGCCGCCGGCACCACCGCCGGGAGCAGCGCGAACGCGGCGGCGTCGAAGAGCGCGCCGAGCGTGGCGAGCAGGAACGCGACCAGCAGCAGCGCGGCCACCCCGGCCCGGTCGACGGCGATCGCGACGGCGAGCCCGCCCACCACGGCGGCGCGCAGCCCGTCCGCCACCGCCATCGTCCGGCGCCGGTCCCAGCGGTCCGCGTAGACGCCGCCGAGCAGGCCGAACAGCAGCGGCGGCAGCTGGGCGGCGACGGTCACCGCGGCGATCACCCGCGGGTCCCGGGTCAGCGTGGCGGCCAGCAGGGCCAGGGCCGGCGTACGCAGGGCGTCGCCGAACCGGGACGAGACGGCGGCGGACCAGAGCAGGTGGTAGTCGCGGCCGAGCCGGGGTGCGGTCATGCCGGCGACCCTGCGGGCTCGACCGGGTCGAGGGTCAAGCCACCCGTGACCGAACCGACGGGTAACCGAGCCTCCACGTGGTGCGGCGCGCGGTCTACGCTTGCCCGGTGACGGTGGAGCAGCAGGCACGGGGCACGAACGGGGCCGCGGGGTCGGGTCGGCGCCGGTCCCGCCGGGACGAGATCCTGGAGATCGCGGTCGGTCTCTTCGCCGCGCGCGGCTACCACGGCGTCTCGATGGACGACATCGGCGCGGCCGCCGGGGTCACCGGCCCGGCGCTCTACCACCACTTCGCCGGCAAGGAGGCGATGCTGGTCGCCGCGCTGATCCCGGTCAGCGAGGGGCTGCTCGCCGGCGGTCGGGAGCGCTCCGCCGGCCACCCGGACGACCCGCGCGCCGCGCTCGAGTCGCTGATCGACTTCCACGTCGACTTCGCCCTGGCGAATCCGGCGGTGATCGCCCTGCACCTGCACGAGCTGGACCGCCTCCCGGACGAGCCGCGCCGCCGGATCCGCCGGCTCCAGCGGCTCTACGTCGAGGAGTGGGTGACCGTGCTGACCGCGCTGCACCCGGGCATGCCCGACGGCGAGGCGCGGGTGCTGGCCCACGCCGCGTTCGGCCTGATGAACTCCACTCCGTTCCTCGGCGGCGAGGTGGACCGCCGCCGCCGCGCCGAACTCCTCCGCGGCGCCACCCTGGCCGCCCTCCTCGCCCCCACCCCTCCCGCCTAACCACCCCCACCCCCCCCGGGGCCTCCCTCTGGTGATCAAGGGATTTGCGTCAGGGAACGGGCGTTCTTCTGACGGGAATCCCTTGATCAACGGACGGAACGTCGGGCTGGACGGTGGGTGGGGTGGGTGGGTGGGGTGGGGTTCGTGGGTGGTGGGGGCGGCGTGGTTCGCTGTCAGCGTCCCAATCCTTGGACGCTGGGAGGAAGAATGATCGAGTCGCTGTTGGTCGCCAACCGGGGCGAGATCGCCCGCCGGATCATCCGTACCGCCAGGCGGCTCGGCGTCCGCGCGATCGCTGTGCACTCGGAGGCCGACGCCGGCCTGCCGTTCGTGGCCGAGGCCGACGAGGCGGTCTGCGTGGGCCCGGCCAACCCGGCCCAGAGCTACCGCAACGTCGAGGCGATTCTCGCCGCCGCCAAGTCGACCGGCGCGCAGGCGATTCACCCCGGCTACGGCTTCCTGTCGGAGAACGCCGACTTCGCCCGTACCGTCGAGGCGAGCGGGCTGATCTGGGTCGGGCCCGGCGCGGACGCGATCGCCGCGATGGGCGACAAGATCAACGCCCGGAACCTGATGGCGGCGGCCGGTGTGCCGGTGGCACCCGGCACCACCGACCCGGCGGCCGACCTGGGCGCGGCGGTCGCGGCGGCGGCGGAGATCGGCTACCCGGTGATGGTCAAGGCCGCGGCCGGCGGGGGCGGGATGGGCATGGGGGTGGCGGACGACGAGGCCGCGCTGCGCACCGAGTACGACAAGGTGCGTTCGTTCGCCGAGCGGATGTTCGGCGACGGCTCGGTGCTGATCGAGCGGTACTTCCCCCGGGTGCGCCACGTCGAGGTGCAGATCCTCGGCCTGGCCGACGGCCGGGTGGTGGCGCTGGGCGAGCGGGAGTGCTCGGTGCAGCGGCGCAACCAGAAACTGGTCGAGGAGTCGCCGTCGCCGGCGGTCTCGCCGGAGCTGCGCGAGCGTTTCCTGGCGGCGGCCGTGCGGGCCGGCGAGGCGGTCGGCTACCGCAACGCGGGCACCGTGGAGTGCCTGCTCGACCCGGCCACGCAGGAGTTCTTCTTCCTGGAGATGAACACCCGGCTCCAGGTCGAGCACCCGGTCACCGAGCTGGTCTACGGCGTCGACCTGGTCGAGGAGCAACTGCGGGTCGCCGCCGGGCTGGCCCCGACCTTCGACCCGGACGCGCTCGCGCCGCGCGGGCACGCCATCGAGCTGCGGATCAACGCCGAGGACCCGAAGCGCTTCCTGCCCGGCCCAGGTGTTATCAGCACCTGGAACGAGCCGGCCGGGGAGGGCGTGCGGGTCGACTCCGGCTACGTCGCCGGCAACACGGTCACCCCGTTCTACGACAGCCTGATGGCGAAGCTGATCGTCAGCGGGGCCACCCGCGAGGAGGCGGTGCGGCGGGCCCGGGCCGCGGTTGCCCAGTTCGAGATCGCCGGCCCGAAGTGCAACCTCCCCTTCTTCGCCGAGCTGCTGGAGAACGACGAGTTCCTCTCCGGCGACTACGACACGGGCATCGTCTCCCGCATGCGCTGACCCCCACCCCCCCCACCCCGACCCCCACCCCGCCCGGCCTCGCTGATCATGAAGTTGTTGCCCGTCGCATCGGCGTGTCGCCGCAACAACTTCATGATCGACCCGACCCGGGGCGGGTGGGTGCGGGTTGGGGTGTCGGGGTGGGAGGGTGGAGGGTGAGGTACCAAGCACCCAGCATTGCGTCACAGTGAGGTGACCCCTTATGACGAGCCTGCCGAACTCCGTGTCGATCCGCGAGGTCGGGCCGCGCGACGGACTGCAGAACGAGGAGCCGATCCCGACCGACGCCAAGGTGCGGCTGCTCGACGCCCTCTCGGGCACCGGCGTGCGGCGGATCGAGGCGGTGTCGTTCGTGCACCCGAAGGCGATCCCGCAGATGGCAGACGCCGACGAGGTGTGGCAGCGGGCCACGAAGGCCGACGGGGTGCGCTACTCGGCGCTGGTGCCGAACACCCGGGGCGCGCAGCGCGCCCTGGCCGCCGGGTTCACCGAGATCGAGGTCGTGGTCTCGGCCAGCGACACGCACAACCGGCGGAACGTGAACCGGTCCACCGAGGAGTCGCTGGACGACATCGCCGAGCTGATCGACCTGTTGCACGGCGCCGGCGCGCAGGCCGAGGTGATCATCGCGACCAGCTTCGGCTGCCCGTACGAGGGGGACACCGATCCGGCCCGGGTGGCCGCCATCGTGGACCGGGTGGTCCGCGACGGCGCGGACCGGGTGGCGTTCGGCGACACCACCGGCATGGGCACTCCGCGCCGGGTCCGTGACCTGCTGACCGCGGTACGCGACCGCAACGCGCACATCCCCGTGCTGCTGCACTTCCACAACACCCGGGGCACCGCGCTGGCCAACCTGCTGACCGCGCTGAAGCTGGGGGTGACCGAGTTCGACGCCAGCGTCGGCGGCCTCGGCGGCTGCCCGTACGCGCCGGGGGCCAGCGGCAACCTGGCCACCGAGGAGGCGGTGCACATGCTGCACGACATGGGCATCGACACCGGCATCGACCTGGACGCCCTGATCGAGGTGGCGGAGCTGGCTGAGCGCCTGGTCGGCCGGCAGCTTCCCTCCGGTGTGCTGCGGGCCGGCCCGCGTACCCGAACAGTCGCCGTCTGAGCCCGTTCGAAGCGGAGGCGGGCCCCGTCCCGGTGATCGGGCCCGCCCTGCAAAATCAGCCGCGAACTGAGCGGTCAATAAGGGTGTTCTGCCGCAGACAGTCGAATATGCCGTATAAGGCCTGTTTAGGACGAGATGGCAGACCGGCGACTTCGAGGAGCACAACCAGGCAATGGGCGGCAGGCGGCTGGGGGACGGGGGCGAAGGCTCACGGCTGCTTCAGCGACCCGCCTTCCGCAACTGGCTACGCGCCTTGACCCTCGCCGGGGCCGCCGGAGCGGCCTGGTTGATCGGGTCGTCCGCCGCCAGTGCCGACGAGGGGGTCGGTTCGGTCGCCGGCGGACCGTTGGTGCCCGCAGCCGGAACCGAGCACGTCGGCGACCCCGGCCTGTCCGCGTCGCCGGTGCCGGGGATCGCCGACACCGCCGTGGTGGACCTCGGGTCGGACGCCGCCATCGAACCGGTCACCGCCGTGGTCACCGAACTCCCGGCCGTGGTGACCGCCGCCGTCTCGATCGACGTGTCGGCGGGTGTCGAGCTGGAACTTCCCGGCGTCCTCTCGATCGGAGTGTCAGCCTGGGTCGCGGACGAGGCCGTCGCAGACCTGCTCCCGCCGGTCCGGGATCCGGCGGACTCGCTGCCACCCGTGCCCGGCTCGGGGCCGGCGGCGGGTGAGCAGTCGATCAGCCCGGATCCACCGGTGGCGCGCGGCGTCGACCAGGCGGACCGGCCGCAGGTCGGCCCGTGCGGCGAGATGTGGCGCAGCACGGCCGGCCACGCCGGTGAGCAGGAGTTCGTACCGGCGGTGCCGCTGCCCGTGCCGGCCGCGCCGCCGGTGACTCCCGGGCCGGGCCTGAGTAACGGAACCGCGTGCGGCTCGCAGGTTTCGTCATCGGGAAACGGAGTCGTCGGGAACCTTTCCACCGACCCGTCCCACAGCATGCCGCCGTTGAGCGTGCTGCTGACTACGGCATCCGACGTCGCGGTGGGCATTCCCGCGGCCGAGCCGGCGGTGTCGCCCGACTGATCTGAGGACGCCGCCCGGCACGCTGCCGGCTGGCCGAACGTCGGTGCGACCGCACCGCCTGTCATCAGATCCTCTTCTCCGGCATTTCCCAGGGCAGTGGCCCTGTCCGGACAACATCGTTCAGTCATTTCAGAAAGGCGCGTAACCATGAAGTCTTTTTTCCGTATGGCCGTTGGTGCCCTGGTTCTCGGCGGCGGTCTTTTTCTCATGGCATCCCCGGCCCAGGCGGCGCCCGCCTCCGGCCTCGGCAGCGGTAACAGCGTGAGTGTTCCGATCTCGGTGGCGGCGAACTTCTGCGGCAACGGGATCGGGCTGCTGGGCTCGGGTGTCGGCATCTCGAAGGAGTGCGAGGCCGAGATCGTCAACAAGTCCGAGCAGAAGCACTTCTTCAAGGGTCACGGGCTGGGGCGGTAAACCCCGGCCTCCTCAGAAGATCCATCAGGCTGAGGGCCCCCGCGTCGGCGGGGGTCCTCGGTCTGTCTGGCGACTGGCTCCCGCGGCCGGTGACCGGCTAACCTAACGATCGTTTAGTCTTGCTCTGTGGCCGGAAACGGCGATGAGACGGGAGACACCAGGTGACGCTCGACGGTGAGGCTCTGGAGCAGCTGCGCAAGCGGGCCCGGGCCGGCGGTGCGGACAAGTACCACGCGGCGAACGCCGCCAAGGGCAAGCTCTTCGCGCGGGAGCGGGTGGCGCTTCTGGTCGACGAGGGCAGCTTCGTCGAGGACGGCCTCTACGCCAACGCGATGGCCGACGGGCTGCCCGCCGACGGCGTGGTCACCGGCACCGCGACCATCGACGGCCGCCCGGTCTGCCTGATGGCCAACGACTCCACGGTCAAGGCCGGCAGCTGGGGCGCGCGTACCGTCGAGAAGATCATCCGGATCATCGAGCGCGCCTACTCGACCGGCGTGCCGATGGTCTACCTGGTCGACTCGGCCGGCGCCCGGATCACCGACCAGGTCGAGCTCTTCCCGGGCCGCCGCGGCGCCGGCAAGATCTTCTGGAACCAGGTACGCGCCTCCGGCTCGATTCCGCAGGTCTGCGCCCTGTTCGGGCCGAGCGCGGCCGGCGGCGCGTACATCCCGGCGTTCTGCGACGTGGTGGCCATGGTCGACGGCAACGCAAGCATGTACCTCGGCTCCGACCGGATGGTCGAGATGGTCACCGGCGAGAAGACCACGCTGGAGGCGATGGGCGGGGCCAAGGTGCACTGCGCCGAGTCCGGCGTCGGGCACTTCCTCTGCAAGACCGAGGCCGACGCGCTCGACGTGGTCAAGCGCTACCTGTCGTACCTGCCGGCGAACTGGACGCAGGCCCCGCCGGCCGCCGAGGCCGTGCCCGCGCCGGAGAAGGCCGACCTGGCCGCGCTGGTGCCGGCGAGCGAGCGGCAGGCGTTCGACATGCGGCGGTACGTCAAGGGCCTGCTCGACGAGGGCAGCTTCTTCGAGATCCAGGCGCTCTGGGCCAAGGAGCTGACCATCGGCTTCGGCCGGTTGGACGGCGAGGTCGTCGGCGTGGTCGGCAACAACTCGATGTTCAAGGGCGGCGTGCTCTTCGTCGACTCGGCCGACAAGGCGACCCGGTTCGTGCAGCTCTGCGACGCGTTCAACGTGCCGCTGCTCTTCCTGAGCGACGTGCCCGGCTTCATGGTCGGCAGTGCGGTGGAGAAGCAGGGCATCATCCGGCACGGCGCCAAGATGATCACCGCGATCTCCGAGGCCACCGTGCCGAAGATCTGCGTGGTGGTCCGCAAGGCGTACGGCGCCGGCCTCTATGCGATGGCCGGCCCCGGCTTCGAGCCGGACGCCACGATCGCGCTGCCCACCGCCAAGATCGCGGTGATGGGCGCCGAGGCGGCGGTGAACGCGGTCTACGCCAACAAGATCGCGGCGATCGAGGACGAGGCCGAGCGGGCCGCCTTCGTCACCGCCAAGCGCGAGGAGTACGAGCGCGACATCGACATCGTCCGGCTCGCCAGCGAACTGGTGGTGGACGCCATCGTCGAGCCGCACGAGCTGCGCGCCGAGCTGGTCCGCCGGTTCGCCGCGGCACGACACAAGGAACGGCACTTCTCCCGGCGCCGGCACGGCGTCACCCCGGTCTGACCCCGTCACCGGCCCCACCCGGCCGGCTCGGGCCCGCCCGCACCAGCGACCCGCCCCCCGGCGTCACGAGCGCCCGGTGGCCCGTCACACAGGAGGATTCCATGGACTTCCGGCTCACCGACGAGCAAGAGGCGCTGCGGGAGAGCGTGCGGGAATTCGCCCGCGAGGTGGTCGCCCCGGTCATCGCCGAGCACTACGAGAAGCACACCTTCCCGTACGAGGTGATCCGGCAGATGGGCAAGATGGGGCTCTTCGGGCTCCCCTTCCCCGAGGAGCGCGGTGGGATGGGCGGCGACTACTTCGCCCTCTGCCTGGCGCTGGAGGAGTTGGCCCGGGTCGACTCCAGCGTGGCGATCACGCTGGAGGCGGCGGTCTCGCTGGGCGCGATGCCGATCTACCGGTTCGGCACCGACGAACAGCAGGCGCGGTGGCTGCCGAAGCTGCTCAGCGGCGAGGCGCTGGCCGGCTTCGGGCTGACCGAGCCGGGCTTCGGGTCGGACGCGGGCGGCACCCAGACCCGGGCCGTGCTGGACGAGTCGACCGACGAGTGGGTGATCAACGGCTCGAAGGCCTTCATCACCAACTCGGGCACCGACATCACCGCCCTGGTCACGGTCACCGCGGTCACCGGCACCCGGCCGGACGGCAGCAAGGAACTCTCCACCATCATCGTCCCCTCCGGCACGCCGGGCTTCACCGTCGCGCCGGGCTACTCCAAGGTCGGCTGGACCGCCTCGGACACCCACGAGCTGACCTTCGACGACTGCCGGGTGCCGGCGGCCAACCTGCTCGGTGAGCGGGGCCGGGGCTTCGCCCAGTTCCTGCGCATCCTCGACGAGGGGCGGATCGCGATCGCCGCGCTCGCCGTCGGCCTCGCCCAGGGCTGTGTCGACGAGTCGATCAAGTACGCGAAGGAGCGGCACGCCTTCGGCCAGCCGATCGGGAACTACCAGGCGATCCAGTTCAAGATCGCCGACATGGAGATGAAGGCGCACACGGCCCGGCTGGCGTACTACGACGCCGCCGCCCGGATGCTTGCCGGTGAGCCGTTCAAGCGGCAGGCGGCCATCGCCAAGCTGCACGCCAGCACGGTCGCGGTGGACAACGCGCGGGAGGCCACCCAGATCCACGGCGGCTACGGCTTCATGAACGAGTACCCGGTGGCCCGGTTCTGGCGCGACTCGAAGATCCTGGAGATCGGCGAGGGCACCTCCGAGGTGCAGCGCATGGTCATCTCCCGCGACCTCGGTCTCTGACCCGGTCGGGAGAGCCAGGCCGGCCGGGACTCCCCTCGCTCGCCGCAGGGCTTCCCGGGCAGTCGCCGACCGGGCCGGAAGGCGCCGCCGCCACGCTCCTGGCGGCAGCGGCGCGGACCGGCCCGGCACGCGGGCGCACCATGAGTCCGGGCTGTCGGATTTCGGCGCGGCTCCGTCGGCAGCCCGACGCTCCGCTGCCGACGGTCGCACCCCATCCGTACGCTTCCAGCCGATGAACGCGGACCGTGATCCTGCGCCGAGCTCCGGTCGCCCCACCCTGGCGGAACTGCTGCGCCGGCACCGGCTCGCCGCCGGCCTCACCCAGGCCGAGCTGGCGTCCCGGGCCGGCGTCGGCGTGCGTACCGTCCGCGACCTGGAGCGGGGCCGTTCGGCGCGGCCGCAGCGGACCACCGTGGAGCTGCTCGCCGGCGCGCTGGCCCTGGCCGGGCCGGCCCGCTCGGCGTTCCTCGCCGCCGCCCGGCCGGCGGCGCCGGCCAACCCGGCGTGGGCGGCCGGTGGCGCCGAGCCCGCCGACGCCGACGCCGGCCCGAACGCCCTGCCGCCACCGGCCGAGCTGATCGGGCGGGACCGCGACCTGGCCGAACTGGCCGGACTGCTCACCGACGAGCGGGGCCCCCGGCTGGTGAGCCTGGTCGGGCTGGCCGGCGTCGGCAAGACCGCGCTGGCCCTGGCGGCCGCCCACGCCGTCGCCGGCAACCATCCCGCCGGGGTCGCCGGGGTGCTGATCGGTGAGGGATCGGACGCGGCCGACGTGCTCGCCGCGTCGGTGGCGGTCTTCGGCGTCGCCCGGCTGCCCGAACTCGCCATCCGGCTCGACGGCCGGCCCGCCCTGCTGCTGATGGACGCGGTCGAGCGCGCCCCGGACGCGGTGGCCGAGGTGCTGCACCGGCTCGCCGCCACGGTTCCGTCGCTGCGGGTGCTGGTCACCGGCCGGCATCCGGTGGGCATCTCGGGCGAGCGGGTGCGCCCGGTGGCGCCGCTCGACGTACCCCCGCCGGGCAGTGAGCGGGCCGGGCCCGCCGCGCTCGCCGGTTACCCGGCGGTCGTGCTCTTCACCGCCCGACTGGCCCAGGTACGCCGGGAGCCGCCCGGCCCGATCGAGCTGCCGGCGCTGGCCGCGCTGGTACGGCGGCTCGGCGGGCTGCCGCTGGCGATCGAGCTGATGGCTGCCCGCGGCCGGATCCTCGACCTCAACGAGCTGCTCGACCGGTACGGCGACCGGGTCCTCGACCTGGCCACCGGTCCGGCCGGGCGATCGGGCTGGGAGGCGGAACCGGGCCGGCCGGAGGGCACCCGGGCGGCGGTGGCGACGACCCTGCGGGACGCGGTGGCCACCAGCTACCGCCTGCTCGCCGCGGACGAGCGGGCGGCGCTGCGCCGACTCGCCGTGTTCGGCAACCGGTGGTCGGTCGAGCTGGCCGAGGAGATGCTCGCCGACGACGCGGACCGGGACGGCACCGTCGTCGTCGACCCGGTGCCGCTGCTCGACCGGCTGGTCGAGATCGGGCTGCTGAGCGTACGGGGCACCGGCCCGTTCCGGTTCCGGCTGCTCGACGCGGTCCGGGACTTCGCCATCGAGCAGGCCACCGGCGCCGGCGAGCTGACCGCGATCCGGCGCCGGCACGCTCAGGTGATCGCCCGGCTGGTGGCGCGCACCGCCACCGACCTGGTCGGGGCGAACCTGCCCGCCGCCGTGCACCGCCTGGACGAGGTGAGCGGCGACATCAGCTCAGCGCTGGCGCACGCCGCCGTCGACGACCCGCTGACCGCGCTGCGCCTGGCCGCCGGGCTGACCCGCTGGTGGCGGTTCCGGGGGCGGGACGTCGCCGGGCGGCAGTGGCTGTGCCGGCTGCTCGCCGACCCGCGTACCGCCGACGCCGACCCGGTGCTGCGGGCGTGGGCGTTGCTCGGCGTGGCCCGGCTCGCCGCCGAGCACGGCGGTGGCGCCGAGGAGTTGCCGGCGGCCCGGGCCGCGCTGGCCGCGTTCCGCGAGGCCGGCGACGTGACCGGGGAGCTGGAGGCGCGGACCGTGCTCTGCGCGCTGCTGATCGCCACCGGCGGGCACGACGAGGGCCGGGCGCAGACCGAGGCGGTGCTGGAGCTGGCCGCGCGGAACGGGCGCACCCGGGACATGGCGGTCGCCCAGAACAACCTCGCCTGGCACGAGATCCGGGTGGGTGACCTGCCCGCGGCCCGGCGCCGGCTGGCCGCCGTCGACCGGCTCGCCGCGCAGGCCGGGGAGCAGCGGCTGCGGGTGCTCGCCCGGGCCAACCTGGCCGAGGTGGCCCGCCTCGCCGGCCGGTACGCGGACGCGGTCGACCAGGGCCGCCAGGTGGTGGCGGGGCTGACCGGGCTCGGTGACCCGGGACACCGGCGCCGGGTGCTCGGCACGGTGGGCCTGGCGCTCGCCCGGGACGGCCGGTCGGCGGAGGCGGGCGAGGTGCTCGCCGAGCTGCGCTCCGCTCCGGGGGCCGGTGGTGGCCCGGGGCCGCGGCCGGAGGATGGCATCTGCGCGTTGATCGAGGGGAACCTGGCCCTGCACCGGGGTGACCGGGAGCTGGCCGCGGAGTGGTTCGCCGCCGCGGCGGAGGCCGGCGTGGACGGGCAGGACCGGCGGGACGTGGTGGAGGCGCTGGTCGGGCTGGCCGCCAGCACGGCCGACCACGGCGTGCTCGACCGGCTCGACCGGGTCTGCCGGGAGAGCGGCATCCGACTGCTGCCGCAGGAGGAGAGGCTGCTGTACCCGCTGACCGAGGCACGCGGCGGGACGGCCGGGCCGGGCGACCTCGGGCCGGGGGCCGGGGACGAGCCCGGGGCTCGGGTGCCATGGCAACGCGGGACCGGGGTGGCGCGGGCGAGGAAGCCCCCTGTTACCCCTCGCTCTTCGCCCGCGCCGTCACCCCCCGGTGGGTCCCCGTGGCAGGAAGATTAGCCACCGGGCGAGGGGACGCCCGTCCGGTTTGATCGACTATCTCCCGCTGCCGGCGGCAGTTCTGCCGGTCTTTCTGCCGGTGTCCGGTTCGGGGTTGGTGCGGCGGTGCCGGTCCGGGCGGTGACGGCGTTCGGCGAGGGTGCGCCGCTCAGCAGCCCGTCGGGGCCGCCGCAGACTCCACGGGCACCGTGGTGCTGCCCGCGGTGGCGCCGGGGTGGACGGCGTCGCGCACCCGGCGCAGGCCGTCGAGCAGGGCGTGCAGCGCGTCCGGGTCGAGTTGGCCGGTGAACCACTGCTCGATGATGCGCAGGTGGCCGGGAAGCGTCTCGTCGAGCCGTTGCAGGCCGGCGGCGGTGACCACCGCGTACGAGCTGCGCCGGTCGGAGGGGCAGGCGCGCCGGGTCAACAGGCCGTCGCGCTCCATCCGGTCCACCACCCGGGTGACCCCGCTGGTGGAGAGGGAGGTCTGTGCGGCCAGGTCGGTCATCCGCAGCTGGTTGCCGGGTGAGCGGGCGAGCCGGGTCAGCACCTCGAACTCGACCGAGGACAGGCCGTGTTCCTCGAACTGTGCGGAGAACCGGGCCGACAGCCCGGCGTGCGCCTCGAAGAGCAGGCCGACGGCGGTGATCCGAGGGTCGTCGAACACGTTCTGGTTCACCCGTACATCCTAACAGTCCTTGACACGAGGAATATTGCTGCCGCTATAGTTGCTGAGGCAGTCGTTGGGCTACTAAACGATATCTCTCGGAGGGCAGTTTCCATGACCAGCAGCGTCGAAGCGGTTACCCGCGACTGGGAGGGCCTCACCATCCCGACCGCCGGCACCTACGTGCTGGACGCGGCGCACAAGCGCGTCGGGTTCGTCGCCCGGCACATGATGGTGAGCAAGGTGCGCGGTGAGTTCGCCGACGCCGCCGCCACCATCACCGTCGCCGAGGACCCGATGCAGTCCTCGGTCACCGCCACCATCCAGGCGGCCAGCATCGACACCAAGCAGGCCGACCGGGACGCCCACCTGCGCAGCGCCGAGTTCCTCGAGGTGGAGAAGTTCCCCACCCTCGAGTTCCGGAGCACCGCCGTGAAGTCCCGCGACGGCAACGAGTTCGTCCTCGTCGGCGACCTGACCATCAAGGACGTCACCCGCCAGGTCGAGCTGGAGGTCGAGTTCGAGGGCGTCGGCCGCAGCCCGTTCGGCCAGGACATCTTCGGCTTCTCCGCGAGCACCGAGATCGACCGCGAGGAGTTCGGCCTGACCTGGAACGTCGCCCTGGAGACCGGCGGCGTGCTGGTCGGCAAGAAGGTCAAGATCGAGATCGAGGGCGAGGCCGTCCGCCAGGCCTGATCCCCGAGGATCTGACGTACGTCGGGCCCGTGCCGCACCGCCGGCACGGGCCCGACGCCGTCCCGCCCCGCCGCCGGCGGCTCGTTCACCGCCGGCGCTCCCGGCCGGTCGACGCCGGTCCCCGGACTCGGCCGCCCACCAGCGGGGCTCCGGCGGCCCGGCCCGCGGTGGGGTGCGATTTGTCACGGCTCGTTCCCCCGGCGGTGCGGTGGCCGGCGGCCCGGGCTGGGTAGAGATGCCGGCGGGAGCGCGTACGGACCGGTCGCGGTCGTCCCGGCCGGTGGGCCACGGGCCCGGCCTCTGGTCCGCTGCGATCAACGCTCTTAACGTGGATGGTTCACAATGCGTTCCGGGACGGTACGGTCCCGAGTGCGCCTCGCGCCGGGAGGACGACATGGGCAGGGACGTCGCGCAGGGCGCCTTCTCCCGGGAGGACCGGGTCCGCTACCGGCAGAAGGTCCGGCGCTGTCTGGACGTTTTCGCGCTGATGCTCGACGACTTCGGGTTCGACGCCGACCGCCCGATGACCGGTCTGGAGATCGAACTCAACCTGGTCGACTCGGCGGCCGAGCCGGCGATGCGCAACGAGGAGATCCTCGCCGACATCGCGGACCCGCTCTTCCAGACCGAGCTGGGGCAGTTCAACCTGGAACTCAACGCGCTGCCCCGGCTGATCGAGGGCGCCGGCTTCGCCGACTACGAGAACGAGCTGCGCGGCAGTCTCACCCGGGCCGACGAGCGGGCGGCCAAGTCGGACGCGAAGATCGTCCTGGTCGGCATCCTGCCCACGCTCACCGAGCGGCACCTGGTCGCGGACAACCTCTCCACCAACGAGCGCTACCGGGTGCTCAACGACCAGATCGTCGGCGCGCGAGGGGAGGACATCGAACTCGACATCCGGGGCGTCGAGCGGCTCCAGACGCACACCGACTCGATCGCTCCCGAGGCCGCCTGCACCAGTCTCCAGTTCCACCTCCAGGTCGCGCCGGACAGCTTCGCCGACTACTGGAACGCGTCCCAGGCGATCGCCGCCGCGCAGGTCGCCGTCGGCGCCAACTCGCCCTACCTCTACGGCCGGCAGCTCTGGGCGGAGACCCGGATCGCCCTGTTCCAGCAGGCCACCGACACCCGCCCGGACGAGCTGAAGGCGCAGGGCGTACGCCCCCGGGTCTGGTTCGGTGAACGGTGGATCACCTCGATCTTCGACCTGTTCGAGGAGAACGTCCGCTACTTCCCGCCGCTGCTGCCCATCTGCGAGGACGAGGACCCGGTCGAGGTGCTGCACGGCGGCGGCGTGCCGCAACTGGGTGAGCTGCGGCTGCACAACGGCACCGTCTACCGCTGGAACCGGCCGGTCTACGACATCATGGACGGCCGTCCGCACCTGCGGGTGGAGAACCGGGTGCTCCCGGCCGGGCCGACCGTGGTGGACATGCTGGCCAACGCCGCCTTCTACTTCGGACTGGCCCGGGGGCTGGCCGAGGCGGACCGTCCGATCTGGAGCCAGCTCACCTTCAGCTCGGCCGAGGAGAACTTCCACGCCGCCGCGCGGCGCGGGATGGACGCCGTGCTGCACTGGCCGCGGCTCGGCGAGGTGCCGGTGACCAAGCTGGTCCTCGACGTGCTGCTGCCCCGGGCCGCGGCCGGGCTGGACCGGTTCGGGGTCGTCCCGGCGGAACGGGACCGGCTGCTCGGCATCATCGAGCAGCGCTGCCGTACCGGCCGCAACGGCGCGGTCTGGCAGACCGAGGCGGTCTGGGCCGCCGAGCGGCACCGGGGGATGGACCGGAACGCCGCACTGCACCACATGGTCCAGCGCTACGCCGAACTGCAGCGCAGCAACGAGCCGGTGCACACCTGGCCGGTGGAGTGACGGACGCTGCCGGCGGCCGCCCGGCCGCCACCAGCAGGTGTGGTCAGCGGGAGCGCCGGGTCGACCGGAGGCGTCGACCGGCCGGACCCTCGTCGCCGGCAGGGTCGGCGGCGTCCCCAGATCCACCCGCCGGCGTCGCCGCGTCCGCCCCGGCAGTTCCCGCGCCACCGGGCTTCGAGGTGCCTCCACCCGCCGGCTTCGAGGTGCCGGCCTGCTTTGCGCCGCCGGTCGGCGCCCCGGCCGTGCCGCCGACGGTGGCCGGTTCGCTGCTGGTGGCCGATTCGCTGGCGGTGGCGGGCGGGCGGGAGGACTTGCCGGCGCGCTGCCGAGGCACCCGCGTCGTCCCGGAGCCGACCGCATCCGCCGACCCGGGGTCCGCCGGTGTGGCCGGTGCCGGCTCGACGGCGGTCGGGTCGACCCCGACCCCGGCGGTGGTCGCCGAGCGGCGGGCGGCGCGCTGGGCGAGCGCGGCGACCAGCGCCGAGCCGCCGACACCGACGATCACCGCGTACGGGGCGATCAGGTGGGCCGACACCTGCTCCGGGCTGATCGCGGTCACCCGGGGCACCGCCAGGAAGTACGCGACCGCGACGAGCAGCGGCCCGGCCGCGCCGGAGGCCACCGCGCCGACCCGGTGCTCGGGGTGCCGGGCGGCGCCCCGGGCGGCGAGCGCGCCGATGACCAGCGCGGAGCCGAGCGAGAGCAGCGCGCCGGGCCAGTAGAGGTAGTCCCGGATCCAGTACCGGCCGTCGTCGGCGCTGAGCTGCCAGATGCCGAGTTGCGCGCTGGTCAACCCGCGGCCGGCGAGCACGCCGTCGACCACGGCGACCACCGCGAGCAGCCAGAGCCAGGCGATGGTGGCGATGACGTTGGCGGCGGCGGCCCGGGACCGCAGCGCCCAGCCGGCGGCGAGTACGCCCACCAGCACCCCGACCGCCGCGTAGCCGGCGGCGACCTCCCGGGGCGAGGGGGTGTCGGCCACCTCCGCCATCCGGGCCGGTACGGCGACCAGTAGCACCGTGATCAGGGCGCCGAAGCCGGCGGCGAGCGCCAGGAGAAGGAGCCGGAGCGGGCCGACCTGCTCCGGTCCGGCGTCGGCGTCCGGCCGGTCGGCGACCTCGCCGTCGACGGTCGCCGGTGCGGCCTCAGCGGACGCCTCGCCGGGCGGCGGATAACCCGCCGGGCGGTTCGGCGCGCCCCGGTCGCGCAGCCGCTGCGCGCAGACCGCACCGAAGACGGTCGAGGTGGCGGCGATCCAGGTGGCCCAGACCAGACTGGCGACCCAGGCCGCCGGTCCGGCGCCGGGGTCGGCCGGCGCCCAGTTGATGATGCCCAGCCCGTAGCCGAAACCCAGTTGGGCGGCACCCGCGCCGGCAGCGACGCCGATCGCGGTGGCGATCGGTACTCCCCAGCCCCGTCTGGCCATGCGGGGCAGCGTAACGTCCCGGAGTCGGCGCGGCGAGTGGTGCCGGGACGACAGGTATCTCGACCCGGCAGAACGTACCGGCGGGTGGCCGCCCGGTGACGGGCGGCGACCACGGCTCGGCGCGGCGACCGCGCGGAGCGGGCTTGGCGGCGCCGGGTACGGTCGCCGGGGATGAGGCGGTGGGCGGTATGACGGACGGGAACACGGACCCGCGGACGGGCGGCGCGAGCGGCGACGCCGGGCCGGACCGGCTGACCCTGGCGCTCGGTGGCGGGCTGGCCGTCGCGCTGCTCGCCGCGATCGGCGCCACCGGTGGCTGGCTGCTCGCCGGGGAGGACGACGGGCCCACCGGCCGGCCCGTCGCGGGCGCCACCACCGGCGTGCCGACCGGCACCCCGAGCGCCGCTCCGACCCGGGCCGGCGTGACCCCGACGGCACCCCGGTCGACGTCGCCGACCCGGTCCACCGGGCTGACCGTGCCGCCGCTGATCGGCACCGATTTCGCCGAGGCCCGCGACGAACTGCGGGAGCGGCGGCTGGGCTGGCGGCTGATCTTCGGCACCGGCACCGGGCGCACCGTGACCCGTACCTCGCCGGCGGTCGGCGCGGAGGTGCGGCCCGGCACCACGGTGCACCTCTACGTGGATGGTCCGGCGCCGGCCAGCTCGGTGCCCGACGTGGTCGGCGAGGAGTGCGACGACGCGGCCGACGAACTCGTCGACGAGGGCTTCTACCCGCGGTACCGGTCGGGCCGGCGCGGCGTGGTCACCCGCCAGGAGCCGGCCGGCGACACCGCGGGCAACTGGAACGACCCGGTCGCCATCTGGTGCGGCGCGGCGGCTCCCGGCTCCCCCACCGCGTCCCCGGTGCCGTGACGGGCGGGTCGGCACGCTGATCCCGGCCGATGGGCGCCCGGACCGCTAGGTTGACGGTCGAGGGCCACGACGCCCGTCCCGGTCCGGGAAAGGACGTGCCATGAGCGAGCGGCAGCGAGCGAATCATCGGCACAGCGCGTGGGTGCCTCATGTCGGCACGCAGCGAAGCGGAGTGCCGGCATGAGCGACGAGCGGCAGGAGCCGCCCGTCGGGGACGACCAGACCCGACCGTTGCCGCCGTCGGACGACCGGGCCAGCGGGCCGGAGCCCGTCGACCGGACGCAGCGGCTGCCCGGCCCGGCGGACCGGACGGCGGCGCAGCCGCCCGAACCGGCCGCGCCGGACCAGACCGCTCCGCTGCCGCCGACCGGGCGTCCCGGCCCGGCGGCGTGGTCCGGGCGGGCCGAGGTGCCGCCGCCCAGACCGGCCGACTACCAGCCGGGCGGCGGCGAGTGGTACGCCGAGGACACCGGCCGGCGCTGGTGGCTGCCGATCCTCTGGGGCGTGGTCGTGCTGCTGCTGCTCGCCGTTCTGGGCGCCGGGCTGTGGCTGGCCCTCCAGTCGGCCGACGACGGGACGGAGCCGGGCCCGACCCCGTCGGTGTCGCCGACCCGTACCGCCCCGACCACGCCCGCGCCGGCCACCGCCGAGCCCACCACCCGGTCGCCCTCCGCGCCGCCGACCAGCGAACCGGTCGAGGTGCCGGTGCCGCCGCTGGTCGGTCTGCAGCAGGAGGCGGCGGAGGCGATCCTGGACCGGCTCGGGTTGGATCACCGGGTCGAGTACCGGGCGTCGGACCGGCCGGCCGGCACGGTGATCGACACGGAGCCGGCCGCGGGCGAAGCGGTGCCGGCCGGCGAGGAGGTCACGTTGACCGTGTCCCGGGCCCGGCCGACGCCGACCGCAAGCCCGAGCGAGCCGACCACCGAGCCGACCCCGGCGGACTGACCCGCGGCTGGCCCGCCCCAGACGGACTGGCCCGGTCCCGACCGAGGAGGCCAGCGGGCCGCGGTGGTCCGGCCGGCGGTCCGGTCACCACATTCGGCGTCTCGTGCCCACCAACCCCAGGCCGGCGAGCGAGATGGCCAGCCCGAGGACGCCCGACCAGAACAGCGAGCGGCGGATGTCCTCCGGCGTGTGCCCGCCGGCCGCCGCCGGTTCGGCGCCCGACGGCGGGGCGGCGACCGGCCCGCCGGAGTCGGGCGCCGGGTCGGTGGCCGGCGGGTCGGGCTGGTCGAACGCGAACGGGTCGTACTCGTCGTGCGGTTCGGCCGACGGGTCTTCGCCGATCACGGTGATCTCCGGTGCCGGGACCGGATCGGTCAGTCGGGTGGACGACAGGGCGGGGTCGCGGACCACGACCACGAGCGTGGTCGCGGCGCCGAACAGCGCCAGGATTCCGAAGGCGTAGGCGATACGGGAGCGGTGGGGCCGCCGCGCGGCGGACTGATTGACCATGACCATCCCAGGTTCGGGGTCCTGGACGCGCGGGGTGGAAACCTGCCGGGGTGGGCGTACCGATTCTATGGCGGCGGCACGCCCCCCGGCGGCCGTTCGGGGAGGTCAGCCCACCCGGACCGGGGTCCGGACGACCGGCCTGCGGGCGGCCGTACGCACGGTGTGCGGGCGGGGTTCCGGGGCGGCCCGCAGCTGGCGCAGCCCCTGCCGCTGTACGAAGATCGACCGCCGGTTGACCGCGTCCCCCGCCGCGTTCAACTCGTAGCCGTCGAGCCAGAGCCAACCGTCGTAGGTCGGCCAGTCGAGCACCCGGATCACCCGGAACATGATGGGCCTGAGGAACTGGACACTCGCCGCGCGAGTCACGTGCAGTACGTCACCGGAGCGGGGAAGCACATGGACTCCTGGGGAGGGTTGGCCGGCGGACGGGCCGGCGGAGCTGGTCGGGGGAAGGTTTCCGGCCGGGCGACGGGGTCGTGCCTGGTGGGCCGGCGGGTGCGGGTGGTGGTGGTCGGGCGGTGCCCGCTGGTGGCGTGCCGCCACCCGACCAACACCCGATCGCTCCCGGGCACCGCACCCGCCGCCGCAGCCTGCTGGCGTGCAGCGGCGGGGTCATCAGCCCGGGGCAGATCCTGTTGTCGCAGGTCGGGCACGATCACCGTCCGGTTTCCGGGCGCTGGTGGGGTCACCGCTCCGGACGAGCGATCTTGACGGTGAGTGACCCGTGCCATACGGACAGAGTGCATCACACACGTGCGACATGCAAGTTGCACGTCGACTTTTGCCGATACGCGAGCGGCTCGCGCGTCACGACGCTTGAAGCCGTCGGCGTCCAAACGGCACACTGAGGGCCGGTTTCGCCCGTCGCGGCCGGCCGACGACCGGCACCACCCCCTGCCGCGAACGCCTCGCCCGCTGCCCAGGGTCGCGCCCCGGCGGGCGGGCGACAGCGGCGCGTCCACGCGGAGGTGTACCGGTGAGGGGCAGCGAGCGGTCCGGAACGGCAGCCGAGGGTGCGATCCTGAGCGCGAGCGGTGCCCCGCTCCGGCGAACCCTGTGGCGAACCGAGGTGCGGTCGTGAGCGAGCGGCGCAGTCCGACCATCCGGCGCCGCCGGCTCGGTGCGGAGCTGCGCCGGCAACGGGAGTCGGCCGGGATCACCATCGAGGCCGTCGCCGAGCAGCTGGAGTGCTCGGCGTCGAAGATCTCCCGGATCGAGACCGGCCACACCACGGCGACCCCGCGGGACGTGCGGGACATGCTCCGGATCTACGGCGTGGTCGGCGCCGAGAGCGACGAGCTGGTGCAGATCGCCCGGGAGGCCCGGCAGAAGGGCTGGTGGCACCCGTACAGCACGGTGCTGGTCGGGGCGTACGTCGGGCTGGAGGCGGCGGCCAGCTCGATCCGGGCGTACGAGCAGCAGGTGGTCCCCGGTCTGTTGGAGACCGAGGAGTACGCGAGTGCCATGATCCGCGCCGCCCGGCCGGACTTCAGCGCCGACCAGGTCGCACAACGTGTCCGTGTCCGCCTGGGCCGCCAGTCGTTGCTGACTCAGGATGATCCGGTCGATCTGTGGGTGGTGCTCGATGAGGCGGTGGTGAGCCGGCCGGTGGGCGGGGACGAAGTGATGCGTGGCCAGCTGAAACGGCTGGTCGAGGTGGCCGAGTTGCCGAACGTGACGTTGCAGATCCTGCCGTTCGAGGTGGGGGCGCACGCCGGCATGGACGGCACCTTCACGATCCTCAGCTTCCCCGAGCCCGGTGATCCGGATGTCGTGTACGCGGAGAACGCCACGGGTGGGCTCTTCCTGGAGAAGAGTGACGAACTGCAGAAGTACAGCTTCATCTTCGATCACATCCGCGCGGCGGCCATCCGTCCGGAGGAGTCCATCGCACACATCGCGAAACTGGCAGAGGAGCCGTTGTGGAAATGGCGACCAAAGGGTTCCCCGTGGACCTGATGCAGGCAACCTGGTTCAAGAGCTCGAAGAGCGGGCCGAACTGTGACAACTGCGTCGAGGTGGCGTACGTGACCGGGGCGGTCGGGGTCCGGGACTCGAAGGACAAGACGGGTCCCGCCCTGGTCTTCGCCCCGGGCGACTGGCACGCCTTCGTCGACAGCGCCAAGCGCGGCGGCTTCGGCCGGGACTGACCACCGGCGTGACACCGACGGCGGGTTCCCGTCCGGTCCGCCGGACGGGGATCCGACCGTGCCCGGACCGGCGCGGGACGGCCGCGGCGTGCGGGCCGCCGAGGCCCATCGGCGCACCGAAGCGCCGGGTGGGTCGCCTCACCGTGCCGGCGGGCGCGGTGCCGCCCCGCCGCTCGGACGTGACCCCGCCTCCGGGATTCCCGTCGCCACATCGGTCCCGTCTCGTTGTACCCCTCGGTACGGCGCTGGTCGACAACCCGCCGCGGATCGACAACCGAGCTAGGCAGGCGAGACGGATGACGACGATCGGTTCAGAGAACCTCAGCAACGGTCCGGGCAAGCCGGAGCGGTTCGGTGGCAAGTACCGGGGAGCGCGCCGGGACACCGTGCTGACCGAGGTGGTGTCGACCGACACCGAGAACGCCGGCCGGGACGCCACGCCCGCCGCCCCCGAGCAGGCCGGCCCGCCGCTCTCCCTGCCGTCGCTGGATCCGAACCCGCTCACCGAGCCCTCGTTTCCGCCCGGCGGCTGGTCGATGGAGCCGAACGAGTCGCTGGCCGACCACCCGCTGCTGCGCGGCCTGCTGATGGAGTTGCCGCCGAAGGGCAGCGTGCCCCCGCCCGGCTGGCTGGACCGCTGGTTCGAGGCGACCCGGGCGATCCTGGAACTGCTATACGTGCAGGGGGCCGGCCGCTCCCGCTGACGACGGCTCCGCCGGCTCGGCGAGCGTCATCCGCTCGACCGGCACCGCCCAGCCCGCCGGCGCCAACGGTTCCGCCGGCAACGCCCGCTCGGCCAGGCGGTTGTGCCGCAGCGCGTGCCGCACCCCGAGCACGGCGACGCAGAGCGCGCCGACGGTGATCGCCGGACCGGTCACGCCCGGTTCCACGAGCAGGTCCGCGCCACCCGCGGTGAGCAGTGCCGGCACCGTGGCCAGGCCGGTGACGTGCAACGGCAGCCCGATCATCGGATGCGCCGCGGCGGCCCGCAGGCCGTGCGGGGCGGGCGTGTCCGGCGCGGCGGCGAAGGCGCCCGCGCCGGCCCACAACCGGCGCAGCCGGCGTACGGCGAAGAGCGCGACCAGCGCGGCCGGTCCGGCGGCGAGAGCGAGGTTGCCGGCGGCCCGGTCCGCCATGGTGGCCCCGCCGCTGGACAGCCCGGCGGTCAGCACCGCCGCGGTCAGCCCCAGCCCGGTCAGAGTGAGGACGAGCGACCAGCCGGCCCGCCGGCGCAGGGCGTGGGCGCGGTCGATCCGGGGCAGCCCGTCCGCGACGTACCCGGCGGCCAGCCAGACGGCGGCGACCGGCAGCAGCACGGCGAGATGGCTCTCCATGTCTGACAGCCTTGCCCGTTCGGGGGCCGGGCGAATCCGGGCCGGCCCCCCGTTCGGCCCGTAGTCGCATCCCGTAGGGGATCCATCCCTCCGATGTTATTGACGATTCGACATGTTTATCTGTCTCTCCGCGCCGATCTACCCTCAGACCGATTGGCATCCATCGATCAACCCGCCACGAACGGGTGGACGGTCGGTGCTGGTCGGAGGAGGGAGGTAGGAAGATGGCTCTTCCACACAGGTCCGTACTCGTCGGGGTGGCCGCGCTGGCGATGGTGGCGGCCGCCACGCCCGCGATGGCCGCCGAACCGGTCGGGGTGATCCGCAGTGCCGGCGGGGACACCGCCGTCGCGGACAGCTACATCGTGGTGTTCAAGGACAGCGCGGTCGGGCGGAGCGCCGTGGGCGACAACGCCCAGCGGCTCGTCGGCCGGCACGGCGGCACCGTGGCGCGCACCTACGGCGCGGCGCTGCGTGGCTTCGAGGTCCGGGTCGGCGCGAAGGCCGCCGCGCGGATCGCGGCCGACCCCGCGGTGGCGTACGTCGAGCAGAACCACACCGTGACGCTCTCCGGCACCCAGACCAACCCCCCGTCCTGGGGTCTGGACCGGATCGACCAGCGCAACCTGCCGCTGGACAACTCGTACACCTACCCGAACACGGCGTCCAACGTGCGCGCCTACGTCATCGACACCGGCGTGCTGTACGGGCACAACGACTTCGGGGGCCGGGCGGTCTCCGGCTTCGACGCGGTGGACGGCGGCTCCGCCGACGACTGCAACGGCCACGGCACGCATGTCGCGGGGACCGTCGGCGGCTCGTCGTACGGGGTGGCCAAGGGCGTCCAGATCGTCGGCGTACGGGTGCTGAACTGCCAGGGCTCGGGCACCATTGCCCAGGTCGTGGGCGGCATCGACTGGGTCACCGCGAACGCGGTCAAGCCGGCCGTGGCGAACATGAGCCTCGGCGGCGGGGCCAACAGCTCCATCGACACCGCGGTGACCAACTCCATCAACTCCGGCATCACGTACGCCGTCGCGGCCGGCAACGGCGACATCTTCGGCAACCGGCAGAACGCCTGCAACTACTCGCCGGCCCGGGTCGCCTCGGCGATCACCGTCGGCGCCACCCAGAACAACGACGCCGCGGCCAGCTTCTCCAACTACGGCACCTGCGTCGACATCCTGGCGCCGGGCGTCAACATCACGTCCGCCTGGTACACCGGCAACAGCGCCACGAACACGATCAGCGGCACCTCGATGGCGTCCCCGCACGTCGCCGGCGCCGCGGCGCTGGTGCTCTCGGCGAACCCGTCGTGGAGCCCGCAGCAGGTGCGCGACAGCCTGGTCAACAACGCCACCCCGAACGTGGTGACCAACCCGGGCACCGGCACCCCCAACCGGCTGCTCTACGTGGTGAACGACGGCACCCCGCCGGTGAACGACTTCTCCGTCTCGGTCTCGCCGACCTCCGGTTCCACCGCGCCCGGCGGCTCGGTGACCACCACGGTCAGCACCGCCACCACCAACGGCTCGGCCCAGTCGGTCAGCCTCTCCGCCAGCGGCCTGCCGTCCGGCGCGACCGCCTCGTTCAACCCGGCCACGGTGACCTCGGGTGGTTCGTCGACGCTGACCATCAGCACCTCGGCGAGCACGCCGCCCGGCACCTACCCGGTGACCGTCACCGGCAGCGCGGCCTCGGGCACCCGGACCGCGACGTACACGCTGACGGTGACCGGCTCCGGTGGCGGCGGCTGTTCCGGCAGCAACGGCACCGACGTGGCGATCCCGGACACCGGCGCCACGGTCTCCAGCCCGATCACCATCTCCGGCTGCGCCCGCAACGCCTCGTCCAGCTCGACGGTGGCGGTGAACATCGTGCACACCTGGCGCGGTGACCTGGTGATCGACCTGGTCGCCCCGGACGGCTCGTCCTACCGGCTGAAGAACAGCAGCTTCTGGGACAGCGCGGACAACGTCAACACCACCTACACGGTGAACCTGTCCAGCGAGGCGGCGAACGGTACCTGGCAGCTGCGGGTGCGGGACGTCTACGGCGGTGACACCGGCTACATCAACACCTGGACGCTGACCCTCTGACCAGCGGCCGTGCGGGGCCCCTCCCTACCGGGGAGGGGCCCTCGCGCGTACGTCGGCGGCGGCGTCAGACCGCGAAGCCGGCCGGACGCTCGGTGGCCGGCGGCGGCGGGGTGGCCTTCCACAGCCCGGTCTTCTGACCGAACAACCGGCTCAGGTAGGCCGGGTTGAGCACCAGGTAGCGGTGCCAGAGCCGCCTGGGCTCCAGGCCGAGCCGCCAGAACCACTCCAGGCCGGCCCGCTGCATCCACGGCGGTGGCTTGCGCAGCAGCCCGGCGTGGTAGTCGAAGGCCGCGCCGACCGCCATCAGTGGCATGTCCAGCAGCGGCCGCATGGCGTACGCGAAGACCTCCTGGCGCGGGCAGCCGAGCCCGACCAGGACGAGCCGGGCGCCGCTGGCCTTGATCCGGTCGGCGATCTCGACGTCCTCGCCGGGCCGCACGGCGCGGAACTTGGACGGCTCCACCCCGGCGATCTTGAGGGCCGGGAACATCCGCTCCAGCGCGGGGATCAGCCGGGACAGGGTCTCCTCGGTGGAGCCGTAGAGGTAGACCGGCAGGCCCTCGTCGGCGAACCGGGAGAGCACGTGCAGGGTCAGCGTCGGGCCGTAGACCCGGTCGGTGAGGCCGGCGCCGTGCAGCAGGTTGAGCGCCCAGCGCACCGGCTGGCCGTCCGGGGTGACCACGTCGAAGGAGTTCAGCCGCGCGTTGTGCGCCCGGTCGAGCACCCCGGTCATCACCCCGTGCACGGCGAGCGCGGTCAGCGCCAGCGGCCGGCGTTCCTGAGCCGCGGCCACCACCTGCTCGGTGGCGGCGGCGTAGTCGGTGGCATCGACCAGGACGCCGAGGACGTTCCGCTTGCGGCTCGCGGTCATGCTCCGGGCACCCACTTGTCCACGTTGGCCTCGTAGATCTCCTGCATGATCATGGGTACGTCGTAGACCTGCTTCCACTCCGGGTAGTCGGCCTGGAAGGCCTCGTTGGAGCCGATCCACCACTTGTGGTCGCCGATCCGGTTCGCCTCGACGTACTCGGAGATCATCTCGTGGCCGGTGATCTCCTGGGCCAGCGTGAAGGCCTCGCGCATCGAGGTGTTGGAGTGCCGGCCGCCGCCGAGGTTGTAGACCGCCGCCGAGCGCGGGTTGCGGAAGAACGCCTCGAACGCCGAGACCACGTCCGAGCTGTGGATCGCGTCCCGCACCTGCTTGCCCTGGTAGCCGAAGATCTTGTACGTCCGGCGCTCCATGTTGGCCCGCATCACGTAGCCGAGGAAGCCGTGCAGTTCGGTGGCCGAGTGGGCCGGGCCGGTCAGCGTGCCGCCGCGGAAGCAGGCGGTGCGCATGTCGAAGTAGCGGCCGTACTCCTGCACCATCACGTCCGCGGCCACCTTGGAGGCGCCGAAGATCGAGTGCAGGCAGGAGTCGATCGACATGTCCTCGCGGATGCCCTGCTCGTACGGGTGCCCGGGCTCGATCTCCCAGCGGGTCTCCAGCTCCACCAGCGGCAGGCTGTTCGGCCGGTCGCCGTAGACCTTGTTGGTGGAGCAGTGGATGACCGGCGCCTCGATGCAGTGCTCGCGGACGTTCTGCAGCACGTTGAGGGTGCCGCCGGCGTTCACGTCGAAGTCGGTGAACGGGTCGCGCACCGCCCAGTCGTGCGAGGGCTGCGCGGCGGTGTGCACCACCACGGCGATGTCGGTGCCGTACCGGCGGAAGAGCTTCGCCAGCGCGTCCCGGTCGCGGATGTCGATGCTGTGGTGCGAGTACGCGCTCCCCAGCTCGTCGGTGAGCCGCCGGACGTTCCAGGCGGTCGACGCCTCCTCGCCGAAGAACTCCTGCCGCATGTCGTTGTCAATGCCGACGACGTCGAGACCGAGGCCGGCGAAGTGCCGGACCGCCTCGGAGCCGATCAGCCCGCCCGACCCGGTCACGAACGCGACACTCACACGCCACTCCTGGTCCATCGGAGGCAGAAACCATCGGAGCATAGCGTGACGTACGGCACGCCCCGATACGGAGCGAGGGCTCCGCATCGCTGCGGAGCCCTCGTCGTCATCTGGTGGGGAAGGGGGGAGTTGAACCCCCACGCCCTTTCGGGCACACGGACCTGAACCGTGCGCGTCTGCCATTCCGCCACTTCCCCGTGGCTCGACCTCGAACACTGTAGTCTGTGCCGGTCCTGCTGTCTCCAGCGGGGCCCGGCCAGGTTACCCGGCTCCGGTCGTCTGCCGCGACCGGTTACCGTTCGTCGAGCGGTTACCGTTCGTGGCGGACGAAAGAGTAGCACGACAACATCGGCCCGTCCGAACGGGCGGGCGCCAGCCGGCCGAGCGGCGTGTGAGCTGCGCGCGCCCCGGCCGGATACCATCATGTCCTCGGGACCCGAGGAGGAGCCGGTGAGCGTGCTGCAACGCTTCGAGAAGCGTCTGGAAGGCCTGGTCGAAGGGGCCTTCGCCAAGGTCTTCAAAGGGGTGGTCCACCCCGTGGAGATCCTCAACGCCATGCAGCGGGAGGCCGAGGCGCACAAGGCCATCCTGGCTGGTGGGCGCACGTTGGTGCCCAACCGCTACGTGATCGATCTCTCGCCGTACGACCACAGTCGGCTGGCGCCGTACGCCGCCGCGCTGGCCCAGGAACTGGCCCAGTCGCAGGCGGAGTTCATCGGCGAGCAGGCCTGGACGGTCTACGGCGACGTGATCGTCGAGGTCGAGCGCGGCGAGGGGCTGGACACCGGCATGTTCCGGGTCACCGCCGAGGTCTACACCGGCGGCGAGGTCGCCCCGGTCTCCGCGCCCGGCTACGACGCCGGCCCGCCCGCGTACCCCGCCTACGACCAGGGCGGCGGCTACGGCCCCCCGCCGGGGCACGGCGGCGGCCACAACGTCCGGCTGGTCTCCGGCGACGGGCGCACCTACCCGCTCCAGATGGGCTCGACCGTGATCGGCCGCGGCGACCAGGCCAACCTGCGCCTGCCGGACGTCGGCATCTCGCGGCGACACGCCCGGCTGGACTTCGACGGCGGCCAGGTCGTGCTGACCGACCTCGGGTCGACCAACGGCACGATGGTCAACGGCCAGCGGGTCTCCGCCGTCGCGCTCAACCCCGGGGACATGATCCAGCTGGGCACCACGACGCTGACCTTCCGCGTGGACGGCTGACCCGCCTTGCCGGAACTCGTCATCACCGTCGCCCGGTTCGGGTTCCTCATCCTGCTGTGGATCTTCGTGTTCACGGTGGTCGGCGTCATCCGCCGCGATCTCTTCGCGGGCGCCCGGTCGGGCCGGCTGGTGGCCGCGCCCCGGGCGGTCGGGGCGTCGACCGGGCAGGCGGCGAAGCCGGCGAAGGTGAAGCGGGGCAGGGCGGCGCACCAGCTGGTGGTCACCGCCGGTCAGCTGGCCGGCACCCGGATCACTCTCGGTGAAGCGCAGATCACCATCGGTCGGGCTGAGGACTCCACCCTCGTCATCACCGACGACTACGCCTCCGCGCGACACGCCCGGCTGGTGCCGCGCGACGGGCAGTGGTTCGTCGAGGATCTCGGCTCGACTAACGGGACGTACCTGGATCGCGCTAAGGTCACCGGACCAACCCCCGTCCCCCTCGGCGTGCCGATCCGGATCGGCCGCACTTCCCTCGAATTACGGCCATGACTCTGACCCTGCGCTATGCGGCCCACAGCGACCGCGGTCTGATCCGAGACGGTAACCAGGATTCCGTCTACGCCGGGCCGCGGCTACTCGCCGTCGCCGACGGCATGGGCGGCATGGCCGCCGGTGACGTCGCCAGCAACATCGTCATCGGCGCCATGGCGCCACTGGATGAGGACGTCCCCGGGGACGCCCTCGTGGACGCGCTGCGGTCGGCGGTGGGCACCGCCAACCAGCAGCTCCGCGACACCGTGGACGCCAACCCGCAGCTGGAGGGGATGGGCACCACGCTCACCGCCACCCTCTTCTCCGGCAGCAAGCTGGGCATGGTCCACATCGGTGACTCGCGTGCCTATCTGCTGCGCAACGGCGAGTTCGCGCAGATCACCAAGGACGACACCTACGTCCAGATGCTGGTCGACGAGGGTCGGATCAGCGCCGAGGAGGCGAGCAGCCACCCCCAGCGCTCGCTGCTGACCCGGGCGCTCGACGGCCGCGACATCGACCCGGAATACTCCGTCCGCCAGGTGCTGCCCGGCGACCGCTACCTGATCTGCAGCGACGGGCTCTCCGGCGTGGTCAGCGCGGACACCATCGCGGAGACCATGCGCGAGTACGCCGACCCGCAGCAGTGCGTGGAGCGGCTGGTGCAGCTCGCGCTCCGCGGCGGCGGTCCGGACAACATCACCGTGATCATCGCCGACGCCACCGACCAGGACATCGTCGAGGCCACCCCGATCGTCGGCGGCGCCGCCGCCCGCGACCGCGGCATGGCCACCTCCGCCGATGTCTCCACCCCGGCGGCCCGGGCCTCGGCGCTGTCCGCTCCCCGGCCCGCCGCTCCCGAGGAGCCGGCGGCGGCCGCCGAGGACGAGCCGGAGCGCCGCCGGCACCGGCCGGTACGCGCCGCAGCGATGACGCTCGCGTTGCTGGTGATCGTCGGTGGTGGCCTGTTCGGCGGGTGGAGCTACACCCAGCGGCAGTACTACGTCGGAGCGACGGAGGACGGCCAGGTGGCGGTGTTCCGGGGCATCCAGGGCCAGATCGCCGGGATGGACCTCTCCACCGTGCACTCCACCAGCCCGGCCGAGCTGGACGATCTCACCCTGGCCGCGCAGGAGCAGGTCAAGCAGGGCATCCCGGCCAAGAGCGAGCCGGACGCCGAGCGCCGCCTGGCCGAGCTGACCAGCGACAGCCCGACGAACCCGAACCTGAAGCCGATCTGCCCGCCGAGCCCGACGGTGACGGCGGCGGCCACCGGCGCGACGCCGACCCCGGGCGCGTCGTCGCCGGGCGCGACGCCCGGTCCCGCCACCGGCAGCCCGACGCCCACCGGCGCGCCGAGCGGTAGCGCCGCGCCGGCCAGCACGCCCGACGCACCGCCCTCCGACACCATCGCGCCGGCACTGGATCCGGCCGCCTGCCGGTCGCCCGAATAGGCGCCGGCTCGAACCCGAGGACGATCGTGACCGCACCGGCCACTCCGGCATCCTCGCCCGCCACCACGGGCGAGCAGCCCGGCGTACGCCTGGCCCGGTCCCGGCGCAACGCCGAGCTGTCGCTGCTGCTGCTGGCGATGGGTCTGGTGGCCGCGTACGGGGCGATGGTCGAGGCGAAGGTGCTCGACACGGTCACCCCCGACTTCTGGATCCCGGCCGCCGCGCTCACCGCTGTCTTCCTCGGCCTGCACCTGGTGATCCGGTTCCTCGCGCCGTTCGCCGACCCGGCCCTGCTGCCGGCGGTCGCCCTGCTCAACGGCATCGGGGTGGGCTTCCTGCGCCGGCTCGACCTCGGGGAGGCGCTTCCCGCCGACCGGGAGAACCTGGCCATCTTCGCCGGCACGGGTGGCCGGCAACTGGCCTGGACGCTGCTCTCGGTCATCCTGGCCGCCGGGCTGCTCGCCCTGATGCGCGACCACCGGTCGGTCTCCCGGTACGCGTACACCCTGGGGCTGGCCGGCATCGTGCTGGTGATGATCCCGGCGGTGCTGCCCAGCCGATACTCGGAGATCAACGGCGCCAAGCTGTGGATCAAGTTCGGCGAGACGTTCTCGATCCAGCCCGGCGAGTTCGCCAAGCTGGCGCTGCTGGCCTTCTTCGCCTACTACCTGGTGCGCAAGCGCGAGGTGCTGTCGCTGGCCAGCCGCCGGTTCCTCGGCATCGACTTCCCCCGCGGGCGCGACCTCGGCCCGGTCGTGGTGGTCTGGCTGATCAGCCTCCTGGTCCTCATCTTCGAAAAGGACCTGGGTACCTCGCTGCTCTACTTCGGCATGTTCGTGGTGACGCTCTACATCGCCACCGAACGGGTCAGCTGGCTACTCATCGGCCTGGTGCTCTTCTTCGGCGGCGCCTACCTGGCGTACGTGCTGGGCGACCTCGTCGGCGGCCCCTTCGCCAACTTCTACCTGCGGGCGCAGATCTGGCTGGACCCGTTCGCCGACCCCCACGACGACGGCTACCAGCTGGTGCAGGGGCTGCTCGCGCTGGGCACCGGCGGGCTGTTCGGCGCCGGGCCGGGCGGCGGCCAGCCGGGCCTGCTGCCCGAGGTGCAGAACGACTTCATCTTCGCCGGCATCGGCGAGGAGATCGGCCTGTTCGGTCTCTCCGCGCTGCTCGTGGTCTACCTGCTGATCGTCGAGCGGGGGCTGCGCGCCGCGCTGGCGGTACGGGACTCGTTCGGCAAGCTGCTCGCCGGCGGCCTGGCCTTCACCCTCGGCCTGCAGGTCTTCGTGATCGTCGGCGGGATCAGCAAGCTCATCCCGCTGACCGGCCAGACCACCCCGTTCCTCTCCGCCGGTGGCTCGTCGCTGATGGCGAACTGGCTGCTGATCGCGGTGCTGCTGCGGGTCTCCGACGCGGCCCGCCGCCCGGTCACCGGCGGCGGCGGGCCGGTCCGACCCTCCGGCGGCCGGCCGGAGCAACTGCACGGTGCTCCCACGGAGGTGATCAGGCCGTGAACGCACCCCTGCGCCGGGTCGGCGTCGTCGTGATGATCCTCTTCGGGCTGCTCTTCGCGAACCTGAACTGGATCCAGGCCTACAAGGCGGACGAATACCGCACCAGCGACTACAACGGTCGGGTCCAGGTCGCCGAGTACGAGCGCAAGCGCGGCAACATCGAGGCCGGCGGCACCGCGTTCGCGGTCAGCAAGGAGACCGACGGCGAGCTGAAGTACCAGCGCACCTACCCGGGCGGCGCCAAGTACGCGCACGTGCTCGGCTACAAGCCGGTCAACCTCGCGGACACCGGCATCGAGCGGAGTGAGAACGACTTCCTCGCCGGCACCAGCGACCAGCTCTTCATCGACCGGTTCAAGGACATGTTCACCGGCGACCAGACCGCCGGCGGCAACGTGCTGCTGACCATCTCCAAGCGTGCCCAGGACGTCGCGTACGACCAGCTGCGCAACAACAAGGAGGGGGTCAGCAAGGGGGCGGCGATCGCCATCGACCCGCGTACCGGGGCGGTGCAGGCGCTCGTCTCCATGCCGAGCTTCGACCCGAACCCGCTGACCAGCCACGACACCAAGGCGGCGACCGCGGCGTACAACAAGCTGGAGCAGGACGCGGACCGCCCGCTGAGCAACCGGGCGCTCGGCGAGGTGCTGCCGCCCGGCTCCACCTTCAAGATCGTGGTAGCGGCCGCGGCGCTGGAGAACGGCGTCGGCAAGAACACCCAGATCCCGGCCGGCGCCAGCTTCACCCCGCCGACCTCCGGCACCCCGATCCGGAACGCCGACCCGTCGATCTGCCCGGAGGCGCAGGTCACCCTCCTCGAAGCGGTCACCGAGTCGTGCAACACCGGTTTCGCCCAGCTCGGCATCCGCCTCGGCGCCGACGCCATCAAGGAGAAGGCCCGCCAGTTCGGCTTCGAGCAGGACGACCTCACCGTCGGCCAGCTCGGCGAGGGCGGGCACCCGGTGGCGGCCAGCCGTACCGGCGACATGCAGAACGCCGACGGCGGGGACGACCCGGCGGCGCTCGCCCAGTCCTCCATCGGCCAGCGCGACGTCCGGATGACCCCGCTGGAAGGGGCGATGATTGCCGCGTCGGTCGCCAACGGCGGCAGCCAGATGCGGCCCTACCTGGTCCGCCAGCTGCTCGGCCCGGACCGCACCACCAGCTACTACACCGCCAACCCGCGGGAGCTGCGCCAGCCGGTCAGCGGCCAGGTCGCCGCCGACCTGCGGGAGATGATGGTCAGCGTGGTCGAGAAGGGCACCGGCCGCAACGCGCGGATCAACGGCTACACCGTCGGCGGCAAGACCGGCACCGCCCAGTCCGGCCCGCAGACCCGCGACCACGGCTGGTTCATCGGCTTCGCGCTCGACAAGAACGGCACCCCGGTCTCCGCGGTCTGCGTCCTGCTGGAGGAGGCGGGTGGCAGCGCCGAGGCCGCCCGGATCGGTGGCCAGATCATGCGAGCGGCGATCACCGACCCGGGGGGCCGCTGACATGCTCAGCCCCGGCGTGCTGCTCGGCAACCGATACCGCCTCGACGAGCGGATCGCCAGCGGCGGCATGGGCGACGTCTGGCGCGGCACCGACCAGGTGCTCGGTCGGACGGTCGCGGTGAAGAGCCTGCTCCCCGCGCTGCTGGACGAGCCCGGCTTCGCGGAGCGGTTCCGCGGCGAGGCCCGCACCATGGCCACCATCAACCACCCGGGCGTGGTCGACGTCTACGACTTCGGCAACGACCAGCAGATCGCCTTCCTGGTGATGGAGTACGTCGAGGGCGACGCGCTGTCGGCCACCCTGAACCGGGTCGGCCGGCTCACCCCGGCCCGGACGATGGCCCTGATGGCCCAGGCGGCCGACGCGCTGCACGCCGCGCACGAGAAGGGCATCGTGCACCGGGACGTCAAGCCCGGCAACCTGCTGGTCCGGCCGAACGGCACGCTGGTGCTGACCGACTTCGGCATCGCCCGCTCCGACCTGGTCGGGCAGCTCACCGCGGCCGGCTCGGTGCTCGGCACCGCCTCGTACATCTCACCGGAGCAGGCCACCGGCGGGGTCGCCACCCCCGCCTCGGACGTCTACGCCCTCGGCGTGGTCGCCTACCAGTGCCTCGCCGGACGGCGGCCGTTCGAGGGCGACAACCCCCTCGAGATCGCCATGCGGCACGTCCGGGAGGCCCCCCGGCCGCTGCCCGCCGACATCCCGCCGCAGGTCCGAGCCGTGGTCGAGCGGGCCCTGGCCAAGGACCCGGCCGCCCGCTGGCCCAGCGCCGCCGCGCTGGCCGGGGTGGCCCGGCAGCTGAAGGTCGCGCTCTCCCAGCAGGCCCGGGCCGCCGGCCAGGCCAGCCCGGTCTCCGCCGCCCCGTCCTCGCCGGCCGCCCCGGCCGCCCGCGCCCAGGTACGCCCGCCGACGGCGGTGGCCCGGCCGCCGGCCGCCGCGCCGCAGCAGCCCCGCCCGCCGGTCACGCCGCGCACGACGGCCGCGCCGCAGCGCCCCACCGCGGTCGCGCCGGCCGCGCCGCCCCGCGCGCCGGTGGCCCAGGCCGGCTACCCGCGCGGCGCCGCCCCGGTGCCCCCACCCGCCGCGGCACGCCCGATGGCGTACGCCCCGCAGCCGGCCCCCCGCCGGTCCCGACCCGGCATGGTGTTCGTCGCCATCCTCCTGGCCGTACTGGTACTGATCTGTTCCGGCGTGATTTCCTACAGTCTGCGGAAGGGCACGCAGTCGGGCGCGCTCGCCCCGCAGACGGTGACGTCCGGCGCGCTACGGTTCGACGGGCGCGACGATCCGGCCGAATGGTCGTACCGTCGACAGGTACGGCCCGGGCCGGGCAGCGGCGAGACGACGACGAGCGAAGGACGACAGACGCGATGACAGCGCAGGCCCGCCTGCTCGGTGGCAGGTACCAGGTCGGCGAGCTGCTCGGCTACGGCGGCATGGCCGAGGTGCACCGCGGTCGCGACCTCCGGCTCGGGCGGGATGTCGCGATCAAGATGCTTCGGGCGGATCTGGCCCGGGACGCCACCTTCCAGATGCGGTTCCGCCGCGAGGCGCAGAACGCCGCGTCGCTCAACCACCCGGCGATCGTGGCCGTCTACGACACCGGCGAGGAGACCGCGCCGACCGGCGAGACGCTGCCGTTCATCGTGATGGAGTTCGTCAACGGGCGGACCCTCAAGGAGGTACTCGGCGCCGAGGGGCGGCTCCAGCCGCGCCGGGCACTGGAGATCTGCGCCGACATGTGCGCGGCGCTGGAGTTCAGCCACCGGCACGGCATCATCCACCGGGACATCAAGCCCGGCAACGTGATGTTGACCCAGACCGGCCAGGTCAAGGTCATGGACTTCGGCATCGCCCGGGCGCTGGCCAGCGGCGCCACCACCATGACGCAGACCAGCGCGGTGATCGGCACGGCGCAGTACCTCTCCCCGGAGCAGGCTCGGGGCGAGGCGGTGGACGCCCGCTCGGACGTCTACGCCGCCGGCTGCGTGCTCTTCGAACTGCTCTGCGGCCACCCGCCGTTCGTCGGGGACAGCCCGGTCAGCGTCGCCTACCAGCACGTGCGGGAGGCGCCGCCGACGCCGAGCGACATCAACCCGGACGTCAACCCGGCGGTCGACGCGATCGTGCTCAAGGCGCTGTCGAAGAACCCACTCAACCGCTACCAGAGCGCCGGCGAGATGCGCGCCGACCTGCTCCGCGCGGCCGCCGGCCGGCCGGTGCTGGCCACCCCGGTGATGCGCGAGGACGAGACCATGCCGATGGCGCCGGCCGCCGGCGCGGCGGGCTACCCGCCGGCCCCTGGCGCGCCGCAGACCCGGCAGATCCCGGCCCGGGTCGGCGACCCGCGCCAGCGAAAGGCGTCGTCCTGGCTGATCGCCACCTTCTCCGCGGTCGGCGTGCTCGCGGTGATCGCCCTGGTCGCCGCGCTGCTCTGGAGCCAGCAGGCGGAGAAGCAGGTCACCGTGCCCACGGTGACCGGTCTGACCCAGGCCCAGGCGTTCGCCGAGATCCAGCAGGCCGGCCTGGTCCCCCAGGCCGGCGACCAGATCTTCAACGCCACCTGCCAGAAGGGCACGGTCGCCCAGCAGAACCCGCTTCCGAACGCCCGGATCGAGGCGAACCAGGTGGTCACGGTCCAGGTCTGCGGCGGCCCGGCGACGAAGGCCGTCCCGTCCGGGCTCGAGGGCGCGACGTACGAGAACGCGAAGGAGCGGCTGGAGAAGGAGGGCTTCGTGGTCGACCGGAAGGAGGCGGACAGCCCGGAGCGGAAGGAGACCGTGCTCAAGGTGTCGCCGACCGAGGGCACGGCGGTCGCGGAGGGCGCGACGGTCACGCTCACCGTCTCCAAGGGCAACGTCGTCCAGGTGCCGAACGTCCTCAACGCCACCGAGGAGGACGCCCGGGACGAGCTGGAGGACGCCGGCTACCGCGTGAACGTGGAGCAGGGCGACGAGGTACCGGCGGACCGCGCGGGTCGGGTGCAGTCGCAGAATCCGAAGGCCGGTGAACCCCTGGCGAAGGGCAAGACGGTGACCATCGTGGTCAGCGTGCCGGAGGTGGTCGACCCGACGCCGACCGGCACGGCGACCCCCACGCCGACGAACACGCCCGACGGCAGTGGTGGCGGCTTCCCGCTCTTCCCGACGAGCCCGCCGGCCCGCCTCTCCGACGACTGATGCGGCGTCCACCTCGGCGGGACAGGGCGGACCGGTGAGGTTTCGCCGGCTCAGCGGAAGCAGTCGGTGAGAGCCGTAGCCGGCCTGACGGGCTGGGCGGGCCGATGGCGGCGGCACCTGGTACGCGGGGTCGCGCTGGGCCTAACCGCGCTGCTGCTGACCAGCCTTCCGTGGCTGTGGACGACGATCGGCGCGTACGGGCACGTGTACGACGAGGCGGAGGCGCCCGTTGCCGACGTGGTGATCGTCCTGGGCACCGCGGTGGCGGCGGACGGGCGGCAACCGGGGGACCGGCTCGCCGGCCGCCTGGAGACGGCTGCCGAGCTGGTGCACAGCCAGCGCGCCCGGGTGGTGTTGGTCTCGGGCGACGGGGGCGGGACGTCCGGTGACGAGCCGGCGGCGATGACCTCGTACCTGACCGAGCGGCTCGGTGTCGATCCGGGCCGCGTCGTGGCCGACCCGTTCGGCCTGGACACGTACGACAGCTGTGCGCGAGCGCGGGAGGTGTACGGCGTCGAGCGGGCCCTGATCGTGACCCAGTCCTACCACCTGTCACGAGCGGTGACGCTGTGCCGACACCTCGGCCTCGATGTCGACGGAGTGGCCGCCCGCTGCTCCGGCTGCGGGTCCGCCGTGCTCGTCGGGAAAGCGGTCCGGGACTACTTCGCCAGTGGCAAGGCGGCGTGGGACGCGTTCCGACGCAGGCCGCCGGCGGTCCACTCGCCCGCGAACCCGGGCGTCCAGGACGCGCTGAAGGGCTGACCGCCCGACCGGTCAGGCGGTGGCGAAGGCGGCGCGGCGGCGGGCGTCCACCTCGGCGGCGAGTTCCGGGGCGCGCTCCAGCGCCTCCGGGTGACCGCAGCCGGCCAGCCAGTTCGCCAGCATCAGGTGGCCGCCCTCGGTGAGCACCGACTCCGGGTGGAACTGGACGCCCTCGATCGGCAGCGTGCGGTGGCGCATCGCCATCACCACGCCGGAGCCGGTCCAGCCGGTGACCTCCAGCTCGCTCGGCAGCGTCTCGGGCAGCACGGCCAGCGAGTGGTAGCGGGTCGCGGTGAACGGGTCGGGCAGGCCGGCGAGCACCCCGACCCCGTCGTGCCGCACCTCGGAGGTCTTGCCGTGCAGCAGCTCGGGGGCGCGGGCCACGGTGGCGCCGAACGCCTCGCCGATCGCCTGGTGGCCGAGGCAGACCCCGAAGATCGGCAGCTCGCCGGCGTAGGCGCGGATGACGTCGAGGCAGATGCCGGCCCGGTCGGGGCTGCCCGGCCCGGGCGAGAGCAGGACGCCGGCCGCGCCGACCCGCCCCACCTCGGCCACGTCGATCTCGTCGTTGCGGCGTACCTCGCATTGCACGCCGAGCTGGCCCAGGTACTGCACCAGGTTGAAGACGAACGAGTCGTAGTTGTCGATCACCAGGACGCGCATCGACTCACCTGTCCGGAGAGGGGGGCGGGGTGTTGTTCCGCTCGGTGTCGTACGGCAGGTCGTGCTCGTCGCCCGAGGGCGCGTCCCCCGGCACCACGTCGCCACCGGGGTCACCGGGTACGCCGGAGTCCTGGGTGACCTGCACGTCGTCGAAGGGCAGCAGGGGCTCGGCCCAGGGGAATACCACGTACCAGAGCAGGGCCACCATCGCGGCGGCGATCAGGACGCTGCCGGCGAGCTTGCCGGGCAGCCCGAACGGGAGCTTCCGCCAGATCCAGGCGTACACGGTCAGCCTCCCAGCTCCGCCGGGCGACCCGCCGACTTCGGCTGGGACCGGTCCAGCTCGGCGTGGATGATCAGCCGCTGGTAGTTGTCGAACTTCGGGTTGCAGGTGGTCAGCGTGAGCATCCGCTTGGTCGGCCTGTCGCCCGGCTTGCCCGGCACCGGCGCCACCACCTCGACCTGGGTCGGCTTCACGATGTGGTTGCGGGTCACCTTGTAGACGTACCAGGTGGTCCTGTCCTCGACCACGATGGTGTCGCCGTCGTGCAGTTCGTCCAGCCGCCAGAAGGTGGCCCGGTTGCGGTGCCCGGCCACCGAGAAGTTGCCCACCTGGCCGGGCATGGCGCTGGTCGGGTAGTGGCCCGGGGCGTACCGGATGTCCTTCTGGGTGACGCCCTCGACGACCACCCAGTTCTTGTCCAGCTTCGGGATGTAGAGGCCGGCGATCGGCTTGCCCTGCACCGGCGGCTTGGGCTTGGCGGTCGGGCTGGCGCTGGCCGACGGCGCCACGGTGGGGTCGCCGTCCGGCCCCCACGCCTGCGCCAACTGCTGGCTGAGGTCGTTCTGGTGGGCGTCCACGATCGCCGACTTGCCCCACACCTCGTAGCCGGCGAAGAGGAGCACCACCAGCCCGAACGTGATCAGCACCTCGCCGGTGACCCGGATGCCGGTGCGCAGCCGGGAGGCGAGCGACGGGCGGGTCAGCTCCGAGTACACGCTCCGGTAGCCCTCGCCGGTCTGCTCCGGCCGGAGCTGGACCACCCGCTCACCACGGCGCGGGCGGGCCGGCTCGTCGACGTTCTCCGAGTCGTCGCCCGACTCGGTGCGCGGCGGGCGCGGGACGGCGCCCATCAGCGCGGTCGAGTCGAGGGCGGGCGGGCCGCCCGGCGTACGCCCGGTGACGGCCGGGATCAGCGCGGTGGCCGCGGGGTCGGCGGTGCGGTCCGGGCTGGCCGGGGAGACCGGGGCGGCCGGTCCGGCGGGGCGGGCGACCTGCGGAAGGAACGCGGTCGGCGCGTCCGTGCCGGGCGTGGGTCGCCCGGCCGGGGTCTCGGCGCGGTCGGCGAGCGGGTTCGTGGTCGGGCCGGACCGGGCGGGCGAGACCGGCCGGTCGGTGTCGAGCGGCGCGCCGGGGAGGTCCGGTGCCGCCGGGCCGCGTGGCGTGAGCGGGGCCGCCGGCCGGAGCGTGCCCTTGCCGGGCCACGGCGGCGGCGCACCGGCGTGACCCGGCCCCGTGGCGGCCTGGGGGCCGGCGTGACTCGGCCCCACGGGCCGCGCGGCATCGCCCGACCACGCCGGACCGGTGGAGTCGGCCGGGTCGGTGACCGGTTCCGGGCCGGCCGGATCGGCGAACCAGCCCGCCCCCGCGGCGGGGGTCGGGTCGGCGGGCCGAGCCCGTTCCGTGGACGGCCCGGGCCGGACGCCCTCGGCGGGCCGGGCCGGATCGGTGCCGCGCCGTGCCGCAGCGGGACGGGACTCCCCGACGGGCCCGGCGGCCTGGGCGGGCCAGGCCGGATCGCTGGTGCGTGCCGTGGCAGCGGGATGGTTCGACCCGGCGGACTCGGCGGGCCAGGCCGGCTGGTTGGCGCGGCTGGGCTCGGCGGGACGCGGCAGGTCGACGGGGTCGCGCTCGGGGGCCTGGCGGCCGCCCGACCGCTCGGCCGCCACGCCGCGCGGCGGGACCGGATCCGGCCAGCCGCCCGTCGGGCGGGGCGTCGGAGCGGGCCGGTCGGTCTTGGGGATGAACGCGGTCGGCTCGTCGGCCGGATTGCGGTGCCGCCCGTCCCGGCCCTCCCACCAGTCCTCCGGCGCGCGACTCACCGCGGCACCGTCGCCGAACGCAGGGCGGTCGAGTCCTCGAACGCCGGGACGGTCACCGTGGAGACGGTCTCCTTGTAGCCGAGCTGGTAGTGGTCGACCGCGTCCTTGAACAACCGGACTCCCTCAGAGCCGGCGAGGGCCTGCTGGAGGGCAGCGGGATCGCCGATTGCTACGATCTTGAATGGTGGGGAGTACACCCGACCGTGCAGCAGCAGGGTGTTACCCACGCAGCGTACCGCGCTGGTGGCGAGCACGCGGACGTTCATGATTGACATGGCCTCCGCGCCGCCGGCCCAGAGCGCGTTCACCACCGCCTGGACGTCGCCCTGGTGGACGACCAGGTAGTCGTTGCTGACCCCTTCGGGCAGGTTCTGCTCGCTGCGCCGGGGCGCGTCGTTGAGTTCCACGGTGACGCCGGGCCCGGTGAGGGCGGTGAAGCCGGCGGCCTCCCGGGTGGCGGCGGCCCGCTGCTGCTGCTCCTTGATCGGCCCGTCGGTGTCGGCCAGCGCGTTGGTCTGCTGCTCCACCTCGTCGCGGAGCGTCGCGGCCCGGCGCTCGCTCGCCGCCACCTGCTCGCGGCGGTCCTCGATCAGCTGGTTGAGCTGGGGTCGCCGGTCCTCGCGCAGCGCGGTGCCGCCGGCCGTGGTGGCGGTGGTGGTGAAGAGCAGTCCGGCCGCGGCGGCGATCAGCGGCACGCCGATCGACCAGCCCGGTCGTCGCTGCCGGGGTCGCCGGGGCAGCAGCCCGGCGACGGCCCGCCGGAGCACCTTCTGCCAGGAGGCCGCGCCGGATGTGTACTCCACCGAGCGTTCCTTCCGCGTCGTCTGGTTTCCGCCCGGCACCGCGCGAGCTGGTGCGGTGACCGATCCGCCGCACATTTTTCGGTCACCCGGTGCACCGGCCTGACCCCATTCGTGGCCCGGACGGGTCTTCGGGACTACGCTAGCTGTCGAACATTATTGGCCATGGACCGTCGCCCCCGCGCCCGGTTGTCAGGCCGGACGAGGTCAGTCATCCCCTCTGGAGAGCGTCGTGCCCAAGTCTCAGGTCCGCAAGAAGAAGGTGTACACCCCGCCGACGGACGTGCGTCCGACGGCGACGGCGGCGACGCGTAAGCCTAGCCCGGTGTGGTTGCCGATCACCGCGGTCGCGCTCATCGTCGCCGGTATCGGTTGGCTGGTGGTCTACTACCTGTCCGAGCAGGAGTACCCGGTCATGTCGTGGGGTTACTGGAACCTCGCGGTCGGCTTCGGCGCGATGGTCGCCTCGCTCCTGCTGCTCTCCCGCTGGCGCTGACGCCCGACGGCCGCGCGGACCGCGCGCAGCGGCACCCAGGGGCAGCGTGGACCGCGCGCCGCAGCGCAGGGCCGCCGTGGCCCGGGCGACCGCACCCGAGCCGTCCGGCCTCCCTGTGCGGCAATCCACATCACTCGACGCGGCCCCTGCCCGGCGGTTCCGGGCGGGGGACCCTATGGTGTGCGCAGGGCGGCGTGGCCGGGTGCGAGGAGACTCACGTTACCGCTGGGTAACCTTGCGCGTAGGCTGCACTGCATGACCGAGCGGAGCGAGGTCATCGACCGGTCCGGTCGAGGGTGCGGCAGCGGCGACCCGCCGATCGCGCCCTGACCCGGCCCCCGGTCGCCGAGCCGCTCGCCAGGCAGCAGACCGGGAGGCCAATCTCGATGGGCAGCGTCCAGATCGTCACCACGATCCTCGCGTTCGCCATCACCGCCGTGGCGGTGGGGCTGGCGGTACGCGCGGTCATGAAGATGACGGCCGTCATCCGGCTGGGTCAGCCCGACCCGGAGCGGTTCGGGAACAAGGGCACCCGCACGAAGACCATGCTGGTCGAGACCGCCGGCCACACCCGGATGCTCCGGTGGAGCATGGTCGGCGCGGCGCACTGGTTCGTGATGATCGCGTTCATCGTGCTCTCGCTGCTGGTGCTCGAGGCGTACTTCGAGGTGGTCAGCACCACCGGCGAGCTGCCGGTGATCGGGCACTGGACGATCTTCGGCCTGGCCACCGAGGTCATCGGGGTGCTCGGCCTGGTCGGCATCGGAGTGCTGATGGCGATCCGGCTGCGCAACCGGCCCACCCGGCCGGGCGGCCGCTCCCGGTTCACCGGCTCCACCATGTGGCAGGGCTACTTCGTCGAGTGGGTCGTGCTGCTGGTCCTGATCTTCGGCTTCCTGATCCGGGGCTTCAAGGTCGCCACCGACCACTTCGTGTACCCGACCTGGGCCACCCCGGTCAGCCACGCCCTCGGCGCCGCCCTGCCGAACTGGGAGGCGGGCGTCAGCCTCGCCGCGCTCATCAAGATCGTCATTTCGATGACCTGGCTCATCGTCATCTCGCTGAACGTCACCATGGGCGTGGCCTGGCACCGCTTCCTGGCGTTCCCGAACATCTTCTTCAAGCGCAACCCGGACCGGGCCGGCTCCGGGCTCGGCGCGCTGCGGCCGATGATGAGCGCCGGCAAGCCGCTCGACTTCGAGGAGGCCGACCCGGAGAAGGACCAGTTCGGCGTCGCCCAGGTGGAGCAGTTCACCTGGAAGGGCCTGCTGGACTTCAGCACCTGCACCGAGTGCGGCCGCTGCCAGTCGCAGTGCCCGGCGTGGAACACCGGCAAGCCGCTGTCGCCGAAGCTGCTGGTGCTGAGCCTGCGCGACCACGCGTACGCCAAGGCGCCCTACCTGCTGGCCGGCGGCGGCAAGGACCTGACCGGCGAGGAGAAGGCCACCCAGGCCCAGCTCGCCCACGTCGACGTGCTCGCCCTCGCCGAGGCGGACAAGCCGCTGATCGGCACGGCCGAGGAGGGCGGCGTCATCGACCCGGACGTGCTCTGGTCCTGCACCACCTGCGGCGCCTGCGTCGAGCAGTGCCCGGTGGACATCGAGCACGTCGACCACATCGTCGACATGCGCCGCTACCAGGTGTTGATCGAGTCGAGCTTCCCGTCCGAGGCCGGCGTCATGCTGCGCAACCTGGAGAACAAGGGCAACCCGTGGGGCGCACCGCAGAACACCCGGGAGGACTGGACCAAGGGTCTGGACTTCGAGGTGCCGCGGGTCGGCGAGGTCGAGGACTTCGAGTACCTGTTCTGGGTCGGCTGCGCCGGCGCGTTCGAGGACCGGGCCAAGAAGACCACCCGGGCGGTCGCCACGCTGCTGAACGAGGCGGGCGTGAAGTTCGCGATCCTCGGCGAGGGCGAGACCTGCTCGGGCGACCCGGCCCGCCGGATCGGCAACGAGTTCGTCTTCCAGATGCTCGCCCAGCAGAACGTCGAGACGCTCAACGAGGCGTTCGAGGGCCGGGAGAAGAGCAAGCGCAAGATCGTCGCGACCTGCCCGCACTGCTTCAACACCCTGGGCAACGAGTACGGCCAGCTCGGCGGTGAGTTCGAGGTGGTGCACCACACCCAGCTGCTGGCCCACCTGGTCGCCACCGGCAAGCTCACCCCGGTGCAGCCGGTCGACGGCGGGGTCACCTACCACGACCCCTGCTACCTGGGCCGGCACAACCGGGTGTTCGCCCCGCCGCGCGAGGTGCTCGGCACCGCCATCTCCGGCGAGCTCACCGAGATGCCGCGGAACAGCGAGCGCTCCTTCTGCTGCGGCGCCGGCGGCGCCCGGATGTGGATGGAGGAGAAGATCGGCAAGCGGATCAACGTGGAGCGGGTCGAGGAGGCCATGTCCACCGGGGCGAAGACGGTCGCCGTCGGCTGCCCGTTCTGCTCGACGATGCTCAACGACGGCGTGAACGGCAAGGGCGCCGGCGAGCAGGTCGAGGTGGTCGACGTGGCCAGCGTGCTGCTCCGCTCGGTCAAGCCGGAGCAGGCGCAGGGCGACAAGGAGACCGCGCCGGTCGCCGGCTGAGGCGTACCACCGCGGGCGCGGTGCCACCGGGAGGTGGTGCCGCGCCCGCGCCGGTTCAGGAGGTGGCGGCGGTCATCGTCGCGGCGGTCGTGGCCGAGGTGATCACCATGAGCACGGCGGCCTCGGTCTCCTGGATGGCCTTGCGGGTCGCGGCGGACGCCCAGTCGCCCGCCGCGATCTCGGCCAGCCGGCGCTTCACCCGATCGCGGGGCAGGCCCTGGAAGAGGTGCCGGTCCAACCGGACCGCCCGGGCCAGGCCGATCAGCGCGGCGGTCCGCGGCTCCACCGGGCCGTCGGCGGCCACCGCGGCGGTCATCCGCTGCCGGGCCCGAGTCTCCGCCGCCGGCTCCGCCCCGGTCTCGGACGGATAGCGGGTACGCGGGAAGACCCACAGCACCCGGTCCGACTCCCGGCGCAGCACGCCGGCGGTGACCAGCCCGTCCAACACCTGCTCGGGCAGGTCCTTGGCGAGCCGGCCGACCCAGTCCTTAAGCCGGCGGCGTTTCCCGTCGGCGCCGATCCGGGCCAGTGCGTCGTCGAGTTGCCGCTGACCGAGCGGGGTCGGGTCGGCCACCACCAGCCGGTCGTCGACCACCTCGACCCGGCCGGCGAGCGCCAGTTCCAGCAGTAGCGCCCCGGCCAGCCCGTGGTCGAGGGCGGGCCGGTTGAGCTGGAGCTTCCCCTTGTCGTCGTAGGCCAGCAGGGCCAGTTCGTGCGCGAGGGTGAGTTCGGCCATGGCCTCGACGGTAACCCGGTCGGCCCGGCTCCACCCGCGACGCGCGGGTCAGCCCGCGACGACCTGCCCGTGCGAGAATCGCGCCGAGGTGAGGCGACCATCGACGGCCTGCTCCTGACCACGCTGCTACCCCTGGTCGGCTTCCTGCTGCTGACCGGCGGCAACGCGTTCTTCGTCGCGGCCGAGTTCGCCCTGGTCACCGTGGACCGCGCCGAGATCGACCGGCGGGCCGCCGGCGGTGACGGCCCGGCCGCGACCGTACGGCGGGCGCTGCGGGAGCTCTCCTTCCAGCTCTCCGGCGCGCAGCTCGGCATCACCATCACCGCGCTGCTCACCGGTTACCTCGCCGAACCCGCGCTGGCCCGGCTCTTCGCGCCGCTGCTGGACCCGCTCGCCGGGCCGGCCACCGACCGGATCACCCCGTTCCTGGCGCTCGCCCTGGCCACCCTGATCTCCATGCTCTTCGGCGAGCTGGTGCCGAAGAACCTCGCGCTGGCCCGGCCGATGCCCGCCGCGCTGGCCACCGCGGCGCCGATGCGGGCCTTCTCGCGCACCTTCGGCTGGCTGATCCGGGGCCTGAACGGCTCGGCCAACAGCCTGGTCCGCACGCTCGGCATCGAGCCGCAGGAGGAGCTGGCCAGCGCCCGGTCACCGGAGGAGCTGGGCCTGCTGGCGGCCATCTCGGCCCGGGCCGGGGCGCTGCCGCCGGACACCGCGATGCTGCTGCGCCGCACCATCCGCTTCGGTGAGAAGCGGGCGGCCGAGGCGATGACGCCCCGGGTGGACGTGGTCGCGCTGCGCGCCACGGCCACCGTGGCCGAGTTGCTCGATCTCGCCCGGCACACCGGCCGGACCCGGTTCCCGGTCTACGAGGAGACGCTCGACCTGGTCACCGGCGTCGCCGGGGTGCCGGACGCGCTCGGCGTGCCGCCGGACCGGCGCGCCTCGACCACCGTCGGCGCGGTGGCCCGCGAGCCGGTCTACGTGCCGGAGAGCCTCGACCTCGACGGGGTGCTCGCCGCGCTCCGGGCTGCCGACGCCGACCTCGCCATCGTGGTCGACGAGTACGGCGGCACGGACGGCGTGGTGACCGTCGAGGACCTGGTGGAGGAGCTGGTCGGCGAGATCGCCGACGAGTTCGACCCGGCCGCCGTGCCCGACGTCGGGCCGGTCGAGCTGACCGTGCCCGGCGGGGAACGCACCGTGCTGGTCGACGGCGTGCTGCGCTCGGACGAGCTGGTCGAGCAGACCGGGTTCCGCCTGCCCGAGGGCCCGTACGAGACGCTCGCCGGGTTTCTGATGGCCCGGCTGGGGCACATCCCGGTCGCCGGCGAGACGGTCGAGGAGTCCGGGTACGAGTTCACCGTCGTGGAGGTGGACCGGCACCGGATCGAGCAGGTCCGGGTGCTCCGTCCCGAGGACCCGGACGACGATGGCTGAGCTGCTGGTCACGGTGCTGCTGCTGCTCGGCAACGCGTTCTTCGTGGGCAGCGAGTTCGCCCTGATCGCCTCCCGGCGCACGGTGGTGGAACCGCTCGCGGCGACCTCCAAGCGGGCCCGCTGGGCGCTCTCCGCGATGAACCAGATCCCGCTGATGATCGCCGGCGCCCAGTTGGGCATCACCATCTGCTCGCTGGGTCTCGGCGCGATCGCCGAGCCGGCCCTGGCCCACCTGCTGGAGCCGGCGTTCCACGTGCTTGGGCTGCCCGCGCCGGCGGTGCATCCGATCGCCTTCGTGCTCGCCCTCGGGATCGTGGTCTTCCTGCACACGGTGGTCGGCGAGATGGTGCCGAAGAACATCACGCTGGCCGGGCCGGAGCCGTCCGCACTCTGGCTGGGCCCGGCCATGCTGGCGTTCTGCCTGGCGACCAAGCCGCTGCTGCTGGCCATGAAGGGGGCCTCCCGGCGGGTGCTGCGGCTGTGGCGGATCGAGGCCACCGAGGCGGTCAAGACGGTGTTCACCGCCGAGGAACTGGCCGCGCTGGTGTCGCAGGCGCGTACCGAGGGGCTGCTCGACGCGGAGGAGCACGCGCGGATCACCGGCGCCCTCGCCCTGCACGCCCGGACCGCGGCTGACGCCCTACGGCCCTGGTCGGCGGTGACCACCGTCGCCGAGGACGTCTCGCCCGCCTCGCTGGAGGTGCTGGCCACCCGGACCGGCCGGTCCCGGTTTCCGGTGGTGCAGCGCTCCACCCGGCGGGTGCTCGGCTTCGTGCACGTCAAGGACGTGCTCGGCTATGCCGGGGTGAGCCGGCGGGCGCCGGTGCCGGCGGAGGTGTACCGGCCGCTGGCGGTGGTGCCGCCGGAGCGTACGCTCGCCGACCTGCTGCTGGCGATGCGCCGCGAGCGGCGGCACATGGTGCTGGTGAGCGACGGCCGCCGGCCGCTCGGTGTGGTGACGCTCGACGATGTATTGATGGCGATCGTTGGCTGACGGGCGCGCACCCTTGGTACACAAGCGGTTGCGCAGGCGTGATGTGGACGTTGGTCGCCTTGATTCCGCTGCGACCCTTCCCTAATGTGGGGCACCGGCCGCTGTGGGTCGTCTGCCTCGCCCCTTCCCCTCTGCGAGGCGCCCGGCGGTCGGACGCTAAGGAGTCGGTGCCGGTGGCAATCCTGCCCCCCCATCGTCACGCACCGGGACGGTCTGCTCGTCCGGGTGGCCTGCGCCGGGCCGCCCACCGTCTGCTCACCCTGGTCGCCGCCGCGGCCGTCGGTGCCGGCCTGCTCGCCGCACCGGCGTACGCCGCGCCCTCGGTCGACGAGATCGAGGCGCAGATCGACAAGCAGTGGGAGCAGTTGGAGCCCACCATCGAGCAGTACAACAAGGTGCGGGCGCAGCTGAAGAAGAACCGCAGCAAGGCGGCGGACCTGGAGAAGAAGATCCAGCCACTGGCGCTGGAGAGCGAGTTGGCGATGGACCGGGTGGGCGACCTCGCCTCCCGCTACTACATCACCGGCCCGTCCCAGGACGTCGCGGCCCTGCTGGTCAGTGCCAAGCCGAGCACGCTCACCGAGCAGCTCACCCTCCTCGACCGGCTGGCCGCGCAGGAGCGCAAGCAGATCGAGGGTGTGCTCGCGGTCCGCAAGAAGTACGACGACCAGAAGCAGCAGCTCGACACGCTGATCGCGGACCAGGTCAAACAGCAGAACGAACTGGCGGCGAAGAAGAAGCACATCGAGGCCGAGGTCAAGCGGCTCGAGAAGATGCTGCCGGTGACCACCGTCAAGACCGAGAAGTGCCCGACCATCAACGGGGTGGTCAGCGAGAAGGCCCGGATCGCGATCAAAACCGCCTGCGCCCAGGTCGGCGACCCGTACGTCTGGGGCGCCACCGGCCCGAACTCGTTCGACTGCTCCGGCCTGACCCAGTACGCCTACAAGGCGGCCGGGGTCTACCTGACCCACTTCACCGGGGCGCAGTGGAACGAGGGCAAGGCCATCTCGCGCTCCGACGCCCGCCCGGGTGACCTGGTCTTCTTCTTCAGCGACCTGCACCACGTCGGGCTCTACCTCGGCAACGACAAGATGGTGCACGCGGCGCGGGCCGGCAAGCCGGTCAACGTCTCCAGCATCAACACCATGCCGGTCGCCGGGTTCCGCCGACCCGGCTGATCCGTTCGCCGTACCGCACGAGGGCCCCCGGTCGACCGACCGGGGGCCCTCGGTGTTTCAGGGCTCGGCGACGAACCCCGTCTCAGGCCGGGCGGCTCACTGCGGAGCGCCGACCGGGGACGGCAGGATCAGCACGTCGTCCAGGTTCACGTAGCCGATCCGGTGACCGAACTGGACCTGCACGTAGCGCAGGTCGCCGCGGATCACGGTCCAGTCGCCCGGGGACGACCCGTCGAAGGTGACGGCCCGGTAGTACTCGCTCGGCAGGACACCGCCCACCGCGTACCGCTGGCCGGCGGCGAGCGTGTACTGCAGCGGCGTGATCGCCTGGTAGGGCACCCCGGTCGGGTAGGCGTCCCGCTCGGGGTAGCCCCGCCCGTAGACCGGGATGGTGGCCCTGCCGGGCTTCGGCGTCACCACGAAGCCGGTCGCCCACTTCGCGGTACGCGCCGACGCCGGGTTGTGGAACCAGGCCTTCTGGCCGAGGTACCAGATCGCCGTCCAGTCACCGCGCACCTCGGCCACGGCGTACGTCTGGCCGGCCGACGCCCGGGCGCTGTGGTCCGGGACGTACATGGTGCCCGGCGATCCGTCCGGGTGCTCGCCGAGGTCCACGGCGAGCGGCGCGTCGTGGCTCGGCGCGCTGCGCAGCAGCACCGCTGACGAGCCGCGCAGCGGGCAGGGGTCGGTGACCGGCGGCGGCGGGTTCGGCACCCCCGGGGGCTGCCGCGAGCAGCCGGTGAACGCCGGCTGGTTGTCGGCGAACTCCGGGTCGATGGTCACCAGCCCGGTGTGGGCCGTGCCGGTGGTCCGGAACGGCGCCTTGAGCAGGTCGAAGTAGTGCGACCAGTCCCAGTACGGCCCCGGGTCCCAGTGCATCCCGGCGACGGTCGACGGCACGGTGCCCGGGACGTTGTCGTGCCCGATGATGTGGTGCCGGTCGAGCGGGATGTTGAACCGCAGTGCCAGGTGCCGGACCAGCTTGGCCGAGGTGCGGTACATCGCCTCGGTGTACCAGGTGCCGTGGCCGGCGAAGCCCTCGTGCTCCAGGCCGATGGACTTGGCGTTGACGTACCAGTTGCCGGCGTGCCAGCCGACGTCCTTGGCCTTGATGTGCTGGGCGATGTGGCCGTCCACCGAGCGCAGCGTGTAGTGCCAGCCCACGTAGTTGGCCCGCTGCACGAGGCCGACGCTGGGCCAGAAGTAGCCCTCGGTGTCGTGGATGACGATGTACTCGATCTTCTGCTGGGCGGGCCGGTTGCCCAGGTCGTGGTTGCCGTAGTCGCCGGCGCCCGGGCCGTACTTCTCGTACGGGGCCGGGATCCACTCGCAGCCGAGGCCGACCGGGCACTCCAGCCCGTCGGGCCGCTCGCCGCGCCGCAGGCCGAGCTGGTGCAGCGTCGAGGTGTCCGGGTTGACCTGGCGGGCCGGCAGGGTCACCCGGTGCCCGTCGTCGGTCGTCCGGCTCGCGCCCTCGCGGAGCTGCCCGTACACCTCGTCGGCGAAGGCGGCCGCGGTGTCCTCGGCGCCGGCGCCGGAGTAGCGGGCCACCGCGCCGTACCAGGCCGCCGGGTCGCTGGCCGCGCCGACCGGGCCACCCAGTTCCCGCTGGTACGCTGCGAGCAGCGCCGCCCCGCCGCGGATGTTCGCGGTCGGGTCGGACCGGAGTGCCTCCTCGCTGGCGCCGGTGAGCGCGGCGGCCGCCTGGAGGGTCTGCAGCGCTGCGTCGCCGAGAGCGGCCGGTGCCGACGGGGCGGCGGTGGGCGCGGCGACGGTCAGCGACCGCGCCTCGTCACCGCGCGGGTCCTCGCCCTCGTCGATGTGGCCACCGGCGGGTTGCGCGGTGACGTGGGCGGCGTCGGTGAGGTGCATCGGACCGTAGCCGCCACTGGTGCTCGGGTTGCCGGGATGGGTGTCCCAGCGCGATTCGAGGTAGGACACGGCGAGCAGGACGCTCTCCGGCACGCCGAACTCGGCGGCCGCGGCGGCGTACTGCTGTTGCCGGTCGAGGGGCTCGGCGGCGGCCGGACCGGCGGTGAACGGGGTGACCGCCAGGGCGAGCGCCGCGGCGGCGGCGAGCAGGGTGCGCCTGCTCCTCGATCTCGTGGATCTCGTGGACCTTGTGGACAACTGCATCGGACCCCCTGGTCAGACGGGTGGACGATGCGGCCACCTTCACCCCGGGCCCGGCCTGTCGTCAATACCTTTCCATATATCAACCCATGAGGAAGAAAACCTTCGACGCGTCCCGCCGAGGGCCGTCGATCCCGCACGGCGTACGGAGTGTCACGGCGACACGGGTTGCGGATTGATAACGACCGTCTCTACTCTGGTCATTCGTCGGCCCGGCAACAGGTCCGTCCAACCCGGGCGGTAACGGTCCGACACCGCCGAATCGCTCGCGAGCGAACCGGGGAACCAGGTAACCCGGGGTGAATCCGCAGCCACTGCGGTAGGGCGTCCCCTTCCCGCCCGAACCCGTCAGCTAACCCGGTAGGCGGTCTGGGAAGAAGGAGTACGGAGCCCGGTGGCACACCATGCCCCGCGGCCACCGTCGGCACGGTCGGCGTACGCCGGCCCGGCGACGGCTGCGCCGCGTTCACGCTGGTCCCGCTTCACCACCGCACTCGCCGCCCTGGCCGGCTTCGCCGTCATCCTGACCGGCGGCGCCACGGCGGCCCACGCCGAACCCACCGTCGCCGAGATCGAGCGCCAGATCGACGAGGACTGGAACAAGCTCGAACCGATCATCGAACGGCACAACGCCACCCGCCAGGACCTGGCCGCCAAGCGGAAGCAGGCCGACGCCCTGGCCGCCCAGATCAAACCCCTCCAAGCCCAGGTCGACGCGGCGATGGAGAAGGTCAGCGCGCTGGCCGTCCGCGCCTACAAGGGCGAGAACGTGCTCACCATCAACGCCCTGCTGGGCAGCCGCTCGCCGGGCGAGGTGGTCGGGCAGCTCGAGATGCTCGACCGGTTCGCCGACCGCCAACAGCAGGACGTGCGGCAGGTCGCCGACCTGCGCGACCAACTGGCCGCCAAGAAGGCGCCACTGGACGAGATGGTCGCCCAGCTCGCCCAGGCCGAGGCGCAGCTGGCGGCCAAGAAGAAGCAGATCAACGCCGAGATCGACCGGCTGCAGAAGCTGCGGATCAAGGTGTACGGCAACGGCGGCGGCGGGCCGCTGCGTCCCGCCCCCTGCCCGGCCAGCTACCCGGGCGGCGCGGCCGGGGTGGCGGTCAAGTTCGCCTGCGCCCAGATCGGCAAGCCGTACGTCTGGGGCGCCGAGGGCCCGAACTCGTACGACTGCTCCGGGCTGATGCTGGCCGCCTGGGCCAAGGCCGGGGTCTCGCTGCCGCACAACGCCGCGCAGCAGCGCGGGGTCACCAGGACGGTCAGCCGGGGCGAGCTGCGCCCGGGTGACCTGGTCTTCTACTACTCCGATCTGCACCACGTCGGCATGTACGTCGGCGGCGGCTGGGTGGTGCACGCCTCCCGCGCCGGGGTGCCGGTCAAGATGAAGAAGGTCGACGACGGCCCGATCCACAGCTACGGCCGGCCGGGCTGACCGGGTACCACGGAAAGGCCCGCTCCGGCGTCGGAGCGGGCCTTTCTCCTGCCCGCGTCAGCGGGTCGGCCAGGTGCGCCACTGCTGCCAGGAGCGGCTCGGCGTCGGGCCGCGCTGCCCCTGGTAGCGGGAGCCGTAGACGGCCGAGCCGTACGGATGCTCGGCCGGCGACGAGAGCCGGAAGATGCAGAGCTGACCGATCTTCATGCCCGGCCAGAGGGTGATCGGCAGGTTCGCCACGTTGGAGAGCTCCAGCGTCACGTGGCCGGAGAAGCCGGGGTCGATGAAGCCGGCGGTGGAGTGGGTCAGCAGGCCGAGCCGACCGAGGCTCGACTTGCCCTCCAGCCGCCCGGCGAGCTGGTCGCCGAGCGAGATCACCTCGAGCGTCGAGGCGAGCACGAACTCGCCCGGGTGCAGCACGAACGGCTCGCCGTCGGGCACCTCGACCACCGAGGTCAACTCGTCCTGCTGCTGCGCCGGGTCGATGTGCGTGTAGAGGTGGTTGTTGAAGACCCGGAACAGCTTGTCCAGGCGTACGTCGATGCTGGACGGCTGCACCAGGGTGGGCTCGAACGGCTCCAGCGCCAGGGCGCCCGCCTTGATCTCGGAGACCAGGTCGCGGTCGGAGAGCAGCATCGGAACACCATAGCGAAGCGGCCCGGGTGGCCTGCGTGTCGGACTAGGTCTTCGTACACCTGTTCGATAGACTGTCCACATGGCTTCCTGGTCCGAATTCGCCGCTGACGAGCCCCGACTCGCCGACGGGATCCGCCTTCTCATGCAGCAGTACGGGCCGGGCTTCGGCTACCTGGCCACGGTCCGCGCCGACGGCGGGCCCCGGGTGCACCCGGTCTCCCCGGTAATCACCGACGAGGGGCTGTTCTGCTTCGTGGTCGACTCGCCGAAACGGCGCGACCTGGAACGCGACGGGCGCTACGCGCTGCACTCCTTCCCGCCGGAGGAGAGCGACGACGAGGCCTACGTCGCCGGGCACGCCCGCCCGGTCACCGATCCGGTCCGGGTCGCCCGGCTGGCCCGCAGCCACCGGGCCGCCCCACACGTCGACTGGCGGCTGTTCGAGTTCACCGTCGACGTGGCGATGCTGACCCGCCGCGACGCGGGCGCCGCGGGTGGCCCCGGCAACGGCCACGGCCGGCCCGCCGTTCAGGTCTGGCTCGATCCGGGCTCGGCCGCCGACTCCCCGACCGCCGAGCCCGCGTCGCGGCTGCGCCACCACGACGCCCGTCGCGAGGCCGCCTGAGGTCGCGCAGACATCGGTGCCGGCTCCGTTGTGCGGAGCCGGCACCGATGGGCGTACGTCAGATCAGGCCGCGCGGTACGCGTTCCACGCGGTCAGCATGCGGCTGGCCTGGCCGGCGGTGAACTGGTACATGCACGAGTCGTAGGTGTAGTCCATGAAGTTGGTGATCGGGTCCACGCCCGGGGCGGTGCAGGTGTCCCGCCCGGTCGGGCACTGGAAGGCCGGCGAGGCCTCGGCCGGGGTGTCGCTGACGCCGTCACCCTGACCCGAGCAGCCGCCCTGGAAGGTGTGGTAGAGGTTCAGCCAGTGGCCGACCTCGTGCGTGCCGGTGTCGCCCTGGTTGTAGTTGGCGGCGGTGCCGCCCGGCAGCGACTCGCTCAGCACGACCACGCCGTCCATGCTGCTCAGCTTCCGCTGCGGGAAGGTCGCCCAGCCGAGCAGGTTGTCGCTCAGCTCCCCGAGGTAGACGTTGAGGGTGTTCTTGCCGCCCTCCCGCAGCGAGGACTTCATCGACCGCTCCGCCGACGAGCCCTGCACGATCGGGTACCACGCCGGGTTGGTCACCCGGTTGATCTTCTGTAGCTGGAAGCTGAACGCGGTGGCCGCGCCGCCGGTCGCGCCGCTGTAGGACTGGTTCAGCACGTTGATCTGCGAGGTGATCATCGAGTCCGGGATGTTGCCGCCGGCCCGGGTGCTGTTCTCCTGGATCACGTGCACCACGACCGGGATCGTCACGGTGGCGGCGAGGGTGCTCGCCCCGGCGCCGGCGCGGAAGCGCGCCCGCTCGCGCAGCGCGGCGGCCAGGTCGGCCTCCCGCTCGCGGGTCTCCGCGAGAGTCAGCTCGTTGGGTTCGTGCCTGGCCGCGCCGCCCGCCTTGATCCGGGCGTCGGCGTGGACGTCGGCCGGCTCGACGCACGCCTCACCGGGTGCGGCGGAGAAGGCCGAAGCGGCCGGTACGACACCCACCGCGGCGGTGCTGAGCAGCAGCGCGAGGGTCGTCGACGCGACACCGGCGGCGCGCCGGGTCAGCAGGTCGGGACGAAGTCCCATGGGCCCACCTCTTTCTGGCGGCGCGACAGGGGGTATGTCACGCCGTGGCTGAGAACGTGGGCCAGACGTTACAACCGATCGACAGATTTGAGAACGCCCATATGTTGCCGGACTGAAACTCTTTCCTGGCAGTGGCTGGCCCCTCGGCCGGCGGGTCGTGCTTGGCAAGATCCGCGCGACATCCCGGAGGTAGTGGCTTCGCGCGGTGTGGGAGGCCACTACTTCCCGGATGCTGTGTGGATCTTCCCGGCCGGGCCGGTACGGGCCGGAGCGGGCCCGGCGGAGGGGGTACCTGGATGCACCGGCGTGGTGACTCAGGTACAGTGGTGCCGCTTGCGGGTGTAGTTCAATGGCAGAACATCAGCTTCCCAAGCTGACAGTGCGGGTTCGATTCCCGTCACCCGCTCCAACGTGAGGCCCCAGCACAGGGCAGGTTTCCTGGCTGGGGCCTCGTTCGTTGCTACCGCTCTTAAGCTGGCCGTGCCCGGTACGTGCCCGATCCCTGCTCTGTTTGATCTGCGAGCTGGGCGCGTCAGCGATGTGCCCGGCACGCTCCCGGGCGTTGTGCTGGTAGGTCATCGCGGCCCGGGGCCAAGGCGGCCCACATCGGGCCGCACGTGCTCCAGGGTGTTTCGAGCACCGCCGGCGAGTCACCGCTCCGTGGGTGGTTGCGGTAGGCCATCCCGCCTGCTATGCCGCGCCCATCTGCCGTTGCCTCCTGCACCTCCACCTCCCTTGCAATCTCCGGTATGAACACACCGCAGCGACCCCCTCGGTTACACCCACTGTCGGACCCAGTTGATCTGCCGCGCGGAGCATGAATACCGGGACCCCGCACAGTCTGTGTCACCAGCGTGCGGCTCCAATACGTGGTTCGCGGTAATCATTGGGCCGGAGGTGACACAAGCCAGGGTGGGAGTTCGTCAACCAGGCGGGAGTTTTGGGTGGGTCCACCGGGAAAACGCGACGAAGATTGGTTCACCAGGGTCTACACGGTCGATTACGGACACGTCCTGAAGTACGGCCAGCGCCGGCTTGCCGATCTGGACGCGGCGGCTGAACTCGCTCAGGAGGTGTTCGTCATCGCCTGGCGGCGCCGCCGCGAGGTCCCGAATCGCAGCCTGCCCTGGCTGTACGGGGTGGCTCGGCGCCTGCTCGCGAACGAATGGCGATCTCGGAGAGCTGCGCCGGATGTGCTACCGATTACCGACGCTGGCCTTCTGCAGAAGCCGGGCTCGTCCGGCGCCGACGCGACCGTCGGCGTCGCCGATCTCCAGGCCGCCCTGGCCACCCTCGCCGACCTTGATCAGGAAATCCTCCGGCTGGTCGGTTGGGAGGAGCTGACGGTTTCCGAGGCCGCTCAGGTCCTCGGCTGTACCCGGACCACCGCCGCAGTGCGCTTGCACCGCGCCCGTAGGCGCCTCAACGACGCGATGTCCCACCGATCTGGATCATCGGCGCAGCAGCCGGTGCTGGCTAGTCCTCGAAAGGTCATGTGATGTTCGGAGAACAGCGAACGCGCGCCCTCCTCAAGCCGATTGACCCGGCTCGGCACCACACCATCGCACCGCCCCGGCTGTCGGCACACGACCTGATCGTCCGCGCGGAGGCTGTCGCCGAGCCGGTCGGCCCTCGCCGTCAGGCACGCCCAACCCGCAGGCTGGTTCTGACTGCCGGGACGCTGGCCGTAGCGGTTGGTGCCGTAGCAATCGCCCAAACCATTGACCTGTCCAGCCCGGACACCTCGCAGATCGCCAGTCCGCCCGGGGCGGATCCGGGGGTGGTGCTCGTGCCGGTGGCGTACGGCTCGGACGCCCGTGACGCGGGAAGCCAGCTGCGCGCGTTGGCGAGCAGGCTCGTCGACGCGGAGTACGACAACCGCACCGGCCGCTACATGTACCACCACACGAAGACGTGGGGCGACCCGGTGATGACCTCCGCCGACGGTCGCTACCACGTCGCTTTCGCGGACGAAATCAAGGTCTGGCAGCCGGCCGACGGGACCGGTCAGCAGATCACGACCCAGCTTGAGCCGCAGTATCCGGACCAGGAGTCCCGAGACTACTGGCAGCGGAACCTCACGCCGAAGGCTGCCGCCTCCGCCACCCCCGCGCCTGACGTCATTCCCCTACCGCCGTCGGACCTCGCGCCGCTACCGTCAGATCGAGCACAGCTGACCGACCTGCTCAAGGCCAGGCTGGGCGGCGGCGCGGTCAGCAAGGAAGTCAGCATGGTGTACAGGCGGTATGTCGTTCCGCGTCAGACGCGAGCTGAGATCTTGCGGGTCCTCGCCGATGTGCCTGGGTTCCTGTGGCGGGGCCAGGTGACCGATCGGGTCGGCCGGAAGGGTGTAGCCATCACCTTCGACGACCGCGAGCACAACACGCAGTCCCTGCTGATCTTCGACCCGAACACGGGCGAACTGCTCGCTTACGAGCGGCTAACCCTCTCGCCGGTAAGGATCAGCGCGTACCAGGTGATCCTCGGCACTGCCTGGACCGATCGACTCAACTGAGTTGCCGGTGCCGGGGCTGCCTCTACGGGGTGGCCCCGGTTCGCGTTTCACCTTGACGGGTGGGGCAGGCTGGGCCATCCACGGGCCATAAGCCGGTGTCGACGGAGGGCATTCAAGGCTGACAGTGCGGGTTCGATTCCCGTTACCCGCTCCACGCGAATGGCCCTGGCCAGGACGACAGTCCCGCCAGGGCCTTCGATGTTGCTGGGTTCGGCGGCTCCGAACGGGCGGTTGGTGATCTCCCACCACCTTCGGGCATCACGACCCCTTGAGCAAGCTTTCCGAACTGGGGCTCGCAGGACAACGGTGCCGGGAAGCGCTGCCTGTCCTCTCGGCCATGGGAGCGATCAAGCCGTGGCACGTGAGTGGTTCCATCGCCCGATCATGACCACGACGGCACCCGTCGACCACCCGGCTCAGCGGACCCGGCAGGCCAGCCGATCTTGTCTGATCCCCAAGCTGACAGTGGCCGTCCGCGACCCGCAGGCTCGGAACTGCCGGCGATGATCTCAGTAGGATTTTCCCCATGTCCCGGCCCGTGATCTTCGACCTCTTCCACACCCTGGTTCACGGTGCCGACGACGAGCGCGACCGGGTGGTCGGTGAGATGGCGCTCATGGTCGGGGTGGATCCGGCCGCGCTGGTCGCCGCGTACCACGCCACCTGGCGTGACCGGCTCGTCCGGTGGGACGTGGCGGAGACCGTACGCATCCTCGCCGGACGGCTCGGCGGCACCCCGACCGACGAGCAGGTGACGCGCGCCGCCGCCCATCGACGATCCCTCGCGCGCCGGGTGCTGGGTTCGGTCTCGACCGCCACCCTGGACGTGCTCGACGCGCTGCGCGACGACGGTCACCCGCTGGCACTCGTCAGCAACGCGACCTCGGAGACCGCCGAGGCGTGGCCGCAGAGCCCACTCGCCCGCCGCTTCGACGTCGCGGTCTTCTCCTGCGAGGTCGGGCTGGCCAAACCGGACCCGGCGATCTACCGGACGGCCGCCGAGTTGCTGGGGGTCGCGCCGGCAGCGTGCGTCTTCGTCGGCGACGGCGCGGACGGTGAACTGGCCGGTGCGGCAGCGGTCGGTATGACCGTGCTCCGGACCACGGAGCACAACGACACCGACCCGAGCTGGGTAGGGCCGGCGTTCGCCACTCTTCGTGACCTGCCCACCCTGCTGCAGCAGCCGCCCGGCGCCTCAAGAGGTCGTCCCGGGCGCACGTCTGGCACAACCCACCGATGACCCGAGCCGATGCGGGACGTGACCAGCCTGCCGGGCAGATGGGGTGCTGTGGGTAGGGTGCTCGCCATGGTCGAGGACGCCGCATGCCATTGACGAATCCGTGGCTGTCCGGGCCGGTGCCGACCAAGCGGCTCGACCGCGAGCGGCTGGAAGAACGCATTCTCAACCTGCTGTCGTCGCAGAACATGTGTGTGCTCGCGACCACGGGCCCGGACGGCCCCCTGGCCACCCCGGTGCGCTACTACCCGCTCGGCTTCGCGGTGCTCTTCACCGCGGCGCCGCGTTCGCCGAAGATGCGCAACATCGCCGCCGACCCGCGCGTCTCGGTCGGCATCTTCGCGCCGCTGGTCGGGCTGGCCAGCAGCCGCGGCGCCCAACTGTTCGGGACCGCCAGGGTGTTGGAACCGCGGCATCCGGACCGCGCGCACTACTGGACGGCGTTCCGCTGGGAGAACGAGCACGCGGAGCGCGGGCGACCACTGTCCGAGCCGCCCGAGGACACACTCGTGGTCATCGAAGCGGAGCGGATCGTCTACACCGAGCACTGGCTGCGACGGGAGGGGTTCGCACCACGCCAGTTCTGGCGTCGCTGACGATGCCTCGTAGCGGATGGAGAGCCCTCGACCTCCGGTCAGGGCAGGTGGTCCGTTGCCGAACTGGCGGGCCTCTCCGCTGGCATGACGTACGCACCGGCCCGCGCGGCGGTTGCGGCGGCCTCGGCGGCGCGGTCCGCGGCGGTCTCGTCGAGTGGGTCGCCGCTGAGCAGCAGGCGATGGTAGAGCGGAGCGGACACGGCGCGGATCACCTCGCGGGCGTCGGTGCCAGCGGGCACCTCGCCGCGATCGAGGGCCCGCTGCACGCAGGGCGTCCACTCCCGTAGGCGCGTGTCATAGAACCGGCGGAGGGCCTCCGCGGTCCGCTCGTCGCAGCCGGCGGCCGCGATCACCGCCTTGAAGAGCGGTCCCTGACGTGGGTCGGTCAGGGTGCGTTGCACGAGTCGGGCGTTCGCCCGCAGGTCGCCGACGAGCGACCCGGTGTCGGTTCGGGGCAGTGATTCCTCGGCCATCTCCACCAGCAGCTCGGCCACCAGTCCGGCGGCCGAGCCCCAGCGGCGGTAGACGGTCGTCTTGCCGACGCCGGCACGTTCGGCGACCTCGGCCAGGTCGAGGTGACTGAAGCCCTTCTCCGCGAGTACGTCTCCGGTGGCCCGTAGCACCGCTTGCCGTACCCGCGCGGTCCGTCCGCCGGGCCGCAGTGTCCCGGCCGGCGCCTCGTCAGCACCCATAACGGGCCTCCAGTTTCGTTAAGGGTGGGTCGCTGCTATCGTAGCCAAGCATCTAACGGAACCATAGTTTCGTTAGACGCTGCTGCTGCGAATCCTGGGAAGGACCGGTCATGGAATTTCGACGCTTGGGAGCGTCCGGCCTCAAGGTGCCCGTGTTGAGCTTCGGCGCCGGCACCTTCGGCGGTCGGGGGCCGTTGTTCGGAGCCTGGGGCACCACGGACGTGCCGGAGGCCCGGCGGCTCGTGGACATCTGCCTGGATGCCGGCGTCACGATGTTCGACACCGCCGACGTCTACTCCGACGGAGCCTCCGAGGAGGTGCTGGGCGCGGCGATCAAGGGGCGCCGGGACGGCCTCATCCTCTCGACGAAGAGCGGCCTCCCGATGGGCGACGGACCCAACGACACCGGTTCCTCGCGGCTGCGGCTGATCAGAGCGTGTGAGGACGCACTGCGTCGCCTCGGCACCGACTACATCGATCTCTTTCAGCTGCACGCCTTCGACGCCGGCACCCGATCGAGGAGGTGCTCTCGACGCTCGACGACCTCGTGCGGGCCGGGAAGATCCGGTATGTCGGCGTCTCCAATTTCGCCGGCTGGCAGTTGATGAAGTCCCTCGCCGTCGCCGAACGCTACGGCTACCCCCGCCACGTCGCCCACCAGGTCTACTACTCCCTCGTCGGGCGCGACTACGAATGGGAACTGCTACCCCTCGGGCTCGACCAGGGGGTTGGCGCCGTGGTCTGGAGCCCGCTCGGCTGGGGCCGGCTCACCGGCAAGGTACGCCGGGGCGCGCCGCTGCCGGCGCAGAGTCGCCTGCACCAGACCGCCGACTACGGCCCGCCGGTCCCCGACGAGCTGCTCTACCGGGTGGTCGATGTCCTCGACGAGATCGCGGCGGAGACCGGCAGGGCCATCCCGCAGATCGCCCTCAACTGGTTGCTGCGACGCCCGACCGTGTCGTCCGTCGTCGTCGGCGCCCGGAACGAGGCCCAGCTTCGCCAGAATCTCGGCGCCATTGGTTGGTCGCTCAGCGACGAGCAGGTGGCACGGCTCGACGCGGCGAGCGCGACGACGCCGCCCTACCCGTCCTTCCCCTACCACCGACAGGAGGGGTTCGCCCTCCTCAACCCGCCGGTGGTTCCGGCCGCGGTCCAGCCCGGACGGGGTTGATCCAGAAACGACGACAGCCCTCGGCTCGGCGGGCGTGCTGCGCCGGGTGTCGCCCTGGCGCCGGCTGCCGGACTCCCGACACGGCATATGCAACCGAAGGTTGCGCATCGCGAGGTGGGCTGTGTAGGTTTGACGCAACCAAAGGTTGCGAAAGGTTGGCGGACATGGAGTACGGATCCATCGAGCGCGACATCCAGGTCGACGCGTCACCCGAAGTGGTCTTCGAGGTGATCAGTCGGCCCGAGCACATGCGGGAGTGGTGGCCCGACGACGCGCGGTTCGAGCCGGTGGCGGGCGCGCCCGGCGAGCTGGTGTGGCGCAACGCGGACAGCGGCGAGACGACGACCGTCGCCCTCGCCGTCGTCGAGGTTGACCCGCCGAAGCGATTCTCCTTCCGGTGGTGCTACTCAGAGCCGGACCGGGCCGGGAACTCGCTGTTCGTCACCTTCGACCTGGTCCCCACCGGCAGCGGCACCCGGGTTCGGATGACGGAGACCGGGTTCCGCGAGATGGGCTGGGAGATCGCCCGCCTCGAGGAGCAGTACCGCGACCACGAGAGCGGTTGGGACCACTACGTCCCGGCGCTCGGCGCGTACGTGTCGCGGCTGGTCGCCACCGCATGAGCACGGCGATCGACGACGACCTGTGGTCGGCGGTCGGCGATCCCATCCGACGTACGATGATCGACCTTCTGCTCGCCGGAGGGCCGGGCACGGCCACGTCACTGAGCGAGCGACTGCCCGTCACCCGCCAGGCCGTCTCGAAGCACCTGGCCGTCCTGGACCGGGTCGGCCTGGTGCACGGCACGCCGGCCGGTCGGGAGCGTCGATACCAGGTCGACGAGGCGCAGCTCGCCCGAGCTGTCGCCCAGTTGTCGGCGGTCGGCGCCACCTGGGACGCCCGACTCCGCCGGATCAAGCGGATCGCCGAGGCGGTCGAACGCAGTCGCGACAACAACCAAGGAGACTGAAATGATCGACATCCTGCACCGGGTCGGCGTCGTCGCACCGCTCGACGACGTCTACCGGGCGGTGGCAACTCCGGAGGGCATCGCCGGTTGGTGGACGACGGACACCACGGGCAAGAGCGAGGTCGGCGGGCAGCTGGCGTTCCGGTTCGGCGACCTCGGCGGCTTCGACATGGAGGTACTGGAGCTCGATCCCGCCGGCCACGTACGGTGGCGGGTCACCGACGGCCCCGCGGAATGGGTCGACACCGAGATCGACTGGCGGCTCGACCGGCGCGGCGAGTACACCATCGTCCAGTTCAGACACGAGGGCTGGCGCGAGCCGGTCGAATTCATGCACCACTGCAGCACCAAATGGGCGACGTTCCTGCTCAGTCTCAAGGAACTCGTGGAGACCGGGCGCGGCCGGCCGGCGCCGGACGACGTCCGGATCAGCGACTGGCACTGATTCCCGCCGGCCGGTTCCCGGGCGTCGGGCGAATCCAGCACGGTGGCGGTCAGCGTCAGTCGAGGCCGATCTCCCGTACGACTGTCCACACCCAGGTATCGGCGTGCGTCAAGCACGAGAGCCCCGGCCGGCGGTCCGCCCGGCCGGCCGGGGACTCCGCGGCTCAGGCGCGTCCGCTCAGCCGCTCGGCGGCGTCGACGGCGTTGCGGAAGAGCATCGCCACCGTGGTCGGGCCGACCCCGCCGACCCGGGGCGTGATCGCGCTGGCCACCTCGGCGCACGACTCGTCGACGTCCGGCAGCAGCCGGCGGCCCTCGTAGCGGACGCCGGCCCCGATCACCACCGCGCCCGGCTTGACGTGCTCCGGCTGAATGATCCCGGGTACGCCGGCGGCGGCGACCAGGATGTCGGCGCGCCGGGTGTAGCGGTCCCAGTCCGGCACGCCCGTGTGCACGACGGTGACCGCCGCGTTGGCGGTGGGCCGCTTCTGCGCCAGCATGATCGACAGTGGCCGGCCCAGCGTCGCGCCCCGGCCGAGGATGACCACCTCGCGCCCGGCGACCGGGATCTCGTAGTGGGCCAGCAGCGCCTCGATGCCGGCCGGCGTGCAGGGCAGCGGCCCGGGCAGCCCGAGCGCCAGCCGCCCGATGTTGAGCGGGTGCATCCCGTCGACGTCCTTGTCCGGGTCGACGCTCTGCAACGCCCGGTCGTAGTCGAGGTGGGCCGGGACCGGATACTGCACGAGCAGCCCGTGCACCCCCGGGTCGGCGTTGTAGCCGGCGATCACCCGGTGCAGGTCCTCCTGCGTGGCGTCCGCCGGCAGGTGCGTGTGCGGCGACTCGAAGTCCAGCTCCGCCGCCTGGCGCTGCTTGATCCGGATGTAGCCGGCGCTGGCGTCGTCGTCACCGGCCAGCACGGTGGCGAGCGCGGGCACGACGCCCGCCCGGCGCAGCCGGGACACCCGGTCGGCCACCTCGGCGAAGACCTTGTCGGCGAGCGGCTTGCCGGACAGCAGCCGGGCGGTGTGCGGGGTCACGACGGTATCGTCGGCGATGGGCATGGCTCCCCCAACGTGGGTGCCCAGGCGGTCGACTCCCACGGCGAGCTCCCCGATGGTTGGTGCCATCCCCGTGCCGCCAGTCGCGTTCCCACCCAGCTTGCCCCATCCGGCAACGGCGGCGCCAGGCGACCCCCGGGCGCCGTCGGCGGAAAATTCTTGGCCCGGGTGGTCCGGAACCGGTCCACTCGTTCGTCACCCTGGTTGAGACCGCTGACCAGGGAGTGCGAGATGAAGTACATGATGTTCGTCTGCAGCGACACCGAGCCGGACACCGACCAGGAGAACTGGCCCGACATAGAGGCGTGGGTGGCCGAGAACGACGCCCGTGGCCGCCGGCTGACCGGCGACGTGCTGGCCGAGACGTCGGCGGCCACCACCGTCCGGGTGCGTAACGGCGAACTGCTGGTGTCCGACGGTCCGTTCGCCGAGACCAAGGAGGTCATCGTGGGCTTCGACCTGCTGGAGTGCGCCGACCTGGACGAGGCGATCGAGGTGGCCCGTAGCCACCCGATGGCCCGGGCGGGTCGGATCGAGTTGCGACCCTTCGCCGACCTGGCCGACCAGCCGGGTGACTGACACACCGGCGGCCGCGACGGCGGAGGCCGTCGCGGCCGCCTGCGCCGATTCGTACGCCCGGATCGTCGCCGCGCTGATCCGGGTGACCGGGGACTGGACGCTGGCCGAGGACTGCGCCCAAGAGGCGCTGGCGCTCGCCCTCGAACGCTGGCCCGGCGACGGCGTGCCGGCCAACCCGGGCGGCTGGCTGATGACGGTGGCCCGCAACCGCGCGCTGGACGTGCTGCGCCGGGCCTCCGTCGAACGCCGCAAGCTGCACGAGTTGGCGCTGCTCACGCTGGCCGGCCCGGAATCCAGGGCGGTCGGCCCGGAGCCCGCGACCGGGGACGAGATCGTGGACGACCGGCTGCGGCTCGTCTTCACCTGCTGCCATCCGGCGCTGTCGCTGGACGCCCGGGTGGCGCTGACGCTGCGCGTGGTCTGCGGCGTACCGACCGCCGACATCGCGCGCGCCCTGCTGGTCAGCGAGTCGACGATGACCCGGCGGCTGACCCGGGCGAAGACCCGGATCGCCACCGCCGGCATCCCCTACCGGGTGCCGACCGGCCTGATGCTCGCCGAGCGGCTGCCCGGCGTCCTCGCGGTGCTCTACCTGCTCTTCACCCGGGGCTACGACGCCGACGGTGAGCCCGCGTTCGCCGACGAGGCGATCCGGCTGGCCCGCCTGCTCGTCCGGCTCATGCCGGACCAGCCCGAGGTCGCCGCGCTGCTCGCGCTCTTCCTGTTGCAGCATTCCCGCCGGGACGCCCGGCGCGACGCCGACGGCAACCTGCTCACCCTCGACCGGCAGGACCGGGCCCGCTGGGACCACGCGGCGATCGCCGAGGCCGTCGACATCCTGGCCCGGGTGCGCCCGGCCGGCCCGTACGCCCTCCAGGCCCGGATCGCCGCGTGCCACGCCACCGCCGCCTCCGCCGCGGCCACCGACTGGCCGGCCATCGCCCGGGCGTACGACGAACTCGCCCGGATCCAGCCGTCACCGGTGATCGGGCTGAACCGGGCGGTGGCGCACGGTTTCACGCACGGGCCGACGGCCGGGTTGACGCTGCTGGCCGAGGCGCGCGCCGGCGGGGCGCTGGACGGCTATCCGCCGGCCGTGGCGGCCGAGGCCGAGCTGACCGCCCGCCGGGGGGACCGCGAGCGGGCGGCGGCGCTGTTCCGGCGGGCCGCCGCGATGTGCCGGGCGGAGCCCGAGCGGCGCGCCCTGCTGGACCGCGCCGCCGACCTGTCGGCCTGACCCGCCGGCGACCGGATCAGGTGCGCACCGTCAGTGCCGGTGCGCGGCCATCCAGGCGGTGGCGTGATCGACCAGGGCGGGCTGCGGCATCAGCCGGGCGGTCGCCCCGCCGACCCGGCCGGTCGTCACCTGCCCGGTGGCGTCGAAGTCGGCGCCCAGGCGGTCGAAGTCGCTCTCGTCGGTCACGACGTCGACCCAGGTGGTCCACCGGCTGGTCCCGTCCGGCTGCCGCAGGGACGACCCGGTCGCCGCGCGCGGCGGCGCGGCCTGGCGGTATTCGGCGAGGTGCAGTGAGGTGTTCGAGTCGTACCCGCAGCCGAGCAGCAGCACCTTGCCGGCCAACCGGTACACCGCGCCGAGCGGCGAGCGCTCGCCCAGCGCGTCGTCGAGCGGGTGCCCGGACACCACCTCCGCCGCGTGCCGGCCGAGGGCGGCGAAGGAGACCTGCGGGTGGTCGCTGCGCAGCGCCCCCGGCCAGGTGCGGACCGTCTCGGCCAGGACCCCCATGTACCGGCTGGGCGTGCGGGCCGGGTCGAAGCCGGGCGTCCGCTCCCGGATCACCGGCCACCACGCCGCCGGTACGGGCGGGTGCCGCCAGCCGGCCGGGTCGGTGTTGTCCGGCGTGTGGGTCGGCACGACCAGGGTGCCGTCGGGGCCGGTCGCGGCCAGCAGCGCCTGCACGACCGCCTGGGTGCCACCGGCGACGAACCCGAGACTCCGGTACGACGAGTGCACCAGCACCACGTCACCGGCGGCGAAGCCGAGGGCGCGCAGGTCCGACGCGAGGCTGTCCACGGTGTGCGGCATCGACTGGTCCACGCGGCGCAGCGTACGAGGCGGGAGTGCCGCCGCCCACCGGGTTTCCGCCGGCGGTCAGCTCGCCGCGGCGGTGGGCAGCGGGTCGGCGGCGCGGCGCGGCAGGGCGGCCAGCGCCAGCCCGAGCAGCGCGCAGATCGCGCCGGCCACGAAGAACAGCGCGAGCGCGGGCTGCCCGAGCCACTCCCACAGCGGGTGCCAGGTCGGGTGCGGCTCGTCGAGGTGATGGCCGAGCAGGTGCGGGACGGCCAGCAGGACGGGTGACCACCACAGGAACATGCTCACCGCGAACAGGACGGTGACCGCGCCGCGGGCCGGGTGCGCGGCCTCGGTACGCCGGCTCGCCCACCCGAAGAGCAGCCAGCCGAGACCGGCGCCGAGCAGGCCACCGACCAGGCCGGCGGGCAGCACCGCCGGTGGGGCGGCCCGGTTCATGGTGACCACCAGATAGCTGCTCACGCCCTGCGGCGGCGAGGTGATCGTCACCCGCAGTACGGTGTCGCCGCGCCGGGCCAGGACGGTGGTCTCGGTGAACCGCACGACCGAGGCGCACCATTTGTCGGTGCAGCCGGAATCCCCGCTGACCGTCGGCTCGTACAGCTGCCAGCCGGCTTCGCCGAGCCGCCGCCGCGTGTCGGCGAGCGTCTGCTCGGTGGGCACGGGCGGTGCGCCGGCCGCGGTGAACACCGTCTCGCCCTGCTGGTACTCGCCCCCGTCCGGGAAGAGCACCTGGTCGAGGTTACGTAGCCGCAGCGGCTGGCTGTAGAAGGTGAACAGGGCCGCCGCGGGGTCGACGTCGCCGAGCCGGTGACCGGGGAACACCTCGGCGAAGAGCGCGGCGGCCTCGGCGCGGTCGGGCTGCGGGTGGGAGGTCTCCCAGGCGACCCGGGTGGCGGCGGCCGCGGTGAACAGCCCGCAGATGACGGCCGCGAGCATCGCCCAGACGCCCACGGTACGGCTGGCCGGGCGGCCGAGCCGGCAGCGCAGCCCGTGCCGGAGCAGGTCGACCGCCTCCCGCACGGTCGGCCGGGTGCGGCCGGGCGGCGCGGCGTCCAGCAGCATGCCGACCATCTCCTCGCCGCGGGCGCGGCGGTAGGCGCGCGGATGGCAGCAGAGCAGCCGCCGGTAGCGGCGGGCGAGCGGATCGCCGGTCGGCGGCATGGCCGTCCCTTCGAGATGTGGTGCGGGTCAGGCGGTGCGCGGGCGGAGCGGGCGCAGCCGGGTCTCGGCGGCGGTGTGACCCATATTTAGATCATCGATACATCGTCAAGGTCAAGAGCGCGACCCGGCCGGGTTGTCGGTGCCCGTGGTTAGGCTGCTGATCATGCGGATTGGCATCGTGATCCTTCCCGACCAGCGTTGGTCCGAGTCGCAGCGCCGCTGGCGGCAGGCGGACGAGTGGGGCTTCGACCACGCCTGGACGTACGACCACCTGGGCTGGCGGGACCTGGTCGACGGGCCGTGGTTCGACTCGGTGCCCACGCTGACCGCCGCCGCGACGGTGACCTCCCGGATCCGCCTCGGCACGCTGGTCGCCTCGCCGAACTTCCGGCATCCGGCCGCGTTCGCCCGGCAGGTGACCGCGCTCGACGACATCTCCGGCGGCCGGCTGCTGCTCGGCCTCGGCGCGGGAGGCATCGGCTTCGACGCCGCCGTGCTCGGCGGCGAGACGCTGCCGCCGCGGCAGCGGGTTGACCGGTTCGGCGAGTTCACCGAGCTGCTGGACCTGGTGCTGCGCGAGGACGGGACGACCTGGCGGGGCGACTGGTTCGCCGCGGTGGACGCCCGGAACAACCCCGGCTGCGTCCAGCAGCCCCGGGTGCCGTTCGTGGTGGCGGCGAACGGGCCCCGCTCGATGAAGCTGGTGGCCCGGTTCGGCCAGGGCTGGGTCACCACCGGCCCCGGCGGCGACGACCTGGACAGCTGGTGGGACGGGGTCGGCGAGCTGTGCGCCCGGCTGGACGAGACGCTGGCCGCCGCCGGGCGCGACCCGGCCACCCTGGACCGCTACCTCTCGCTCGACTCGGCGCCGGTCTTCTCACTGCGCACCGCCCAGTTCTTCGCCGACCAGGTCGAGCGTGCCGCCGCGCTCGGCTTCACCGACGTGGTGACCCACTGGCCCCGGGCCGGCAGTTGGTACGCCGGCGACGAGGAGGTGCTGGTGGACGTGGCCACCCGGCTGCTGCCCGAGCTGCGCCGCGGCTGACCGCTCCGGCCCGCCGGTCACCGGCGGCTACGGGCCGAGGTCTCCGGTGGCCAGGCCGCCCTCGCCGCCGGAGACCAGCCGGAAGCGGATGCAGACGATGTCGGTGTCGTCGGTCACCGGGGTGCCGACCCGGGCCCAGTAGGCCGCGTGCCCGGCCCGCCACTCCTCGATCGACCGGTCGCCCTCCCCCTCCGAGCGGGCGAAGTCCCAGGACACCTCGGCGAACGGGACCACCTCGGCGCCGGTCACCTCGACGACGCCGGCCAGCGCGTCCGTGTCGTCGACGAGAACCAGCCGCTCGCCGACGTGCTCCAGTTCCTCGCCCTCCTCGGCGTACTCGGTGAGCAGGCCGGCGGTCGCGGTCTTCACCCCGGCCAGCACCAGCGTGTTCAGCCGCGTCCGCAGCTCGCCGGGAGTGCCGAGGGCGAGCGTGCGCAGTCCACCGATCCGAGGCCACATCCTGCCGAGGCTACGCCCGGGACGGTCGGGGGTCGCGACATTTGCGGCCCATGGACCGACCGTCCGGCGATACGGTGGGCGGATCGACGATCAGGAGGCGGCCATGGCGGACCGGCGCGCGGTGCTCATCCCCGGCCGAGGCTACGACACCCGGTTCCCGCTCTTCCTCTACCTCGGCGAGGCGCTGCGCCGCGCCGGCTTCGCCCTGCACGCCATCTCCTGGCAGGTGCCCGAGCGGCTCGGGTCGGACCGGGACGGGGCGGACGCGGCCGCCGACTGGGTGACCGGGCAGGTCGCCCCGACCCTCACCGGGCGGATGGAACTGCTGGTCGGCAAGTCCCTCGGTACGCTGGCCGCGCCGCTCGCCGCCGACCGGGGGCTGCCCGCCGTCTGGCTCACCCCGCTGCTGCACATGCCGCCGGTGGTCGACGCGCTGGATCGCGCCACCGCACCGTTCCTGCTGGTCGGGGGCACCGCCGACCCGTCCTGGGACGGCGCGGTCGCCCGCCGGCTCACCCCGCACGTGGTGGAACTCGACCAGGCCGACCACGCGTTGATGGTGCCGGGTCCGCTGGCCCGCTCGGCCGAGGCGCTCGGCCGGGTCTGCACCGCGGTGGAGGAGTTCGTCCGCTGAGCCGGCCGGCCGCCCCGGTGCCGCGCCCACTCGCCGCGGCTGCGGGCAGCGACGCGGCCCCGCCGGGCCGGTCAGGGGTGCAGGGCGTCGGCCGTCACCAGGCCCCGGATCCGTAGCTCGCTGGCGACCTCCGGGGCGCAGTCGAGGACCACGGCGGCGGTGCCGACCGGTTCGGCCCCCCGAGCGGCGCAGATCTCGTAGATCGCGCGCACCTGCGCCGCGGTGGCCACCCAGTCGTCCACCACCAGCACCCGGTCGGTCCGGTCGAGGGCGTGGTCCCGCACGGCCAGGTCCACCCGCCGGCCGCGGAAGTCCGGCGGGCTCTGCGCCCAGGTCAGCGGTCCGGCCGGCAGGCGGCCGTCGCCCGGCTTGTGTGCCGGCACGAAACCCACCCCGAGCGCGGTGGCGGCGAGCGGTCCGAGCAGGAAGCCGGTGACCGCCGGGGAGACGACCACGGTGGGCCGGGCCGCCCGGAACGGCTCCACCAGGGCCGGACCCAGCCGGGCCAGCACGTCCGGATCCCGCCACCAGCCGGAGACGTCGCTGACCAGGTGGCTGGCGCCGGGGCCGGGATCGAACCAGCGGAACAACTCGGCCAGACGTTCGCTCAGCTCAGCGGGCATGTCACCCATCCTGCGGGATCGGCGCGGGCCCGGTCGGGGCGGGCGGTCACCGGGCCGCGCGGCCCACCTCGGGTCGGATGATCGGCTACACGTATCACCGCAATTTCGGGCATACCATCATGATCACGTTGACTTCGGAAGTGCTTCTCTCGTTACGGTCCGAGCCGGTTTGTTCAGATCGCGAAAGGACCGGTTCCGGTGGCTGGTAGGCACCACGTCCGTACCCGCAGGTTCTCCTCGCCGGCCGGGATCGCGGCCGCCGCGGCGCTCGGCGTCGCGCTCGCCGTCGGCGGCACCGTGGGGGCCGTGCAGCTCACCGCCGGCTCGGAGCCGGCGCGGCCGGTCGCCGTCGACCTGTCGCCGGCCACGCCCACCAGCGCCGCACCCGCCTCGCCGAGCGCGAGCCCGTCGCCGAGCGTGACCGCGAGCCCCGCGGCCACCCGGTCGCCGCAGGCGCCGTCCCGGGGCAAGCCCCGCACCACCAGCCCGAAGCCGACCGCGACGGTGAAGAAGACCGCCACCACCACGGTGGTGGAGAGCGGCTCGTGCGGTGCCTCCTTCTACTCCGACGGCCAGTTGACCGCCAACGGCGAGAACTTCAACCCGGACGCGCTGACCGCCGCGCACAAGACGCTGCCGTTCAACACCCGGGTCCGGGTGACCAACCCGGACAACGGCAAGTCGGTGACCGTACGGATCAACGACCGGGGCCCGTTCATCGAGGGCCGCTGCATCGACCTGTCCCGGGCCGCCTTCGCCGAGATCGCGTCGCTGGACCTCGGGCACGTGGACGTGCGCTACGAGGTGCTCGGCTGAGCCCGTGCCGGACGGCGATCGGCCCGCCGACGGGGTCCGCGCGGCCAGAACCTCCTCGGTCGACGGGCCAGGTTCATTCAACCGTTCACGTCCATCAGGCATGCTGTCCCTCGTACGCACGCATCCCTTCCAGTCGGGCCGCGGCCCGCTGAGCCCCGGATCCCGCGCCGGCCTCGGCGCGGCCCTCGTCCTGCTCGCGATCGTCTCCGCAGTGGAGTTGGCGGACGGCCGGGCGGCGAACTACATCGCGCTCATGGTGGCCGCCCCGTTCCTGGCCGCGGCGCTGGCGTCCTGGCGGGTGGTGCTCGGCGCGGGCGCCGCCGCGACGGTGCTCGGGGCCGGCTTCGCCCTGGCCGAGCAGGCCGCCTCGCTGGCCACCACGGTCGCGGTGGTGGGCATCGCGCTGGGCACCGGCATCGCGGCCGCCGTCGCGGCGGTGCGGCAGCGGCAGGCCGAGCAGATCGCCGAGCTGTCCAAGCTGGCGGCGGTGGCCCAGCAGGCGGTGCTGCGCCCGCTCGGCCCGCAGGTCGGCACGCTCTCGGTCGCCGGTCGGTACATCTCGTCCACGGCCACCGCCGAGATCGGCGGCGACCTGTACGAGGCGATCGACACTCCGTACGGGGTCCGTATGATCATCGGCGACGTACGGGGCAAGGGGCTGGAGGCGGTCCGGCTGGCCAGCATCGTGCTGGGTTCCTACCGGCACGTCGCGTACGAGCGGGCCGACCTGCGCGCCGTCGTGGCCGACCTGGATCGGGCGGTGGCCCGCAGCGTCGGCGACGAGGACTTCGTCACCGCGGCGCTGGTCGAGGAGCGGGGCGGGACGCTCACCATCGTCAACTGCGGCCACCCGTCGCCGCTGCTGCTGCGCCGGGGTGCGGTGATCCCGCTGGAACCGCCGGCGCCCGCCCCACCGCTGGGCTTCATGCCGGTGGTCCGGCCCCGGGTGGAGCGGCTGGAGCCGGGCGACCGCCTGCTGCTCTTCACCGACGGGCTCGGCGAGGCCCGGCGGGAGGGCGAGTTCTTCCCCACCGCCGACCGGGCCTGGCGGCTGCTCGGCCACGGCACCGTCGCCGACGGGCTGGCGTCGCTGGAGACGGCGCTGGTGGAGTGGGTGCACGGCCGGCTCGACGACGACATCGCGCTGGTGCTGATGGAGTACACCGGATCCCGGGGCGGCTCGGACACGCCCGTCCCCAGCTGGGAGGTCGGCGCCGCCGAGAGCTGAGCGCGGCCGCCGCCGGCGCGGCGTACCGCGCCTGGCCGACAGCTGAACCGAAAGTGTGTAATCGCTGTCACTTCCGGAACCGGGTTGTCGGTACCTACCCGCGAGTAATACAGTCTGGGTTACTGATCGGTAACACCTGTCCGGAAGCGGGGCCAGCGAGCATGACCCACTACAAGAGCAACCTTCGGGACCTCGAGTTCAACCTCTTCGAGGTCTTCGGGGCGGACCGGGCGTTCGGCCAGGAGCCGTACTCGGATCTCGACGTCGACACCGCGCGCAGCATCCTCGCCGAGGTCGACCGCCTCGCCCGCGAGGACCTGGCCGCCAGCTACTCGGACAGCGACCGCAACCCGCCGGTCTTCGACCCGGCCACGCACACCGCGCCGCTGCCGGAGTCGTTCAAGAAGTCGTACCGGGCCTTCATGGAATCCGAGTTCTGGCGCCTCGACCTGCCGCCGGAGCTGGACGGCACCAACGCCCCGCGGGCCCTCTGGTGGGCGCTCGCCGAGCTGGTCCTCGGCTCGAACGCCCCGGTCTGGATGTACGCCTCCGGCCCGTCCTTCGCGCACGTGCTGCACGTCGAGGGCACCGAGCGGCAGAAGAAGTGGGCGAAGCTCTTCATCGACAAGCAGTGGGGCTCCACCATGGTGCTCACCGAGCCGGACGCCGGCTCGGACGTGGGTGCCGGCCGCACCCGCGCCATCCCGCAGCCGGACGGCTCGTGGCACATCGAGGGCGTCAAGCGCTTCATCACCTCGGGCGAGCACGACCTGAGCGACAACATCGTCCACTACGTGCTGGCCCGGCCGGTCGGCGTGGCGGGCGTCGGCGGCCCGGGCACCAAGGGCCTGTCCCTGTTCGTCGTGCCGAAGTACCACTTCGACGAGGAGACCGGCGAGCTGGGCGAGCGCAACGGCGTCTTCGCCACCAACGTCGAGCACAAGATGGGCATCAAGGTCTCGAACACCTGCGAGATGACCTTCGGTGAGCACGGCGTGCCGGCCAAGGGCTGGCTGCTGGGCGACAAGCACGACGGCATCCGGCAGATGTTCATGATCATCGAGTACGCCCGGATGATGGTCGGCACCAAGGCGATCGCCACCCTCTCCACCGGCTACCTGAACGCCCTGGAGTACGCGAAGAACCGCGTGCAGGGCGCCGACCTGGTCCAGCAGGCCGACAAGACCGCGCCGCGGGTGACCATCACCCACCACCCGGACGTGCGTCGCTCGCTGCTGCTGCAGAAGTCGTACGCCGAGGGTCTGCGCGCGCTGGTCCTCTACACCGCGTCCTGGCAGGACAAGGTCGCCATCGCCGAGGCGGCCGGCGACGAGAAGGCGACCAAGCTGGCCAAGCGGGTCAACGACCTGCTGCTGCCGCTGGTCAAGGGCGTCGGCTCGGAGCGGGCGTACGAGCTGCTCGGCCACGAGGCGCTGCAGACCTTCGGCGGTTCCGGCTTCCTGCAGGACTACCCGCTGGAGCAGTACGTCCGGGACGCCAAGATCGACACCCTGTACGAGGGCACCACGGCGATCCAGAGCCTCGACCTGATCTTCCGGAAGATCGTCCGGGACAACGGCAAGGCCCTGATGGCGGTGGCCGCCGAGATCCAGGAGTTCATCACCACCGAGGGCGGCAACGGCCAGCTCAAGGAGGAGCGGCAGGCGCTCGGCAAGGCGCTCGCCGAGGTGCAGAACATCCTCGGCGTGATGACCGGCTGGCTGGGCGAGGCGCAGGGCGGTGACACCCGGGCCCTCTACAAGGTCGGTCTGAGCAGCCGCCGGTTCCTGCTGGCGATCGGCGACCTGGTGGTCGGCTGGCTGCTCCAGCGGCAGGCCGACGTGGCATTGGCCGCCCTGAACGGCGAGGTGTCCGCCGCCGACAAGGCGTTCTACACCGGCAAGGTGGCCGCCGCCCGGTTCTTCGCCCGCGAGGTGCTGCCCCGCATCGGTGCCGACCGGCGGATCATCGAGGGCACCGACCTGGACGTCATGGACCTCCCGGAGGAGGCCTTCTGAGGCACGCCGTACCGCGCCCCGGCGCGGCGGCGCAGCCGGGGCGACCCGGCACCGGCCCGGCACCGACGGCCGGCGGGCAGCAGCCCGCCGGCCGTCGGCGTGTCTCCGGGCCGGGTGCCGTCCCGGTCGCGGTCGGCTACGCACCAGGCGCCCCCGAAACCGCCTGTGCTCTGCCCTCAACCCATGCATTACCTACCGCCCGGTACCTGCGCGTCGGTGGGGAGGCAGAGCACAGGTGCCGGGCCCGGTCCCTGCCGTCCGGATCGCCCCGGGGTCGCCCATACCGGGTGCGACCGCGCTCAGGTGGGAAGTCGCGGGATTTGCCGGTGCCGGCCGGGTAGCCCGTCGGTGTGGCGGGTAACCCTCGCGCGACGAACGTCAGAGCACGCCCAGAGCCACCGCACGGGGGAGTGCAGCGCACATGGGCATTGGTAGCGGGATCTTTCTCATCGCCATCGGCGCCATCCTGACCTTCGCCATCCGGGCCAACGTCTGGTGGGTCGACCTGCGCGCGGTCGGCTGGGTCTTCATCCTGGCCGGGCTGGCCGTACTGCTCACCACGCTCTGGTTCTGGCAGGACCGGCGCAAGCGGGCGCGGACGCTGATCGTGGAGGAGAACCGGCTGTCGCACCCGACCGCGATGATGCCGCCCCCACCGGATCCGCCGCCGCCGACCGCGCCGCCCTCCTGAGCCGGCCGACGGCCTGCGGACCGCCTGCTGAGCGCCGCGCCACCAGCGGCACCGAGCCACCCGCCGAGCACCGGGCGGGTGGCTCGTCGACGCCCACCCGCGGGTGCCGGCGCGGTCAGCCGCGGGCGGTGTGCCGGTCGGTGATCACGGCCCGCCCCCGGCCGAGTTCCGCCCAGGTCACCCCGGTGCGGTGCACCACCATGTCGCTGGTGCGCAGGCCGTCCTGGTCCGCCCGCTCCGGGTCGAGCAGCGCGGAGAAGAGCGAGATGCCCGGGTTGTGGGCGACCAGCAGCACCGTCCGGGCGGCCGGGTCGACCCGCCGGACCAGCGCCAGCAGGTCCTCCGGCTGCGCCTCGTAGGCGTCGGCCTCGTACCGCACCGTCGGCGCGGGGCCGGCCGGGCCGCCCTCCGGCGGCGTACCGGTCATGCCCAACGCCACCCGGTGCCAGGTCTGCCGGGTGCGCCGGGAGGCCGAGCAGATCACCACGTCGGGCAGCAGGCAGTGCCGGGCCAGCCAGGCGCCGGCGGCGGCGGCGTCGGCCTCCCCGCGTACGGACAGGCCCCGATCCACGTCCGGCCCGTCGTCCGGGGGCTCGGCCTTGGCGTGCCGGAGCAACACCAGCGTCCGTTCCTCGGCGTACGCGTCCGTCATGTCCCCAGCTTGCCCGATTGGCGATCACAGCGCCGGGGTAAGTCGATGGATGCCGCAACCTCACCGATGGCCGCGGCGGAGGGAAACGCCAGCTGACAGCCGAGGAGGCGCCGAGATGGGCATTGGTGGCAGTATCTTCCTGATCGCGCTGGGTGCGATTTTCGCGTTCGCCGTGCAGGCGGATCTGGGCTGGCTCGACCTGAGCGTCGTCGGTTGGGTGCTGATGCTCGCCGGGGTCGCCGGCCTGCTCGTCACGCTCTACTTCTGGAACTCCCGGCGGCGCACCGTGGTCGCCGCCCCCGCCCCGGACGACCGGGTGGTCGCCGAGCGCGTCGTGCCGGTGCAGGACGACCGGGTGGTGCAGGAGTACCGGGAGGTGCGCCGGCCGGGCCGTACCGTCTGACGCCGACCGCTTCCGCCGGGGGCTCCGCGACGTCGCGGAGCCCCCGGCGCGCGTCCGTCAGGAGAAGAGCGCGAAGTAGATGGCGATGTGGTGGCAGATCGCGGCGACCAGCGTGCAGGCATGGAAGAACTCGTGGTGGCCGAAGACGGTGGGCCACGGATTGGGCCGGCGGAGCGCGTAGAAGATGGCGCCGACGCTGTAGATGGCACCGCCGACGATCAACAGCACCAGCGCGGCCACCCCGCCCTGGCGCAGGATGTCCGGCAGCATCGCCACCGACACCCAGCCGAGGGCCAGGTAGAGCGGCGCGGAGACCCAGCGGGGCGCGTGCGGCCAGACCAGCTTGAGCGCCACCCCGGCCAGTGCGCCGCCCCAGACCAGCGACAGCATGACCACCGCCGGCCGGAAGTCCAGCAGCAGGACGCAGAACGGCGTGTAGGTGCCGGCGATGAACACGAAGATCATCGAATGGTCCAGCCGGCGCATGATCTGGTAGCCGCGCTCCGACCACACCCGACGGTGGTAGAGGGCGCTGGTGCCGAAGAGCCCGCAGACCGTCAGGCTGTAGACGACGCAGCTGACCAGCGGAGCCCAGCCGGGCCGGGTCGCGGCGATCGAGCAGAGCACGATCCCGCAGACGAGTGCGACGAAGAACGCGTACGTGTGCAGCCAGCCGCGCATCCGGGGTTTACCGATGTCGACCGGCTTGAGCCGAAGCGGAGCGGAGGTGGTCACGCAGATAGGTTACGGCACCGTAGGTTACTTGTTGGTAGTGCAACCGGTCACTCCTGCCGCGGGACCTCCGACCCTCCCGCCACCCAGCCGGATCGGCGAGGATGGCCGGATGCGGATCCGACCCGTCGGGGCGCACGCCCTGCTGCTCGACTGCGCCGAACCGGAGGCACACACCGCGCCCGCACCGGACGTCGCGGAACTGGTCGAGGCGTGGCGGGTCGAGCTGTGGCGCCGCCGGGACGCCGGTGAGCTGGACGCCGCCGAGATCGTGCCGGCGGCCACCACCGTCCTGCTCGACGGCGTGCCGGACCCGGCGGCCACCGCCGCCCGGATCGCCGGCTGGACCCCGCGGCCGCCCGCCACCACGGCCGCCGCCGCGACGGTCGAGATTCCGGTGACGTACGACGGGGCGGACCTGCCCGCCGTCGCCGGCCACTGGGGCGTGGACGTGCCGGCGGTGGTCCGGCGGCTGCGCCAGACCCGGTTCCGGGTGGCCTTCTGCGGCTTCGCGCCCGGGTTCGCGTACCTGACCGGGCTGCCGGCCGAGCTGGCCGTGCCCCGGCTGCCCAGTCCGCGACCCCGGGTGCCGGCCGGCTCGGTCGCCCTGGCCGGCCCGTACGCCGGCATCTACCCGAGCGCCTCACCGGGCGGCTGGCTGCTCGTCGGGCGCACCGGGGCGACCCTCTTCGACGTGCGGGCCGACCCGCCCGCCCGACTCACCCCCGGCACCGAGGTACGCCTGGTGGCCGCGTGACGCCGGCAACCGTCGAGGTGCTCCGGGCCGGTGCGCTCACCACCGTCCAGGACCTGGGCCGGCCCGGCTGGGCGCACCTCGGCGTACCCCGCTCCGGCGCGCTCGACCCGGCGGCGCTGCGGTTGGCCAACCGGCTGGTCGGCAACCCGGAGTCGGCCGCCGGCCTGGAGATCACCCTGACCGGCTGCGAGCTGCGGTTTTCCCGGGCCGCCACGGTAGCGGTGACCGGCGCCGGCACCACCGTCCGGGTCGACGGCCGCCCCGGCGACGTGGGCCGACCGCTGTCACTGCCGGCGGGCGCGGTGCTGCGGATCGGCCCACCCCCCGACGGGCTGCGCAACTGGCTCGCGGTCGGCGGCGGGATCGCCGTCGAGCCGGTGCTCGGCAGCCGGTCCACCGACACCCACTCCGGGCTCGGCCCGCCACCGCTGCGCGACGGCGACCGGCTGCCGCTGGGCACGCCGTCCGGGCCGCCCGCCCCGGTGGACCTGACCGTCGGCGCGCCGGCCCCGGCCGAGCTGCGGCTGGCCCTGCGGCTCGGCCCCCGGCACGACTGGTTCACCCCGGACGCGCTGCACCGGCTGCTCGGCACGGCGTACGCGGTGAGCCCGCTGAGCAACCGGGTCGGCGCGCGCCTCACCGGCGCGCCGCTACCCCGCGCGGTGGCCGGGGAACTGCCCAGCGAAGGGCTCGTGCTCGGCGCGGTGCAGGTGCCGGCGGACGGCCAGCCACTGGTCTTCCTCGCCGACCACCCGACCACCGGCGGCTACCCGGTCGTCGGGGTGGTGGCCGACGTGACCCCGCTCGCGCAGGCCCGGCCAGGCACTACGGTGAGGTTCCATGGACCTCAACGCTGACCTCGGCGAGGGTTTCGGCATCTGGCGGCTCGGTGACGACGACGCGCTGCTGAACCTGGTCACCTCCGCCAACGTCGCCTGCGGCTTCCACGGTGGCGACCCGCCCACCATGCGCCGGGTCTGCGCGGCCGCCGTCCAGCGGGGCGTCGCGATCGGCGCCCAGGTCGGCTACCGGGACCTCGCCGGGTTCGGCCGCCGGCACATCGCGTACGCCTTCGCGGAGCTGCGCGACGAGATCATCTACCAGCTCGGCGCGCTGGACGCGTTCTGCCGGGTGTTCCGCGGCCGGGTGCGCTACCTGAAGCCGCACGGCGCGCTCTACCACGCCGTGGCCCGCGACGAGTCCCAGGCCGCGGCGGTGGTCGCCGCCGTCGGCGAGTACGACCACGAGCTGCCGGTGCTCTGCGCGCCCGGCTCGATGCTCGCCCAGCTCGCGGTCGGCGCCGGCCTACGGGTGGTGGCCGAGGGCTTCGCCGACCGCGGCTACCTGCCCAACGGGCAGCTGGTGCCTCGCACCGCGTTCGGCGCGCTGGTCACCGACCCGGAGGAGGTGGCCGCCCGGGCCGTCCGGATGGCCACCGAGCGGACCGTGGTCGCGGTCGACGGCAGCGTGATCCCGTGCCAGGTGGAGTCGATCTGCCTGCACGGCGACAGCCCCGCCGCGGTGGCCGCCGCCGAACTGGTCCGCGCCGCCCTGATCGACGCCGGCGTGACGCCCACCCCGTTCGTCGGATAGCCGAGCGCGGCGCGGACCCGCCTCAGGCGTCCAGCCCGCGCAGCACCAGCGGCAGCCGGGCCGCGCCGCCGTCCACCACCCGCACCGGCACGCCCCAGTCCTGCCGGGTCAGGTGGCAGGCCGCGTGCTCGACGTCGGCGTCGCAGGTCGCCGCCTGCGCGGTCACCTGGAGCACGCCGCCGTCGACGGCACCGTTGACCACCAGCCGGCGGGACAGCTCGGTGCCGGTGCCCGCCCCCTCGACCAGCAGTTCCGGCGGGGACGCGGAGACCACCAGACGGGTGGACGGGCCGTACGTCTCGTCCAGCTTCTGCCCCGGCGCCGGGGTGAAGATGACGTCCAGCGTCAGCTCGCCGGCCGCGACGTCGGTCGGCCTCCGCTCGGCGCGGTGCCGGGGCCCGTCCACGGTGCTCGCCCCGGCGGCGGAGAGCGCACCCGGGGCCAGCCGGGTGAGCCGGTGCGCGGCGGACTCCACCACCAGCACCTCGCCGTCCGGGGTGAGCACCAGGTCGCTCGGCTCGGCCAGCCCGTCGGCGACCGTGGAGACCTGGTCGCTCGCCGGGTCGTAGCGGCGAACCGCGCCGTTGTAGGTGTCGGCGATCAGCACCGAGCCGTCCGGCAGCGCGCAGACCCCGAGCGGGTGCTGGAGCAGCGCCGACGCGGCCGGCCCGTCGACGTGGCCGAAGTCGAAGAGGCCCTGCCCGACGGAGGTGCCCATGACGCCGTCCTCGACGTACCGGATGGCGCTGGTCTCGCTGTCGGCCACCCAGAGCCGGGCGCCGTCGGCGGAGACCGACAGGCCGGACGGCTGGGCCATCCACGCGTCGGCCAGCGGCCCGTCGCGCAGCGCCTCGACCGTGGTGCCGGCGTACATGCCGGCGGTCCGCTTCACCGGGTCGAACCACCAGAGCTGGTGGATCCCGGCCATCGCGATGACCACCTTGTCGTCGTACCAGGCCAGGTCCCAGGGGGAGGAGAGGTCGACGGCGAGCGCGTCGTGCGCGTGGTCGTCGACCGTGGAGCGCCACTGCCGGCCGGTGCCGGCCACCGTGACCACCTCGCCGGTGGCCAGGCGTACGCCGCGCAGCAGGTGGTTGACGGTGTCCGCGACGACCAGGTCGTAGCCGGCCACCTCGGCGACGTGCGCGGGGAGCAGGCAGAGCCCCTGCGGCTCGGCGAAGCCGGCCGCCTCGGCCGGACCGTCGACCCGGCCCCGGTTGCCCGAGCCGATCCGGCGGACCAGCGTCTCGCCGTCCGGCGCCAGTTCGGCCAGCGAGTGCCGGGCCGAGTCCGACACCAGCAGGTTGCCGTTCTCCAGCAGCACGGCCTTGCCGGGGAAGCGCAGCGTGGTCTCCGGCTCGGCCGGCGGCACGTACGGGCCGTCACCGCGGTGCAGGGTGCCCTTGGCCTCGTGGGTGGCGATCAGCTCGTCGATCAGCCGGGCCAGCCCTTCGGCGTGCCCCTCGCCGGCCATGGTGGCCACCACGTAGCCCTCCGGGTCGATCACCGACAGGGTCGGCCAGGCCCGGGCCGCGTACTGCTGCCACATGTGCATCTCGGGGTCGTCGAGCACCGGGTGGTGCACCCCGTACCGCTCGACCGCCGCGGCGAGGGCGTCCGCGTCCTTCTCGTGCTCGAACTTCGGCGAGTGCACGCCGATCACCACGAGCACGTCGCCGTACTTCTCCTCCAGCGGGCGCAGCTCGTCGAGTACGTGCAGGCAGTTGATGCAGCAGAAGGTCCAGAAGTCGGCGATTACGATCTTGCCGCGCAGGTCGGCGAGCTTCAGCTCCCGACCGCCGGTGTTCAGCCAGCCCCGGCCGCGCAGCTCCGGTGCCCGTACTCGTGCGCTCATGCCGCCAGTCTGCCGGACGACACCCGCTGTTCCGGCCGGTACCCCGGCGCGGGTTCCGTCACATCCGACCCCGGGCACGTCGGGCCGCGTCCGGGCCGGAAACGGCGGCGGGGCCACGGTCACCCGTGGCCCCGCCGGTCGTCTCGTACGGCTACTGCCCGGCCGGCTTGAGGCAGAGCACCCGGCTGGCTCCGTCGCCGGCGAGCCGCACGTGCGGCTGCGCCGGGTCGGCGCACTTCTCCGGCGCGTCCACCTTGGAGACGATGGTGAAGGCGCCGGCCTCGCCGCAGTCCGCGGCGGCCGCGCCGTCGCCGGACTTCTTGACGCAGGTGCCGACCGCCGGGTCGAACGCGGGCGTGTCGGAGCCGCCGACCTTGCCGAGCAGCATCAGCAGACCCAGCGGCACGGCCAGGATCAGCACGGCGGCGACCAGCACGGCGGCGAGCACCCGGCCGTTGCGCACCTTGGGGGTGGGCGCCTCGGTCTTCGGCTCCGCCTCCGGCTTGAACGCGTCGAACCGGTTCTGCTCGGCCGGGGCCTGGTCCCAGGACGGGCCGGCCGGCTGCTGCGCCGGCGGCGGCGGCGGGAACGACGGCGGGAAGCCGCCGCCCGGGGCCGGGTCGGCCGTCGGGGCGGGACCGTAGCCGGGCACGGCAGCGCCCACCGGCGTACCGCCACCGGCGGCCGGGCCGCCGAACTGGTCGGCCGGGCCGCCGAACTGGTCGGCCGGACGGTCGCCGGCGTGCGGCCGGACCCCGTTCACCGGCCGGTTCTGCGGCGGCGCGTCGACGAAGGAGGGCACCCCGGGCGGGAACGCCGGCGGCGGCGCGGGCGAGGCCGGCGCGACCGGGGCGGCCCCGGCGAAGCCGTTCGGCCCGGCCGGCGACCGGTCGTCGAAGCGGGGCTCCGGCGTCGGCTCGAACCGCGGCGGCGGGGCGTGCTCGGGGCGGACCGCCTCCTGCTCAGCCGGCGCCGGCTCGTCCACCGGCTCCGGGCGGGCCGGGCGCCCGTAAACCCGGGGCTGCGGCGCGGGCGTGCCGGCCGGTCGCACCGCCTGGTCGGTGGGGGGCATCACCCGGCTGGCCAGCGGCACCGCGGCGCTCGCCGAGACGCTGCCGGCGGCGGGCTCGGCGGCCTCCGGGGAGGTACGCGGGGCGGGCACCACCGGACCGGCCGGGGACTGCGGCTCCTCGTGCCGCGATCCGGCCGGCCCCCAGCCCGGCTGCTCCCGCTCGTACGCCGGCGCGCCGCCCTCGCGGGCGGACTGCTCGGCGTAGGCGGGCTGTTCCGGCGCGAACTGGGTGGGCGGGGTGTAGTCGGCCGGCGGCGCGGCGGCCAGGCTGGCGCCCGGCACCCGCTGCTCCTGCGGAGGCAGCGGCACCGCGTTGGCCGGCGAGATGCCGGGCCCCGGGGCGGGCTGGTAGATCGGGGACTGCTCGGCCCGGTCGGCCTCCCGGTCGTTGCCGGGCCGAGCCGGCTCGGCGTCGGCACGGCCCCACGCCTCGGCGGCATCCCAGGGCTCGACGTCGGGCAGGCTGGGTGTCCGCGAGGGCAGGTCGTTGTCGAGGGCTGGCCGGTCGGCGCCGGTCCGCTGCGGCGGCTGCCCGGCGGCGACCGGCGACCAGACCGGCGGTCCGCCGTCGCCGGGCACGGACGCGGTGGCGCGGGCGGGTGGCGTGGCGGCCGGCTCCGCCGGCGTCCAGCCGTTCTCGTCAGGCCGGTCGACCGGCTGCGGCGCGGCGGCGGCACCCCAGGCGCCGGGCTCGTCGCGGGCCGGTGCCGGGTCGTCGGCCGATCCGCCCCAGGCGCCACCGGGGCGCTGCTCGGCGGGAGCCTCCCAGCCGCCCGGGGACCGGTCCTCCGACGCGGCCCAGCCCGGCTGCCGCGGCTGGTCGTCCTGACCGGTGCTGGCCCAGCCGCCGGAGCGGGCCGGGCCGTCCTGCTGCGGCGCGGCGGCCCAGTCGGGCTGCCGCGGCTGGTCGTCGTGCTGCCCGGCGGCCCAACCGCCGGACTGCTCCGGGCGCTCGTCGTGCCAGCCGGCCGAGGCGGCCGGCTCCTCCTGGCCGCCCCAGGCCGGCGCGGCCTGCGGCACCTGGGCGGCGCCCCGGGCGGCGGGCTGCTCGGCCGGCGCCCAGGCGGGCTGCTCGGCCGGCGCCCAGGCGGGCTGCTCGTCCTGCTGCGCGCCGGCCCAGCCGCCGGAGCGGGCCGGGTCGTCCTGCTGCGGGGCGGCCCAGTCGGGCTGGCGGGACTGGTCGTCCTGCTGGGCCGGGTCGTTGTGCCAGCCGCCGGACTGCGCCGGATCCTGGCCGCCGCCGTTCTGGGCGGGCCAGGCGTCGGGGCCGGCGGACGGCACCTGGGCGGCGCCCCGGGCGGCGGGCTGCTGCGCCCAGGCCGGGGCCGACTGCTCGCCCTGCGCCCAGCCGGGCTGCTCGGCGGACCCGCCGGCGGCCCATGGCTGCTGGCCGGGCTGCTCACCCTGGGCGAGCCAGGCGGGCTGCGCGTCGCCGGGCGGGTTCCAGGCGCCCGGCTCGCCCGGCTGCGGCGGCTGGGCGGAGCCCCGGGCGTGCGGCGGCTGGTCCGGGGACGCGGCCCAGGCCGGTGCGGGTGGGCCCGGCTGCGCGGGGGGCGGTGGGGCCCAGCCCAGATCGGGCGTGGTCACGCCGTAGCCGGTGTGCTGCTGCTGCGCCGGGCGGTCGCCGTACGGCGCCGGTCCGCCGGCGCCCGGCGACACCTCGTCCGGCTCCTGGCCGGGGTGGTGCGGGCCCTCGGACGTCATGCGTGCGCCTCCTCCATCACATGTCGGCCGCCGGTGCCGATCGGTCTGCTCGGCAGGGCTGCCGGCGTCGCCGGCGGTACCGGCCGTGCCGGCTCCCCGCACCGTATCCGGTGGCGGCCCGGGGGGCGCCCGGGGAGCACTCGTCGTCACTCCGCGTCGCCGGATGGTGTCGAGCAGCTTCTATCGGCCCGACCCCGGTCCGGGTCGGCGGGCGACGACCGAGCCCCACCGTACCGGGCGCTGCGGCGAGGTGGAATCCCGGTGCCGAGGGCTGTGAAACGCCGACGACCCGCCCGGGTGGACCGGGCGGGTCGTCGATCTGGAGGAGTGAGGAAAGTTGTGGAGCCTCAGCTCATGTGACGCTGGGCGATGGCGAGGATCTCGTCGCGGACCGCGGGCGAGTTGGCCGAGCGCAGCGCGTGCTCGATGGCACGGGCGCGGCGGTTGGCGTCGCGGCGGTTCCGGATTCGCTCGATCATGCTCATGGTGGTGTCTCCTCCTGGCTATTCGGTTGTCAGCCCGTCGATGTGTCTATTGAACCGCAGAACGCGACCAACTTCCATCGATTATTAGGTGAGCTGAGACACCTGCCGAATAATCAAAGGTAAGAGGGCCGTCTCGCCGACGTTTCTCGTCCTCCAACGGTAACGGCCGGTGTGCCGGGCGTTCACCCCTGGCACACCGGCCGTCGCCGGTTGTCGAGCCGTCAGGTCCAGGCGAGCAGCGCCGCCTCCGGGTCGCTGAGGAAGTCCCCGATGTCGCGCAGGAACTTCGAGCCCAACTCGCCGTCGATGATCCGGTGGTCGAAGGAGAGCCCCAGCGTGGTGACCTGGCGCGGGCGGACCTTGCCCTTGTGCACCCAGGGCATCTCGCGGACCGCGCCGAAGGCCAGGATCGCCGACTCGCCCGGCGGCAGGATCGGCGTGCCGGTGTCCACCCCGAACACACCGACGTTGGTGATGGTCAGGGTGCCGCCGGACATGTCGGCCGGTGAGGTGCGGCCGGCCTTCGCCGTCTGCACCAGGTCGGTCAGCGCGTCGGCCAGCTCCCGCAGCGACAGCCGGCCGGCGTCCTTGATGTTCGGCACGATCAGCCCGCGTTCGGTGGCCGCCGCGATGCCCAGGTTGACGTACTCCTTGACCACGATCTCGTCGCCGGACCAGGTGGAGTTCACCATCGGGTGCCGCTTGACCGCCAGCAGCACCGCCTTGGCCACCAGCAGCAGCGGGGAGACGCGCACGTCCCGCCACTCCCGCCGGTCGCGCAGCCGGTCCAGCGCCTTCATCGCCCGGGTCATGTCGACGGTCAGGAACTCGGTCACGTGCGGCGCGGTGAACGCCGACCGGACCATGTTCTCGGCGGTGAGCTTGCGTACCCCCTTGACCGGAATGCGCTGCTCGCGGTCCGCGCCGAAGCTCGGGGCCGCGCTGGCCGGCTGCGTCGCCGCGACCGGCTCGGCGCCCGCCGTGGCGCCGGCCGCCGCCCGCTGCACGTCCTCCCGGGTGATCGAGCCCAGCGGGCCCGAGCCGGTCAGCGTGGCGAGGTCGACGCCCAGGTCCTTGGCGAGCTTGCGCACCGGCGGCTTGGCCAGCACCAGCCCACCCGTGCCGGGGTGGCCGTTGCGGCCGGCGGCCGGGGCGGCCTCGACCGGCGGGACCGCGGCCGGCGCCGCGGCGGCCGCGGCCGGCCGGGCCTGCGCCGGGACGTCGCCCTTGCGCGGGCGGCGCTTCGCCGCGGTGGTACGCGGGCCGTAGCCGACCAGTACGGCGGTACGGCCACCCGGGGCGGGACCGCCGATCAGACCCGGTTCGACCATGCCCTCGGCGGGCGCCACCTCGACCGCGGCCAGCGAGGCCGCCGACGGGGTGGGCAGGTCGCCGCCGGCGGTGCCGGACGGCGTCTCCACCGGCCCGGCGCCCGGGTCGGTGTCGATCGCGATGATCGGGGTGCCGACCTCCACCGTGGTGCCCTCCGGGTGGAAGATCGCCTGCACCCGGCCGGCCCACTTCGCCGGGATCTCGACGGCCGCCTTCGCCGTCTCCACCTCGACGATCGGCTGGTTCAACTCGATGGTGTCGCCCTCCGCGACCAGCCAGCTGAGGATCTCGCCCTCGGTGAGACCCTCGCCCAGGTCGGGCAGGTTGAACTCCTTGATCCGCGACATGCCGATCACCAGCCGTAGGTGCGGTCGACGGCGTCGAGCACCCGGTCGAGGTCGGGCAGGTACTCCTCCTCCACCCGGGCGGCCGGGTAGGGGGTGTCGAAGCCGGTCACCCGCAGCACCGGGGACTCCAGGGAGTAGAAGCACTCCTCGGTGATCCGGGCCGCGAGTTCCGCGCCGAGCCCGACGTTGGACGGCGCCTCGTGCACCACCACGGCCCGGCCGGTGCGCTTCACCGACTCGTACACCACGCCGAGGTCCAGCGGGGAGAGCGTGCGCAGGTCGATGACCTCCAGCTCCCGGCCGTCCTCGGCGGCGGCGGTCGCCGCGTCCAGGCAGGTCCGCACCATCGGCCCGTACGCCAGCAGGGTTACGTCGGTGCCCGGCCGGGCGACCCGGGTGGCGTGCAGCGGGTACGCGTCGGCCAGCGGCGCGTCCACCTCCACCGGACCCTTCTCCCAGTAACGTCGCTTCGGCTCCAGGAAGATGATCGGGTCGTCCGAGGCGATGGCCTGCTGGATCATCACGTACGCGTCCTGCGGGTTGGCGCAGGAGACGACCTTCAGGCCGGCGGTGTGCGCGAAGTACGCCTCGGGCGACTCCGAGTGGTGCTCCACCGCGCCGATGCCGCCGCCGAACGGGATCCGGATCACCATCGGGATCTTGAGCTTGCCGCGCGAGCGGTAGTGCATCTTCGCCACCTGCGACACGATCTGGTCGTACGCCGGGTAGACGAAGCCGTCGAACTGGATCTCGCAGACCGGCCGGTAGCCGCGGATGGCGAGGCCGATCGCGGTGCCGATGATGCCGGACTCGGCGAGCGGGGTGTCGATCACCCGCTGGTCGCCGAAGTCCTTCTGCAGCCCGTCGGTGATCCGGAAGACGCCGCCGAGCTTGCCGACGTCCTCGCCCATGATGACGACCTTCGGGTCGTTCTCCAGGGCGCGGCGCAGGCCGACGTTGAGGGCCTTGCCGAGGGTGAGCGTCTCCGTGGCCATCAGTGCGCGCTCCCCTCGAACGACTCCAGGTACCTGCTGAACTGCTCACGCTGCTGGTCGACCAGCGGCGACCCGTTGGGGTAGACGTGGTCGAACAGGGTGGTCGGCTCCGGGTTGGGCATGGCCAGCACCCGCTCGCGCAGGTGCACCGACTCGCGGCGAGCCTGCTCGTCGACCTCGGCGAAGAAGTCCGCGTCGGCCAGCTGCTGCTTGGTCAGGAACGCCTTCATCCGGGCGATCGGGTCCTTGGCCTGCCAGGCCTCGACCTCGCTGGCGATCCGGTACCGGGTCGGGTCGTCGGAGGTGGTGTGCGCCCCCATCCGGTAGGTGTACGCCTCGATCAGGCTCGGGCCCTGCCCGTGCCGGGCGTTGTCCAGCGCGTGCCGGGTGACCGCGTACGTGGCCAGCACGTCGTTGCCGTCCACCCGGATGCCGGGGAAGCCGAAGCCGGCGGCCCGCTGGTAGAGCGGGATCCGGGTCTGCCGCTCCAGCGGCTCGGAGATCGCGTACTGGTTGTTCTGGCAGAAGAAGACCATCGGCGCGTTGAACACGCCGGCCCAGACGAACGCCTCGTTCACGTCGCCCTGGCTGGTGGCGCCGTCGCCGAAGTAGGCGATGACCGCCTCGCCGTCGTCGGTGCCGGTCTTGCCGTCCATGGCGATGCCCATGGCGTACCCGGTCGCGTGCAGGGTCTGCGCCCCGATCACGATCGTGTACATGTTGAACTTGAACTCGTTCGGGTCCCAGCCGCCCTGGTCGACGCCGCGGAACAGGCCGAGCGGCATGATCGGGTCGATGCCCCGGCAGTAGAGCACGCCGTGCTCGCGGTAGGTCGGGAAGGCCATGTCCTGCGTACGCAGCGCCCGGCCGGAGCCGACCTGGGCCGCCTCCTGACCCAGCAGGCTCGCCCAGATGCCCAGCTCACCCTGCCGCTGCAGGGCGGTGGCCTCGGCGTCCAGCTTGCGTACCAGCACCAGGTCCCGGTAGAGGCCGCGGTACTCCTCGTCGGTGAAGTCGACGCGGTACTCGGTGCCGTCCGGCCCGGTCACGCTCTCGATCCGCTCGCCCTCGGGGGTGAGCAGCTGCACCAGTTCCGGGTCGCCGGCCTTGCCGGCCCCGGCCTTCTTCGACCGGGGTGCGGCCCGCCGGCCGCGGGTGGTGACCCCGGGGTCGCCCTTTGCCATCCGTCTCTCCCTGTCATGTCTGCGTCGGCACCGGGGGGTCACCCGGCCGCGCAACTCTTGCGCCTGTCCGGCTGGTGCCGGACCGGTTCCTGGCGGCCGCGCCTAGCCCCGGTGGGGGTTGCCGCGCGGCGTGAGCCGGATTCAGGCCGAACCCGGTTCGGGGAGCGCCGGCGCCGCGCCGCGCCTGCCGCGAGGGTGCGCGGAGGTCGCGGCTGCGTTGCCGTCGTGGTCCATATTCGCATCAAGGGTGAGGCGGCCCACAGTACGCCCGCCCCGCACCCCGGTGGCCGCCCAGTTCGTTACACAGATCGCCCGGTGTCGCGTCGATCGCCGCCCGACCGATCCGGCGATGGTTCGTCACCGTTCGGCCAGATACGCGTGGCGACACGCGGTAACGGGTTGGCTGACGCACCGTCACTGGGCCACCCTGGTGCGGGCGGATCGCCACCGATCGAGTGGTTTGCCGCTTCCCGGTTGGGCGCGGCCCGTCCGATCGCTCCGGTGGACCGACGACGACGAGGAGTGTGCGGTGTCCGAGCCAGCTGAGGGACCGGGCGCTCCGCTGCTCGGCCGGAACCGCTCGGCCGGCGGCTACCGCCCGGTGGTCGGCGCGCACCGCGCGCCGGGCTCGGCGGCCCCCTCGCGGGGCTACCTGTTCACCGTCGCCCTGCTGGCCGGCACCGCGTCGATGCCGATCCTGGCGGCGATCAGCACCGGGTCGGCCACCGTCGGCAGCACCGCGCTGCCCGACACCAGCACCCCGTTCATCCCGACGCCGTCGGTGGGCCCGGTGGTGATCCCGCTGCCGGTGACCAGCCAGCCGGCGGTCACCCCGCCCGCCACGCCGTCCGCCGGCCCGGCGACCACCGCCCCGTGGCGGCCGGCCGGGCGCCGACCGCCCGGTCCGGCCGGGTTGGCGGCCGACCCGGCACCGGCCCGGACTCCGCCGCCCGGCCGCCCGCGACCCCCCGGCGGTACGACGGCCCCACCGCCCCGGCCGTCGCCCTCTCCGTCCCCGTCGCCCCCACCCATCGGACCGCCGGGCGGCGGCACCTCGCCATCGCCGTCCCCGTCGCCCTCGCCGCAGACCAGCACCAGCGGTACCGTGCCGCCGAGCCCGACCGGCAGCCCGCCCACGTCGCCGGACGACGCGACCCCGTCCCCCGACGGCAGCACCGGGGCGACGCCGACCCCCGAGGTGGTCACCCCGACCAGCGCCGGCGGGCCGACCCCGACGTCCACCGGTTCGCCGGCGCCGGCGCCGCGCCCGGCCGCCGGCCCGCGGGCCCCGGGCACGCGGCGCACGCCGGCACCGCGGACCGGCCCGCCGGTCACCGAGCCGTCCGAGCCGGCCGAGCCGTCCGAGCCGGCCGAGCCGTCCGAGCCGGCCGAGCCGTCCGAGCCGGCCGAGCCGTCCGAGCCGGCCGAGCCGTCCGAGCCGGCCGAGCCGGCCGCTCCGGTCCCCGCACCGCGGACGTCGCCGACCCCGGCGACGGGTACGGTGCCGGCCGCCGGCAGGTGAGTCGGGAACTCCCGCCGGCCGACGCCGCCCGGCCCGGCCCAGGGGCGCGGCTGGCCCGGATCGTCACCGAGGTGACCGCGCCGGCGGTGCTGGTCAGCGCGCTGACCATCGTCGTCGGCTGGCACAGCAGCCAGGGGGCCGTGCGCGGCCTGGCCTGGGGGCTGCTCGCCACGCTCTTCGTCAGCGGCATCCCGTTCGCGTACATCCTCGGCGGGGTGCGCCGGGGCCGGCTCACCGACCACCACGTGGGCGTCCGCGAGCAGCGCCGGGTTCCGCTGCTCTTCGGTCTCTGCTCGGTGGCCGCCGGGCTGGCCCTGCTCGCGGCGCTCGGCGCGCCCCGCCCGGTGCTGGCGTTGGCCGCCGCCGGAGTGCTCGGCCTGGTGGTCGCGGTGAGCGTGAGCCACTGGTGGAAGCTGTCCATCCACGCGGCGGTGGCCGCCGGCACGGTGGTGGTGCTGGTGCTGACGTTCGGCGCCCGGCTGCTGGTCACCGCGCCGCTGCTCGCTCTGGTCGGCTGGTCCCGGGTGCGGCTGGGCGACCACACGGTGGCCCAGGTGCTCGCCGGTGGCGGGCTCGGTGGGCTGATCGCGGGCGTCGTCTTCGCCACCCTCCGCTGACCCGCCTCCGGTCCGAGGGCTCGGCGCCCCCGCCGTCCGATCCGGACGGGCGCGCCGAGCACGGCCCGCGCCGGAAGCGCGCCCCGCTCAGGCCGGGCGCAGCATCGGCGGGTGCAGCAGGGCGGCGGCACCCCGCCGGAACAGCTGCGCCGGCCGGCCCCGTTCGCCCGCTGTGGAGCGTCCCACCGGCTCCACGAAGCCTGGGGTGCCGGTCACCTTGCGGTGGAAGTTGCGCGGATCCAGCCGGGTGCCCCAGACCGTTTCGTAGACCGCCCGCAGTTGCGCCACGGTGAACTCGGGCGGGCAGAACGCCGCGGCCAGCGGGGTGTACTCCAACTTGGCCCGGGCCCGCTCCACGCCGTCGGCGAGGATCCGGTCGTGGTCGAAGGCGAGCTGCCCGGGGGTCAGCCGGGCGACCGGCAGCCAGTCCGCCGAGGCGGCGTCGGTGCCGGCGACCGGGCTGCCGAGACCGGGAAGGAGTGCCAGCCAGGCCACCGTGACCACCCGTCCGCGCGGGTCCCGGTCCGGCCGGCCGTACGTGCCGAGCTGCTCCAGGTGCCCGGCGGGCTCGGCGAGGCCGGTCTCCTCGGTCAGCTCGCGGACGGCGGCGGCCGGTAGGTCCTCGTGGACGTGGACGAAGCCGCCGGGCAGCGCCCAGCGGCCCCGGTACGGCTCGATGCCGCGCCGGACCAGCAGCACGTTCAGCTCGTCGGCCCGGACGGTGAGCACCACCAGGTCGACGGTCACCGCGAAGGGCGGGTACTCGGCCATCTTTATCACCACCTTGACGAGAATCTAGCAGAACGTTTATCGTCGCAAAGACGAAAAAAGAGAGGTGGGGACGATGGCCGATGTGACGAGGCGGTTGCACCTGCGCCACCTGCGCGGGACGCCGACTAGCTGGGTGCGGTGGCAGGTGGCTGGGCGGGTGCGCCGGGAGGGCACCGGGCTCTCCTTCTGGTACCGGCCGCTGCGGGCGGTACTCAGCGAGGTGCCGGTGGACGACCGGGAGCTGCCGCTGCTCTTCCACGCCCGTACCGGCGACTTCGCCGACATCACCGTGCAGGCGACGGTGACCTACCGGGTGGCCGACCCGGCGCTCGCCGCGACCCGGCTCGACTTCTCGGTCGACCCGCGCACCGGCCGGGCCCGGTCCCGCCCGCTCGACCAGGTGGCCACCCTCCTCGCCGAGCTGGCCCAGCAGCCCGCGCTCGACCTGCTGGCCCGGGTGCCGCTGGCCGAGGCGCTCACCACCATCGCGCCGGTCCGGGAGGCGGTCTCGGCGGCCCTGGCGGCCGAGCCCCGGCTCGCCGACGTCGGCGTGGCGGTGGTCAGCGCCCGGGTGGTGGCCATCCGGCCCGAGCCGGAGCTGGAGCGCGCGTTGCAGACGCCCACCCGGGAGGCGGTGCAGGTCGAGGCCGACCGGGCCACCTACGCCCGGCGCGCCCAGGCGGTCGAGCAGGAACGCTCGATCGCCGAGAACGAGCTGCAGAACAAGATCGAGCTGGCCCGGCGGGAGCAGCAGCTGGTCGAGCAGCACGGCGCGAACTCCCGGCGCCGGGTCGAGCTGGACGCCGCCGCCGAACTCGCTGCCGCGCAGGGCAAGGCCGAGCGGGAGAAGGTCGCCAACGCGGCGGCCGCCGAACGGGCCCGGGTGCTGGCCGGCGCCGAGGCGGAGAAGGAGCGGACGCTGGCCGCCGCCCGGGCCGACGGGATGCGCGCGGTCGGGCACGCCGAGGCCGAGGCGGAGGCGGCGAAGCTGGCCGCGTACGCCGACCTGCCGCCGGAGGTGCTGCGGGCCCTGACGGTCCGGGAGCTGGCCGGGCAGCTGCCGCAGATCGGGCAGCTCACGGTCACCCCCGACCTGGTGTCCGACCTGCTGGCTCGGCTGGCCCCGGCCCGATGAGCGGCGGGACGAGCCGTCGCGCGGCGATCGGGCCCGGCCCGACGTGCCGGCCGGCCCGGGCGGCGGGCCGGCGGGGCGGGGCCGGGCCGGCCCCGGAGTGGCTCCGATGAGCGGCCGGGCGACCGCCGCCCGGGCGGGCGGCGGTGCCGGGGCCGGCACGCTCGCCCCCCGGGTGGTGGTGGTGAGCCGCCGCAGCGAGCTGGACGAGCTGCTGGCCCGGCACGGCACCCGGGCCGCGGCGGCCTGGTACCTGCGGGAACGTGGTCGGGACCTGGCCGAGGTGGTGGACCGGCACGAGGCGCTCCAGGCCGCGCTGACCACCGTCGGGGCGGCCGTGCCGGCGAACTGGCGGCGCGGCGCGGTGGACCGCGACGACCTGCCCCGGTTCCTCTTCGGACCGGAGGACGTGGTGGTCGCGGTCGGGCCGGACGGCCTGGTGGCCAACGTCGCCAAGTACCTGTCCGGGCAGCCGGTGATCGGAGTGGACCCCGAACCGGGGCGCAACGCCGGGGTGCTGGTCCGGCACCGGGCCGGGTCGCTCGCCGCCCTGCTGCCGGCGGTGGTGGCGGGCGTGGCCCCGACCGCGCCCCGGACCATGGTCCGGGCCACCCTCGACGACGGCCAGGAGCTGGTCGGCCTCAACGAGGTGTACGTCGGGCACGCCTCCCACCAGTCCGCCCGCTACCTGCTATCGGTCTGCGAGAGCGGGCGGACCCGGCGGGAGCGGCACTCCTCCTCCGGGGTGGTGGTCGGCAGCGGTACGGGGGCGACCGGCTGGTGTGCGTCCATCGCGCGGGACCGTCCGGGCGCGCCGCCGCCGCCCGCCCCGGAGGAGGCCGCGCTCGGCTGGTTCGTCCGGGAGGCGTGGCCGTCCCCGGTCACCGGGGTCGACCTCACCGCCGGCCGGCTCGCCGCCGGCGACCGGCTGGACCTGGTCGCCGAGTCCGACGGGTTGGTGGCCTTCGCCGACGGCCTGGAGACCGACCGCCTCACCCTCGACTGGGGCCAGCGCCTGACGGTCTCGATCGCCCCCACCCGCCTGACCCTGGTCTCCCCCTGACCGCCCCGCCTGGTCCGCGCCGCGGATCATGAGGTTTGCGGTCAGGCGCCGTCGTCGGCCAGGCGGTGGCGGTTGGCCTCGATCCAGGCGTCCAGGGCGGCCGGGTCGTCCGGGTCGACGCCGTCGGCCATCAGCTGGGCGACCGCGGCGGTGGCCGGGCTACGCCGCTCGCCGGTGCTGTAGAGCCGGGCGAACTCCGGCACCATTTCCTCGATCGCGGTGTCGGTCTGCGTCGCGGCCGGCTCGGGCAGCCCGCGCTGGCGGGCGGCGTACGCGGCCCAGGCGCGTAGCACCCGGGGCAGCATCGCGGCGTCGTCCATGTCCAGCACGGCCCGCCGGTGCACCCAGTCCAGCAGGAACAGCCCGGCCACCGCCGGACTCCAGCGCAGCGGGTCGGCGTCCGGGAAGCTCGCCGCGTGGTCCAGCAGCAGGCTCAGGCAGAAGTGCAGGGACGCCAGCTCCGGGCCGTCGACGCTGTCCAGGCCGAACCGGGCCGCCTCGGGCGAGGCGAGGAACCGCCGCACCAGCTCCGTACGCTCGGCCGCGGAGAGCGGCTCGACGGCGTCCGGGTCGGCGGGCGGGACCGCGCCGTGCGGCAGCAGCGCCAGCCGCGCGCCCACCAGCGCCCGGTCGGTGGCCAGCGAGCCCTCACCCGGCAGCTCGCCGAGGTCGTCGGTGATCGCCAGGTGCCGGCTCACCTCGCCGTGCATCCGGGCCGGGTCCTCCTCGCGGAACCAGGTCAACTCGTCGCCGGCGCACATCTGCCGGACCTGCTCCAGGATCCGCTCGGCCGGCCCGCCGACGAAGACGTCCTTGGTGATCCCGATGTTGTGGTCGACCAGGGCGACCAGCGCGTGCTCCGGGCCGCCGGCCGCGTCGTCGTAGGCGAACGTGGCGAGGTAGGAGGTCTGGTCGCCGTACACGTCGCCGTACGCCCAACTGCCGGTGAGGTGCACCTTGCCGAGTTGGCCGGACCAGGCCGGCGCGGTGGCGCCGGGGCGGACCCGGGCGGCGCCCTCGGCGTCGGGCACCAGGGCGGCGAAGACGGAGCGGATGGTGGTGGCGGCGGCCGTGCGGCGGCGGGAGGTGGCGGCCAGGAAGCCGGCCACGAAGTCCCGCACCGCGGCGCTGCGGTCGGTCTCGGCGACCGCGTAGACGCTGCCGAGCAGCGCGGCACCGAGCATCTCGGCGTCGAGGGCGGTGTCCAGCCTGGTCACGTCGCGTGCGGCCTGGAGCACCGCGTCGTAGGGGGTCTGGGGCGTGGCCATGTGTCGACCCTACGCCGCCGGGCCGTCCCGGTCAGCGGTAGCGAGCCGAGCGTTTCACCCGCGCGCCGGGCACCCGGCCACCCGCGCCGGGCCCCGGGCGACCACCCGCCGGGCTCCCCGGTGACCCCGCGCGCCCGGGCTTCGCGGTCCTCCGTGCGGCGCGCTGCGCGGTCACTCGCGGGCGGCCGACCGGAGTGCCTCGCGGGCCTTGGCGTACGAGCCGAGCACGACCCGCACCGGCGCTAGGACGTACGTCTCGCCGACCGTCGCCACCGCGGCGGTGAGCCGCTGCTCGGCCCGCCCCCGGGCACGCCGGGCGGCCAGCCGCACGACCGGCCGGGTCAGCGCGGCCACCAGCAGCCCGGCCAGCAGCCCGCCGAGCAGCAGCAGGGTCGGCAGCGGCACCACTCCGACGGTGGGGTTGTCCAGCGCGGGCAGGCCGAGCGCGCGCAGCGCGTAGCCCAGCGCCAGCCAACCCAGGCCGATCAGCGCGGTCAGGGTGAGCAGCCACTGCAGGCCGCCCACCAGCCGCCACCAGACCGGCCGCCGGTCCATGCCGAGGTCGGTGCCGGCCACCGCCCGGTCCAGCGCGTCCGGCAGGTCGCCGCGGCGGGACCGCGCGGCGGCGGTCACCGCGGTCTGCCAGACCGCCGGCAGGTCGGCCCCGGTGCCCTCGGCCACCGACCGGATGGCCAGCCCGAGCGCGGACCGCTGGGCCGCTGTCGGGTCGGGCACCGAGGTGGCGGCCACCAGGCTCTCCGCCGGATCGTCCCCGGCGGGGCCGGCCAGGTGCAGCCGGCGCAGCGGGTCGGGGCGCAGCCGCCGCCAGCCCCGCACCACCGGCCAGCCGGTCGCCGCGCCGGCCCGGTGGCGGTACGCCAGCTCGACCGCCTCGGCCACCGCCGGCACCCCGGCAGCGCCGGCCAGCGCCCGGTTCAGCTCGCGGACCACCGCGGCGTCCGGCCCGGCGGACGGCTGGTCGCGGCCGACCAGGTCGGCCAGCCCGGCGACCACCCCGTCCACGTCGCCGGCCAGCCGGCGCAGCGCGGCCTGCCGTTCGGTCACGGTGCGCTCCAGCGCCTCCCGCAGCCCGGCGATGCCGGCCTGCTCGGTGGCCGTGGTGGCCAGCAGCGGTACGCCGGTGAGCTGGTCGGCGTCGAGCAACCGGCGCAGGTCGGCCAGCACTCGGGGCAGTTCGGCCGGGGGCAGCCGGTCGGCCTGGTTGAGCACGACCAGGGTGACGTCCCGGTGCCGGTGGAACTCGCGCAGGTAGCTGCTGTGGATCACCCGGTCCGCGTACTTCTGCGGGTCGACCACCCAGACCACCAGGTCGACCAGGCCGAGCAGCCGGTCCACCTCCAGCCGGTGGGTGCGCTGCACGGAGTCGAAGTCGGGCAGGTCGAGCAGGATCAGCCCGTGCAGGGCCGACTCGTCGTCGCCGTCCAGCGCGCTCTCCCGGACGAACCGGTGCCGGGGCAGCACGCCGATCCAGTCGAGCAGCCGGCTGCCGCCGTGCAGCGGCCCCCACACGCAGGCGTGCGTGACCCCGGTGGTGGGGCGGCGTACCCCGACCGGCGACAGCTCCAGCCGGGCCAGCGCGTTGAACAGGCTGGACTTGCCGCTGCCGGTGGCACCGGCGAGGGCCACCACGGTGTGGTCGCGGGAGAGCGAGAGCCGGGTGCCGGCCCGCTCCACCAGGGTGTGCGCGGCGACCAGCTGCGCGTCCGGCAGGTGACCGTCGACCAGGCCGAGGAACCGGCGGATCGCCTCCAGCCGGGCGACCAGGTCGTCCGCGTCCACCCGCTGGTCACCGCGGAACGCCTCGCGCATCCGCCCCACGATGTTGTTCACCGGAGTCCCGCTCCGTTCGCGGTCGCCGGGCGGGCGGGCTCGATCCTCGCGCTCACGGGAGTCTCTCCTCCCCGGCCGGGAGGGGGGCTCCGGTGGCCTCGGCGAAGCCGCTCCGGTGCCGGGCGACCTCCACCCGGCTGGCGGCCCGGCGCAGCTCGGCGGCGGTGTCGGCGGCCGGCCGGGCCTGCTCGGTGCGGGTGAGGAAGCGGGCGGCCTCGTCGTCCAGCAGCGCCCGCACCCGGTCCAGCAGGTCGGCCCGGGCCTTGTTGGCGAGCGTACGCACGGCCTGGTCGCCGAAGATCGCCTGGAGCACGGCCTGCGCGGCGACGGTGGTGCCGGCGCCGGTGGCCACCTCCAGCCCGGTCGGAATGAACGCGGTCGAGGCGAACACCGCGATCATCACGGCCAGCCCGGTGGCGTTCACCGCGTAGGCCGCCGTGCGGGCCACGAACCGCTTGTCGCCGCCCTCCGCCCGGACCAGCTCCAGCACCCCGCGCTGCCAGTCGCGGACCATCCGCTCGGCGCGCTCGGGCAGGTCGGCGGCGGGGTGCGCGAGCGCCGGTTCGAGCAGCGCCGCTCCCGCCGGGTGTGCCCTCCACCCGGTGTACGCGTTCTCGGCGGCCTCGGCGGCGACCCCGCGCAGCAGGGTGACCAGCTGCGACTCGATCGCCGTCCGCAGCTCGGCGGCCGGGGCGGGCCGGCCGGTCACCGCGGCCACCACCCGGTCGCGCAGCCGGCCGATCCGCGCCTCCAGGGTGCGGAAGAACTCGCCGGTGCCGACGAACTCCTGCCAGCGGGCGAGCACCTCGCCGCGGAGCAGCCGACCGTCGCGCAGCCCCTGCTCGACCGTTCGGTGTGCCCCCCGGTACGCGGCCCGGACCCGCTCGTCGAGCGCGTCGGCGGCGGCCACCTGCTCCTCGGCGGCCTCGGCGAGCCCCTCGACGGTGGGGTGCAGCGAGGCGAGCGCCCCGTCCAGGGTCTGCCGGACCACGGCGGCCCGGGCGTCCGCGTCGGCGGCCAGCCGGGCGAACCAGCCGGCCAGCGGCGCGGTGACCCGGTCGGGCAGCAGCCCCTGGCCGTCGACCCAGGTCTCCGGCAGCACGAAGAGCGGCGCCGCGCCGAGATCCTGCGCGCCGAGCATCTCGGACAGGTGGGCGGCGACCTCGTCGGTCGCCTCGGGCGGCACCCGGTCGAGCACCATGGCGATCACCGCGCCCCGGGACCGGGCGCTGCGCAGCAGTTCCCAGGGGACCGCGTCGGCGTAGCGGGCGGCGGTGGTGACGAAGAGCCAGAGGTCGGCGGCGGCCAGCAACTGGCCGGCCAGGGCCCGGTTGGCGTCGACCACCGAGTCGATGTCGGGCGCGTCGAGGAAGGCCAGGCCGGCCGGGAGCGCGGGGGCGGTGACCAGGTGCAGGGTGCGCGGGTCCTCGCTCGGCTCGTTGGTGCGGGTGAGACCGGGCAGCAGCTCGCCCTGGCGGAACCAGGCGGCGTCGGCCGGGTTGCAGACCAGCACCGGGGAGCGGGTGGTCGGCCGGAGCACGCCGGCGGCGCTCACCCGGGCCTGCACCAGGCTGTTGACCAGGGTCGACTTGCCCGCGCCGGTGGATCCGCCGACCACCACGAGCAGCGGCGCGTCCAGCCGGGCGAGCCGGGGGATGAGGTAGTCGTCCAGTTGGTCGGTGAGGGCGGCGCCGGTACGCCGGGCGGGCGCGGCCGAGGGCAGGACGAGCGGGAACCGGGCCGCCCCGATCGCGGCCCGCAGGCCGGCGAGCGCCGCGGGCAGGCTGTCGTCACCGGTGGTGGCGGGCGGGTCCTCCCCGGCGTCCGTGGGGCCGGTGCGGGCGGCGACGGCGGGCGAGCCGGACTGGGTGGCGGGATCGCCGTGCGTCGTCACCGCTAAAGCGTGCCCGACCGATGCAAGGGAAGACAACTGACGAGTAGCTGTGTCGGACTTGCGTCAGCCAGACTCAACCTCGATTTGACGATCGCCGGCCGCGTGGCACTATTGAGTCAAGTTCACTCAACTTGTGGTGGGGTCCGGCAGCGGGCACCCGCCGGACAGTTCAGCGGGCGGTGCCCGTCACCTGCTCAACGTAACGAAGCGAGGAAGCGAAGATGGCACGTGCGGTCGGTATCGACCTCGGCACGACGAACTCCTGCGTCAGCGTCCTGGAGGGCGGTGAGCCCACCGTCATCGCCAACGCGGAGGGCTCGCGGACGACCCCGTCGATCGTCGCGTTCGCCCGCAACGGCGAGGTGCTCGTCGGTGAGGTCGCCAAGCGCCAGGCGGTGACCAACCCGGACCGGACGATCCGGTCGGTCAAGCGGGAGATCGGCACCAACTGGTCCGTCGACATCGACGGCAAGAAGTACACCCCGCAGGAGATCTCGGCTCGGACACTGATGAAGCTCAAGCGGGACGCGGAGGCGTACCTGGGCGAGCAGATCACCGACGCGGTGATCACCGTTCCGGCCTACTTCAACGACGGCCAGCGCCAGGCCACCAAGGAGGCCGGTGAGATCGCCGGCTTCAACGTGCTGCGGATCGTCAACGAGCCGACCGCGGCCGCCCTGGCGTACGGGCTGGACAAGGGCTCCAAGGAGCAGACCGTCCTGGTCTTCGACCTCGGTGGCGGCACCTTCGACGTGTCGCTGCTGGAGCTGGCCGAGGGCGTCATCGAGGTCAAGTCGACCAGCGGTGACAACCACCTCGGTGGCGACGACTGGGACCAGCGGATCATCGACCACCTGGTGAAGACCTTCCGCGGCGAGCACGGCATCGACCTGGCGCAGGACAAGATGGCCCTGCAGCGGCTCCGGGAAGCCGCCGAGAAGGCCAAGATCGAGCTGTCCGCCGCCACCACCACCAACATCAACCTGCCGTACATCACGGCCGGCGCCGCCGGCCCGCTGCACCTCGACGTGACGCTCAGCCGCGCCGAGTTCCAGCGCATGACGCAGGACCTGCTGGACCGCTGCAAGGGCCCGTTCGAGCAGGCCGTGAAGGACGCCGGGATCAAGATCTCGGACGTCGACCACGTCATCCTGGTCGGTGGTTCGACCCGGATGCCGGCCGTGACCGACCTGGTCAAGCAGCTCACCGGCAAGGAGCCCAACAAGGGCGTCAACCCGGACGAGGTCGTCGCCGTCGGCGCCGCACTGCAGGCCGGTGTGCTCAAGGGCGAGGTGAAGGACGTCCTGCTGCTGGACGTGACCCCGCTGAGCCTGGGCATCGAGACCAAGGGCGGCATCTTCACCAAGCTGATCGAGCGCAACACCACGATCCCGACCAAGCGCTCCGAGGTCTTCACCACGGCGGACGACAACCAGCCGTCGGTGCTGATCCAGGTCTTCCAGGGTGAGCGCGAGATCGCGGCCTACAACAAGAAGCTCGGCACCTTCGAGCTGACCGGCCTCCCGCCGGCGCCGCGCGGCGTGCCGCAGATCGAGGTCACCTTCGACATCGACGCCAACGGCATCGTCAACGTGCACGCCAAGGACCTTGGCACCGGCAAGGAGCAGAAGATGACGATCACCGGCGGCTCCTCGCTGCCGAAGGACGACATCGAGCGGATGCGCCGGGACGCCGAGGAGCACGCGGAGGAGGACAAGCGCCGCCGCGAGGAGGCCGAGACCCGCAACGTGGCCGAGGCGCTCCAGTGGCAGACCGAGAAGTTCCTGGCGGAGAACGGCGACAAGCTCCCCGCCGAGAACAAGGACCAGCTCAACGAGGCCCTCGGCGAGCTGCGCGGCGCGCTCGGCGGCAGCGACATCGAGAAGATCAAGTCGGCGCACGAGAAGCTGGCCCAGGTCTCCCAGCAGGCCGGTTCGCTGCTCTACGCCCAGCAGGCCGAGCAGCCGCAGCCGGGTGCCGAGGGTGCCGGAGCCGGTGCCGGCGCCGGGGCGACCGGCGGTGCGCAGGCCGGTGGCGCCGACGACGTGGTCGACGCGGAGATCGTGGACGAGGACAAGAAGTGACCTTGCCCCTCGCCAGTCGAACTCCACGCACAGGGATGAGGTAGCCGTATGACGGAGAAGCCACGAGCCGCCGACCCGGGCGCCACCGGGTCGGCGCCGGGTGGCTCCGCGCCCGCCGAGCAGGCCGCCGGCGAGAAGCCGCGGGTCGTCATCCGCAACAACCGCAAGATCAGCGAGACGGTCGAGCCGGACGCGGCCGCCGCCGACGCCGGGACGGACGTCCCGGCCGAGGGGCTGGTCGAGGAGGCCGAGGTCGTCGTCGACGAGATCGAGGTCGAGGCCACGCCCGCCGAGGGCTCGGCGCCGGGCGGTCCGCCGGTGGTGGACGCGCCGGCCGAGCCGGCGGAGGGCGGCGCCGGCACCGGTACGCCGCTCGCGGCCGAACTGGAGGCGCTCCGCGCCGAGCTGGACGAGCGGACCCGGGACCTGCAGCGGGTGTCGGCGGAGTACGCCAACTACCGCAAGCGGGTGGACCGCGACCGGGGCCTGGTCACCGAGCAGGCCACCGGGGCGGTGCTCGCCGCGCTGCTGCCGATCCTCGACGACCTGGACCGGGCCCGCGAGCACGGCGACCTGGTCGGGCCGTTCGGCTCGGTGGCCGAGCAGCTCACCACGGCGCTCGGCAAGTTCGGGCTGACCGCGTTCGGCGAGCAGGGCGACCCGTTCGACCCGACCCGGCACGAGGCGGTGGCGCACCAGACCTCGGCCGACGTCACCGAGCCGACCTGTGTGCAGATCATGCGACGCGGCTACCAGATCGGCGAGCGGCTGCTGCGGCCGGCGCTGGTCGGCGTCGCCGACCCGGAATAGATGCGAATGAGTGACCGGACCGCCCCGCCCGCCGACGTACGACGGGCGGGGCGTCCGGGCCAGGTGGGCCGGGAGGGGGTGGACCGGTGAGTTCCAAGGACTGGATCGAGAAGGACTACTACGCCGAACTGGGCGTGGCGAAGGCCGCCTCCGCAGACGAGATCAAGAAGGCGTACCGGAAGCTGGCCCGGGAGTCGCACCCGGACCACAACCCGGGTGACCCGAAGGCGGAGGAGCGGTTCAAGGCCGTCTCCGAGGCGTACGCGGTGCTCGGCGACGAGGCCAAGCGCCGGGAGTACGACGAGATGCGCTCGCTGTTCGGCTCGGGCGCGTTCCGGCGCGGCGCCCGCGGCGCCGGCCAGCCGGGCGGGATGCCGTTCGACGTCTCCGACCTGTTCGGCGGCGCGGCCGGCGGGGGTGACCGGCGCTTCGGCGGCGCCGGCTTCCAGGATCTGTTCAGTTCGATCTTCTCGGGTGGCGGCGGGGGCGGGGCGGCACCCCGCGGGCCGGCCCGGGGGCGGGACGTCGAGGCCGAGGTGGCGCTCGACTTCGGCGACGCCGTACGCGGGGTGACGCTGCCGCTGACGCTGCGCGCGCCCGGGGTCTGCGACACCTGCCACGGCAGCGGGGCCAAGCCCGGCACCCAGCCGCGCACCTGCCCGGTGTGCCACGGCGCCGGCGTGACCACCCGCAACCAGGGGTCGTTCAGCTTCTCCGAGCCGTGCCGCAACTGCCAGGGCGTGGGCACGATCGTGGAGGAGAAGTGCCCGGAGTGCCAGGGCACCGGCGGGGTCACCAAGACCCGCACGCTCAACGTCCGGTTCCCGGCGGGGGTGGCCGACGGCCAGCGGATCCGGCTGGCGGGGCGGGGTGAGCCCGGCGAGCGGGGTGGCCCGGCCGGCGACCTGTTCGTCCACGTGAAGGTCCGCCCGGACGAGCTGTTCGGGCGTACCGGCGACGACCTCACGCTGACCGTGCCGATCACGTTCGCCGAGGCGGTGCTCGGCACCGATCTGCGGGTACCCACGCTCGACGGCGCGGTGACCCTGCGGGTGCCGCCGGGCACGCCCAGCGGCCGGATCCTGCGGGCGCGGGGCAAGGGGGTGGTACGCCGCGACGGGCGGGCGGGTGACCTGCTGGTGACGCTCGACGTGGTGGTGCCCGCCGGAGTGTCCGACGAGGCGCGGGCGGCGCTGGAGTCCTTCGCCGCGCAGACCCCGCCGGCCGCCCGGGAACATCTCGACGCGCGGGTGCGTCGGTTCAGTTGACCGGTGGTGGAGTGCACGCGGAGGTGAGTGGCATGTCGGGCGAGTTCGTCGGCTCGGACGACCCTGCCTACGAGGCCAAGGTGCTGATGATCTCGGTGGCCGCGCGGATGGCGGGGATGCACCCGCAGACGCTGCGCCAGTACGACCGGTTGGGCCTGGTGCAGGCCGGCCGGGCGGCCGGCGGCGGGCGCCGGTACAGCGTCCGGGACGTGGTGCTGCTGCGCGAGGTGCAGCGGCTCAGCCAGGACGACGGCATCAACCTGGCCGGGGTCAAGCGGATCATCGGCCTGGAGCGGCTGCTGGAGCAGGCCCAGCAGCGGGCGGCCCAGCTGGAGGCGGAGCTCGACGCCGCGTACCGCCGGATCGCCGAGCTGGAGTCGCTGGCCCGCTTTCCGGGCCGAGACCTCGTGCCCACCAACCGCACCACCACCGCCCTGGTGGTCTGGCGACCCCGCCGGGGGCCCGACCGCTGACCACCGCCGACCCGGGGACCGCTCTGCCGGCCCGGTCCGCTCGCCGGAATCTCGGCGCGGGCCGGGCCGGCTTAGTTATGGTGCCAATAGGTCCTATCCGCTTAATCCGGACCTAACCTTCCGACCCGGTGAGGGGGAGCAGGTGGCGGAGCCAGCGAAGAAGGTGGCGGAGCAGGCGGAGCAGCGACTCGACAAGGTGGCCGAGACGGTCCGGGAGAAGTTCGACGAGATCCTCGACGGCCGGTTCGCCGACCAGGTCGACCACGGCGTCGACAAGGGGCGGTCCGACACCCGCCGCCGGGAACAGGGCGGGCCGGTTCGCTGACGACCGGTACGCCGACGTGCGGGCCGGGACCCACGGGGGGTCCCGGCCCGTTCGCCGTTCACGACCTGCGGGCCGGGACGCCGTGATCCCCGGGGCGGGGGTCCCGGCCCGTTCGCCGTTCACGACCTGCGGGCCGGGACGCCGTGATCCCCGGGGCGGGGGTCCTGGCCCGTTCGCCGTTCACGACCTGCGGGCCGGGACGCCGTGATCCCCGGGGCGGGGGTCCTGGCCCGTTCGCCGTCTGGCCTGGTTGAGATCAACTCGGTGTGCGGCGAACCGGGGTGTCGACCGCGCGGGTTGGCGCGACATCCCGCATCCGGAGTCGATCAGCGAGGGGCGGCGCCACCTCAGCCGATGCGGCGGTTCTCCCGGACCAGGCCGCCCTCGCACCAGTCGCGGTAGACGAATAGATCCGGCCGGGCCAGCAGCACCCGGCTGTTGTGCGCCCAGGTGCGCATCAGCTCGTCGCCGTCCCGCTCGGCCTGCTCGACCAGCTTGCGGAAGCGCCGCTTCGGGTGGGCCCGGAAGTTCGTCCGGATGCCGTCGGCGGCGTAGATGTAGAGGCAGTGCAGCGCGAACCGCCGCGCCGGGCAGGCCGGGTCCATGGCCAGGTCGAACAGGGTCATCACCAGCCGGTCGCCGGAGACCAGCAGATCCCAGTCGGGGGGCATGGAGGACAACGGCACGGAGTCGGGATGGTAGGCCCACGCCCGCAGCTCCGCCGGGGACGGGTCGACCGGGTTCGCGAACCCGTGGAACGTCGACTCCTGCACGCTCACCGGCCAACCTTCCGCTCTCGCCCGCGGGAGCACGCTCCCACGAACCCTGGCTGCTGGGGCGACACGGTAACGCGCCACCGGTGACCGGCGGTAGACCCTGGCGGCAGCAATTCGGCAACCGTTGGCCCGGCCGGGCCGACCGTACGGTCGACCCGGCCGTCCGGGGGCAATGCGCAGGTCAGTCCGGCACGGGTGCCGGCTGGGCCCGCTGCGCCGCGCCGCGCTGGCGCACCCAGCGCTTGAACCACGCGAAATCGGGCAGCCGGGCCAGCATCGGCCCGGTCACCACCGTGATCAGGACGTACGCCGTGGCGAGCGCCGCCAGCTTCGGCTCGACGCTGCCGGCGGCCACCGCGAGCCCGGCGATGACGATGGAGAACTCACCGCGCGGCACCAGGGCCAGGCCGGCCCGCCAACGACCGGGTTCGGCGATGCCGACCCGGCGCGCGGCCAGGTAGCCGGTGAGCGTCTTCGTCGCCATGGTGACGATGGCCAGCCCGAGCGCCGGCAGCAGCACCGGCGGGATGTCCCGCGGGTCGGTGACCAGCCCGAAGAAGACGAAGAACACCGCGGCGAAGAGGTCCCGCAGCGGGGTGAGCAGCTCGGTCGCGTGGTGCGCCACCGGCCCCGAGAGGGCGATGCCGACCAGGAACGCGCCGACCGCCGCGGAGACCTGGAGCTTGGCCGCCACACCGGCCACCAGCAGCGTCATGCCGAGCACGCCGAGCAGCAGCGCCTCCGGGTCCTTGGCCGACATGAAGGCGGAGATGGCGTTGCCGTAGCGGATGGCGAGCACCAGCACCAGCAGCACGGTGCCCACCGCGACGGCGAGCGTGATGCCGCCGCCGAGCAGGCCGGTGCCGGCCAGCACGGCGGTGACCAGTGGCAGGTAGAGCGCCATGGCCAGGTCCTCGATCACCAGGACCGACAGGATCACCGGGGTCTCCCGGTTACCGAGCCGGCCCAGGTCGCCGAGGACCTTCGCGATCACGCCGGACGAGGAGACCCAGGTGATGCCGGCGAGCACCAGCGCGGCCACCCAGTCCCAGCCGAGCAGCAGCGCGAACGCCGCGCCGGGCAACGCGTTGAGCACCCCGTCGATCAGGCCGGCCGGTGCCGCGGAACGCAGGTTGCCGACGAGTTCGTTCGCCGAGTATTCCAAGCCGAGCATCACCAGCAGCAGGATCACGCCGATCTCGGCGCCGACGGCGAAGAACTCCTCGCTGGCGGTCAGTGGCAGCAGGCCGCCGTGCCCGAAGGCGAGCCCGGCGAGCAGATACAGGGGGATTGGCGAGAGGCCGATCCGGCGGCTCAGCCGGCCGAGCAGGCCCAGCAGGAAGAGCAGCGCGCCGACCTCGACGAGCAGTGTTGTGGTCTCGTGCATCCGCGCCTCAGCCGTCCGGGTCACTGTCGGCGAGGATGGCGGTCACCCCGTCGAGACCCTTGCGGGTACCGACCACGACCACCACGTCGCCAGCGGCGAAGCGGAAGGACGGCTCCGGCGAGACGATGACCTCGCCGTGGCGCAGCACCGCCACGATCGAGGCACCGGTGCGGGTACGCGCCTGGGTGTCGGCCAGCTTCCGGTTCACGTACTTCGAACCGGCCGGAATGGCGACCTGCTCGGTGAGCAGCCCGGCGGCCTGCTCACGCAGCCCGGAGAGCTGGCCGAGCATCAGCGACGCACCGAGGATGTCGGCGAGCGCCTCCGCCTCGTCGTCGGTCAGCGGGATGTCATGCTGACATGAGTCGGGATCGTCCGGGTCGTAGAGGACGAGGTCACGACGGCCATTGCGGTGGGAGACCACACCGAGCCGGCGCCCGGACTCCGTCATCAGATCGTGACGGACCCCGATGCCCGGGAGGGCGGTCTGTTCGACACGTACACGCACATTGACAAGGCTACCGCTCGCTGTCAGTCGTAGATCTTGGTACGAAACGACCCCTCCAGGGGCATTTTGTCGCCAAGATTACGAGTGGTCCGGTGGGGAGGGGCGGGGCGTGACGTAGGTGCCCTTGCCCTGGTGGCCTTCGATCAGCCCTTCCGCCTGAAGGATCAGCAGGGCGGAGCGCACCGGCTCGGCCGAGACCCCGTATTGGGCGATCATCTCGCGCAGTGACGGCAACTTGTCGCCCGGCGCGTATTCGCCTGAGCCGATCTTGTCGCGGATGTCCTGGGCGATGCGCTGACGGTCGGATACTCGGGGCATGGGCGGCAACTCCTGGTAGGCCCCAAGATCTTCCCACGCCCGTCGCCCGACGGCCAACACTTGGCGTGCTAAGCATGGTCACTCATTGTCTTCGCATGCTTTGCATTGTATGTTGACTCCACGGACGCGGGCGGCGGAGGTCCTGGTAGGCAACCGGCTCCGAGCAGCGCGTTCGTCGTCCACTGGCACGGCTGGCCGCTCCCCCGGCGGCCGGCCGTGCCAGTGCCTGCGCGATCGAGCGCAGGTCAGCTCGGGATGCCGGGCATCCGCCCGCCACCACTCTCGTCGGGAGGACGACCAATGACTGATCGCGCGGACCCGCGATGAGTGGGCGGTGCGTGATTCATCTGCCGGTGACCGCGCCCGATCTGGCGCGGGCCAAGATGCTCGGCCGGACCGCTGGCCGCGCGCTGGCCTTCCTCACCCACGTCGAGCCCGGTGGCATCGCCGTCTCCGCCGAGGACAACCAGGGCGTACGCCACTGGGTGTTCTGTGACCGCCGGCTCGACGGGGGCCGCCGGTGCGTGCTGCGGGCCGACCACGAGACGCCCTGCACGCCACGGCTGCCGCGCTGACCGGCGCCGGACGCGACCGCGGCGTCCTTCGTGATGTCGTAGCGACTCAGCTGCACAGCGCGGCGGTGCCCGCCCCGGCGGGGAGCCGGGGCGGGCAAGGGATCATGAGCGGGTCAGGTCAGGCTGGCGAAGAAGGCGCGGATGTCGCCGACCAGCACGTCGGTCGCCTGGTGCGCGGCGTAGTGGCCGCCGACCTCGCCCCGCCCGTCGACGTCCGCCTCGTACGCCGTCCACCGCACGATGTTGGCGTGGTCGCGCTCGGCGAAGCGGCGGATCGACTGGAAGTCGCCGGGGAACGTGGCCAGCGCCGTCGGCACCGTGGTCGGCCCCTCGGGCTGCTCGCCGGCGTGCGCGTCCTCCCAGTAGAACCGCATGGCCGAGGCGGCGGTGCCGGTGAACCAGTAGAGCGCCACGTTGGCCACGACGAACTCGTCGTCCAGGCTCTCGTCGAACAGCTGCGCGTTCCAGGCGAGCAACCCGACCGGCGAGTCGGCCAGCGCGAACGCCAGGGTCTGCGGCTGCTGGCTGTGCACCTGGTTGAAGGAGAACTTGTTCTCGTAGAACCACTGGAGGTGCTTGAGCGCCGCCTGGTCGGCCGCGGAGAGGTCGGCGAACTCGGCCGGGTCGCCGGACGGGAACGAGAACAGCTGGGTGACGTGCACGCCGAGCACGTGCTCCGGGTCGATCCGGCCCAGCTCGGGAGAGATGAGCGAGCCGCCGTCGTTGCCGACCGCGCCGTAGCGCTCGTAACCCAGCCGGCTCATCAGCTCGGCCCAGGCGCGGGCGGTGCGGTAACGGTTCCAGCCGGCCTCGCCGGTCGGGCCGGACCACCCGAAGCCCGGAATCGACGGGATGACCAGGTGGAACGCCGGCGCCGCCGGGTCGGTGGGCTCGGTCAGCGGGGCGATCACGTCCAGGTACTCCAGCACCGAGCCGGGCCAGCCGTGGGTGAGCGCCAGCGGGGTGGCGTCCGGCCGGGACGACCGGACGTGCAGGAAGTGCACCCGCTGGCCGTCGATCTCGGTGACGAACTGCGGGTGGGCGTTCAACCGGGCCTCGACGGCCCGCCAGTCGAACGTCTCCAGCCAGTAGGTGGCCAGGCTGCGGACCCGGTCGGTGGTCATCCCGTACGCGCCGCCCACCCCGGGCAGCTCGCCGGGCCAGATGGTCCGGCGCAGCCGGTCGGCCAGGTCGTCCAGGGCGGCCTGGGGGATCTCGACGCGGAACGGGCGGATGGCGGTGCCGGTCATGGCTGCTCCTTCAGAACGGAATGCTTCGTTCCGTTACAACATAGCAGAGCGGAACGATCCGTTCCACTGCTAATCTCGATCCATGCCGAACCCGACCGGAAACGCCGTCACCCCGCCGCTGGCCGGCCGCCGCGCGCAGGCCGCTCGCAACGACGCGGTGATCCTGGAAGCGGCGAGGGCCGTCTTCCTCGACGACCCGAAGGCCCCGATCGCCGCCGTCGCCGAACGCGCCGGCGTCGGCATCAGCGCCCTCTATCGGCGGTACGCGGGCAAGGAGGACCTGCTCCGCCGGCTCTGCCACGACGGGCTGCGCCGGTACGTCGCCGAGGCCGAGGCGGCGCTCGCCGAGCCGGACGGCTGGCAGGGCTTCGCCGGCTTCCTGGAGCGCGTGGTCGACGCCGACGTGCACTCGCTCACCGTCCACCTGGCCGGCACCTTCACCCCGACCGAGGAGATGGGCCAGGACGCGCGGCGCGCCAACGACCTGACCGTGAGGCTGGTCGAACGGGCCCACGTCAGCGGCCGGCTGCGGCCTGACGTGGTGACCCAGGACGTCGGGCTGTTGCTGGAGGGGTGCGCCGCGCTGCGCGTACCCGATCAGGAGCGGACCCGGCAGTTGCGCCGCCGCCACCTGGCGGTGCTGCTGGCCGGCCTGGCCGTGACCGACCCCCCGCTGCCCGGCCCGCCACCGGCGGTCGGCGAGTTCGCCTGGCGTTGGCGACGCGGCGAGTGACTCAGCTCACACCGCCAGGGTTGAGCGGAATAGGCTCAACTCTGGTTGTGTCCTTTCCAGTGGACACGCCGATCCGGGGGAGCCCATGAACACGGAACGCCTCACCACCAAGAGCCGCGAGACCATCACCGGTGCCGTCGCGCTGGCGAACCAGCGCGGCCACGCCACCGTGGAACCCTGGCACCTGCTGCTGTCACTGCTGGACACCGAGGGGTCGACCGCCGCCGGCCTGCTGCGCGCCGTCGGGGCCGACCCGGCCGAGCTGCGCCGGGCCGCCCAGCGCGCGGTCGACGCGCTGCCCGCCGCGCGCGGCTCCAGCATCGCCGAGCCGACCCTGGCCCGCGAGTTCGTCAACGCCATCGGGGCCGCCGAGCAGATCGCCCGCCCGCTGGGCGACGAGTACACCTCGACCGAGCACCTGCTCGCCGGCCTGGCCCGGGTGGGTGGCGCGGTGTCCGGCGCGCTCAAGTCCGCCGGCGCCACCGAGGAGAACCTGGTCGCCGCCTTCCCGACCGTGCGCGGCGGGGACCGGCGGGTGACCACCGCCGACCCGGAGCAGACCTACCAGGCGCTGGCCAAGTACGGCGTCGACCTGACCGCCAGCGCCCGGGACGGCAAGATCGACCCGGTGATCGGCCGGGACTCGGAGATCCGCCGGGTGATCCAGGTGCTGTCTCGGCGTACCAAGAACAACCCGGTGCTGATCGGCGAGCCCGGCGTCGGCAAGACCGCCATCGTCGAGGGGCTGGCCCAGCGGATCGTGGCCGGCGACGTGCCGGAGTCGCTGCGGGACAAGAAGCTCGTCTCGCTCGACCTGGGCGCGATGGTCGCCGGCGCGCAGTACCGCGGCCAGTTCGAGGAGCGGCTGAAGTCCGTGCTGGAGGAGATCAAGAACTCCGACGGGCAGGTCATCACGTTCCTCGACGAGCTGCACACCGTGGTCGGCGCCGGCAAGGGCGAGGGCTCGATGGACGCCGGCAACATGCTCAAGCCGATGCTGGCCCGTGGCGAGTTGCGGATGGTCGGCGCGACCACGCTGGACGAGTACCGCGAGCACATCGAGAAGGACCCGGCGCTGGAGCGCCGCTTCCAGCCGGTGCTGGTCGGCGAGCCGACCATCGAGGACACCATCGGCATCCTGCGCGGCCTCAAGGAGCGCTACGAGGTGCACCACGGCGTACGGATCACCGACGCCGCGCTGGTCGCCGCCGCGTCCCTCTCCGACCGCTACATCACCGACCGGTTCCTGCCCGACAAGGCGATCGACCTGGTCGACGAGTCCGCGTCCCGGCTCCGGATGGAGATCGACTCCCGGCCGGTCGAGGTGGACGAGATCGAGCGTGCGGTGCGCCGGCTGGAGATCGAGGAGATGGCGCTGGCCAAGGAGCCGGACGCCGCCTCCGCCGAGCGGCTGGAACGGCTGCGCAAGGAGCTGGCCGACAAGCGTGAGCAGCTCACCGCGCTGTCGGAGCGCTGGCAGCTGGAGAAGAGCCACATCACCAAGCTCTCCACCGCCAAGGAGGAGCTGGAGCGGCTCGGCGGTGAGGCCGAGCGCGCCGAGCGCGACGGCGAGCTGGAGCGCGCCGCCGAGCTGCGCTACGGCCGGATCCCCGCGCTCAAGGCCGACCTGGCGAAGGCCGAGGAGGAGCTGGCCCGCCTGCAGGCCGGCGGCGCGATGCTCAAGGAGGAGGTCGGCGCGGACGACATCGCCGCCGTGGTCGCCTCCTGGACCGGCATCCCCGCCGGCCGGCTGCTGGAGGGCGAGACGGCCAAGCTGCTGCGGATGGAGGAGTCGCTGCGCGCCCGGGTGGTCGGCCAGGCCGAGGCGGTGGGCGCGGTCTCCGACGCGGTCCGCCGGGCCCGCGCCGGCGTCGCCGACCCGGACCGGCCGACCGGCAGCTTCCTCTTCCTCGGCCCGACCGGCGTCGGCAAGACCGAGCTGGCCAAGGCGCTCGCCGAGTTCCTCTTCGACGACGAGCGGGCGATGGTCCGCATCGACATGAGCGAGTACGGCGAGAAGCACTCCGTCGCCCGCCTGGTCGGCGCCCCGCCCGGCTACGTCGGCTACGAGGAGGGCGGCCAGCTCACCGAGGCGGTGCGCCGCCGGCCGTACTCGGTGATCCTGCTGGACGAGGTGGAAAAGGCCCACCCGGACGTCTTCGACATCCTGCTCCAGGTGCTCGACGACGGTCGGCTCACCGACGGGCAGGGCCGGACGGTGGACTTCCGCAACGCGATCCTGATCCTCACCTCCAACCTCGGGTCGTCGGTGATCAGCGACCTGACGCTGGCCGAGGAGCAGCGCCGGGAGGGCGTCCTCGCGGTGGTCCGGTCGCACTTCAAGCCGGAGTTCCTCAACCGGCTGGACGACATCGTGGTGTTCGCCGCCCTCCAGGGCGCCGACCTGCGGGCCATCGTGGACATCCAGCTCGACCGGATGCGGAAGCGGCTCGCCGACCGCCGGCTGGGTCTGGAGATCACCGACGCCGCCCGCGACTGGCTGGCCGAGCACGGGTACGACCCGATCTACGGCGCCCGTCCGCTGCGCCGCCTGGTCCAGTCGGCCATCGGCGACCAGCTCGCCAAGGCCCTCCTGGCCGGCCACATCCGCGACGGCGACACGGTGAAGGTCGACCTGGCCGACACCAAGGACGCCCTAACGGTAACCCCAGCCTGACCCCACCCCCGGGCCCGTCCTCCTCGGCCGGCACGCGGACCGTGATCAAGGGGTTTGCGTCGCGGAAGTCGACTTCCGCTGACGCAAACCCCTTGATCATCCGGGTGAGGCCGGGCCGGACGGGGAGAGGATGGGGGCATGTTCGGGCGTACGCGGCGACACTGCTGGCGCGCCTCGACCCGGCGGCCGGCCGGGCGGGCTGGTTGGCGCTGGCCGAGGACCCGGGCGAGTTCACCACGTTCAGCGGCTGCGTGATGGGCCGCGCCACGCTGCGCGAGTACGCCACGGAGCGGCTCGCCGAATGATGATCCATTCGCCGGCCCGAGGCTGCCCGATCGGGCCTGCCGGGACCGGCCCCGCATCCGTACGGTGCCGGCCATGAGCCCGCCCGCCGGCGCCCCGGCACGTCAGACCCGCCGACCCGCCGAGCGGGCCGGCGACCGCCGATCCGGGAGGCTGCGGGTAGTCGCGCGGGCACCGGTGCGACACCTGATCTGGCCAGGTGCGCGGGGTTGTTACCGTCTCCGCCGACGTACCTGGGGAGGTGCTCGGTGAACGGGTCGGTGGCGTACCTGGCGACGGCGGTGGGGTGCCTGGTCGGGGTGGCCGGAATCGTGGTCGCGGTGGTGGCGCTGCGCCGTGCCCGGTCCCGGCCGCGGGGCCGGCCGGCCCCGGGCGACCCGTTGCGCGACCGGGACGCCGACGCGCTGCGCGGCGACCCGCGCCGCCTGCAACCCGGCGACCTGGTGGAGATCCGGCAGGTGACCTACGCGGTGCGCGGCTCGATCCGGCTGGTCGAGGGCGGCTGGAGCTGGACCGAGCACCTGCTCGACGACGCCGCCGGCGTGCGCCGCTGGCTCTCCGTGGAGGAGGACCCGGAGCTGGAACTGGTGCTCTGGACCGCCGAGCCGGCCGCGACCATCACCCCGGGCGCCCCGACCATCGACTTCGCCGGCCGCCGCTACAGCTGGGACGAGTCCGGGCAGGCCCGCTACACCGCCACCGGCACCACCGGCCTCGACCCGAACGGCACCATGCGCTACCACGACTACCAGGCCCCCGGCGGCGCCCGGCTCTCCTTCGAGGCGTACGGCGAGGCGGGCTGGGAGGTGGCCCGGGGCGAGGTGCTCTACCGGGCCGAGGTGATGATCTACCCGCAGGGCGGGACCGACCGGTGATCGTCACCCTGCACGCCCCGTACGTCGACACCAGCGCCGCCGACCTCAGCCTCGCCCTCGACGACGTCGAGCGACCCGCGCTGCACGTGCTCGACCTCGACCTGCCCGGCGACGTCCGGCTGCGGCTGCGCCTGCTCGGCGCCTCGCACCAGGTGGTGCTGCGGGCGCCCGGCGCGGCGCTGACCGAGACCGTGGCCTGCCTGCCCGGCCGGCCCCCCGAACTGCCCGGCACGCTGCACGACGAGCGGGCCGGCTACCGGTTCACCGCCACCGTGCTGCGGCCCCCGGGCAGTGGCCTGCGGGACCGGGTGGCCGCCCTCCGGACCGACCTGGCCGACGACCCGTACGCGCTGGTCGGGGTGTTTCCCGGTGACGTCGACGCGGTCACCGCGCTGTCGGTGCGGCCCGACCCGCCGGACGGCACCCTCGGCTGGCGCACCTGGCACGCGTACCCCCAGACCAACGAGCTGGTCCTGACCGAAACGGTGGTGGCACTGCGATGACGTACCGACGCTGGTTCGTGGTGGGGGTGGTGTTCGCCGTCATCGGCGCGCTGGTCGCCGCGTTCGCCATCTTCTACGGCAACTTCTCGCCGCGCGGCTACGTGGAGGACCGGTACACGCGGGCGTCCAGCCGGGACATCGGTGCCGACGCGGTCGCGTACACGTCGCCCCGGTCGCCGAGCCAGGTCGCCAAGGAGGTCACCGACGCCTGGCAGCCGGCCGACCAGTACGTCGACGGCAGCGGCGTCTACCTGCGCTACGACGACGACTCGGTGGTCATCCTGCCGATCGCCACCGGCTCGGTGATCCTGCTCGAACGGCTGCGCACCGCCTACCCGCGCTACCACTCCACGGTCGGCAACCACTGGGGTTGGGGGCGTGGCAACACGGTCCGCGGCGGCGGCCCGGGCAGCGGCAAGTAACCCCGGCTTCTGCGTACCTGGCACGTCGATCCCCCTCACCCTGGAGAACCCTGTGCAGACCCTCGTCACCGATCTGCTGGTCACCCTCGCCTACGGGGTGGTCGGCGTCCTGCTGATGGGCATCGGCTACGTCCTGGTGGACGTCGCCACCCCCGGCAGGCTCAACGAGCTGATCTGGAACGAGCGCAACCGCAACGCCGCGCTGCTGCTCGCCTCGAACCTGGCCGGGGTGGGCATCATCGTGGTCGCCGCGATCGCCGCCAGCGAGGACGACTTCGCGCTCGGCCTGGTCGGCGCGGCCGCGTACGGCGTCCTCGGCCTGGTCATCATGGCGGCGGCGTTCCTGCTGCTCGACGCGGCCACCCCGGGCCGGCTGGGCGAGCTGCTGGTCGACCCGGAGCCGCACCCGGCGGTCTGGGTCTCGGCCGTGGTCCACCTCGCCACCGGCGCGATCATCGCCGCCGCCATCAGCTGATGGCCACCGCCAAGCCCGCCCCGGCCACGGGCCGGAAGACCTCCAAGGCGGCCGTCTGGGTCACCTGGCTGAGCGTGGCCGTGGTGATCGGCGGCTGCGTCGTCGCCGGGGTGCTCAACAACGACGGGGACACCGGCGTGCCGGCGCCGGTGGCGCAGGAGCGCGACGACACCGTCGCGGTCCTGGCACGCTCCTCGGCCAGCCAGGGCGTCTGCTACGGCTGGGAGTTGACGGACTACTTCGGCTACGGCGACCCGGTCAGCGTCGGCTCCAACCTCGGCGCCGGGGTGGCGGTCGAGGACAACCCGTCCTGCCCCCGCTGGCTGCAGGTGGGCGTCCGGGTCTACTACCCGTCGGAGAGCAGCGAGAGCGAGGACAACGCCTACGTCGACGTCACCGGCTCCGACGACTTCTCCGCGTCGCAACTGCTGCGCATCGAGAACGGGCTGGAGCGGCTCGGGATCACCAGGGAGGTCTTCGTCGACGACCCGGGCTGGGCCGTCACCCGGGCCGCCGTGATGTTGCCGCTGCTCGCCGTCGAGGCGGGGGTGGCCCAGCCGGCCGCCACCCCGACCCAGGGCGCGACGGCGCCGTCGCCGCTGCCCGACCCCGGCAGCGACCTGTGGCGGGACCGCTGGGGTTACCTGCTCGCCGCCGCCGGCCTGCTGCTGGTCACCGCGCTGCTGGTCACCGTCGGAGTCGTGCAGCGCCGCCGGCAGCGGGCGAAGCAGGCCACCGTGCCGGCGCAGCGCGCCGGGCGCAAGCCGGCCGCGTCGCGTACCTCGGAGAAGGCGTGACCGTCGACGCGCCGGCACGGCCGCGCTGGCGACTGGCCCGGGCGGCGGTGCTGCTCGCGGTCTTCGTCTGCGCGGCCTGCGGCCTGGTCTACGAGCTGGCCCTGGTCGCGCTCGGCAGCTACCTGATCGGCGACACGGTCGGCCAGGCGTCGATCGTGCTCGGCGTGATGGTCTTCGCGATGGGCGTCGGCGCGCTCGCCGCGAAGCCGTTGCAGTCCCGCGCGGCCGCCGCGTTCGCCGCCGTCGAGCTGGCCCTGGCGCTGCTCGGCGGCCTGTCGGTGCTCGGCCTCTACGCCGCCTTCGCCTGGCTCGACCTCTACGGGCCGGCGCTGGTCGGCACCGCCTTCGTGCTCGGGTTGCTGATCGGCGCGGAGATCCCGCTGCTGATGGTGTTGCTGCAACGGATCCGGGAGCAGGCGGCCGGCAGTGCGGTCGCCGACCTGTTCGCCGCCGACTACGTCGGCGCGCTGCTCGGCGGGCTGGCCTTCCCGTTCCTGCTCCTGCCGGCCTTCGGCCAGCTCAAGGGGGCGCTGGTGGTGGGCGCGGTGAACGCCGCCGCCGGGCTCGCGCTGGTCTGCACCGTCTTCCGCCGCGAGCTGAGCCGCCGGGCCCGGGTCGCGCTCGGCGCCGGCACCGTCGTGGTCGCCCTCTGCCTCGGGTACGCGTGGGTGACCGCGCACGACTTCGAGCTGACCGCCCGCCAGCAGCTCTACCGGGACCCGGTGGTGCACGCCGAGCGCAGCCGGTACCAGGAGATCGTGCTGACCCGCTCGGTCAGCGAACCCGGCCGCACCGGCACCGACCTGCGGCTCTACCTCAACGGCGACCTCCAGTTCAGCTCGGCCGACGAGTACCGCTACCACGAGGCGCTGGTGCACCCGGTGCTGAACGGGCCGCGCGGCGAGGTGCTGGTGCTCGGGGCCGGCGACGGGCTCGCGGTCCGTGAGCTGCTGCGCTACCCGGACGTCCGGCGGATCACCGTGGTCGACCTGGACCCGGCGGTGGTGGCGCTGGCCCGCCGCGAGCCGCAGCTGCGCCGGCTCAACGGCGGGGCGCTGGACGACCCCCGGGTGCGGGTGCTGCACGCCGACGCGTTCACCTGGCTGCGGACCGCCACGGACCGGTTCGACGCGGTGGTGGCGGACCTGCCCGACCCGGACGAGACGGCCACCGCCAAGCTCTACACGGTCGAGTTCTACGCGCTGGTCCGCGCGGTGCTCGCCGACGGCGGCCGGCTGGTGGTGCAGTCCGGGTCGCCGTACTTCGCGCCCCGGTCGTACTGGTCGATCGAGGCGTCGTTGCGTGCGGCGGGCTTCGCCACCACGCCGTACCACGTGGACGTGCCCTCCTTCGGTGACTGGGGTTTCCTGCTCGCCGCGCCCGGCGCCACCCCGCCCGCGTTGGCGCTGCCGGCCGACGCGCCGGCGCTGCGCTTCCTCGACGCGGCGACCCTGGCCGCGGCCGGGGCCTTCCCGGCCGACCGGCGCCGGCTGGACGTGCCGGCCTCCACCCTGCTGCACCCCAAGGTGCTGGAGTACGCCCGCACGGAGTGGCGCGGCTACTGACCGTCCCGGCGGGTCCGGCCGCCGTGGCATGCCTCGCTGGCCGGTTGTCGATACGGTGTGGGCGCGATCTAGGGAAGGAGAATCGTGGTCGACACCCAGAACCAGCCGGCCCGGTCACGGCCGGGCGTGGTGACGATATCCAGCTACCTGCTGATCCTGTTCGCTGTTCTCCAGGTGATCAGCCTCGTCATCACGCTCGCCACGATCGGCACCGTGCGCGACGTGTTGGACGAGGCGTACAGCGGCACCTCGGCCAACGGCATGCAGAACGTCGCGGACTTCGCGTTCGCGGCGGGCATCGCCTCCAGCATCCTGTTCCTGCTGCTGTCGATCGGCCTCGCGGTCCTGGCCCTGTTCAACAACCGGGGCAGCAACGGCTCGCGGATCGCCACCTGGATCCTCGGCGGCCTGATGGTCTGCTGCACCGGCGGCAACCTGATCGGCGGCGTGACCGGCAGCTTCGGCGGGACCACCGGCGGCACCGACGGGGACGTGCCCAGCGGCGAGGAGATCCAGCGGATGCTGGACGACCGGCTGCCCGCGTGGGTCACCCCGGTCACCGTGCTGCTCGGGGTGATCTCGCTGCTCGCGCTGCTCGCCGCGCTGATCCTGCTGGCGCTGCCGAAGGCCAACGAGTTCTTCCGCAAGCCGAAGCAGGTGTGGGAGCCGCCGGTGCCCGGCGCGTCCTACCCCGGCTACCCGCCGGCGCCCGGCCAGCCTGGCTACCCGCCGGCGCCCGGCCAGCCTGGCTACCCGCCGGCGCCCGGCCAGCCTGGCTACCCGCCGGCGCCCGGCCAGCCTGGCTACCCGCCGGCGCCGGGTCAGCCGGGCGGCGCGGCCGAGCCGCCGTACCCGAGCGGCCCGCAGCAGCCGGGTGGGCAGCCCGGCGGCCCGGAACAGCCGGGTGGGCAGCCCGGGTCGGACCGCCCCGGCCCGACCCCGCCACCGGTCAGCTGAGCCCCGGATAACGACGACGCCGACGGTCCCTCCGAGTAGGTTGCATCCGACGCCTACCGGAGGGACTCGTCGTGTCGTACCCCGATCAGGCCCCGGCCCGTCGCCCGGCAGTGGTCGTGCTGGCCGCCGCGGTGCTGGCCGTGATGGCGGTGGCCGCGGTCGGGTACGCCGTGGCCGGCCTGCTCGCCCTCGGCGGGGCCGTCGCGGAGTTCCGGGCGGCCGCCGCCGGCACCTCGGCCCGACCCGACGAGATCGACGGCATGGTCACCCTGCTCCGGGTGTCCACCGTGCTCACCGCGGTGGTGAGCCTGCTGGTCGGCCTGCTCCTCGCCGGCCTCGCCGTCGGCCTGCTCGCCGGCCGCTCCGGCGCGCGGACGGGCACCTGGGTGGTCAGCGGGCTGGGTCTGATCCTCGGCTGCTGCGGGCTGGCGGTGCTGGTCGGGCAGCGGGCCGCCCCGCTGCGGCTGGGCGCCGACGAGCGGGCCACCGCCGAGCTGCTGACCCTGCTCGGCGACGCCCAGCCGGGCTGGTGGCTGCCGGTCAACGCGGGGCTTTCCGTCGGCCAGGTGCTCGGCTACCTTGTGGTGGCCGCGCTGCTGGCCCTGCCGGCGGCGAACGCGTGGTTCCGCCGGCGCCCGCCGGTCGGGCCGACCGCTCGGCAGCAGCCGCCCGCGGCGCCCCTCGCGCCCCCGTATCCGCCCAGGTGAGGCCCGTGACCGTCGACCAGCCCGACACCGAGCGACGGGCACTGATCACCGGAGGCACGGCCGGCATCGGCGCGGCCTTCGCCCGCCGCCTCGCCGCCGACGGCTGGCACCTGGTGCTGGTGGCCCGGGACGCCGACCGCCTGGCCGAGATGACCGCGGAGCTGACCGGCCGGTACGGCCGGACGGTGGAGACCATCCCCGCCGACCTGTCCACCGACGACGGATGCGCCGCGGTGGAACGCCGGCTCGCCGCCGAGCCCCCGGTCGAGCTGTTGGTGAACAACGCCGGGATCAGCCTGAACACGCCGTTCCTGCGGTCGTCCGTCGAGGACGAGTCCCGGTTGCTCCGGCTCAACGTGCACGCGGTGATGCGACTGACCCTGGCCGCCCTTCGGCCGATGGCCGAACGCCGGCACGGGGCAGTGATAAATGTCTCTTCCGTCGCTGGGTTCGGGGCCGTGATGCCGGGGTCGACGTACTCGGCCAGCAAGGCGTGGGTGACCAATTTCAGCGAGTCGGTGGGCCAGTCCGCCCGGCCGTTCGGGGTGCGGGTGATGGCGCTCTGCCCCGGCTACACCCGCACCGAGTTCCACGACCGGGCCGGCATCAACATGTCGAAGACGCCGGAGTGGATGTGGCTGCGGGCCGACGACGTTGTCGACGAAGCCCTGCGTGACCTGCGGAAAGGCAAGCTGGTCAGCGTTCCGGCGTGGAAGTACAAGCTGGCCGTGGCCGGCCTGCGACACGCGCCGCGGCGGCTGCTCGAGGTGGTCTCCCGGGACACCCGGGGCCGGATCGGCCGCGAGAACGGCTGACCCGGCACGCCCCGGCCGGCCGAGCCGGCCGCTCGTCAGACGTCCGGCCGCGTAACGCCCGTGGTTGCTCAGCGTAGCCGGACATCGCCACCCATCTTTCGCCCGCAGGGTGGATCCAGGTGGACCCCGCACGCGGCCCACAGACTTCCGCAGTACCCTCTATCGCCATGGGGGCCCACGACGACCTGCGTAAATTCATTACCGACCTGGCTGTGGTCCACGGACGGGTGGTGCTCTCCTCCGGGCGTGAGGCCGACTGGTACGTCGATCTGCGGCGCGTCACGCTCCATCACCAGGCTGCGCCGTTGGTCGGCCGGGTGATGCGTGACCTCACCGCCGACTGGGCGTACGACGCGGTGGGTGGGCTGACCCTCGGCGCGGATCCGATCGCGCTGTCGATGCTGCACGCCGCGTCCGAAACTGATCGCCCGCTGGACGCCTTCGTGGTCCGCAAGGCGGGCAAGGCGCACGGGTTGCAGCGCCGGATCGAAGGTCCGGACGTGGCCGGGCGCCGGGTGTTGGCGGTGGAGGACACCTCCACCACCGGGGGGAGTGTGTTGACCGCCGTCGAGGCCCTTCGTGAGGTCGGGGCCGAGGTGGTGGGTGTGGCGGTTATTGTTGATCGAGGCGCCGGCGACGCGGTGCGAGCCGCCGGATTGCCGTATCGGGCGGCCTATACGTTGGCTGACCTCGGCCTTGTGGCGTAAAAGTCTGCCGATTCGGATCTGCTGATATGCAGGCGGATCGATGCTGCTGGTGGAAGGATGGAATACGTGGGAACTGCGTTGGCTGAAATGACTATGCCTCAGATCTCGCCGCTTGCCGGCGAGCCGATCGAACGTGCCGATGCCGAGCGTCTCGCCGGGGTCCTCAAGGCCCTCGCCGACCCCGCCCGGCTGCGGCTGCTCAGCCTGATCCAGTCGGCGCCCGAGGGCGAGGCGTGCGTGTGTGACCTGACCGCGCCGCTCGGCCTCTCGCAGCCGACGGTCAGCCACCACCTGCGGATCCTCACCGAGGCCGGCCTGCTGGAGCGGGAGAAGCGTGGTGTGTGGGCGTACTACCGGCTGGTCCCGACCGCGATCGCCACGATCGCCGATCTGCTGACCCCGCCGCGCAAGCGGGCCACCAAGAAGGCTCGCTGACCCGTACCGATCGTCCGGTGCCATCCCAGTCCGGGACGGCGCCGGACGGCCGGGCCGGTCAGTGCTTGCCGTAGTGCTCGCGGGTCTCCCGGATCGCCTCCTCGGCCGCCGCCCGCTCCTGCGGGGTGGTGCCGCGCTTGGCCGCCATGCGGGCCCGGAGCAGCTCGACCACGATCGGGACCACCGAGATGCCGACGATGGCGATCAGGATCAGCTCGATGTTCGCCTTGACGAACGGGATCTGGCCGAGGAAGTAGCCGAGCACCGTCACGCCGGTGCCCCACAGGATCCCGCCGATCACGTTGTAGGTCACGAAGGTGCGGTAGTTCATCCGGCTCACCCCGGCCACGATCGGGGTGAAGGTCCGCACGATCGGCACGAACCGGGCCAGCACGATCGAGCGGGCGCCGTACTTCTCGAAGAAGTCGTGTGCCTTGAGGACGTTCTCCTGCTTGAACAGCCGCGAGTTGGGCCGGCGGAACAGCGCCGGGCCGACCTTGCGGCCGAACGCGTAGCCGACCTGGTCGCCGGCGATCGCCGCGATGGTGATCAGCAGGCAGACCAGCCAGAGCGGCCAGGTGATGTACTTCCCGTCGGCGGTGAGCAGACCCGCGGTGAACAGCAGCGAGTCGCCCGGCAGGAAGAAGCCGATCAGCAGGCCCGACTCGGCGAAGACGATGACCAGGATGCCGAGCAGCCCGAACGTCGAGATCAACACCTCTGGATCGAGCCAGCTCGGCCCCAGGGCCAGGGTGGTGGTGGGCGTCGGCACGAGCTGACCTCCGAATGAATGCCGGGTCGGTGACGGAACGTCCGTAGTCTAGGTGGCCGTCCCACGCGGCGGTGCTCGACGTCACACCCGTGCCCCGGCCGCCCCCGCTGGTCGGCGACCATACCCGCCGGTACGCCCCGCCGGCCGGCCTACAGCCGCGGGTCGACCGGCTCCGACTCGCAGGCCAGGATCGCGAAGACCAGCTCGTGCCGGCGCCACAGCGGCGCACCGGCCACCAGGGCGTCCAGCGCCGCCAGCCCCAGCCCGTGCTCGCGCAGCGCCAGCCCGCGCTTGCGCCCCAGCGACCGGCCGCGCAGCGCGGCCAACTGCTCCGGCTCGGTGTAGCCGGGACCGTAGATGATCCGCAGGTACTCCCGGCCCCGGCACTTGATGCCCGGCTGGAGCAGCGAGCCCCGTTCGCCGCGCGCGGCGAGCCCGGCGTACGGCTTGACCACCATGCCCTCGCCGCCGGCCGCGGTGAGCGCCAGCCACCAGTCGGTGGCGGCGGCCACCGCGTCGGCGTCGGCGAGGTCCACCACCTGCCGCCGGGTCGGGGTGAAGAACTCCGGGTCGGCGGCGCAGAGTTGGTCGGCCAGCGCCAGGTGCCAGCCGTGGTCCCGGTCGGCGTGGCTGGTCTTCGCTCCGGCGAGCACCGCGAACGGGGCGAGGGTCACCCCGCGCAACCCGTCGGTCGGGCCCACGTACGCCCGGTAGGCGGCCGAGTAGGCCAGCACCTCGTCCTGGCGGCGGGCCACCCGGTCGCGCAGCTCACCGAGCGGCAGGCCCCGACCGGCGGCGGCGTCCAGGGCCGTCAGCGCCGCCGGCAGCGCGGCCCGGCCGGCGGCGCCGACCCCGGCGTACTGGTCGCGGATCAGCCCGCCCGCCTTGGCCGACCAGGGCAGCAGCTCGCAGTCGAGCAGCAGCCAGTCGGTGTCCAGCTCGGCCCAGAGGCCCGCCGCGGTCACCGCCGCGCGGACCCGGCTGAGCAGCTCGTCGTCCAGCGGCGCGCCGAAGAACGGCCGCCCGGTGCGGGTGTGCACCACCCCGCCGCCCGGTCCGAACGGGCCGACGTCCGGCTCCCGGCAGACCAGCACCACCGCCCGCGAGCCCATGTGCTTCTCCTCGCAGACCACCCGGTCCACGCCGGCCGCCCGGTAGTCGGCGAACGCCTCCGCCGGGTGCTCCAGGAAGCCGTCGCGCTGCGACGTCGAGCAGGGCGCCATCGTCGGCGGCAGCCAGGCCAGCCAGCGCGGGTCCACCGCGAACCGGCTCATCACCTCCAGCGCGGCGGCGGCGTTCTCCGCCGGCACGGTGAGCGACCCGTACGGGTGCTCGACGTGCCGCCGGCCGGTCACGTCGGTCAGCTCCAGCACCAGGTCGGGTCGGGCCGGGGCGGCGGTCAGCGGGCGGACCGGGGCGTACCACTCCCGCTCCGCCGGCACCGAGACCAGGTCCTTCTCCGGGTAGCGCAGCGCGGTGAGCCGGCCGCCGAAGACACAGCCGGTGTCGACGCAGATGGTGTTGTTCACCCACTCCGGCTCCGGGGTGGGCGTGTGCCCGTAGACCACCATGGCCGAGCCCCGGTAGTCGCGCGCCCACGGGTAGCGCACCGGCAGGCCGTACTCGTCGGTCTCGCCGGTGGTCTCGCCGAACAGCGCGAACGCCCGCACCCGCCCCGAGGCGCGGCCCTGGTACTCCTCCTTCAGCCCGGCGTGCGCCACCACCAGCCGACCGCCGTCGAGCACGAAGTGGCTGACCAGGCCGTCGACGAAGGCCGCCACGTCGGCCACGAACCCCGCGGGCTCCGTCGACAGCTGCTCCATCGTCTCGGCCAGGCCGTGGGTGAGCCGCACGTTGCGGCCGCGCAGCCGGCGCAGCAGCTTCTGCTCGTGATTGCCGGGCACGCAGATCGCGTGCCCGGCGGCGACCATGCCCATCACCAGGCGCAGCACGCCGGGCGAGTCCGGGCCGCGGTCCACCAGGTCACCGACGAAGACGGCGGTACGCCCCGACGGGTGCGTCGCGTCCACCGGCCGGCCGTGCTCGTCACGGTGCAGCTGCCAGCCCAGCCGGGTCAGCAGCGCCTCCAGCTCGGCCCGGCAACCGTGCACGTCGCCGACGATGTCGAACGGCCCGGTCAGCTCGCGCCGGTCGTTGAAGAGCTTCTCGTAGCGGATCTCGGCGGCGTCGATCTCGTCCACACCGCGCAGCACGTGCACCTTGCGGAAGCCCTCCCGGGCCAACTGCCCGTACGAGCGGCGCAGGTCGCGCTGCATCCGGGCGAGCACCTGCCGGCCGAAGGTGCGGTCGGCGCGGGCACCGGTGCGCTCCCAGGCCAGCGCCTCCGGCACGTCCAGCACGATCGCCACCGGCAGGACGTCGTGCTCGCGGGCCACCCGCACCAGGGCGGCCCGGGCGTGCGGCTGGAGGTTGGTCGCGTCCACCACGGTGAGCCGGCCGCGCCGCAGCCGGGTGGCGGCGACGTGGTGCAGAGCGTCGAACGCGTCGGCGGAGGCGGACTGGTCGTTCTCGTCGTCGGCGACCATCGCCCGGAAGGTGTCCGAGGAGAGCACCTGGCTGGGCGCGAAGTGCCGGCGGGCGAAGGTGGACTTGCCCGAACCGGAGATGCCGACCAGCGCCACCAGCGCCAGCTCGGGGATGTCGAGGGTGGTCATCGTCCCTCCTCCTTCCGGGTGAACACGGCCAGCTGGGTCGGGGCGCCGACCGCGGGGTCGTCGTCGCCGACCCCGCGGATCACGGCGGGGTACCCGTAGCTCCGCGCCACCCGGTCGACCCAGGCGGCGAACTCGGCGCGGGTCCACTCGAACCGGTGGTCCGGGTGCCGGAACCGGCCCGCCGGCAGGCCCTCGTAGCGGACGTTGTACTCGACGTTGGGCGTGGTCACCACGACCGTGCCGGGACGGGCGTGACCGAACACGGCGTCCTCCAGCGCCGGCAGCCGGGCCGGGTCGACGTGCTCGACCACCTCCATCAGCACCGCCGCGTCGTAGCCGCGCAGCCGGTCGTCCCGATAGGTCAGCGCGGACTGCCAGAGCCGGACCCGGTCGCGCTGCCGCTCGGGCAGCCGGTCGAGCCGCAGTCGCCGGGCGGCCAGGGTCAGCGCGTGGGTGGCCACGTCGGTGCCGACGACCTCGGTGAACCGGCGGTCGCCGACCAGCGCCGCGAGCAGCGCGCCACCGCCGCAGCCCAGGTCGAGCACCCGACTCGCGCCCGCCTCGGTGAGCGCGGCGAGGACCGCTTCCCGGCGGCGCGCGGCCAGCGACGGCTGGCGCACGCTGCCCTCGGCGGCGCTCTCATCCACCGCGTCCGGCTCGTCGGCGGCCGGCTCGTCGGCCAGCCGCTGCTCGGCGAGGCGGGCCAGGGCCAGCCCGGCCAGCGCCCGCCGGTGCGCCAGGTACCGGCGGGTGATCATGCCCCGTTCCGGGTGGTCGGCCAGCCAGCCGGCACCGGCCCGGAGCAGCTTGTCCACCTCGTCCGGGGCCACCCAGTAGTGCTTCGCGTCGTCCAGCACCGGCAGCAGGACGTAGAGGTGGTTGAGCGCGTCGGCGACCCGCACGGTGCCGGTCAGGGTCAGGTCGACGTACCGGCTGTCGCCCCACTCCGGGTGCTGCTCGTCGAGCGGGATGGCGGTGGCGGTGACCGCCCAGCCGAGCGGGGCGAAGAGCCGGGCCGCCACGTCGGCGCCGCCGCGGCAGCGCAGCACCGGGACGTTGACCTCCAGCGGGATCGGCGTACCGGCCAGCTCCGGCCGCTCCCGGGACTCGCCGCGCAGCGCCGAGCGGTACACCTTGGACAGCGCCGAGGAGAGCAGGCTCGACGCCGCGTACGGCCGGTCGTTGACGTACCGGCCGAGGGTGAAGCCGTCCGGGGCCGGCTGCCGGCCGCGACGGCGCCCGCCGGCCAGCCGCAGCGGGTCGACGTCCAGCAGCAGGGCGGCCGTGCAGCGCTGCTCGCCGGCCTCCGGATAGAACACGTGCGCGGTGCCCACCGGCACGTCGAAGGAGTGCGCCCGGTCGGGGTGCTTGACCAGCAGGTGACCGAGGTCGGTCGCCGGCCGGTGGGTCGTGGTCAGGGTGAGCAGCACGCGCCCAATGGTGTCAGCGCCTTCGATCTTGCGTCGTCCCGTTTTCGGGGCGTGGTCTTTGGGGCTTCGGGTGGTTGCGGTGGGGGGCTCCCCCGGAAACCCGTGGTGGTCCGGGGAAAAGGGGTGCCCCGCCGACGGGGGCGGCGGGGCACCGGTGTTGGTGGGGGTTGGATCAGGCGACGAAGCGGGTGCGGCGGCGCTTGGCCACCAGGTAGCCGCCGACGCCGGCGGCGAGCAGCAGAGCGCCGATGCCGGCGATCAGGCCGGTCGACTCACCGGTGATCGGCAGGGTGCCACCGTCACCGTCGCCGCCGCCGTTGCCACCGGTCGCGTTGACCACAATCTTGGCGGTGTCGTTTGCCGCGTTCAGGTCCTTGACCGCGGTCTCGTCCGGCCCGCCGTGGAACAGTTCGACCTGGCCGGTCAGGCTGCCGGCCTGATCGATGCGGAGAGAGAACGGGAACTCCACCTTCTTGCCGCTGCCCACCACCTCAGGCACGAAGCATGCGTAAGCCGCCGCGCCAGGCTTGCCGGAATCCGGGCCGAACTCGCCCTCAGCGTCGGCGCAGTTCCCCGGCGCCTCGACCGCCGTGGTGCCCTTGGGCAGGGTGACCAGCGCCATGGTGTAGATGCCGTGCTCGCCACCGGCGTTGACCGCCGCCGGCCCGTTGTTGGTGAAGCCGACCGTGACGGGGACGATCTCGCCGACCGCACCGTCCACGGCGGCGCCGTTGGCCGCCACATCCGCCTTCTGCTTGCCCTTGACCGCGAGCTGGATGCTGGTTTCGTTGTTGTACGGGTCCACGTCGCTCTGCGGCACCGACCGGGTCAGGGAGCGTGCGGCGACCGACGGCTCGAGCTTCAGAATGCCCTCGTCGCCCTTCACGCTCTTGCCGAAATCGGGCACCTGGGCCCGGAACGCCGCCCAGTCCGCCGGGGTGAGCCAGCTGGCGAAGCCGTAGTCGTTGTTCGGCGCCCACGAATCACTGGGGACAGCGAAGCCGAAGGAGTCGTCCAGCCGGGCACCGCCACCCGCCGCTACCGTGCCGTGGAGCGTGCACGCGTAGGACCAGGTGTCGAAGTTGTCGAAGTACTCGCAGTTCTCGTATCGCTTCGCGGGTGCGAGACCGTACGAGCCGAAGAAGAACAGCACCGCGCCGCGAGCATCCGCCGCGCCCTGGTTGCCCACTGACAGCGGGGAGTTCACCGTGCTGCCCGGGGTGCCGGTCAACTGGAGGAACGGCTCCGAGGTCAGGTCGACCCCCTCGCCGACTGTGATGGTGGAGCGGTAGCTGGCGGTACCGGCGTCCGGAGCGGTGACGGTGAACTCCAGCTCACCCTCCTGCCCGGCCTTGGCGGTGGCCCGCGGCAGGACCAGGAGGGAGAGCAGGTCGAGGTCCGGCTCAGCGTCGTTCTTGACCGTGCAGGTGATGACGGCGTCCGTTTCCGTGCAGGAGCCGGGGCCATCCGGGCGCTGCACCTCGGCGAAGCCGTCGACGGCGCTGCGGTCCACCTTCACCGTGTAGGTGGTGAACGGCTCGTCCACCAGTGAGTACAGCGAAATGCCCTTTTCCGGTCCGCCGGGAGCGACGATCACAGGGTTCGCGTACAGCGCGAAGCCCTCGGCCGCCTTCGCGTCGGTGAGCGTTGTCCCGGCGTCGCCGGTGGCGGACGCGGGGGTGGCGGAGGCGGCGACGAACGCGCCTGCGACGCCCAACCCGGCGAGCCAACGCCGGGTGGAGTTCTTGAGCATTGGGGGGTTCCTCCCGTGGGGGTGACAGGTGGAGCCCGTGGATCTTAAGGAGCCGTTAAGGCGCGCCGCTGACCGGAAGCGGCCCTACCAGCGAATATCGACCGAATGGTTGAGCAGAAGCACCGCAACGTCCGGACGGTGCCGTGGCGCGCTGTCGCCGCACCACGCTGGAACGTGACTTTCTTCGGACCAGCGAACGGCCTGGCGGGAGATCAGGCGACGAAGCGGGTGCGGCGTCGGGTCAGCAGGTAGCCGGAGCTGCCTGCGGCGAGCAGCAGGGCGCCGAGGCCGGCGATCGGGCCGGTGGAACCGCCGGTGATCGGCAGCGAACCGCCGTCCCCACCCGTGCCGCCGGCACGCGGCGTGACGGTGATGCGGGCCGTGTCGTTGGCGGCGTTCAGGTCGCCCGGCACGTCGACGGTCACCGCACGACGTCGCGGTCGCGCGCGCAGTCCCACCCGTTTTCGGTCAGCTCGAAGCCGCCCAACGCCGCCGCCTCGGACGCGTCGATCTCGATGGTCACCGGCACTTTCTCTGGTGCCGGGTAACCGTCGAACCGGACGTCGATCTGGCCGAGGGTGCTGTGCCCGGGCGCGACGAGCACGTCCCGGGACGCGATCCGCAACTGCCCGGCCGCGGCGGTCGCGGGGACGGCACCGACGGCGACGAATCCGGCCGCGATGGCGATCCCGGCGAGCCAGCGCCGGACGGAGTGCCGGAGCATGATGACGTCCTCCCGATTGACAGCGGAGCGTGGTCAGGCTCTCACGGAAATCGCTGTACCCGGGGACCGCCGTGCCCGGCCGGCGGGCCGATCGCAACCCGATCGCAACGTTCCGCCGACCCGCACCCGTCAACTGGGGCAGAGCCCGGGAGGTGCAGTGACGTACGAGGAATTCGCGGACTCGCGGCTGGCCGCGCTGCTGCGGTACGCGGTCATGCTGACTGGTGACCCGCACCAGGCACAGGACCTGGTACAGGACACGATGGTGCGGGTCCAGCTCAACTGGCGCCGGGTGGCGCGGGCGGACTCGCCCGAGCGCTACGTACGCCGGATGCTGACCAACCAGTACGTCGACTGGCGCCGCGGCTCCTGGATGCGGCGGGTGCTGCTGCGCGCGGAGCCCGACGACGCGCTGCCGGCGCCGGCCGACCACGCCCAGCACGCGGTGGACCGGGACCAGGTCTGGTCCTGGCTCGCCCGGCTGCCCCGCCGGCAACGGGCCACCCTGGTGCTCCGCTACTACGAGGACCTGCCCGACGCCGAGATCGCCGACATCCTGGGCTGCGCCGTCGGCACCGTCCGCTCGTCCATCTCCCGCGCCCTGGCCACGCTGCGCGCCGAATACGTGGAGGCCTGACCGTGATCGAAGACGACCTGCGTGCCGCCTTTGCCCGGCACGAGCCGCTGGCCCCGCCCGCCGGCCCGGTGCGGGCCACGATCGCGCGGCTCGTCGCCGTCCGGCGCCGCCGCCGACGGCGGTTGCGGGCCGGCACCGCCGCGCTCGCCCTGCTCGCGCTGCTGGGCGTCGGGATACCGCAGTTCACCCCCGACCGGGTCGCCGAGGACGCCACCCTGCTCACCGAGCCGGGCCGGCGCGCTCCCGCCGGGGCGCTGAACGTGCTGCTGCTCGGCATCGACTCGCGCGGGGGCCAGATACCCCCGCGGGCCGACTCGGTGCTGCTCGTGCACATTCCCGCCGACCGCAGCCGGCCGTACCTGGTCTCCCTTCCCCGGGACCTGGAGGTGGCCATCCCGGGCCACGGACGGGACAAGCTCAACACGGCCGCCGCGTACGGCGCACGGGTGGACGGGGGGCTCGACCTGGCGCGCGGCTACGAACTGACCCGGCGGACGGTGGCCGACCTGACCGGCGTACGCGTCGACGCCGGTGCGGTGCTCACCTTCTCGGTGCTGCGCGAGTTGACCGACCTGCTGGGCGGGGTGGAGGTCTGCCTGCCGCAGCGGGTCCGGTCGAGCCACACCGACCGGGTCTTCCCGGCCGGTTGCCAGCGCCTCGACGGCCGGGCCTCCCTCGACCTGCTCCGGCAGCGCCGGGACCTGCCCGACGGCGGGCTCGACCGGGACCGCAACGCCCAGCGCTTCGCGGCCGGCCTGATCCGGCGAACCGGTGAGCAGGGCGTGCTGCACGATCCGGTGCGGCTCTCCCGGCTCGTCGCCGAGATCGGACCGGAGCTGACCGTGGCCACCACCGGCGGATCGCCGCTGGACCTGCTGCAGGTGGTCCCCGAGCTGGCGTCGGTCGAACCGGTCGGCCTCAACCTCCCGGCCGTCGAATCGACGAAGGGCGACCGCTGGGCCCTGCGCCCGGACCCGAAGGCCGCCCCGGCCTTCCTCGCCGCGCTACGCGAGGACCGGCTGGCGCAGTGGGCCGCGCAGCAGCCGGAGCGGGTCACCAGGCTCCGCTGACCCGGTCAGCGGTAGTCGTCCTCGTCACCGGCGACCACCCGGGCCTGCTCCATCGCGTCCCAGTCGTCGACCTCCAGGCCCCGGTGCGGCTCGGTGTCGCCGTCGGCGGGGTCGATCGACGCGGCCTGCTCGACCGCGTCGGCCGGCTCCGCCTCCGGGTCGCGTTCCTCCGGGGTGAGGTGGTCGCTGGGGGCGAAGTCCTCGTCGGGCTGACCCATCAGTCCCTCCCTGGATCTCGGCGGACGGTCACCACACACCGTACGGGCTGCGCCGGTCGTCCGCTCGCAACGCGGGTGGAAGGCCGGCCCGCGGGGACACGCCCAGTCGGCGGAATCGCCCCACCGGCCGGTGGGCCCGGTGCCAGGATGGAACGGTGGGCTTCCTGATCCGGCTGGCGATCACCGCCGTCGCGCTGTGGATCACCACGCTGATCGTGCCCGGGGTGGAGGTGAGCGGCCGGTCCGGCGGCGACGACGCGCTCACGCTGGTGGTCGTGGCGCTGATCTTCGGTGTGGTCAACGCGGTGCTGAAGCCGTTGATCAAGGTGGTCGGCTGTGTCTTCTACCTGCTGACCCTCGGCCTGTTCGCACTGGTGGTGAACGCGCTGCTGTTCCTGCTCACCGACGCCATCGCCGGGGCGCTCGACCTACCGTTCCAGGTGGACGGTTTCTGGGCGGCGTTCTGGGGTGCCATCGTGATGGCCGTGGTGACCTGGCTGATCAGCGTGGTCCTGCCGGACCGGTGGGAGGCCCGGTGACGGCACCCGTCCGGCCCTGCGAATCCGCGGTGCGGGCGCGTACCGGGTCGGTTGTGCCGGCGCGGCGCTCCTACGGGATACTGCCGGCGGAGGACAGCGCGGTCCGGCGCACCCAATGGACAACAGCGGCCAGCACGGCCGACAGCGGTTAGTAAGGAGCGTTCGACATGCCCATCGCTTCCCCCGAGGCTTACGCGGAGATGCTGGACCGCGCCAAGGCCGGCCGGTACGCGTACCCCGCGATCAACGTGACGTCCTCGCAGACGCTGAACGCCGCGTTGAAGGGCTTCGCCGACGCGGAGAGTGACGGCATCATCCAGGTCTCCACCGGTGGCGCCGAGTACCTCTCCGGACCGTCGGTGAAGGACATGGTCACCGGCGCCGCCGCGTTCGCCGCGTACGCGCACGAGGTCGCCAAGAACTACCCGGTGAACATCGCGCTGCACACCGACCACTGCCCCAAGGAGAAGCTGGACAAGTTCGTCCGGCCGCTGATGAAGATCTCCCAGGAGCGGGTGCAGCGGGGCGAGGAGCCGCTGTTCCAGTCGCACATGTGGGACGGCTCGGCCGTGCCGGTGGCGGAGAACCTGGAGATCGCCGAGCAGTTGCTCACCGAGGCCGCCAAGGGCAAGATCGTCCTGGAGATCGAGGTCGGCGTGGTCGGCGGCGAGGAGGACGGCGTCGAGAACGCCATCAACGAGAAGCTCTACACCACCGTCGACGACGGCCTGGCCATGGTCGACGCGCTCGGCCTCGGCGAGAAGGGCCGCTACATGGCGGCGCTGACCTTCGGCAACGTGCACGGCGTCTACAAGCCGGGCAACGTCAAGCTCCGCCCGCAGGTGCTGCACGACATTCAGGTGGCGGTCGGCGCCAAGTATGGCAAGGACAAGCCGCTAAGCCTGGTCTTCCACGGCGGCTCCGGCTCGCTGCTCTCGGAGATCCGCGAGGCGCTGGACTACGGCGTGGTGAAGATGAACATCGACACCGACACCCAGTACTGCTTCACCCGGCCGGTCGCGGACCACATGTTCCGCAACTACGACGGCGTGCTCAAGGTCGACGGCGAGGTCGGCAACAAGAAGATGTACGACCCGCGGGTCTGGGGCAAGGCCGCCGAGGCCGGCATGGCCGCCCGGGTCGTGGAGGCCTGCGAGGCCCTGCGCTCGACCGGCACCAAGATGAAGTGACCGGCTGAGGCCCGCGACGGCCGGCCCCCGCCCGGGGAGCCGGCCGTCGGCGTTCCCGGCCCGGTCAGGCGCTCGCCGTGAGCACCCGGACGGCCTCGTGCACGTCGTCGGTGAGGTGCACGGTCGCCGACAGGTCGCCGAACGGGGAGGCGGCCAGCAGCGGCCGCAGCAGCGACTCCACCGGCAGCTCCCGGGTCCAGTAGGCACGGTCCAGGAAGACGTACGCCCCGCTCGCCCCGTCGGTGCCGTAGTAGGTCTTCGTGGCCGCCTGGAACACCTCCTGGAGAGTGCCGGCCCGGCCCGGGGCGAAGACGATCCCGCCCCGGGCCAGCCGCAGGATCGTGTCCTCCCGGATCGCGTTCGAGAAGTACTTGGCGATCCGGCCGGCGAACAGGTTCGCCGGCTCGTGCCCGTACAGCCAGGTGGGGATGGCCAGGCCGCCGGTGCGCGCCCAGTCCAGGTCCAGGCCGCGCTGCTGGGGCCCGGCCGGCGGCGCGTACCGGTCGCGGACCTGGAGCGCGACCGCCGTATAGCGGTCGTGGTCGGTGAAGTCGGGGGCCGTGGCGAGCAGGTCGATCGCGGCGGTCAGCTCCTCGGCGGGGCGGGGAGCGAGATAGGCGCCGAGGTTCGCCGCCTCCATCACGCCGGGCCCGCCGCCGGTCACCACCAGCCGGTCGGCCCGGGCCAGCTCCCAGCCCAGCACGGCGGCCATCCGGTACGGCACGCTGCCGCGCGGCACGGCGTGCCCGCCCATCACCCCGACCACCGACTGCGGCCCGTGCTCCGCCAGCCAGGCGCGGGTGGCGTCGGCCAGCGCGTTGTCCACGCCGTGGTCGTGCAGCCGTTGGCCGAGCGCCTCCTTCACCTCCGGCAGCGCCCCGCCGTGCGCGCGGAAGTGCTCGTAGACCCGGGTGTCGTACATCCCGGCGAACCCGGCCTCGGCGAAGCCGGCGGCGAGGTCCTCCGGGGTGTAGAGATGCGACGGCTGCGTCGGGTACGGCAGCCCGGAGAACGGCGGCACCACGTTCGCGCCGCGCCGGACCAGGTCGGCGCCGACCTCCCGGTTGGCGAACCGGCAGCCGACGAAGAGGGTGCCGGTGACCGTGACGGCGGTGAGGTCGGGCACCGGGTCCAGGTCGAGCCGGAGACCCTGCACGGTCAGGCCGGCGAGGCTGCCGGTGGCGAGCCGTTCGTCGAAGGCGGCGCGGGTCTCGATCTCGTCGGTGCAGATGTGCGGCTCGATGACGTCCGCGGGTGGTGGAGTCGGCACCGGATCATCGTGCCCAACGCCGTCCAGCCGGCAAAACCTGGGCCGGACGACAGGAGCCCGGCGGCTGCGGCCACCGGGCTCCTGCGTTACCGGGTCCTGGGGAGGCTCCGGACCAATAGTTGTAGTGGAAAATTCTTGACGGCGGCATAGGCCGCAGGCGTGACCAACTCCTCAGCCGTTCAGCCATCCCGGTTGCCCGACCCCCTCGCGTATCGGTGTGCGAAGCGGGTTGAATGGGACGATGCAGAACCTGTTGCCGGAGCCACCGGCCACCCTCCTCCCCGCGCACGACGAGGCCGACGCCGCCCTGTCCGCAGCCGAGCAGGCCGGCAGCGACCAGGCGTACGCCGAGGTGGCGGCGCGATTCCCGAGCTACAGCGCAGGCTGGGGCGCGCTGGCGGCCCGCGCCTTCGCCGAGGGCCAGGTGATCCCGGCGTACGCGTACGCGCGCACCGGCTACCACCGGGGCCTGGACCAGCTGCGCCGCAGCGGCTGGAAGGGGCACGGCCCGGTGCCGTGGTCGCACGAGCCGAACCGGGGCTTCCTGCGCTGCCTCTACGTGCTGTCCCGGGCGGCCGACGCGATCGGCGAGGCGGACGAGGCGGCCCGCTGCGCCCAGTTCCTGCGGGACTGCGACCCGGCCGCCGCGGACGCGCTGGCCAGCAACTGACCCGGTGCGACGGCCGGCCCTGGATTCCGGGCCGGCCGGCCGCTGGCGTCGGGCGGTGCCTACAGCCCCTCGGCGACCGCTGCGGCGATCTTGAGCCACGCGTCCCGGGTAGCCGCGGAGAGCGCGCCGTACCGGATCGGCTCGCCGGTGTCGATGAGCCGCTCGTACGGGGCGAGCAGCACCGCCCGGGTGCGAGCGGCGAAGTGCTCCTGGATCGCCGGCAGGTCGATCTCCTTGCGGGACGGGGGCATCGAGACCACGCTGACCGCCTGCCGGACCAGCCGCTGCCGTCCGCTCTGCTCCAGGTGGTCGAGCATCCGGGCGGCCGTCTCGGCAGAGTCGTTGCGGGCCGACATGGTGACCACCAGTTGGTCGGTGGCGTCCATCGCGGCCTGCCAGTTCTGCGCCCGGACGTTGTTCCCGGTGTCCACGAAGATCAGCTTGTAGAAGCGGCTGACCACCTCGCGGATCTCGGCGAACGCGGCGGCGGTGAGCATCTCGCCGCCGGTGGCCGACTCGTCCGAGGCGAGGACGTCGAACATCCCCTCGCCCTGCGACCGGACGTACTGCGACAGGTCGCCGATCCGCCCGTGCGCCCCCTGGAACTGGCCCAGGTCACGCAGCAGGTCCCGGACCGTACGGGCGTGGAAGTCCTGCTGGGCGCGCATGCCCAGGGTGCCCTGGGTCTCGTTGTTGTCCCAGGCCAGCACGTAGCCGCCGCGCTTCTGGCCGAACGTCATGGCCAGCAGCAGGATGGCCACCGTCTTGCCGGCGCCGCCCTTCGGGTTCACCACGGTCACCTGGCGCAGCCCGCCGAAGTTGCGCCGGACCATCTCGATGTCCCGCTTCAGGCCCAGCTCGTGTCGCCCTGGCGGCAGGCGCAACCCGACCTTGTTGAACACCGCCCGTACGCCCATGGTGGCCACCGGGTCGGCCGGGCGTACCTGCCGGCGCCGGGCGAAGTCCTCGGCGGTCGGCGGCGCGGTCGCCGCCGGACCCCAGCCCGGGTCCGGTTGCGCCGGCGACACCCGGATCACCCCGTACGCCGGCCGGTACGGCTGCTGCGGGGCGGGGCCGGCCTGCGGTGGGCTCTGCTGCCAGCCCGGCGGATACCAGCCCGGCTGCGGCGGGAACGGCCCCGGCGGCGGCGCGTCCTGCCGTGGGCCGGCCGGCGCGTCCGCCGGTAGGGCGGGCGGCGCGTCCTGCATGGGGTCGGCCGGCTCCGGGGTGGCTGGGTGCGGCAGCGCCGGCGGCTGCTCCCCGCCCACGGCCCCGCCCGGCGGGTACGCAACGCCACCGGTCTGCTGTGGCACGGTCCCGCCGTGCTGGCCGGTCGTTCCAACCGCTGAAGTCGGGGTGCTGGCCTGCTGCGGGGTCGCTTCGCCGGGCTGGCTGGCTGTTCCGCCCTCCCGACTGGGGGCGGTGGTCTGCTGCGGGACGGCGTGGCCGTGCCGGGTCGCCGTGCTGGCGCCGTGCACCGGGGCGGGTGCCGCGGCCGGCGACCCGAGGCCCGGCGACGTTTCGTGGCGCGAGCCGGCGACGCCGCCAGCCGGGCCGGGCGGGCCCGGGACCGGCCCCGGTGGAGGGCTCGCCGGCCCGCCCGCGCCGTTGGCCGGCTCGGCCGCCGTGCCGGACCGCTGCGGCGGCTGCGCCCAGGGCGACTCGGCGCCCCGAGCGGCGCCGGCGGCCGTGCCCGCGCCGGGGTTCGGGCCGGTGACGACCGAGCTCGGGCTGGTGACCGCGGGCGGGCCTGACACGGGGGCCGGGTCGCCGGCCGGGGGTGGGCCTGAGGTGAGGGCTGGGCCGGAGGTGGGGGTGGGGTCGTCGGCCGGGTTGGGGCTGACCGGCTGCCGGTCGGCGGAGGGGGCGCCCGGCTCGGCCGGGTCTGGTGTCGCGGGCGGCGGCTCGTCGCCGTGCGCACGGCGAAGTACCGCAGGTCGACCAGCGGGGTCGGGCTGGGCCGGTGCCGGTCCGGCCATCGCATCCTGGTCGAGGGTGAAGGGCAGGTTGAGATCGACCCTGGCCGGCTGGCCGGGCCGGGGTGTCGGAACCGGTCCGGCGGTTACTGCCTCGCCCCGGTCCGTAGCGGGGTCGGCCGGGGCGACGTTCGACCCGTCGGTCGTGCCGCGCGAGGTGCGGTCGCTAGCGGTGGCCGCTCCGGCGCCGTCCCGTCCGGGCGCTGCCGCCGGTCCGGTCGGAGTCGGCGGCATGGGCACCGGGGTCGGGGCAGCGGTCGGCGGGGTCGGGGCAGTTGTCGCAGGTGGGGTGTCCACCGGCGGAGGTGCCCAGTCCTGGCCGGCGGCGGAGGTGCCGGGCGGACCGGCGGTCCAACCCTCGGGCGGCGAGACTCCGCCGGTCAGCGAGGGGTAGTCGGCGGGCGAGGGCGGGGCGGCGCTGGACGAGGTCGCTGACCGGGCGGCCCAGGGTGGGGTGCCGGCATCCGTGGTGCCCTCGAGCTGTTCGGGCGGCCAGAGTGGTTCGATGTCCCGCTCCGGTACCGGCTGCTGGCCGGGCATGTGGACCCGGTCGGCGTTGTCGTCCACCACGGTTCCTCCCCATTCCTCCTGCCGAGGATAGGCCCACCGGCCGTGCCCGACCGGCGAGCGCGGAGGCGCCCGGGGTCAGACCGCCCAGACCGCCCAGGCGCCCGGCTCGGTCCACCAGGACCGCTTCCGGCTCAGCTCGCCCGCCACCCCGTCGTCGAGGTAGGGCAGCTTCTCGTCCCGGGGGAGCACCGAGGCGGCCCGGCCGCGGGCCCGGCGCACCTCCAGCCGCACCCGCTTCCGGCCCAGCGCGGAGCGCGTGACGACCGGCACGGCGACCGCCACCTCGACCTTGCCGTCGGTCGGGTCCGGCGTGCCGAGCAACGCCACGTCGGTCAGCCGGGCGTACCCGCCGGCGTTGCCGATCGCGCAGGCCAGCAGCGGCTCGTCGCCGTTGCTGAGCACCGTGTCGTCCACCTCGACCCGGCCCCGCCAGTGCAGCGGCCGGCCCTGGTCGTCGGCCGCGCCGAGCAGCGCGCCGTCCAGCGTCACCGAACCGCCGTCGTTGCGCAGCAGGTCGAGCCGCCGGGCCGTGCCGTCCAGCACCGCGGCGGCCACCGCCACCGGGTCGCGCGGCAGGTTGAGCTGCGCCGCCAGGTCGCGGTGCGCCGTGCTCCGGGCCGGATCGAGCGGGAGTACGCCCACCGGCGGCAGGTCCGGCACCGTACGGTTGCTGGCCAGGTCGTCGGGGCGGCGGCTGGGCGGTGGGGCGTACCGCCGGACCAGCCGGCGCAGGACGGCGCGCAACTGTGCGTCACTGGCCGTGGCGACCACCAGCCGGGTCTTGGAGTCGGGATCCGGCCAGGTGAGGCCGTCGGGGCGGGGCGGGCCGTCGAGCCGGGCCAGCACCTCGTCGATCTCCTTGTCGGAGCGGGCGGTCACTGTGTCGACCCGAGCGCCGCGCGCGGTGAGCGCGTCCGCGCAGGCCAGCACCGGCACCCGGGGCGTTTCGCAGCGCTCGCCACCGGCCTGCTCGGGGGAGCCGTCCGCGTCGCCGTCGTGAGCTGGGGAGCCACCGGTCGCGCCGCCGCAGCAGGCATCGCCACTGCCGCAGCCCCCGGAAGCGTCCCGCTCCGATCCGAGGGTGAGCAGCACCACGTCGTACACCGCTACGGCCTCCCGCCTCTCGCCGCGACCCGTGCCGGTCGCGCCGTCACTACTTGTTAACCTGACACCCCGGGCTCGCCAACCGGTCGCCACCTGGCACCCGAGCCTTCTGGAGGCGAAGAAGATGCCAGCGATCGTGCTCATCGGCGCTCAGTGGGGCGACGAGGGCAAGGGCAAGGTTACCGACCTGCTCGGCGAGCGGGTCGACTACGTGGTGCGCTACTCCGGCGGCAACAACGCCGGGCACACGGTGATCACGCCGGACGGGCAGAAGTACGCGCTGCACCTGATGCCCTCCGGGGCGCTGTCGCCGAACGCGAAGATCGTCATCGGCAACGGCGTGGTGGTCGACCCGAAGGTGCTGCTCACCGAGATCGACGGGCTCGCCGAGCGGGGCGTGGACGTCTCCCGGCTGCGGATCTCCGGCGACGCGCACCTGATCATGCCGCACCACCGGGCGCTGGACCGGGTGGTCGAGCGCTACCTCGGCTCGGCCCGGATCGGCACCACCGGTCGCGGCATCGGCCCCGCGTACGGCGACAAGGTCGCCCGGATGGGCATCCGGGTGCAGGACCTGCTCGACCCGGGGATCCTGCGCAAGAAGCTGGAACTCGCGCTGCGCGAGAAGAACCAGATCCTGTTCAAGGTCTACAACCGCAAGGCGATCGACGTCGACGCCACGGTCGAGGAGTACCTCCAGTACGCCGAGCGGCTCACCCCGTACATCGCGGAGACCCGGGGGATGCTCTGGGACGCGCTGGACCGCGGCGAGACGGTGCTGCTGGAGGGTGCCCAGGCCACCATGCTCGACATGGACCACGGCACGTACCCCTTCGTCACCTCGTCGAACCCGACGGCCGGCGGCGCGTGCGTGGGCGCGGGCATCCCGCCGACCGCGATCAACCGGGTGATCGCGGTGAGCAAGGCGTACACCACCCGGGTCGGCTCCGGCCCGTTCCCGACCGAGCTCTTCGACGACAACGCCCAGCACCTGCGCAAGATCGGCCACGAGTACGGCACCACCACCGGCCGGGAGCGCCGCTGCGGCTGGTTCGACGCCGTCGTCGCCCGCTACGCCTGCCGGCTGAACGGTGTCACGGATCTGGTCATCACCAAGCTGGACGTGCTCACCGGGCTGCCCAAGGTGCCGATCTGCGTCGGCTACGAGATCAACGGCAAGCGGGTCGACGACATGCCGATGACGCAGACCGACTTCCACCACGCGGTGCCGGTGTACGAAGAGCTCGACGGCTGGTGGGAGGACATCACCAAGGCCCGCACCGAGGACGAGCTCCCGGAGAACGCCCGCCGCTACATCGCCCGCATCGAGGAACTCTGCAACACCCGGGTCAGCGTCGTCGGCGTAGGCCCCGGCCGCGAAGAAAACGTCCTCCGCCACCCCCTCCTCCCCTAACCCCCACCCTCCCGGCCCTCCGAGGGTGAGACCCCGTTGATCAAGGGGTTTGCGTCAGGATCGGGGCGCGAACTTGACACAAACCTCTTGATCAACAGGGGAAGGCCTTGGGTTGTCCACAGGAGGGTGAGGGGTTGTCCACAGGGGCTGCGGGTGGGGTGGGTGGGGCGTCAGGGTCCGGGGGTGGACCTTGAACGCCTGCGCCGTCGTGGCCGCCCAGGATGGCATCGTCACCACCGATCAGGGCGCTGCGGCTTGGCCTGAGCCGCGATGAGATCCGCCAGCGATGGCGCTCCGGTCGTTGGCTGCGGTTGGCGCGCGGCTGTTATCTGCCCGACCCGGACGGCTCCGCGGTCGACCGGCGACGGGCCCGGATCCGGGCCGCGGTCCTCAGTCTCGGGCCGGGCGCCTTCGCCGCCCTCGACACAGCCGTCGAACTTCATGGTGTCGCCGGCCTGCGCCCACAGGCAGCGATTCACGTCTCGGTTCCCGTCGATCAGCCCCGGTCGCAACGGCGGGCCGATCCGGGCATCGTCGTGCACCAGCTCACGGTCCACGGCGGTGAGTTGGGTGCCGTCGGCGGAATCCCGGCCACCGCTCCCGTGCGAACCCTGGCCGACGTGCTCCTCCGGGTCGACCGCTATCCGGCCGTCTGTCTGTTGGATTCGGCGCTGAATCGGAGCCTGGTCACCCCTGACGACCTGCTGTCGATTCCCGCGCTGATTCGCGGACGGCGAGGGGCCGTCGCGGCTCGGGACTATCTGACGGAGGCCGACGGCCGGGCGCAGTCCCCTCTCGAAACCCGGGCAAGGCTGCGCTGCGTCGACGGCAAGGTGCCGCCGGACGCACTCCAACTGGAGGTGCGCGACCGTGACGGTTACCTGCTCGGCATCGGTGACCTGGGCTGGCGGGGCTCCCGGGTGATAGCCGAAGCCGACGGCCGGGGACCGCACAGCACCCCCGAGGCGGCGTACGCCGACCGCCGCCGCCAGAACCGCCTGGTCAACGCCGGCTGGACCATCCTCCGCTTCACCTGGCGCGACACCCTGGACCCCCACTACATCCCCTGGACCGTCCGCCGAGCCCTAACCGCCCACCCCGACCCCCATTCCGCGCGGTGATCAAGAGGTTTGCGTCATCCTGCGTGCCGATCCTGACGTAAACCTCTTGATCAACGAGGGCGACGAGGGGCGTGGGTAGGATGCGGGGTCGTGCGGGTACTTCTTGTGGGTGGTGGGGGGCGGGAGCACGCGCTCGCGCTCGGTCTGGCGGCCGATCCGGCGGTGGACAAGCTCTTCGCGGCGCCGGGCAATCCGGGCATCGGGCAGCTGGCCGAGCTGCGGCAGGTCACCCCGACCGACCCGGCGGCCGTCGCCGCGCTGGCCGTGGAGACCGGCGCCGACCTGGTGGTGATCGGTCCCGAGGCGCCGCTGGTCGCCGGGGTCGCCGACGCGGTCCGGGCGAAGGGGATCGCCGCGTTCGGCCCGTCCGCCGTCGCGGCCCGGCTGGAGGGTTCGAAGGCGTTCGCCAAGGACGTGATGACCGCCGCCGGCGTATCGACCGCGCGCGCGTACACCTGCGCCGACGAGACGTCCACCGCCGCCGCGCTGGACGAGTTCGGCGCGCCGTACGTGGTGAAGAACGACGGGCTCGCCGCCGGCAAGGGCGTCGTGGTCACCGACGACCGGGCCGCCGCACTCCGGCACGCCGCCGAGTGCGGCCAGGTCGTCGTCGAGGAGTACCTGGCCGGGCCCGAGGTGTCGCTGTTCGTGGTCACCGACGGCGAGGCCGCGCTGCCGCTGCTGCCGGCGCAGGACTTCAAGCGGGTCGGCGACGGCGACACCGGCCCGAACACCGGCGGCATGGGGGCGTACGCCCCGCTGCCCTGGGCGCCGCCCGGCCTGGTGGACGAGGTGATGCGCGACGTCGTGCACCCCACCCTGGCCGAGTTGCGCCGGCGCGGCACCCCGTTCGCCGGCCTGCTCTACGTCGGGCTGGCGATCACCGCCGACGGCCCGCGGGTGATCGAGTTCAACGCGCGCTTCGGCGACCCGGAGACCCAGGTGGTGCTGGCGCTGCTGGAGACGCCGCTGGGTGGGCTGCTGCACGCCGCCGCCACCGGTACGCTCGCCGACCACCCGCCGCTGCGCTGGCGGGACGGCGCCGCCGTGACGGTGGTGGTGGCCGCCGACGGCTACCCGGCCGCGCCCCGCACCGGTGACGTGATCAGCGGCGCCGAGGGCGCGGGCTTGATCCACGCCGGCACCCGCCGGGCCCCCGACGGCACGCTCTGCTCGGCGGGCGGCCGGGTGCTCTGCGCCACCGCCACCGGCGCCGACCTCACCGCCGCCCGGGACGCCGCGTACGCGCTGGTGTCCGGGGTCGGGCTGGCCGGCTCGCACTACCGGACGGACATCGCGGCCGCCGCCGTCGCGGGCCGGATCACGATTCCCGGCTGACCCTGGCAACCCTCACCGCTGCCGCCTCCGTTTGACCGGTGAGGCGAGGGGGTGGCGGGATTGCCGGCCGACATCGAGGGCTACCGCGAGTACGTAGCGGCGCGGCTTGAGCCGCTGCGCCGCACCGCGTACCTGCTCTGCGGTGACTGGCACACTGCCGACGACCTGGTGTCGACGGCGCTGGTCAAGCTGCTCCGGCACTGGCGCCGAGTATCCACGATGGACAATCCGGACGCGTACCTCCGGCGGACGCTGCTGCGGGCCTGGCTGGACGAGCGCCGCCGGCCGTGGCGGCGCGAGGCCGCCTGGGGCGAGGTCCCGGACGGCCCGGCGCGCTCCGCGACCGACGGCGCCGCGGACCGGCTGACCATCCTCGCCCTGCTCGCCGAGCTGCCGCCGCGCCGCCGCGCGGTCCTGGTGCTGCGCTACTTCTGCGACCTGTCGGTCGAGGAGACCGCCCGGGAACTCGGCTGCACCACCGGCACCGTGAAGAGCCAGTCGGCACGGGCGATCGAGACGCTGCGAGGCCGTCTCGTCGAGGTGCCGGCGCGAGTCGAGGGGACACGTACCGATGGATGACCTGTCGCAGCACCTGCGCGCGGCGGTGGCCACTCCGCCGCCGACCCGGATCGACCTGGACGCGCTGATCGCCACCGACCGGCGGCGCCGCCGGCACCGGACGTGGACGATGGCGGGCACCGGCGCCGCCCTCGCGGTCGCCGCGGTCGCGGTCACGCCGGCCCTGCTGGCCGGGCCCGGCCCGGACCCGGCCGGGGTCACGCTGCCCGGCGGCCTGGGTTCCCCGTCTCCCGGCCCGTCGCTCTGCGCGACGCCGACGCCGCCGGCCAGCGGCTCCCCGGCCCCCCTGCAGACGTACGACACGGTGCGCGTCCGCCCGACCGAGCGCCCGGACCGGGCCGCCGCACGGCTCACCGAGGTGCTCCGCCCGGCGCTGGACACCGTCCTGCCGGCCGGCATGACCGTCGACGGCACCCTGCCCGGGTGCGATCTGATCCAGTTCGAGTACGAGCGGAGCAACCGGTTCTACGGGGCGCGGGCCCGGCTGGGCCTGCGCGGCCAGGTGGACAACCTCGCGGTGACGGTGATCCCGACGGGCGTCGACGATCCCCGGGGTTGTGCCGCGGCGCCCGACCCCGCCGTCTGCACGAGCAGCCGGCTCCCGGACGGTGGCTCGCTCGCCGTCAGTACCGCGACCCCCGGGGACGACGGACACGAGCAGCGCTGGGTGCAGGTGCAGCGGGCGGACGGCAGCACGGTGACGGTGCGGACGGACAACGTGCACGTGGTCGTGGAGCGGGCCGACGGCGTCCCTAGGGTGAAGCTCGGCCCACCGCCGGTGCTCACCGCGGAGCAGTTGACCGCGATCGCCACCCTCCCCGGGCTGACACTGCACCCCTGATCGGGCGTGGTGCCGGCGGCGCGAGGGCCCGCCGAGCGGGCGGCCCTCGCCCCGGAACGCGCCGGGGCCGCCGGCCGGACCGGGTGCGCGCCGGGGCCGCCGGCCGGACCGGGTGCGCGCCGGGCCGCCGGCTGGACCGGGTGGGTGGCGGAGACGCCTGCCGCTCAGCCGTAGTAGCGGCGCAGCTCCCGGGTGAGCACCTTGCCGGTGGCGTTGCGCGGCAGGTACTTGACGAAGACGACGTCCCGGGGCACGGAGAACCGGGCCAGGTAGCGCCGGACGTACTCGCGGACCGCCTCGGGGTCGAGGGTCTCGCCGGGGTGCAGGGCGAGGAACGCGGCGAGTCGCTGGCCGTACTCCGGATCCGGCACCCCGATGACGGCGGCCTCGCGGACCTGCGGCAGCCGGGCGAGCAGATCCTCCACCTCGGACGGGAAGACGTTCTCGCCGCCGGAGACGATCATGTCGTCGGCCCGGCCGTCGACGAAGAGCAGCCCGTCGGCGTTGATCCGGCCCAGGTCGCCGGTGTCGAGCAGGCCGTCCCGGCTCTCCCGCCCCGCCCCGGAGGTGTAGCCCTCGAAGAGCATCTCGTTGCCGACGAAGATCCGGCCGACCCGGCCGGTCGGCACCGGCTGGCCCACCTCGTCGAGGATCCGCAGCTTGGTGCCGTGCGGCGGCCGGCCGGCGGTGGTGGGCGCCGCACGCAGGTCGGCCGGGCCGGCGATGGAGGCCCAGGAGACCTCGGTGGAGCCGTAGAGGTTGTAGAGCACGTCGCCGTAGACGTCCATGAACCGGTGGGCGAGATTGCCGGGCAGCGCGGACCCGCTGATCGCGACCACCTTCAGTGACGGTCGCGGATCGGGCGCCGGCACCTCCAGCAGCCGCTGCACCATCACCGGTACGGCGAAGAGCGCGTCGCAGCGGTGCGTGACGAGCGCGGCCAGCGTGGCGGCCGGGTCGAAGCGCCGGTGCAGCACGATGGTGGCGCGGAGCGCGAAGCAGACCTGGAGGGCGGCGAACCCCCAGGTGTGGAAGATCGGCGCGGCGATCATGACCCGGTCCCGGGTGTGCAGCGGGATCCGGTCGATGATGGACACCAGTGGGCCGAAGCCGTTCGGGGTGGGCCGCCGGGCGCCCTTCGGCGTGCCGGTGGTGCCGGAGGTGAGCACGATGATCCGCCCGTCGCGCTCCGGCGGGCGCAGCTCGCCGGGCAGGGCGCCGGCGATCAGTTCCTCGCGGGCCCGCTCGTCGACCCGGTGCAGCTCGGCGGGGAGGCCGAGGCTCCGCTCGGTGAACTCGCCGTCGTGCACGAGCACCCGCAGCGCCTGCTCGTCGGCCACGGTGGCCAGCTGGGCGGCGGAGAGACCGGTGTTCACCAGCACCGCGTCCACGCCGAGCAGGGTCGCCGCGACGATGGTCTCGATCAGGCCGTGGTGGTTGCGGCAGAGCACGCCGATCCGGTCGCCGGTCTGCACGCCGAACCCGGCGCGCAGCGCCCGGGCCAGCCGCTCGGCCCGGTCCAGCAGCTCCTGGTAGGTCAGCTCGGCGCCCCGCTCGTCGATGATCGCGGTGCGGTCCGGGTCCCGGGCGGCCGCCTGGCGCAGTTCGCCGGCGAGGCTCCAGCCCCACCTGCGCAGCGCGCCGAGCTGGGAGGCGACCCGGATCGGGCGGCCGGGGGTGAGCAGTCCGCGGCGGGTCAGCGTGGCGACGATGAACGGCAGGTCCATGCCACGGGCCTCCTTCGGGCGGTGCGCGGAGGGCCCCCGACCTGGGGGCCCTCCGTGAACGGACTTCTCGATCATGCACCGGACGCCGGGCCGGGCCCACCCGGCGGTGATCCGGACCACCTGCCGGCCGCCGGCCGGGCGTCGACCGTCAGCGGATCTGCATCCCGGAGATCGCCCGGGAGATGACCAGGCGCTGGATCTCCGAGGTGCCCTCGAAGATGGTGTAGATCTTCGCGTCCCGGTACCAGCGCTCGACCGGGTGGTCGCGCAGGAACCCGGCGCCGCCGAGCAACTGCACCGCCTTCTCGGTCACCGCGACGGCCACCTCGCCGGCCTTGAGCTTGGACATCGAGCCCTCGCCCGCGGTGAACGGCCGGTTGTTGCGCCCCATCCAGGAGGCACGCCAGACCAGCAGCCGGGCCGCGTCGATCTCCATCTTCATGTCGGCCAGCGCGAACGCGACCGCCTGGTTCTCGATGATCGGCCGTCCGAACTGGACCCGGTCCTTGGCGTAGTCCAGCGCGTACTCGTACGCGGCGCGGGCCACGCCGAGCGCCTGGGCGCCGACGGTCGGCCGGGACAGCTCGAAGGTGCGCATCGCGGCCTGCGCCGAGGCGCGCTTTCCGGAGCGCGCCCGGTCCAGCCGTTCCAGCAGCGCCTCCCGGCCGCCGAGCAGGCAGCGCCCGGGCACCCGTACGTCGTCGAGGAAGACGTCGGCGGTGTGCGACGCGCGCAGCCCGAGCTTGCGCAGCTTGCGGGTCGCGGACAACCCCGCGGTGCCCGGCGGTACGACGAACGCGGCCTGCCCGCGCGAGCCGAGTTCCGGCTCGACCGAGGCGGTGACCACGTGCACCCCGGCGATCCCGCCGTTGGTGGCGTACGCCTTCTGGCCGCGCAGCACCCACTCGTCGGTGGCCTCGTCGTAGACCGCCCGGGTCCGCATCGCGCCGACGTCGGAGCCGGCCTCCGGCTCGCTGGTGCAGAACGCGGCCACGGCCGGCTCGTCGACCGACCCGAAGCACTGCGGCACCCATTCGACCAGCTGGTCGGGCGTGCCGGCACCATAGATGGCGGCGACCGCGAGCGAGGTGCCGAAGATGCTCAGCCCGATGCCGGCGTCACCCCAGAAGAGTTCCTCGCTGGCGATCGGGAGGGAGAGGCCGGTGGGGTCGGCCCAGCAGGTGGCGAGGAACTCGAAGCCGTAGAGGCCGACCTTCGCCGCCTCCTGGATGATCGGCCAGGGCGTCTCCTCCCGGGCGTCCCACTCGGCCGCGGCCGGGCGCACGACCTCGGCGGCGAAGCCGTGCACCCAGTCCCGCAGATCCCGCTGTTCCTCGTTCAGGTCGAGCGAGAACTCGGCCATGTCAGGCCTTGGGGATGTCGAACAGGTTGGCGATGTTGGCGGCCAGGCCCAGGTCGCCCTTGGCCTTCAGCTTGCCGGTCATGAACATCATCACCGGGTTGGCGCCACCGGAGACGATCTTCAGGAACTCGACCGGGCCCATGGTCAGGCTCAGCTTCGGGTCGTGCTGCGGGGTCTCGTTGACGGTGCAGGCGCCGTCGGCGATGACCACCTCGTAGGTGTCGGTGCCGCCGTCGGGGCGCCCGGTGATGTTCCAGTGGATGACCGCGTTGGTGGAACCCGCCCGGTCGGCGCGGAACAGCGACGGCATCCGGCCGAAGACCTCGCCGAGGATCTTGCCGCGCAGGTCGCCGGACATCACCTCGGCGATCTTGTCGTCGGGGGTGGACTTGACCAGCTGGGCGAACTCCTTGGGGCCGACGTTGGCGAAGTTGGCCGGGTCGAAGTCAGTCATGAGGCGCACCTTCCGGGTATTGGCTACTCGTGCGTAACCTTACGGGTGAGTAGGTATGCTCGCAAGGTGTCCGGCACACCCACCTTCAAGCGCCTGCCCCGGGCCGTACGCGAGCAGCAGATGCTCGACGCCGCGGTCAAGGTCTTCTCCCGACGCGGCTACCACGCGTCCAGCATGGACGAGATCGCCGAGGACGCCGGCATCTCCAAGCCGATGGTCTACGCCTACCTGGGCACCAAGGAGGAGCTCTTCGTCGCCTGCCTGCACCGCGAGGGCACCCGGATGATGCAGGCCATCGCCGGGGCGGCGGCCCCCGACCTGCCGGCCGACGAACGGCTCTGGCGCGGGCTGCGGGCGTTCTTCGGCTTCGTCGGGGCGCACCGGGACGGCTGGGCGGTGCTCTACCGGCAGGCCCGGGGCGAGCAGCCATTCGCCGGCGAACTCGCCGCCATGCGGGCCCGGCTGGTCGAGGTGGTCGCCGGCATGCTCGACCACGCGCTGCGCGCCGAGGGGCGCGAGGTGGGCGAGACCGACCTGGAGGTGGTGGCGTACGCCCTGGTGGGGGCGACCGAGTCGCTGGCCGACTGGCTCGCCGACCACCCGGACGCCGACCCGGAGAAGACCGCGACCCGGATGATGAACGTCGCCTGGCTCGGCGCCGGCCAGTTGCTGCGCGGCGCCACCTGGCGGCCTCCGACGCGCTGACCGGTCACCGGAGCAGCCCGGCGTACTCCGGCCCGGCAGCGGCGGCGCGCGCCCGATGCCGGCCCCGCGCCCAGCGGGCCACCTCGACCACCAGGGTCACGGTGAGCGCCAGGCCGAGCCCGAGCAGCAGGCCGCGCAGCGGGTCCTGCTCGAAGGCGAGCCCGCCCAGGTAGCCGACCAGCGCCGAGTAGACGCCCCAGGAGACCGCGGCGAGCGTGTCGAAGGCCAGGAACCGCAGCCGGGGGAAGCCGATCGCGCCCATGGTCAGGGTGACCGCCGTCCGGCCGCCCGGGATGTACCGGGCGACGGTGAGGATCAACCCGCCGCGCCTGCCGATGCCCCGCCGGGCCCGGTCGAGCGCCGCGCGCCGCCGGCCGCCGGCCGGCATCCGGGCCAGCAGCCGCCCGCCGCCACCCCGGCCGATGGCGTACGACACGTGGTCGCCGACCAGCGCGCCGGCCGCCGCGACCGCGATCACGGCCGGCAGGTCCGGCTGGCCGGTCGCGGCGAACACGCCGGCGGTGATGACCGCCGTCTCGCTCGGCACGACCGGGAAGAACCCGTCCACCACCGCGATCGCGAAGAGTGCCAGGTAGACCCAGGGCGAGGACATCGTCTGGTGGAGCAGGTCGAGTACGGAATCCATGGACCCGATGCTGCTGCCGGCGCGACCCGCCGCCATCGGCCGTGGGTCAGCCGGCGTCCACTACTTAAGTAGTGTCCGTCCCCGAGCGGTCTCAGGGCCGCGGGGCCGGACCGCTCGGGGTACGCCGTCGGCACGCGGGCCGGCGGCCGGGAGCGCCTACCCTCGGAGCGTGACCTGCAGCCTCGCCGGGCTCCGGCGGACCGTCGAGCGGTACCGCCTGCTCGGGCTCGCCGTGCTGGTCGGCGGCGGGGTCTGGTACTCGGCGTCCGGGGCGCTCGGCGTCCGTTCGCCGCTGCCAGGGGTGGTGGTCCTGGCCGTCGCCGTGGCCGCCGGCTGGGCCGCCGCGGTGATCCGGGTCCTGGTCGCCGACGACGAGCAGCTGGTCCGCTCCGGAGACGCCGACCTGCCCTGACACCCGGGCGGAGCGGGGCTGTCGGGTGGGTGAGGTCGCCGGTGCGGGCGGGGGGACAGCAGGTCGGCCGGTGGGCGCGGTGGTCAGGGCGGGGCGGCCGGGCGGCGGCGGTGGTGCAGCCGCCGGGCCGCCTCCAGCAGCAGGGTGATGACCACGGAGAGGCCCACCCCGACCAGGACCCCCCGGACCGGGTCGCGCTCGAAGGCCAGCCCGCCGAAGTAGCCGAGCAGCGTGCAGTAAACCGCCCAGGTGAACGCGCCGATGGCGTCGAAGAGCAGGAACGACCGGCGGGAGTAGCGCACCGCGCCCATGGTCAGGGTGACCGCGGTCCGCCCGCCGGGGACGTACCGGGAGGTGGTCAGGATCAGACCGCCGCGCCGCTCGACCGCGCGCCGGGCCCACTCCGAGCCGGGCCGCCGCCGGCCGTTCCGGCGGAGCCGGGCCAGCGGCCGGGCGCCCCGGCCGATGGCGTACGAGACGTGGTCACCGGTGAGCGCGCCGAGGAAGGCCGCCACGATCACCCACGCCAGGTCGGGGTGCCCGCCGGCGGAGAGGACGGCGGCCGTGATCACCGCCGCCTCACCCGGTACCGCCGGGAAGAACGCGTCGACAGCGGTGACCCCGAAGAGCACCAGGTACACCCACGGCGAGGCGACCGTCTCCCGGAGCAGGTCGAGCACGGCTTCCATGCCCCCATGCTGGCCGGGTGCCGGCCGCCCGGGGGCCGAGTCAGCGGATCGTGCCGATCAGATGGGGCCGGCCGGTACGCGCGTCGTGCAGGGCGAACTCCCAGGCCGGGGCGGCGCTGAAGGCGACCGTGCCGGGCAGCGGCACGGGCAGCTTGAACGCCACGTCGACGGTGAACGCGTCCGGCAGCCGACTCTCCAGCGCGGCCAGGCAGCGGGCCTTGCTCCACATCCCGTGCGCGATCGGGCGGGGGAAGCCGAGCAGCCGGGCACCCAGCCGGGAGGTGTGGATCGGGTTGTGGTCGCCGGAGACCCGCGCGTAGTCCGTACCCACCCGCGGCTCGACCCGCCAGTGCGCGGCGGCGGGCGGCGGCGCCGGCCGCTCGCCCCGGTCGCGCCGCTCGCCGCCGCCGGTACCGCGCTCCTTGCCGAGGTACGTCGAGACGCCCCGCCACACCTCCGCCCCGCCGACCGAGGCGACGAGGACCACGTCCAGCTGACGGCCCCGGTCGTGCGGGCGCAGATTCTCGGCGTACGTGGTGAAGTCCAGCGTCTCGTCGGCGTCGATCGGCCGGTGCACGGTGATCCGGTTGGCCACGTGCACCACGCCGGTCAACGGGATCGGGAAGTCGGGCGCGGTCATCAGCCGCAGCGCCAGCGGAAAGCCGAGCACGTGCGGGTACGTCGGCGGCAGCCGGTCGGCCAGCCGGAACCCGCAGACCCGGTCGTAGTCGGCCAGGTGGGTCCGGTCGACGGTGGCCCCGGTGACGGCCAGTTCGACCGCGGGCACGGTGTCGCCGCGCCGGCCGCCCGCTCCCGGCAGCGCGCCGAGCAGGGCGCGCCGGTAGAGCGCGCCGGCCGCGGGCATCGCCGGCAGCTCGGCCCGGGCGGCGGCGGGACGGTCCTCGGTGGTCGCCATCTCAGGCCCCCAGCAGGCTCTGGCCGCAGACCCGGACCACGTTGCCGCTGACCGCGCCGGAGGCCGGCCAGGCCAGCCAGCCGATGGTCTCCGCCACGTCGACCGGCAGGCCGCCCTGGGACATGCTGTTCATCCGTCGGCCCGCCTCGCGCAGCATCAGCGGGATCCGGGCGGTAAGCCGGGTCTCGATGAACCCGGGGGCGACCGCGTTGACGCTGATCTGCCGGTCGCGCAGCGCCGGGGCGAGCGAGTCGACCAGCCCGATCACCCCGGCCTTGCTGGTGGCGTAGTTGGTCTGGCCGCGGTTGCCGGCGATGCCGGCGATCGACGAGACAGAGACGAGCCGGCCGCCGGCCGGGATCAGCTCCCGCTCCAGCAGCACGTCGTTGATCCGTTCCTGGCTGGAGAGGTTGACGTCGATGACCGAGTCCCAGCGGTCGGCGTCCATCCGGCCGAGGGTCTTGTCCCGGGTGATGCCGGCGTTGTGCACCACCACGTCGACCCGGCCGCGCCGGGCGGCCAGGTGGTCGGCTAGCCGGGTCGGGGCGTCCGGGGCGGTCAGGTCGAGCTGCACGGCGCTGCCGCCGATCTCGTTCGCCACCGCGGCCAGCTCGTCCCCGGCGGCCGGGATGTCCAGCGCCACCACCTGGGCGCCGTCCCGGGCCAGCACCCGGGCCAGCGCCGCCCCGATGCCCCGGGCCGCGCCGGTGACCAGCACGACCTGCCCGTCCAACGGGCGGTCCCAGTCGGCCGGCGGCTCGGCCCGCCCGGCGCCGATCCGGACGACCTGCCCCGAGACGTACGCGGACCGGCCGGAGAGCAGGAACCGGAGCGTCGCTTCCAGGCTGGTCAGGGTGCCCGCATCGGTGCCGGCGGTGACGGATACCAGTTGAGCGGTGACGCCCCGGCCGAACTCCTTGCCGATGCTGCGGGTCAGCCCCTCCAGGGCCCGCTGTGCGGTGGCCTCCCGGGGCGTGCCGCATTCGGCGGGCGGGGTGCCGAGCACGATCACCCGGCCGCTGGGCAGCACCGAGCGGGCCCGCGGGTGGAAGAAGTCGTAGAGCTGCCGCAGCCCGGTGGAGTCGGTGATTCCGGTGGCGTCGTACACCAGGGCGCCGAAGCGGGCGGCGGCGTCGGTGTCGGCGGCGGGGTCGCGCACCTCGACCCCGGCGGCGGTGAGGATCTTGCCGATCGGCTCGGCGAGGCGGCCGCCGGTGGCCGCCTCGCCGAGCAGGGCCGGCCCGGGCAGGAGGGGGTCGCCGGGGGTGTACCGGCGCAGTCGCGGCGGGTCGGGCAGCCCGAGGCGCTTGACCAGCGCGCGGCCGGCCCCCGATTGGACGAAGCTCGCGTACCTGTCGGTCATAGGCGTAGCCTACTGACGAGTAGGGTTCGGGCAAGACTTTCCAGGAGGCGGATCGTGCAGAACATCCGACGGGTAGCGGTCATCGGTGGCAACCGCATCCCCTTCGCCCGCTCCAACTCCCGCTACGCGAGCGCGTCCAACGCGGACCTGCTCGGCGCGGCGCTCGACGGGCTGGTCGCCCGCTACGGGCTGGCCGGCGAGCGGGTCGGCGAGGTGGTTGCCGGGGCGGTGCTGAAGCACTCCCGGGACTTCAACCTCACCCGCGAGGTGGTGCTCGGTTCCCGGCTCGACCCGCACACCCCCGCCTACGACATCCAGCAGGCCTGCGGCACCGGGCTGGAGGCGGCCATCCTGGTCGCCAACAAGATCGCCCTCGGGCAGATCGACGTCGGCATCGCCGGCGGGGTCGACACCACCTCGGACGCGCCGCTGGCGGTCAACGAGGAGCTGCGCCGCACGCTGATCAAGCTGAACAGCGCCCGCACCCTGGGCGAGCGGCTGCGGCTCACCGCGAAGCTGCGCCCGTCGCAGCCGTTCAAGCCGGAGATCCCGCGCAACGCCGAACCGCGCACCGGGCTGTCCATGGGCGAGCACGCGGCCCGCACCGCGCTGCGCTGGAACATCGACCGGCAGGCCCAGGACGAGCTGGCGCTCCGCTCACACCAGCGGCTCGCCGCCGCGTACGACCGGGGTTTCTTCGACGACCTGATGACGCCCTACCTCGGGTTGACCCGGGACCAGAACCTGCGTCCCGACACCAGCCTGGACAAGCTCGGCTCGCTGAAGCCGGTCTTCGGCGCCAAGGGGCCGGACGCCGAGCGGGCCACCATGACCGCCGGCAACTCCTCCCCGCTGACCGACGGGGCGTCCACCGTGCTGCTCGCCTCCGAGGAGTGGGCCCGCGCGCACAGCCTGCCGGTGCTGGCCTGGTTCAGCTGGTCGGAGGCGGCGGCGGTGGACTTCGTGCACGGTGACGAGGGGCTGCTGATGGCCCCCGCGTACGCGGTGCCGCGGATGCTGGCCCGGGCCGGGCTCACCCTGCAGGACTTCGACTACTACGAGATCCACGAGGCGTTCGCCTCGCAGGTGCTGGCCACCCTGGCGGCCTGGGAGTCGGCGGAGTTCTGCAAGGACCGGCTCGGCCTGGACGCCCCGCTCGGCGCGATCGACCGGGATCGGCTCAACGTCAACGGCTCGTCGCTGGCGGCCGGGCACCCGTTCGCGGCTACCGGCGGCCGGATCGTGGCCACCCTGGCCAAGCTCCTCGCCGAGAAGGGCAGCGGCCGGGGCCTGATCTCCATCTGCGCGGCCGGCGGCCAGGGCGTGACTGCCATCCTGGAACGCTGACCGGTACGGCTGCCCCGGCGATCGACCAGCCGGGGCAGCCGTACCGGTCAGTTGATCGCCGGGGAACCGGTCAGGGACCAGACGAAGTCGCCCTTGCCATCGTTGTTGATGTTGTAGATGACCTTGCCGTCGGCGGTCCAGCCGCCGGATCCGCTGACGAAGCTGCCCCGGCCGCAGAAGTCGTCACCCTTGTACAGCGGCACCGCCGGAGAACCAGGCGATCCCGCCCGACGGTGACCCGCCGAATCGGCCGTCCTGTACAGAGGGACAGTTATCGTCGGCACAAAGTCATTTACCGGTTGTGACATCCGTGACTCCGATCTGGACCGCCGCCTCGGCGCGGGTCCGGGCCCGGTGGCCTAGCCTGGGACGGCTTCCCAGTCGACCGAAGGACAGTCCCGTGTCAGCCACCCCGACGTCCGCGTCCGATCCCCGAGCCAACCCCGCGCCACCGATGCCGGCCCCGGCGCCTCGCACGCCGACCGGGGGCGTCGGGATCGGCCGTGGTGCCCAGGTGATCACCGGCCTGGTGCTGCTGGTGCCGGCGGCCGTCGCCCTGCTCTGGTCGTACGTGCTCCCGTCGGTCAGCACGCTGGCGGAGAGCTTCCGGCGGGGGCGGATCCCGGGCGGCCCGAGCGAGCCGGCCGGCGGCGACAACTACGCGCAGGTGATCGAGCGCGGGTTCCTCGGCGACCTGGGCCACGCGCTGCTGCTCGCACTCGTGCCGCTGCTGCTCGCGCTGCTCGTCGCCCCGCTGCTCGCGTTCGCCGCGGCGCGGGCCGGCCGGGTGCCGCGCCTGGTGACCCGGGCGCTGCTGGCCCTGCCGCTGGCCGCCTACGCCCCGCTCGCCGTCGGGCTGGCATGGACCATGGACCGGTTCGAGACCGACCGGGACGCCTGGACGCAGGCGCCCACGCTGACCGCCGTACGCACCGGGGCACTGCTGGTGGCCGGGCTGGTGGTCGCGGTCGGTGCGACCGCCTTCCTGGCAGCGCTGCGCCGCCGCCCCGGCGGTGGCCGGTCCGTTCCGGCGGCCCTCGCCGTCGGCGGCGTGCTCGGGATGACCGTCGTCGCGGTGGCCGTGCAGTCCTGGTCCCTGCAGTGGCCCGTCCTCGGCGGTGGCCGCGACGAGCGGACCGGCCCGATGGTGCGGATCGTGCGGGAGAGCATGAGCCGCCTCGACTTCGGCGTCGGCGCCGCCGGCAGCGTGCTGCTGCTGGCGCTGCTGGCGGTGCTCGGCGTCCTCGCCGTCGGCCTGCTCCTGGTGACCCGCACCCGGATCACCCTTACCGGTTGGCGCGACCGTCCGGCGGGCGCGGCGCCCGCCGAGCGGAACCCGGTCGTGCTCGGTGCGCTGGCCGTGGGGCTGGTGGCCATCCTCGGCGCGCTCGGGTACGTGCTGGCGCCGTGGCTGCGGCTGCTCACCGCCGACGCGCCGCCACTGCCGTCCGGCGTCTCCACCGGCCGGATCCTGGTCAACACCTGGCTTCCGCCGCTGATCCCGGCGGTGGTCGGGGTGGGCCTCGCCGCGCTCGCCGGCTTCGCCATCGGCGGCCTGCGCCCGCTCGGCCGGGCCAGCGAGCTGCTCCTGCTGCCCTTCGCGCCCTGGCTCTTCGTCGGCGACGGCCCGCTGGCCATCGCCCACTTCATCCGGGCCCAGGAGGCCGACCAGCTCGACACCTTCGTCGGGCTGATCCCGCCGGGCTGGCTCTCGATCCCCGCGCTCGTGGTGTTCACCCTGTTCTTCCGGGGCCAGCGGGACCGCTGGGCGGCCGGCGGCCGGTTCGCCTCGACGATGCTGCTGCCCGCCCTGCCGATGCTGGCCGGGGCCGGGCTGCTGAGCTGGCTGGTCGACGCGCAGAGCTGGCTGTGGCCACAGCTCGTCGTGCGGGACGTCCAGCACGCGCCGGCGGCGAACCTGGTCCTCCTGCGGCTCGCGCAGTCGTTCGGCGACCCGGAAACGATGCGGGGCTTCGTCGCCCAGGTGCTGCCGTTGCCGATGCTGCTGCTCTTCCTGGCCGCGTTCCTGGCGTTGCAGCTGGGCTACCTGGACCGCCTCGTCGTCTCCGGCGGGTCGAAGCGCGGTTGATCGACCGGCTGCGGCAGGTGGCGGTGTCCGCCGGTGCGGATACCGCCACCCGCGCGGTCGGGAGGGCGCGACCGCGGCGCGTGCCGGTCCGGTCCGGGTCAGACGGTGGCGCCACCGTCGATGGCGATCGACGCGCCGGTGATGTGCCGTCCGCCCTCGCCCACCAGGTGGCTGACCGTCGCCGCCACGTCGGCCGGCGTCCCGTACCGGCCGAGCGCGATGTGCAACCGCTGGGCGTCGGCGCCGGCGCTGTCCGCCGGGTTCATGTCGGTGTCGGTGGAGCCGGGAAGGACCAGGTTCACGGTGATCCCGCGCGGGCCGAGCTCGCGGGCGAGCGCCCGGGTCAGGCCGTTGATCGCGCTCTTGGTCATGGCGTAGGCGCTCACCCCGGGAGCCGGGACGCGGCTGGCGAAGCTGCTGCCGATGTTGACGATCCGACCGCCGTCACCGAGGTGGCGCACCGCCGCCTGGGTCACCAGGAACACCCCCCGTACGTGGACGGCGATGGCCCGGTCCAGGTAGTCGAGGCTGACCTCCTCGAACGGTCCGGACGAGAAGACGCCGGCGTTGTTGACCAGGATGTCCAGCCGTCCCAACTCGGCGACGGCGCGCTGGACCGCGCCGGTCAGCGCGCTCGCGTCGGCGCTGTCCGCGCGGATCGCCAGGCCGGTGCGGCCGTGCGACTCGACGTCGGCGACGACCGCCTTGGCGCTCTGCTCCGCCTCGCGATACGTGAACGCCACGTCGGCGCCGTCCTGCGCCAATCGGCGTACGACCGAGGCACCGATACCGCGACTGCCGCCCGTGACCAGGGCGACCCTACCGGCAAGGCTGGCCACGCCTCCCCCATTCCGTCGGTCTACTCAGGAGGCTGATCATGGTAGCCGGCCCCGCCGGCGGCGGTTCGGCGCGGCCGGTTCGGGCCGATGGGGGGAGGGCGGCGTATTGCCCGCCGTCACTACCGTGGACGCAGCCCGCCCGACCGAACGGCGGCGGCACTCGCGAGGGAGCTGTCATGCGCCGGCAAACCCTGCTCCGTACCCCCGTCGTCGTGCTGGCCGCCGCGCTGGCGGTCACCGGCTGCTCGTCCGGCGGCACGAACGACACGAAGGCCACCGCCACCACCACGGTCACCGAGGCACCGGCGGACGCGACGGCGTCCCCGCCCGACGCGGCGGCGACCGCAACGCCCGCCGCCCGGGACACGACCGACGCCGGGTCGACGGGTGGCGGCAGCACTGGGCGGCCCGGCAGCGGGTCGACGACGGGTGCCGCGCGCTCCGCCGGCCCGACCATCGACTATTTCCGGGTCGCCCGGAAACCGTCCTGCCCGGCCGGGACCAGCGCCAACCCGATCCCGGGCACCCCGGTGACCGTGGAGTGGAAGGCCAGCGACGTCGACTCCGTCGCGCTCTCGGTCGACGGCCCGGGCGTGTACGCCGACAACCTCCCGCCCACCGGCAGCGAGACGCTGAACTTCCCCTGCTCCGGCTCCGAGGGTGACGTCCAGCGGCACACCTACCTGTTGACGGTCCGCAACTCCAGCGGCAAGCAGACGAAGACCCTCGTGGTGAGCGCGACGGTGCACGACATCCCGGAGGTGTGACCTCGGCCCGTCCGGGCCATGCCGGTGCGGCGGTGACCGGCCGGTACGGGAGAATGAGGGCCGTGACGACGATCCCGAACGTGCTCGCCAACCGGTACGCATCGCCCGAACTGGTCGCCCTCTGGTCGCCGGAGGAGAAGGTCCGGATGGAGCGGCGGCTCTGGCTCGCCGTGCTCCGGGCGCAGCGCGACCTCGGGGTGCCGGTGCCGGGCGGGGTGGTCGAGGCGTACGAGCGGGTGCTCGACCAGGTCGACCTGGCCGCGATCGCCGAGCGCGAGCGGGTCACCCGGCACGACGTGAAGGCCCGGATCGAGGAGTTCAGCGCGCTCGCCGGGCATGAGCACGTGCACAAGGGGATGACCTCCCGGGATCTCACCGAGAACGTCGAGCAGCTCCAGGTGCGCCGCTCGCTGGAGCTGATCCGGGACCGGGTGGTGGCCACCCTGGCCCGGCTGGCCCGGCTCGCCGTCGAGCACTCCGACCTGGTGCTGACCGGCCGGTCGCACAACGTCGCGGCGCAGGCCACCACGCTGGGCAAGCGCTTCGCGTCGGCCGCCGAGGAGCTGCTGATCGCGTACGAGCGGCTGGCCGACCTGATCGACTGGTACCCGCTGCGCGGCATCAAGGGCCCGGTGGGCACCGCCGCCGACCAGCTCGACCTCTTCGACGGCGACGCCGACAAGGTGGCCGAGCTGGAGCGCCGGGTGGCCGGGCACCTCGGCTTCACCCGGGTGCTGGACAGCGTCGGCCAGGTCTACCCGCGCTCGATCGACCTGGCGGTGCTCTCCGCGCTGGCCCAGGTCGCCGCCGCGCCGTCGTCGCTGGCCACCACGATCCGGCTGATGGTCGGCCAGGAGCTGGCGACCGAGGGCTTCAAGCCGGGTCAGGTGGGCTCCAGCGCGATGCCGCACAAGATGAACACCCGATCGAGCGAGCGGGTGAACGGCTTCGCGGTGATCATCCGGGGCTACCTGTCGATGGTCGGCGAGCTGGCCGGCGACCAGTGGAACGAGGGGGACGTCTCCTGCTCGGTGGTCCGCCGGGTGGCCCTGCCGGACGCGTTCTTCGCCGCCGACGGGCTGTTCCAGACCTTCCTCACCGTGCTGGACGAGTTCGGGGCGTACCCGGCGGTGATCAACCGGGAGCTGGAGCGGTTCCTGCCGTTCCTGGCCACCACCAAGATCCTGGTGGCGGCGGTCCGGCGCGGCGTCGGGCGCGAGGCGGCGCACGAGTCGATCAAGGAGCACGCCGTCGCCGTGGCGCTGAACATGCGGGAGAAGGGGGCCGCCGAGAACGACCTCTTCGACCGCCTCGCCGCCGACGACCGGCTCGGGCTGTCCCGCGCCGAGATCGACGCCCTGGTCGCCGACCGCACGGCCTTCGTCGGCGCCGCCCCCGCCCAGGTCGAGTCCGTCGCCCGCCGGGTGGCCGCCGTGCTCGACGCCCACCCCACCGCCGCCACCTACACCCCACCCCCCATCCTCTGAGTCCCCGCCCCTGACGGTGTCGACCATGAAGGTGATGCCACGACACGCCGAGGCGGGTGGCAACAACTTCATGATCAACCCGAGCTGGGCGGAGTGGGTGGGTCAGGTGTCGCGGGTGGGGGTTTCGGCGGCGGTGCGGAGGTTGGGGGCGCTGGCCGGCTCGGCGATGCCGCCGGGGGCCTCCGCGATCTCGCCCTCGTGCGCGGTCTCCGCGGCGACCAGCGGCTGGTCGGGCGGCATGACGTCAGGCACCTTGGGTACCACGATCACCGCCGTGCCGTACGCGCAGATCTCCATCCACATCTCGCCGCAGTCGCGGCTGTCGAACCGCATGCCCACCACGGCGTTCGCGCCGAGCCGGCGGGCCTCCTCGCCGAGCCGGGCCACCGAGTCGGTACGCCACCGGGTGAGGTTGTCCGGCGCCATCGGGTCGTACGCGCCACCGCGCAGGTTCTTGACCCCCTCGCGGTACGGGTTCCGCGTCCTGGCCATCGATGACACCACTTCGCCGAGAATCTGGCGGATCTCGTACCCGGGTAGTTGCTCCGTCGTCACGACCAGCACGTTTCCGATGCTGTCAGGGGACCCCGCACCTCATCGTGAGGGTTGTTCACCTGATCGGATGCTGCAAAACGGCGCGGCGCGGACGGCCCGGCACGTCGCCGACCATCCGCGCCGCCCGGGCGCTAACCGTCAGACACCGGCCACCGAGGTGATCCAGGCCCGGTTGTAGGCGACACTGCCGTAGTTCTGGATGCTGTAGCCGTCGGCGGTCGAGGCGACGCCGACCTGGCGGCCGTTGTAGAACTGCGGGCCGCCCGAGTCGCCCCGCCACGCGTTGCCGTTGATCCGGGTGCTCCGGATCGCCTGGCCGCCGTACGCGTCGGTGGCGCTGTTGCTGGTCACCCGGACGCTCGCGGTCTTCAGCTGGCTGGACGCGGAGCAGCCGCTGTAGCAGGTCATGCCCCAGCCGTAGATCGAGTTGGTCGAGCCGATCGGCGGGTTGCTGCTGGCCAGGGTGACGTACGAGGTGCTCACCGAGCTGGACAGCCGCATCAGGGCCAGGTCGTAGCGGCTGTAGGTGGCGCTGACGGTGCGGGTGACGCCGCCGGAGGAGCGGTAGACGCTGCCCACCCGGACCGACATCGAGCCGCCGAGGCAGTGCCGGGCGGTGAGCACCCACTGCGGGGCGATGATCGTGCCGGAGCAGGTGAACGAGCCGTTGCTGAACACCGCGGCCGCCCACGGGGCGGACGAGACGGTGCCGCCGCCGATGATCGGGTCCGGGCCGGCCGGCGCGGCGACGGCGCCGGAGCTGGCACCGAGCAGGGTGGCCGCGGTGGTGGCGAGGATCGCGACCAGGGATCGGATGCGCATTGCGGGGGCTCCTTCTGCGGGGATGGACCCGGGTTCGCCGGGTCCGGCCTGCCGGTCGGCGGGCGGGGGTGGCCCGGCGGCCGGGGACAATCATCGACGTCCGACGATGTACCGTAGGGCCTTGAGATGTCGTTCACAAGAGTTTCATCGAAATTCGCCGATGTCCTGGCGGGGATGGTCCGGTTCGGATCGCTGGACCGGTCGAACCGGGCGAAACGGCGCGCGCGGCAACGAACACGCATCGGGATCGCAACGACTCGGCATCGGTCCCACCGGCCCGCCGCCGATTACGTCGATCACTGCCTGACCCGCGTCCGGCCGGTGCGGCCGGGGCGGGATCTGCCAGGTAGGCTGGCTGCGCTCGCCCGTTGTGGGTCGGCACCCAACTGCGTACACAGTCAGGAGTGCCCAGTGCCTCGCGTCGTCGTCGACGTCATGCTCAAGCCCGAGATCCTCGATCCGCAGGGCCAGGCCGTCGCAAACGCGCTGCCCCGGCTCGGCGTCAACGACGTCGCCTCGGTCCGGATCGGCAGGCGGATCGAGATCGAGTTCACCGGTGAACCGGACCTGGACCGGGCCCGGGAGATCGCCGACAAGCTGCTCGCCAACCCGGTCATCGAGGACTTCACGGTCCGCCTGGTCGAGGCCGACGAGACCGCGGACGCCCGCTCGTGACCGCGCGGGTCGGTGTGGTGACGTTCCCCGGCTCGCTCGACGACGGGGACGCGGCCCGGGCCGTCCGGATCGCCGGCGCCGAGCCGGTCCGCCTCTGGCACGGCGACCCGGCGCTGCACGGGGTGGACGCGGTCGTGCTGCCCGGCGGCTTCTCCTACGGTGACTACCTGCGCTGCGGCGCCATCGCCCGGTTCGCCCCGGTGATGGAGACGATCGTGGACGCGGCCCGGGGCGGCCTGCCGGTGCTCGGCATCTGCAACGGCTTCCAGATCCTCTGCGAGGCCCACCTGCTGCCCGGCGCGCTGACCCGCAACCAGCACCTGCACTTCCGCAACCGCGACCAGTTCCTCCGCATCGAGTCGGTCGGCACCGCCTGGACCAACACCTTCCAGCCCGGCCAGGAGGTGCTGATCCCGGTCAAGAACGGCGAGGGCTGCTACGTCGCCGACCCCGCGACCCTGGACCAGCTCGAGGCCGAGGGCCGGGTGGTCGCCCGGTACATCGGCGGCAACCCGAACGGGTCGCAGCGCGACATCGCGGCGATCACCAACTCCGCCGGCAACGTCGTCGGCATCATGCCGCATCCCGAGCACGCGGTGGAGGAGCTGACCGGCCCCTCCCTGGACGGTCTCGGCTTCTTCACCTCGGTCCTCAAGCACCTGGTGGGGGCGCCGGCGTGACCGGTCGCGGCGGGATCATCGGTCGGCTCACCCGCCCGCAGGGCGGCCACGAGCGCAGCGAGGAGAGGTCATGACCACCCACCCGGACCCGGTACGGGAGACCCCGGAGGTCGCCCCGGTTGAGCCGCGGGCGGCCGCCGACGTGCCGCCGGCCGCGCCGGCCGCCGGTTCGGCGCCCGCCGACTGGGCCGACGGCGTGGACACCGTGCCGCGCGCCGGTGGCACCCCGGGCGAGCTCCAGCCGTACGCCGAGCTCGGGCTCCGCGACGACGAGTACGAGCGGATCCGGCACATCCTCGGCCGCCGGCCCACCCAGGCCGAGCTGGCCATGTACTCGATCATGTGGAGCGAGCACTGCTCCTACAAGTCCAGCAAGGTGCACCTGCGCCAGTTCGGTGAGAAGGCCCCGCCGAGCGACCGGCTGCTCGCCGGCATCGGCGAGAACGCCGGCGTGGTGCGGGTCTCCGACGAGCTGGCGGTGACCTTCAAGGTCGAGTCGCACAACCACCCGAGCTTCGTCGAGCCCTACCAGGGCGCGGCCACCGGCGTCGGCGGCATCGTCCGGGACATCCTCGCCATGGGCGCCCGCCCGGTGGCGGTGATGGACCCGCTGCGCTTCGGCGCCGCCGACCACCCGGACACCGCCCGGGTGCTTCCCGGCGTGGTGGCCGGCATCGGCGGCTACGGCAACTGCCTGGGCCTGCCGAACATCGGCGGCGAGGTCGTCTTCGACCCGTGCTACCAGGGCAACCCGCTGGTCAACGCGCTCTGCCTGGGCGTGCTGCCGGTCAACCGGCTGCAGAACAAGGCCGCCGCCGGGCCGGGCAACATCGTGGTGCTGATGGGCGCCAAGACCGGCCGGGACGGCATCGGCGGCGTCTCCGTGCTCGCCAGCGCCACCTTCGACGAGGGCAGCGAGGAGCGGCGCCCGTCCGTCCAGGTCGGCGACCCGTTCATGGAGAAGCTGCTCATCGAGGCGTGCCTGGAGCTGTACGACGCCGAGCTGGTCGTCGGCATCCAGGACCTCGGCGGCGCCGGCCTGACCTGCGCGCTCACCGAGACCGCCGCCGCGGCCGGGACCGGCATGCGGGTCTGGCTGGAGCGGGTGCCGCTGCGCGAGCCCTCGATGGAGCCGCACGAGATCCTGGCCAGCGAGTCGCAGGAGCGGATGCTGCTGGTCGTCGAGCCGGAGAAGCTCGACGCGGTGCTCAAGACCGCCGAGAAGTGGGGCGTCTGGGCCACCGCCATCGGCGAGGTCACCCCGCCGGCGCCGGACGGCCAGCCGGGCCGGCTGGTGATCACCTGGCGGGACCACCTGGTGGTCGACGTCCCGCCGGGTTCGCTGGTCGACGACGGTCCGGTCTACGCCCGCCCGATGCGCGAGCCGGCCGACCTGATCCTGCTCCAGGCCGACCGGGCCGAGACGCTGCCCCGGCCGGCCGACCCGGAGGCGCTGCGCGAGACCGTGCTGCGCATGGTCGCGTCGCCCAACCTGGCCGACAAGACCTGGGTCACCGAGCAGTACGACCGGTACGTGCTGGGCAACACCGTGCTGGCCCAGCCGGAGGACTCCGGCGTGATCCGGATCGACGAACGGACCGGGCTCGGCGTCGCGCTGTCGGTGGACGGCAACGGCCGGTACGCCCGGCTCGACCCGTACCACGGCACCAAGCTGGCGCTCGCCGAGGCGTACCGCAACGTGGTGGTCACCGGAGCGAAGCCGATCGCGGTCACCAACTGCCTGAACTTCGGCTCGCCGGAGGACCCGGGCGTGATGTGGCAGTTCGCCGAGGCCGTCCGCGGCCTGGCCGACGGCTGCGCCGAGCTGGGCATCCCGGTCACCGGCGGCAACGTCAGCTTCTACAACCAGACCGGCGCCGCGGCCATCCACCCGACTCCGGTGGTCGGCGTGCTGGGCGTCCTCGACGACGTGGCCAACCGGGTGCCGATGGGCTTCGTGCCCCGGCCAAACGGCGACCACGACCAGCTCTTCCTGCTCGGCGAGACGCACGTGGAGCTCTCCGGCTCGGAGTGGGCCTGGGTCACCCACGAGCACCTCGGCGGCGTACCGCCGCAGGTCGACCTGGCGCACGAGCGGGCGCTGGGCGAGCTGCTCGCGGAGGCCGCCCGGGTCGGGCACCTCAGCTCGGCGCACGACCTCTCCGACGGCGGTCTGGCGCAGAGCCTGGTCGAGTCCTGCCTGCGGCGCGGCGTCGGCGCCCGGGTCGCGGTGCCGGAGCGGTTCGCCGGCGGCTCGATGCCGTTCGTCTACCTGTTCAGCGAGTCCGCCGGGCGGGTGCTGGTCTCGGTGCCGCGCGGCCACGAGAAGGCGTTCACCGCCCTCTGCGCCGAGCGCGGGGTGCCGTTCGAGCTGATCGGCGTCACCGACCCGGCCGGCGGTGCGCTGGAGGTGCACGGGCAGTTCCGGATCGGCCTGGACGAGCTGCGCGCCGCGCACACCGCGACCCTGCCGCGCCTCTTCTCCGGTGCCGAGGTCGCCGAGGTGCCGGCGCCGGCGACCGGCGTGGCCGGTGCCGCCGAGGCGGTGCCGCTGCCGGTCACCGAGCCGGCCGCCGAGGTGGCGCCGGTGGACCCGGCGAGCGTCGAGTCCGAGCCGATCGCGTCGGCCGGACCGACCCCGCGGACCGGTGCGGCGGAGCCCGTCGCCCCGGCCGCCGACGAGGCCCCCGAGGCTGCGGCGGATCCCGCCCAGGCCGCCGCCGACGAGCCGGCCGAGGCTGCTGACCGCGGCGAGCCGGCCGAGGCTGCCGCCGAGGCGACCGACGCCGGTGACGGCGAGCAGCCCGCCGCGCCCGATCAGCGCTGAGGCGTTGGCCGCGGCGGTCTACGCGCAACCCGGTTCGGGCGCCCGGTTCGACTGGGGGCTGAGCGGGGCGGCCGAGCTCGGCCGGGTCTGCGCGGCGCTGGTGGTGGTGGACGTGCTCTCGTTCACCACCGCCGTCGAGGTGGCGGTCGGCCGCGGCATGCGGGTGCACCCGTTCCCGTGGGGCGAGCAGGCCGCCGAGTACGCCCGCCGGGTCGGTGCGGTCGCCGCGGTGGGCCGCCGGAGGACCACCCCCGAGCATCCGTGGTCGCTCTCGCCGGCGGCGCTGAGCACCGCCCCGGTCGTCGCCGACCTGGTGCTGCCCTCGCCGAACGGTTCGGCGATCAGCGCCGCGGCCAGCGCCACCGGCCTGCCGGTGGTCGCGGCCTGCCTGCGCAACGCCCGCGCCGTCGGCCGCTGGCTCCAGCGACAGGGGTACGGCTCGACGGACGCGCCGGTCGGCGTGATCGCCGCCGGCGAGCGCTGGCCGGACGGGTCACTGCGACCCTCGGTGGAGGACCAGCTCGGGGCGGCCTGCGTGCTGGATGCGGTGTCGAACGTGCCGGGCGGGCTCTCCGTGGAGGCGGCCATGGCGCTCGCCGCGCTGGCCAGCACCCCGGACGTGCCGGCCGCCGTCCGGGGCTGCGTCTCGGGCCGGGAGCTGATCGAGGGCGGCTTCGCCCAGGACGTCGAGATCGCGGCACAAGTCGGCGTCTCGGATGTTGTTCCGGTGCTCCGCTCCGGCGTCTTCTCCGCCGCCTGACCCCACCGCGCGGCGATCGCTCGGCGAACCGTGCCGTCCGTGCTGCCCCGACGGCCCGCCCCGGCCAGCGGGTGCCGCGCCCATCCGCATCGGCGCAGCTTCGGTGCGATCCGCTTCCCGCGTGCTGCCCGACGTGTGGCGCGCCCATCCGCGCCAGCGGGGCGTCCGCACGGTGCTTCGGGCGTGTCGCCTCGGCCAGGGGCGACGCCACACCAGCGGGGCATTCCCCGGCGACGGCGGCGAACGGAAAAGGCCGCCCGGTCGACCGGGCGGCCTTTTCGGTGTTCGTGCGGGCCGGAGGGCCCTGGTGGTCAGTCGTCCAGCCAGTCCAGCCGGCGGCCGCCCCGGTCCTGCGGCGGCGGGCCGTCCGGCCGGCCACGCCCGCCCTGCGGCTGGTCGCCGTAGTAACCGCCGCCCTGGTCGTAACCGCCGTCGTAGCCGCCGCGCTGGGTCGGCGGCTCCTGGCCGTAGCCGCCCTGCTGGCCGTAGCCGCCCTGGTCGTAGCCGCCGTCGTAGCCGCCGCGCTGGGTCGGCGGCTCCTGGCGGTAGCCGCCCTGCTGGCCGTAGCCGCCCTTGTCGTACCCGCCGGCCGGCTCGCCGCCCCGGCCGTAGGGGGCCGGGTCCGGCTGGCCGTAGCCGCCCTGGTCGTAGCCACCGTTGGGCTCACCGCCGCGACCGTAGGGGGCCGGGTCCGGCTGGCCGTACCCGCCCGGGTCGGGCTGGTAGGCGCCGGTCGCGTACGGGTCGGCGGGGGCCGGGTACTGGGTGGCGTCGCCGGTGTACCGGCCGGTCGGCTCGTCGTACCGGTCGCCGTAGCCGCCGCCGTTGGGCGGGTAGCCGGCGGCGCCACCGGCCGGGGCGCCGTAGTCCCGGCTACCGTAGCCGCCGCCGGAGGAGGGCGCGTTGCCGTAGCCGCCACCGGACGAGGGCGCGTTGCCGTAGCCGCCGCCCGAGGACGGGGCGTTGCCGTAGCCGCCACCGGAGGACGGGGCGTTGCCGTAGCCGCCACCGGAGGACGGGGCGTTGCCGTAACCGCCGCCGTAGCCACCCGGGCCAGCCGGCTCGTCGCCGTAGCCGGCACCTGCCCAGCCCGACTGCGGGCTCGCGGCGCCGTACGGCTGCGGCGGGGCGCCGTACGGGTCCGGCGGCACGTCGTCGACCACTGGCCGGTGCATCATCGTCGGCGCGTCGGCGAGCGACCCGCCGCCGGCAACCATGGTCCGGTCCGGTCCAGCGCCGACCCCGTTCACCACCCGGGTCTGGTCGTCCGCGCCCCGGTACGCGCCCCGGGCGGCCGGGACCGCGCCGGCACCGGCGGCGGCACCCACCGGGGCGTCCCCGTCGGCGTCGTCGGTGTTCTCCCGGCGCTTCATCCAGAGCAGCACGATGGTGCCGACACCCGCCGCGACCAGCAGGCCGCCGAGCAGGATGATCAGGTAGGAGCCCATGCCGCCGCCGTCGGAGCTGCTGGCGTTGTTCGCCGCGCCCGCCGTCGCCTCCGGCGTCTCCTCGGTCGTCTCGTCGGTGGCCTCGTCGGTCGGCAGCGGCTCCTCGGACGCCGACGGGGTCGCGCTCGGCGTCACCTCGACCTTGATCGCCAGCGCGACGCGGATGCCGGTGACACTCTGCCCGGCATTGGCGGTGAAGCTCTTGGTGGCGAGGATGTTGTCGAAGCTCGCGCCGACGGCGAGCCGGCCCGGGGCGATCGGCTTGTCGCTGGTGCCGGTGAAGCGGAAGTTGCCGCTGTCGTCGCTGACCGCCTCGAACCGCTTGTTGTTGGCGTCCTGGAGAATCACCACGGCGTTCGGCACGGAGCTGCCGTCGGCCTGCTTGACCACCTTCCCGGAGACCGACCGGACGGTCTGCGGTGCTGCCGGCTTCCCGACGAGGGTGACGTTGGTGAACCCTTCCCGCGACTGCTTCAGGGGGCCGCTGGAGTCGGTGGCCTTGACAGTGATCCGGGCGGTTCCGTCGGCCGCGTCGTCAGCGAGCCGGAAGGTGGCGTCGAAGGTGCCGCTGGAGTTGACCCGGCCGCGATCGCATCCGTCGACGCAGGTCAGCTTCGAGTTGTTCGAGCTGACGCTGACGTCGGCCGGTTCTGCACCATCATCGAAGGTGAGCGTGTAGCTGATCTTCGTGGTCTTGCCAGCTTCCACAGTGCCGGGCGAGGCTGACACGTTTGTGACGTTGGGCGCGGCCTGGGCTGGTGTGGCGGGGACGGCGAGCAGGGCGCCGACGACCAGCGCCACGACCACACCGGCCCGCTGCTTCCAGGCTCGTCGGTGTGTTGACACGTCCACCGCCTTCCGGGCTGACTTCCCTGGACCGGCGGGCGCCGGCCGGGGATCATCACGGTACGAATACGCCGTCGGCAACTATGCCTTGTCTGACCGGATCAGCGCGACCCAGGGCCAGCGTCGGGCCGGCTCCGGCTGAGTCGTATCGTCCCGTGGTGTCCTCTCCGCACATTAAGTCCGCCGCGGTGACGGCGGCGTTGTCGGCGCTCGACGAGGGGCGTACCCCCGAACGACCGGTGCTCCGAGAGGCGGTCCGTGCCCTGTTGACCGCCCTCGCGGATCGCGCCCCCGGCCGATCGGTGGAGGTGCGTGTCCCACCTTACGGTGCAGTTCAGTGCATTCCCGGTCCCCGACACACCCGTGGCACGCCGCCGAACGTGGTGGAGACGGATCCGCGTACCTGGCTGGAGCTGGCGACCGGGCGGATCGACTGGGAACGGGCGGTTACGCAGGGTCGCGTATCGGTGAGTGGGATCCGGGCGGATCTTGCCGAATACCTGCCGCTCCATGCGGACGGGGAAGCGATCTAGGTAACGCATCGGAGCGGTTTCGTGACTTTCTGTATCGACACCGATTCGCGTACACTGTCAGGCGACGACAGAGGTCCCGGCCGAGACGTGTGGGTCGCCCCCGTGATCCGCCAGGCCAGTCCAGATCAGCATGAGGGAGCGGCAGGTGCCCCGAGGCGACGGCCGGCTGAGCCACGACCTTGACCCCCAACGACCCGGCCCACAGGACGCGTGTGGCGTCTTCGGCGTCTGGGCGCCCGGGGAGGAGGTCGCCAACCTCACCTACTTCGGGCTCTACGCGCTGCAGCACCGGGGTCAGGAGGCGGCCGGCATCGCGGTGAGCGACGGCTCCGGCGTGGTGGTCTACAAGGATCTCGGCCTGGTCGCCCAGGTCTTCGACGAGCCGACCCTGGCCAGCCTGCGTGGCCACGTCGCGATCGGGCACGCCCGCTACTCCACCACCGGCGGGTCGACCTGGGAGAACGCCCAGCCGACCATCCGGTCGACGAGTTCCGGCACGACCATCGCGCTGGCCCACAACGGCAACCTGGTCAACACCGCCGAGCTACAGCGCGAGGTCGCCGAGCGGGGCCTCGTCGCGGACGGCTCGACCAACGACACCTCGCTGGTGACCATGTTGCTGGCCAGCCGGCCCGACCTCTCCGTCGAGGCGGCCGCGCTGGAGGTGCTGCCGCAGCTGCGCGGCGCGTTCAGCTTCGTCTTCATGGACGAGTCGACGCTCTACGCGGCCCGCGACGCGCACGGCGTACGCCCGCTGGTGCTCGGCCGGCTGGAGCGCGGCTGGGTGGTGGCGAGCGAAACCGCGGCGTTGGACATCGTCGGCGCGAGCGTGGTGCGCGAGGTGGAGCCCGGCGAGCTGATCGCCATCGACGAGGACGGGCTGCGCTCCACCCGGTTCGCCGTCCCGGAGCCCAAGGGCTGCCTCTTCGAGTACGTCTACATCGCCCGCCCGGACGCCACCATCGCCGGCCGGAACGTGCACGCGGCCCGCGTGCAGATCGGCCGCCAGCTGGCCAAGGAGCACCCGGTCGAGGCCGACCTGGTGATCCCGGTGCCGGAGTCGGGCACTCCGGCGGCGATCGGCTACGCCGAGGAATCCGGCATCACCTACGGCGCCGGCCTGATGAAGAACCCGTACGTCGGGCGGACCTTCATCCAGCCCTCGCAGACCCTGCGCCAGCTCGGCATCCGGCTCAAGCTCAACCCGCTGCGGCAGAACGTGCGCGGCAAGCGGCTGGTCGTGGTCGACGACTCGATCGTGCGCGGCAACACCCAGCGGGCGATCGTCCGGATGCTGCGCGAGGCCGGCGCGCTGGAGGTGCACGTACGCATCTCCTCGCCGCCGGTGAAGTGGCCGTGCTTCTACGGCATCGACTTCGCCACCCGCGCCGAGCTGCTGGCCAACGGCCTGGACACCGAGGGCGTCCGCCGCTCGATCGGCGCCGACACGCTCGGCTACGTGTCCCTGCCCGGGCTGATCGCCGCCACCGAGCAGCCGAAGACCCGGCTGTGCCGCGCCTGCTTCGACGGGGAGTACCCGATCGAGCTGCCGGCCGGCAACCTGATCGGCAAGCACGTGCTCGAAGGGGTGGGTCGCCGGGTCGCGAACACCCCGGACGCCCTGGAACGCACCACCCCGCCACTCGTCGCCACTCCGGGCGGCGCGACCGCACACCGCCCGTAGCACCACTGGCGCCCCGGCCACCGCCACGGCGCCGAGAACCACAAAGGGGAGAACCGTGACGCACGTGTCCGAGCGCAGCGGCGCAGGAAGCAGCCCGACCGGCGCCGGCGGCGAGCGCCAGCCCTGGACGGCCGGCACCGGCCGCCAGGCGCGCAAACGCTCGGTCTCGTACGCGGACGCCGGCGTGTCGATCGAGGCGGGCGACCGCGCGGTCGAGCTGCTGAAGTCCAAGGTGCGCCAGACCCGGCGGCCCGAGGTGCTGGGCGACCTGGGTGGCTTCGCCGGCCTGTTCCGGCTGGACACCAAGAAGTACAAGAACCCGATCCTGGCCTCGTCCACCGACGGCGTGGGCACCAAGCTGGTGATCGCCCAGCAGATGGACATCCACGACACGGTCGGCATCGACCTGGTCGCGATGGTCGTCGACGACCTGGTCGCCTGCGGCGCGGAGCCGCTCTTCCTGCTCGACTACATCGCCACCGGCGAGGTCGTGCCGGACAAGGTCGCCGAGATCGGGGCGGGCATCGCCGACGGCTGCCGGTACGCCGGCTGTGCGCTGCTGGGCGGCGAGACCGCCGAGCACCCAGGCGTGCTGCGGCCGGACGAGTACGACATCTCCGCCACCGGCGTCGGCGTGGTGGAGGAGAGCGAGATCCTCAGCCCGGAGCGGGTCGAGGTGGGCGACGTGGTCATCGCGATGCGCTCCTCCGGCCTGCACTCCAACGGCTACTCCCTGGTGCGGCACGTGCTGCTCGGCGCCGGCCGGATGCGGCTGGACGTGGTGATCGAGGACTTCGGCCGGCAGCGGACGCTCGGCGAGGAACTGCTCACTCCGACCAAGATCTACGCGCAGGACTGCCTCAAGCTGATCGCCGAGGCCGAGGTGCGGGCGCTGGCCCACGTCACCGGCGGCGGCATCCCGGGCAACCTGGTCCGGGTGCTGCCGGAGCACGTGGACGCCGTGGTCAACCGCTCCACCTGGAAGCCGCAGCCGATCTTCGACCTGATCCAGGCCAAGGGCCGGATCGAGGATCCGGAGATGGAGGCGACCTTCAACATGGGCGTGGGCATGTTCGCCATCGTGTCGGCGGAGGACGCCGACCGCGCGCTGGCCACGCTGACCGGGCGGGGCGTCGACGCGTGGCAGGCCGGCGAGATCATCGAGGGCTCCGGCAACGTGCAGATGATCGGTCACCACACCCGCGGATGATCACGCTCTGGTGATCGTACGGGCACCTGATCAGGGCTTCACCCGAGTGGCCATCGCCGCCTAGCCTGAAGGGCACCCTCAGGCACAGCGGAGGAGGGCGATGGCTGCTCGGGGACAGTCGTTCAGCGGAATGCGCGGCCTGGCCGCCGTTCCGTCGTACGTCGTGATGCAGCCCACCACCCTCTGCAACCTGGACTGCGCGTACTGCTATCTGCCCTTCCGGTCGGCGGACCGGCGGATGCCGGTGCCGGTGGCCGAGGCGGTCGCGGCGTCGGTCAACCCGTGGGCGGCGGACGGCCGGTTCTCGGTGGTGTGGCACGGCGGTGAGCCGCTGGCCGTCGGCCGGGAGCACCTGGCCGCGCTGTTCGCGCCGTTCGGGCCGGAGGTCGAGCACCACGTCCAGACCAACGCCACGCTGATCGACGACGCCTGGTGCGCGTTCTTCGCCGAGCACCGGGTGCGGGTGAGCGTGAGCGTGGACGGGCCGCGGGAACGCAACGGCGACCGGGTGACCCGGGCCGGCCGGCCGGCGTACGACCGGATCCTGCGCGGGGTGGCCGCGCTGCGTCGCCACGGCCTGCCGTTCTCGGCGCTGGCGGTGGTGAGCCGCCCGGAGCCGGGCCGGGCCGCCGAGCTGTACGACTACTTCCTCGGGCTCGGCTGCGACGTGCTCGGCATCAACATCGAGGAGACCGAGGGGGTCAACACCCGCGGCAACTCGCACGACGCCGGGGTGGTGACCGCCTTCTGGGCGGAGTTGGTGGCGGCCTGGCGCCGGGACCCGCGGATCCACCTGCGGGAGGTCGAGTGGTCGCTGCGGTACGCCGCGGCGGTGCTGGACGGCACCGCCGACGACCTGTTGCCGCGTCGGCTGGACCCGATCCCCACGGTCGGCCACGACGGCTCGGTGACCGTGCTCTCGCCGGAGCTGGCCGGCTTCACCGACGCCCGGTACGGCGACTTCAGCAGTGGCAACGTGCTGGCCACGCCGCTGGCCGAGATCCTGGCCGGTGCGGCGGGTACGCCCTGGGTGGGCGAGTTCCTGACCGGCGTGGAGGCGTGCCGCTCGTCCTGCCCCTACTTCGGCTTCTGTGGCGGAGGTCACGCGGCCAACCGCTACTTCGAGCTGGGGCGTTTTGACGGTACGGAGACCGAGCACTGCCGCAACAGCAAGATCCGCCTACTGGAGGGAGTGTTGGAGCATGCCCGAGACCACCAGTCACCGGCCTGAGCGCGTGGCGGGTGCCGCCCCCGAGGGGGTCGCCGAGCGGGTGCGGGAAGCCGCCCCGGGGCTCACCACCCTGCTGCACGAGGCCGAGGCCGCGCGACGGTTGCGGGCGGAGGTGGCGGGCGGCGACGGTGCCAGCGCGGTCTGCGCCTGGAACCACTTCGAGAACATCCCGACGTTCTACAACTGGAACAACCGGCCGCGCTGAGGCGTATGGCACCGGGATCAGGGACCTGCCGCGGCGGCCGGAACGGTGTCCGGCTGGCAGGCCCCTGATCGTCGGTGTGTCGCTACGCCGCTCCCGGTGGGCACATGCGTGAGCACGCGGAGCTCAACCGCGTGCTCAGATGTGACCAGGGGTCAGCGGGACGGACGTACCCAGGGATCCGGGTCGTCGTCGGCGTGGTCCTCGTCATCGTCGTCGACATACTCTTTGTAGTCGTCGTCGAAGTCGCGGTCCGACTTACCGCTGCCGCCGAGTTCTCGCTGCAAGGCGGCGAGGTCGGTGTTCGGGGAGTGGTACTTCAACTCCCGGGCCACCTTTGTCTGCTTGGCCTTAGCACGGCCGCGCCCCATGGCTCGACCCCCTCGCACAGAATGCGGGGCAGCCCGAAGGCGGGCCCCGATGACGTCAGGCATCTCTCGTGGCTCTTACGGTACATGGGGATGCCACCGTTCGGCACCTCGGGTTACCGTCGACCGGCCCTGCGCGTCGCGGTTATCCGGTCGTCACACAGTGTACCCGGTAAGGAGTGGTGCCGCGAGCACCCATGACACCGGACGAATCCCCACGAACCGACCCGATCCCCAGCTTAACGGGGTGCCCCGGCCCGGGGGCGGAACCGGCACGGCCCGCCCCCGGTGGGCTGTCAGCGCAGATGGATCGTGCGCAGCCGGCCGACGTCGGCCATCCGCCGCTCGGCCAGCCGGTCGGCGGCGACCGCCGGCGGCACGCCCTCGGCGTCGGCGAGCTGGAGGATCTCCCGGGTGGTGTCGTAGATCCGGGTGGCCCGCAGCTTGGCCCGCTCGAAGTTGAAGCCCTCGATTTCGTCGGCGACCTGGATCACACCGCCGGCGTTCACCACGTAGTCGGGGGCGTAGAGGATGCCCCGGTCGGCCAGCAGCTTCTCGATGCCCGGGTGGGCGAGCTGGTTGTTGGCCGCCCCGGCGACCACCTTCGCGCGCAGCGCCGGCACCGTGTCGTCGTTGAGCGCGCCGCCCAGCGCGCACGGGGCGTACACGTCGATGTCGGCGGCGACCAGCGTCGCGGCGTCGTCGACCAGGGTGACCTGCGGGTGGGTGGTGCGCGCCCACTCCAGCGCCTTCGGGTTGACGTCGGTGGCCACCACCTCGGCGCCGTCGTCGAGCAGGTGGCCGACCAGGTACTTGCCGACCTTGCCCAGGCCGGCCACGCCGACCCGCTTGCCGTGCAGCGTCGGGACGCCCCAGACGTGCTCGGCGGCCGCCCGCATGCCCTGGAACACGCCCCAGGCGGTGAGGATCGACGAGTCGCCGGCGCCGCCGTGCTCGACGCTGCGCCCGGTCACGTAGCTCGTCTCGCGGGCGATCACGTCCATGTCGGCGACGTAGGTGCCGACGTCGCAGGCGGTGTAGTAGCGCCCGGCCAGCGACTCCACGAAGCGGCCGTACGCGCGCAGCAGCGCCTCAGTCTTGATCTGTTCGGGGTCACCCCAGATGACCGCCTTGCCGCCGCCCAGGTCCAGCCCGGCGAGGGCGTTCTTGTAGGCCATCCCGCGGGACAGGTCGAGCACGTCGGCGAGGGCCGCCTCCTCGCTGTCGTACGGGTAGAACCGGGTGCCGCCGAGCGCGGGCCCGAGCGCGGTGGAGTAGATGCCGATGATCGCCTTCAGGCCGGTCTGCTTGTCCTGGCAGAAGACCACCTGTTCGTGACCGGTCGATCCCGGGTCGTCGGTGCTGGCGAATACGCCCATGGCTTGCTCCTGTTTCGGTGTGCGTCCTTGTGGGGCGCGGACCTGGTGGGACGCCGGCGGGATGCTGCCGGTGCCGCTGAGCCTAGTATCGGCCGACGCCGTCCGGTCGCCCCAGGCACGTGGGGGGCGGCGCGACGGCGCTCGGGTCCCGATTCGTGGGAGGATCGCGCCGTGCCGTCGCTCTTCGCTTCATACCTGCGCGTGTACGAGCCGCTGACCGCCTTCGACCGGGACCGCCAGTCGTACTGGCGGCGCTACGTCGAACAGGGCCGGGCGGTCGCCCCGGTCGAGGGGCCGGGCCGGCAACGGACGTCGGTGATCGAGGCGCTCGGCGCCGGGTGGACCCGGCTGCCCGATCCACCGGACGAGGCGTACGTCCTGGAGACGGACGACACGCTGTTGGTCTGCCCATGGAACCTGCGCATCCGGGTGGCCGAGGCGGCGCTGAGCGCCCGCGACGGGGTGCCCCCGGTGCTCGCCGACGCGTTCGTGCCGCCGGTGCTCGCCGGCCAGGCCAAGGCGGTGGTGGAGGACTGGCGCAGCGGCGCCCGGGTGCTGGAGCACGGCGTGCCCCGGGTGCACGAGCGGGTGGCCACCTGGGGCGTGCCGCTGCGCTGGTTCGTGCTCTTCGAGCCGGCCGAGCGGGACCTGGTCACCCGGCCCGGTCGGCGGGCGCTGCGCTACCGGACGGAGATCTCCAACGCCCGGCGCCGGTCGTCCCGGGCGCTGTCCGTGCTACGCAAGTCGGTCGGCGAGGCGCCGATCACCGAGGCGGTCGAGGAGGCCGCCCGCTGGCTGGAGGAGTTCCACCCGCGCTCGGTGGTCGAACTGGACTACGGCGGCCTGGTCGAGCTGCTCTCCGACGACACGCTGGCCGCCGACGACTCGCCCGAACTGGTCGCGGCGGGTCTGGCCGGGTTGTCCCGGGGCGAGGCCGAGGAGGCGTCCGCGGCGTACGACAAGCTGGTGGTCCGGTGGCGTGCGGTGCAGTTGCTGGAAAGGTGCAACTGATCACCAAAGGGTCAGGGAGCGCGCCCAAGGTGAGCAAGACTCGTAGCTAGCGCATCACGAACCGTGATCATGAGTCCGAATAAGGTACTTTCTGCCGTGTAAAAGTCGCATAAATCGGGCATGGTTCATCCGTCCGTCTAGGGACGTTCGGCCGTTCGGCCCATGTCGGACATCGGGGACTAGCCGGACCATGGGAGACGCGTCGGCCGGCGGGACCCCGGCCGATGTCTATACATGTGGAGGAGTGACCGATGGCATCGCGAACGCACGAACCAGAGCCGCTACTCACGCCGGCCGAGGTGGCGTCGATGTTCCGTGTCGACCCGAAGACGGTGACCCGGTGGGCGAAGGCTGGCAAGCTCAGCGCCATCCGGACCCTCGGTGGCCACCGCCGTTACCGCGAGTCGGAGGTCAGGGCCCTGCTGCAGGGGCAGATCCCCCAGCAGCGCCAGGGGGACTGACGGCCGGGAGCCAGCAGACGAACTGCCCGAGGGGGCGGTGGAGCCATTCCACCGCCCCCTCGTCGCGTCCGGGGAACCGCTCAGCCGGCCAGGTTGACCCGGACGCCGACGGTCCCGCCCTCGCCCCGGCGCAACCGGCTGCCGAGCAACGAGAGCCGGCCGAGCAGCCGGTACTTCTGCTTGATGAGGCCGCGTATCCGGCGGGTGCCGGCCGGGTCGCAGAGGGTGGCGTGGCCCGGCACCGCCTCGCCGTGCGGCCGGCCGCGCACGTCGCACGGGGCCACGGTCACCTCGCCGCTGCGCCGGATCCGCTTCACCTTGCCGGAGTTCGCCGCCGTCCACACCGCCAGCGCGTCGCCGTCGCGGACCGCCCAGACCGGGGTCGCCACCGCCCGGCCGTCCTTGCGGAAGGTCGTGAGCAGCAGGTACTTCTCCGCCGCCAGGCGGTCCAAGGTGGTCACGCCGCCAGGATACGACCGCGCGGTGGACTGACCGGCCGGATAGCGTGAAGCCCGTGACGGGTGAGCCACGGATCGGTGACGTCTTCGGTGAACTGCTGCGCGACGCGTACGCGGTGGCCACCGGGGTCGGTCCGCGGCCACTGGCCGGCGGGCGGCTGCCCCGGCCGGTCATCGAGATCATCGAACGGGACGACGGGTTGGTCAACGGCGCCCCCGCCGCGCACTACCTGGACGGTCCCGCCGACTGGCAGCCGTACGACCGGCGCGCGGTGGACCGGGTGCGGGGCGCCACCCTGGACGTCGGCGTCGGCGCCGGCCGGATCGCGCTCGAGTTGCAGCACCGGGGCGTGCCGGTGACCGGGTTGGACACCTCGGCCGGTGCGCTGGACGTGTGCCGGCGCCGGGGCGTACGCGACCTGGTGCACGGCACCGTGGACGAGCACGTCGCCGACGGCCGGCGGTACGACACGTTCTTGCTGCTGGGCAACAATCTCGGTCTGATCGAGGGGCGGGAGCGCGCCCCGGCGTTCCTCGCCGCGCTCGCCGCGCTGTCCCGTCCGGGCGCGCAGGTCATCGCGCACGGCACCGACCCGTACGGCACCCGCGACCCGGTGCACACCGGGTACCACGAGGGCAACCGCCGGCGGGGCCGGCTCGGCGGGCAGCTCCGGCTGCGGCTGCGCTACCGCGAGCTGGGCACCCCGTGGTTCGACTACCTGGTCTGCTCGCCCGACGAACTGGGCACGCTGGTCCGGGGCACTGCCTGGCGACTGGCCGACGTGGACGACCGGGACGCCCCGTACTACCTGGCCACGCTCCGGCTGGCCGACTGACGCGGACGGGCCCCGCCGCGCGGCGGGAGCCCGGTGCGGGTCGGTCAGACCTGGACGGTCGGCGGCAGCTGCTCGGGCGGCAGCCCGCCGTCGCCGTCGATCACCTCGTCCGGGGTGCCGTCCTCGTCGCGATCGACCATGGTGACGTCGACCTTCCCGTCGTGGTCCGTGTCGAACTGGAACAGGTCGGCCCTGCCGTCGCCGTCGGTGTCCACCACCCACACGTCGGTCCGGCCGTCGTTGTTGGTGTCGGCGCGCATCAGCTCCACCCGCTCGTCCCCGCGGGTCTGCACGGTCTCGGTGGTCTCCGCGCCCGCGACGCCCTCCGGTGCCTGGCTCATCTCCACTGGTCCTTCCCTCGGTTGACCGCCGTCTGTACCCGATCCGCCGCGCCCCCACGCGTGCCGGCGTACCCGGGGCTCATAGGGTCGCACCATGAGCGAGTGGAGCGGACCGTCGGGCGCGGGTGACCCTCGCGTCGCCGCCGGGCGCAGCGAGGAGGCGTGATGGGCGATCGGTTCGTCGTGGTGGGTGCCGGCACGATGGGGCTCGGCATCGCGTACGTGGCGGCGGGCGCCGGGCACGCCGTGGAGCTGGTGGAGGTCGACCCCGACCGGGGCGCGGCAGCCATGACGCGGCTCGGCGAGCTGTGGGACCGGGCGGTGCGGCGCGGCAAGCTGACCGCCGACCGGGCGGCGGACGACCGGGCGCGGGTCACGCTGCGCGGTGCCCTGGCCGAGGTGACCGAGGGCCCGGACGTAGTGGTGGAGGCGGTGCCGGAGCGGCTCGACCTCAAGCGGTCGGTGCTGCGGGACGCCGAGGCGCTGCGCCCGGCGCTGCTGGGCAGCAACACGTCCAGCATCCCGATCGCCGAGCTGGCCACCGGCCTGGCCCGGCCGGAACGCTTCCTCGGGCTGCACTTCTTCAACCCGGTCTGGGCGATGGCGCTGCTGGAGGTCGTGGTCGGCCCGGCCACCGCCGACGAGACCACCGCCGCGGCCGTCGCGCTCGCCGGGCGGCTGGGCAAGGACCCCGTCGTGGTACGCGACATGCCGGGCTTCGCCACCTCCCGGCTCGGCGTCACCCTCGGCCTGGAGGCGATCCGGATGGTGGCCGACGGGGTGGCCGCTCCGGCCGACATCGACAAGGCGATGGTGCTCGGCTACCGCCATCCGGTCGGTCCGCTGGAACTCACCGACCTGGTCGGACTGGACGTGCGGCTGGACATCGCGCGCACCCTCCAGGCCGCGTACGGGGACCGGTTCGCGCCGCCGCCGCTGCTGGTGGAGATGGTCGCCGACGGGCGGCTGGGCAAGAAGTCCGGGCAGGGCTTCTACCGCTGGGAGAACGGGGTGAAGCAGTGAGCGCGAAGAGTGGATCCGCGAGCCCCGCGGTCAACGGGAGGCGGGCCGGGTGAGCGGGCTGCGGATCGAGGAGCACCCGGACCGGCTGGTGGTCACGCTGGACCGGCCGGAGAAGCGCAACGCGATCGACGCCGACCTGATCGCCGAGCTGCACGCGGTCTGCGCCGAGCTGGAGGCGCGGCCCCGGCTGTTGCTGCTCACCGGCGGGACGGACGGCATCTTCGCCGGCGGGGCGGACATCGGGCAGCTGCGCGAACGCGGCCGGCTGGAGGCGCTCGCCGCGATCAACTCCGCCGCCTTCGCCCGGATCCGGGCGCTGCCGATGCCGACCGTGGCGGCGGTGGACGGCCCGGCGCTGGGCGGCGGCGCCGAGCTGGCGTACGCCTGCGATCTGCGGGTCTGCACGGAGCGCGCGGTCTTCGGCCAGCCCGAGGTGCGGCTGGGCATCCTGGCCGGCGCCGGCGCGACCCACCGCCTGCCGGCGCTGGTCGGCGAGGCTCGGGCCAAGGAACTGCTCTTCACCGGGCGCCGGGTGGATGCCGCGGAGGCCTTGCGGATCGGGCTGGTCAACCGGGTGGTGGCCGAGCCCGCCGAGCTGCTGCCCATCGCGCACGGACTGATCGACGAGATGGCCAAGGGTTCCGCGCTGGCGCTGCGGCTGACGAAACTGGCCGTCGACGCGCCGGCCGCCGCTCACCCCCAGCTCGACCTGGTCAGCCAGGCGGTGCTCTTCGAGGACGAGGAGAAGCACCGGCGGATGACCGAGTTCCTCGACCGGCGCCGCCCGCGCTGACCCCGGAACGACGGACGGCCGCACCGGTCAACCGGTGCGGCCGTCCCGCGTCTGTCGGCGGTCAGTGCCGGATCTGCACCCCGGCGTCCGCCAGCGCGCGGATCACCTGCGCCGACTCGGCGAACCCTATGATCAGCACGGCCTCGGCGCCGAAGTCCTTGATCTCCTTGGCCCCGGCGGTGAAGTCGACCGGCGCGGCCTTGGCGTCCTCCGGCGGGTCGTAGGTGAGCAGCTTGACCCGGTCGGGGCCGAAGCCGGCCCGCTCCAACTCCTCGCGGACGTTGCCCTGCAGGCCCTCGCCGTAGGAGTCCTTCCGAGCGACCAGTGCGATCTTGCGCGGACCGTCGCGCAGTATCACGTCGGCGAGCGCGCGGCCCTGGAGGCTGTCCGGCGGCGCGGTACGGAAGTAGAGGCCGTTGTCGTCCACCTCGGTCAGGCTGGCGTCGGTGTTCGACGGCGAGATCATCACCTTGCCGGCCTTCACCACGTCCGGGAGCACGGCCCGGGAGATGCCCGAACCGCCGGCGCCGATGATGACGTGCACGCCCGCCTCGACGTGGCTGGCCACGGTGGCCTTGGCGACCTCCGGGTTGGTGCCGTCGTCACCGTCGATCCAGGTCACCGGCTCGCCGAGCACGCCGCCGGCGGCGTTGATCTCCTTGAGGGCCAGCGCCGCGCCGGCCGCGATCGGCGGGTTGGCCAGGGCCAGGTCGCCGGTCTTCGGCAGCAGGCCGCCGAGCACCAGCGGGGCGTCCTCGGCCTTGCCGCGCTGCTTCTTCGGCTTCGGCGGAGCCTTGCTGCTGGCCGCCGACTCGTCACCGGCACCGACGAACTCGGTCTTGCCGTCGTTGAGCTGCTGCCCGTCGAAGTGCAGGGTGGCGTAGCTGGCGGTGGCCGGCTCACCGGCGTCGGTGAACCCGGCCCGGGTGAGCGAGACGCTGCGGTACTCGATGTCCTGCCCGTCGCGGGCCAGCGCGAGGCAGCTCGCCGGGTCCTCGCAGCGCTGCCCGCCGTTGGTGACGCCGACGATCTGCTTGGCGATGGCGGCCGGGTCGGTGGTGCCGGCCAGTTGAGCGGCCAGCGCGCTGATCACGACCGCGTCGTACGCCTCGGCGGAGTAGAGGAAGTCGCCCAGCTTCGGGTCCACGGTGCGTAGCCGGTTCTTGAAGTCCTCCGGCAGCGGCGTGAGCGGCGTGGTGCCCTTCATACCGTCGACCAGATTGGCCCGCTCCTTCAACTCGGCGGGGTACGAGTTGAGCATGTTGCCGTCGGTCCCGTAGAGGCGCACCTGGTGGGTGGTCGCCTCCTCGGGCTGGTCGGTCCCGCATGCGCTGGTAGCGAGCAGGAACGTCGCGCAGGCGGCCAGGGTGGCTGCCCGCGAGGCGCGTGACATGAGCATGGTCGTCCTTCCTCCGGCGAAGGTCCGTTGCGCACATTAGCGTGCCGGCCCGCAGCGTGGGACCGTGGAGCCCCGTCAATCCGCAGGTAGACCGCGTTGCCTACGCAGAGTGACGAGGGGCCGGAGGTGGCGGCTTGACCCGTCCCTCTACTGTGCGGTGCGTGACGAACTCACCACAGCAGATCCGCGACGACGCGGCCGCCGTGCTCCACTCCGCGCTGGCCGGCGACGGCGACGCGGTGGTGGGCACGTTCGACGCGGTGGTCGACCGGTCCGGCCTGGCCGGCGCGTACGGAGTGGCGTGGTGTCTGGCCGCCGCGATGGTGGGTGACGACGTGCCGCAGGGGGGCTGCGCGCTGGACTTCCCCGGCATCGACCAGGCCGGCTACGACACCCGCTGGGTGGCCCGCTTCGTCAGCGCGTACGCCAACGCCGACGTGGACACCGGCGAGGCCCTGTTCGGCGCGGCCGCCGCCGACGGTCTGCTCTCGGACTGCCTGCTCACCCTCGCCGGCTCGACGGTCGCCACGCTGCGCCACCGAGCCGGCTGAGCCCACTCCCGCGCGGTCGAGCCCGCCCGCGGCGGTTGGCTGAGCCTCGCTGCGCGGTGGCCGCGGTGGGGCGCGAGCGCCGTGGCGCGGCGATCGGTGGGTCGGTCCGCCGTGATAGGTCTGTGGGCATGTCCCAGGCCATGCTGAGCAAGGTGCGCAAGCTGCTGGCGCAGGCCGAGGACTCGGCCTGCACGCCGGCCGAGGCGGCCGCGTTCACCGCCAAGGCGACCGAGTTGATCGCCCGCTACGGCGTGGACCGGGCGCTGCTCGCCGCCCGTGACCCGGCCACCGACCCGGTCGGCGACCGGGTGGTCGAGGTGGTCGCCCCGTACGCCCGGGACAAGGCCGGCCTGCTCGCCGCGGTCGCCGAGCCGCTGCGCTGCCGCTGCGTACGCCGCCGCCAGGGCAGCGGGTTCGCCATGCACCTGTTCGGGTTCGCCAGTGACCTGGAGCGGGTGGACCTGCTCTTCACCTCGCTGCTGGTGCAGGCGGCACACGGGCTGGCCGCTGCGGTCGTGCCGGCGGGCGAACATCCGGCCGCGTACCGGCGTTCCTGGCTGGCCGGCTTCGCGCGGGTGGTCGGCGGCCGGCTGCGCGCCGCCGAGGAGGGCGCGGCCACCGAGGCGGGCGGCGGCTCGGTCGCGTTGGTGCTCGCCGACCGGTCCGACCGGGTACAGCGGCGACTCGCCGAGGTCTACCCGCGGCTGCGTACCGCACCGCCGCGCCGGTTGGCCGGCTCCGGTTTCGGCTCCGGCGCGGCCGCCGGTCGCCGCGCCGACCTGGGTGGCCGGGTGGTCCCCGCCGCCGGCGGCCGACCCGGTCTGGGCCGCTGAGCCGCCCTCAGCTGATGTCGGGGTGCCGGCCGACCGAGGCGGCGTAGCGGGAGAGCAGCTCGTGCCAGCCGGCGGTGAGCGCCTGCCGGTAGCCTTCGGCGGCGTCGCCGTGCCGGTCGAAGTGCCGGTGCACGACCTCGACCCGGGTCTGCCCGGGCCCCTCCGGGTGGAAGAGCACCTCCACCTCGCTGGCCCGTGCCGGGTCCGGCACCGGCACCCGGTCGGCGCCGATCTGCCAGGTGAAGACCAGCCGCCGGGGCGGGTCCCAGGTCAGCACCCGGCCCCAGTCGTTGCGGAAGCCGTACGGGCCGATCTCGTAGAGCATGCCGCCGGCCCGCGGCTCGATCCCCAGCTCAGCCAGGTGCGTTGGCCCGGACCAGGTGTACTCGGTCACCCACCAGTCGGTCAGCGCCCCGGTGAACACCGCGAACGCCTGCGCGGTGGGAGCGGGGACGAGGAGGCTGCTGCGTAACGAGAACCGTTCGGAATCCTGCCGGATCTTCGCCGGATCGGCCGTCTCCTGTCCCATAGGCCCGGACCATACCGGCTGATGCCCCGGTGTGCAGCTTGCAGCGGTGCCCGGTTCCGGACAGCCGGAGGGGGCAGGGATGGCCGCCCGGCGAACGGGTAAGCGCGCCCGACCACGGCCGGGCTCTCCCGGCCGTGGTCGTCAGCGGGGGAGCGGCGGAGATGAGTGAAACCGGGTCGGGCCAGCAGGGCCAGCGGCAGGATCAGCCGGGCGGGCAGCCACCGGGCCCGCAGGGCGAGCAGCCCGCCGAACGCGGCCGGCACGCGCAGTACGGCGACGAGCCGCGCGGGCCGGGCCGGCAGGGCGAACCGGACGTGCTGCTGGACGTGCCCAACCTCCGGGTGGAGTCGATCCGGCTGGCGGTGGACGGGCTGCGCGCCGACCTCTCCCTCAAGGCCCGGCTGGCGAACCTGGTGCAGCTGGACGCCGGCGTGCGGGTCGACCTGCACGGCGTCGAGCTGGACATCACCGACGTACGCGCCGAGGCGCTGCTGAAGGTACGGCTGGCGGAGGTGAGCCGGATCCTGGACCGGGCGCTGACCACCATCGAGCGGAACCCGCAGATCCTCGAGACGCTGACCGGAAACGTGGGCAGCGTGGTCGACGACGTGCACCGGAGCGCCCAGCAGGTCACCGGCAGCACCGAACACCTCGACACGGTGGTGGACCGGCTCGGCAGGCAGCTCGGCTCGATCAGCGCACACGCCAGGTACCAGGGGCCGGAAGCGGTCGCCCAGCAGGCCGCCAAGGGCGGCCAGGAGCAGCGTGGCGGTGGCCAGCAGCAGGGTGGCGGTGCTCAGCAGCAGGGTGGCGGTGGCCCGGCGCCCGGGGGTGGCCAGGCCGAGCAGGCGCGGCCGGGCGGTGGGCAGGGCCGGCCGGGCGGCGGCCAAGGGCAGCAGCCAGGTGGCGGCGGTGGGCGCCAGCCGGGCGGTGCCGGGCCAGGTCGGCCGGAACAGGGCGCGCAGGGCGCCGGTCAGGGCCAGCCGGGTGCCGGCGAGGCAGCTCCCAGCCCGGCGGACCTGGCCGCGCAGGCCAGCGAGGCGCTCCGGCAGGCCGGGCGCAGCGTCTGGGAGGCGATCCAGAGCGGGGTGAGCCAGCACCGGCCTCGTTGACCAAGCGGTGGTGGGCCCGCCGGCTGCCCATCACCCGGCGCTCAGCACGGTCGCAGCCCGGGCAGGACGTCATCCGTCACGGGTGCAGGTGCTCGATCGTGACGCGGTGCTGCTCGGCCAGCCGCTGGGCGATCAGCGAGCGGTGGCAGGCCTCAGGGTCGCGCTCGACACAGAGCAGCGCTGCGGTCCCGCCGTTCGGCAGGGCCGACACGATCGGCGTGAGGTCGACGCGGTCGAGGATCTCGGTGCGGTAGCGGCGGGTGTACTCGACGGCGAGCGCCCGGCGCGAGCGCTTGCCGGTCCCGTGGCGGTCGTCCTCGGCGTACTGGAGCTGGCGTAGCTCCGTGGTCGGAGCGAGCTCGGGGTGGTGCGCGTAGGCGATCCGGGCCTGGGCGAGGGCCGCCTGCAGGCGGAGTGAGTTCGCCCAGGCGTACTCGGGGCCGCGGACGCCGCGGCGCTGGCGTACGTCGAGCAGCAGGCGGACGTCCGCGTGCCGCAGTCGGCGCAGGAAGGACTCGACGTCGAAGCCGTAGATGCCGATCGTCGCCATTCTGAGCACCGGAATCACCCGCCTGCCTGCTACTCGTGCCGCCCCCGGCAGCCCTGCCGGGGGCGGCGAGGTCGGATCACGCGACGGCGGTCCCCTCGAGCTCGACCATCAGGTCGGGGATCGCCAGCCGGGTCACCCCGAGCATCGTGGTGGTCGGCGCCACCCCGGCCGCGCCCAACCGCGACGCCAGCACACCGTAGTGCCGGAAGAGCAGATCGACGTCGGTGGTGTAGACGTTGAGCCGGACGAGGTTCTCCAGGGACATGCCGGCCTCGCCGAGCACAGCCTCCAGGTTGTCGAGGCTCAGCGCCAGCTGTGCCGCCAGGTCACCGGGATGCTCGGGTTTGCCCTCGTCGTTCATCGCGGTCTGCCCGGAGCAGTACAGGGTCCGGGTGTGCCCGGAGACGATCTCACCCTGGTTGAATCCCATCGCCACCGACCACGTCGTCGGGTTGACCGCCGTTCGCTGCATCGCACATGACTCCATTCGCTTCATCGACAGTACGGACGTCCACCGGCTCGGTAGCCGTCTGACGCCGTGTGATGAGCCTGCCAACGAATGACGACATCCTGTGTCGTGTATTTCTGGCATGATCTTCCGGGTGCGGGCCGACCGGTTGGTCTCGCTGGTGCTGCTGCTGCGCCAGCGCGGTCGGCTGTCCGCGGCCACGCTGGCCCGGGAGCTGGAGGTGTCCACCCGCACGGTGCTGCGGGACATCGAGGCGCTGTCCGCGGCCGGCGTCCCGGTCTACGCCGAACGCGGCCGGCGCGGCGGGTTCGCGATGTTGCCCGGTTTCCGGGCCGAACTCACCGGACTGAACCACGACGAAGCGCTCGCCCTGCTGGTCGCCGGATCGCGGCGCGGCGCGCAGGCATTCGGCCTCGGCTCGGCGCTCGCTTCGGCGATGCTCAAGGTGGTTGACGCGTTGCCCGACAGCTATCGGGACACCGCGGCCGGCGCGGTCGAGCGATTGCTCATCGACCCGGAGACCGACCTTCTCGCGCGCCGGCAGGCCGCCGAGGAGGTGCCCGACGCAATCGTGGCCGAGGTCCGGCGCGCGGTGTTCGCCGGGCACAAGCTGCGCATCCGCTATGCGGCCGTGGGCCGGACCCCGCAGTGGCGCACGGTGGACCCGATCGGCCTGGTCACGGTACGGGACCAGGGCTATCTGCTGGCCACGAGGTCTGGCGAGGACCGCACCTACCGGCTGTCCCGGATCCTGGCCGCCGAGGAACTCGCCGAGCCCGCACAGCGACCAGAGCGGGTGGATCTGGACCGGGCCTGGCAGGAGCGCAGCACGCGGTTCCGGACCGGCGGCGACCAGGTCACCGTGCTGGTACGGGTGAACCCGGCGCGGCGGGAGGGCCTGGTGGGCACCGCGCTGGCCGTCCTCGCCGAAGAGACCGACGCGGACGGCTGGCTGCGGCTGGAGGTGACCTTCCAGGACTCGAGGCACGCCGAGTGGGCGCTGTGGCAACTCGCCACCCACGCGGAAGCCCTGGCCCCGCAGTGGTTGCGCACCTCTCTGCGCAACCGCGCAGCCGCGATCGCCACCCGCTACGGAGCGCCGTCCTGAGTTGTCACGGCGGCGCTGACCCGCTCCACGACCTGGCAGCCGTTGTTGCTTGACGAGGCGGTGCGACGATGGTCAAAGGTCGGTCGCTGACTGCCGCAAAGACGCATCCAGTCCCCGTAACAGCTCTCCCGGACGGCCGAGACCACTCGGGGCTCAGGGTAACGCGTCAGGACGTTCATCACGACGACGCCCGCCAGGTCTCTTGCCTTCTGGATGTAGTGGTTGCCGACGTCACGGTTGTCACCAGCATCGAGCTCGAAGGCTCGCGCTGCGTGGGCCGCCGGTCCGAGGATGTGCAGAACCTGAGTCGCTTTCGCCAGGGGATGCAGGAACGCAGCACCGGCCGCGGCAACGGCCGCGCAGGCAGCCTCGATCGCAGCAGCCTGCCCTGCATCGCGTGTCTCTTGATACGCGCGCTGTGCCGCCCACGCGCTGTCACGGATTGCCTTGGTCCGCTTGCCTCCCCCGGCGAACGCCTGCGCAGCCCTGTCCACATAGCGATCATGGAGTTCCCTGCCGTCGGTGCGGACGGGACGGCAGCAGGAACGGCGGGGGCGCACTGCTGCTCTACTCGTCTACTCGGTTCGTCGGGCAGTCAGCCGCGTTGTCAGTGCTTGAACAGCGGCCGGCGGCACCACCGCCACCAGGAACGCCAGGACGAAACCGGTTACGACGGGTTTTTCCTGGATGTAGCCAGCGGCGGCAGCCAAGAGGTAGATGATCCCGGCGGCCACGAGGTTCGCGACGACGTTCACAAGGACGTCACGGCCGAAGGATGACTGGGAGGGACGTGCGGGCGCGGGGTGAGTCACAGCCTCAGGATGGCCCCCTTTCGCCAGAGATTGAATCCGTCCGTCATGCAGCGAACGTGCAACTTGTGGCGGTGATCACCGGCCAAGAGCGGTCAACCACGGGCAACGGCGATCAATGCGGCGAGGGCGCCTTCAGCAAGATCCCACCGGCCCGTTTCCGCTGGTCCGGATCGCTGTAGCCCGGCGAAAGGCTATGTGGCCAGGGGCGGGTCGAACCGCCGACCTTCCGATCTTCAGGCACCCACATTTCCGCTGGTCAGGAAGCCGTCAGAGGAGGCCGTGCGATCCGTCATGCGATTAGCTCCGCATCGTGATGTGCCGGGGCAGCCGTGCGACATCACCATGCGCGGCGAGTTCCGACAGGGCCTTGGCGATCTCACGGTCACGCCCGTCGACGGCGTGCAGGTACCGACGAGCTGCCGCACGGACGAGTGCCCGAGGCGCTTCATCAGGTCCGCCAGGGTTGCGCCGGTCTGCGCGGCGAGGGTCTGGCCGGTGTGCCGCAGGTCGTGGAAGGTCAGATCGTACAAGACCGACCTTCTTCCGCGCCCGGACGAACGCCTGATACAGGGTGTTGCCGCGCAGCGGCGTTCCATCCCGGCTCACGAACAGCCGATCCGCGCCCGCGTACTGCTCCAAGTGCAGCCGGACGAACGCCGCACCCGTGGCGGTGGGAGGTGCGGAAGGACTCCGGCGGGTGGCGAGTGTGGTCGGTGGACTTGCCGCCCTGGTGCGGGGTGCACGTTCGCGTCGAGCTGTGCCACTGACGACTAGGGTGATCGGCCATGACCTTGGAGTGGCGACGTCGACTCGTGCCAGGTGCCGGGCTGCTGGTACTGGCCAGCAGCTTCCTGCCCTGGTGGGTCGTGCAGGTTCGGCGCGGGACCGCAGATCAGACCACCTACGAGACGTCCTTCGGCTCCGCCTGGGGCATGTCGTCACGGTGGAGCGCAGCGGTGCTGCTCACCCTGGGCGCGGTCGTGGTTGCGATGATCTGGCGTCATGTCCGAGGTCGCGTGCCGTTGCTGGCGCATGTCGCCACGTTGGCGGCGGTGGCATTGTCGGTGTTGCTGGTTGTCCAGCAGTGGCGTGACGTCGAAGCCTGGCCCGCAGCGGGTTCGGTGAGCCGGTCGAGGGTTGAGCCTGCTGCTTCTTCCTGGTTCGCCGAGCCGCGTAGGGACATGGCCGCAGAGATCGCCGCGGGTTTCATGGAGCGCGATAACCTCCGGTCCTACCATGCCTCCGGTCTTACTGCCGATGTCGGCTGGGGCATGTGGGCCGGACTGTGCGCAATCGTGCTCGCCGGAGCCGCACTGATCGTCGCTGACTCCCGCAGCAGGCCCTCTGCTTAGCCACCCCTGCGGGAGTCAGCCTCACCCTGAGGGCCGAGGTTGGCCGCCTGCTCGCGCCACTGGCCGGCGTCGGCGTGCATGAGGCGCTTCACCATCTGCCGGGCTTCGTCCTCGGTGTCGACATGCCAGCGGAGCACCTTGCCTGTCTTGGAGTCTCCTGCCCTGGCAACGACGTGCCGGCGGACCTCGCGGGCGAGCCACACGTCACGCCGGGTCAGCCGTCCCCCGTGGGGTCGGGCCGAAGCGCGGTGCCGGGCTTTCGTCCGGTCCGTTTCTTCGGCCCGCCCTCCCGAACCGGACGTGCAGCTCTCACTGCATCCGGCTCTCCACGGACTCACGTCGGCTGGGTCAGGCGACGCGTGGGGGTGTCCAGGGGTTGGGGATCACGCTGCGGCGTCGGTACCGGGATACGGTGACCGAGGCCGGGTTGAACAGGGTGAGCTGTCGATCGTCCATCCGCCGGCCATGAAGCGCCGTCGGAGTTGCTTCCACGTCAGGCCCTTGTGTCGTTTGCGGATCCAGGTAGCTGTCCGGCGCCAGGTGAAGGCGCCGAGGTAGCTAAAGGTCCGTTTCGATACGCCGTGCTTGAAGTAGTTGCTCCACCCTCGTAGGACGCCGTTGACGCGTTCCAGCAGGGCGGTCAGGTCGGCTTGTGCTGAGCTGTGGGTGAGCGTGCGGACCTTGTCCTTGATCGCGGTGACCGCTTTCTTGGACGGATACGTGTATACGCAGCGCCGACCCGTGCCTCGTTTCCGGTGCCGCTGGATGCGGAACCCGAGGAAGTCGAAGCCCTCGTCGATGTGGACCACATGGTCTTCGGCGCAGACAGGCGCAGGCCCATCCCGGCGAGGACCACGGCCACCTCGTCGCGTAGCTGTTCGGCGTCACGCCGTTCGCCGTGCACGAGGATGACGAAGTCGTCTGCGTAGCGGACGAGCCGCCAGTTCGGCTGGCCGTGCCGGCGACGCTTCGCTCGTGCGATAGCCGGCGGCGATCAGGGGACAAGGGCGGCCGACCACGGCCAGCGACGATCACGGCGGCAGGGGCCCATACAGAACGATCCCCACCGGCGTTTCCGCTGGTGGGGACCGCCGTAGCCCGGCGAAAGGCTATGTGGCCAGGGGCGGGGTCGAACCGCCGACCTTCCGATTTTCAGTCGGACGCTCGTACCAACTGAGCTACCTGGCCGTGCTCCCGGCTCATGCTACCCGCAGGGCGGGGATTCCGCCGCGAGGGTCGCACGCTCCGATACGCAGAACGCCGCGCGGGTTGGGCGCGGCGTCAGCGCTGGCGGTCCTGACGGGACTTGAACCCGCGACCTCCGCCTTGACAGGGCGGCGAGCACTCCGACTGCTCCACAGGACCTAGCTTTGTTGCTCCGGCTTGCGCCGGTCGTGCCCCCAACGGGATTCGAACCCGTGCTACCGCCTTGAAAGGGCGGCGTCCTGGGCCGCTAGACGATGAGGGCGGCCCCGCCATCATTGCACACTCGCAACTTCAAGCGGACTTGCTCCCATCCGGCCCCGCCGGAGGCTTGGAAAGCATACGTGATGCCCGGCCGGTCGACCAAACCGGTATGGCGGTAGCCACAACGACCCACGAAACCGCAGGTCAACCGGGCTCAGTGAAGCTTGGTGACGCCGTAGCGGCGCTTCAGGTCGCCGATCAGGGCGGGGCAGGCGGCCAGGGTCGCGCGCCGGTCGCCGCCCCCGTCGTGCAGCAGCACGACCGCGCCGGGCCGGGCGGCGATGTGCACCCGCTTGGCGATCGTGGCCGCCGGCGGCTTCCCCCAGTCCTGCGGGTCCACGGTCCAGTGCAGGGACTTCATGCCGAGCTGCTTGGCGGTGGCCACCACCTCGGCCGTCCACCGCCCGCCGGGCTGCCGGTAGAACGGCACCCGCGCCCCGGGAGCGGCCGCCTGGATGGCCTTGTTCGTCCGGACCAGGTCGGCCCGGATCTCCGCCACCGGCCGCCGGCCGAGGTCCAGGTCGTGGTTCCAGCTGTGGTTGCAGAGCTGGTGGCCCTCCCGGACGATCCGCTCGATCAGCTGGGGGTGCCGGCGGACGTTCCGCCCCACCACGCAGAAGGTGGCGGTGACCCGGGCCGCCCGGAGCCGGTCGAGGACCTTCGGCGTCCAGACCGGGTCGGGCCCGTCGTCGAAGGTGAGCGCCACCTGGCGGACCCCGGTGCCCCGCTGCAACCCGGCCGGCAGGGTCTTCGGCAGCGGCCGCAGCCGGGGACGGGACGGCGTGCTCCGGGTCGGGCGGGGCGTCGGGGTGGCGTCGGGCGTGGGGGTGGCCGTACCGGCGACGGTCGGTGGGGGCGACGGCCGTACCTTCGCGGTGCTGCTCTCGCCGGCGAGGACGATCACCAGGACCAGGGCGTACGCCAGCAGGGCGCGGTGACGCATCGTTCGCTCCCGGAGGGGGTCGGGGTTCGCGGACCCCACGACGGTAGTGGACGCCCGCCGTGACCCGGGAGTCCGGTCAGCTCGCCGCCGGCCGGTCCAGCGCGTCCCGCACCGCCACTGCCAGCGACAACGCCTCGGAGAGATCGACCGGCCGCACCACCCCCGTGGGCAGCGTGTCGGCCCGCCAGCCCGGCCCCGCCGCCAGCACCAGCAGCGGCCGGCGGTGCGCCGCCAGCAGGGCGGCGAGCTGGTCCGGATCGGCCGTGGTCCGGATGTGCGACCAGACCACCACGGCGGCCGGCCCGGTCCGGTTGACCGCCTCCAGCAGGGCCGGCACCGGCACCCGGGCGCCCAGCATCCGGTAGCCGGCTCCGACCTCGGCGAGCGCGGCGGCCAACGCCTCCAGCGGCAGGCTGTGCTGCTCCTCGTCGGCGCAGGCGAGCAGGATGCGCGGCGGCCCGGCCGGTGCCGCGGCCCGGGCGGCCGCGGCGAGGGCCTCGGAGACGCACCGGGACATCAGGTGCTCCACCTCGACCAGGCCGCCGGTGGCGTCGTGCCGCTCGCCGATGCCGACCAGTACCGGCCGCAGCAACCGGTCCCAGGTGGCGACCACCCCGTCGGTCGCGATCGCGCGGGCGATCGTCTCGCTGATCACCACGGAGTCAAGCCGCATCGCGGCCCGGGCCAGGCCCCGGGCCGCCGGCCCGGCCCGGCCCACCGGGATGGTCGGTCCGCCGTCGCGGCCGACCGCGGTACGTGCCCGCCCGCCGGCGCCGGGGGGAACCAGGTCCGGGCCCTGGCGGGCCCAGCGGGCCGCCTCGGCCGGGGCCACCCCCTCGGCGGTGAGCCGGCGCATCACCTCCAGCCGGGCGAGGTCGGCCGGCGTGTAGCGCCGGTGGTGCCCCGGGACGTGCTCGCTCGGCCCCAGCCCGTAGCGCTGGTGCCAGGTGCGCAGCGTGGTCACCGCGACCCCGAGCCGCCGGGCGACCGCCCCCGCGCTCAGTGCCTCATCGGCCACCCGGCCGCTCCGGCGCGTCGTCGGCCGGCAACCCGGCCGGCAGTCCGGACGGGATCACGGCCGGGTCGGCCGGTCGGCCGTCCGGGTTCAGCAGGCGGTTCACCACCCCGCCGAGCCAGGGCGCGTACGCCCGGGGGTCGGTGTCGAGGTCGGCCGCCAGCTCGGCCGGGTCGACCCAGCGCAGCTCGGCCACCTCGTCGGGGTGCGGACGCAGCGGGCTGTCCGGCCGGAAGTCGCCGCGCAGGACGTGGTCGTACTCGAACTCGACCCGCCCGGTGACCGGATCCTCGGCGTAGTAGACGTACACCCCCAGCTCGGTGAGTTCGACCGGGCCGGCGCCCAGCTCCTCGCGGAGCCGGCGGTTCGCGGCGTCGACCGGCGACTGGCCGGGCGTGGGGTGGCCGCAGCAGGAGTTGGCCCAGCGCAGCGGGAACCGCGTCTTGGCCGCGGCCCGCCGTTGCAGCAGCACCCGGCCGTCCGGGTCGACCAGCACCACCGAGAAGGCGCGGTGCAGCTGGCCCGGCGGCTGGTGCGCGGCCGACACGGTGGTCTCGCCGACCGCCCGACCGGCGTCGTCGACCAGTTCGACCAGGTGGCTTTCCCGGGAGGTCACCGCTTCCTGCCCTTCCGATCCGAGGGGACGGCTCACCGGCCACCGCCGGTGATCCGGCCGGCGGCGAGCTTGCCGGAGATCAGCACCATCGGCACGCCGACGCCGGGCTGGGTGCCGGAGCCCACGAAGACCACGTTCGGCAGCGTGCGGTGCAGGTTGACCGGGCGGAACGGGCCGGTCTGGAACAGGCTGTGCGCGGCGGCGAACGGCGTGCCGGCCGCCATGCCCTGCTCGGCCCAGTCGGCCGGGGTGATCGTCCGGAGCACCTCGACGCCCGCCCCGAAGCCGACGTAGCCGCGCTCCTCCAGCGTGCCGACGAGCTGGTCGGCGTAGCGGCGGTCGAGGTCGCCCCGCCACTCGAACGGCGCCCGGTCGAGGTTGGGCACCGGGGCGAGCACGTAGTAGGTGTGCCGCCCGGCCGGCGCCACCGACGGATCGGTCCGGCTCGGGTTGGTGACCAGCAGCGACGGGTCGGTCATCAGCTTGCCGCGCCGGATGACCTCGTCGAAGGTGCCCCGCCAGGCGCGCCCGAAGTGGATGTTGTGGTGGGCGATCTTCGAGTAGCCCTGGGTCGAGCCGACGTGCAGCACCACGCAGGACGGCGAGTAGCGCAGCCGCCGCTGCCGGGCCGGCGGCAGCAGGTCGCGGTAGGCCACCGGCAGGTCGGGGTTGAGCACCACCACGTCCGCCGGGATCCGCTCGCCGTCGGCGGTCAGCACCCCGGTCGCCCGCCCGCCCGCGGTCTCCACCCGGCTGACCGTGGTGCCGTAGCGGATCTGCACGCCGTGCTTCTCGGCCGCACCGGCCATCGCCCGGGAGACCGCGTGGATGCCGCCGCGCGGGAAGTAGACCCCGGCCACCGAGTCGAGGTACGCGATGACCGCGTAGATGGCCAGCGCGTCGTGCGGGGCGAGCCCGGCGTACATCGCCTGGAAGGAGAAGATCCGCCGGGTGCGCGGGTCCTGGAAGAACTGGTCGATCTTGGTCTGGAGCCGGCGGAACGCGCCGCCCGCGAGTAGCTTCAGCAGGTTGCCGGTGAGCAGGTCGGTCGGTGCGTCCAGGTTGCGCTCGATGAAGTCGGCCCGCTCGAGCTGCCACAGCCGCCGGGCGTAGTCGACGAAGCGCAGGTAGCCGTCGGCCTCCCGGGGCCCGCAGACCCGGGCGATCTCGGCCGCCATCCGGGTGGTGTCGGTGATGACGTCGAGCGTCGAGCCGTCCGGGTAGTACGCCCGGTAGGCCGGGTCGAGCGGGGTGAGGTCGAGCCAGTCGGCCAGCTCCTCGCCGACCGCGCCGAGCGCCTCGGCGATCAGGTCGGGCATGGTGAGCACGGTCGGGCCGGTGTCGAACTCGTAGCCGTCGACGCCGAGCCGCCCGGCCCGCCCGCCCGGCACCGGCTCGCGTTCCAGCACGGTCACCTGCCGGCCGGTGCCGGCCAGGTGCAGTGCGCAGGCCAGCCCGCCGAGGCCGGCACCGACCACCACCACCCGGTCGGTGGGTCCGCTCACGGTCCGCACGCGATCACCTCCTTCACGAAGTTGCCCATCAGGCCCGCCGGTCGGTGGCGGTGCCGGCGAGACCGGTGAGCGCGATGCGCGCGGTCTCGTCGATCGACGCGTCGTCGAGCGCGGCGAGCGCCTCCGCCACCCGGTCGGTGATCATCCGCTCGACCCGGTCGACGGCCCCGGTGTCGGCGACCAGCTCGGCCAGCCCGGCGATCTCCCGGTCGCCGCCGCCCGCGCCGGCCCGGTCCAGCGCCCGGCGCTGGGTCGGCGTGGCGAGCTGCCGGGCCAGCATGAGCAGCACGGTGGGCTTGCCGGTCCGCAGGTCGTCGCCGGCCGGCTTGCCGGTGGTGGCCGGATCGCCGTAGACGCCGAGCAGATCGTCGCGGAGCTGGAACGCCTCGCCGACCTTCCGGCCGTAGCGGGTGTAGGCGGCGACCAGCGCCTCGTCGGCTCCGGCGCCGGCCAGGTGGGCGCCGAAGAGCAGCGGCCGCTGCACCGTGTAGCTGGCGGTCTTGTAGCGGGCGACCCGCAGCGCCCGGTCGACCGACCAGCGGGCCGCGTCGCTCTCGCCGAGCACGTCGAGGTACTGCCCGGCCACGGTCTCCACCCGCATCTGGTCGTAGCAGCGGCGGACGTCCAGCAGCCGGGCCGGTGGTACGGCCGCGCGGGCGAGCAGCTGGTCGGCCCAGACCATGCAGAGATCGCCGACCAGCACCGCGACCGCCTCGCCGAACCGGCGCGGGTCGCCCCGACGGCCGGCGGCGACGTGCTGGGCGGCCAGCGCCACGTGTGCGGTCGGCCGGCCGCGCCGGGTGGTCGAGGCGTCCATCACGTCGTCGTGCACGAGCGCGAAGGTGTGCAGCAGCTCCAGGGCGGCGAGCGCCGGCAGCACCGGCGGCAGCGGCTCGGTGGCGCCCACCGCCCCGCGCCAGCCCCAGTAGGCGAACGTCGGGCGGACCCGCTTGCCGCCGGCGAGCACGTGGTCCCGCGCGGTCGCGGCGAACCCGCCCATCGCCGGGTCGATCTCGGTCAGCGCGTCGACCTCGGCGGCCAGGAAGGCGGCGAGGGTGTCGTCCACCGCCGTGACCAACTCCCGGGTGTACGCGGCCAGCACCGCGCGGACCGGATCGTCCCGGCCGGACGGGTTTGTCGGCGCGTCGCGAAGCGTATTACCCGCTGATGCCTCGTTGGCCATGCGGCTGAGCGTACCCTAGGGTTGTGAGTTGCGTCGATTGGTGCGTCGATCTGTGAGGGAGGGCCGGTGGACACTGATCTCACCGCTGCCTACGACCGCTGCCGTGAGCTGCACCGACGCCACGGTCGCACCTACTATCTCGCCACCCGGCTGCTGCCCGGGTGGAAACGGCGGCACGTTCACGCCCTCTACGGCTTCACCCGGTACGCGGACGAGATCGTCGACCGCACCGACTACCTTCCCCCGGCCGAGCGCGCCGTCCGGCTCGACGACTGGGGCGGCCGCTTCATGGCCGGCCTGCACGGCCAGCCGATCGACGACCCGCTGCTGCCCGCCGTGCTGCACACCATCGCCGTCTTCGACCTGGACCGCGACGACTTCGCCGCGTTCCTCAAGAGCATGGCGATGGACCTGACCGTCGACTCGTACCGGACCTACGACCAGCTGCTCGACTACATGGAGGGCTCGGCGGCGGTCATCGGCACGATGATGCTGCCGATCCTGGGCAGCAGCGACCCGGCCGCGGCCCGGGAACCGGCCCGGCAGCTCGGCTTCGCCTTCCAGCTCACCAACTTCATCCGGGACGTGGCCGAGGATCTGGACCGCGGGCGGACGTACCTGCCGGAGGAGGACCTGGCCCGGTTCGGTGTCACCCGGCAGGACCTGGTCGAGGCCCGTGCGCGGCGGCGAGCCACCGGGGCCATCCGGGAACTGATCGCGTACGAGGTGGCCCGGGCCCAGGCGCACTACGCCGCGGCGGCGCCCGGGATCACCCTGCTCGCACCCACCTCGCAGGCCTGCCTGCGGACCGCGTACGCGCTCTACGGCGGAATCCTCGACGAGGTGGCCGCGCAGGACTACGACGTCTTCACCCGCCGGGCCGTGGTCGGCCAGCGGCGCCGGCTGGCCGTGGCGGCGCAGGCCCTGCTCACCCCGACCGGCACGCCGGTGGTCACCGTCCCCGGGCCGCCGATGCCCTGCCTGGCGGTGGAGAGTGGTGTCGCCGCCCGGATAGCGTGATCGCCGGCGGGCGGCGGCTCAGAGGCAGCTGTGCAGCGCGTCGACCAGGGCCTCCACCCGATCGAAGTCGGCGAGCCGGGCGGTCGCGTAGCCGAAGGTGTAGCCGCGGACCGGGTCGGCCCAGGCACAGCTACCGCCGATCCCGCCCATGCCCCAGCTGCCGTCCTCCTCCCACTGCATGCCCAACGTCCACCGGGTCCGCCGGTCGAGCAGCAGATCCGGGCCGTCGTACTGGACCCGGGTCGCCTCGGCCACCAGGTCCGGGCTGAACAGCCGTACGCCGTCGAGCGTGCCGCCGGCGAGCAGGCCCGCGTACAGGCGGGCGAGAGCCCCCGCGGTCGAGTGCAGGTTGACGGCGGGCACCTCGGCGCCGCGCCAGAGCGGGCTGTTCACCACCGACAGGTTCCGGCCGCCGGGCGGGTTGTCCAGGGCGCGCGCCCGCAGCGAACCCGGCGCACCGGCCACCCGGTCCGGCCAATCCGGGTCGCCGTACGACAGGTCGGCGCAGCGGCGCTGGTCCGCCGCGTCCAGCCCGAAGCCCAGGTCCAGCCGCCACGGGCCGGCGATCTCCTCGGCGAGGAACCGTCCCACCGACCGGCCGTCCACCCGCCGGACCAGTTCGCCCACCAGGTGCCCGTACGTCCAGGCGTGCTCGCCCGCGACACTGCCCGGCTCCCACTCCGGCTCGGCGGCGGCCAGATCCTCGGCGAGCAGGTCCCAGTCGGCGATCGCCTCGGCCGGCCGGGGCACCGGGAAGACCGGCAGCCCGGCGGTGTGGTCGAGCACCTGCCGGACGGTGGCCGGGGTGCGAAAACCGGGCCAGTGCGCGGCGACCGGGTCGTCCAGCCCGATCCGGCCCCGGTCCACCAGCAGCAGCAGGCAGAGCGCGGCCACCGGCTTGCCGACCGAGTAGACGTTGACCAGCGTGTCGGCCTGCCACGGCCGGCCCGGTGACCGTTCGCCGCCGACGATGTCCACCACCGGCGCGCCGTCGTACCAGATGGCCAGGCCGGCCCCGGCTTCCCGGCCGCTGGCGAGCAGGTCGCGGAAGCAGTCGTGGACGGCGGCGAAGCGGGTCTCGGGCATCCGGCCACGGTAGGCGATCCGGGGCGTCATCCGCGCCGCCATTCCACGGCCCGGCGCGGCCCTCGCTCCACTGCCCGCGACCCCGCTCCACGGCCCGCGACCCCGCTCCACGGCCCGGCGCGACTTTCGCTGCTCGGCCCGGCACGTCCCCCCGCGGCGGCGAGCGCCCCGGGGCGCCACCTCTACCCGTGGCTGGCTGGCCTGTCGGCGCTCGCTGGGGGATGCTGTCCGGGTGGTGGAGCCGGAGCAGGTGGACGTGGTCGTGGTCGGGCTTGGCGTCGGGGGCGAGGAGGTGGCCGGGCGGCTCGCCGAGGCCGGGCTGAGCGTCGTCGGCATCGAGCGGGACCTGGTCGGCGGGGAGTGCCCGTACTGGGGGTGCGTCCCGAGCAAGATGATGATCAGGGCGGCGAACGCGCTCGCCGAGGCGCGCCGGGTCGACGGTCTCGCCGGCACCGCCGAGGTGCGGCCGGACTGGGGGCCGGTGGCCCGGCGGATCCGCGAGGAGGCCACCGACCACTGGGACGACCGGGTCGCGGTGGACCGTTTCATCGGGCGGGGCGGCCGGTTCGTCCGAGGCAGCGGGCGACTGACCGGGCCCGGCCGGGTCCAGGTGGGCGACCAGGTGTTCCAGGCCCGGTACGGCGTCGTGCTGGGCACCGGCACCCGGCCGACGGTGCCGCCGATCGCCGGGCTGGCCGACACCCCGTACTGGACCAACCACCAGGCGGTCGAGGTCGCGGAGCTGCCGGAGTCCCTGCTGGTGCTGGGCGGCGGCGCGATCGGGCTGGAACTGTCGCAGGTCTTCGCCCGGTTCGGGGTCCGGGTCACCGTGGTGGAGGCGCTGGACCGGGTGCTCGCGGTCGAGGAGCCGGAGGCGTCCGAGGTGGTCGCCGGGGCGCTGCGCGCCGACGGGGTGGAGATCCACACCGGGGTGCGGGCGGAGCGGGTCGGCCACGACGGGCAGCGGTTCACCGTGTCCGCCGCCGACGGCGCCGAGTTCACCGCCGAGCGGCTGCTGGTGGTGACCGGCCGCCGGGCGCATCTGGAGGAGCTGGGGCTGGACTCCGTCGGGGTGGACGCCGGCCAGCGCTACCTGCCGGTCGACGACCGGATGCGGGTCGCCGACGACCTCTGGGCGGTCGGTGACGTGACCGGGGAGGGCGCCTTCACCCACATCGCGATGTACCAGGCGGCGATCGTGATCGCCGACGTCCTGGACCGCGCCCGGCACGCGCGGGCCGGGGCGGATCCGAGCGGCACCGCCAGCGTGGTGGGGGGCGCCATGGGCGCGGCCGGCAGCCTCGCTGCCAGCGGTTCGAGCGGCTCGGCCGGCACCGTGCCGCGCGCCGACTACCGGGCGCTGCCCCGGGTCACCTTCACCGACCCGGAGGTGGGCGCGGTCGGGCTGACCGAACAGCAGGCCCGGGCCCGCGGGATCAACGTGCAGGTCGGCTTCACCAAGCTGGGCAGCTCGACCCGGGGCTGGATCCACCGGGTCGGCGACGAGGGCTTCATCAAGCTGGTCGCCGACGCCGACCAGGGGGTGCTGATCGGGGCCACCTCGGCCGGGCCGGCCGGCGGCGAGGTGCTCTCCGGGCTGGTGGTCGCGGTGCACGCGGCGGTGCCGCTCAGCCTGCTCCGGCACATGATCTACGCGTACCCGACCTTCCACCGGGCGATCGAGGACGCGCTGCGCGACCTGTCCTGACCAGCCGGCTGACGGCGTGGCGGCAGCACCCGGCATGAGGCGGCACCCGCTCGGCAGTCGGCTGTTCATTTCTTTCATTCCAATGACGTACGATTGCGGCCGTGACGAAGCGGTTGACCGAAGTTGCCAAGAAGGCCGGCGTCAGCGAGGCCACCGTCAGCCGGGTGCTCAACGGCCGGGACGGGGTCTCCGAGGCGACCCGGACGGCGGTGCTGACCGCGCTGGACGTGCTCGGCTACGAGCGGCCGACCAAGCTGCGCGGTGAGCGCGCCCGGTTGGTCGGGCTGGTCCTGCCCGAGTTGCAGAACCCGATCTTCCCGGCGCTCGCCGAGGTGGTCACCGGGTCCCTCGCCCAGCGGGGGTTCACCCCGGCGCTCTGCGCCCGCACCATCGGCGGCGTCTCCGAGATGGACTACGTGGAGATGCTCCTCGACCACCAGGTCTCCGGGGTGATCTTCGCCGGTGGCTCGTACGCGCTCGCCGACGCCCGGCACGACCACTACCGCCGGCTGACCGACCGGGGGCTGCCGGTGGTGCTGGTCAACGCGGGGGTGGACGAGTTGGGCTTCCCCCGGGTCTCCACCGACGACGCGGTGGCGGTGGAGCAGGCGTACGGGCACCTGCGCTCGCTCGGGCACGAGCGGATCGGGATGGTGCTCGGTCCGGAGGGGCACGTGCCGTCCCGGCGGAAGTTGACCGCGATGATCCAGGCCGCCGGCTGGACCGACGACGGGTTCGTCGAGCGCTCCAGCTTCTCCATGGAGGGGGCGCGGGTCGCCGCGACCAAACTGGTCGAGCGGGGCGTGACCGGCATCATCTGCGCCAGCGACGTGCTGGCGCTGGGCGCCATCCGGGCCGCCCGGCGGCTCGGTCGGTCGGTGCCGGCCGACGTGTCGGTGGTGGGCTTCGACGACTCCGCGTTCATGACCTGCACCGACCCGCCGCTGACCACCGTCCGGCAGCCGATCGAGACGATGGGGCAGGCCGCGGTGGACCTGCTGGTCACCCAGATCGAGGGGGTCGGCGTGCTGCACGACGAGCTGCTGTTCGAGCCCGAACTGGTGGTACGGGGCTCCACCGCGCCCGCCCCCGGCCGCTGACCCGGGCCTGCCTCCCGCCCGCTGACCCGCGACCGCTCCGGCCGTCGACCGCTGCCCGCGGTCGGCGGCCGTTTTCGTCCTGGCCGGTGATCGGACCGGCCCTGCCCGGCGCCCCGGCTCAGGGCCCCGTCGCCGTGGGCAAAAGGGAGATGAAGTGTGGTATTCCGGGTGTCGCCGGAGGTATTGCCGGGATCTCTCGTCGTCATGTCGTGTCCTTTCATAGCTATGTCGAAACCTTGCCGACATCAGTTCGTCTCGTTACAGTGACTCCACTCACACCGGGCCCCGGAGCGGTTACCGCGGGTCAGGTCGCATGACGGATGCATCACGTAGCAGGGCATCGGCCGCGGTGACGATCACCGCAGTTCCGCGTAGGTCATGGAGACACCCGTTCGGCGAAGGGATGGACAGATGTCCGTACCGCAGTACCGGAAGGCTGCGGCGTTAGCGCTCGTGGCCGGCCTGGGGCTCAGCCTCACCGCCTGCTCCACGAAGGGCGACGACGCCTCGGACGAGGCAGGTGGCAAGGTCACCATCACCGTCGACTGCCAGCCGGTCGGCTCCCAGAAAGAGCTGTTGCAGAACTGGAACGACGACGTCGCCGAGTTCCAGCGACAGAACCCTGACATCGTCATCAAGAGCGTGAGCGTCGGCGAGCAGTGCAACAACCCGCCGGACTTCACCGCCCGCCTGGCCGGCGGCACCGTGACCGACGTCTTCTACGGGTACATGACCGACCTGGCGCAGGTGCTCGACTCCGGTCAGGCGATGGACATCACCGGGTACGCCACCAGGGACACCATCCCGACCTGGGACAGCGTCGACCCGGCGCTCAAGGAGGTCTTCAGCGACGGCGGCAAGCTCTACGGCGTCCCGGTGAAGAACTACTCGATGGGCCTGGTCTACAACAAGGTCCTGTTCCAGCAGGCGGGGCTCGACGTGAACAACCCGCCGAAGACCTGGCCCGAGGTCCGGGCGGCGGCCAAGAAGATCGCCGCGCTCGGCAACGGCATCGCCGGCTACGCCGAGTACAGCGCCGGCAACACCGGCGGCTGGCACTTCACCTCCCTGCTCTACTCCCAGGGCGGCCAGGTGCTGACCCCGGACGGCAAGAAGGCCGACTTCAACAACGCGATGGGCAGGCAGGTCCTGCAGAACCTCAAGGACATGCGGTACGGCGACAACAGCATGGGCAGCCGCCAGTTGCTGCAGTGGGGCGACCTGCTGACCAACGCCGCGGCGGGCAAGGTGGGCATGTTCATCGGCGCGCCGGACACCACCCAGGCGATCGTCAGCCAGTTCCAGGGCAAGTTCCAGGACTGGGCGATGGGCCCGCTGCCCGGCCAGGACGGCCCGGCCAAGGCGACGCTCGGCGGCGGCGAGGGCTACTTCTTCAAGAAGGGCCTCTCCCCGGAGCAGGTCAGGGCCGGTCTGAAGTGGATCGCGTACCAGAAGCTGACGCCGGGCAAGGGCCAGTTCGACTACGTCCGGGCCAAGCCGCAGAACTACCCGGTCGGCCTGCCCCAGCCGCTGCTCTTCGCGGCCGGCAGCGAGGCACAGAAGCAGGAACTCGAACTGCGCAAAGCGAACGCGAACGTCGACACCGCCAACTTCGCGGCCTTCGAGGCGAACCCCGTTCCGATCAAGGGCGAACCGCGCAACGCGCAGGCGATCTACGCGGTGCTCGACGCGGCGATGTCCGGGGTGCTGACCAACCCGAACGCGAACATCGACGCGCTGCTCAAGACCGCTGAGGACAAGGTCAACCAACTCCTCGCGGCGGAGAGCTGATCGATGGTGCGGGGGTCGGCGCGCCGACCCCCGCACACCGTCCGGGTCCAGACCGTCCGGTCACCGACTTCCGCGCAGGAGTTGCCTTGACCATCACCACCCTTCCCGGCACCACCAGGAAACCGGGCCGCCCGCCGGTCCCGGCCGGGCGACGGCCTACCGGCCTCGGTCGCAAGGTGCGGGACAACCTCACCGGGCACGCGTTCCTGATCGGCGCGCTGCTCTGCTTCGTCGTCTTCTCCTGGTACCCGATGATCCGCGGCGTCGTGATGAGCTTCCAGCGCACCCGGCGCGGCGAGACCACCTGGGTGGGCTGGGACAACTACGCCCGCATCATCGACGACCCGAGCTTCTGGACGGCCTGGAAGAACACCTTCTACTTCACCGTCCTCGCGCTCGTCCTCGGCTACGCGGTGCCGTTCTTCGTGGCGATCCTGCTCAACGAGTTCCGCCACGCCAGGGGCTACCTGCGGATCCTGGTCTACCTGCCGGTGATGCTCCCGCCCGCCTCGGCGCTCTTCCTGTTCAAGTTCTACGCGTACGACCCCAGCGACGCGGGGCTGTTCAACGCGATCCTCAAGGCACTGCACCTGCCGACGTCGCAGTGGATGCAGTCCCCGGAGATGACCATGCCGGCGATGGTGATCGCGTCGACCTGGATGAACATGGGCAGCGCGGTGCTGATCTACCTGGCCGCGCTGCAGAACATCCCCGGCGAACTCTACGAGGCGGCCGAGCTGGACGGCGCCGGGATCTGGCGGCGGATCCGGCACGTGACCATCCCGCAGACCCGGCTGATCCTCGCGCTGCTGGCGATGCTCCAGATCGTCGCCACCATGCAGCTCTTCATCGAGCCGCTGATCCTCGCCAACGGCGCCGGCGCCCAGGACTCGGCGACCTCGGTCGCGTACCTCATCTACCAGCACGGTTTCTTCCAGAACGACCTCAACGGGGCCGCCGCGCTCGGCGTGATCATGCTCGTGGTGCTGGCCGGCTTCTCCGCCGTGTACGCGCGGCTGACCGCGAAACAGGACTAGGACGGACGAGGAAATGGCACAGGACTCCGGGACCCGGACCCTCATCTCCCACGCCCAGCTGCGGCGCGGACGCGGCAAGGCGGTCTACTGGACTCTGCTCGCCGTCGTGGTCGTGGTGTTCACGCTCGTCTTCCTCGGGCCGCTCTACTGGATGGTCACCGGCGCGCTCAAGTCCGGCCAGGAGATCGCGCAGACCCCGCCGACGCTGTTCCCGAAGGATCCGCAGCCGCAGAACTACGTGGACGCCTGGCACAACCTGGACCTTGCCAAGCTGCTGTTCAACACGTTTTACTACGCGGCCGGCGCGGTGCTGTTTCAACTCGTCTTCGACACCGCCGCGGCGTACTCCCTGTCGAAGCTCCGACCGATCCTGGGCAACGTGATCCTCGGCCTGATGCTGACCACGCTGATGATCCCGGCGATGGTCCTCATCGTTCCGCAGTACGTGGCGGTGATCGACCTGCCGATCCTGCACCTCAACCTGCTCGACTCGCCGTTCGCGATCTGGCTGCCCCTGGTCGCGAACGCGTTCAACATCTTCCTGCTGAAGCGGTTCTTCGACTCGATCCCGGAGGACCTGATGGCGGCGGCGCTGATGGACGGGGCGACACCACTGCGCACGCTCTGGTCGATCATCCTGCCGATGTCGCGCCCCATCCTCGGCGTGGTCTCGATCTTCGCGGTGACCGCCGTCTGGAAGGACTTCCTCTGGCCGAAGCTGGTCATGCCGCACCCGGAGACCCGGACGGTCAGCGTCGGCATCTACGCCTTCTCGGGCGGCACACCCATGAACGTCGTGGTCGCCGCGTCGGTCATCGCCGCCATCCCGACCGTCATCGTCTTCCTGATCTTCCAGCGGAACATCATGTCCGGCCTGACCACCGGCAGCCTCAAGGGCTGACCCACCGCCGGCGCAACCACCCGCGGCGGACGACGACGTCCGCCCGGCACATCCGCCTCCGGCGGACCCGCCGACGTACCGACGCAGAAAGCAGGTGCTCGTGTCCACAGCAGACGACGGTCCGTGGTGGCGTTCAGCGGTGATCTACCAGGTGTACCCGCGCAGCTTCGCCGACGGCGACGGCGACGGGATCGGCGACATCGCGGGCATCCGGTCCCGGCTGGACCACCTCGCCGCGCTCGGCGTCGACGCGATCTGGTTCAACCCCTGGTACCCCTCCCCGATGGCCGACGCCGGCTACGACGTGGCCGACTACCGCGACATCGACCCGGTCTTCGGCACCCTGGCCGAGGTGGAGGCGCTGATCGCCGAGGCGCATGCGCTCGGCATCCGGACCATCGTCGACGTGGTGCCCAACCACTGCTCCGACGCGCACCCCTGGTTCCAGGCGGCGCTCGCCGACCCGGACGCGCCGGAACGGGAGCTGTTCTGGTTCCGCCCCGGCCGGGGCCCGGACGGGGCGCGCAAGCCCACCGACTGGGTCTCGCCGTTCGCCGGCGACACCTGGACCCGCACGACCAACCCGGACGGCACGCCGGGCGACTGGTATCTGCACCTCTTCGCCCCGGAGCAGCCGGACTTCAACTGGGACCACCCCCGGGTGCGGGCCGAGTTCGAGGACATCCTGCGGTTCTGGCTCGAACGGGGCGTGGACGGCATCCGGATCGACTCCGCGGCGATGCTGGCCAAGGACCCGACGCTGCCGGAGGCGACACCGGACGGCCCGAGCCCGTTCGTCGACGTGGACGCGGTGCACGACATCTACCGCAGCTGGCGGCGGATCACCGACGGCTACCCCGGCGACCGGGCGCTGATCGGCGAGGTGTGGCTCCCCGACCACGAGCGGTTCGCCAACTACCTGCGCCCGGACGAACTGCACGCCGCGTTCAACTTCGACTTCCTCGGCTGCGCCTGGGACGCGGCCGCGCTGGGCGCCTGCATCGACACCACGCTCACCGCGCACGCCCCGGTCGGCGCCCCGGCCACCTGGGTGCTCTCCAACCACGACGTCACCCGGCACGTCACCCGGTACGGCCGGCAGGACACCACGTTCAGCTTCGCCGCGAAACGCGAGGGGATCCCCACCGACCTGGAGCTGGGCACCCGACGGGCCCGCGCGGCGGCCCTGCTCTCCCTGTCGCTGCCCGGCGCCGCGTACGTCTATCAGGGCGAGGAACTGGGCCTGTGGGAGGTCGAGGACATCCCGCGCGAGCTGCGCCAGGACCCGATGTACCACCGCTCCGGCGGAGTCGACCCCGGCCGGGACGGCTGTCGGGTGCCGATCCCGTGGACCGGTGACGAGCCGCCGTTCGGGTTCAGCCCCGACGGCGCCGCCGCACCCTGGCTGCCGCAGCCGGCCGACTGGAAGGACCGGACGGTCCGTGCGCAGACCGGCGACACCACCTCGATGCTCGAGCTGTACCGGGCGGCGATCCGGATCCGGCGAGCCCACCCGGCGCTCGGCGACGGGACGATGAGCTGGCTGCCCGCACCGGACGGGGTGCTCGCCTTCCACCGCCCGCCCGGCTTCACCTGCCTGGTCAACCTCTCCGCCGCGGCGGTGCCGCTGCCGCCGCACACCGGGCGGCTGCTCGCCAGCGGGCCGCTCGACGACGACCTGCTCCCGCCGGACACCGCCGTCTGGCTGCGTACCCCGGAAACCCCGGCCGGACCCGAACCGGCCTGACCGACCGCGGTGCCGGCGGCCCCGTCCCGGCCGCCGGCACCGCGCCCACCCCGCCGGCCCCCACCGGCCCGAGCCCGAGAAGGAGGCACCGCACCCAGCACCACCGCAACGCACGGGGGAGAAGGACCATCACGAAAGGGAGAGCCCAGCTCATGCCCGACCACGCCACCGCCACCCCGCCCCGAAGCAGCCGGACCCGCGCTGGCATCGCCGCCCGCACCTCGACCTCGCGTACCACCGTCACGCACCGGGTCGTCGCGGCGCTCGCCGTGCTCGGCCTCGCCGTCACCGCGGCGCCCGCGCCGCCGGCCGTCGCGGCCGGCGGACCCAACCTCGCTGCCGGCCGCAACGCCGCGGCCAGCAGCGTCAACGGCCCGTACGTCGCGGCCAACCTCACCGACGGCAACCCGGCGACCTACTGGGAGAGCAGCGGCGCCCTCCCGCAGTGGGCCCAGGTCGACCTGGGCTCCGCGCGCTCCGTCGATCAGGTGAAGCTGAAGCTGCCGGCCGGCTGGGAGGCGCGCACCCAGACGCTGTCGGTGCAGGGCAGTGCGGACGGCACCGGCTTCAGCACCGTCGTCGCCTCGGCCGGCCGGGCGTTCGGCCCGGCCAACGGCAACACCGTCACCCTCGACTTCCCGGCCACCACCACCCGGTACGTCCGAATCGCGATCACCGCCAACACCGGCTGGGGCGCGGCACAGCTCGCCGAGCTGGAGGTCTACGGCGCGGCCAGCTCCTCGGCGAACCTGGCGGCCGGCCGGAGCATGACCGCGAGTACCCACGCGGACGTCTACGTCGCCGGCAACGCCAACGACGGCAACCAGGCCAGCTACTGGGAGAGCGCGAACAACGCCTTCCCGCAGTGGCTCCAGGTCGACCTCGCGGCCACGGTGAGCGTCAACCGGCTGGTGCTCAAGCTGCCCGCTGGCTGGGACGCGCGGACCCAGACGATCACCGTGCAGGGTGGCCCCAACGGCTCCACCTTCGGCACCCTCGTCGCCTCGGCCGGGTACGCGTTCACCCCCGGCGCGAACAGCAACACCGTGACCATCACGTTCACCGCGGCCAGCACCCGCTACCTGCGGCTGCTCTTCACCGGGAACACCGGCTGGCCCGCCGGGCAGCTCTCCGAGCTGGAGGTCTACGGCCCGGCCACCGGTGACACCCAGCCGCCGTCCGCGCCCGGCAACCTCGCCTACACCGAGCCGGCGACCGGGCAGATCCGGCTGACCTGGAACGCCTCGACCGACAACGTCGGAGTCACCGGCTACGACGTCTACGCCAACGGCACCCTGCGCACCACCGTCAGCGGCAGCACGCTCAGCTACACCGACAACCAGCCGGCCGGGGCCACCGTCAGCTACGTCGTCCGGGCCCGCGACGCGGCGGGCAACGTGTCGGCGGACAGCAACACGGTGACCCGGACCGGCGGTACGCCGGGCGGCAGCAACCTCGCGGTCGGCAAGCCGATCACCGCCTCGTCGACGGTGCACGTCTTCGCCGCGGCCAACGCCAACGACGACGACGTCACCACCTACTGGGAGGGCGCGCCCGGGGCGTACCCGAGCACGCTGACCGTCGCGCTGGGCGCCAACGCGAGCATCAGCGCGCTGGTGGTGAAGGTGAACCCGGACCCGGTCTGGGGCCCGCGCACCCAGACCTTCCAGGTGCTCGGCCGGGAGCAGTCGGCGTCCGGCTTCAGCACGCTGGTCGGCTCGACGACGTACTCGTTCAGCCCGGCGAGCAGCAACACGGTGACCATCCCGGTGTCGGCGACGGCCGCCGACGTCCGGCTCCAGTTCACCGCCAACTCCGGTTCGTCCAACGGCCAGGTCGCCGAACTCCAGGTGATCGGCGTCCCGGCGCCGAACCCGGACCTCACCGTCACCGGGATCTCCGTCTCGCCCGCCGCGCCGGTGGAGACCGACCCGATCACCCTGTCGGCCACCGTGCGCAACGCCGGCACGGCGGCCTCCGCCGCCACCACCGTCGACTTCCGCCTGGGTACGACGGAGGTCGGCACGGCCACCGTCGGGGCGCTGGCGGCCGGCGCGTCGACCACCGTCTCGGCGAACATCGGCCCGCGCGACGCCGGCAGCTACCAGGTCGGCGCCACGGTCGACCCGGCGAACACGGTCATCGAGCAGAACGAGACGAACAACGGCCACACCTACCCCACCGCGCTCACGGTCAGCGCGGTGGCCAGCTCCGACCTGGTCGCCTCGGCGGTGACCTGGTCGCCCGGCACGCCGAGCGCGGGTGCCACGGTCCGCTTCGCGGTGACCATCCGCAACCAGGGCACGGTCGCCTCGGCGGGCGGGGCGCACGGCATCACGCTGACCGTGCGAGATGACACCGGCGCCGTGGTCCGCACGCTGACCGGCTCGTACAGCGGCACCATCGCCGCCGGAGCCAGCGCCGGCCCGGTCGACCTGGGCACCTGGACGGCGGCCAACGGCCGGTACACGGTCCGGGTGGTGCTCGTCGACGACGCCAACGAACTGCCGGTGAAGCGGGAGAACAACACCAGCGAGCGGTCGCTCTTCGTGGGCCGCGGCGCCAACCTGCCGTACGACATGTACGAGGCCGAGGAGGGTTCGGTCGGCGGCGGGGCGCAGGTGGTCGGGCCGAACCGGACCATCGGCGACCTGGCCGGCGAGGCGTCCGGCCGGCGGGCGGTGACGTTGAACAGCACCGGCGCGTACGTCGAGTGGACCACCCGGGCCCCGGCCAACGCCCTGGTCACCCGCTTCTCCATCCCGGACGCGCCGGGCGGGGGCGGGATCACCTCGACGTTGAACATCTACGTCAACGGCGTGCTGCACAAGCCGATCAGCCTCACCTCGAAGCACATCTGGCTGTACGGCGCGGAGGCCGGCCCGAGCGACTCGCCGAGCGCCGGACCGCCCCGGCACCTCTACGACGAGGCGAACGTCCTGCTGGACTCGACCATCCCGGCGGGCAGTCGGATCCGGTTGCAGAAGGATCCGGCCAACGGCACCACGTACGCCATCGACTTCGTGAACCTGGAGCAGGTTGCGCCGCGAGCCAACCCGGACCCGGCGAGGTACAAGGTGCCGAACGGGTTCAGCCATCAGGACGTGCAGAACGCCCTGGACGCGGTCCGCATGGACAGCACCGGCAACCTGGTCGGCGTCTACCTGCCCGCCGGCACGTACGAGACCGCGCAGAAGTTCCAGGTCTACGGCAAGGCGGTCAAGGTGGTCGGCGCGGGCATGTGGTTCACCCGCTTCCAGACGCCGGTGTCCCAGCAGAACACCGACGCCGGCTTCCGGGTGGAGCCCTCGGCCGGCGGGTCGTCCTTCGAGCACGTGGCCTTCTTCGGCAACTACACCAACCGGATCGACGGGCCGGGGAAGGTCTGGGGTGAGCTGCGGGACGTCGACAACCTGACGCTGGACAACGTCTGGGTCGAGCACACGGTGTGCGCGTACTGGGGGGTGAGCGTCAGCGGCCTGAAGATCACCAACAGCCGGTTCCGGAACACCTTCGCCGACGCGGTCAACATGACCAACGGCAGCACCAACAACCTGGTGAGCAACTCCGAGGGCCGGTCCAACGGCGACGACGCGTTCGCGCTCTTCTCGGCCGTCGACCAGGGCGGCTCCACGGCCAACCACGGCAACGTCTTCGAGAACCTGACCGCCACGCTCACCTGGCGGGCGGCCGGGATCGCGGTGTACGGCGGCTACGACAACATCTTCCGCAACCTCTACATCGCGGACCAGTTGACGTACTCCGGCATCACGATCAGCTCGCTGGACTTCGGTTATCCGTTCATCGGGTTCGGCGCCAGCCCGCCGACCCGGTTCGAGAACATCTCGCTGATCCGGTCCGGCGGGCACTTCTGGGGCGCGCAGACCTTCCCGGCCATCTGGGTCTTCTCGGCGTCGAAGGAGTTCCGCGGCATCCGCGTCTCGGACGTGGACATCGTCGACCCCACGTACTCCGGGATCATGTTCCAGACCAAGTACAACGGGAGCCAGCCGGAGAACCCGATCACCGACACGGTCTTCACCAACGTGTCGATCTCCGGGGCGCGGCGCAGCGGTGACGCGTTCGACGCCAAGTCGGGCTTCGGCATCTGGGTCAACGAGCTGCCGGAGCAGGGCCAGGGCCCGGCCGTCGGCTCGGCCACCTTCGTGAACCTGCGGCTGACCGACAACTGGCAGGACATCCGCAACACCACGTCCACCTTCACCATCAACCGCGGCTGAGGCCGGCCGGCAGCGAACTGGGCGCCGCCGGGAGGACCACCCTCCCGGCGGCGCCCGCCGGCGTCAGTCGTCGGCCGGGGCGCCGTGCCGTCCGGCGCCGGCCGCGAACCGGGCCGCCCCGGCCGCCGCGTCGGCGGCCAGCGAGTCCATCCCGTACGCCAGCTCGGTGGCGAGTGCCGCCGGCTCCGGCAGGCCCGCGCCGGCCAGCGCCGAGGCCCGGTCGTTGCGCAGGCAGGTCTGCGGATGCCGGGCGATCTCGGCGGCCAGCCGCTCGGCCGCCGCCCGCGCCTCACCCGGCGCGACCAGCCGGTTCACCAACCCGATGGCGTACGCCTCCGCGGCCGGCACCGGCCGGCCGGTGAGGATCAGGTCCATCGCCCGGCTCTCGCCGATCAGCCGGGGCAGCCGGACCGTCCCGCCGTCGATCAGCGGCACCCCCCACCGCCGGCAGAACACCCCGAGCACCGCGTCGGACTCGGCGACCCGCAGGTCGCACCAGAGCGCCAGCTCCAGCCCACCGGCCACCGCGTACCCGGAGACGGCGGCGATCACCGGCTTGGTCAGGATCATCCGGGTCGGGCCCATCGGGCCGTCGCCCTCCGCCTCGACCCGGTTGCCGCTCGGCGTGCCGATCGCCTTCAGGTCGGCCCCGGAGCAGAACGTGCCGCCGGCGCCCCAGAGCACGGCCACCGCCGCGTCCGGGTCGGCGTCGAAGGCGCGGAACGCGTCGGCCAGTGCCCGGGCGGTCGGCCCGTCGACGGCGTTGCGCGCCGCCGGCCGATCCAGAATCACCGTGGTCACCGGCCCGTCGCGTTCGACCCGTACGCCCATCGGCACAGCATGCCCCCGGCGGCGCCGGCCCGCCAGCGGCGGACCGCGCCCGGACACCGCCGCATGGCTCTGGGCCGCCCGGTGGTGATCGGCGGTAGCGCCGACCCGGCCGGCGATGCCCGACTGCGACGCCGGCGCCCTGTCGTCACGTACGGCCGCGGATCCGTCACCGCCGACCGGTTTGCGACCGCGAACGCCGGGAAGTCGGTACGGGTGCGAGCACTCTTGACGAAGATCGAGCAGAACACCCGGCTGGACCGGGTGGGTGACCGGCTGCAGCGCGCGGTGCAGGCGACGCTGCGGCCGCAGCGGGTCCGCGACCTGCTGCACGGGGTGTGGCTGGGCCATCCGCTGCACCCGGCGATGGTGCAGGTGCCGGTGGGCGCGTGGATCAGCGCGGCGGTCCTGGACGTGCTGCCCGGGCAGCAGCGGGCGGCCACCACGCTCACCACGCTGGGCACGGTGAGCGCCCTGCCGGCGGCGGTCGCCGGCCTCAACGACTGGGCCGCACTCGCCCCCGACCAGCGCCGGGTCGGCCTGGTGCACGCCGCGTCCAACACCGTCGCCCTGGCCTTCTACGCCAGCTCGGTGAGCGCGCGCCTGCGCGGCCGGCACGGACTCGGCCGCGCCCTCGGCATGATGGGGCTCGGTGCGGCGAGCATGGGCGCCTACATCGGCGGGCACCTGGCGTACAAGCAGGGCGCGCAGGTCAACCAGAGCATCTCCGAGCTGCACCGGATGAGCGGCGGCTGGCACCCGCTGGGTGACCTGGCGGCACTGCCGCAGCGCCAGCTGGTCACCCGGGAGATCGACGACGTGTCGGTGATCCTCTACCGGCACGGCGACGACGTCACGGTGATGCTGGAGCGCTGCCCGCACCAGAGCGGCCCGCTCGGCGAGGGCGAGGTGCAGATGGTCGACGGGCACGAGTGCGTGGTCTGCCCGTGGCACGGCAGCACGTTCCGGCTCAACGGCGGCGAGGTCGTGCACGGCCCGTCCGGCAACGACCAGCAGATCCTGCCCACCCGGATCCGTGCGGGAGTGCTGGAGGCGCGGCTCCCCTGACCCGCGGCTCGCCGTGGCTCGCCGTGGTCGCCGTGGCTTTCCGTGGCTCGCGGTGAGTGCGGTGGGCCTGGCGAGAGCCGCGCGCTTGGCGGGCGATCACCACCGCCGGACCTGCGCCTTTGCAGGCGCGACGCACGACGCCGCGCCGACTCCCGGTCCTGCCCGGCAGCGGTCGCGCGCCACCTGGCGGTCGCGGCTGGTCGCGGTGGCATTGCGGTCCCGATCCGGAACCACGCGACTGTGCCCGGCGTGTCGCGCCGCCCTTCGGCGTGTCGTGGGCAGCACGGAAGGTGCTCGCAGAGCTTGATGACTCTCCGGTATATATATGCCGGAGAGTCATCAGGCTCATGAGATGTGCCGCCGGGTCGGCGTGACCGTCGGTGACGATCCCCGGCCTGTCCGGCCCACTCGACTGCTGGTTACGGCGGCGCGGTTGGTGCCCGGTGGTGTCGGTCGGACCGGTCCGCTGCGGTCGTCATGATGGTTTCGCCTGGTCGGCTGGGTCGTTGGTGGGTCGCGGTGGTGCCGGTCGCCGGACCGGTGCGGGGCGCGTCGGCAGACGCTGCCCGGTTGGCTCGTCGGGGTTCTTGCCGCGGTGTCGGTCGCCGGGCTGGTGCCGGGGCGGTTGTCGGGGCTGTGGCGGCTGTTCGGCTCGGCTGGGGCTAGTCGCGGCGGTGCCGGCCCACCGGGAGTTCTCCGGCCGCGCTCGATCTCGCACCACGCACCGCGCCGCCTTCCCGTCGGGCGGTGCCGCCCAGCCCGCTGGAGCCGGCGCGCACGGTAGCCGGGCGGCGGCGCAGGCCGAGGACCGCGCCGATCTGGGCGCCGACGATGCTGGCCACGGCCAGCACGGCGGCGACGGCCAGCGGCCGGTTCATCCGGTCCGCCTCGCCCGACCTTGCCGCCCCGACCGTCACCGGGGCGCCGCCGGGTGCCTGCGTTTCCGGCGGAGCCGCTCCCGGCCGTCCCCGCGTTGGCTCGGCCGAACCTTGAGCGGCCTGGCCGGAGCCGGCCTTCCCCTGGGTCACCCGACCCGGTGTGGTCTGGCCCGGGGTCTGCTGGCCCGCGGCGGCCTGGCCCGGGGCGGGCTGTTCCGGTGCGGTCCGGCCAGGGACCGGGTGACCAGGGGGCGCGGGCCGGGCGGGGCGGGCGACCAGCCGGCCGGTGGCGTGCGGGCGGGCGCCCCGGTCGCTGGCCTGCGCGGGCAGCTTCAGCACCTGGCCGGCGCGGATCCGGTCCGGGTCGTCCAGCCGGTTGAGCCGGGCCAGCTCCCGGTAGTCGGCGAACTCGCCCAGGTAGCGCTCGGCGACGGCACCGAGGTAGTCGCCCTTCGCCACCCGGTAGACGGGCACGGCGGTCGACGGCGGAACCGCGGCCGGGGCGGCGGCAGCCGGGCCGGCCGGCTGGGCGTACGGCTGCATGGTGGCCGTGGCGGCGCTCGCCGCCGGGGCGGCAACGACGATCAGCGCGACCGACCCGACCAGCGCGGCCGCCGCGCGCTGCTGGCGGCTCATCCCGAGCAGCCGGGGTGCCGGCCGGCGCAGCGCCTGCGCCCCCAGTTCGACCAGCACGGAGAGGGCGAAGGTGGCCCAGCCGAACCAGCCGGCCAGCGCCAGCGCCCGCAGGAACAGCCGGCCGTCGTCGCGGCTGGTCAGCGTGGCGCCGATCTCGGCGACGGTGGGCACGTGGTCCGGCAACGGGTTGCCGGCGAGGGCGAGCAGCGCCACCGGCCCGCCGACCAGCACCGTGCAGAGCACGACGAGCGCGGCGAACCCGGTCAGGACCCGTCCGGTCCGCCGTGCCACGGAGCGACCCGATGCGGCCATGGCTGCCTTCCTTCCCTATGGCGCCCCGGTGAGCGCCCGCGCGGTGGCCTCCCCGGAGACGGTGACGGTGTCGTCGAAGCCGAAGAGGCCGAGCATGGACCTGCGGTAGGTGACGGTGACCTCGACCCGGACGAGGGTCTCGCCGTCGACGGTCGGGAAGCTCACCGAGTACCGGGTCGCGCCGGCCGCGGCGAGGTAGTCGGCTATCGCCCGACGCGCCTGGGGTTGGTTGATCCGCTTCGGCCCGCCCTCGATGGCGGTGGCCCGGTCGATGGCCTGGCCGCCCGTCCGGGCCGCCTCGGCGGCGAGGTTGTCGGCCCGCTGGAGGGTGCGGAGCTGCCCCGCGCCGTCGAAGGCGAGACCGATGATCGCCAGTACGCCGACCATCGTCACGGCGAGGAAGACGCTCACCCGGCCGGCGTCGTACGCGCGGCGGGCGTTCATCCCCTGGTCAGAAGTGTCATGGGTTACTTCCCCGCCGGGTTGTCTTGAGCTGCCGAAAGCCCTGGTCATCGGGGCATCCCGAGCGTTGATGAGAGTTTCGACGAAACGTCGGGATTCCTGACTCGCTCATCGCCACCGAGACGGAGTGATCCTGCTCTCCAAGCAGCGCCCGCCACGACAGACAACTCGCTGGACGCAACGACAGGGCTGCCCATATCGTGTCCGCCGTGCAGATCACCAGCCTTGATCCGCAGCCCTGGTCCTACGCCCAGGGCGCCTTGGTCACCGGCGCCGACCGAACCCTGTTCATCAGCGGCCAGGTCCCCGAAGCACCTGACGGCACCGTGCCGGACGACTTCGACACCCAATGCCGGCAGGCGTGGCGCAACGTGCTGACCGTGTTGAAGGACGCGGACATGACCGTGCGCAACCTTGTCAAGGTCACCATCTTCCTGTCCGACCGGCAATACCGAGAAGCTAACGCCCGGGTCCGCCACGAATTCCTCGGCGACCACAGCCCCGCGCTCACGATCATCATCACCGGCATCTACGACGAGGCGTGGCTGCTGGAGATCGAGGCCATCGCCGCCGCCTGAAGCTAGCCAACGCCAGCATCCCGCCGTGCCTTCACCGCTCATCACGCACCACGCATACTCGGGTTCGCAGCGGAAGGCGCTTCAGTCATCCCGAGCCCGAGAACTCTGCTCCGGTAGCGGTCCAGCGGCGAGGTGAAGCTCGCCGCCACCCGGTTCCCAACGGGCATCCCGGGCAGCGCCGCGAGCTGGATGTCCTGAAAGGAGACCGTGCAGGCCACCTGGACGGTGACCGTCGCTTCCTGCCCGGCCGGGCTGCGGAACGCCGCGTCGAAGGTGGCCGGGTTGCCGCGTACCGAACCGCTGAAGGTCACCTCCGGGCTGCCCGCGCAGTCCAGGCCACGCCAGTCCAGTTGCCGGCGGGCCGCGTCCCGCGCCGCGCGCCGTGCGGTCGCCGGGTCGCGGGAGATCGACGCGGCCCGCGCGGCGTCGTGCGCGGCGGCGTCGATCGCCTCGGCTGCCACCGCGGTACGCCCGGCCACCCCGGCCAGCACGATGAGCGCGATGAAGGCCGGCGCCAGCACCGCCACCTCGATGGAGACCGAGCCCCGCTCGGCGGTACGGCTCACGGCTCGGTCCACCGTCCCGTGCGCGGTCTGCCGCACCGGGAAGTCCACGCCGGGGATCACCGACAGGGAGCGCCCGCGCACAGTGCAGGTCACCTCGGTGGCGCTGGTGACGCAGCTCGGCCCCGGGTCGTCCCAGCCGACGAGCCAGTCGCCGGCGGCCAGCAGGAAACGGGTGGCCCGCGCCTCCCCGGCCCCGGGCGGCGCCTGGTGCGATCGCTGCGCGTTGACCGCGCTCTGCGCCGCGTTCAGCGCGGTGGACCGGGCCACGAACCAGACCGCCACCTGGATGGCGGCGAAGAGCAGCACCAGGATCAGCGGCAGCAGCACGGCCAGCTCCACCGGGTTCGCCCCCCGGTCCGCGGGCAGGCGCGGGCGCCGGGCGGTGGCGGCGGCCGCCCGGCACCCGCTGGAGAGAGCCGCGGGACGCATCGGGCGCTACTGGGGGTTCTTGTGGCCCGGGATGGCGTTCATCCAGTCGTTGGCCTTGGCCAGCGCCACCCCGGTGACCACCGTGGCCACGAAGACCAGGCCGAAGATGATCACCGCGGTGGGCACCGGGCTGTCGCCGCGCTCGCCGTCGCGGCGCAGCTCGGCCAGGCGCGTCGTCAGCGCGACGTGCAGGTGGGTGACGAGGGACATGACGTACTCCTTCTCTTGCCGGGTCAGACCCGGGCGATGAACGGATAGACGGCGAAGCCGAGCAGGACGAAGACGAGCAGCGCGCCGGGGATGTCCAGCCGGCTGGTGACCCCCTCCGCGCGGGCCAGGTTGTCCGTACGGATCTGGTCCCGCAGCGAGTCGGCCCGGCTGCGCAGCGTCTCGTGCACCTGGGCGCCCTCGCTGCCGGAGGAGCGCATGATCGCGCCCACGTCGCCCAGTTCCGGGATGCCGATCCGGTCGGCGAGGTCGCGCAGCTCGTCCCAGGGCGAGTGCATCTGCAACTGGGCCAGCCGCAGCGCCTCCCGGAGCCGGTCGAAGACCCAGCCGTCGCAGACCGCGGCGGCCCGCTCCAGCGACTGCACCGGCCCGTGGGCGGCGCTCAGCTGCAACGCGACCAGATCCAGGTAGGTGCAGACCGCCTGGCGGAACTCGTCCCGCGCGGCCTCCGCCCGGGTGAGCACCGCGCGGTGGGCGAGCAACGCGCCGAGCAGCGCCATGCCGAGGCTGCCCAGCACCGGTACGACCACCGGCACCCCGATACCGAGCACGAACAGTGCCACCCCGAGCACGCTCGGCATGGTGAGCCCGACCAGCGCGGAGAGCAGCAGCGACAGCGCGTACTGCTCGGCGGTGCGGTCGATCAGCGCGAGCTGCCGGTGCGGTGGGCGCAGCCAGCGGGACAGGCCGGTGAGCCACTCCAGCCGGCGGCCGGTGCCGGCCCGCCCCGGGCCGGCGGCCGGCTGGTGCAGCCGGCGCAGCGCGGGGCCGAGCGCCGGAGTCGCCGGTACCAGCTCCCGGACCACCAGGAACAGCCCGAGCCCGACCGCGGCTCCGCCGCAGACCGCGATCGCGAGCTGCCAGTTGCCGATCACCCTCGTCCTCCGTTCCGCCCCGCCGGGCCCGGACGCGCGCTCACGCGATCGCCTCCTGCGGGTCGGGGGCGGGTAGGAAGCGGGCCGGCCGCCGCGGCTGGCTCATCGAGCGCACCCAGGCCAGCAGCCCGACGAAGGCCGCGCCCAGGGCGGCCATCACCAACTGCCCGGCCGGCGTGCCGTACGGGCGGATGTACTCGGTGTTCACCAGCCCGTACGCCAGCGTGGCCAGGGTCATCCCGGTGAGAAAGCGGACCGCGAACCGGGGCTGGGTGCGCTTGGCCTCGATCTCCCGGCGGGTGGCCACCTCGGCGGCCGCCGCCGACGCGATCGAGCCGAGCACGTCGCCGAGCCGCTCGCCCCGGTCGGACAGGTGCAGGATCAGCGCCGCCACCACCTGGTCGCCGACCGGGTCGCCGATCTCCTCGGCGAAGGCGAGCAGGGCCGAGCGGGCCAGCCAGCCGGCCTGGAGCCGGGCGGCGAGCAGCCGTACCTCCTCCTGGATCTCCTCCGGCGCGGTGGCGACGGTGCCGATCACCGCCTGCTGGAGCCCCTGGCCGGTGGCGGAGACGTCCTTGAGTCGGCGGGTCCACTCGCCGACCGCCTCGATCCGGGCGATCGCCCGCTGCTCGGCCCGGCCGACCGAGAAGAGCCACGGTGTGCCCGGCACGGCCACCGCCACCAGCAGGCCGACCACCGGCAGCCCGGTGACCAGGAAGGCCAGCGCGCCGGCGACCAGCGCGCCGACCAGCAGGGCCTGGTATGCCCGCTGCTCGCGGGGCGTCGCGCCGGAGCCGCGCCAGAGCCGGCCGAGTCCCCGTCCCGCGCCGGGTGCCGGGCCGGGTGGCCGGCGGGTGCCGACCAGCGCCACCACGGCCAGCAGCAGCCCGGCGACGCAGGCGGCGCCGGAGAGCACCGCGATCAGTTCGACGTGGGCCAGCACGGGTCACCGCCGGCCGAGTCGGGTCTGCAGGGGCCGCCGCCAGGCGCCGGCGCCGGCCTCGATCCAGCGGGTCAGCAGCCGGGCGTCGTAGCCGACCCGGAGCAGTTGGGCGCGGATCCGCTCGGGCAGGTGCCGGGGCACCGCCCGGCCGTCCGGACCGGGGCCGAAGACGGCGGTGGTGACGATCCGGTTGCCCTCGCCGACGCCGATCACCTCCTCGACGTGCGAGACGAAGCGGTACTTGCGCCCGCCGATCGCGGTTTCGTCCTCGACGGTGACGTAGACGATCAGGTCGAGCGCGTTGCCGGCCATCCGGCGGGCCTGGTCGACGGTCATCTCCCGGCCGTGGGTCAGCGCCAGCTCGATGATCCGTTCGCCCACCCCGGCCGGCGTCCGGGCGTGGATGGTGCACATCGAGCCACGGCTGGTGGTCATCGCCTGGAGCATCGGGACGATCTCCCGGGACCGGACCTCGCCGACGATGATCCGCAGCACGCCCATCCGCAGCGAGACCGGGATCAGGTCGGCGATGCTCACCTCGCCGGCCGGGCGGCCGTCCAGCCCCCGTTCGCCGTGCCCCTCCCGGGCCTCGAAGCTCATCACCGCCCGGTGCCGCGGCCGGCGGCGAGCCGGCAGCAGCTCGCGGCTCTCCTCCAGCAGCACGTACGGCTCGTCGGCCGGGATCTCGTTCATCAGCGCCCGGATGACCGTGGTCTTCCCCGCCCCCGCCAGGCCGGCGACCATGATGTTCAACCCGGCCCGCAGGGACGCGCGGAGGAAGTCGCGCAGCAGCGGGTCGATCATCTCGTCCAGGTCGCCCCGGCCACCGGCGATGTCGTCCAGGCTCACCTCCAGCGTGTTGTGCTTGCGGATCACCGCGTACGGGCGGTGGCTGACCAGGAACACGGCGGCGAGCCGGCTGCCGTCGGGCAGTTGCAGGTCGAGGGTGGGCTTCGAGGTGGACAGTGACCGCTCGGTGGCGCCGGCCCGGCGGGCGGCCGCCTGGAGGATCTCCACCAGTTCGTCGTCGCTGTCGGCGATCGGCCCGGCCCAGTCGACCCCGCCACCGTGCCGGGTGATGCGCACCTGGTCGCAGCCGAGGATGTGCACCTCCTCGATGGTGTCGTCGACCAGCAGCGTCTGCAGCCGGCCGAGCCCGGCCAGCTCGGCGGTGACCTGGTCGAGCAGCAGCCGCTCCTCGCCGGCCGCCATCGGGGTGCCGGCCCGGCGTACCGAGTCGGCGTACTCGGCGACCACCGCCACGGCCAGCCGGGCCCGCTCGGTGTCCTCGGCGTCGGCGTCGAACTCCCGGCCGCGCTGCCAGCGGGTGAGCCGCTCGCTGAGTTCCCGGCGCAGCTCGCGGACCACCTGGAAGTCCACCCGCGGCCGGAGTGGCGGCTCCGGCGGCGCGCCGGCCGGGGCCGGTGCCGGATGGTGGTGCCGGCCGGTCGGCGTGACCCGGTTCGCCGGCGTCCCGGGTCCCGTGCCGGGCGGGGCCGCGCCGTTCGCCCCGGTCGGCACGGCACCGGTCGGCGCGGGCAGCGGCGGCGCGGTGGAGGTGGCCCCGGGCGGCGGGCGGCGCGGGTCGGACGAGACCGGCTCAAAGCGCATCCGGCACCCCCTGCGACACCGGCCAGGCCAGCCGGGCCCGCCGCCGCTCCAGCAGCGCCCCGACCGGCACCTCCAGCGCGCAGGCCGCGCGCATCAGCGGCCGTCCGGCGCGCACGGTGCCGCCCAGCCCGAGCACCTCGGCGGTACGCGGGTCGTGCGGCAGCCGCGCGATCACCGGCAGCCGCAGCGCCTTGCTGATCTCGCCGCGCCCGTGCCCGTCGCCGACCAGCAGCAGCCGCAGCGTGCCGGGGGAGACGCGGTGTTCGGTGAAGTCCCGCTCGATCGCCCGGACCATCGCCCGGGTGCCGGAGAGGTCGGGCAGCAGGGCCCGGCTGACCAGCAGCACCACCGAGGCGGCCCGCAGGATCGGCCAGGGCGGGCCGGCGACCTGCAACCGGCCACAGTCGACCAGCACGTCGTAGCCGGGCTCGCCCCGCTCCAGGGCGGTGAAGAAGTCGGCGAACCGCTGCCAGAGCGGGGTGACGCTGCCGGCCTGCGCGGGGTCCACCACGCCGGGCAGCAGCAGCCGTTCCCGCTTGGGCGCGTCGAGGTCGACCAGTTGCGACCAGAAGGCGTTCTCCAGGTTGCCGTCCCGGAGTTCGCCGACGGCCAGCTCACCGATGCCGCGAGGCCCGTCGAGCGCGCCGCCGAGATAACCGGCGAGGATCGACCCGCCGGCCGGGTCGGCCTCGACCAGCACCAGCCGGCGGTGCCAGCTCAGCGCGCAGGCCAGGGCGGTGGTGGTGACGCCGGGCGATCCCTTCGCCGACACCAGCGCGATGATCGCCATGCTCAGGCCGCCTCGGTGAGCACGACGGCGATCCGCTCCTGGGCCGAGAGCGCCACCACGGCCGGCACGTCCCGCACCGCGAGCGCCAGGTAGAGCACGATCTCGGTGTCGTTCTGGCCGGTCGCCGTGTCGATCACGGTGGCCTCGAACCGGGTGGCGATGGCCGCCGGGCCGGTGTCGTCGTCGGCCGGGGTGCTCACCAGCAGGACCTTGTCGCCGGGGTGCAGCTCGCGGGCCGGGACCTCGGCCGGGCCGAGGCCCAGCGCGAGCTGTTGCTGGCCGGGGGCGAGCAGCGGATCGTCGGTGAGCTGGGCCATGGTGAGCAGGGTTCCCGGGGTGAGTGACACCGCGGCCCGCTTGCCGACCACGTCGTCGAGCCGGCCGGCCGGCACCGGTCTCAGGCCCTGACCGCCGGCCACCTGCACCGGCACCAGGTCGTCCGCGCTGAGCTGCCGGCCGACCTCGACCGGGCGGGCCACCGCCAGGTAGCTGCCGGTGGCCCGGACCGAGGTGACCGCGAACGCGGCGCCGAGACCGCCGAGGGCGATCAGCAGTACGGCCAGGCCGAGCAGTCCGGGCCGGGTCCGGCGCTGCCGGACCACCTTGGGCGGGGCGACCGGCGCCTCAACCGGTCCGGTTCCGTTGCGTGTCGCCAGGCTCATCGGGTCACCACCTGGAGTTCGTTGATCTGGATCGGGACGGTGCCGCTGGTCCGGGTCTGCGGGATCTCGCCGCTCTGGCCGCCACCGCGCCAGGTCACCGTCCAGTACGTGGTGGCGCTGACCTGGTACGTGCCGGCCTTCGGGTAGCCGGTGTGGTAGCCGCAGTCGGGGGAGGTCCGGCCGGCGCGTGGCCCGGTGGCGGAGTACGCGGTGCCCGGCCCGGTGCAGGTGACCTTCCGGCCGTTGCCCATGCTCCACACGATCCGGTCGACCTTCGCCTCGATCGAGACGGTCAGGCCGCGGTCGGAGGCGGCGGCGTGCAGCGGGCCGAAGTAGTTCGCGCCCCGGCTGGCCCACATCCACACCGGCAGTCCGACCAGCCCCGGGCCCTTGCTCCTGCGCGGCGCCACGGCCACCCGGGGCGGGAGCAGCCGGATCGAGGCCAGCGCCCGGCGGGCCAGCTCCTCCGGGTCGGGTGGCGCGCCGAACCCGGGCGGCGGGCTGTCCCGCAGCACCGTGGTCTGGTCGCCCAGGTCGCCGCCGTTGCAGGTGCGCACGTACCACTGCTGGCCGGGCGGGGTGTTGGCCGGCTGCGGCTGGGCGAGCTTGTAGTAGCAGCCGTCGCCGTTGTTGAACCAGCCGAGCAGGTCGTCGTAGCAGGGGATGGTGCGGCCGTTCCACTGGCACCTGCCGCCGCCGCCACCCCCGGAGTTCCCGCCCCCGCCGGTGTCGCCGCCGCCCGGGCCACCGGGCGTGCCCGGGTCGTCGTCCCAGACACTGCAGTCGGGCTGCCCGGGCGGGCACTCGACGCCCGGGTCGGCCCGCCCGGCGGCGACCGCCGGCACGGTGGCCGTGGCGACCAGCAGCAGCGCCAGGCAGCCGCCGGCGAGCGCGCGGCGGGCCACCCCGACCCGGGTGGTGCGGCCCGGGGCGGCCCTCCCGCCCCAGGTCAGCACGGCTGGTCCTGGTGGCCTGCGCCGGCGCTGATCAACCAGCGGCCGTCGGGATAGCGGGTGGCGGTGGCGGTGGCCAGGTGACGGGTTCCGCCGGTGCCGGGGACCACCCGGTTGGTCCGGGCGTAGACCAGCCGGTAGCCGGTGGCGTCCAGGCAGTCCTGGATCTTCACGGTGGGCGGGTCGGCGTCCAGGTCGACCGAGGTCACGGTGGGGTCGGAGCGCAACGTCCCGGTACGCATCGCGCCGTGCTCCTTCGCGTCGCGGATGGCCACCCGTACCCGGGTCAACAGCGGGTCGGCGAGGAATCTGGACAGTTCCGGATGATGCGGGTCGCTCTTCCGGCTGGCCGTACGGGATGCGTCGAGATAACCCGAATACGCGGCCAGCGCCGCTCTCCCGGCCGCCTGTTCCTCCGCTCTCCGCTGCTCGGGGGCGGGTGCCCGCCGGTCGTCACCGGGCCGGCCGATCGCCTCCCGCTCGGCTCCGCAGGCGGTCGTCGGACCGACCGCCGTGAGCGTGAGCAGGCAGGCCAGCCAGCGGTTGAGCTGCCGTCCTCGCACCGTCGTGCCTCCTCGGTGGTGACCCGGGGCCGCCGTCGCGGTGACCTCCGGGCATGCGGCAGCGCGGCCGGATGACCACGTCCGGGCCCGTGAATTGCGCAGCCACATTTACCGCTGTGAATTAATTACGAATGCACGTTCCAGCGAACATCCTGTCGTTCGGACGTGTGTTGCGTCACACCCAAGGGGCGAGCATAGGCTGACGTCCGCCGATGCAACAGAGGCAATTCACGTGAATACCGAGAGTGATGACGGGTGGTGGCGACGGGTGAATGGCACGAGAAGGCGGAGGCGGCCGAGCCGGAGCGGGGTGATCGTTCCGCACTGTCCACGGCATGGATTTCCCATCCGAGGTCGGGTCCCCGTCGCCGGCGGAACGGAGTTGACTCGACGCGGCATCTGGCCCGATCCGTCCCCCGGCCGCTCCGGCCCAATCGGGCGCCATTCGCGCCTCATGGGAATCCCGTCAATGCACAAGCCGACCCTTCCGCTCGATCCGAACTGTGTCGCCGGATCGGCCGTAGGCGCGGCCCGTCGACACACCAGTCGAACGCCAGCACTACCGTCCGTGGCGACTGCCGGGCAAGCGCTGAGCACCCGGGACCGAGCCGCGAGTCCCCGCGCGGCCCACGCGGTGGGTGCGGCATGGCGCTGACGGGACGCCCGGGATCCGCCGTGCCGCGGGCCGGCACCGGCCGCTGGTCGAGATGTTTGGCCGCGGTGGCGCTCACTCCGCTGCTGCGGCTGGCCGCGATCCGGTACGCCGTACCGCCGGCCCGGCCGGAGCGGACCGGCTGCGACGGCTGCGCCGCCCCGGTCGGGCTGGACCGGCCCTGGCCGGCGCTCGGCCCGGCCGCCCGGTGCGGCGGCTGCGGCGCGCGGATCGGGCCGCCACCCGGCGCCGTCGAGCTGGCCGTGCTGGCGGTGCTGGCGGTGCTGGTGCTGACCGGTCCGCCGCCGGTCGAACTGGCCGCCACGGCCTGGTGGCTGGGCTGGGCGGTGCCACTGGTCTTCGTGGACCTGGCGGTGCACCGGCTGGCGGACCGGCTCACCTGGCCGGCGGCGGCCGGGACCTGGCTGCTGCTCGGGCTGGCCGCGCTGGCCGGAGCCGGTCCGGCGCCCTGGCTGCGGGCCACCGGCGCCGGGCTGGGGCTGGCCGCCTTCTTCGCGACCAGCACGCTGCTGCTCGGCCAGCGCGGCTTCGGCCTCGGCGACGCGAAACTGGCGCTGGGCGCCGGTGCCCTGCTCGGCTGGTATGGCTGGGGGCTGCCGGTGGTCGGGCTGTTGCTCGCGGTCACCGCCTCCGGACTGGTCGCGTCGGGCCTGCTGGTGGCGCGCCGGGTGCGCTGGTCGAGCCACCTCCCGTTCGGCCCCTACCTGGTGCTCGGCACCGCCGGCGCCCTGCTCCTGGCCCGGTTGTAGCTCGACCCGCTTCCGTCCGGGCAGGTACGCGGATGGTGCGGATGAGCGGCTCGGGGGTCCAGACGTGCCGGCCCCCGGCCCCAGGTTGTTGGATGTGACCCAGGTCACACGGGGTGAACTTTCATTCGCCCGTCACGTCCGGTGCACCTGGATACCTCTCGCTCATCCAGGGAGAACGATGCGTTCAATTCGGAAGTTATCGGCGCTGACACTGCTGGTGCTCGGCGTCTCGGTGGTGGCTCCGGGTGGTTCGCCGGCATCGGCGCAGCCCGGGGCCGCGCAGCCGGCGGCCACACCCCCGGTCGCGGCCAAGCCCCGGACGGTCACTCTGCTCACCGGCGACACCGTCCACCTCAGCACCGTGAACGGCCAGACGGCTGTCGACGTCGTGCCCGGCAAGGGGCGGGAGAAGATCCCGTTCCTCACCCATCGGGCCGGCGAGGACGTGCGGGTCATCCCCGCCGACGCCGTCGGCCTGCTCAACCGGGGCAGGCTCGACGAGCGGCTCTTCGACCTCTCGACGTTGGTCGACTTCGGCTACGACGACACCCGGGCCACCCTGCCGCTCATCGTCCAGCACCGCGCCGGCGCCACCGCCGGCCTTGCCGGCGCCCGGACCACCCGGGAGCTTCCCGGGCTGAGCGCTGTCGCGGAGAGCCGCGCGGACGCGGTTTCCTTCTGGAACACCGTCACGTCCACCGCGAGCGGCACCGAGCGGCAACTGCGGGCCGGGTTCGACAAGATCTGGCTCGACGGGCTGCGCCACCCCACCCTCGACGTCAGCGTCCCGCTGACCGGCGCGCCCGAAGCCTGGCAGGCCGGCTGGACGGCAACGGGGGTGAAGGTCGGCGTGATCGACACGGGCGTCGACCAGACCCACCCCGACCTGGCCGGCAACGTCGCCGCCGCGGAGAACTTCACCGCCGAGCCGGACGCCCTCGACCGGGTCGGCCACGGCACCCACGTCGCCTCCACCATCGTCGGTAGCGGGGCTGCGTCGCAGGGCCGCTACAAGGGCATGGCGCCCGGCGCGAGCCTCTACAGCGCCAAGGTCTGCATGGAGGAGGGGTGCCCGGAGTCGGCGATCCTGGCCGGCATGACCTGGGTGGCGGAGCAGGGCGTCAAGGTCGCCAACATGAGCCTCGGCGGCCCGGACAGCCCGGGAACCGATCCGATCGAGGCGGCTGTGGCCGACCTCACCCGTCGCTACGGCGTCCTCTTCGTCGTCGCCGCGGGCAACAGCGGCGAGGGCGGCGCGTCCACGGTGAACTCGCCCGGCAGCGTGGCCGAGGCGCTGACCGTGGGCGCCGTGACCAAGGCGGGCGAGCTCGCCTGGTTCTCGAGCCGGGGTCCGCGCGTGGGTGACGCCGGCATCAAGCCGGACGTCACCGCGCCCGGCGTCGGGATCGTCGCCGCCCGCAGCTCGATCTCCGGCTACGAGCCGGACGCCGGGAACCCGCAGTACACCAGCCTCAACGGCACCTCGATGGCGACTCCGCACGTGGCCGGTGCGGCGGCGATTCTGGCCCAGCAACACCCGGACTGGACGCCTGAACGGATCAAGTCCACGCTGATGGCCGCCGCGCAGCCGAACGCCGACATCGGCGTCTACGAGCAGGGTGCGGGCTTCCTCGACGTCGCCCGGGCCACCCGGCAGACCGTCACGGCGAGCCCGGTCAGCGTCGCCTTCGAGCGGACCACCGCTGCGCAGCAGCGCACCATCACGTACGCGAACAGCGGCTCGTCCGCCCTCACCCTGGCCGTCTCGGTCGACGCCAAGGACGCCGACGGCGCCCCGGCGCCGTCCGGCCTGTTCAGCCTCAGCGCCTCCGCGGTGACGGTTCCAGCCGGCGGCACGGCCACCGTGACCGTCAACGTGCAGGCCCGCGCCGACCTGCCCGACCGCTACTTCGGCGGTGCGGTGACCGCCACCGGCGGCGGCGTGCAGGTGCAGACCCCGGTCGCGCTCGACCTCGCCCATCACCGGCTGACCCTCAAGCTCGTCGGGCCGGACGGCGGAGCGCCCACGCCCGAGCAGAGCTGGGTGAGCGTCCTGACCGACCTGGACCGGCAGACCCTCCTGGTGCTCGGCGACCCGGCGACCACCACATACCGGGTCCGCGCGGGCCGCTACGTGGTCCAGACCTACCTGGTGAGTGGCGACCCGTTCCTCCCGCATGTCACGTCGCTGGTGCGCCCGAGCCTCGACCTGACCACGGACGAGGCGCTCACCATGGACGCCCGCCTGGCGAAGCCGATCGCGGTGTCGGTGCCGAATCCGAAGGCCACCGAGATCTTCCCCGAGTTCGGCTGGACGATCCGGACCGAGCAGCCGCAGATCTGGGGCAGCAACGACCCGTACGGCGCGCTGATGTACACCTCCCTCGACCGCCTGAGAAGCGCGCAGATCGGGGCCGGCAGGACGCCCGGCTTCGTCTCCTACGTCCACGGGATGTGGGGCCAGCGGGCCCAGGACGGCAGCCTGCACAACAGCCCGTACGTCTACCGGGTCTACCTGTACGAGCCGGAGAAGATGATGACCGGGCTGACCCGCAAGCTGCGCGCGGGCGACTTCGCCACGGTCCGCTCCCGGATCAGCGCGGACGTGGCCGGCATGCCGGTGGCGCGGACCGCGGTCGCGCACGCGCCCGGCAACTCACCGGTCTATCGGGAGGGGCGCAACGTCCCGCCGAGCTTCACCTACGACGTGCCCAGCACCATCACCGAGTACTACAACCAGGACAAAAAGGCGGTGTGGCAGTCGACCTCGGCCCAGATCGGATACACGTACTACCAGTCGGCGTGGACCAGCTTCCGGCCCGGGCGCACGTACACGGTGAAGTGGGCCAACGCGGTGGCCGGGCCGGTCTTCCCGGAGCCGAACTTCGGCCAGCAGTTCGCCACCCGCTACTGGGGCGACCTGATCGGCGGGCCGGGGCCGCTGCACGGCGACGGCAGCGGACACATGGGCTTCCGGCACACCGTCGGCGGCAGCGTGCAGGTGGACCTCTACCGCAACGGGGTGAAGATCGGCGACGCGAGCGAGGCGCCCTGGGTGTGGAACGTGCCGGCGGAGACGGGTGACTACCGGCTGGCCGCGACCTTCCGCAGCGACCCGGCGTTCACCCTGTCGACAGTGGTCGACGCCGAGTGGACCTTCAAGTCCGGGCACGTGGCCGACGGCGAACTGGTGAAGCTGCCGATGACGGCGATCCGGTTCACCCCGGAGCTGGACATCGACAACCGGGCGCCGGCCGGCCGGCTGTTCGCGATCCCGGTCTCGCTCGACCGGCAGGTCGGGGCGGCGCCGGGCCGGACCAGGACCTTGTCCGTCGAGGCGTCCTTCGATGACGGCAAGACCTGGCAGCAGCTGACCGTACGGCGGTCCGGCGAGAAGGCGGTCGCCTGGGTGCGCAACCCGGCCGGCACCGGCTTCGTCTCCCTGCGGGCCGCCGCGACGGACACCAGCGGTAACACGGTCAAGCAGACCATCATCCGCGCCTACCGATACTGACGGTGGGCCCGGACGCGGCGCAGAGCGGCGTCGCGTCCGGGTCACCCGTGCCAGAGCAGCCGGACGCGGATTTCCCGGGCCATCGGCGAGTCCGTCCCGTCGAGCTCGGCGAGGGCCTCGCTCCACGCCTGCCCGGCCAGGGCCGGATCGCCGTTGGCGGAGTGGAAGTCGCCGATCGAGACCAGCACCTCGGCGATGTGGTGGGTGGCCTGGGCGCCACGAAAGGTGTCGATCGCCTGCTGCCAGATCGCCATCGCGTGCGGCAGGTCGTCGATCATCGAGTACGTGTGTGCCAGCCAGGCCTGGGTGGTGCCCATTCCGTGCAGGTCGCCGAGGGCCTCGAACTGCCGCCGTGCCTCGACGAACATGCCGAGCGCCTCGGCGTGCCGGCCGAGCCAGCCCTGTGCCCGCGCGATGGCCAGCAGGGAGTTGGTGTCGCCCCGCACATCGCCCGCGGCACGGAAGAGCACCCGCGCGGCCTCGGCATGCCGGATCGCCTCGTGGTAGCGCCGCTGGGCCAGCCGGATCTCGGCGATGTTGTTCTCCACGTGGCCCTGCTCAGCGCGTCGGCCGAGCCGGTCGAAGAGCGCCCGGGCGTGCTGCAGGTGTGACAGCCCGCGGTCCAACTCGGCCAGGAAGTAGCAGGCACCGGCGAGGCTGCGGTGCAGCAGGGCCTGGGCGGCGGGATCGTCCCCGGTCACGGCGAGGGCGGTGCTCACCGCCGCCGCCCACTGCTTGAACTGCGCGGTGTCCTGGAAGAAGTTCTGCAGGGCCAACGCGATCCGCCAGGCCGTGTGCGGCCGGCCGCGTTCCCCGGCCCGCGCGACGATCTCGGTCAGCACCCGCTGCTCGACGGCGAACCAGTCCATCGCGTCGGCCCGACCGGTGAAGCCGCGCCCGGTCACCCCGCGCTCGGCCGGCTCCGGCTCGGGCAGCGGCACCTGCGGCTGCAAGGGCAGATGCGCCGCGTACGCACTGAGCTGGTAATAGTCGTAGACCCGCTCGATGGCGGCGTCCCGCTCGGCCGCATCGTCGTGCTCCTCCCCGAGCTCTGCGGCATAGGCGCGCAGCAGATCGTGCATCCGCCACCGGCCGGCGCTTGGCTGGACCAGCAGCTGCGCCCCGAGCTCGGCGAGCAGACCGCGGGCCGAGCGCGGCGGGATGCCGCCCAGGGCGGCCGCCGCTTCCGTGCTCAGCTCCCCGGTTGGGTGCAGGGGCAACAACCGGAAGAGCCGAGCGGCCTCGGGAGTCAGCGCCCGGTAGGACCAGGAGAAGATCGCCTCCAGATCGGCGTGTGCGTCCCCGAAGCCGGACAGCCGGCCGTCGGCCTCGGCCAGCTCACCGGCGACCGCGGGCAGGCAGAGCCCGGGCCGGCCGACGCTGCGGGTGGCGACCAGCGCCAGGGCCAGCGGCAGCCGGCCGCAGCGCGTGATGATCTCGTCGACGACCGGGTCGGTGGCCGCCGCCTCGCCGAGCCAGCGGGTGAGCAGCTCGCGGGCCTCGGCATCGGTCAGCAGGTCGAGGTGCAGTGGGTGGGCGCCCGCCGGGCCGGCGACGCCGGTGATCCGGCGGCGGCTGGTGGCGATGACGAGACTGCCGCCGGTGCCCGGAAGCAGGTGCCGGATGTGGTCCCAGTCGCGGCAGTTGTCGAGCAGGATGAGCATCCGGCGCTCGGCCAGGATGCTGCGGTAGAGGCCGGCCTGGGCGTGCAGCTCGGCCGGGATGGCGGCCGGCGCGACCCCGAGGGACCACAGGAAGCCGCGCAGCGCCTCCGCCGGTGTCATGACCGAGTCGCCGGAGTCGAAACCACGCAGGTCCGCGTGCAACTGCCCATCGGGATACCGGGCGGCCAGCTGGTGGGCCAGATGCACCGCGAGGGTGCTCTTCCCGACGCCGGGCATTCCGTCGATGACCAGCGCGGTGGGCCGTGGGTCTCCGGCCAGCAGCTCCTTCGCCGCGGCCACGACGCCGCGGCGGCCGGTGAAGTAGGGGTGGTCGGCCGGCAACTGCGCCGGCGGTTCGACCCGGGCCGGCTGGGACAACGTCAGCTCGGCTGGCGGCCATGATTCGGCCTCCGCGCCGCTGAGCGGCGCTCCGGGCCGGACGAGGGCCGGTCGGACGCCGCGCCGCGACCTGGCGCCGTCGGCCGGGGCGACGTGGTCGAGCAGGCTGTCCCGGGCCGCGCGCAGGTCGGCGCCGGGCTGGATGCCGAGCTCGTCGGCGAGCCGGTGCTCGACGTCGGCATAGGCCGCGAGGGCCTCGGCCCGCCGGCCGTCCGCGGCGAGTGCGAGCAGCAGTCGCGCCTGCAGCGCCTCGTCCAGCGGCTCCTGTTCGGCGGCCAGCCGGATCGCGGGCAGCACCGCGTGGACGCGTCCGGCCCGCAGGGCGGCGTCGGTCGCCGCCCGGACGGCCGCGTACCGCTCGCCGTCGACCGCGACGAACTCCGGGTGGGCCCGGCCGCCGGTCTGCAGACCAGCGGCGCACCGGTCGCGCCACAGCGCCAGCGCCTCCCGGTATAGCTCGATGGCCGGCTCGCCGGAGCTGCCCTCGGCCTGGGCGACGAGGCGCCGGAAACGCAGCAGGTCGAGCGACTCTCTGTCGATCCGCAGCCGGTATTCGGCGCCGTCGCGGATCAGTACCGAGCCCGCCGCACGCGTCGGCAGGCCCGGCTCGAAGCGCCGCCGGAGCATCCCGACGTGCCGGTGCACCACGTTGACCGCGCTGGGTGGGGGGTCGGACTCCCAGAGCAGGTCGACGAGCTCGGCGACGCTGACCGCGTCGCCGGCCCGGGCGAGCAGCAACGCCAGGATCAGCCGTTGCTGCCGGGTGCCCAGGTCGATCTCGGACTGGCCGCGCCAAACCCGCACCGGGCCGAGAACGGCGAACGAGAGCGGGCTGGTCATGCTGATGCGATCCGTACAGAGCTGGTTGCCACGATCGCCACAGCATGGCAGGGCCGGCCGCGAGCCGGGCCCGCGCTGCGGCTGTGAGCTTCGACTCAGCGCCCCAATCGGCGGCCGGCAGTGTCGTCCCTGCTCAGGCGGCCTCGAGGCCGGTGCGCAGCGCGCGCAGCGCGTAGTGGGTCCGGGACTTCACCGTGCCGATCGGCACTCCCAGGCGGCCCGCGACCTCTTCCGCGGACCGCCCGACCAGGTAGACCTCGGAGAGCAGGTTGCGTTGCGCCGGGCTCAGCCGGCCGAGCGCGTGCCGGATGGCGTGCGAGGCCAGGGCACTGCCGGTGGTGTCGTCACCGGCGGGGATCCAGGTCATGTCGACGAGGTGGACCTCGGCCGGGCGGCCCCGCAGCAGCCGGATGCCGTCGATGACGAGCCGCCGGGCGACGGTGCAGAGCCACCGGCGGGCGGCGTCGGGCTCGGCCGGCACCGAGTCGAGATGCCGCCAGGCCCGCAACATCGTTTCCTGGAGCAGATCCTCGGCGGTCTGCCGCTGGTCGCGGGTCAGCACGAGCAGGAGACGCAGTACGGCACGGGCGTGGTCCGCGTGCAGCGCGGTCATCCGCTCGGCCCGGCCGGCCGGTGATCCGTCGAGTGCCCGCAGCACGATGCCTCCCCCACAGCCAGCAGCAACGGTGGATGAGGCACGAGCCTAGGGATGGCGGATGCGAATGGACTGACGCGAAAGTGCCGATCGAGTGCCGTCGCCGGTCGCGACCGGTCACGGACGTGACGTGACCGCCGCGAGCAGGCCGGCCAGCCGGCGGCCGGTCCGGGTCTGCGCGTATGGGATCAGGGCCAGCGCCTCCTGCCACGCCCGCACCGCGGCGTCCTGGTCGCCGGCGGCAGCGAGGGTGTCGCCGAGCAGCGCCAGCACCTCCGCGGCCGGCGCCGACGCCGAGGCCTCCTGGTAGGCGACGGCCGCTTCGCGCCAGCAGTCGACCGCCTTGCCGGGCTCCCGGCGGGCGGAGTGCACCTGGCCGAGTACCTCCCACGTTTCGGCGATGCCCAGCCGGTACTGCGCACCGCGCGACAGCGCCATCGCCTGCTCGGCGCAGCGCACGGCCTCTTCCTCCCGGCCCAGTTCGGCGTAGCTCGCGGCCATGATCACCAGGGCGTCCGCGAGCAGTTTGTCGTCTCCGGCCGTCCATGGCCCCAGCGCCGCGGAAAGCGCCCGGACGACCTCCTCGTGTCGCCCCTGGGCGGCCAGGATCATCGCCCGGTTGATCTCGGCCCGGGTCATCTCGTCGTGCAGGCCGAGCCGGGCGAGCAGCTCGAGCGCCCGGTCGAGATGCCCGACCGCGGTCTCGTGCTCGCGCCGGAAGTAGGCTGCCCCGGCCAGGCTGCGGTGCATCCGGGCCTGCCCGACCAGGTCGCCGCCCGCACGGGCGGCCTCGAGGGCAACCTCGCCGGTCGTCGTCCAGTCGACCCACCGGCCGCTGCGGTCGAAGAAGTGCTGCATGCCCAGGGCGAGCTGCCAGGCGTCGGTGTGCCGGCCCTGCCGGGCGGCCCGGCCGACCAGCGCGATCAGGACCTGCCGCTCAGCGGTGAACCAGCGCATCGCGTCGCCGTGGCCGGTGAAGCGCAGCGGGGTCTCGCCCGGCCCCGGTTCGATCATCGGGTGGTACTCGGAGGCCAGCAGCCGCCGGTGCGCCTGGTAGCAGGTGGCCCGGTAGAACTCCAGGCAGCGCAGTTCCGCGGCGGCGCGTTCGGCTGGGCCGTCGATCTCCTCGCCGAGTTCCGTGGCATAGGCCAGCAGCAGGTCGTGGGTGCGGTAGCGGCCGGGCAGGTCCTCGCCGATCAGGTGCGCGCGGCTCAGTTCGCCGATCAGCGCCCGGCCGGTCTGCAGCGGGACGCCGGCCAGGCCCGCCGCGCCGGCGATCGAGATGTCGGGGCCGGGGTGGGTCGGCAGCAGCCGGAAGAGCCGGGCGGCCGGGGCGGAGAGTGCCTGGTAGGACCAGGAGAAGGCGGCGCGCAGTCCGGTCCGCGGGTCGTCGCCGTCGAAGCCGTCCAGGCTTCCGGGCGCCTGGGCCAGCTCGGCGGCGATCTGCGCCGGTGGCGTACCCGGCTGACTCGCCGCGCGGGCGGCCACCACGGTCAGCGCGAGCGGCAGCCGCCCGCAACTGGTGATGATGGCGTCGATCGCGGCCGGGTCCGCCGCGACGCGGACGGCGCCGAGCGGCCGAAGGAGCGCCGCGCGGGCCTCGTCGACGCTCGGCAGGCCGACCGGCAACGGGTGGGCGCCGGCCGTGGTCAGCAGGGTGCTGAGCCGGCTGCGGCTGGTGACGATCACCAGACAGCCGGGGCTGCCCGGTAGCAGGTGCCGGATCTGCTCGGCGTCCCGGCAGTTGTCGAGCACGATCAGCACGCGCCGGCCGGCCAGGCTGCTGCGGTACATGCCGGCCTGGGCGTGCAGCTCGGCGGGAATGCCCTCCTGCGGCACCCCGAGCGAGCCGAGGAAGCCGCGCAGCGCCTCGGCCGGGCACATCGCCGGCTCCCGCCCGTCGTATCCGCGCAGGTCGACATAGAGCTGCCCGTCCGGATAGCCGGCGGCGAACCGGTGGGCGAGGTGGACGGCGAGGGCGGTCTTGCCGATTCCGGGCATGCCGTCGATCGCAAGCACCTTCGGCCCGCCCGGGCGCGCGACCGCCGCGCGGGCCTCGGCGATGAGGTCGTCGCGGCCGGTGAAGAAGGGCAGGTCCGGCGGCAGCTGCGCGGGCCGGGGGAGGGGCGCCGGCGACCCGGCACGTGTCGGCTGGGTGCGCTGGTGCAGCAGCCGGTCGTACGCCTCCCGCAACTCCTCGCCCGGATCGATGCCCAGCTCGTCGGCGAGCCGGCGACGCACCACCCGGTACGTCTGGACGGCCTCCGCCTGGCGGCCGTCGGCGGCGAGCGCCAGCAGCAGCCGGCTCTGCAGCGACTCGTCGAGCGGGTGCTGCTCGGCGGCCTGCCGCAACGGCGCCAGCACCGCGCTCAGCCGGCCGCAGCGCTCGGCGGCGTCGGCGGCCTCGCGCACGGCCTGGGCGCGTTCGGCCTCCACGGCGATGAACGCGGGATGCAGGCGGGAGGCCGGTTCCAGGCCCGCAGCGCACCGGCCGCGCCACAGCCGCAGCCCGTCGAGGGAATGCCGCAGCGCCGACTCCGGGTTGCCGTCCTGCAGGCGCCGGCCTGCCAGCCGGCTCAGCGACCGGAACTTCAGCAGGTCAAGAGACTCTTCGTCGGCGCGCAGCCGATAGCCGGAGAGGTCCCGGAGAATGTGCCGGCCCGCCGACCGGGTGGGCAGGCCGGGTTCGAACAGCCGCCGGAGCACCCCGACGTGCCGGTGCACGACGTTCGCGGCGCTTGCCGGAGCCTCCTCGTCCCAGAGCAGCTCGACCAGGTCGGCCAGGGAGACCGGTGAACCGGCCCGGGCCATCAGTAACGCGAGCACCAGGCGCTGCTGGCGGGCGCCCAGATGCAGCTCGGTGCCGGCGCGGACGACCCGGATCGAGCCGAGCACCGAGAAGCCGATCGTCTCGCCTGCCTCCGCCCGCACACCGGCAACGGTAACCGCCGGTCCCCGACTCGGCCCCGAAACCCCGTCACCCCCCGGCCGCCGCCCCGCCCACCGCTGACCTCCGGCCTCGCGTTCCGCGCCGCGCGCTCTCCCCGCGCCCCACGCCGCAAGATCGTGCTGTAACCAGGATGTAGTGGCATCGATGTAGCTGGGAGGCCACTGCATCCATGTTCGAGCGCGATCTTCCCGTGCCGCACGATCTCCGCGCGGCGGGCGATCTCCCCGCGTCGCACCTTCTCGCCGGGAGCCGGGGTGGAAGTCGGGGGCGTGCCGGGCGGGTGACCGGTAGGGTGGCGCGGTGGCTGATCTTGAGCGATTGGCGGAGCGGCACGCCGAGGCGGTGTTGCGGTTCGAGCGGAAGAACCGGGAGTGGTTCGCGCGTTCGGTGCCGGACCGCGGCGACGACTACTTCACCCAGTTCGTCGCGCGGCACGCGGCGCTGCTCGCCGAGCAGGCCACCGGACGGTGCCACTTCCACGTCCTGGTCGACGACGACGGGGCGGTGATCGGCCGGTTCAACCTGGTCGACGTCGCCGATGGCGAGGCCGAGCTGGGCTACCGGGTGGCCGAGCGGGTCGCCGGCCGGGGCGTGGCGACCGACGGCGTCCGCCGGGTCTGCGCGCTGGCCCGCCACGAGTACGGCCTGCGCCGGCTGGTCGCCGACACCACGCTGGACAACGCCGGCTCACGGGCGGTGCTCCGGCGCACCGGATTCATCCCGGCGGGCGAGGTGCTGCTCGGCGGCCGCCCCGGGCTGCGTCACGTCCGCGAGCTGACCGCTGCCGACTGACCGGCGGGGACCCGTCAGCCGGCGGCGAGACCGCCGGACATCCGCTGCTTGACCTCCTCCAGCGCCTCGAAGGCGTACGCCCAGTTGTGGCACTTGAAGCTGCGCAGCCCCTCGATGGGGGTGCGGCAGTCGGAGCAGTTCACCCCGGCGATCGCGGCCGGGATCTCGGTGTTGACGTACTTGCGGTCACCGAGGATCACCGTCGCGATCATCATCGGGTCGTGCACCCCGGTCAACGCCGATGAGACGATGTCGTACCAGCTGATCCGGCGGCCGCACTTCGGGCAGTCCGGGTGGTCGCCGCTGACCCAGAGCGGCGCGCCGATGCTGCGCAACGGCATGCCCAGCAGCTTCTCGATCCGCCGGACGTCCGACTCGGGCGTGGTCCACCGGTGCTCGCCGGGCAGCGAGGCCGGCGAGTCGTACACGGCGCGGAACAGATCCGGATCGACCTGCACGGTCTCCCGCTGACTGGTCACGGCGTCCTCCTCGACGGTCGGTGCCCCCACCGTCGTCCGGGTGATCGACGGGTGCAGCCGGATCAACGACAGGACCCGCCACCGGTCGTCGCGAGTGTCGCCGCACCCGAGCGGCTGCGGGCCGGACCCTGCACTCCGCCGATCAGCATCCAGGAAGAATGGTACGAATTGGGCGGGTCGTCCGCCCGGGAGGAGTGCGATGGAGAGCAGGTCCGAGCGGCTGCTCCGGCGACGCGAGGATCCCGTCCGCACCTCGTTCCTGGAACTCCTCTTCGACCTGTCATTCGTCCTCGCGCTCAGCCAACTGTCCGACCTCCTGCTGGCGGACCTGAGCGTCATCGGTGCGCTGCGGACGCTGCTGCTGCTGGCGCCGATCTTCTGGGTCTGGCTGAGCGTCACCTCGTCGACCGACTGGTACGACCCCGGCACCGGCGCGGTGCGGCTCCTGCTGGGCGGCGCGGCGTTGGGCAGCCTGCTGATGGGGGTGGCCGTCGTCGAGGCCGTGGATGGCCGCGCCCTCATGTTCGCCGGGGCGTACGTCGCTGTCCATCTCGGTCGAGGGCTGATCGTCGGCACCGCGCTGCGGCGCCATCCGCTGCGTCGGCGAATCCTGCGGGTCCTCACCTGGTACGGCGCCACCAGCGTGCTCTGGCTTGCCGGGGCGGTCGTGCCGGCGGTGCGGGTGCCGTTCTGGCTGGTCGCGTTGGCGGTGGACCTCGTCGGGCCGATGCTCGGCTGGCCCACTGCCCGGCTCGGTCGGACCCGGCCGGACGAACTGCGCCTCAGCGGCCAGCATCTCGCCGAGCGCTTTCAGCAGATCTTCATCATCTCGCTGGGTGAGCTGATCCTGTCCGCCGGGCTGTCGTACGCCCACGCCGGTCCGAGTCCCAGCCGGACCGCGACGTTCGTGCTGGCGTTCGCCGGCGCCGTGCTGATCGGTCTGCTCTACATGACCCCCGCGGGGGTCGCTCTCGCCCCGGCTATCGACCGATCCGCCCCGCCCCGACTGGCAGTGACCGTGGGATACCTGCACATCGTGATGATCGCCGGGGTGGTGGCCACCGCGGTCGGTACCGAGTTGGCCATCGCCCACCCCACCGAACCGGCCGGAACGGGCGCGGTGGTGGTCACCGTCGCCGGCCCGACGCTCTTCCTGGCCGGGCGGATGTCGCTCTCCACGGCCATCGATCGCCGATTCTCCTGGCCGCAGTTGGCCGCTCTGCTCGCGATGCCCGCCGTGGCGGTGGTGACGCTCGACCTTCCGCTGCTGGTGCTCGCCGCGGCCACCACCTCGGTGCTGTTCCTGGCGGCCGCCCTCGAACACACCGGCTTCTTCGCGCCACGGCCGACGGGGCCGGCCTGATCGCCCGACCGCGTCCCGGTGGGTGCGACCCCACGCCGCCCCGGCGCCGGGGACGCCGGGAGCGGCCCGACGCCCGGCCGCCGGGAACGGCCGGTCTCAGCCGAGGATCTTCGCCAGGGCGCGCAGCCCCGCGACGACGTCGGCCCCGGTGGGGGCGTTGTCGGGGTCGGCGAGCGCCTGCATGACCACGCCGGACATCAGCGCGAGCTGCACCGTGCCGAGGGTGCGGACGCTGCGCTCCGGCACCTCCGTCTCGGGCACGCTGGCCAGGATGGCGGCCATCCCGCTGCGCCCCTGCCGCATCCCGTCGGCGAGTTGCGGCAGCAGGTCCGGCTGCCGCTGGGCCTGCATGAACAGCTCGATCGAGGTGAGCCAGAGCTTCGGGTGTGCCCGGGCCTGCGCGAGCAGCTCGTCCCACATCCGCTCGTACGCCTGCTCCGGGCCGAGGTCCGGCGCGTCGGCGGGGACCAGGGCCCGCCCGGCCAGGTCGCCCCACTCGTCGAGGAGCGAGAAGAGCGCCTGGAACAGCAGGTTCTCCCGCGAGCCGAAGTGGTAGCCGATCGCGGCCATGCTCACGCCCGCCGTGGTGGCGATGTCGCGCACGCTCGTGCGGTCGAAGCCCTTTTCCAGCAGGCAGGTCCTGGCCCCGGCGAGCAGGGCTTCGCGATTCCCCATGGTCGGCAGGGTAGCAGCACCTTGGGCGAACGATTCAGGCACCCGCCTTAGGCGACCGCCTTGCGCGATCGCCCAAACATGCCCTACGGTTCTCGGCACGACCACTCCGGTCCTTTCCCACCGACAGGAGAACCGCCATGCAGACCCCGCCCCGCCGCCGGAAGCGGGCCCTCGCGGGCCTGGCGCTCGCCATGCTGACCGCGCTGACGGCCGGAGCGGCCGCGCCGGCGGTCGCCGGACGCGGCGACCCCGCCGTCGTCGGCACCGACCAGGGCGCGGTCCGAGGCACCGTCACCGCCGGCCTGCGGTCCTTCCAGGGCATCCCGTACGCGGTGCCGCCGCAGCGTTGGACCTCACCGGCGCCCGCTCCGAACTGGACCGGAGTGCGCGACGCCACCCGCCCGGGCCCGGCCTGCGCCCAGCCGGTCGGCCTGCCCATCGGCGTGCCCGGCGAGGCCGAGGACTGCCTCCACCTGAACGTCACGACGCCCGGCCGGAAGGGCGACGACCTGCCGGTCATCGTGTGGATCCACGGCGGCAGCCTGATGTTCGGCACCGGCGACATGTACCGGCCGGACCGGTTCGCCGCCGATGCCGTGGTGGTCTCGATGAACTACCGGCTCGGCGTCATGTCGTTCCTCACCCACCCGGCGCTCGACGCCGGCTCCGCGTACGGCTCGGGCAGCCTGGCGCTGGAGGACCAGCAGGCCGCGCTGCGCTGGGTGCGGGCGAACATCGACGCGTTCGGCGGCGACCCGGGCAACGTCACGATCATGGGCCAGTCCGGCGGCGGGTACACCGTCTGCGACCACCTCGCCTCACCGATGTCGGCGGGCCTGTTCCAGCGGGCGATCATCCAGAGCGCGCCCTGCGCGGCGGGCGGCTCGCGCACCCGGGCGGAGGCGGAGGCGGACAGCGCCGGCGTGATCGAGACCGTCGGCTGCGCGAGCGCCGCGGACGTGGCCGCGTGCCTGCGGTCGGCCGAGATCACGGTGGCCGACCTGCTGGCGGCGTACGGCCCGTGGGGCGAGCCGCGGCCGGTGTCTGGTACGCCGCTGCTGCCGCTGAGCCCGGCCGAGGCGTTGCGCACCGGCCGGTTCAACCGGGTCCCCGTCCTGATCGGGGTGAACCACGACGAGGAGAACGGCAGGTACGGCGGCCTGGAGGTCAACCCGGGCGGCAGTCCCATCCCGGCCGAGGCGTACGGGTCGACGGTCCGCGAGCAGTACGGCGCCGACGCCGACGCCATCCTGGCCCGGTACCCGCTGTCGGCGTACGACAACTCGGCGGGTCTGGCCCTGTCGACCATCGGGACCGACCGGAACTGGGCGAAGCCCACCTACGACACCGCGAAGCTGCTGTCGACGTGGACGCCGACGTACATGTTCGAGTTCGCCGAGCAGGAGACGCCCTGGTTCGTCGGCTACGACACGCCGAGCTTCCCGTGGCGGGCCCAGCACATGGCCGAGTTGGCGTACCTGTTCGACCTGGACCTGTTCCTGGCGCGGACCCGGCAGCAGGACCGGCTCGCCGACCGGATGATCGGCGCCTGGACGCGGTTCGCCGCGGACGGCGACCCCGACGGCGGGCGTGACCGCGGCTGGCAGCGGTTCACCGAGCGTCGCCCGCACGTGCAGTCGCTCACCGCGGGCCGCTGGAAGCCTACCGAGTTCGTCCGTGACCACGAGTACGCGTTCTGGTCGCGGCTGAGCTGACCGGCCGAGAAGTGGTCCCGGTGCGCGAGCACCGGGACCACGCCCGCGTCCGAACTCGGCACCCACGTCGCGGCGATGTGGTCGTACGAGCCGGCGGCACGCCCCAGCGGTTGTCGTACCCCGCGGACAGAATGGCGCGATGGCGGCAGAGCACACCGACACCGACGCGTTCCGGGGCGCGACGTTCCGGCACGCCGACCTGGCCGGGGCTGCGTTCCGCAACGTCGACCTGACCGGCGCGGCGTTCCACAGCGTCGACCTGACCGGCGCGACTTTCCGCGACTGCGACCTGAGCGGGGTCAGGACCGTCGCCTCGGCGGTCGCCGACCTCCAGGTCTCCCGGCACGGCGGGAGCGGCCGGGTGGTGGTGGACGGCGTCGACGTCACCGCGTACGTGGCGGACGAACTGGACCGGCGGCACCCGGAGCGGGTGCGGCTGCGCGCGGTGCGCACCGCCGACGACGTCCGCGCGATGTGGGACACCCTCGAACGCCTCTGGGTGGACACCCTCGCCCGGGCCGAGCGGCTGCCCGAGGCCGCGCGCCACGAGTGGGTCGACGACGAGTGGTCCTTCGTCGAGACGCTGCGTCACCTGGTCTTCGCCACCGACGTGTGGGTGAGTCGGCTGATCCGCGACGAGGCGACGCCGTACCACCGGCTCGGCCTGCCCCCCACGGACACCTCGCCGGCCAGCGCCGCTGAACTCGGCATCGACCTCGCCGCCCGCCCCTCGTACGCCGAGGTGGTGGCGGTCTTCGCCGACCGTCGGCGGCAGGTGCGCGAGGTCGTCGCGGCGGTGACCGACGCGGAGCTGGCCGAGGTCCGCACCGCGGCGCTGACGCCGGCGTGGGGGGTGGAGTCGCATCCGGTCGGTGAGTGCCTCCGGGTGGTGCTGGAGGAACACTGCGAACATCGCCGCTTCGCGGTACGGGACCTCACGCTGATCGAGTCGCGCTCGGCGTAGCGCTCGCGGGTTTCAAGCGTCGACGGTCAGCCGGACCGTCACCGTGTCGCCCACCTCGAGCTCCTCGGCCTTCCGTACACCCGCCTTCACCGGCACGACGTAGCGCCCGTCCTTGGGCCAGAGGGAGGTCTTCCAGTCGGTCGCCCCGATCCGGGCGGTCACCGGGATCATGCCCCAGCCGTAGCTGACCAGCGTGGCGGTCGCTTCCAGCGCGGCGCACTGCTCGTCGGGGACGGTGACGAAGTGCCACGGCGCCGGCCCGCGCCAGAACCAGATCTCCCCGCTGAACTCCAGGTCCACCGCCGCAGGATACGAGTCGGAGACAATCTGCCGCGGACGACGGGGAGCGATCCGTCGAAATTGACCGGTTGGGTTAGCGTGTCCTCGGTCTACTGGGGAGAGCCCCAGAATCCTTCGGGGGAAAGAAGCTGTCACGTGTCCTTGTGGAAGAAGACCACTGTAGTTGCGGTCTCCGCGCTCACGGCGCTCGCCGTGTCCGCCTGCGGCTCGGAGTCGGGCTCGTCCGACGCGCCGAAGCAGCCGAGCGTGCTGGAGCTGCTGGCGACCGATCTCAAGGGATCGCTGCAGAAGACGATCGACGCTACCGGCAAGAGCGACTCCGTGACCGTGAAGATGGAGGGCACGGCCGGCGGCGAGAAGGTCTCCATGCAGGGCGTCATGGACCTGGGCGACCCGGTCAAGGCCGAGATGACGACGGCGGGCCCGGACGGCACCCCGACCACCGTCCGCATGATCGGTGGGGTGTTCTACGTCGAGATCCCGGAGGAGGACCGCGGGAGCACCGGCGGGAAGCGCTGGATGAAGCTGGACCTGGCCGCCGCGGGCGCCCAGTCGGGGATGGACTTCAGCAAGCAGTTCGAGGACATCGACCCGACCAAGCAGGTCAAGACGCTGCTCGCCACCGAGGGCACCACCGTCGTCGGTGAGGAGACGGTGAACGGGGCGCGCACCGTGCACTACACCGTCACCGCGCCGGTGGCGGCCTACCTCGGGCAGGTCGACGCCGGGATGCGGGCGGGTGTCGAGAAGGAGTTCGCCAAGCAGGGCGTCAAGGAGATCAAGCTCGATCTCTGGGTCGACGAGCAGTACCAGCCGCGCCGGGTGCACATGGTCATGGGCAAGATGGGCGACATGACCGTCGACTACACCGACTACGGCAAGCCGGTGAACATCGAGACGCCGCCGCCGGCGGAGACCACCGACTTCGCCGAGATGCTGGAGGGCCTGAAGGACCTGGCCACCAGCTGACCGGAGCGGGATGCTGCCCGGCCGGCGTGCCTACTCGCCGGCCGGGCAGTGTCGTCTCCGCGCCGTCCGGAGCGTCGAGTCGGGCCAGCGCCCGTCAGACGGCGTCCGGGGGTTTGCGCCAGACTGACACGTGGCTCTCACTGTCGGAGGTGAAGGACGCCCCGGTCCAGTCGGCCACCCGCTGCTCCAGCGACATGCCGGCCAGCCGCGCCATGAGGTCGCACTCCGCCGGCCAGATGTAGCGGAAGTTGCTGTAGCCGTAGCGGAGGCTCCCGTCGTCCAGCCGCCGATAGTGGTGCGAGGTCCCGCGCTGGGTGACCATGTCGTACGTGTCGAAGCCGACGTGCCGGTCGGTCACCTCGAACGGCACCGCCGTCTGCCCCGGCGGAAACCGCCGGATGCCCGGAACCCACAGCTCGACGACGAAGCGGCCGCCGGGTGCCAGGTGCCGGGCGGCGTTGCGGAAGCACTCCACCTGCTCGTCCTGGGTGCACAGATTGCCGATGCTGTTCCACACGACGTACACCAGCGAGAACCGACCGGGAACCCGGGTGGTGGCCATGTCACCGACGACGACCGGCACCTGCTCCGCGGGCACCTTGCGCCGCAGCCGCTCGGCCATCGGCGCCGACAACTCGATCCCGGTCACCGGAATGCCGCGGGCAGCGAGCGGGACCGCCACCCGGCCGGTGCCGATCGCGAACTCCAGCGCGGGGCCGGATCCGGCCAGCCGGGCGAGGAAGTCCACCGCCGGGTCGAGCACCTCCGGTGCGAACATCTCGGCCGAAAGGTCGTCGTACCGCTCCGCGGTGTCCTCGTCCCACAGGTCGCTGCTCGTCATGAACCCGAGCCTGCTCGCACCCCTTTGCGCACGCCACCCAATAACGAGGAGCCAGTTCGGCCGACCCGGGAGGCGTGAGCCGCCGCTGCTCCGTGCCAGCTTGCCAGTTTCGGCCTGCCGATGTCCGGTTCGGGTCGCCGGCCTCGACGTCTCCGGTGACGGGCACCACCGAGGTGCCGGCACGAGGAGAGGACAGGGGCCGTGTCACGGAAGAACGCACTCCCGAGAACCCGCCGAGCCGCCACGATCACCGCCTGGGTGCTGCAGATCCTGCTCGGCTTCGCCATCGCCGGGGCCGGGCTGCTCAAGCTCACCGGCGACCCCGCCATGGTCGAGGTGTTCGACGACATCGGTGCCGGCCAGTGGCTGCGCTTCCTGGTCGGCGCACTCGAAGTGGCGGGCGGGGTGGGTCTGGTGGTCCCACGGGTGCGAGCCCTGGCCGCACTCTGCCTGCTGGGCTTGCTCCTCGGGGCAGCCGTCACCAACGTGGCCGTGCTCGACACCAGTCCGCTCAACGCTCTCGCCTTCGCGGCCCTGGCGCTGGCCATCCTGCTGCTGCGTCGACACGAGCTGCCGACCAGGGCAAGCGTTGAGACCATCTGACGTGTGCGCGACGAGAACTGCTGCTCCCGCTTATCGATCTGCCTGGACTCGCCACCGTCGAGCGGGTCGCCCGTCACAGCCCTGCGCCTGGCGGAGGCTGTCGAGTTCGCTCATCGCTTCGCATTCGTAGCGCCGGCACCATAGGCCCGGCGGCACCGCGGGACGCTCCTGGCTCCGCCGATCGGGGTGGGGTGCGGGGCTCAGGCAAGTCCGTAGAGCCGGTTGAGGTCGAGTAGGTGGTGACCGAGGACCGAGGAGGCACGTAGGTCGAGCACGAGGACCAGGAACACGTTGGATGTCTCGCAGTCGACCAGGACGTGTTGGTGTGCGCCGTCTGGCGACTGCCAGACGTAGGTTACGCGGCCTTCGGAGAAGTCGTGCCCGTTGAAGTCGTCTTCGGGGATGGAGTCGAAGTAGGGCCAGAAGTCGAAGGGGGGCTCCTGGTCCGGGCCCACTCTCACGGGGTGGGGTCCCATCGTTGCCTTGTACTCGTCCTCGGTCAGTAGCGGTGCCACCAGGCAAGGATGCCTGGTCAGAGGTAGCGACGCGAGCAGGTGGAAGGTTCACGTGCGTACCGCTTGAGGCATCGCACGATCCCGGTCTTGGTCATGCCCTCTGCCGTTCCGTCCCTGAGTCTCAGCGGCTAACCGCTCCGGCTCGCTCGTCGTGCCAGAGCTGGCCCGCCTGGCCCGAACGGTGGCGTCAATAGTCGAGGAGAAGGGGCTGACGGTGCTCGATCGCGGTCTCGGCCAGCTCGAGCATCACCGCGAGGCCGAACCGGGCGAGGTCCTCCACCGTCGGGTCGTCGGTGAACAGCCCTCGCCGCAGCTCGGCCGGGTCGTACCCGGTGAGGAGGCCGGTGCGTTCGGCCAGCAGGTGCAGCTCCGCGGCCAGCCGGTCGACCGAACCCATCAGGGTCGGCTGACCCGTCGGCCGGGACGCCTCGATCACGAGCGGATCCGCGGCGAGCGGCAACCACCACTCCACCCCGGACAGCAGGGTGAGGTAGCGCTCGGGCTGCGCTGAGGCCGCCTGGTACGCGGGAGCGTCGGCGAACTCACGCGGGCTGTCCGGCTTGTCCCAGGGGCTCGGCTGCAGGTCCGGACGCTCGTCGTACGCGGCGAGCAGCAGCACGGCGCCGAATCCGTCCCAGTCGGGCTTGTCGGTCCAGTACGGCTGGGTCGTGCCCTCCGGCCAGTCCACCGGGCCGCCGAGCGCCTCGCCGAGCCACTGCTGCCACTCCCGCACGGCGGTCTGCACCACCTCGGGGTCGGTTTCCTGGTCCTCATCCTCCTGCGCCCGGATGACCCGCACGGTGAATCCGTCCTGTGCGCCGATCTGCTGTGTGATGGTCAGCCAGTCGTTCAGGTGGTAGCGGGTCAGTGGTCCGACATAGAGATCAAGGCCCATGGGAAGGCATTCTCGCCTACGACGCGCACGACGTGTCGAACTGGGTTGAGGCCGCCCCTGCCGGCTGCTGGCGTCCGCGCCGATGGCCGCGACCTCGTCGACGGTCTGCGCCGGAAAGGCGTTGTGGAGTAGCAGGTCTGTTCCGACCGGATCTGCTGATCGAGGTCGAGGCAGTCGCAGCGATCGCCGACCGCTAGACCTCACGCCAGCGACCGACCGTGGCAACAGCGGCATCGGACGGGGCGGAGGTCAGCCCGGCCAGGGCATGGTCGAGGTGACGGCGCCGGGTCGCTCGGGCTCACTTGCCCCCGGGGGTGAGTGAGCCCACCCGCCGGCAGGCTTCCCGTACCGGCTCCCAGCTGCCATGGTCACCTCATGATCGACAGTGAGGTGACGCGTCGCGTCGTCGGTGACTTCCTCCGGTACGTCCGCTCCGGTCACGAGCCCCAGCGGGCTGCGGAGTTCATGGCACCGACGGTGCGAGCCCACCAGGTGCAGTCCGAGGACTTGGCAACGGTTGAACGGACTCCGGACGACTACGCTGAGCACGTCCGGGAGATGACCGCCAGCTGGGGCGCGTTCGACCTCACGATCGAAGAGTTTCTGGTCGACGGCGCGCGAGCGCATGTCCGGCTGGCCCAGGTGGGGCACCACCTCGGGCCGGTGGAGGGCATTGCGCCGACCGGTCGGATCGTTCGGCAGATCAACTCGGTCGTCTATCACGTCGAGGACGGGCTGATCACGGAGTACTGGATCCAGATCGATCGAGCCGGGCTGCTGGCCCAACTCAGGGACGGTGTGACAATCTGATCATGATTGGCCGCTGTCGAGGTCAGCCGCCTGTTCCTAGCGCCGGCGGCCCGCGGGCACAAGGTTGGAATCCAGCTCCTGACCCACGCCCGCCATCGGGCCACCGAACACCGACTTCCGCTCGTCCTGGAGATCGTCGATCACGAGCGGTAAGCCTCCGCCATCGCCCTATACGAGCGCAGCGGCTGGCGGCACACCGACACGACCACCGCCACCTGGGCCGACGCGGAAGCCGGCCCGTCCGGGTGCGCCGGTACACCCTCACCGACGATCCGCCCTAGCCGGGGTGCCTCTACGCCGGGCTGCGAGGATCACTGCTCCGTCGACTGGCCGACCACCTGATCGCCAAGTGGGCTGCGCCGGTACAGCACGTGCCGTCCGTCGCGGGCGCGAGTGATCAGGCCTGTCGCGTGGAGGACCTGTAGGTGCTGTGACACGGCGCTGGGTGTGACTGTGAGCCGGCGGGCGATCTCCACGGTCGGTAGCGGTTCGGCAAGGAGTTGGAGCAGTCGCGCTTTGGGCGCGCCGAGGAGCGATGTGACGGCGGTCGCGTCGGCGGTCGGTACCGGCGCCCAGAGCGTTGCCACTCCACGGCAGGGGTATGCCAGCATTGGTGGCTCGTCCGGGCTGACTGGCGGGGCGGGCCTGTGGGAGAAGATGGATGGCACCAGAAGCAGTCCTCGGCCGGCTGCCGCGACGTGGTGCCTGCCGATCAGCTTGTCGATGTGCAGGACGCCGTCCTGCCAGCGCAGATTCGGGTGCATGTCGGCGAAGAGCAGGCGTGCGCCGCCTACGGCCAGTTGTCGGGCGCGGTAGGTCGTGTCCGCTTCCAGGACGAGTCGCATCTGCGGCCACGTCGGCTTGATCGCTGCTTGCCAATAGCGGTGCAGGCGGTCGCAGATGGCGTCGCGGAGTGCGAGCACCGGTCCATCCTCGTTCGCGGTGATGTCCTGAAAGGCGGTCGGTAGCCCGCCACGTGGGTACACGGCCAGCACGTCGCGGCGTACGACGTCCGGAGGTGTTCGGCGTACGGCGGCAAGTTCGTCCTCGAAGGCCGCGGCGAAGCTCGCCGGCCGGGGCGTGAGGAAGTCCGGAACGCAGCGGTCTGGCCCGACCAGGGACATCAGCACGTCGGCACCGGGCGCATCGAGTCTGCCGAGAACCGACCTGCGCCAGGGCAGGTGCAGCGCGTACAGGCCAGGCTCGCGTAACACCCTGAGACTGAGCACGGTCTCGTGGATCGGTGAGATCGCGAAGCGGGTGTCCGCGAGGTCTTCGACGCCGAGCATGAAGCGGATCATTTAGCTGGATGCTACATCGCTTGGCGATCGCCGCCGGGGTGCCGTGGACTTTCCGCCATGACACAGATCAACATGACCGACCAGACCATTCGGCGTACGGCGATCGTCACGGGCGCGGCACGCGGCATCGGCGCCGGGGTGGCCAGGCGTTTGGCGCGCGATGGCCTCGCTGTCGCCGTGGTCGACCTGGTCGAGGAAGACTGCGCCGGCACCGTGGCTGCCATCAACCGCGACGGCGGAACAGCGGCGGCGTTCGCCGCCGACGTCAACGACGAGTCGGCCGTGACCGACGCTGTCGCTCGGATCGCCGCCGACTTGGGACCACCGACGGTGCTGGTCAACAACGCCGGCATCGGCGGCCCCAACGCCGGCGTCGAGGAGACGAGCACCCAGCAGTGGGACGCGGTCACCGGGGTCAGCCTGCGCGGAGCGTTCTTCCTCGCCCGGGCCGTGACCCCCTACATGACGGCGGCCGGCTGGGGCCGGATCGTCAACATGTCCAGCATCTCCGCGCTCGGCGACTCCGGCCGCGTCGACTATGCCGCCGCGAAGGCCGGTCTGATCGGCTTCACCAAATCGCTCGCGCTGCGCCTCGGGCAGCACGGCGTGACGGCGAACGCCATCGGGCCGGGCTTCGTGGTCAGTGACATGACCAGGGTCGCGGCCCAGCGGCGGGGCCGCAGCTTCGAGGAGCACCAGCGGATCGTGGCGCAGACCATCCCGGTACGTCGGGTCGGCCAGCCCGAGGACATCGCGCACACCGCGTCGTACCTGGTCAGCCCCGAGGCCGGGTTCGTCTCCGGCCAGGTCATCTACGTCGCCGGCGGGCCGGTGGACTGACGTGATCGACGCTTTCGGACAGGCGGTTCGCAAATGAGCGCAGGCTGCTGGTGCTCCTCGCCCTCACCTGCGGGGTCGCCGTCGGAAACAGCTACCTCCCCCGGACGATCAGCCCGCTGGTCGCCGCCAGCGCTCTTGCCCGCCATCTGGCGTCAAGCCCTGCCACCGGCCACCCTCGAGCCACAGTCGCCGCCCAGAACACCTGACCAAGGATGATCGTCGTGCCAGCCGCTACCCACCGCCTACCCCTATCGCCGGATGTGCCGATGCACGATGGCCAGCTCACAGTCTCACTCAACGCGGTGCGTGAGCTGGTAGACGCGCAGTTCCCCGAGTGGCGGAGCCTGCCTGTCAGGCGCGTCGCTTCGCGGGGAACGGTCAACGCCATCTTCCGTATCGGGGAACGGTTCACGGCCCGGTTCCCCCTTCAGCCTCGTGAGGTCGACGCGGCGCAAGGCTGGCTGGAACGCGAAGCAGAAGCGGCCCGAGAACTGATGGGTCGTACGCGATTTCCCACCCCCGAGCCGGTCGCCATCGGTGCACCCGGCGCCGGCTACCCGCTTCCATGGTCGGTGCAGACGTGGGTACCCGGTGTCGTAGCCACCGACCAGGACCCGGGTGACTCGATCGCGTTCGCGCACGATCTGGCCGAGTTCGTCAGTGGCGTGCGAACCATCGACGCACGGGGACGCACGTTTACCGGCCAGGGTCGCGGTGGCGAGCTATCAGCGCACGACGGGTGGATGGAGACCTGTTTCAGGCACAGCGAGACGCTGCTGGACGTCCCGCTGCTCCGCCGGATCTGGGAGGTCATGAGGGAACTGCCGCGGGGCGAGGCCCCGGATGGGATGAACCATGGTGATCTCATTCCGGGAAACGTCCTCGTCTCCGACGGGCGGCTGGCCGGGGTTCTCGACGTGGGCGGACTGGGGCCCGCCGACCCTGCCCTTGACCTCATAAGTGCCTGGCACCTGCTGGAACGCGAGCCACGTCAGGCATTTCGGCAGCAACTCGGCTGCGACGATCTCGAATGGGAGCGCGGCAAAGCGTGGGCCTTCCAGCAGGCAATGGGGGTGGTTTGGTACTACCACCAGACCAACGCCGCCATGAGTCGGATGGGCCGACGCACTCTCGCGCGCATCATCGCCGACCTGCCATCAGCCTGAGCCGGCACGCCGCGCGCATCGTCGCAGCCAGCAGATAGCGCCGCGTCAGCGCGCGCCGGATAGCCGCAAGTAACACGCAGACAGAGCACGGAACCTCGCCGGGTCCGTATCCACCGAGCGGCGGCGTACCGCACGTCATGGAGTGGGCCGCCAGGGACTCGAACCCTGAACCTATGGATTAAAAGTCCACAGCTCTGCCATTGAGCTAGCGGCCCGCGCGCTCAGGTTACCGGACTTCCAGTCGATGCGACTCTCGCCGGTCGCGCCGCTGCCGGCCGCGGCGGGCGCCCGGCAGCGGGTCGCGGTAACCGGACGCCGCTCGACTTCTCCGGCAGTGACCGCATAGGGGAAGGACGGGCGGGAACCGTACCGGCATGAGGATGAGCAGCATCCCGGCCGTGGCGGCTTCCAGCGAGGAGGTCGGCCCGGACGGCGTACGGGAGCCGGGTGGCGAGGTGCACGCCTGGCTGCCGGGGCAGAACCAGACCGTCTGCGGGCTGCCGTTGAGCCGTACCCGGCTGCGCCGCTTCCCGCACGTGCGGTTCGACTACTCCGGCACCGACCAGCTCACCGAGGCCGACCCGGTCGGCTGGGTCTGCCCGCGCTGCCTGGCCGCCACCGCCGGCCGCCGTCGGGACGAGAAGCAGGCCTGGGTCCGCCACGCTCCCCGCCCCTGACAACAGTTCCGCCCAGCCCGGCAGTGGCGCGGGACCCCCCGAATCCGGGCTCCGGGCCGCCGACGGCCTGAGGGCCCGGGCAGCCCTGCGGTGCGAGATTCCCGAGGCCGCCCGCAGCGTGAGATCCACCAGAGCCGCAACTCCGCGCGACCTCCTGGGCGCGGACGGGCCGGGAGAGCGGGCGGACGCAGGCCGGGCCGGTGGCGAAGACGGGCGGTTGATGGGCGGCTGACCGGGTACGGGTCGGGCATGCGGATCGTGGTGGTGGGGGCGACCGGCAACGCGGGTACCGCCCTGTTGCGGCGGCTGCGCCGGGAGCGCGGAGTGGAACTGGCCGGGGTGGTCCGCCGGCTGCCCGGCCCGGACGCCGGTGAGCCGTACGACCAGGTGGAGTGGCACTCCTGCGACATCGGCCAGCCGGGCGCCGCCGGCCAGCTCGCCGAGGTCTTCACCGGGGCGGACGCGGTGGTGCACCTGGCCTGGCAGATCCAGCCCAGCCACGACCAGGGGGTGCTGCGCCGGACCAACGTCGAGGGCAGCCGGGCGGTGCTCGACGCGGTGGCCCGGGCCAACGTTCCGGCCCTGGTGTACGCCTCGTCGGTCGGCGTCTACGCGCCCGGCCCGAAGGACCACCCGGTGAGCGAGCGCTGGCCGGCGACCGGGGTGCCCGCGTCGTCGTACAGCCGGCACAAGGCCGAGGTCGAGGCGCTGCTCGACCGGTTGGAGCGGGAGCACCCGGCGGTGCGGGTGGTGCGGATGCGGCCCGGGTTGAACTTCCAGCGGGAGGCCGCCACCGAGATCAGCCGCTACTTCCTCGGCCCGTTCGCGCCGGTCCGGCTGCTGAAGTACGGCCGGATCCCGCTGGTGCCGACCCACCGCCGGCTGCGGATGCAGGCGGTGCACACCGACGACGTCGCCGACGCGTACGCCCGGGCTCTGCTGGGTGATGCGCGCGGGCCCTTCAACCTGGCCGCGGACCCGGTGCTGACCCCGGAACTGGTGGCCCGGCACTTCCACGGCTGGACGGTGCCGGTGGCCGCCCCGGTGCTGCGCGTCGCCGCCGCGCTGACCTGGCGGGCGCGGCTGCAACCGATCGACGCCGGCTGGGTGGAGCTGGCGTTGAACGCGCCGCTGATGTCCAGCGAGCGGGCCGAGCGGGAACTGGGCTGGGAGCCCCGGACCGACGCGCTCGCCGCCCTGAAGGAACTCTTCGCCGGCATGGCCGCCCGCGCGCACACCCCCAGCCCGCCCATGTCCGCCGCCCGCGACCTCCCCGGCCGGCCCGCGGCCCTCCTCCGCGCCCGCCCCGCCGGCCACAAGAACCCCTACTGACCCACCCAACAGACCGGTTCCCGCCGTTGATCATGAAGTTGGTGGCACTCGTGTCGCGGCACCAACTTCATGATCAACGAGGGTCGCCACCGGTCAGGTGAGGCGGGAGGACGTCACGGTGGGTGGGCGGGCGCCCAGGAAGAAGATGCCGGGGTAGTTGGGGGTCTCGAAGCCGTCGCTGGGGTTGCGGCGGAGGGTGGAGCCTTCGATCTTCAGGGTGCCGGTGCGATTGTTGCTGACGAAGAAGATGGCGCCGCCGCCCTCCTTCGCCCGGTTGCCCTCGATGATCGTGCCGGCGATCCGGACGGTGAACTCGTCCCCGTCGCAGTAGATCGCGCCGCCGCTGCCGCCGCCCGGGGTGCCGGCCCGGGCCGGGTTGGCGCCGTTGCCGAGCGCCTGGTTGCGGGTGAACACGCTGTTCAGCACCACCCAGGAGACGCCGATGCTGCTCAGCGCCCCGCCGTTCGAGCAGGAGCCGCCGTCGAAGGTGCTCTGCACCACGTACACCGGCTTGTTCTCGTGCTGGCTGAGCACCCGGACGGCCGCGCCACCCAGGTCCGGGCCGGTACGGTCGCAGCGGTTGCGGACGAAGCGGGAGTTGACCACCTTGAACCGGCCGCCCCGGACGAAGATCGCCCCACCGCCGCCGCCCTCGGCCCGGTCCCCGGTGGAGTTGCCGTCGGCGAAGGTCAGGTTCTGCACGGTGAGCTGCGGGTGGTCCTGGTTCTGGCAGTGCGAGGTGGTCCAGCCCTGCGCGCTGTCGCAGGTGTTCATGTAGAGGATCCGCCGCCGGCCCTGACCGCTGAGGGTGACCTTGCCGCCGCCGTCCAGCACCACCTTCGGCCCGTTGGCGTTGCGTACCTTGGCGGTGGCCTTCATCGCGATGGTCACCGGGTCGGGCCCGCAGTCGAAGGTGATGATCCCGCCGGCCGCCACCGCCTTGACCACCGCCTCGGAGGTGCAGCTCGCCGCCGTGCCGGTGCCGATCCGGCGGGTCGGCTTCGAGGTGTCCACCGCCCGCGCCTCGGCCGGCACGCCGGCGCGTCCGTTCGGGTTGCCGGCCTTCGGCACGGCACCGGTCGAGGGCTTCGGGCTGGCGCTCGACCCCGGGCCGCCGAGACCCACCCGGGCCGCCGAAGCGGCGTCCGGGCCGGGGCTGGGCGCGTCAGCCGACGCCGACGGCTCGGCCCGGGGCACGTCGGACGATCCGCAGGCCGGCAGGCCCGCCGCGGCGACGGTCAGCGCGAGCGGGACGAGCAGCGACTTCAGGCGCACCCCGTGATGCTAGGAGCCCGCCGGCCGTCCGGACCGACCCGGCGCGACGGTTTAACCCGGAGCTAAGGATGGGCGACCGCGAAGGCGATCAGGAACCCGACGACCGTGATCAGGCCGGCGAGCAGGTGCGCGTTCTCGAACGCCTCCGGCACCATGGTGTCGATGATCATGGCGAGGATGCCGCCCGCCGCGAGCGCGGTGATCGCCGCCAGCGCCGCCGGTGAGGCGTCGCCGAGCAGGACGTAGCCGGCGACTGCGGACAGCCCGGTGGCCAGCGCGATCAGCGTCCAGAGCGTGAAGACCCAGCGCCGGCTCCGGCCGGCGTGCCGCATGCCGGCCGCGCTGGACAGCGCCTCCGGCACGTTGCTGAGGAAGACCGCGCCCACCGTGACCAGGCTGACCGTCTTGCCGCCGAGCAGGCTGGCCCCGATCACCACCGACTCCGGTACGCCGTCCAGCAGCGCGCCGACCGCTATCGCGTTGCCCGAGCCGGGTCGTTCGGCCTCGGTGGGCTGCCGCCGGCCGGAGCGCTTGCGGTGCTGCCCGCCGCGCCGCGCCAGCACCACATTGGCCAGTGTGAAGACCACCGCCCCGGCCGCCGCGCCGAGCGTGGTCGGCAGCACCCCGCCGTGCTCGTACGCCGTGATGATCAGTTCGAAGGAGACGGCCGAGAGCAGCGTGCCGGCACCGAACGCCATGATCGAGGCGATGATCCGCTGCGGCACCCGGGCGTACCAGCCCGCCGCCGCCCCGATCAGCAGGGCGGAGCCGGCCAGCAGCCCCCACCCACCCGCCTCCAACGATTCCGGCACGGGCCGGAGGCTACCCCGATCGGGCGCTGTCGCACGCCAGGAGCGCGGCTACGTCCCGGAAGTGGCGAACCACCCAGCGGCCGAGCGCTGTCCGCACACCCGCGCGGTCAGAAGTCGGCGAAGAGGTACGGCAGCTGGCGCGGGAAGAGTCGGCGCAGCTCGGCCCCGGCGTCCGCCGGCACGTCGCCCAGCCCGCGCAGGTGCACCTCGGCCGGGTCGAGCACCCCGTACGCGAGGGCGGAGAGCCCGGCGGCGGTCAGCGTGGCCTTGGGCGGGGTGCCGGTGGCCGGGCCGGTGACCAGCTCCAGCGAGCCGGTCGTGCCGTCCAGCAGGTACGCCCCGGCCAGCCAGCGGTCGCCGGTCAGCTCGACGCGTACCCGGCCCGGCCCGGCGGGCAGGCCGGCCAGCGCGTCCACCGACAGCAGCCGGGCCATCGGGGCGGCCGAGTCCGGCCGGGTCACCCGCGCCTCGACCTGCACCGCCAGGTCGGTCAGCCACAGCTCGGGCAGCTCGTCGGCGGGGAGCCGGACGGTCACCTTCGCCACCTGGTCGACGTGCCGGGCGAAGAACTGCAACAGCAGCGCGCGGGCGTACGGGTCGGTGGCGAGCAGGTCCTCGGCGACCAGGGTGCCGCCGTGGTCGTCGATCCGGTAGGTCACCGCGCCGGTGACCGTTCCGCCGCTGCGCGCGGTGAGCAGCCAGTGCTCGTCGCGGTCGCGCAGCCCGACGTCCCGGTAGTCCGGGAAGATCGCGAAGCCGTGCCGCTCGCGCAGGCAGCGCTCGGTGAACTCGCGCCAGGTCGGGTAGCCGGCACCGATCCGTTCCCAACCCACCTCGCCGGGCAGGTCGGCGGCGACCAGCTCGCCGAGGTCCGCCGGGGAGAAGGTGGCGGTGCGCGGCATCGGCAGCCCGACGTAGCCGAACCGGGCGTAGAACGAGGGCCGGAACGGGTAGAGCGAGCTGAGCTGGTGCCCCTCGTCGCGCATCTCGTCGAGGAGCTGGTTCAGCAGGGTCCGCACGTGCCCCTTGCGGCGGGCCAGCGGGTGACTGGCCACCCCGGCGACGCCGGCCATCGGCAGCACCACGCCGCGCAGGTTCTGCCGCATCGGGATGGCCGAGGCGGCGGCCAGGGTGCTGCCGTCCTCCTCCACCACCAGCGTCCGGTTGCCCTCGTTGTAGGGCAGGTAGCGGCGGAACTCCTCGGCCCGGGCCGCGCTGCGCGGCGACGCCTCGAAGGCGTACGCGCCGAGCACGAAGCTGGTGGTCAGTCGTTCCTCGGAAGTCACCCGGCGGACCATCATCTGATCATCCCAACCCGACCGGCCCGCCGGCGCAACCGGAATCCGCCCGGCCGCCGCAGGGGTTCAGGCAGTGGTGACGTCGGAGACCACGACCGTGACGTTGTCCGGGGCGCCGGCCTGGTGGGCGAGCTTGACCAGCTGCTCGCCGCACTGCTGGCGGTCGGCGTACAGGGTGAGCGCGGCGGCGATCTCCGGATCGGCCACGTAGTCGGAGAGGCCGTCACTGCACAGCAGCAGGCGGTCGCCGGCCACCACCGTGATCACGCCGATCGCGGGCGGGGTGTCGGCGCCCTGCACGGCCCGGGTCACCAGCGACCGCTGCGGGTGGTGCCGGGCCTGCTCGGGCGAGAGCGCGCCCTGGTCGACCAGCGCCTGCACGAACGTGTCGTCCCGGGTGAGCTGGCTCAGCTCCCCGTCGCGCAGCAGGTAGCAGCGGGAGTCGCCGACCTGGGCGAGCACCAGCGCGTCCCCGGCGAGCAGGCCGGCGGTCAGCGTCGTACCCATCCCCTCGCGCGCCGGGTCGACGGTGATGGCGGCGTGGATGCGCTGGTTTGCGGTGCTCACCACGGCGCGCAGCGCGTCCGCGGCCTCGTCGGGCGTCGACGGTGGCGTCAGCTCGTCCAGGATCCGGATGACGATCTCGCTCGCCACCTCGCCCGCCGGCAGGCCGCCCATACCGTCCGCCACCGCGACCAGGCGGTCACCGGCGAGGGCGGAGTCCTCGTTGTTGGTCCGGACCAGGCCGATGTCGTTCCGGATGGCCGAGCGGAGGATCAGCGTCATAGGACAAGCTTGCCAAGAACACCCTGCCGCCGTCTCTACGCACTACTGCGTAGGGTTGGGGAATGATGCCGGTGTCCATGGTCGGGCGCGCCGGTGAGCTGGCCGAGCTCGACCGGGCCTGGTCCACCGTGGTCACCGGGCGGCGTACCGCGCCGACCGTCGCGGTGATCAGCGGCGACGCCGGGGTGGGCAAGAGCCTGCTGGTCGCCGCCGCCGTGGACAGCTTCACCCCGCGGCCGGCGGTGCTGCTCTCCGGCGCGGCCCGGGTGCACGACCCGGCGCCGTACGACTGGCTGGCCGCGGTGCTCAGCGGCCGGGACACCAGCGCACTCGACCTGCCCCCGGACGCGCTCGCCTGGCTGGCCCAGCAGCCCACCGCGCCGCGCGAGCGGTACGCCCCGGGCGCCCTGCTCCGGCTCGCCGTGCGGACCGTCCGGCTGCTGGTCGGCGCCGGCCCGGCCGTGCTGGTGGTGGAGGACCTGCACGCGCTCGACCCGGCCAGCCTGAACCTGCTCGGCGAGCTGGCCACCGCCGCCGAACTGCCGGCGCTGCTGCTGGTGGCCACCCGGCCCGCCGCGGACGCGGTCGCGCCGGACCTCGCGGCCCGCGCGTTGGCCCGGCTCTGCGGGGTGCCGGGCGCGGTGCGCCAGCGCCTCGGTCCGCTGCGCCCGGCCGAGGTCGCCGAGGTGCTGACCCAGGTGTACGACGGCACGCGCCCACCTGCCGCCGTGGTGCGCGCGGTCTGCGCCCGCACCGGCGGCAACCCGGACGCGCTGACCGAGCTGCTCGCCGCGCACGCCGGTCAGGAGCCGGCGGAGCTGCTCCGGTCACCGGCGGCGCCGGCGTCCCGGGCACCGGTGGAGTTCCCGGCCGGCGGGGAGGTGGAGCTGACCTCGCGGGAGTTGGAGGTGCTCGGCTGCCTGGTCGCCGGGATGTCCAACAAGCAGGTGGCGCGGGAGCTGGGCATCTCGGTGCGGACGGTCACCGTGCACGTGTCCAACCTGCTGCGCAAGACCGGGGCGGCGTCGCGTACCGAGGCGGCGATCTGGGCGGTGCGGCACCGGCTGCCCGCCCCGGTCGACGGCTGACCGCGCCGCGGGCGGGCCCGGCCACGGTGCGGGGCGTGCGGCCCCGGGTCAGCGGCGCGGGTAGCGGAGCAGCAGGCTGGCCGCCACCTCCTCGTCGCCGACGGCGGCGTACAGGTGCGGCACGTCAGACGTCCAGCGCAGGTGCCCGCCGGCCGACGCGGTGAGCGGCGCGTCCACCGGGCCGGCGCGCAGCACGCCGGCGAAGACCGTGACGTGCTCGGTGACGCCGGGCTGGTGCGCGGGGGAGAGTTGGCCGGGGCCGGGGGCGACCCGCATCCGGTACAACTCGTAGGTGGCATCGGCGTCGTCGAAGACCTCCAGCAGGGTGGCGCTGACCGCCGCCCCGCGTACGGTCGGCGTCGCGGCCGGTCCGCAGAGCACAGCGGTCAGCGGTACGCCGAGCTGCGCGGTTACCGCGTAGAGCGTCTCCAGGGTGGGGTTGCGGGTGCCGTTCTCCAGCCCGGAGAGGGTCGCCTTGCCCACCCCGGCCAGCCGGGCCAGCGCGGAGAGCGAGATCCCGCGTTCCTCGCGGAGCGCGCGGACCCGCCGGCCGACCTCGGCGGCACCCAAGTCGGCGCCCTGGTCTGCACCGGCACCAACCCCCGGGCCGGCACCCGGGTCGGCGCTGGGGCCGGCATCCGGGCCAGCGCCCTGGTCGGCACCCGAGCCGGCGCCCGGGTCGGCGCCGGGGTCGGGGGTCGTTCGGCGGGTTGGTGAGGGCTGCGGCACCCCGCTATGGTGCTACACGATTGGTGTTCCGTTTACGGAACGGTGGCGTACGGGCATCCGGCGGAGCGCCGGGGTGGGAGGCGGGGATGGCCGGGCAGACCCAACCGGTGCTGGCCGGGGTGGTGACCGCGCTGGTCGGCTTCGCCAGTTCGTTCACCGTGGTGCTGGCCGGCCTGCGGGCGGTCGGCGCCACCGACGCGCAGGCCGCCTCGGGGCTGCTCGCGCTCTGCCTCGCGTCCGGTCTCTGCGCCGCCTGGCTCGGGCTGCGGCACCGGCTGCCGATGAGCATCGCCTGGTCCACCCCGGGTGCGGCGCTGCTGGTGGCCACGGGCCCGATGCCGGGGGGCTGGCCGGTCGCGGTCGGGGCGTTCCTGGTCTGCGGCGGGCTGATCGTGGCCGCCGGGCTGTTCCCGGTGCTCGGCCGGGCCGTCGCGGCGATCCCGCAACCGGTGGCCGGGGCGATGCTGGCCGGCGTGCTGCTGCCGCTCTGCACCGCGCCGGTCCGCGCGCTGGTCGAGGTGCCCCGGCTGGCCGTTCCGGTGGTGGCGGCCTGGCTGCTGCTGCACCGCTTCGCGCGGCGTTGGGCGGTGCCCGGGGCGCTGGTGGTGGCGGTGGTGGCGATCGCGCTGACCACGCCGGCCGCCGGCCTCGGCGACGTCGGGCTGCGGCCGGTGGTCGAGTTGACCGCCCCGGCCTGGGACGTCGCCGCGCTGGTCGGGCTGGCGCTGCCGCTGTTCCTGGTCACCATGGCCGCGCAGAACGTGCCCGGGACGGCGGTGCTGGTCGGCTACGGCTACCGGCCGCCGCTCGGCTCGGCGTTGCGGGTCACCGGGCTGGCCAGCGCCGTCGCCGCGCCCGTCGGCGGGCACGCGGTCAACCTGGCCGCGATCACCGCCGCGCTGGCCGCGGGCCCGGACGCCCACCCGGATCCGGACCGCCGCTGGATCGCCTCGGTGACCGCCGGGGCCGGGCTGGCCCTGCTCGGCCTGGGTGCCGGGGCGGCCACCGCGCTGGTCGCGCTCTCCCCGCCGGTGCTGATCGAGGCGGTCGCCGGCCTGGCGCTGCTCGGCGCGCTGGCCACCGCGCTCACCTCGGCGCTCGCCGAGCCGGCGGCGCGCGAGGCGGCGGTGGTCACCTTCGTCGTCACCGCCTCCGGGGTGACCCTGCTCGGCGTGGGCGGCGCGTTCTGGGGCCTGGTCGCCGGCGGACTGATGCTCCTCCTCTTCCACCGCCGCCGCACCCCACCCCCAACCCCCACCAAACCCCCCACCCCGCAGCCCCCCGCCCCGACGCCAGCCGCGCCGGCCGCGCCGGCAACCGAGATCGTCTGACGCTCAGCAGGTGCCAGCACCCCTTCCGGCCCTGCCCAGCAGCAGACGATCTTCGAGGCCCGGTGAGCCACGGGAGGCGGCGAGTGGACGTGAGAGGCGGGGTGCGGTCACTCCTCCTGGGGTAGGTCGGTGGCGGGGACGGTGAGGCGGACGCGGTCGTCGGCGATCGCGGCGATCTGGTCGGCCAGCACGTAGACCGCGCCGGTGCGAACCAGGTCGGTGGAGACCTTCAGGTAGCCGCTGTGCAGCAGCCGGGCCGCCAGGTCGGCCGGCACGTCCGGCTCCTCGACCGCTGTCGACTCGATCAGCTCGTCCAGGCTGCTGCCCGGGTCGGCGGTCGGCGCCTGCACGGTCACCGCGTTCGGGTCACCCCGCTGGACCAGGTCCACGGTGCCGACCTCGGTGCCGGCGGCGTCGATCACCCGCATTCCGGTGGTGACCCTGGAGATGGTCGGCTGCTGCCCGGTGCCCTGCTGGTTCATTGTGGCGCGGTTCCCGGGCCGGCGCGCCGCTAAACGCCGCCCGGTCAGGCCCCGCCGACGCCGCCCCGGCAACGCCCCGCCGACGCCGCCCCGGCAACGCCCCGCCGAGGCTCCCTCGGTCACGCTCCGCCGAGGCCGCTCCGGTCAGGCCCCCGTCGACCAGCCGCCGGGCGGTCGGGGGGAGAGTTCGCGCCAGGCGTCCGCCCCGTCGAGCAGCGCCCGGACCGTCTCCTCGGCCTCGTCGGCACTGTCGTACTCGTAGAACTGGGAGATCCCCTCGGCGCCGCCGGCGCGCTGCTCGACATACCAGCGGTCGGCGTCCACCCGGAGGAAGACGTCCCGCCGGGCCAGCCGCCCCCATTTCCCGTTCCACCAGTGCTTTCGCTGCTCCATGGCGGGACTCTATCGAACACACGTACGAGAATGTGTGGCCCCCACGGGAATCCCATGGGGGCCGATGTGCGGATGCCGGATTCAGCGCGCGGTGGGCGGTTCCGGTCGCCGGCCGAGCACGTCGTCGAGCGCGCCGCGCTGCTGACCCGGGGTGGCGTGCCCGGCGGCGACCAGGGCGTCGCGGATCTCGGTGAGCAGCTTGACCTCCTCGCTGGGCGCGGCCGGCGGCGGCTCCTCGCCCCGCTTGCGCCGCTCGGCCAGCTTGTTCATCGGGTAGACCACCAGGAAGTACAGCGCCGCCGCGGTGAGCAGGAAGGTGATCAGCGCGTTCACGAAGCTGATCCAGTCGAAGTCGACCCCGCGGATCGTCCACGCGGCTCCCTCGAGCCCGTTGCTCTTGCCGGTGAGCAGCAACACGAAAAGCGCGATCAACGGCTTGAGGAACGCGTTGGTCAGCGATGTAACGACCGCCGTGAACGCGGCGCCGATGACGACGCCGACCGCCAGGTCGACGACGTTTCCGCGCATGATGAAGTCTTTGAAGCCCTTGAGCATCCGTACTCCCGAGGTGTCCGGTCTTCCGTCCGGGACAACCTATGCCCCGGGCGGGGGCTCCAGGAAAGCGCCGGCCTCGATGGCCGCCCGCGCCGGGTCGCCGGCCCGGATCGCCTCGACCAGCCGGGAGTGGTCGACGTAGCGCTCCGGCTCCAGGGCGCCGCCCATCGCCTGGGCGACCGTGCTGCGCAGCGCGGTGCCGACCGAGGCGTACAACTCGGCGAGCATGCCGTTGTGCGCGGCGGCGACCACCGCGGTGTGCAGCGCGGCGTCGGCCTCCACGAACTCGTCGACCCGGCCGCCGCGCCAGGCCGCCTCGCGGGCCGCGAGCGCGCCGTCGAGCGCGGCCAGGTCCTCGGGCGTACGCCGCAGCGCGGCCAGCCGGGCCGCCTCCACCTCGAAGGCGCGCCGCACCTCGACGACCTCGGCCATCCGGTCGTCGGTGAGCCGGCGGGCCACCACCGGGGCCAGCTCGTCGGTCGACACCACGTACGTCCCGGAGCCCTGCCGGCACTCCAGCACCCCGGCGTGCACCAGGGCGCGGACCGCCTCGCGGACCGTGTTGCGCCCCACCCCGAGCGCCGCGACGAGCTGCGGCTCGGTGGGGATCCGACCGCCCACCGGCCACTCGCCGCCGAGGATCCGCGCGCGGAGCTGCTCGATGGTCTGCCGGACCCGGTGGCCGCGGGGCGGGACGGTGACGGAATCAACCGCGGGTGGCACTGGTTACAACTCCTGCCCGAAATTCATCCCATGATTGTAGGTTCAGACGCATGACCCCGCCAACCACCGCCGCCGTCGACGCCGGAGCCCCGCCGCGTTCCGGTCGGAAGACGATCGCCGGGCCGGTTGACCTGCCCACCCCGGCCAGCGCGTCGGCGGATGCGGCAGCTCCCGCCGCCGGACCGTCCGGCGCCACCCCCGGGTCGGTCGGCCCGGTCGCCGGTGGCCTGCTCGTGCTCGTCGGCATGCTGCTCGTCGCGCTCAACCTGCGGGCCGCCATCACCAGCCTCGGCGCCCTGCTCGACGAGGTGCGCGACGGCCTGGCCCTCTCCGGTGCGCTGGCCGGGCTCGTGACCACCCTGCCCGCGGTGGCCTTCGCCGTCTTCGGGGCACTCACCCCTCGACTGGTCCGCCGGCACTCCCCGGCCCGGGTGCTCGTGGTGGCGATGACGATCCTCGCCGCCGGCCAGCTGGTCCGCGTCGGCACGGACTCCGCGCTGGTCTTCATCGCCGGCAGCGCCCTCGCGCTGGCCGGGATCGCGGTGGCGAACGTCCTGCTCCCGCTCCTGGTCAAGCAGTACTTCCCGCACCGCATCGGGCTGGTCACCGGGGCGTACTCGATGACGCTGACGGTGGGGGCGGCGGTGGCCGCCGCGGCGGCGGTGCCGGTGGCGCACGTGTTCGGCACCTGGCGGGCCGGGCTCGCCGTCTGGGCCGGGCTGGCCCTGGCGGCCCTGCTCCCGTGGGTGCCGCTGGCGCTGCGGGCGCGGGCCGCCCGGCGGGCGGCGACCCCGGCGGCGGTGGTGCCCCGGTCGAGCCGGATCCGGCCGGGACGGACCCGGCTCGGCTGGGCGATGGCGGTCTACTTCGGCACGCAGTCGCTGGGCGCGTACGCGATCATGGGCTGGCTGGCCCAGCTCTTCCGCGACGCCGGCTACCGCCCCCAGGACGCCGGCCTGCTGCTCGCCGGGGTGACGGCGCTGGGCGTGCCGATCGCGCTGCTCATGCCGACCCTGGCCGGCCGGCTGCGCGCGCTGCACCCGCTGGTGCTGACGCTCTCCGCCGCGATGGCTCTCGCCTACGTCGGGATGGCCGTCGCGCCGCACGACGGGGCGCTGCTCTGGGTGGTGCTGCTCGCGATCGGGCAGAGCGCCTTCCCGATGATCCTGGCGACCATCGGGCTGCGCGCCCGGACCACCGAGGGGACGGTCGCGCTCTCCGCGTTCAGTCAGAGCGTCGGCTACCTCGTCGCGGCCCTGGGCCCACTGCTGGTGGGCATCCTCTACGAGGCGACCGGCGGCTGGACCGCGCCGATCGGGTTCCTGCTGGTCGCGCTCGCGGTGCAGACGGGCGCGGGCATGGTGATCGCCCGTCCCCGGCACATCGAGGACGAGGCGTGAGTTGGAACGCTCAGGAGGAGGCCGGGGTCGGGTCGCCGGCGACGGCCTGCTCGACCGTGGGGTAGGTGTGCAGCACCTCGACCAGGCCGCTGACCTCCAGGATGCGCAGCACACCCCGCTGCGGGGCGGCCAGCCGCACCACGCCGCCGGCCTCGTCGCAGCTGTTCTTGGCGCGGACGAAGACCGACAGCCCGGTGGAGTCGCAGAAGGAGACCTCCGCCAGGTCGAACACCAGGCGGCTGCGGCCCTTGTCGAGCAGGTCGGTGATCTGGTCCTGCAGCTGCGGAGCGGTCGCCATGTCCAGCTCGCCCGCGACCGACACGACGACCACGTCGCCGCGCTGTTCCGTGTGCACCGTCAAGGACATACGCCAGACCTCCTGTTATCGGTGGAACGTTATCCCACCGGGCAAGGAGTGGCAGAACGGGAGCCGGTACCGGTGCCGCCGGTCATATCGTTGCCGTGCGGCAAGTAGCTGAGAGTGTTCTACACCGACGGGCTGATCGAGCGCCGGGAGGCCACCATCGACGACGGGCTGGCCGCGCTGGCCGCCGGCGCCGCCGAGGTCGAGGACGACCTGGACCGGTTCTGCCAGCGGCTGCTGGTCCAGCTGGCCCCGCCGGAGATCCAGGACGACGTCGCCGTGGTGGCGCTGCGCCGCCGCTGACCCCGGCCCGCACCGCCGCGTCTCCGCGATCTTGCACTTGTGGCCCCCGGAACGCACCTTCTGCCCCGGTTTGCCGGGGTGGAAAATGCAAGATCGGTGAGGTCAGGCGGCGGATTGGGAGCCGAGGGTAGGCGGGGGCGGGCCGGTCAGCTGACCGAGCGGGCGTAGGCGGCGGGGGAGACGCCGGTGACGGCGGTGAACTCACGCACCAGGTGGGCCTGGTCGCTGTAGCCGAGGTCGGCGGCGAGGCCCGCCCAGTCGAGCGGGCCGCCGGCCGCCTGCTCGATGGCCTCCTGGAGCCGGTAGCGCCGGATCACCCACTTCGGGCTGATCCCGACGTGGTCCAGGAAGAGCCGTTGCAGCCGCCGGGTGGAGACGGCGTGCCGGGCGGCGAAGTCGTCCACCCGCACCAGGCTCCGGTCGGTGCGGATCTCCTCGACCAGCGAGATCACCTCGTCGGTGACCGGGCCCGGCTCGGGCGCCCAGCCGGTGAGCAGGTCGTCCAGGGCGCGGCAGCGCTCGGCGTCCGTACCGGCGCAGCGGCCGGGGCCGTCCGGCCCGCCGGCCGCGGCGGGTGGCCAACGGTCGGCGAGGTCGGCGAACGGCCAGCGCCGGCCGGTGAGTTCGGCGACCGGTCGGCGCCAGAAGGGGTGAAAACCGCCGGGCCGGAACTGCACGCCGCTGACCCGCCCGGTGCCACGCAACGTGATCGAGAAGAGTTCCAACCCGACCCCGGCCACCTCACCCCGCTCGGGCCCGGCCCCGTCCCGCTGGAAGACCAGGTTGACCGCGGGGTGCGGCACCACGTGCTGCACGAAGGGTTCGGTCAGCTCCCAGTCGACGAACCAGTAGTGCTCGACCCACGGGCGGAGCGCGACGGCGGGCAGGTGCCGGCGGAAGCGGACCTCCCGGAGCAACCGGGCCGGGTCCAGGATGCCCCGGCTGTCCCGTCGCGGCTGCTGTCGCATTTCTTCAAGACCGCCCTCATACGCTGGCCCTATGACTACCCAGACTAGTGATCTGCTGGCCGCGGCCGCGCCGCGGACCGTCGCGGTGGTCCGCGCCATCGCCGACGACCAGTTGCACCTGCCCACCCCGTGCAGCGACTACCCGGTGCGCGACCTGCTCAACCATCTCTACCAGGTGGTGGTCAACTTCCAGGAGCTCGCCGCGAAGCGGAGCGTGCAGTGGGCGGACAAGCCCGACCATCTCACCGAGGGCTGGCGGGACCGGTTCGAGGTGGAAACCCGCCGGCTGGTCGACGCCTGGTCCGACCCGGCCAGCCTGGAGGGCGTCTCGCCCGGGATGGGCATGCCGCAGACCGTGGTCGGCGGCATGGTGCTGCTGGACCTCACCGTGCACGGCTGGGATCTCGCCGCGGCCACCGGCCAGTCGTACCGGCCGGCGCCGGAGGTGGTGCCGGCGCTGCACGAGCTGGTCGAGCAGTTGGCCCCGCAGGCCCGGCGGATGGGCGTCTTCGCCGAGCCGGTGCCGACCGACGCCGGCCTGCCCGACGTCGACCGGCTGCTCGGCCTGACCGGCCGGGATCCCGCCTGGACCGCCTCGGCCTGACCGCCATCCGAAGCCCGCGCGGCACCCGCCGCGCGGGCTTCGTTGACAACCGCTATTCGCTCAGTGAATAGTGGCGGACGTGTCCACTCCGCACGTCCTGCTCGGGCTGCTCGCCACCGGCACCAAGCACGGCTACGAGCTCAAGCGCGCGCACGACGAGCGGTTGCCCCGAACCCGTCCGTTGGCCTTCGGGCAGGTCTACGCCACGCTGGGCCGGCTGCAACGTGACGGGCTGGTGGCAGCGGCCGGGCAGGAGCGCCAGGGCGGCCCGGAGCGCACCGCGTACGAGCTGACCGAGCAGGGGCGCGCCGCACTCGACCGGTGGCTCGGCGCGGTCGAGCCGCCGATGCCGTACGTCACCAGCACGCTCTTCGCCAAGGTCGTGGTGGCCCTGCTGGTGGCCGACGTCGACCGGGCCCGGGCCTGTCTGGTCGCCCAGCGCGGGGCGCACACCGAACGGCTGCGGGAGCTGACCGCGGTCAAGACGTCGCCGTCGGCCACCCTCGACGACGTCGTGGCGGCCGACTACGCCATCGCTCATCTCGACGCCGATCTCCGGTGGTTGCGGACCACCCTGGACCGGGTCGCCGACTGGCACCGGGAGGTGCACTCGTGACGCAACTTCAGGCTCGCGGAGTGGTCAAGGCGTACGGGCCGACGCCCGCCCTGCGCGGCGTCACGCTCGACGTCGCCGAGGGGGAGGTCGTCGCGGTCACCGGGCCCAGCGGCTGCGGCAAGTCCACCCTGCTGCACTGCCTCGCCGGGATCCTGCGGCCGGACGCCGGCGAGGTGAGCTGGCGTGGCGAGCGGATCGACACCTGGTCAGAGGCGGCCCGGTCGCGGCTGCGTCGCACCGAGTTCGGGGTGCTGTTCCAGTTCGGTCAGCTCGTCGCCGAGCTGACCGCGGCGGAGAACGTCGCGCTTCCGCTGCTTCTCGCCGGCACGGGGCGGCGAGAAGCGCGGACCGCGGCGCTCACCTGGCTGGACCGGTTCGGAGTGGCCGACCTGGCCGACGCCCGGCCGGGCGAGATGTCCGGCGGCCAGCAGCAGCGTTGCGCCACCGCCCGGGCGCTGGTCACCGAGCCTCGGGTGCTCTTCGCCGACGAGCCGACCGGCGCGCTGGACACGCTCACCGGCGAACAGGTACTCACCCGGCTGGTCCGGCTGGCCCGCCAGCAGGGCACCGCGGTCGTGCTGGTCACCCATGAGCCGCGGATCGCCGCGTACGCCGACCGCGAGGTGGTCCTGCGCGACGGCATGGTGGACCACACCGGGCTGGGGCTCGACGCGCTGGCCGGCGGGCACCGGTGAGGCCGGCGACGCTGCTCCGGCTGGCGCTGGCCGGCACCCGCACCGACACCGCCCGGGTGGTGCTGACCGGGCTCAGCGCCGCGCTGGCCACCGTCGCCGTGCTGGCCGCGCTGACCGTGCTGGCCATCCCGGAGGTGCCGGGCGACCCGTGGGCGCAGGCCGAGCAGTACCGCAACAACCTGCTGCGCGAGCCGGGGCTGCGGGGCGGCACCGCGTTCGCGCTGTTGCTGCTCACCATCCCGGTGCTGGCGCTGGCCGGGCAGTGCGCCCGGCTGGGCGCACCGGCCCGGGACCGTCGGCTGGCCGCGTTCCGGCTGGCCGGCGCCACCCCCGGTCAGGTGACCAGGGTGGCCGTGTCCGAGACCGGGCTGGCCGCCCTGCTCGGCACGCTTGCCGGGCTGGCGGTCCACCTCGGCGGGCGCGAGTTGCTGCACCGCCCGGACGAGCGGGGCCTGCTCGCGCTCCCCACCGACGTGCTGCCACCGGTCGGCGCGCTCGCCGCGGTGGTGCTCGGACTGCCACTGGTCGCGGCGGCGGCCACCGCGCTGCTGCTGCGCCGGGTCACCACCACGCCGTTCGGGGTGGTCCGGCGCACCGGCCGACGGCGCGGCCCGCGGCCGTGGCCCGGTCTCCTCATCGGGTTGGGCCTGGCCGCCGGCGTGGGCACCCTGCCGCTGCTGCGCACGGATCATGACCTGGGTCCCGGGACGGCCCGCTGGCTGGTGCCCACGGTCGTGGTCGGGGGCGCGTTCGCCGCCGTGCTCGGCGTGGTGCTCGGCACCGGCTGGATCTCGTACGCCTCGGGAAGGCTGCTGCACCGGCTCGCCCGCCGGCCGGCGGCGCTGCTGGCGGCCCGCCGGCTGATGGCCGACCCGTGGGCCGGCAGCCGGACCTTCGCCGCCCTGCTCGCCGCGGTGGTCTTCGGGGCGGGCGCCGCGGCGCAGCGCGCCTACTTCGCGCTCAGCGACCGGGTGCAGCGCGAGGAGCACCGGCTGGTCGGCCTCGACGAGGGCGCGAACCCGTTCTACCTGCGCACGATGGACCTGGTCGACCTGGCCGTGGCGGTGGCCGTGACGATCGCCGCAGGCGGCCTGCTGGTCGCCCTGGTCGAGGGCATCGTCGCCCGCCGCCGGGCGTACGCGGCGCTGGTCGCGGGCGGGGTGCCGCGAAGCGTCGTCGGCCGCTCCATCGCCTGGCAGGCGCTGGTGCCGGCCGTCCCGGCGATCCTGGTCGCGATGACCGTCGGGCTGCTGCTCGGCCGAGCCTGGTCCGGCCCGGTCTTCACGGGCACGGTCAGCGGGATGGTCTGCGACGCCGGGCCGGAGCTGTGCGCGGACCCGGCCACCCGGGAGCGGCACGAGCGTCTGGTCGAGCCGGTCCGCCGCCAGCTCATGCCCGACGTACCGCTGGAACAGTTGGCCCTGCTCGGCGCGGGCGCGCTGGCCGCGGTGCTGGTCACCGTCGGTGTCGGCCTGCTCTTCCTACGGACCAGCACAGCGGTGGAGGAGCTGCGGACGACCTGACGCGGTGTAACGCCCGGGGGTGCCGGAGCGCTGTCAGCACCGGAAGGCCCGGTCGCCGGGCCCGCGCCCGGACCGGACCGGACCGAGCGCGAGTGGCAGCGGGAGTGTGCACCAGATGCGGAACCAGCCGGGCGAGCCGACGCCGGTGTTCGTGGACGGCACCGGGCGACGCCGACGGGTCAGCGTCATCGCCGGCAGCGCCATCGGCGTCGGGCTACTGGCCAGCCTGGCGCTGATCCTCGCCGGCCTGTTCCTGGACACCTCGGTGTCGGTGCCCGGCTGGTCCGACGACCGGCGCCCGGCGGGCGTGGACGGCCGCGCCGAGCTCGGGGAGGCCTCCCTGGTCACACCCGGCCCGTCGCCGGTGACCAGCACCTCGGCGCCGGCACCGACCGGTTCGCCGACGCCCGGCGTTCGGCCCACCTCGGCCCCCTCCGCCGCGCACCCCGCCGCCTCCGACCACCCCGGCCAGGGCGACGAGCGGCGCGAGAGCACCGGGAAGCCGTCGAAGTCCCCCGGCAAGCCGAGGTAACGGTGGCGCGACACGTCGCCCGCCGGGACCCGCGGGCGCACTGGATCCTGCTCCTGCTCGGACTGCTGCTGCTGCTCGCCGCGCTCACCCTGAACGGCCTGGTGACCGGGCTGGCGGGCGGTTCCGGCCCGGCGGCGGGCGGTGGCGCGGACGCCGACGCGGCGGCCGGCGTGCCGAAGCAGGTCACCTCCGGCGGCCCGGTGCTGCGACTGGACCGGCCCGAGCCGGTCGACCGCACGCTGCCGGATCGGACCATCGCGCTCACCTTCGACGACGGACCGGACCCGCGCTGGACCCCCCAGGTGCTCGACGTGCTACGCCGGCACCGCGCCCACGCCACCTTCTTCGTCGTCGGCGCCCGGGTCAACGAGCACCCGGAGCTGGTCCGGCGGATCCTCGACGAGGGACACGAGATCGGCTCGCACACCTTCACCCACGCCGACCTCGGCGGCGCCCCGCAGTGGCGGCGGGACCTGGAACTTTCGCTGACCCGCAAGGCGGTCGCCGCGGCCACCGGCCGGGAGGTGACCCTGCTCCGGCCGCCGTTCTCGTCCAGCCCGCAGGCGCTGACCGGGCCGGAGTACGCCGCGCTGCGCGCCGCCGCCGGCAGCGGCCACGTCGCGGTGCTCGCCGACCGGGACACCAAGGACTGGCAACGCCCCGGGGTGCCGGCCATCGTCGAGGCGGCCACCCCGGCGAAGGGGCGGGGCGCGGTGGTGCTGATGCACGACGGCGGCGGCGACCGGGCCCAGACGGTCGCCGCGCTGGACCGGCTGCTGCCCGAGCTGACCCGGCAGGGCTACCGGTTCACCACCGTCTCGGCCGGCATCGACGCGCCGGAGTCGATGCTGCCGGCCGGCGCGGGCAGCCGGTGGAGCGGCACCGCGCTGCGCTGGGCCCAGCTCGGCGCCGGTGGGCTGGCCACGGCGATGAACGTGCTGCTCGGGGTCGCGCTGGTGCTGGGCGTGGCCCGGTTGGCCGTCCAGGTGGTCTGTGCCCAGCGGCACGTGCGGCGGGTCCGCCGGCCGAAGCACCGCCGGCCGCCGGTCACCGTGCCGGTCTCGGTGATCGTGCCGGCGTACAACGAGGCGGCCAACATCGCGGCGACCGTCCGGTCCCTGGTGGCCAGCGCCTATCCGGCGCTGGAGGTGATCGTGGTGGACGACGGCTCCACCGACGGCACCGCGGACATCGTGGAGCGGATGCGGCTGCGCGGGGTGCGGGTGCTGCGGCAGGCCAACGCCGGGAAGCCGGCGGCGCTGAACACCGGGATCCGGGCCGCCCGGGCCGACCTGCTGGTGCTGGTGGACGGCGACACGGTGTTCCAGCCCGACACCGTGTACCGGCTGGTGCAGGGCTTCGCCGACCCGACCGTGGGCGCGATCTCCGGCAACACCAAGGTCGCCAACCGACGCCGGCTGCTCGGCCGGTGGCAGCATCTGGAGTACGTGATCGGCTTCAACCTCGACCGCCGGATGTACGACGTGCTGGAGTGCATGCCGACCATCCCGGGCGCGATCGGCGCGTTCCGCCGGCAGGTGCTGCTCGCCGTCGGCGGGGTGCCCGCGGACACCCTCGCCGAGGACACCGACCTCACCATGCGGGTGCTGCGGGCCGGCTGGCGGGTGGTCTACGAGGAGGCGGCGATCGCCTGGACCGAGGCGCCGTCGTCGCTGCGCCAGCTCTGGCGGCAGCGCTACCGCTGGTGCTACGGCACGATGCAGGCGATGTGGAAGCACCGGCACGCGCTGCGCGAGCGGGGCGCCGGCGGCAAGCTCGGCCGGCGCGGTCTGCCGTACCTGGCGGTGTTCCAGCTCGTGCTGCCGCTGACCGCGCCGGCGGTGGACGTCTTCGCGCTGTACGGCCTGCTCTTCCTGCCCTGGTCGTCGCTCGCCCTGGCCTGGGCCGGACTGCTGCTGCTCCAGGCGCTCACCGCCGGCTACGCGCTGCGGCTGGACCGGGAGCGGCTCGGGCCGCTGTGGAGCCTGCCGTTGCAGCAACTGGTCTACCGCCAGGTGATGTACCTGGTGGTGGTGCAGTCGGTGGTCACCGCGGTGATCGGCAACCGGCTCCGCTGGCAGCGCATGGCCCGCACCGGCGAGGCGGCCGCTCTGATCACCACCAGCCCCACCTGACCCCGCCGCCCGCACGCCCCCGCCCAGCCTCCGCACGTACAGCGAAAGAGTGGCCATTCCGCGGGGAATGGCCACTCTTTCCGTGAACGAGCGCGACGTGAACGAGCGCGACGGGGGCGGGGCGCGAGGGGGTGCGGGGCGGTCAGGGTGGGGGATCGAAGAGGCCGGCGGACCAGGAGATGGCCAGGCCGACCAGAGCCGAGCAGCAGCAGACCAGCAGCGCGGCGGCGACCACGCCGAGGACCAGCCAGGCCGGTCCGCGCCGGGACACCGGCTGCTCCGCCGGCGCCTCCGGGCCGGGCGGCTCCCCGTCCGCCCGGTCGTCGTCGACGGTCATCGCGGGCGCCTCAGGCGCGGCCCAGCCGGTCGAGGATCCAGGCGTTGATGAACGCCTCCTCCTTCCAGGCGTCGTACCGGCCGCTCGGTCCACCGTGGCCGGCGCCCATCTCGGTCTTCAGCAGGTAGTCGCCCTCCGGCGCGGTGGCCCGCAGCCGGGCGATCCACTTGGCCGGCTCGTGGTAGAGCACCCGGGTGTCGTTCAGGCTGGTCACCGCGAGGATCGCCGGGTAGTCCCGGGCCGCCACGTTCTCGTACGGCGTGTAGGACTTCATGTACGCGTACACCTCGGGGTCGTCGAGCGGGTTGCCCCACTCCTCCCACTCGGTGACGGTCAGCGGCAACGACGGGTCGAGGATCGAGGTGAGCGCGTCCACGAACGGCACCTGGGCGACGATGCCGGCGAACGCGTCCGGGGCGATGTTGGCCACCGCGCCCATCAGCAGCCCCCCCGCCGAGGCGCCCCGGGCGACCAGCCGGTCGCTGGCCGTCCAGCCTGCCTTGACCAGGTGCCGGGCGCAGGCCACGAAGTCGGTGAAGGTGTTCTTCTTGGCCAGCAGCTTGCCCTGGTCGTACCAGCGGCGGCCCAACTCGCCGCCGCCCCGGGTGTGCGCCACCGCGAAGACCACCCCGCGGTCGAGCAGGGAGAGCCGGGCCACTGAGAACCACGGGTCCATGCTCGCCTCGTACGAGCCGTAGCCGTACAGCTCGCAGGGCGCGGATCCGTCGCGCGGGGTGCCCTTGCGGCAGACCAGCGAGATCGGCACCCGGGTGCCGTCGTCGGCCAGCGCCCAGTCGCGGTGCTGCTCGTAGTCGGCCGGGTCGTACGGCTGCCCGCCCGGCCCGGGCAGCACCGGCTTCCGCTTGCGCAGCACCATCTGCCGGGTGACCAGGTCGTAGTCGTAGATCGAGTCGGGCGTGACCAGCGAGGTGTAGCGTAGCCGCAGCTGGGTGGTGCGGTACTCCGGGTTGGCGTCCAGTCCGACGCTGTAGATCGGCTCCGGGAAGTCGATGTCGTACCGGTCGCCGCCGCCGACCGGCAGCACCCGCACCCCGGTCAGCCCGTTGCTGCGCAGCGAGACGACCAGGTGGTCGGCGAACGCGTCCACCGACTCCAGCCGGGTGCCGGGGTGGTGCTCGATCAGCGGCACCCAGTCGCCGGGCGCGTCCGCCGAGGTGTACGCCAGCGCGAAGTCCTCCGCGCCGTCGTTGTGCAGGATCAGGAACCGGTGGCCGTGGTGCTCGACCGAGTACTCCACGCCCTGCCGCCGGGGCGCGACGATCGCCGGCGCGCCGGTGGGGTTGCCGGCCGGGATGACCCGTACCTCACTGGTCACCTTGCTGGCGATGTCGAGCAGGATGAACCGCTCCGAGCGGGTCAGCTCGACCCCGACCCAGAACCGCTCGTCGTCCTCCTGGTGCACCACCACGTCGTCGCCCGCGGCCGAGCCGATCACGTGCCGCCAGACCCGGTGTGGCCGCCACGCGTCGTCGACCGTCACGTAGAACAGCACCGACGCGTCGGCGGACCAGGCGGTGCCGTAGAAGGTGCCCGGGATCTCGTCGGGGAGCAGTTCCCCGGTGGCGAGGTCCTTCACCCGCAGGGTGAACCGCTCGTCCCCGGAGAAGTCCGTCGAGTACGCCAGCCAGCGCCCGTCCGGGCTGACGTCGAAGGCGCCGAGGGCGAAGAAGTCGTGCCCCTCGGCGAGCAGGTTGCCGTCGAGCAGCACCTCCTCGCCGTCCAGCGGGGCGCCGTCGGCACTGACCGGCGGCTCGGTCTCGCCGTCGCGGACCGCCCGGCGGCAGTGCACGCCGTACTGCTGGCCCTCGACCGTGCGGGTGTAGTACCAGTGGCCGCCCTTGCGGGTCGGCACCGACAGGTCGGTCTCCTGGGTGCGCCGGCGGGTCTCCTCGAACAGTTCCGCGCGCAGCCCGGCCAGGTGGGCGGTGCGCGCCTCGGTGTACGCGTTCTCCGCGGTCAGGTAGGCGATCGTCTCCGGATCGTCCTTGCCGGCGAGCCAGGCGTACTCGTCGACGACGGTGTCGCCGTGGTGGGTGCGCTCGGTGGGCACCCGCTTCGCCACGGGCGCGGGCGACGGCTCCAGGTCGTGGCGCGGCGTCAGACGCGGCGAGCTGGAGTTGTCGGAAGTCTCGGTGGTCACGGCGTCACGTTACCGGCCGGCTGCCGTCCGTCGCCCGATTAGGCGACGCGCCGCCCTCGGCTTTCGAACACATGTACGATGACCGGCATGGCGGCTGCAGCGAGTTCCACCGATCGACCAGGAGCCCTCGACATCACCCGGCGGTTGACGGAGATCTGCGGCCCGCCGTTCGCCCGCTTCGCCGGCCCCGCCGACGAGGTCGCCGGCCAGCCGGCCCGCTGGGTCGCCGTGCCCGGCGGCCCGGCCGCTGCGGCCGAGGTGCTCCGGCTGGCCGCCCGGCACGACCTGACCGTGGTGCCCCGGGGTGCCGGCACGAAGATCGACTGGGGTGCCGCGCCTGACCGGGTCGACATCATGCTCGACACCGGGCGGCTCGCCGGGATCGGCCACGAGCCGGTGGGCGCGCCGACGGCCGAGGTCGGTGCGGGCACCCCGCTGCGGGCGGTACAGGCCACGTTGGAGCGCACCGGGCAGCGGCTGGCGCTGGATGCGCCCTCGCCCGGGGCGACCCTCGGCGGGGTGCTCGCCGCCGGCGAGGCCGGGCCGCTGCGGCACCGCCACGGCACCCCCTGCGACCAGCTGGTCGGCCTGCGCTACCTCGACGCCGACGGCGAACTGGTCAGCGCCGGCGGTGGCGCGCCGGGGCTGGAGCTGGCCCGGCTGCTCTGCGGCTCGCAGGGGGCGCTGGGCGTGCTGGTCGCGGCGACGCTGCGGGTGCAGGCCGCCCCGGCGCGCCGGGTCTGGGTCACCCGTCCGGTGTGGACTCCGCTGGAGGTGCACGACCTGGTGCGTACGGTGCTCGCCGCCCGGCTCGACCCGGCCGCCGTCGAGCTGGATCTACCGGCCGGCTCGGGATCCCGGCCGGTGCCGCGCGGCCGGGCCGCGGCGATGGCGCGCCATCCGTCCATGACGGGGCGCGCGTCGACCGGCCCGGCCGCCGCCGGCAGCCTGGCGGTGCTCCTCGAAGGCGGCCCGGCCGACGTGGCCGAGCGGGCCGAGCGCCTGTCGGCGCTCTTCGGCGACGGGTCGGCCACCCAGCAGGCGGCGCCGGGCTGGTGGCGGCGCTACCCGTTCGGCCCGGGCGACACCGCCCTGCGCATCGAGGTGCCGATCACCGACCTGCACGCCGCCGTCTACGCGCTGCGCGACGCGGCCGGCGCCCCGGTGCCGGTCCGCGGCTCGGCCGGGCTGGGCGTGGTGCACGCCGCCCTGCCCGGGGCGCTGCCCGCCGACCGGGTCGCCGCGATCCTCGCCGCGGTGCGCGGGGTGCTGCTCGCCCGCAAGGGCCGGTGCCTGGTGGTCGCCGCGCCGGGGCCGGTGCGACGGGCGGTCGACCTGTGGGGCGAGCTGGCCGGGCTGGCCCGGCTGCGCGAGGCCAAGGCACACCTCGACCCGCACCGCCGGCTCGCCCCCGGCCGGCTGCCCGGCGGCTGGTGACCGCCGAGCTCAGTCCAGCCACCACCGGGTCAGCTCGGTACCGGCCGGCGAGAAGCGCAGCACGGTCACCGCGGTCGCGCCGCCGGTCACCGCCGGCAGCAGCCACCAGGTGCGGCGGGGCCCGTCCACCGGCGCCGGTCAGCCGGCGTCGTTGCGGAGCACCAGGATGGCGATGTCGTCGCGGGGCGCCTCGCCGGAGAACCCGATCGCGGTGGACCGCAGCCGGGCCGCCACCACGTCCGCGGAGTAACCGGCCAGCGGGGCGGCGGCGTCCCGGAGCCGGTCGGTGCCGAAGAGTTCCCGGCCGCGCCGGCGCTCGGTCACCCCGTCGGTGTAGAAGACCAGCGCGTCGCCCGGGTCGAGGGAGAGCTCCGCCGTCGGCGAGGCGATCGAGTCGAGCAGCCCGAGCGCGGTGCCGCCGGTGCCGACGAAGGTCGCGCCACCGCCGGCACCCAGCAGCACCGGCCGGTCGTGGCCGGCGAGGTGCAGCGAGACGTCGAGCTGGTCGCGCTCGCCGGGGCCGACGGCCGCCAGAGCCAGCGTGCAGTAGCGCCCGCTGCCCCGCTCGACCAGCGTCTCGTTCAGCCGGGACAGCACCTCGGGCAGCGGTTTGCCGTCCCCGACCAGCACCCGGATCACGTCCCGGACCAGGCCGGTGACGGCGGCCGCCTGCACCCCCTTGCCGGAGACGTCCCCGACCACCACCAGCCAGCGCCCGTCGGGCAGCGGCAGCACGTCGTAGAAGTCGCCGCCGACGTCGGCGTCGTTGCCGGTCGGGACGTACTCGGCGGCGAAGCCGATGCCCTCGACCACCGGCAGCACCGGCGGCAGCAGCGACTGCTGGAGGGTCTGCGCCACCCGGCGGCGCTCGGCGTGGATCCGGGCGTTCTCGATGGCCAGCGCGGCGCGGCGGGCCACGTCCTCCAGCACGGCGACCTCGTCCGGGTCGTGCCGGTGTCGCTGCGGCCGGCCCACCGCCAGGGTGCCGAGCCGCTGCCCGCGGGCGATCAGTGGCACCGCGAAGCCCTCCATCGGGGTGCCGAGCGGCGTCTGCGTGCCGTTGCGGGACGCCTCGCGCAGCCGGGCCTGGATCGAGTCCGGGCCGGTCTCCCGGAGCACCGCGTGCAGCTGCGGCAGCATCGCCTCGTCGGCGTGGCTGGCCGCCGCCAGCCGCAGCCGGCCCCACTCGTCGGTGGTGTGCACCGCGCACCACTGGCCGAGCCGGGGCACCACCAGCTGCGGGATCAGCGCCATGGTCAACTCGACGTCCAGGGACTGGGCGAGCAGCTCGCTGGCCTCGGCGAGGAAGGTCAGCCAGGCCTGCCGCCGGACGTCCGCCCGGCGCAGCCGGTCGTTTTCCAGGTGCAGCGAGAGCCGCTCGGCCATCAGCGCGGCCAGCGGCCGGGCGTACGCCGAGGGCGCCGCGTCCAGCTCCAGCTCGCCGGCGTACGGCCGGTGCACGGTCAACGGGACCCGGACCAGCTCGTGGTCGGCCCGGGGCTGGCGGCCGTACCGGGCCAGCACCTGGGGGCCCTGCCCGTCGCCCCGGTCCAGCCGGACCACGCCGCCGGTGGCGCCGACCATCTCGGCGACCCGGGTGAGCAGGCTGGTCGCGAAGTCGGGCAGCGGGTCCTCGGCGTACGGGTCGGGGGTGGTCTGCATCAGCGCGCTCATCGCGCCGGCGCTCGGCGCGGAGCTTTCCCCGGCGCCGGTCCCGCCCCCGCCGTTGCCCGGCGACGCCGCAGCCTCCGCCCCCGGGGCCGCCCGCTCCTCGCCCGGCGCGTCGGGCCGGTCCAGCCGGAACCAGACGCCCTTCCCGCTGGGCAGGTACGTGGTGCCCCACCGGCTGGCGAAGTGGTCGACCAGCAGCAGGCCCCGGCCGCGCTCGGCGACCTCGGTGATCTCGGTGGCGTCGTTGCGGACGCCCACGGTCAGCTCGTCGACCGGCCCGGAGGCGAAGTCCGACACCATCACGGTCAGCCCGGTACGGTCCGCGACGACCTCGATGTCCAGTTCGGTGCCGGCGTGCTCGACCGCGTTGGTGGAGAGTTCGGTGGTCAGCAGCAGCGCCTCGTTGAGCAGTTGGTCGAGGTGCGCCTCGGCGAGCACCGACCGGACGACGGCCCGCGCGGCGGCGGGCGTACGTCGGTCGGCGGGCAGCCGGACCCGCCGGACATGCTCGTCCGGGCCCCCGGTCGCCGTGGGCCCTGCCTCCGCTGCCACCCTCGTATCCTCCACCGCCACCCGCCCGGTGCCAAGCCGATCTCCCGCCGGCCGGTTCCGCCGGCCGGGCCGCGGGCGATCCTTCGGGGAGCCGGCGCGTTCCGGACGGTCAGGCTCGATCCTGACCAGAGCGGGCGCCCGGGGCGGTGCGGGCGCGGGCCGGGCGGGACGGCGGCGAGCCCTCCGGGCTGGGGTCACGAGCGGTCCCGGTCGGGCTGGCGCGGCGGGCCGGGCCGGGCGCCGGACGTCGGTCTGCGCGTGCCGAGCGGCCGCGCGACGTGGCACTGGCCGAGCTCGCAGGCACAATGATGGGATGCCAACGTGCCGGCACGCACCGGTGGCCCCCGACGTGAGCGAGGAATGATGACCACGGCGAAACAGTCGGTAGCCGCGGACCAGACCGCGCCCGACCACGAGGCGGTCCTCGTCGAGCTGACCGAGGCACTGCGGCGGGTGCGCCGCGGCGACCTGAAGGTCCGGCTGCCCAGGCGGGCGGGCCGGGCGGGTGAGGTGGCGGACGCCTTCAACGAGGTGGTCTCCCTCCAGGAGCGGCAGTACCTGGACCTGCGCCGGATCAGCCGGATCGTCGGCCGGGACGGCCGGCTCACCGAACGCCTGGACGACGAGGGGCTGGACGGCTCGTGGGCGGAGGGGCAGCGGGCGATCAACTCGCTGATCGACGACCTGGGCCGGCCGACCACCGAGATCGCCCGGGTGATCGTGGCGGTCGCCGACGGCGATCTCTCCCAGCACATGGCGCTGGAGATCGACGGCCGGCCGCTGCGCGGTGAGTACCTGCGCATCGGGCGCACCGTGAACACGATGGTGGACCAGCTTTCGTCGTTCGCCGACGAGGTGACCCGGGTGGCCCGCGAGGTGGGCACCGAGGGCAAGCTGGGCGGCCAGGCCGACGTCCGCGGCGTCGCCGGCACCTGGAAGGACCTCACCGACTCGGTGAACACCATGGCGTCGAACCTCACCGGCCAGGTGCGGTCGATCTCCCAGGTGGCGACGGCGGTGGCCAAGGGTGACCTGTCGCAGAAGATCACCGTTGGGGCGAGCGGCGAGGTGGCCGAGCTGGCCGACACCATGAACTACCTCACCGACACCCTGCGGCTCTTCGCCGAGCAGGTGACCCGGGTGGCCCGCGAGGTGGGCACCGAGGGCAAGCTGGGCGGCCAGGCGGACGTGCCGAACGTCGCCGGTACCTGGAAGGACCTCACCGACAGCGTCAACTCGATGGCGTCGAACCTGACCAGTCAGGTGCGCAACATCGCCCAGGTCTCCACCGCGGTGGCCCGGGGTGACCTGTCGCAAAAGATCACCGTGGCCGCCCAGGGCGAGATCCTGGAGCTCAAGGACACCATGAACACGATGGTGGACCAGCTGTCGTCGTTCGCGGACGAGGTGACCCGGGTGGCCCGCGAGGTGGGCACCGAGGGCAAGCTCGGCGGTCAGGCGCAGGTGCGCGGGGTCTCCGGCACCTGGCGCGACCTGACCGAGAACGTCAACCAGCTCGCCGGCAACCTGACCAGCCAGGTGCGCAACATCTCCCAGGTCTCCACGGCGGTGGCGAAGGGCGACCTGTCGCAGAAGATCACGGTCGACGCGCAGGGCGAGATCCTGGAGCTGAAGAACACCGTCAACACGATGGTGGACCAGCTGTCGTCGTTCGCGGACGAGGTGACCCGGGTGGCCCGCGAGGTGGGCACCGAGGGCAAGCTGGGTGGTCAGGCCCAGGTCAAGGGCGTCAGCGGTACGTGGCGGGACCTGACCGACAACGTGAACTCGATGGCGTCGAACCTGACCAGTCAGGTGCGCAACATCGCCTCGGTCACCACGGCGGTGGCCAAGGGTGACCTGTCGCAGAAGATCACCGTGGACGCCCGGGGCGAGATCCTGGAGCTGAAGTCGACGGTCAACACGATGGTGGACCAGCTCTCGTCGTTCGCGGACGAGGTGACCCGGGTGGCCCGCGAGGTGGGCACCGAGGGCAAGCTCGGCGGTCAGGCGCAGGTGCGCGGCGTGGCCGGCACCTGGCGGGACCTGACCGACAACGTGAACTCGATGGCGTCGAACCTGACCGCCCAGGTGCGCAACATCGCCCAGGTCTCCACGGCGGTGGCGAAGGGCGACCTGTCGCAGAAGATCACGGTCGACGCGCAGGGCGAGATCCTGGAGCTGAAGTCGACGGTCAACACGATGGTGGACCAGCTCTCGTCGTTCGCGGACGAGGTGACCCGGGTGGCCCGCGAGGTGGGCACCGAGGGCAAGCTGGGTGGTCAGGCCCAGGTCAAGGGCGTCAGCGGTACGTGGCGGGACCTGACCGACAACGTGAACTCGATGGCGTCGAACCTGACCAGTCAGGTGCGCAACATCGCCTCGGTCACCACGGCGGTGGCCAAGGGCGACCTGTCGCAGAAGATCACCGTGGACGCCCAGGGCGAGATCCTGGAGCTGAAGAACACCGTCAACACGATGGTCGACCAGCTCTCCTCGTTCGCGGACGAGGTGACCCGGGTGGCCCGCGAGGTGGGCACCGAGGGCAAGCTCGGCGGTCAGGCGCAGGTGAAGGGGGTCTCCGGCACCTGGCGGGACCTCACCGAGAACGTCAACCAGCTCGCCTCGACGCTCACCACCCAGCTGCGCGCGATCGCCCAGGTCTCCACCTCGGTGACCCGGGGCGACCTGACCCAGCGGATCGCGGTCAAGGCGCAGGGCGAGGTCGCCGAGCTCAAGGACAACATCAACCAGATGATCGTCACCCTCCGGGAGACGACCAAGAAGAACGCCGAGCAGGGCTGGCTCGACTCGAACCTGGCCCGGATCGGCGGCCTGCTCCAGGGCCAGCGCGACCTCGGCGAGGTCTGCCGCATGATCATGATGGAGGTGACCCCGCTGGTCGACGCGCAGCTCGGCGCGTTCTTCCTGGCGGACAACTCCGAGGGCGTGATGCGGCTGCGGCTGACCGCCTCGTACGGATACGTGGCGCGCGGGCACGACGTGACCTTCGGGCCGGGTGAGGGGCTGGTCGGCCAGGCCGCGCTCTCCCGCCGGACCATCCGGGTCGGCGGCTCGCCGGACGGGCGGCTCACCCTGCGCTCCGGGCTGGCCGACACGCCGCCGGCCGACCTGGTCGTGCTGCCGGTGCTCTTCGAGGGCGAACTGCTCGGTGTGATCGAGTTCGCCGGCGTGACCCCGTTCTCGGAGCTGCACCTGTCGTTCCTGGAGCGGCTGGTGCTCACCATCGGCATCGCGGTGAACACCATCCAGGCGAACCGGCGTACCGAGGAGCTGCTGGCCCAGTCCCAGCGGCTGGCGCTCGAACTCCAGGAGCAGTCGGCGGAGCTGCAGCGCACCAACGCCGAACTGGAGGAGAAGGCCACCCTGCTCTCCGAGCAGAAGGGCAACATCGAGACCAAGAACCGGGAGATAGAGCTGGCCCGGCTGGGCCTGGAGGAGAAGGCGCAGCAGCTCACCCGGGCGTCGGCGTACAAGTCGGAGTTCCTGGCCAACATGAGCCACGAGCTGCGGACGCCGCTGAACTCGCTGCTGCTGTTGGCCCGGCTGCTGGTGGAGAACTCGGAGCAGAACCTCACCCCGAAGCAGATCGAGTTCGCGCGGACCATCCACAGCGCCGGCTCGGACCTGCTCTCGCTGATCGACGACATCCTCGACCTGTCCAAGATCGAGGCGGGCCGGATGGACGTCGAGCCGACCGAGGTCCGGTTCGAGGAGATCCGCGCGTACGTCGAGCAGGCGTTCGCGCCGCAGGCTGAGGAGAAGGGCCTGGACTTCCAGGTGCGGGTCAGCAAGGACCTGCCGCCGTCGGTGGTCACCGACGCCCAGCGGTTGCAGCAGATCCTGCGCAACCTGCTCTCCAACGCGGTCAAGTTCACCGACAACGGGGCGGTGACGCTGCGGATCGCGCCGGCGCCCGAGAACGCCGTCTTCGACGTGCCGGCGCTGATCAACGCGCGGCAGGTCATCGCGTTCACGGTGGTCGACACCGGGATCGGCATCTCCGACGACAAGCTGTCGCTGATCTTCGAGGCGTTCCAGCAGGCCGACGGCACCACCAGCCGCCGCTACGGCGGCACCGGGCTGGGCCTGTCGATCAGCCGTGACCTGGCCCGGCTGCTCGGCGGTGCGATCAGCGTGACCTCGGCGCCCGGGCAGGGCTCGACCTTCACCCTCTTCGTGCCGGACGTGCTGGCGCCGGACGCGGTGGTCGCCCCGCTGCCGCCGTCGCCGTCCCGCGCCGGGCTGCCGTCCTCGCTTCTCATGCCGCCGGTCGAGCTGACCGAACCGGCGCCCGGACCGACCACCCGGCGGCTCGAGGGGGCCACCGTGCTGATCGTGGACGACGACGTCCGGAACGTGTTCGCGCTGACCAGCGCGTTGGAACTGCACGGCATGACCGTGTTGTACTCGGACAACGGGGCGGACGGCGTCCGCCTGCTGGCGGAGCACCCGGAGGTGGACATCGTCCTGATGGACGCGATGATGCCGGACCAGGACGGTTACGAGACGACCCGCCAGATCCGGCGCAACCACCGCTTCGCCGACCTGCCGATCGTCTTCCTGACCGCGAAGGCGATGCCCGGGGACCGGGAGTCCGCCCTGGAGGCCGGCGGCAGCGACTACATCACCAAACCCGTCGACCTGGACGAGCTGATCGAGCTCATGGCGTCCTGGATCAGCGGCGACCGGACCGAGGAGAGCTCGTGACCCAGATGGCGAAGGCGCTGCTGGTCGATGACCGGCGGGAGAACCTGATGGCGCTGGAGGCGATCCTCCAGGGGCTGCCGGTCCAGTCGGTCGCCGTGGAGAGCGGCGAGGCGGCACTGAAGCAGCTGCTGGTGGACGACTTCGCGGTGATCCTGCTGGACGCCCAGATGCCCGACATGGACGGCTTCGAGACGGCCAGCCACATCAAGCGCCGGGAGCGTACCCGGCACGTGCCGATCATCTTCCTCACCGCCGCCGACCGGGACGCCCAACTGGCCCTGCGCGGGTACGCGGTCGGCGCCGTCGACTACCTCACCAAGCCGTTCGACCCGTGGGTGCTGCGCGCCAAGGTGTCGGTCTTCGTGGAGCTGTGGGTGAAGACCCGGCAGCTGGCCGCCCAGTCCGACCTGGTGCGCGAGCGGGACGCGCAGTGGCGGATGCTCACCGACGCCGTGGACGAGGCGACCGCCCTGCTGCGCGCCGACGACCCGGACGCCCACCACCGCGCCGTGGAGATCCTCGAACAAGCCCGCTGGGGCAACACCCCCTGACCCACCCAACCGACCCCTGACCGCCCGGCGTTGATCATGAAGTTAATTGCCGCATTTCGGACGAGAGGCGGCAACAACTTCATGATCGACCCGGGAGCCCGGGCGGGGTGGGGGAGCGGGTTAGCGGGTGGTCTGGTCGTTGCGGATCATCAGGGCGGAGCGCAGGCCGGTGATGTCCAGGACGCGGAGCAGGAAGTCGCCCACGTGGGTGAGGACGAGCAGGCTCTGCGCGTGACTGGCCTTGCGGCTGAGCACCACCAGGGTGCCCAGGCCCTGTGAGTCGCAGAAGGTCACTCCGCCGAGGTCGAGCACGATGCGCGGGGGCGGTTCGGTGAGCACCTCATTGACGACGGTCGACAGCTGGGCGGCCGTGAGCATGTCGATCTCACCGGCGAGGCGCAGCACTGCTTCGTCACCCGTCCGGTGTACCGTGATGGACAGTTCGGCACGATCCACCCGGTCAGCCTATCGCGATCTCGACCGCCCGGCCTGTCGAGGCGGGCCGACCGGGCCGGATCCGGGTGCCCGATCGCCGGCCGGGCGCGCGGCGGGCCGCCGGTCGTGAGCGCGACCGGGTGAGACTGGTAACCCCCGTGCGGGGTGGCTGCCGATTCGCCGTCCGGCGCTGACACAATGGCCGCATCGTGACCGATATGTTTCCCGCCGGATCCGGCCGCTACCCGGCCGACGCGCCGGCCTCCGAGGCCCTGTTCGACCGCGCCCGCGCCCTCGTGCCGGGCGGGGTGAACTCGCCGGTGCGCGCGTTCCGCGCCGTCGGCGGCACCCCGCGCTTCATGGTCCGGGGGGAGGGTCCCTGGCTCTACGACGCCGACGACCGGCGCTACGTCGACCTGGTCTGCTCCTGGGGGCCGCTGATCCTCGGCCACGCCCACCCGGAGGTGGTCGCCGCCGTGCAGGCCGCCGCCGCCCGGGGCACCAGCTTCGGCACCCCGACGCCGGGTGAGGTCGAGCTGGCCGCCGAGATCGTCGACCGCACCCCGGTCGAGCAGGTCCGGCTGGTCAACTCCGGCACCGAGGCGACCATGTCGGCGATCCGGCTGGCCCGTGGCTTCACCGGCCGCTCCAAGATCGTGAAGTTCGCCGGCTGCTACCACGGGCACGTGGACGCGCTGCTCGCCGCCGCCGGCTCCGGCGTGGCCACCCTCGGGCTGCCCGACTCGCCCGGCGTCACCGGCGCCGCGGCGAGCGAGACCATCGTGCTGCCGTACAACGACGTCCGGGCGGTGGAGGAGGCGTTCGCCGCCGAGGGCCAGCACATCGCCGCGGTCATCACCGAGGCCGCCGCGGGCAACATGGGCGTGGTCGCCCCGCGTGACGGCTTCAACCAGGAACTGGCCCGGATCGCGCACGCGCACGGCGCGCTGCTCATCGTCGACGAGGTGATGACCGGGTTCCGGGTTTCCCGCTCCGGCTGGCACGGCCTCGACGCCAGCGACGCCGACCTGTGGACGTATGGCAAGGTCATGGGGGGTGGGCTGCCCGCCGCGGCGTTCGGCGGCCGGGCGGAGGTGATGGCCCGGCTCGCTCCGGCCGGCCCGGTCTACCAGGCCGGCACGCTCTCCGGTAACCCCCTGGCCTGCGCCGCCGGCCTGGCCACGCTGCGGCTGGCCGACGAGGCGGTCTACCGCAAGCTCGACGAGACGGCCGCCGTCGTGGGAAAGCTGGCGTCCGACGCGCTGGCCGCCGCCGGGGTCCCGCACCGGCTGTCGTACGCGGGCAGCATGTTCTCGATCTTCTTCACCGACGCCGACGTGGTCGACTACGACAGCGCCCGCACCCAGCAGGTGCCGGCCTTCAAGGCGTTCTTCCACGCGATGCTCGCGGCCGGGGTCTACCTGCCGCCGAGCGCTTTCGAGTCGTGGTTCGTGTCGGCGGCGCTGGACGACGCCGCGCTGGAGCAGATCGCCGCCGCGCTGCCGGGTGCGGCCGCCGCGGCGGCGTCGGCGGGTCTCGGGGGGTAGCGGTGAGTACGACGGTGGTCCACGTGCTGCGGCACGGCGAGGTGCACAACCCGGACAAGATCCTCTACGGCCGGCTGCCCGGCTTCCGGCTCTCCGAACTCGGCGTGCAGATGGCCAAGGCGGCGGCGCAGGGACTGGCCGAACGGGAGATCGTGCACGTGGTGGCGAGCCCGCTGGAGCGCGCCCAGCAGACCGCCGAGCCGATCGCCGCGCAGTTCGGGCTGCCGGTCGGTGTGGACGAGCGGCTGATCGAGAGCGCCAACTGGTTCGAGGGCAAGAAGGTCTCCCCCGGTGACGGCTCGTTCCGCGACCCGCGCAACTGGTGGGTGCTGCGTGACCCGGTCACCCCGTCCTGGGGTGAGGCGTACCGGGCCATCGCCGAGCGGATGTTCGCCGCCCTGCACGCCGCCCGGGTGGCCGCCGAGGGACGCGAGGCGGTGCTGGTCTCGCACCAGCTGCCGATCTGGACCCTGCGCCGCCACATCGAGCGCAAGCGGCTCTGGCACGACCCGCGCAAGCGGCAGTGCGGGCTGGCCAGCCTCACCTCCTTCCACTTCGAGGGCGCCAAGGTGGTCGGCATCGGCTACTCCGAGCCGGCCGCCCACCTGATCGCGATGTCGCCGACCGCCCGGACAGCCAAGGGGGCCTGATGAACCTCCGGAGGTGGACCGCCGGTCTGCTCGCCGCCGTCACCGCGGTGGCCGTGGCCGCCTGCTCGCCAGCCGGCGGCGAGGAGGCCTGCGCCAACCGGGACGGCATCATCGAGTGCGCGCCCGACCAGCGGTCCGCCGCCCCGAAGCTCGCCGGTGAACTGCTCACCGGCGGCAGCTACGACGTCGCCACCGCCCGCGGCCAGGTCGTGGTGGTCAACTTCTGGGGCTCGTGGTGCGCGCCCTGCCGGGCCGAGGCGGACGACCTGGAGGCCACCTACCAGGCCACCAAGGATTCCGGGGTGACCTTCCTCGGCATCAACGTGCAGGACCAGCGGGACAAGGCGAAGGCCTTCGAGGAGGGCCGGGTCAGCTACCCGAGCCTGTTCGACCCGCCGAGCCGGCTCGCGCTCGCCCTGGACATCCCGCCGAACACCATCCCGGCGACCGTGGTGCTGGACCGGGAGGGGCGGATCGCCGCGGTGATCCGGGCGGCGGTCAAGCAGGAGGGCCTGCAGCCCATCGTCGAGCGGATCGCCGCCGAGTCGCCGGCGCCGACCGGTCAACGCTGATGGGCGAGACGTTCCGGGAACTGGCGCAGAGCGGCCCGCTGCTGCTCGCCATCGGCGCGGCCGCGCTGGCCGGGCTGGTCAGCTTCCTCTCGCCGTGCGTGCTCCCGCTGATGCCCGGCTACCTGTCGTACGTGACCGGGCTGGCCGGGGCCGACCTGGAGGGCCGCCCGACCCGGCCCGGCCCGCCCGCCGGGGCGGACCCGGACGCCTCGGGCGCCGGGGTGGCCGTCGCCGCCCGGCCGTTGGCCAGGACCGCGGTCAAGGGTCGGGTGCTGGCCGGGACGCTGCTCTTCGTCGCCGGCTTCACCGTCGTCTTCACCGCCACCGCGATCCTCTTCGCCGGGTTCGGGCGGATCTTCTTCGACCACGAGCGGACGCTGGAGATCGTCATCGGCGCGCTGGTGGTGCTGCTCGGCCTGGGCTACCTCGGGCTGGTGCCGGGGATGCAGCGGGAGTTCCGGATCCACCGGCTGCCCGCCGCCGGGCTGCTCGGCGCGCCGGTGCTCGGCGCGGTCTTCGCGCTCAGTTGGGTGCCCTGCGTCGGCCCGACGCTGGGCGCGGTGCTCGGCATGGCCGCCATCGAGGGGCAGACCGACCGGGCAGTGGTGCTCGCCGTGGCGTACTGCCTCGGGTTGGGGATACCGTTCGTCGTCTTCGGGCTGGGCTTCCAGCGCCTGCTCGGGGTGTTCCGCGCCGTGCGGCGCAACAGCCGCTGGGTCACCCGGATCGGCGGCGCCCTGCTGATCCTGATCGGCCTCGCGCTGGTCACCGGTGGGTGGACCAACTTCGTGATCTGGTTGCAGACCACCGTCGGGGTGGGCGAGGTGAGCATCTGATGACCGTCGTGGACGACCGGCCGGCGTCCCCGGCCGAGGCTCCCCGCCGCCGGCCCAACCCGGTGCTGGCCCTGCTCCGCAACTCCTGGCGGCAGTTGACCAGCATGCGTACCGCGCTGGTGCTGCTCTTCCTGCTCGCCGTCGCCGCCATCCCCGGTTCGGTGCTGCCCCAGCGCGGGGTCAACCCGGAGGACGTCCAGGACTACTTCGTCGCGCACCCTGATCTGGCGCCCGTGCTGGACCGGATCGGCGCCTTCGAGGCGTTCGGTTCGGTCTGGTTCTCCGCGATCTACCTGCTGCTGTTCACCTCGCTGATCGGCTGCATCACGCCCCGGCTGCGTGACCACGTCCGGGCGCTGCGGGCGAAGCCGCCGGTCGCGCCGAAGCGGCTGGACCGGCTGCCGCAGCACGCGGTGCTGGCCGCGCCGGCCGGCGGCGCGGCGGCGATCGCCGAGGTGCTGCGCCGGCGGCGCTGGCGGGTGGTGGTCCGTGGTGACGAGGTCTCCGCCGAGAAGGGCTACCTCAAGGAGACCGGCAACCTGCTCTTCCACACCTCGATGGTGGTGGTGCTGATCGGGGTCGCGCTCGGCTCCTGGTACGGCTGGAGCGGCAACCGGCTGCTGGTGGCCGGAGCGGACAACGCGTTCTGCAACACCCAGCAGCAGTACGCCGAGACGAAGTTCGGCCCCCGGGTGGACAGCGCCGACCTGCCCGGGTTCTGCCTGCGGCTGGACGACTTCGAGGCGGAGTTCCTGGCGGACAACGGCCAGCCGAAGTCCTTCAACGCCAAGGTGACCGTCAACGAGGAGGGCCGGGGGGCGCGCCCGGCCGAGTTCTCGGTGAACTCGCCGCTGCGGGTGGACGGCGCGAACGTCTACCTGCTCGGCCACGGGTACGCCCCGGTGGTCCGCTACACCGACCGGTTCGGCCGCAGCCAGACCAGCACCACGCCGTTCCTCACCACCGGCGACATCGGGATCACCGGCGAGGGCGTGGCCACCTTCCCGGACGCGAACGTCGACCCGGCGACCGGGCGGCGCGACCCCGACCTCCAGATGGCCTTCACCGGGCTGTACCTGCCGACCGCCCCGCAGCAGGGTCCGTTCGTCCGGTCGGAGTTCCCGACCGAGCGCAACCCGCTGCTCAACCTCGTCGCGTACCGGGGCAACCTCGGCCTGGACGCGGGCATCCCCGGGTCGGTCTACGAGTTGGACCAGCGGCAGGTGCGGACCGGCAAGGTCAAGGAGGTCGGCACCAAGCTGCTCAAGGTCGGCGAGACCTGGACCCTGGACGACGGCACCAAGCTGGAGTTCCTGGGGACGGAGCCGTACATCGTGCTGTCCGTCCGGTACGACCCGGGCTCGACGCTGCTGCTGGTGAGCGCCGCGACGCTGCTGGCCGGCCTGATGGGCTCGCTCTTCGTCCGACGCCGGCGGGTCTTCTTCCGGGTGCTCCCGGCCGGCGCCGTCGTCCCGGCGGGTGGTTCCGCCTACCCGGCGAGCGGATCTCCGACGGGCGGTAGTAGTTTGGTCGAGGCCGGTGGCTTGCCGCGCACCGACCACCCTGGGTTCGCCGACGAGTTCGCGCAGCTGGTCGCCGCGGTCAGCGGTGACGAGCGGGCGGACGAGCGGGCTGGTGCGGATCGCGATGGAGGCGAGCCGGCCGGAGCGCGAGAAGGAGCCGAGTGATGTCCGCACTCTCCGACCAGCTGGTGTCGTTCGCGATCCTGGCGTACCTGGTCGCCATGATCAGCCATGCGGTCGAGTACGCGCTCGGCAACGCCCGTGCCCGGGTCGCCGCGCCCGCGCGGGAACTGGTCGGTGCCGGTGTCGGCGCGGCCGGTGGCAGCGTTTCGGCGGACCCGGTCGTGGCCGAGCCGACCGCCGCCGGGCGCAGTGCGCACCGGGCCCGGCTGGCCGGTCGGATCGCGGTCGGCGTCACCGCGCTCGGCGCGCTGCTGCACCTCGCGGCGCTGGTCACCCGCGGCATCGCGGCCGACCGGATGCCGTGGGGCAACATGTACGAGTTCGTGCTCACGGTCTCGTTCATCGGCGTCGCCGCCTGGCTGGTGGTGCTCTGGAAGCGGCCGTCGCTGCGCCGCCTCGGGCTCTTCCTGACCCTGGTGATGGTGCTGCTGGTGGCCACCGCCGAGCTGGTGCTCTACGTGCCGGTGGTGCCGCTGGTGCCGGCGCTCAACTCGTACTGGTTCGTCATCCACGTCTCGACCGTCGTGTTCAGCTCCGGCATCTTCCTGCTCGGCGTGGTGCCGGCGGTGGCATACCTGATGCGGTCCGGTTACGAGCGCGGCAAGCGCAGCTTCCCGTACACCCTGGCCAGGCGGCTGCCGGCGGCGGCCGCGCTGGAGCGGCTGACCTTCGTGCTGCACGCCTTCGCGTTCCCGATCTTCACCTTCGCGGTGATCGCCGGGGCGATCTGGGCCGAGGCCGCCTGGGGCCGGCCCTGGGGCTGGGACCCGAAGGAGACCTGGTCGTTCATCTCCTGGGTGATCTATGCCGGCTACCTGCACGCCCGGGCCACCCCGAGCGTGCGGCGGAACGTGGCCACCTGGCTGGCCGTGGTCGGCTTCTGCACCATGCTGATGAACCTGTTCGGCGTGAACATCTTCTTCGAGGGCCTGCACTCCTACGGCGGCCTCGACTGAGGTCCGGACGCACCCTGCCCCCGCGCGCAAGCGCCGGGCCAGCACCGGTGAGATTTCTCGCCGACGGGCCGATCCTGCCGGCGGTCCGGCCGATGCTCCCGGCCGGCCGGCCCGCGGGGGCCGTCCGGCGGCAACCGGTCAGCCGCCGAACCAGCCGGGCACGTCGAGGCGGAACCAGTTGGCCGGGGTGACCACGCGCAGGTCGTCCTCCAGCGCGGCCACCCGGTTCGCGCCCAGGGTTTCCGCCCAGCGTTGCCGGAGCTGGTCGAAGACCACCGCTGAGCGGCGCAGCCCGTCGTGCCCGCGCGGGGTCATCCGGACCAGCTTCCGCCGGGCGTCGCGGGGATCGTCGGCGCGTTCCAGGTAGCCGAGGGCGACCAGCCGGTCGACCGTCTTGCCGGCCGCCTGCTTGGAGATGCCCAGCCGCTGACCCAGCTCGGTCGCGGTGGTGCCGCCGGCGCCGACCGCCTGGAGCACGAAGCCGTGCAGCGGGCGCAGCTCGGGATGCCCCTGCCGGGCCAGCTCGGCGTGCAGTTCGTCGATGAGCGTACGGAAGCCGGCCAGCAGCAGCAGGGGCAGCAGGAAGCCGGGCCGGTCGGGGTCAGTTGCCATGTTCGACAACCAGGTTTACGATTCGGACAACCACGTTGACGATCGTACGTCACGGCCGGCGCCGGTCCGCGCGCCGGCGACCCCGCCCTGCGAAAGGTTCGCCCGTGCCCGTCTTCACCTGCCACACCCCGGACACCGCGCCGGCCGCCGCCCGCCCCACCGTCGAGGGCGTACGCCGCAAGCTCGGCCACCTGCCCGCCGCGGTCGGCCTGATGGCCGAGTCCCCGGAGCTGCTCAGGGGATTCCTGACCGTCAACGGCATCTTCGAGAGCTGCGGCCTCGACCCGGTGGAGCGGGAGGTCGTCGTGCTGACCGTCGCCACCCGCAACAGGTGCCACCTCTGTGTGGCCATGCACACCGCCACGCTGACCCGGCAGGACGCCGCACCCGAGCTGATCGGGGCGCTGCGCGCCGGCGCGCCACTGCCCGACGACCGGCTCGAGGCGCTGCGGCGCTTCACCCGCGCCGTGCTCGACCACCGGGGTGCGGTGCCCGAGGCGGAGCTGTCCGCGTTCCTGGCGGCCGGCTACCAGCCCCGGCACGCGCTGGACGTGGTGCTCGGCGTCGGCACGTACACCATCTCCACCTTCGCCAACCGGCTCACCGCCGCGCCGGTCGACCCGCCGCTGGCCCGGTACGCCTGGCAGCCCGCCGCCTGACCGTGGCCGGCGACCCGCTGGCGCCCGGTCAGCCGGGCGCCGACCGTCCGGCGGCGGCCCGGCGGGCGGCCCGCTGCGGCCCTCAGCGTTCGGCGGCGACTCGGTCGAGCCACTCGCCGAGCAGCGCGTCGAAGAGCCCGGGCTGCTCGATCTGCAGGTTGTGGCCGGCCACGTCGAGCACCGCGAACGTCGCCCGGGGGTAGTGCGGCAGCAGCGCGAACTGGTCGACGGTGGCGTGGTCCTGCCGCCCGGTGAGGACCAGTGTCGGCCGGGTGAACGAGGCGCCGCCCTCCGGGTCCTCGGTGAGGGTCCACCGCTGCCGGATCCGGGCCGTCGCCGCGGCGTCGGCGGCGTCCAGCCCGGTCATGATCTCCTCGCGGAACCGGCGCAGCGTCTCGGGCGTCTGCACGACCGAGATGTCGGCGAACTCCGTGGCGGTGCGCGCGTCGGTCGCGGCGAGCAGGGCCGGGTCGGGACGCAGCACCTGCCGTTCCGGCACCCGGCGGTCCGCGTTCTCCACGGCCGTGCCGATCGGGCAGATCAGCGCCAGGCCGAGCACCTGGTCGGGGCGGGACCGGGCGAGCGCGCGGGCCAGGTAGCCGCCGTACGACTCGCCGACCAGCAGGAACGGCTCGTCGCCGAGCAGGTCGTCGACGAGGTCCTGGACGGTGTCGAGCACGTCGTCGGAGGTGGCGATCTCCGCCGGGGCGGGTGACGCGCCCATCCCGGGCAGGTCCGGGTAGAGCCGCCGGTAGCCGGGGCGGCCGGCGAAGACCGGTTCCAGGCAGCCGAGCATCAGCCGGTGGTCGGGGGTCCAGCCGTGCAGCGCCAGCACCGGGGTGCCCGCACCCCGCTCGACGACGTTCAACGACACGGACGTGCGGCGCGGCATCCCGGCTCCCCTCGTACTCCTGCGGCGGCCCGGGGTGGTGCCACCCGGCGCCGACATTCCGGCCCCGTCCGGGCGGCCGGTGTGCTGGAGCGCACACCGCCGGCGGCCGCATCCTGCCCACCCGGCGTGGGCGGCCCGCCGACCGGTGCGGGAGACTGGCTGGCATGGCGGCTCGTGGCTTCCCGTACAACGATCTGAAGGACTTCCTCGCGGCGCTGGAGCGCGCGGGGGAGCTGCGGCGGGTGAGCGCGCCGGTCGACCCCACCCTGGAGATCAGCGAGATCGTCACCCGGACGGTCCGGGCCGGCGGCCCGGCGCTGCTCTTCGAGCGGCCGACCCGCGGCGAGATGCCGGTGGCGATCAACCTCTTCGGCACCGAGAAGCGGATGGCGATGGCGCTCGGGGTGGAGCACCTCGACGAGATCGGCGAGCGGATCGGCAACATGCTCAAGCCGGAGCTGCCGATGGGCCTCTCCGGGATGATGGACGGCCTCGGCAAGGTCATGCAGCTCAAGTCGATGCCGCCGAAGAAGGTCCGGACCGCCCCCTGCCAGCAGGTGGTCTACCGCGGCGACGACGTCGACCTGAACCGGCTGCCGGGGCTGCAGGTGTGGCCGGGCGACGGCGGGATCTTCCACAACTTCGGGCTGACCCACACCAAGCATCCGGAGACCGGCAAGCGCAACCTCGGGCTCTACCGGCTCCAGCAGCACTCGCACAACACCATCGGCATGCACTGGCAGATCCACAAGAACTCCACGGCGCACCACGCGGTGGCCGAACGGCTCGGGCAGCGGCTGCCGGTGGCGATCGCCATCGGCGCCGACCCCGCGGTCGCCTACGCGGCCAGCGCGCCGCTCCCCGCCGACATCGACGAGTACCTGTTCGCCGGGTACCTGCGGGGCGAGCGGGTGGAGATGGTGGACTGCCTGACCGTCCCGTTGCAGGTGCCGGCGCACGCGCAGATTGTCCTGGAGGGCTACATCGAGCCGGGCGAGCGGCTGCCGGAGGGCCCGTTCGGCGACCACACCGGCTTCTACACGCCGGTGGAGCCGTTCCCGGTGATGCACCTCGAGTGCATGACCATGCAGCGCAACCCGGTCTACCACTCGATCGTCACGTCCCAGCCGCCGCAGGAGGACCACGGTCTCGGCAAGGCCACCGAGCGGATCTTCGCGCCGCTGCTGCGCTTCCTGATCCCGGACATCGTCGATTACGACCTGCCCGCCGCCGGGGTCTTCCACAACTGCGCGATCGTGTCGATCCGCAAGCGCTACCCGAAGCACGCGCAGAAGGTGATGAACGCGATCTGGGGCGCGCACATGATGTCGCTGACCAAGCTGATCGTCGTCGTCGACGAGGACTGCGACGTGCACGACTACAACGAGGTCGCCTTCCGCGCCTTCGGCAACGTCGACTACGCCCGGGATCTGCTGCTCACCGAGGGCCCGGTGGACCACCTGGACCACGCGTCGTACCAGCAGTTCTGGGGCGGCAAGGCGGGCGTTGACGCGACCCGCAAGCTGCCCGAGGAGGGCTACACCCGGGGCTGGCCGGAGGAGATGCGGATGTCGCCCGAGGTGGTCTCGCTGGTCGACAAGCGCTGGAAGGAGTACGGGATCTGATGGCGGCCGTCGTGGACGCGCCGGTCGAGCGGCCGGGCCGGGTCAAGTCCTTCCTCAGGTTGGTCGCGATCGAGCACTCGGTGTTCGCGCTGCCGTTCGCGTACCTGTCGGCGCTGACCGCGATGCAGGTCAACGGCGGGCGGGTGCGCTGGCTCGACCTGCTGCTGATCACCGTGGCGATGGTCGGGGCGCGGACGTTCGCGATGGCCGCCAACCGGATCCTCGACCGGCGGATCGACGCGCGGAACCCGCGTACCGCCTCGCGCGAGCTGGTCACCGGGGCGGTGAGCGTGCGGACGGCCTGGACCGGCGCGGCCGTCGCGCTGGTGGTCTTCCTGGCCGCCGCCGCCCTGCTCAACCCGCTCTGCCTGGCGCTCGCGCCGCTGGCCGTGGTGCCGCTGGTCGGCTACCCGTACGGCAAGCGGTTCACCAACTGGCCGCACGCCATCCTCGCGATCGCCCAGGCGGTCGGGCCGGTCGGCGCCTGGCTGGCGGTCACCGGCACCCTCGACGGCTCCGGGCCGGCCTGGCTGCTCGGCGCGGCCGTCGGGCTCTGGATCGGCGGGTTCGACCTGATCTACGCCTGCCAGGACGCCGAGGTCGACCGGCGGATCGGCGTGCACAGCGTGCCGGCCCGGTACGGGCTGCGGTTCGCCCTGCACGCGTCGACCGTCGCGCACGTGGTAACCTTCGCGCTCTTCGTCTGGTTCGGCGCGCTGGTCGGGTTCGGCTGGCTCTGGTGGATCGGCCTGGCGCTGACCGCCGTCGCCTTCGGCTACCAGCACCTGGTGGTCAGCCCGACCGACCTGAGCCGGGTCAACCGGGCGTTCTTCACCGCCAACGGCTTCGTCGGTATCGCGCTGTTCGCGTTCGCCCTGCTCGACCTGGTGGTCCGGCTCGGCCTGCGACCCTGACCGGCGGCCCGCCGCCCGGGGGCCGGGCGGTCCGGGCCGGCCCGTGGTCCGGTGCGCGGCGCGGCGGGCGGCGGATCCGGGGGCGGTCGACGGCCGGCGGCGGCGACCAGGCAGGCTGGAGGGCATGCGCGAGCCATGGGTGGTCGGGGTGTCCGGGGCGTCCGGCACGCCGTACGCGGCGGCCGTCGTCCGGGCGCTGCTCGACGCCGGGCAGCCGGTGGACCTGATCGTCTCCCGGGCGGCCCGGCTGACCCTGCTGGACGAGACCGGGCGGCCGTTCCGGGACGGGCACTGGGCCGAGGACCTCGCCGCCTGGCTGGGCCGGGACCTGGCCGGCGCCGACCTGCGGCACTGGCCGGCCGGTGACCTGGCGGCCGGGCCGAGCAGCGGCTCCTACCCGGTGCGTGGGATGGCGGTGGTGCCGGCCAGTACGGCGGCCTGCGCCGGCATCGCGATCGGCCTCTCCAAGGATCTGCTGCAACGGGCGGCCGAGGTCAACCTCAAGGAGCGGCGGCCGATGGTGGTGGTGCCGCGGGAGACCCCGGTGACCCGTAGCCACCTCGAACACCTCATCGCGCTGCACGACGCCGGTGCGGTGGTGCTCCCGGCGAGCCCGGGCTTCTACGGCGCGGGTGCGGCGGCCTCCGCCGCGCAGCTGGTGGACTTCGTGGCCGGCAAGGTGCTGGACGCGCTGGGCGTGCCGCACACCCTGTTCCGGCGCTGGTCGGGCGAGTTGGGTGCGGCCCGGGACTGAACGCCGGTCAGGACGCGGACCGGACCCCGCGTCCGGTCCGCGTGCCGATTCTCAATACATTCCGGCGTTCGCCGGACCGGGCCCGGTCGAGGCGGCGGGGCCCACATTGCGTGGCTTGCCCACGTCCTCCGCCTCGTCCAGCATGCCCTCCCCTTCCAGCAGGGCGCGCACCTCGGATTCCCGAAACCGGCGATGCCCGCCTGGAGTCCGGATGCTTCCTATCCGGCCCGCCGCCGCCCATCTCGTCACAGTCTTCGGGTCAACCCGAAACAGTGCGGCGACCTCTCCCGGTGTCAGCAGGCGATCTCCAGTGTCCACAGCCCCCTCCTCGCGTCGACGAAGCCCCCGGCTGAACACACTGCCCCCGGCCGGTGCGAGCCCAGAGCCGTCATGAGGGACGTATGGCAATTACAGCACCAGCGACCTGGCCTGTCCGCCAAACGCGAAAAACGCACTGAGTGGGAAGTTAGTAAATGGTACCGGCGTTGCTCTCCCGTCACCGTCGGTCTGCGAACAGTCACCTGCTGTTATATGCAACGGATACCGAACGCCCGGCGTTACGCCCGTGCGACTAGGGTCTACATTCCGTGGACGCCATCGATCTGAGCCTCGTGGAGCTGTTGCGCGGCAACGCCCGCCTGTCCTACGCCGAGTTGGCCCGACAGGTCGGCCTCTCCGCCCCCGCCGTGCACGAACGGGTCGGCAAGCTGGAGGCCGGCGGCGTGATCCGGGCGTACCGGGCGGAGATCGAGCCCGAGGCGGTCGGGCTCGGCGTGACCGCCCTGATCGGCATCATCGAGGATTCCGGCGCGGACACCGACGACGTGCTGGAGGCGTTCCGGGCGATACCCGAGATCGAGTCCTGCTACTTCATGGCCGGGGTCGAGTCCTTCCTGCTCAAGGCGCGGGTGACCACCATCGCCGAGCTGGAGCGGCTGATCGTGCGGCTGAACCGGACGCCCGGGGTGGCCTCCACCCGTACCGGCATCGCGCTGTCGACCAAGTGGGAGAACCGCCCGCAACCGGTCACCCCGCCCCCCGCCTAATGGGAGCTGTCGGGTGAGCCGTTGGCAGACTCGACACCGGTAGCCGCGGGTGGGTGAGCACTCCCCTCGCCTGGACTTGGAAGTCCTGGGGTCAGAGCGTGCCCCCGCTCGTGGTCGGGAGAGGAACGGCTGATGGGGTGTCGTGCCCGCCGCTGCGCGTGAGCACTGGTCCATTAGGCCGCCGGGCTCTTCCGTGGGCTGCCGAGAGTGGTCGGTGTGGTGAAGCGGAGGCGGGTGTGCTGTTCGTCGGGGACGACTGGGCAGAAGATCATCACGATGTAGAGGTGCAGGACGAGCGCGGCCGGACGTTGCGGGCCGTGCGGCTGCCCGAGGGTGTGGACGGCGTGGCTCGTTTCCATGACCTGGTGGCCGGGTTCTTGCCGGAGGATGCCTCGCCGGCGCAGGTGCTGGTGTGTATCGAGACCGACCGTGGCCCGTGGGTGCGGGCGCTGGTCGCGGCCGGCTATCAGGTCTACGGGGTCAACCCGAAGCAGGCCGCCCGGCATCGGGAGCTGATGTCGATCTCGGGCGCCAAGAGCGACAAGGCCGACGCGCGCACCCTGGCGGACATGGTGCGGACCCGCCGGCACCAGCTGCGGCAGGTCGCCGCGGACTCCGACATCGCCGAGGCGGTCAAGGTCGTCGCCCGGGCCCACCAGACGCTGATCTGGGAACGCACCCGGCACACGCTGCGGCTGCGGGCCGCGCTGCGGGAGTACTTCCCCGCCGCGCTGCAGGCATACGAGGTCCTGACGCTCACCGGTTCGGACACCCTGGAACTGCTGGCCAAGGCCCCGACACCGGCTGCGGCGGCCAAGCTGACCGTGGCGCAGATCAGCGCCGCACTCAAACGGGCCCGCCGACGCGACATCCCCACCAAGGCGGCAGCGATCCGGCAGGCACTGCGCACCGCGCACCTGGGCCAGTCCGAGATCGTCACCGGCGCATACGCGGCGACCGTCCGGGCCACAGTGGCAATCCTGCAGACCCTCAACACCGAGATCCGCACCATGGAAGGCCAGGTCGAGGCCCATTTTGGCCAGCACCCGGACGCTGAGGTCTACCTCAGCCAGCCCGGCATCGGCGCCATCCTCGGCGCCCGGGTGCTCGCAGAATTCGGTGACGCTCCCGGCCGCTACACCGACGCCAGATCCCGCAAGAACTACGCCGGCACCGCACCCATCACCCGCCAATCCGGCAAAACCAAAACCGTCCACGCCCGGTTCGTGCACAACGACCGACTCGTCGACGCCCTGCACATGCAGGCCGGCGCCGCGATCCTGCACGACACCGCCGTCCGTGCCTACTACGACGAACTCCGCGCCCGCGACGTCAGCCACCCCGCCGCCCTACGCCAGATCGGCAACCGCCTCGTCGGCATCCTCCACGGCTGCCTCAAGACCAACACCCATTACGACCAAGCCACCGCTTGGTCACACCGAACCGCCCTACCCACCGCTGCTTGACACCTCAGCTCCTGGGGTGTCTGAGCCGACCGGCCGCTGCTGTCCCGCGCCTGCGCCGCGGCTCGCCCGGGTGCCCGGCGCGGTCCGCCCGGGACCCCGGCCGGCCTGTGCGGGCCCCGGACGGTCCGCTCGGCCGCTGGCGCCGTCCGGGGCGGCGGCGGTAGCGTGCGCCGATGACCAAGCCCGCGCCCGGAGCCGCCGTGGTGACCGGTGCCGCGGGCGGCCTCGGCCGGGCGCTCGCCGCCGCGCTGCACGCCGATGGCTGGCCGGTGCTCCTCACCGACCTCGACGCCGCCGCGGTCGCCGCGGCCGCAGCCCCGCTCGGCGGCTGGTCCCGCCCGCTCGACGTACGCGACGAGGGAGCCTGCGCGGCGGTGGCCGCCGAGGCGGCCAACCGGGGCGGCCTCGGGCTCTGGGTGAACAACGCCGGGATCCTGGTCACCGGGCCGTCCTGGGCGCACGACGCGGCGACCCGGCGGCGGGTCGTCGAGGTGAACACCCTCGGCGCGATGAACGGCACGCTGGCCGCGCTGGCGGTGATGCGTGCCCAGGGCCACGGTCACGTGCTCAACGTCGTCTCGCTGGCCGGGCTGATCGCCGCCCCCGGCGAGACCGTCTACGCGGCCAGCAAGCACGCCCTGCTCGCGTTCAGCCTGGGCACCCTGGCCGACCTGCGGGCGGCCGGGCATCGGGGCGTACACGTGTCGTGCCTGTGCCCGGACGGGATCTGGACGCCGATGCTGCACGACCGGCTGGACGACCCCGGCGCGGCGGTCTCCTTCACCGGCACCCTGCTCACCCCGGAGCGGGTGGCGGCGCGGGCGGTCCGGCTGGCCCGGCGACCCCGGCCGGTGGTCAGCCTGCCGCGTTGGCGCGGCGCGCAGGTGCGGCTGCTGGACACGCTGCCCCGGCTCGCCGTCGGGCTGACCCCGGTGATCGGGGCGGTCGGCCGGGCCGGCCAGCGCCGGCAGCGCCGCCGGGGCGGCGCGGAGCGGACCTGACCGGCCTTGTTAGGTTTCCGGCGTGACTCATCTCGACCGGTGCGACGAGGCCAGCCGGGCGTGGGTGACCGAGGCGATCGCCACCGTGGAGGCCGACGCCAACCGGTCCGCCGACACCCACCTGCTGCCCTTCCCGCTGCCCAGGGAGTGGGGCATCGACCTCTACCTGAAGGACGAGTCGGTGCATCCCACCGGCTCGCTGAAGCACCGGCTGGCCCGGTCGCTCTTCCTGTACGGGCTCTGCAACGGCTGGATCGGCCCGGAGACCACCATCGTGGAGGCCTCGTCCGGCTCGACGGCGGTCAGTGAGGCGTACTTCGCCCGGATGCTCGGGCTGCCGTTCATCGCGGTGATGCCGGCCTCCACCTCGCCGGAGAAGATCGCCCAGATCGAGTTCCAGGGCGGCCGCTGCCACCTCGTCGACGACCCGGCGCGGGTGGTCGTGGAGGCCCGCTGGCTGGCCGAGGACACCGGCGGGCACTTCATGGACCAGTTCACCTACGCCGAGCGGGCCACCGACTGGCGGGGCAACAACAACATCGCCGAGTCGATCTACGCGCAACTCGCCCTGGAGCGCCACCCGGTGCCGGCCTGGATCGTGGTGGGCGCGGGCACCGGCGGCACCAGCGCCACCATCGGCCGGTACGCCCGGTACCGCCGGCTGCCCACCAAGCTCTGCGTGGTCGACCCGGAGAACTCCGCGTTCTACGCCGCCTGGCAGGCGGCCGACTGGTCGATCCGCACCGGCCGGGGTTCCCGGATCGAGGGGATCGGCCGGCCGAGCGTGGAGCCGTCCTTCCTGCCCTCGGTGGTGGACCGGATGGTCCAGGTGCCGGACGCCGCGTCGCTGGCCGCCATGCGGGCCGCCTCGGCGGTGCTCGGCCGGCGGGTGGGCGGCTCGACCGGCACCAACCTCTGGGGCGCGTTCGGGCTGATCGCCGGAATGCTCGCCGACGGCCGGCGGGGCTCGGTGGTCACCCTGATCTGCGACGCCGGTGACCGGTACGCGGACACCTACTACGCCGACTCCTGGGTGGCCGCCCAGGGCCTCGACCTGGACCCCCACCTGGCCACCGTCGAGCGCTTCCTGACCACCGGCGCCTGGCCCGCCTGACCCACCCGCCCTCGGCGCCGCCCCGCCGCCGGGGGGGGGCCGCACGAACAGAGAAAGAGTGGCCATTCCGCGGAAAATGGCCACTCTTTCAGTGAACGAGCGGGTCGGTGAACGAGCGGGGTCGTGGGCGGCGCGGGCGGGTGGTCAGGGTTCGGTGGGGCGCTGGGCCAGGCCGGGGTAGCGCAGCACGTAGCCGTCGGCGTCCAGCTCCAGGTCGGCGGTGAAGGTGTCGCTGGCGAAGCGGACCCGGCCCGGGCCGAGCGCGGTGTAGACCTGCTCGGCCGGGACCACCTGCAGACTCGGCACCAGCACCCAGGCGACGGTGATCCGCCGCGCCGTGTCCGGCGGCGCGGCGGTCAGCCCGAGCCGGCGTACCGGCAGGACGTTGAAGAGCGCCGAACCGCCGAGGTCGATGTCGAGCGCGTCGGCCAGCCGGTCCGGATCGTCGGTGCCGGGCAGACCGGCCGGCGGGTGGCCGGCGGCGGTCAACGCGCCGTCCAGGTCACCCTGCTCGGCGGTGGTCACCCGCCACCGGTCGGCCGCCCGCTCCAGCCGTACGCTGCGCAGCCAGCCGGCCCCCTCGACCTCGATCTCCAGCCGGGTGCTCGCCCACCCCTCGTCGGTGGTCAGCTGGTAGCGGCAGGTGTAGGGGAGCGGGTCGACGGCCAGTTGGGTGCCCCGCGCGGTCAGCCCCCGGGTGTCGTCGAACCGGGCGTGCTCGGCGCCGGCGGTGTCCGTCCGGGTCCAGAAGAGCGACTTCGGCATGGTCGGCATGAGCCGGACGTTACGCGACCCGACCCACGTCGGCAGGGCATGCGGAAACGCCGCCGCGAGGTCGGAGCTTCACGGCGGCGTTCCCGTTCGTACGGGTCAGTGGGTACGCGCCGGCGGCCGACCGCCCTGGCCGCGCCGGTCGTCGCGCGGCCGGTCGTCCCGACCCCGGCCCTCCGGCCGGAAGCCGCCCCGGTCGCCGAAGCGCCGCTCACCCTGCGGCCGCTCACCGTGCCCCCGGCCGTCGGTCGGGCGGTCGCCGTAGCGGCGCTCGCCGTGCGGGCGGTCGGCGAACCGGCGCTCGCCCCGGTCGTCGTAGCCGCGGCCGTCGCTCGGCCGGTTCCCGAAGCGGCGCTCGCTCCGCTCGCCGTGGCCGTCGGTGGGGCGGTCGCCGTAGCGGCGCTCGCCCCGGTCGTCGAAGCCACGGGTGCCGTAACCGCGGCTGTCAGCCGGTCGGGCGCCATGGCGCCGGCCGTCGCGCTCGCCGTAGCTACGGCCGTCGGCCGGCCGGTCCGGGAAGCGCCGCTCGGCCCGCTCGCCCTGCGGCCGGTCGCCGTAGCGGCGCTCGCCGAAGCCGCGCTCCGGCCGGCCGTCGCGGTCGCCGAAGCGGCGCGGGCCGCCGGGGCGGTCGCCGTGCCGGCGCGGCTGCTCGGGCTCGTTGCGCACCGGTACGCCGCTCGGCTCGCGGGCGCCGGTCAGCTCGGCGAGCGCCGGGTCGCCGGCCCGCACCCGGGTCTGCGCCGGCTCCACGCCGGCCTTCTCCAGCATGGCGAGGGTCGTCCGGCGCTGCTTGGGCAGGACCAGGGTGGCCACCGCGCCCGACTCGCCGGCCCGCGCGGTGCGCCCGGCCCGGTGCAGGTAGTCCTTCGGGTCCTTCGGCGGGTCGACGTGCAGCACCAGCGACACCCCGTCCACGTGGATGCCCCGGGCCGCCACGTCCGTGGCGACCAGGACGTTCATCCGGCCCTCGCGGAACTCGGCCAGGGTGCGGGTGCGCATCCGCTGGGTCTTGCCGCCGTGCAGCCCGCCGGCCCGTACGCCCACCGCGGCCAACTGCTCGACCAGCCGGTCCACGCCGAGCTGGGTCCGGGCGAAGACCATGGTCCGGCCCTCCCGGGCCGCGATCGACGCCGCCACCGGGAACTTGTCGTGCGGCGGGATCAGCAGCAGGTGGTGGTCCATGGTGGAGACGGCGGCGGTCGGCGGTGCGGTGGAGTGCGTGACCGGGTCGGTCATGAACCGCTTGACCAGCGCGTCGACATCACCGTCCAGAGTGGCCGAGAAGAGCAGCCGCTGAGCGCCGGCCGGGGTCTTGGCCAGCAGCTCGGTGACCTCCGGAAGGAAGCCCATGTCGGCCATCTGGTCGGCCTCGTCGAGCACGGTGACCTCGACGTCGTCGAGGTGGCAGACGCCCCGCTCGATCAGGTCGCCGAGTCGCCCGGGGGTGGCCACGACGATCTCCACGCCGCGCCGCAGGGCATCGATCTGCCGGTCGTACGGCACGCCGCCGACGGCGGTCTTGAGGAACACCCCGACCGCCTTGCCGAGCGGCAGCAGCGCGTCGTTGACCTGCATGGCCAGTTCCCGGGTCGGCACCAGGACCAGGGCCCGCGGGTGCAGCGGCCGGGCCCGCTCTCCGGCGGCGACCCGGGCGAGCACCGGCAGGCCGAAGGCGAGGGTCTTGCCGGAGCCGGTCTGGCCCCGGCCGAGGACGTCCCGGCCGGCGAGCGCGTCCGGCACGGTGGCGCGCTGGATCTCGAACGGGGTGGTGATGCCCTGCCGGGCGAGCGCGCGGACCAGCGGCTGGGGCAGCCCCAGCGCGGCGAAGTCGGGGGCCGGCGGGGTGTCGGCCGGCTCGGCGGCGGTCACCGCGACGGCCTGCTCGGCGGGGTCTCCGGTGGAGGCGTCGAAGGCGGACGGAAACGTGCTGGGATCAGCAAAGGTGGTCAAGAAATGCCTTTCGAGCGGGGCGCATCTTCGCGATGGCCGGTCGCGGCTCACCGCCGTCGAATCGCTCGCAAGATCGCCCATGGGCGCGCAGGACGCGCGCCGGGTCAATGATCTCCACCAGTGTACGGCGGAGCAACCGGCCCGCCAGGGTGACGCGGAGCCGTAGTGGGCGGGCTCACCATCGCCCCGGCAGCGCGGATCAGTTGGTCAGGATGCCGCCCACCAGCCCGTCCATGGTGTCGTTGGCGAGCAGCACGACCAGCACGCTGATCGCCACGAGCAGACCCAGCGAGGCCGCCAGGACGATCACCACCCGGGTGGTGCTGGACCGTTCGGCGGCCGGCGAGTCGGCCCAGCCCTGGGCCAGGATGTGTCCGGTCAGCGAGCCGGAGTTCTCCAGCGGGCTGCCGGCGGGGAAGGAGACCGTGGTGAATCCCGGCCCGTCGGTGCCGGCGCCGTAGACCGTGCTGGCCAGGTCCGGCCCGCCGTCGTACCGGCCGGGCTGCCCGGTGGCCGGGGCGCTGACCGGGCTGGTGGCTGACCAGGCGCTGGTGCCGGCGCCGGCGGGCGCCGCCGGCTCCGGCCCGCCGGCCCGGTCGCCCCGGCGATCGGCGGGGGCGGTCGGCGGCGGCCAGGCCGGCAGCGCCGGCGCGGGCACCACGGGCGGCACCGGTGCCGCGGCGGGCGGCCCGGAGACCGACGGCGAGGCCGGTGAGCCGAGGGCCGGCGGAGCGGACACCGACGGCGGCGTGGCGGGCGGGCCGTAGGGCGGCGCGGAGGTGACCGGCGCGGCGGCCGGCGGTACGGGCGGGTTCGGCACCGGTACCGGTGGCGCGGAGGTGGGCCCGGTGGCGGCCGGTGCCACGGAGCCGGGTGCCGCCGGGACGCGGGCGGCACCGCGCGGGGCCGGCCCGGCGACCGGTGCGCTCGCCCGCGCGGTGAAGACCGGCGACTGCCCCGGTGCGGCGGCGGTGGCCGGTGGTGGCGGGAACGGCGGGGCCGGCATCGGACCGGGTGGCGGCGGGGGCGGCGGCACCGGCGGGCCGGGCGGTGGCGCCGGCGGGCCGGGCGGTGGCGCCGGCGGGCCGGGCGGTGGCAGGGGACCGGGCGGGGTCGGTCCCGGCTTCGGCGGCACCGGGCCGGGCGGGTAGGGCCCGGGGGTCGGCGGCGTCGGGTGCGGCACGGGCGGGGCCGGTGAAGGCGGGGTCGGCCCGGGCACCGGCGGCACGGGTGCGGGCGCCGGTTCCGGCTCGGGGGTGGGTGGCTTCGGCGGCTGGGCCGGCTCCGGCGGCTGGGCGGGTTCCGGCGGTTCCGGGTTGACCGGCGCGGCCTGGTAGACCTTCGCCGTGCCGGCGCGAGCACCGGCCGCCAGTCCCGCCTCGCCGGCCGCGATCCGGCTGGCCCCGGGGACGGCCGCGCTGGCCCGGGCCGGGGCACCGGCGCGCTGGCCCGGGACGGCGGACGCGGCCGGGGTGACCGACGCGGTGGCCCGGTAGGTGCCGGCGGCCCTCACGCCGTCGGCCGCTGCGCCGCCCTCCGGCGGTGCCACGGCACCCGCGACGCTCACCCGCGCGCTCGCCCGCACGGCACCGCCGTCGACGGCCTCCGGCTCGGCGTCAGCGGCGGTGGCTGGCGCATCCTCCTCAGCGGTCGGCTCGACGTCTTCGGCGCTGGTCGGTTCGGCGCGGTCAGCCGCGGCCGGCTCGGAGTCCGCGGCGTCGGCGGGGTCGGCCTGGTCAGCGGTAGCCGGAGCGCCGCCGCCGGCGGCCTGCTCGGCGCTGGCCGATTGCTCGTCGGCCTCACGCTGGGCGGGTACCCCGCCGTCGACGGTGGCCGGATCGGGCTCGGCGGCCTGGACGGCGGCGGACTTGTCGGTGCCGGACGGCCCGGCCGGCTTCCGCGCCGTCACCTCGGCCCGGTCGGCCGGGGCGTCGTCGACCGGCTCCGCCGGAACCTGCTGATCGGCCATGTGCCCGCCCTCCGCGCCACGCTCGCGCCCGGATCCGTGGCGAGGGGTCCGGGCGTGCCTGAGTGTCACCGTGCCACATTCCGCCCCGACCGCACAGCCGGAGCCCGTTCCGGGCCGGTACGCGCCCGAGTCGTCCGCCGGGTCGCCGGCGGAGCGTTGGCTCAGTTACCCGCGCTCGGGCTCGCCGAACCGCTCGTCGTGCTGCCGCTGGGCTCCGCCGCGCCGCTGGGCTCCGCATCACCGCTGGACGAGGCGCTGGCCGGAGCCGAGGTGGTGGTGTCGTCGGCGGGGGTGGACTCCGTCGGCGAGCCGGTGGCGCTCGGCGAGGTGCTGCCGGTGGGCGACGGGTTGGTCGTCGGTCGCGGCGGAAGCGTCGGCTCGGCGATCTTCGGGGGCTTCGACTGGGTCGGCTGCGGCTCCGGGGTGGCCGGCTTGCTCGGGGTCGGGCTCGGGGAGGTGGTCGGCGCGGGCACCGCACCGATCACCCGGGTGGCCGCGTACAGGCGGGACCAGCGGACCGTAGAGATCTTGACGACGTCGCCGGTGGTCGGGGCGTGCACCATCTTGCCGCCACCGATGTACATGCCCACGTGGTGGATGCTCGTCCAACTGCTGCCGGAGGCGAAGAAGAGCAGGTCGCCGGGGAGCAGTGCGGTACGGGCCACGGTGCGGGAGCGGGTCGCGTAGTACTGGTCGCGGGAGACCCGCGGCAGGGCCCGGTAGCCCGCCGAGCGGTACGCGGCCCACATCAGCCCGGAGCAGTCGAACCGGTCCGGCCCCTCGGCCGCCCAGAGGTAGGGGTCGCCGAGCTGCGCCTTGGCGTACGCCACCGCGGCCAGCGCCATCGGGTGCGCGGCCAGCCCGTCGACCGTCTCGTTGGCGAGGTAGCCCGCGCCGAGCCGCTGCTCGGCCGCTTCCTGCTGCCGCTCCAGCTCGATCAGCTGCGCGGCGTTGTCCTTGCGCAGCTTGAGCAGCTTGGCCTCTTCGGCGCGGAGGGCCTGCTCGGTGGTGGTGAACTCCTGCTGGGCGCCGCGGGCCCGGGAGTCGGCGGCCAGCCAGGCCTGGTAGGCGACCTGCTCGCCGGTGCGCGCCCGGGACAGCTCGCCGGCTGCGGCGGTGGTGCCGCCCTCGGCCTTCTCGCCCCGGGTGATCCGGGAAAGCCGGTTCAGGTCGTGCAGGTCGCCGGCGAATCCGCCGGGCGGCAGGGCCGCGGCGGCCTTGAACGCGTCGGCCGCGGCGGCGTCCGCGCCCTGCTGGGCCCGGGCGAGCGCGTCCCGGGCGAGGTCGAGATCCCGCTTGGCCGTGGCCAGCTGGGTGTCCGCCTCGGTGCGCTTCTGCCGCAGCAGCAGCAACTGGTCGCCGAGCTGGCCGATCCGCGCCTCGGCGGCGTAGATCTGGCTGGCGAGCGGACCGGTGCCCAGGTTGGACACCGGCGCGCCGGGAGCGCCGGGCAGGCCGGGAACGGGCGCGCCGCCGGGCAGCCGCAGCGCGCCGGTGTACGTCGGGCGGGCGCCGCTGTCCGGGACGGTGGTGGGCAGCCCCGGCTCCGCGTAGGACGGGCTGGCCAGGACCGCGGCGGCGACGGCACCGAGCAGGGCCGACCAGAGCGCCGGCCGGAGCACCGGTGAGATCACCGGGCGCCGCCGTCGTCCGTGTCGCCGCCCGCGCCCGCTGTCGACCATTCCGCTCCCCGTCCGGTGCTGTCCCCGCGCTCGGTGGGCGCGGCCGTGCGGACGCTACCAGTGTGTGTCGCGTCCCAATCTGTCTTACCGCACGGAGACAGCGATGTCGATGCGTGGCCAGGTAACGGCCGGCTGAGAGTTCGGTGAGCGGCGGCACCCGGCGCCGACCGTGCCGGCGGTGCCCGGCGCGGGCGACGTAGGCTCGGTCCCGGACCGTAGGTGGAAGGGGACGTGGCTGTCGATGGACGCCGGACTCAAGCGTGAGCTCGAAGCGAAGGTGTACGCCGGGGAGCGGCTGACCCGGGAGGACGGCATCGCCCTCTACGACTGCGACGACCTGACCTGGCTGGGGCGGCTGGCGCACCACCGGCGTACCGAGCTGAACGGCGACCGGGTGATGTTCAACGTCAACCGGCACCTGAACCTGACCAACGTCTGCTCCGCCTCCTGCGCGTACTGCTCGTTCCAGCGCAAGCCGGGCGAGAAGGACGCGTACACGATGCGCATCGACGAGGCGGTCCGCAAGGCCAAGGAGATGGAGGACGAGCAGCTCACCGAGCTGCACATCGTCAACGGCCTGCACCCGACGCTGCCCTGGCGCTACTACCCCAAGGTGCTGCGCGAGCTGAAGGCCGCGCTGCCCGACGTCAAGCTGAAGGCGTTCACGGCGACCGAGGTGCAGTGGTTCGAGAAGATCAGCGGGCTGAGCGCGGACGAGATCCTCGACGAGCTGATGGACGCCGGCCTGGAGTCGCTGACCGGCGGCGGCGCGGAGATCTTCGACTGGGAGGTCCGGCAGCACATCGTCGACCACGCCTGCCACTGGGAGGACTGGTCGCGGATCCACCGGCTGGCCCACTCCAAGGGCATGAAGACCCCGTCGACCATGCTCTACGGGCACATCGAGGAGCCCCGGCACCGGGTCGACCACGTGCTGCGGCTGCGGGAGCTCCAGGACTCCACCGGCGGCTTCGTGGTCTTCATCCCGCTGCGCTACCAGCACGACTTCGTCGATTCGGCGGACGGCAAGATCCGCAACCGGATCCAGGACCGGACCACGATGGCCTCGCCGGCCGAGTCGCTGAAGACCTTCGCGGTCTCCCGGCTGCTGTTCGACAACGTCCCGCACGTGAAGTGCTTCTGGGTGATGCACGGGCTGTCGGTCGCCCAGCTCTCGCTCAACTTCGGCGCGGACGACCTGGACGGCTCGGTGGTCGAATACAAGATCACCCACGACGCGGACTCGTACGGCACCCCGAACACCATGCACCGGGATGACCTGCTGCACCTGATCTGGGACGCCGGGTTCCGGCCGGTGGAGCGGAACACCCGCTACGAGGTGGTCCGCGAGTACGACGCCGCGCCGTCGCTGGCGCAGCGCCGCGCCGAACCGCAGCGGGTCTGGGCCTGAGCCGGCACGTACCCTCGTAGGCGATGACCGAGCAGCAGAGCGGCTTCCCCCGGCGCGACGCCGAGGGCCGCATCCGTACCCTGGGTGACCTGCTCGGGGTGAGCCTGGCCGGCCTGGTCATCGGCGTGCTGGCGCTGGTGCTCTTCGACTGGACGTTCGCCCTGGTGGGCAGCGGCGACTTCGGCCGGGCCAACGGCTGGCTGGCGGTGATCCTGCCGGCCTGGCTGTTCTGGGACGATTTCCGGGCCTGGGAGTTCGGCGGGGCCCGGGTGGTGGCGGCGCTGCTGGCCGCAGCGGTCGGGGTGGTCGCCGGGCTGGTGGTGGCCGGCCTGGTCGCCGGCCTGCCGCCGCTGGCGTCGGGCGCGCTGGCCGCGACGGCGTTCACCCTCGGCTACGCGGTGGTGTGGTTCCCGGGCGTGCGCTGGCTGGCCCGCCGGACGGGCTGAGGCTTCCGCCGGTGATCCCGGTGACGATGAATGGAGTGGGACAGTGAGTGCGGCGGTCAAGTACACGCTGGGCCGGATCGGCCTGTTCGTGCTCGTGCTGGCGGCGCTCTGGCCGGTCGACATGAACGTCTTCCTGAAGCTGATGCTGGCGCTCGCCTTCTCCGCCGCGGCCTCCTTCTTCCTGCTGCGCGGCTGGCGTGACGAGATGGCCGAGGAGATGGCCGCCGCCGCCGAGCGCCGCCGCGCCGAGAAGGAACGCCTCCGCTCGGCCCTCGCCGGCGAGGACCAGCCCGGGTCCGACGACTCCGGCGACCGCCCCGACTCGAAGTGACCGGGAGGTTCGCGCCGCCCGGACGGACCGGGACGACGCGAACCTCCTGATCGACGGGCGGAAGCCCGCCGGGGTCGAGTCAGGTCACCAGTTGGTGGACCCGGCGACCGTGGGCCAGGGGAGACGTTCCGGCTTGATCAGGTAGACCACGCCGCCGGATCCGCCGGACACCCCGCCGCTGGCGTTGATCCGCTTGGTGCGCAGCCAGATCTGCTCGAACTGCTTCCGGGAGTACACGTTGCGGACCACGTCGTTGCTGGACGACGCGGGGTCGTTGACGATCACGTCGCCGTCGGCGGTGAAGCCGACCACCACGAAGAGGTGACCCGAGGTGCCGTAGTTCGCCCCGTCCAGCTCGCTGGCGAGGAAGGACTGGCTGGTCACCACCGGGATACCGGCGGCGATGAAGCGCTCCAGCTCGTCCAGCGAGTGCAGCCGGGTGACCCGCCCCTCCAGGCCGGGGAAGCTGGCCGCGTACGCGGTGTTGAACGGCCAGTTGCCGGCGCCGTCGTAGGCGTAGTCGTAGACCATCCGGGCGGCGTGGTTGACCGTCGGATCCGGGTAGGTCGGGTCGACCCAGGCGGTGTCCTCCTCGGACGCCTTCCGGCCCCAGTACTCGATCACCATCGTGGTGGAGGTGGGGGAGCACCAGGCCTGGCCGCCGCCGTCGTACTCCGGGTAGTGGCCGGTGTGGACGTTCTGCGAGTAGCGCGGCACCGGCAGCTCGATGCCCCAGGCGATCCCGCCGGCGCTGGGTTCGACGGTGAACCGGTCCGGCACGGTGGAGCTCATCGCGCCCAGCGTGCGCACCATCGGCGCGGCGTGCTGGCCGGGCGCCCGGTAGAGGGTGACCCGCAGCTGGTACGCCCGCAGCAGCACCCCGGCCTCGGCGTCGTCGATGCTGAAGGTGTCGGTCCAGATGGTCGACCAGGGGTCGCCCTGCCGGTTGACGCTGGTGCGCTTGATGTCGGCGTCGCCCTCGGCCCACCGGCCCATCACGTACCACGGGGTCTGGCCGCCGGTGTTGTACGTGCCCTGCAGCTCGACCTGGATCCAGGTGCCGGCCGGGGTGTCCGCGTTCCACGAGGCGATCAGCTCGGTGGCGTCGAACCCGACCTGGGTCAGCGGCGAGGTCCAGGTGGCGTACTCCCAGCTCCGGGTGGTGCCGGTGTGCGGGTCGGTGTAGTCGGTGGTGCCGGCCGGCCGGGCCATAGTGAGGCCCGGGTGGGCGCCGGGCACGGCCCGGGTGCCGGCGTGGGTGCCCCGACGCCAGTCGGGATACCGCGACCACTCGTGGAAGGTGATCTGCTCGTCGTGCACCACCGGCCGGCCGGCCGGGGCCGCGACCGGCGCGGCGCCGACGGGTGCCGTCGTGCCGAGGAGGGCGAGCGCGGTGACCCCGGCGAGGGTGGCCGCGCGTAGACGTCTTCTGGGCATCGCTACTCCACAGGGAAGGAGGTGGGGCATCGTTGCCGGTCAGTGTCCCGCCTGCAAGGAAGTTTCGCCATAGGTCGAGAGATGGAAAATCCTTGCCGGTGTGAGGATCCGGTTGGCATGGACCAAACAGCGATGAATATTGATATGACCATGTGACCGGTGGTGGAGTGTCCCCCACCGAGCGGGATCTCCCGCCCTCCGAGGAGGTTGTCCATGGCCTTCCGCACCACAACCCCGCGCCGCCGGCTGGCGCTCGCCGTCGCCGTCGGGTTCGGACTGCTCACCGTCGCCGCCGCACCGGCCTCCGCCCGGCCGGAGCCGGACCGCGACACCGGATCCGCCGCCACGGCCTACCGGGTGCTCGGCCCGCGTACCGTGGCGGACCGCACCGCGGTCGCCGGCACCGGCGCCGCGATCGACTACGTCGAGCACGGCGTGCTCAACGTCTCGGCCACCCCGGCCGAGGCGGCCGCCATCACCCGGCTCGGCTTCCGGCTGGAGGCGGTCCCGACTCCGTCCGCCGACGGCCACAGCCACGCCGAGGGGGACGTCGGCACGGCGGCCTTCCCGCCGGCCGACTCGAACTACCACGACTACGCCGAGCTGACCGCGGTGGTGAACCAGGTGGTCGCCGACCACCCGGCCATCGCCCGGAAGATCAGCATCGGCAGCTCGTACGAGGGCCGGGACCTGATGGCGGTGAAGATCTCCGACAACGTCGGCACCGACGAGAGCGAGCCGGAGATCCTGTTCAACGCGCAGCAGCACGCCCGCGAGCACCTCACCGTGGAGATGGCGATCTACCTGCTGAACCTCTTCACCGACAGCTACGGTTCGGACTCCCGGGTGACCGGCATCGTCAACAGCCGGGAGATCTGGATCGTGCCGACGGTGAACCCGGACGGCAGCGAGTACGACATCGCCACCGGCTCCTACCGCTCCTGGCGGAAGAACCGGCAGCCGAACAGCGGCTCGTCCTACGTGGGCACCGACCTGAACCGCAACTGGTCCTACCAGTGGGGCTGCTGCGGCGGGTCGTCCGGCTCCACCTCGTCGGAGACCTACCGCGGCCCGTCGGCGTTCTCCGCCCCGGAGACCCGGGCGCTGCGTGACTTCGTCAACAGCCGGGTGATCGGCGGGGTGCAGCAGATCAAGGCCAACATCGACTTCCACACCTACTCCGAGCTGGTGCTCTGGCCGTTCGGCTACACGTACAGCAACACCACCACCGGGATGACCGCCGACCAGTACAACACCTTCGCCACGCTGGGCCAGCAGATGGCGAACACCAACGGCTACACCCCGCAGCAGTCCAGCGACCTCTACATCACCGACGGCGACAGCATCGACTGGATGTGGGGCGCCCACGGCATCTGGGCGTACACCTTCGAGATGTACCCGGGCTCGGCGTTCGGGGGCGGCTTCTACCCGCCGGACGAGGTGATCCCGGCCCAGACCTCGCGCAACCGGGAGGCGGTGCTGCTGCTCAGCGAGTACGCGGACTGCCCGTACCGGGTGATCGGCAAGCAGGCGCAGTACTGCGGCGGTGGCGGCGGCACCACGGTCTGGTCGGACACCTTCGAGACCGCGACCGGGTGGACCATCAACCCGAACGGCACCGACACCGCGACCACCGGGGCCTGGGAGCGGGGTGCCGCCCAGGCGACCTCCTCCAGCGGCGCCAAGCAACTCACCCCGTACGCCGGCAGCAACGACCTGGTCACCGGCCGGCTGGCCGGGACCGGGGCGGGTGCCTACGACATCGACGGCGGAGTGACCAGCGCCCGGTCGCCGGCGGTGACCCTGCCGTCCACCGGCACCCTGACCCTCTCGCTGGCCTGGTACCTGGCGCACGGGTCGAACGCCTCGTCGGCCGACTACTTCCGGGTCAGCGTGCTGCACAACGGCGGCACCACGGCCCTGTTCACCCAGTCCGGGGCGGCCACCAACCGCAACGGCTCCTGGGCGGTGGCGAACCTGAACCTCACCCCGTACGTCGGGCAGTCGGTGCGGATCCTGGTCGAGGCCGCGGACGCCTCCGGCGCGAGCCTGGTCGAGGCGGCTGTGGACAACGTCACCATCACCAGCTCCTGACCGGTGGGGCCCCGTTCCGCCCCCGGCGGGGCCCCACCGGTCAGCCCGATCCAGGACATATCGCCGCCGGACGGCCGCCGGTGACCCGCCGCAGCGCGGGTCGACGGCCGTCCGGCGGCGATCGTCCGTAGGGCACGTCGGGACGGTGCGCTACCGTCTTACCGACCATCCCGCAGCGAAGCCGGTGCGAAACCGGCGCTGTCCCGCAACTGTGATGCCCCGCGCGGCGTCACCGGCCCCGGCCGGTGCCCGACGCGCGGTGGACGAGCCAGGTCGCCTGCGGGTGGTCGCGATCCGCGCTCTCGAGGAAGGGCGCCTCGCGGACGGGCGCACGGGGTCCCTGTCGGCGAAGCACCACGCTCCTCGACCGACAGGAGGACAGATGTCCAGACGTATCCCCCGGCTGTTCGCCGCGACCCTCGCGGTCGCCGCGCTCGCCCTCGGCGCCTGCGCCGAGAAGACCTCCGACACCCCCGCCGCCGGCGGCAGCAGCGGCGCCGCGGCCGCCGCCTTCCCGGTAACGGTCGGCGACCTGACCCTGGAGAAGCGGCCCGAGAAGATCGTGTCGCTCTCCGCCGCGGCCACCGAGATGCTCTTCGCGATCGGCGCCGGCCCACAGGTCACCGCCGTCGACGACAACTCGAACTATCCGCCGGACGCGCCGAAGACCGAGCTGTCCGGCTTCTCGCCGAACGCCGAGGCGATCGCCGGCAAGAGCCCCGACCTGGTGGTGCTCTCGGACGACCGCAACAAGATCGTCGAGCAGCTCGGCACGCTGAAGATCCCGGTGTACGTCACCCCGGCGGCGACCACGCTGGACGACTCGTACCGGCAGCTCACCGACCTGGGCGCGCTCACCGGCCACCCGGGCGAGGCGGCCGACGTCACCAAGCGGATGAAGGACGACATCGCCAAGCTGGTCGCCGGCCTGCCGCAGCGCGCCGAGAAGCTGACCTACTACCACGAGCTCGGTCCGGAGCTGTACACCGTGACCAGCAGGACCTTCATCGGCTCGCTCTACGCGATGGCCGGCCTGGAGAACATCGCCGACCCGGCCGACGCGGACGGCAAGAACGGCGGTTACCCGCAGCTGTCCCAGGAGGTGATCGTCAAGGCCGACCCGGACTTCGTCTTCCTCGCCGACACCAAGTGCTGCCAGCAGAGCCCCGAGACGGTCAAGGCCCGCGCCGGCTGGGCCGGAATCACCGCGGTCAAGAACAACCAGGTCGTCGCGCTGGACGACGACATCGCCTCGCGCTGGGGCCCGCGGGTGGTGGACCTGCTCCGGACCATCGTCGACGCGGTCGCCAAGGCGTCGGCGTGACCTCCCGATGACCAGGTCCGCCGTGCTGCCGCCGGTCACCCGGCGGGCCGGGACGCCCCGCGCGTCCCGGCCCGCCGGGCTGCGGCCGCGCTGGCTCGTCGCCGGACTGGTCGCGGTGCTGGTCGCCCTGGTCGCCGGGGTGTCGCTCGGCCCGGTCAGCCTGCCCCCGGGCAGCGTCGCCGCCGAGCTGCTCAACCTCGTTCCCGGGGTACGCATCGACAGCGGGCTGACCGAGCGTGAGATCGCCATCGTCACCGAGCTGCGGCTGCCCCGGGTGGTGCTCGGCCTGCTGGTCGGCGGGCTGCTCGCCCTGGCCGGCGCCGCCTACCAGGGGGTCTTCCGCAATCCGCTGGCCGACCCGTACCTGCTCGGGGTGGCGGCCGGGGCCGGCCTGGCGGTCACCGCCGCGATCACCCTCGGGGTGGGCGCGGGCGGCGCGCTGACCGGGCTGCCCGCGACCATCCCGCTCGCCGCGTTCGTCGGCTCGATCGGCGCGGTCGCGATGACCTACCTGCTCGGCGCGGCCGGGGGCCGCGGGCGCTCGCCGGCCACCCTGATCCTGGCCGGCGTGGCCGTCTCCGCGTTCCTCTCCGCCGGGCAGACGTACCTGCTGCAACGCAACTCCGACAGCATCCAGCAGGTCTACTCCTGGCTGCTCGGCCGGCTGGCCACCGCCGGCTGGCACGACGTCCGGCTGGTGCTGCCGTACTTCCTGCTCACCGCCGTGGTGGTGCTGCTGCACCGGCGCGAGCTGGACGTGCTCTCCGTCGGCGACGACGAGGCGACCAGCCTGGGCCTGCACCCGCAGCGTTCCCGCTACCTGCTGATCGCCGCCGCCTCGCTGGGCACCGCCGCCGCGGTCTCCGCCTCCGGCCTGATCGGCTTCGTCGGGATCATCGTGCCGCACACCGTACGGCTGCTCGCCGGGTCGAGCTACCGGGTGATCCTGCCGCTCTCGCTGCTCTTCGGCGGCGCCTTCCTGGCACTGACCGACGTGGTGGCCCGCACCGCGGCGGCCCCCGCCGAGGTACCGATCGGCGTGGTCACCGCGCTGCTCGGCGGCCCGTTCTTCGTGCTCGTGCTGCGCACCACCCGGCGGGTGATCGGATGAGCACGCCCGCGGTCGAGGTGCGCGACCTGCGCGTCCGCCTGGACGGCGCGCCGATCCTGGCCGGCGTCGACCTGACCGTCGCCGCCGGCGAGTGGGTCACCGTGATCGGTCCGAACGGCGCCGGGAAGTCGACCCTGCTGCGCGCCGTCGGCGGCCTGCTGCCCGCGCCGGGCGCCATCTCCCTCTTCGGTACGCCGAGCGAGTCGCTGCGCCGCCGGGAGCGGGCCCGGGTGGTGGCCACCGTGGCGCAGTCCCCGGTCGTGCCGCCCGGCATGGCGGTGCTGGACTACGTGCTGCTCGGCCGCACCCCCTACATCCCGCCGCTGGGCCGGGAGTCCGCCGCCGACCTGGCCGCCGCGTACGGCGTGCTGGACCGGCTGGACCTCGCCGGCTTCCACGACCGCGAGCTGGCCACCCTCTCCGGCGGTGAGCGGCAGCGCGTCTTCCTGGCCCGGGCGCTGGCCCAGGGTGCCACCCTGCTGCTGCTCGACGAGCCGACCAGCGCGCTGGACATCGGTCACCAGCAGGAGGTGCTGGAACTGGTCGACCAGTTGCGCCGGGCGCACGGGCTGACCGTGCTGGCCACGATGCACGACCTCTCCGTCGCCGGCGAGTACGCCGACCGGCTGGTGCTGCTCGCCGACGGCCGGGTGGTGGCCAGCGGCGCGCCCCGCGAGGTGCTCACCGAGCGGCTGCTCGCCGAGCACTACCGGGCGAGCGTGCGGGTGGTGGACGGCGAGCACGGGCCGCTGGTGGTGCCGGTGCGGCCGGAGCCGCGGACGGTCAGGGCGGAGTAGTCCCCAGGATCGAGAAGAACGCCCCCTGCGGGTCGGTGAGCACGGCGAACCGCCCGCGCGGCAGGTCGGTCGGCTGGACGGCGAGCGCCCCGCCCAGCCGGAGCGCCTCGGCGGCGACGGTGTCGGTGTCGGTGACCGCGAAGTAGACCATCCAGTGCGTCGGAAGATCGCCCCAGGCCTCGCCGATCATCGGCATCATCCCGGCGACCGGGCTGCCGTCCAGCTGCCAGGTGGTGTAGGTGGTCTCGCCCATCGGCTGGTCGTCCGCCGTCCAGCCGAACACCGCCCGGTAGAACTCCTTCGCCCGGTCCCACTCCCGCGTGGTCAGCTCGGCCCAGGTCAGCGAGCCGGGCACGTCGAACACCTCGGCCCCCGGCTGGCCGAGCGACTGCCACACCCCGAACGACGCCCCGGCCGGGTCGGCGCAGAGCGCCGTCCGCCGGGAGCCGGTGACGTCGGACGGCCCGGTCAGGACCCGACCACCGGCGACGGTCACCCGCTGGGCGACCTCGTCGACGTCGTCGGTCGCCAGGTACGGCGTCCAGGCCGGCGGCCGTTGCGGTCCCGCCCCCAGCCCGGCGCCGGCCACCGGTCTGCCCTGCTGGTGGAAGACGAGGTGACCGTCGGCCGGCGGTTGCCGGTCCGCCCCGGCGACGGCCCAGCCGAACAGGGGTGCGTAGAAGCGCGCCGCGCCGGCGAGGTCGGTGGTGACCAGGTCGACCCAGGCGGGTGCCCCGGGTGGAATGTCCGTCATGGCTTCGGGTCGGCTTCCTCTGCTCGTGGGCGGTGCTCGTGGGCGGTTCTGCGCGGCGGGTCGGCGAGCGCCATGGCCGTCAGCCGGGGCCGGCGAGGGCGATGACGTTGAACAGCGCGCCCTGCGGGTCGCGGAGGGCGGCGTAGCGGCCGGCCGGGATGTCCTGGGGCGGGACCAGGATGGTGCCGCCCAGCTCGGCGGCTCGGGCGGCCGCCGCGTCCGCGTCGGCCACCGCGAAGTACACCGACCAGTAGGCGGGTGAGTCGGCCGGGAACCCGTCGCCGAGCGGCGGCATCATCCCCGCCACGATCTGCGCGCCGAGCCGCCAGCCGGTGTAGGTGACCGATCCCTTCGGCTGGTCCTCCGGGCGCCAGCCGAAGACCAGCTCGTAGAAGACCTTGGCGCCGTCCGGGTCGGGGGTGACCAGCTCGTTCCAGCTCATCGCGCCGGGTACGCCGAGCACCTCGGCGCCCGGCATCGCCATCGGCTGCCACACGCTGAACGCGGCACCGGACGGGTCGGTGAAGACCGCCATCCGCCCCCGGTCGAAGACCGCGAACGGCGGCACCACCACCTGCCCACCGGCCCGTTCGACCCGCCCGGCCACCAGGTCGGCGTCGTCGGTCGCGACGTACGTCGACCAGATCGGCACCTGCTCCGGGATGGCCGGGGGCCCGGCCCCGGCCACCGCCCGCCCGTCGAGCTGGAAGACGGTGTAGCCGGACGCCTCGGGTTCCGGCGCGATCCGCCCGGTCCAGCCGAACAGCTGCGGGTAGAAGCGCCGCGCGTCGGCGAGATCCGGGGTGGCCAGGTCGGCCCAGCAGGGCGTACCCGGCGGCACGGTGCTCACGTCGACCCCCCTCGGCTGCGGGCGGCCAACGCCGGCACGCCCTGCCGGCATCGTGGCACCGTTCGCACACAGTACGGGGCGGATCGGGCGAATCGTCAGCTGAACCGTCGACCCTCGTCCCGCCGGTACGCCCACCCGGCCAGCGCCGCCAGCGCCACCACCCAGACCCCGAGCATGGCCATCGACAGCGGGTTCAGCGGGTAGTCGCCGACCGCTGCCCACATCAGCTCCACCGCGCCCCGGGTCGGCAGGTACGGCGCGATCGCCTCGATGAAGGCGGGCGCCTGGTCCGGGGCGGTGAGCAGGCCGCCGCCGAAGGCGAGCGGGAAGAAGACCACCTGCGCCACCACGATCGCCGCCTTGCTGGGCAGCGAGTAGCCGATGGCGAGCCCCATCAGCGTGAACGGCACCGACGCCAGCGCGACGGTGACCAGGGCGAGCAGGAACGCCGGCGCGGTGATCCGGGCCTCGGTGAGCGTCGCGCCGATCACCACCACCGGCACCAGCGACAGGTAGGTGAGCACCAGGCCGGCCAGCACCCGGCCGGCGAAACGCGGGGCCGGCCCCGCCGGCAGGGTCCGGGTGTACGGGTTCCACGGCTGGTCGCGGTCCTCGGCGACGCCGACCCCGTACTGGAAGATGTTGGCGCTCATCACCGAGAAGGTGACCATCGAGGCGGTCGCGAAGGTGGCCGCGTCCGGGTCCTTCCCGGCGAACGGCACCACGAAGAAGAGCATCGCGGCGGCCGGGAAGAACGCGCTGCCGAACACCGCCACCGGGATCCGCATGGTCTCCAGCAGCTGGTAGCGGGCGTGGATCAGGGCGAGCTGCACTCCGGTCGCCTCCTCAGACGGTGGTGGTCGGTCGGGCGGCGGGGGCGTCGGCGGGCCGGTCCTCGGTGCCGGCCTGGTCGCCGTCGGCCGGCCGCTCGCCCTCGGTGGCGGTGATGGCGAGGAACGCCTCCTCCAGCGAGGTGGGCCGGACCTCCAGGTCGGCGAAGGGCACCCCGGCGGTGACCAGGTCCCGTACCAACTGGTCGGCGTCGGTGGTGAGCAGGTGGGTGCGCCCGTCGACCTGTTCGGTGCGGACCACGCCGGGCAGCGCGGGCAGCGCGGCGGCGACCAGGCTGACCCGGCGTACGCCGACGATGCCGCGGATCGCGGCGACCGTGTCGTCGGCGAGCACCCGGCCCTGCCCGATCACCACCACCCGGTGCGCCAGCGCCTCGACCTCCTCCAGGTAGTGGCTGGTCAGCAGGACAGTGCCGCCATCGTCGTGGAACGCCCGGATCGCGTCCCAGAGGGTGTGCCGGGCGGCCACGTCCAGGCCGGTGGTCGGTTCGTCCAGCAGCACCAGCCGGGGCCGGCCGACGAAGGCGAGCGCGACCGCGAGCCGCCGCCGCTGCCCGCCGGAGAGGCCGCCGGTCTGCCGCTTCACCAGGTCGGTGAGGCCGAACCGGTCGAGCAGTTCACCGCGCGGGACCGGGTCGGGATAGTGGGCGGCGACGAAGTCGACCACCTCGCCGACGCGCAGCGTGCCGGGCAGGCCGGTCTCCTGCGGGGTGACCCCGATCTGCCGCCGGCTCGCCGGGTCCCGGGGGTCACCGCCGAAGAGCTCCACCCGCCCGGAGGTCGGCCGGCGCAGCCCGACCAGCAGGTTCAGCAGGGTGCTCTTGCCGGCGCCGTTCGGCCCGAGCAGACCGACCAGCTCACCGGCGGGCACGTCGAGGTCGACCCGGTCCAGGGCGAGGACGTCGCCGTAGCGGCGGCTGGCCTGGACGGCCCGGGCGAGGATCATGGCGGCTCCCTGTCGGCACCGTGGACGGTCGGGTACGGCTCAGGTGTACTCCCTCCCCGCAACCGCCGACCACCGGAGGCGGCTCCGCTCCGGCCGTCCCGCCCCGGCGCTCTACCGGACCGATCTGTCGAGTTCGCCGAGCAACCGGGTCATGTCCGCCGCAGTTGCTGGCCTGACCCGCCCCGGCCGCCGGGCTCACGCCAGCTCGGCGGGGAGCGGCGCGGCGTGCAGCACCGACAACCGGGACACCGCCCGGGTGAGCACCACGTAGAGCCGGTGCAGGCCGCGCGGCTCGGCGGCCACTATCGCGGCCGGTTCGACGACGATGACGTGGTCGTACTCCAGGCCCTTCACCAGCGTCGCCGGCACCACGGTGACCCGCGCGCCGGCGGCCGGGTCGTCGGCCGTGGCGGCGTGGACCCCGGCGGCGGCCAGCGCCGCGCGTAGCTCGTCGACCGCGTCGTCCGCGGCGATCACCGCGATCGAACCCTCGTGCGCCAGCGCCGCCCGCACCTCGACCACCGTCGCGGCGGTCAGATCCTCGACGGTACGCACGGCCAGCTCGCCGTCGCGGCGCAGCGACTCCGCCGGGGGCACGTCGACGGCGAGCGCCGGCAGCAGCCGGTTGGCGAACGCGACCACGGCGGCGGGCACCCGGAAGCCGACCGTCAGCGGGACCACCGTCGCCTCCGGCTTGCCCAGGTGGGCCAGGGATTCGCGCCAGTCGGTGGCGGCCCACGGGGCGGTGCCCTGGGCGAGGTCCCCGAGCAGGGTGATCGACCCGTGCTCGCTGCGCCGGGCGATCACCCGGCACTGCATCGGGGAGAGGTCCTGCGCCTCGTCGACCACCACGTGCCCGAAGCCGGCCGGGCGCTCGATCAGCCCGGCCGCCTCGTCGATCAGCACCGCGTCGGCGGCGGTCCACTTCGCGGCCTTGGCGGTGCGCGCCGGCTTCGCCCAGGTCAGCAGCGCCTGCTCGGCCGGGGTGAGCAGGCCGTCCGCCACCGTGGCCAGCCGCGCCGGGTCGGCGAACAGGGCGTGCACCAGCCCTTCCGGGGTGAGCGCCGGCCAGACCGCGTCGAGGAAGTCGAGCACCGGCCGGCAGCGGCCCATCCGGCGCAGCCAGGCGTCGCTCGGCGACTCGGCCCGCCGCGCCTCGGCCTGCCGTTGCAGCAGGCTGACGACCCGGGCCCGGACCCGTTCCCGGCCGACCGCGTACGGCAGGTTCTCCCGGCGGGTCTCCTGGACCACCCGGTGCAGCGGGTCCAGGCCGATCCGCCAGCGGTACGAGCCGTCGGAGACGGTGATCGGCTCGGTCGGCTCGCCGATCTGCCCGTGCACCGCCCGGCGGAGCAGTTCGGCCATCCGGACGTCGTGCTTGACGACAGCGGCCGCCGGGTCGTCGACCGTCCGCACCGGCACCCGGTCGAGAAGGTCCTCCACGGTGGCCTGGGCGACCTCAACCTCGCCGAGCGCCGGCAGCACCGCCGCGATGTACGCCAGGAAGGCCCGGTTCGGCCCGACGATCAGCACGCCGGCCCGGCGCAGCCGTTCCCGGTGCAGGTAGAGCAGGTACGCGGCCCGGTGCAGGCCGACCGCGGTCTTCCCGGTGCCCGGCGCCCCCTGTACGCAGATCGAGGCGGCCAGTTCGGCCCGGACCAGTTCGTCCTGCTCGGGCTGGATGGTGGCCACGATGTCGCGCATCGGCCCGACCCGGGGCCGCTCGATCTCGGCGGTCAGGATCCGGCTGGCCGTGCCGAGTTCCTCGCCCCGGTCGAGGTGCTCGTCCTCGAAGCTGGTCAGCACGCCGTTGTTGAAGCCGAACCGGCGCCGGACCGCCAGGCCCTGCGGATCCCGGGCGCTGGCCCGGTAGAAGGCCCGGGAGACCGGGGCCCGCCAGTCCAGCACCAGCGGCTCGCCCCGCTCGTCGGTCACGTGCCGCCGACCCACGTGGTACCGGCGTCCGGCGTGGTCCAGATCCCCCTCACCACCGGGTGCCTCGCCGGCAGCCGGGGCGGAGTCGCCGGCCGGGCTGGCGGCCTCGGCGAAGTCGAGGCGGCCGAAGAAGAGCGGTGTGGTCGGGTCGTCGGCGAGTTCGGCGACCCGGCGGGCCAGCGTACGGCCCAGCGTCTCGGCCGCGTACGCGTCGCCGGCCACCTGGTCACCGGTGGCGAAGAGGGCCTCGGCGCGTTCCCGCATCCGTTTCAGGGCGGCACGGGAGGCGGCGAGGTGCTCGCGCTCCGCGGCGAGGTCGGTGTCGAGGTCGAGGTCGAGTGCGGTCACGCTGATTTCCCCTCGAGGTCATCTGCTGATCGCTCGCGTGTCCGGCAGGCGGATGGCCGGCCTCCGGCGCGGGACGTCCGTTCCGGTGCCCACCGCACCCTGGCCGTCGAAGCGACCTGACAGCCTACGCGCCCCCCAACCACCCCTCCACCGAATTTCCGCCGCGCCGCCGCTGTGCCCGGGCAGATCGGACGGCTGCGGCGTCGGGAGGCGATGGCGTGCCCGATGCTGTCCGCCGGTTGTGCAGCACGTACCGTGGGCGGGGATCATGAGGGGATGACCGAGCCGCGTGCCGAGCGTAGTCGGGTGACGATCAGCGACCCGCGGGTGATGCGGGCGCTGGCCCATCCGGCCCGACTCGCGATCACCGAGTACCTCAGTGGGTTGGAGGGTGGGGCGACCGCCACCGAGTGCGCGGAGATCGCCGGTCTCTCCCCGAGCGCCACCAGCTACCACCTGCGGGAACTGGCCAAGGCCGGGCTGGTGGAGCAGGCGCCCAGCCGGGGCGACGCGCGGGAGCGGGTCTGGCGGACGGTCAGCCCGAGCTGGACGGTCGACGCCGGGCGGGCCACCGAGCCGGAGGCGCAGGCCGCCGAGCGCGCGCTGGTCGAGGCGTGGCTGGCCCGCGACCTGGAGCGCAGCCGGGACTGGTTGCGGCGCGCGGCCGAGGAGCCGCCCGAGTGGTACGCGGCCAGCCGCCTCGCCGACAGCCAACTGCTGCTCACCGCGGCGGAGTTGACCGAGCTCAACGACGCGGTGGACCGCCTGCTGGAGCCGTACCGGAAGCGGTCCCGGGTGAACCCGCCGGCGGGGGCACGCACCGTCGCCATCCACTACAAGGCGGTGCCGCTGGACTGACCGAGGGTTGAGTCGATCAGGTGTGAAGGATTATTTTCGAAGTATGGCCTTCACATCTGCCCGCTCGCGCTGGTCCGACGTCTGGCTCGCCACCGCCGCGCGGGGCATCGCCAGCTGCGGCGACTTCCTGGTCGCCAGCGCGCTGACCCTGGCCCTGCAGTCCGCCGGGGCCGGCGGGCTCGCCGTCTCCGGGGTGCTCCTCGCGGCGACCCTGCCGCTGGTGGTGCTCGCGCCCCTGACCGGGCGGCTCGCCGACCGGGTGGACAGCCGCACGATCCTGGTGGCCGCCGGGCTGGCCCAGGCCGGCATCTGTCTCGCGCTCGCGTACGCCGGGCACCCGGTGCTGGTGGTCGTCCTGGTGGCGCTGCTGGCGGCGGGCCTCGCCGCCACCCAGCCGGTGATCTCCGCGCTGGTGCCGGTGATGGTCCGGGCCGCGGACCTGCCCCGGGCCAGCGCGCTCAACCAGTCGGCCGGCACGCTCGGCGCGCTCGCCGGTCCCGCCCTGGCCGGGCTGCTGGTGGGCCAGTTCGGCGCCCGCCCGCCGCTGCTCCTGGCCGCCGGCAGCTACCTGGCGCTGGTGGTGGCCGGGCTGTTGATCCGTACCCGCCGGGGCGGCCGACGGCGCGTGGACCCGGCGCTGCCCGGCGGCGCGGGGACCGCGACCGGCTGGCGGCTGCGCCACGACCCGCTGCTGGTCGCGATGGTGACCACCGTCGCGGGAGTGATCGGCGCGGTCGGCGCTATCAACGTGGTGGAGGTCTTCTTCATCCGCGAGACGCTGGGCAGCTCCACCACCATGTACGGCCTGGTGACCGGCTCCTGGACGCTCGGCATCCTGGCCGGCGGCTGGCTGTTCGCGCGGGTGGTCCGGCGGCTCGACCGGGACGCCACGCTGGTCCGCGCGGGGGTGGTGCTGCTCGGCGGCTGCTGCCTGATGGTGCTGGCCTCGGCGGCGGTGCCGACCGCCCTGCTGCTGGTGCCGATCTGGCTGGTCGGCGGCGTCTTCAACGGCGGCAACAACGTCTTCAACACCGTGCTGATGGCCCGCCGGGTGCCGGAGGCCGCGCGGGGGCATGCCTTCGCCTTCTTCGGCGCGTCCGCTCAGGGCGCGGCGATGGGTGGCTACCTGGTCGGCGGCCTGCTGCTGGAGGTGGCCGCGCCGCGGCCGCTGGTCGCCGCCTGCGGGGTGGCCGGGCTGCTGGTGGTCGCCGCCGTCGCGCTGCCCCTGCGCCGAGCGGTCCGCGCGGCAACTCCGGCCGTCCTCGACCCGGCGGCCGCCGGCCCGCCGTCCGGCGGTGGCCCGGCGGGTGCGGAATTGGCCACTCCGGGACCGGCCCGCTGAGCCCCGTCCCGCCAGCCGGGATACGGTCGGGCCATGGTCGAGCACGTCGCGCGCCCCCGGGTCGGGCACATCCAGTTCCTGAACTGCCTGCCGATCTACTGGGGTCTGATGCGCTCCGGCGCGCTGATCGACGTCGACCTGCACAAGGACTCGCCGGACCGGCTGAGCGCGGCACTGGTCGCCGGCGACCTGGACATCGGTCCGATCTCGCAGGTGGAGTACCTGCGGCACGCCGACGAGCTGCTGCTCCTGCCGGACCTGGCGGTCGGCAGCGACGGACCGGTGCTCTCGGTGAACGTCGTCTCCACCCGGCCGCTGGCCGAGCTGGACGGGGCCCGGGTCGCGCTCGGCTCGACCTCGCGGACCGGGGTCCTCCTGGCCCAGCTGCTGCTCGCCGAGCGGTACGGCGTCCGGCCGGAGTACTTCCGCTGCCCGCCCGACCTGACCCAGATGCTGCTGGAGGCCGACGCCGCCGTGCTGATCGGCGACGTGGCGCTGCGCGCGCTCTACGAGGCGCCCAAGCAGGGGTTGGAGGTCACCGACCTCGGGCAGGCGTGGCGGGAGTGGACCGGGCTGCCGATGGTCTTCGCGGTCTGGGCGGTCCGCCGCGACTTCGCCGCCGCGCACCCGGGGCTGGTCAAGGAGGTGCACGAGGCGTTCCTGCGCTCGCGCGACCTCTGCCTCGCCGAACTGGACCAGGTGGCCGAGGCGGGTGCCCGCTGGGAGCCGTTCGACGCGGCCACGCTGGCCTCGTACTTCCGGGCGCTGGACTTCTCACTCGGCGAGCGTCAGGTGGCCGGCCTGCGTGAGTTCGCCCGCCGGGCCGCGGCCCTCGGCGCCACCCCGGCCCTCCCGGCCGGCGGTCCCGCCTTCTTCACCGGCTGACGCCAGAGCCGACTCCGCCGGACGGGTCGGGCGGCCGCCGCAGGTCAGGTGGCGTCGCGAAGGAGGGCTGCGGTGATCTTCTGGCAGTTCTTCATGCCGTAGTCGTAGCCCATGTTGATCGGGTACCGGACCATCACGCCCATCGTCCAGGTGTCGCCGATGGCCAGGCAGTTGATGTGCATCTCCTGCTCCCTGGTCCGGTCGATCCACCCGTTCTTGATGGCGATGGTCTTCCGCTCGGCGGACGGGAAGGCCTTGCGGATGCCGAAGTCGCCGGCGCCGCGTACCAGCCGCATCTCGTTGAGCAGCCACTTGGTCCACTTCGGCCCGGCCGCCCGGCCGTCGGCGATGCAGTTGCCCAGCCGGGCGGTGTCCCGCGGGGACAGCTTGGTCCGGCTCCAGCCGCCGTCGCTGGCGACGCTGCTGTCGGTCAGCTCGCACATCGAGATCAGCCGCTTGATCGACGCGGACCCGCCCAGCGCGTTGTAGAACTGCTGGGCCCGGGTGTTGTCGCTGTCCCGGATGATCTTCGTGGCGTCGGCCAGCTTGGCGTCGCTCGGGGTCTGGTCCTTCTCGTCGGCCCGGCGCAGGTAGTCGGCGACGAGCCAGGATTTGATCATCGAGGCGGTGGTGCTGGTCTCGTCCATGTTGTCCGAGCCGATGATGTCGCCGGTGCGCCGGTCCAGCACGCTCCAGGCGTACCAGCCCTCGATGTCCAGGTCGAGGTCCTTCGCCTCGAACGGCAGCGGCTCCAACGTCTCGGTCGGGCTCGGCGTGGGCGCCGGCCGCGAGCTGCGGTCGGTGGGCGTACCGGTGGAGCGGTCGCCGGGGTCGCCCCACCGTGCGGCCGCCTTGGACTCGAACGGCGAGCCGGGGAGCAGGCGCAGGGACACCAGCACCAGGCCGATCAGGATCGCCGCGACGGCGATCAGCTTCAGCGGCGAGGTCTCCTTGCGCTCGCTCCGGCGGCCGGCCATCAGAGCTTTCCGACCGGCTGCTGCGGCACCTTGAGGGCGGCGCCGGGCTGCGGGGTCACCAGCTGGCTGGCGACGCTGGCGCAGACCTGCGCGCCGTACTTCAGCCCGCTCCTGATCGGGTAGCGCAGCATCACCGCGAGGCTCCACCGGTCCGTCACGGCCAGGCAGTTGACGTGCCAGTTGCCGTCGTAGTTCAGCGGGGTCCAGCCGTTCTTCATGCTGACCGGACCCTGGCTGGTGATCGACTCGGGCAGCCCGTCGATGATCCCCCAGCGACCGCCGCCCTGGCGGGCCTTCTGGTCCTTGGCCGCCGTGGTGCCCCGGACCTTGGCCATCTCGTCCAGCAGGAACTTGGTCCATTTCGGCCCGGCGGCGGTGCCGTCGGCGATGCAGTCGCCGAGGCGTACCGCGTCGCGGGGCGACATCCGGGTGAAGCTCCACCAGCCGACATAGCCCGGCACGTTGCCCGGCTTGGTGTCGGTCAGCTCGCAGGTGCTGGTCATCCGCTTGATGCTCGCGGCGCCGCCGATCGCCCGGTAGAGCCGGTTGGCGGCGTCGTCGTTGCTGTCCCGGATCGCGGTGGTGATGTCCTTCTTGAAGCTGGTCGGCAGGGCCTTGTCGCCGAGCCGGTTCAGGTAGTCGGCCGCGAACCAGGACTTGATCATCGACTCGGTGGAGCTGGTCGAGGCCATGTTCTTCGAGCCGGAGATCTCACCGCTCTCCCGGTCCATCAGGGCCCAGGAGAAGAACTCGCCCGTGAAGTTCACCGCGACCGGTGCCGCCGCGAGGGTCGGCGGGGGCGGTGGTGTCGGGGCGGGCGCCGCGACGCTGCCGCCGCCTCCGCCGCCGGTCTCGCCGCCGCCGGCGAGCCGGGCGTACGCGGCCGGAACCAGCAGGACGCCACCGAGGAGGACCGCCACGACGGCGAGCACCATGGTCACGCGGGAACGCATGAGTGGCTGAGCTCCAGATGTCAGGGCCGGGGGGAACCGGCTGTGTTGCCCGGACGGATCGGCGGATCGCCGAGGCCGGGGGAGACGGCCTCGATGGCTGGCGATCGTCGGCAGCCGATCGGTGTGACGGCGAAAGTCTACGTCCGGATCGGCGGCACGCCAGAACCCCACACCTGGCAACTTGCCATGAAGGCGGGAGATCGGCCCGGTATGCGGTTCTTAGGGGGATTCATCTTTGTCCCGTGAGCCAAGTCATAGCCGTGGCATCCACCGAGAGCGGTCGTCCGGTGACGAAAGGTGTCGCCACAATCCTGTTACACCCTCTGGTTTCTTGAGTCGCCAGCTGTAACACTTGACCTCATGTATGGCAACGACTTCTCCCCCGACGACGCGCCCGGCGGTGGTCTGCTCGGCGAGGTCGAGGCGGCCGAGGCGGCGCTGCGGGAGGCCGCCGAGCGCGGGCGGCGCGGCGGGCCCGCGCCGGACGAGGACCTGGCGGCGTACTTCGCCGCGGTCGTCGACGCCGACCAGAAGATCGAGCCACGCGACTGGATGCCCGAGGCATACCGGAAGACGCTGATCCGGCAGATCGCCCAGCACGCCCACTCCGAGATCATCGGCATGCAGCCGGAGGGGAACTGGATCAGCCGGGCGCCGTCACTCAAGCGCAAGGCGATCCTGCTCGCCAAGGTGCAGGACGAGGCCGGCCACGGCCTCTACCTCTACGCCGCCGCCGAGACCCTCGGGGTGAGCCGGGAGGAACTGGTGCGGCTGCTGCTCGACGGCCGGCAGAAGTACAGCTCGATCTTCAACTACCCGACCCTCACCTGGGCCGACGTGGGCGCAATCGGCTGGCTGGTGGACGGCGCGGCGATCGTCAACCAGGTGCCGCTGTGCCGCTGCTCCTACGGGCCGTACGCGCGGGCGATGATCCGGGTCTGCAAGGAGGAGTCGTTTCACCAGCGGCAGGGCTACGAGATCCTGCACACCCTGGCCCACGGCACCCCGGCGCAGAAGGCGATGGCCCAGGACGCGGTCGACCGCTGGTGGTACCCGTCGCTGGCCATGTTCGGCCCGCCGGACACCGACTCGACCCATTCGGCGCAGTCCATGGCCTGGAAGATCAAGCGCTTCTCCAACGACGAGCTGCGCCAGCGCTTCGTCGACATGTGCGTGCAGCAGGCCGAGGTCCTCGGCCTCACCATCCCCGACCCGGACCTGCGCTGGAACGACGAGCGGCGGTCGTACGACTTCACCCAGCCGGACTACGCCGAGCTGATGCGGGTGATCTCCGGTGACGGGCCGTGCAACCGGCAGCGGATGGCGCACCGGCGGGCCGCGCACAGCGAGGGCGCGTGGGTCCGGGAGGCCGCTTCGGCGTACGCCGCCAAGCGGGCACAGCAGCAGAAGGAGAAGGTGGCCGCGTGAGCGAGCGTCAGCGAGCGAATCATCAACGCAGTGCGGTGGTGCCTCACGGCGGCACGGAGCGAAGCGGAGTGCCGGCATGAGCGAGCGCGGCGAGCGAACCAGTCAGCCGGCGGGCGAGCACCCCGCGCCACTGTGGGAGGTGTTCGTCCGGGCCCGGCGCGGGCTGTCGCACACCCACGTCGGCAGCCTGCACGCGCCCGACGCCGAGCTGGCCCTGCGCAACGCCCGGGACCTCTACACCCGCCGCCAGGAGGGGGTGTCGATCTGGGTGGTCCCGGCCGCCGCGATCACCGCGTCCAGCCCGGACGAGAAGGACGCCTTCTTCGACCCGGCCGCGGACAAGGTCTACCGCCACCCCACCTTCTACGAGGTGCCGGACGGGGTGGCCCACCTGTGAACGGCCCGTTCGACTTCACCCTCGCCCTCGGCGACGACGCGCTGATCGCGGCGCAGCGGCTCGCCGAGTGGACCACCCGCGCGCCGGAGATGGAAGAGGACATCGCGCTGGCCAACATCGCCCTCGACCAGCTCGGCGCCGCCCGGCTGCTGCTCACGTACGCGGGCGAGCTGGAGGGCGCCGGCCGGGACGAGGACGCGCTGGCGTTCCTCCGCGACGACCGTGAGTTCCGCAACTGCCTGCTGGTCGAGCTGCCCAACGGCGACTTCGCGGTGACCATGGCGAAGCTGCTCTTCCTGTCGGCCTACCAGCTGCCGCTCTACACCGCGCTGGCCGGCTGCGTCGACGAGCGGCTGGCCGCGATCGGCGCCAAGGCCCGCAAGGAGTCGGCCTACCACCTGGACCACAGCTCGCTCTGGGTGAAACGGCTCGGCGACGGCACCGCGGAGTCGCACCGCCGGATGCAGGAGGCGGTGGACCAGGTCTGGCCGTACGTGCACGAGCTGTTCGCCCCCGACCCGGCCGCGCCGGTCGACCCGGCCACCCTGCGGGCCGACTTCGACGCCGCCGTCTCCGCCGTGCTCGCCGAGGCCACGCTGACCCGGCCGGAGAGCGGCTGGGCGCCGGCCGGAGGGCGCGACGGCGTGCACACCGAGCACCTGTCGTATTTGCTCGCCGAGATGCAGGTGCTGCACCGCGCCCATCCGGGGGCGAAGTGGTGAGTCCCAGGGAGGCCGTGGCGGCGGTGGTGGACCCGGAGATCCGGGTGGTCACGATCGACGAGCTGGGCATCCTGCGGGCGGTCGACGAGGACCCGGCCACCGGCCGGGTGGTCGTCACCATCACCCCCACCTACACCGGCTGCCCGGCGATGGACGTCATCCGGGCCGACATCCGCCGGGCGCTGGCCGCCGCCGGCCACCCGGACGCCGAGGTCCGCACGACCTACAGTCCGGCGTGGAGCACCGACTGGATCTCCGAGAGCGGGCGGGCCAAGCTCGCCGCCGCCGGCATCGCCCCGCCGGCCCCGGTGCGCGCGGCCGGCGTCGTGCCGCTCACTTTGGCGGTGCGCTGCCCGCGCTGCGGATCCCCGGAGACCGAACAGGTCAGCCGGTTCGGCTCCACCGCCTGCAAGGCGCTCTGGCGCTGCCGCTCCTGCTCCGAACCCTTCGACCACCTGAAGGCGCTGTGACAGTCACCATTACCCGCCCGGTCCGCCGCCGGCCCGTCTTCCACCCGCTGCCGGTCGCCGCCGTCGACCGGCTCACCGACGACGCCGTGGCGATCACGTTCGCCGTGCCGGCGGAACTCCGGGAGACCTTCGCGTTCCGGGCCGGCCAGCACCTGACCGTACGCCGCACCGGAGCGACCGGCGAGGACGTGCGCCGGTCGTACTCGATCTGCTCCACCCCGGACGACCTGGCCCGGCACGGCCGGCTGCGGATCGGGGTGCGGGAGATCCCCGGCGGCGCCTTCTCCGCGTTCGCCTGCGGCGCGCTGCGCGGCGGCGACACGGTCGAGGTGCTCCCGCCGCTCGGGCACTTCACCACGGCGTTCGACCCGGGCCGGGTCCGCCACTACGGCGCGGTCGTCGCCGGCTCCGGGATCACGCCGGTGCTCGCGCTGGTCGCGACCGCGCTCGCCGTCGAGCCGGCCAGCACCTTCACCCTGGTGTACGGCAACCGCACGGCGAACACGGTGATGTTCGCCGAGGAGCTGGCCGACCTGAAGGACCGCTACCCGACCCGGCTGCACCTGGTGCACGTGCTCTCCCGGGAGCAGGGCGAGTCGCCGCTGCTCTCCGGCCGGATCGACGCCGACCGGCTGGGCCGGCTGCTGGACACCGTGGTGCCGGGCGAGGCCATCGAGGAGTGGTTCCTCTGCGGCCCGTACGGCATGGTGGTGGACGCGAAGGCGGTGCTGACCGGGCGTGGGCTGCCGGAGGCGGCGGTGCGCACCGAGCTGTTCCACGTCGACGCGCCGCCGGAGCCACCGCGCCGAGCCGACGACGGGCCGGGCACCGGCACCGAGGTGACCATCCTGCTGGACGGCCGCTCGTCGAGCTTCACCATGGGCCGCCACGAGCGGGTGCTGGACGCGGCGCTGAAGGTGCGCGGTGAGCTGCCGTACGCCTGCAAGGGCGGGGTCTGCTCGACCTGCAAGGCGAAGGTCGTCGACGGCGAGGTGACGATGGCCCGCAACTACGCCCTGGAGCCGGACGAGGTGGCCGCCGGCTTCGTCCTGACCTGCCAGTCCACCCCCACCACCGACACCCTCACCATCGACTACGACACCTAACCCCCTCCTCCCTCCCTCTCCCGCGATCTTGCAGTTGTTGCCCTGACATTTGCCGCTATCCGGGCAGAACTAGGGCTGAAAGTGCAAGATCGCGGCGAGTGGGGGCGTGGGGTGGGTGACAGGGGGCGGGGCACCGTGGGCGAGGGGTGTGTGGGGGGACGTAGGCTCGGGGCGTGACGGTGAGCCGGGAGATCGACGACATCCTGCAGCGCGGCGCGGACGGCGGGCGGATCACGCCCGAGGAGGCCCTGCTGCTCTACACCGAGGCGCCCTTCCACGCCCTGGGCGAGGCGGCCGACGCGGTACGTCGGCGGCGCTACCCGGACAACATCGTCACGTACCTGATCGACCGCAACATCAACTACACCAACGTCTGCGTGACCGCGTGCAAGTTCTGCGCGTTCTACCGGGCGCCGAAGCACAAGGAGGGGTGGACCCACCCCACCGAGGAGATCCTGCGTCGCTGCGGCGAGGCGGTCGAGCTGGGCGCCACCCAGGTCATGCTCCAGGGCGGGCATCACCCGGACTACGGCGTGGAGTACTACGAGGAGCTCTTCTCCTCGGTCAAGCGGGCGTACCCGCAGCTCGCCATCCACTCGATCGGCCCGAGCGAGATCCTGCACATGGCCAAGGTCTCCGGCGTCAGCCTGGACGAGGCGATCGCCCGGATCAAGGCGGCCGGTCTGGACTCGATCGCCGGCGCCGGCGCGGAGATGCTGCCCGAGCGGCCGCGCAAGGCGATCGCCCCGCTCAAGGAGTCCGGCGAGCGCTGGCTGGAGGTCATGGAGCTGGCCCACCGGCAGGGCCTGGAGTCGACCGCGACCATGATGATGGGCACCGGCGAGACGAACGCCGAGCGGATCGAGCACCTGCGCATGATCCGCGACGTGCAGGACCGCACCGGCGGCTTCCGGGCGTTCATCCCGTGGACGTACCAGCCGGAGAACAACCACCTCAAGGGCCGGACCCAGGCCACCACCCTGGAGTACCTGCGGCTGGTCGCGGTGTCCCGGCTCTTCTTCGAGACCGTGCCGCACCTGCAGGCGTCCTGGCTGACCACCGGCAAGGACGTCGGCCAGCTCGCCCTGCACATGGGCGTGGACGACCTGGGCTCGATCATGCTGGAGGAGAACGTCATCTCCTCCGCCGGCGCCCGGCACCGGTCCAACCTGCACGAGCTGATCGGCATGATCCGGGCGGCGGACCGGATCCCGGCCCAGCGGGACACCCTCTACAACCGGCTCGCCGTGCACTGGACCCCGGCCGACGACCCGACCGACGAGCGGGTGGTCTCGCACTTCTCCTCGATCGCCCTGCCGGGCGGCGGGGCCGGCCGGCAGTTGCCGCTGGTCGACGCCCGCTGACGGGCGTTCCGCCGTCCTCCGTCGGTTCACGAGGGCCGTTCACATATGAGGTACGGCGGTGGGGGCGGGACGGGTGACCATCCCGCCCCCACCGTTCGTCCGTCCGGACACCCCTGGCCGCGACTCGTACGGAGACGCTGGCGCACGCCGCTCGATCTCCGATAGCGTCCGCTCGGTTCCGCAACCATCAGGATTTCTTCCCTAACCCCGGGGGATCGATGACACCGTTCCACCGTTCCGCGCTGGCCCGCGCGGGCGTCGCGGCCCTGCTCGCGGTCGGCGGCGTGACCGTCGCGGCTGCCCCGGCCCACGCCGCCGACACCGCTGAGCTCCAGCTGATCCCGCTCAGCTACGAGCTGGCCAAGGGCGTCAAGGAGGCCAAGGCCAAGCCGTTCAAGTTCCAGGTCGCCAACACCGGCACGGTGGACGCCAAGGACGTCCGCGTCCTGGTGGACACCACGGGCCTCAACCCCAGGAAGCCCAAGGTCGGCGTGGTGGTTCCCGAGGGCTGTGAGGTCGAGGGCACCACGTTCAGCTGCCTGCTGGGCGACCTGACGGCCGGCACCACCGAGGACTTCGGCATCCCGATCTTCTCCACCGGTGGGCGCGGCGCCGCCGGCACGTTGAAGGTCACCATCAGCGCGGCCAACGCCAAGGGCGACAGCGTCGACCACGACATCACCGTCGCCAAGCCCGGCTACGACCTCACCACCTGGGTGCAGGACGTCTACGCCGACGTGCAGGTGGACGGCGACGAGGCCGGCGAGACCGGGCTCAAGCCGGTCCGGCCGGGCGACACCGCGCCGCTGGACTGGGCGGTCTTCAACGACGGCAGCCGCAAGGCGACCGGGATCGCGTACGGCGTCACGCTGCCGGCCGGTGTGACCTTCGCCGAGCTGCCGGAGGGCTGCGTCGAGCAGACGCTGGGCGGCCTCGCCCAGGCGTACTGCGAGGACTCCGGCGTGGTGCTGAAGCCGGGCCAGTACTACACCGCGGACGTGCGGGTCACGGTCGGCGCGGACGTGACCGAGCCGGTGCTGCGCCCCGGCTTCCTCTTCGCGTCCGGTCTGGACGCCGCCGAGGGAGCGCCGGAGGAGGCGCCGCGGATCGCCAGCGGGACGCAGCGCAAGGCCTTCACCGAGACCGACCAGGGTGACAACATCGCCCAGTTCGACGTGTTCGTCGACCTGACGGTGCAGCCGACGCCGACGCCGACGCCGACCGACGGGCCGACGGCCTCCCCGACGCCGGGCACCGGTGGCGGCGGCGGTGGCCTGCCGGTGACCGGTGTGCAGGCCGGCCTGATCGGCGGGATCGGCGCGGCCGTCCTGCTGGCCGGTGGCGCGCTGCTGCTGATCTCCCGGCGGCGCCGGGTGGTCCTGGTGGCCCCGGGCGACGAGAAGTCGACCGACTGACGGGTGACACGCGACGGGCGGGGTGGGTGACCACCCCGCCCGTTCGCGTCTCCGGGGAGGCCGGCCGGCCGGACGGCGACCGGGGGACGGGCGACCCTGCGGCCGGCGGCGGCCGCCCGGCTGGCAGAGTGGAGGGGTGAGCCGTACCCCCCAGGGCCAGCGCGCCAGCCTGGACAAGCAGCCGCACGAGGTCGCCGCGATGTTCGACGGCGTGGCGGCTCGTTACGACCTGACCAACACGGTGATGACGGCCGGCCGGGACCGGGCCTGGCGCCGGGCCACCCGGGAGGCGCTCGGGTTGCGCCCCGGCGAGCGGGTGCTCGACGTGGGCGCGGGCACCGGCGTCTCCACCGAGGAACTGGCCAGGTCCGGGGCGTACGCGGTCGGCGCCGACCTGTCGCTGGGCATGCTGTACGCCGGCAAGCGCACCCGTCCGACGGTCCCGCTGCTGGCCGGTGACGCGCTCCGGCTGCCCTTCGCGGACGGCGTCTTCGACGCGGTCACCATCTCGTTCGCGCTGCGCAACGTCGTCGACACCGAGGCCGCGCTGCGGGAGTTCGCCCGGGTCACCCGGCCCGGCGGTCGGCTGGTGATCTGCGAACTGAGCCACCCCGCCAATTCCGTCTTCCGCACCGCCTACCTGTCGTACCTGATGCGGTGGCTGCCGGCGGCGGCGCGGGTGGTCTCCAGCAACCCCGACGCCTACGTATACCTGATCGAGTCGATCCGGGCGTGGCCGGACCAGGCCGCGCTGGCGCAGCGGATCCAGGTGGCGGGCTGGGGCTCGGTTGCCTGGCGAAACCTGACCGGCGGCCTGGCGGCACTGCACCGGGCGGTCCGCGACTAGGGGCCGCACCGCGGATTTTTCGACGCCCAGCCGGCGGGACGGTGTCCCGCGGCGACGGGCGCGGCACGTCCGTTCGATGGGACCGTCCGGCTATTTCGTGAATATCCATCTTTAGTCCATTTTGTTCCGTACGCTCTGCGGCATGAGACCCGAGCGGCCGGACGAGGTGGCGGCCACCGACGAGGACGCGGCCGAACTCATCGCGCAGCTCAAGGAGTTGGCCGGCGCGGATCCCGCCGACGTCCGCCAGGTGGTGGCCGAGGTGCTGGCCGCGCTCGACCGCGCCGCCGGCGGCGCCCTGCGCGAGCACCTGCCGGAGACGATCCGGCACGACGCCGGCCTGGACCCGGCCAGCCCCGCCCGGCGCTGACGCCGTACCGCGCGGCCCGGATCGGCAGCCGCTCCGCCCCTGGTGAGCGCCCGTCAACCGGGTTTCCGGCAAGTTAGGTACCCCTCAGCGGGCGTCGGTGTTACCCCGGTCATAGACTCGCTCCCGACTGGCTTGTGAAGGAATTCACGAGCATGCGGGAGGAGGCGCGGATGGCCGCGGTGGAGCACGACGCCGACGTCATCGTCGTGGGCGCCGGTCCCGGTGGGTCGGCGACCGCGTACCACCTGGCTCGGCACGGCGTACGGGTGCTACTGCTGGAGAAGACCGAGTTCCCCCGCGAGAAGGTCTGCGGAGACGGGCTGACGCCGCGCGCGGTGCGGCAGTTGGTCCGGATGGGCGTGGACACCTCGGAGGAGGCCGGCTGGCTGCACAACCGGGGGCTGCGGGTGATCGGCGGCGGCGTCCGGCTGGAGCTGGACTGGCCCGACCTGGCGAGCTTCCCCAACTACGGGCTGGTGCGCACCCGGCTCGACTTCGACGACCTGCTCGCCCAGCGGGCGGTGGCCGCCGGCGCCAAGCTGCGTACCAGCGTGAACGTCACCGGCCCGGTGCTCGACCCGGACGGCCGGGTGATCGGCGTCGAGGCGGAGGTGGGCCCGGACAAGGCCCCCACGACCTTCCACGCGCCGCTGGTGGTCGCGGCCGACGGCGTCTCCGGCCGGTTCCCGCTCGCCCTCGGGCTGGCCAAGCGGGAGGACCGGCCGATCGGGGTCGCCGTGCGGCGCTACTACCGCTGCCCGGCAAAGCACGACGACAACTACCTCGAGTCCTGGCTGGAGCTGCGCAGCAAGGACAGCGGCGACAACCTGCTGCCCGGGTACGGCTGGATCTTCGGCCTCGGTGACGGCCGGGTCAACGTCGGCCTCGGCGTGCTCAACTCCTCGTCCGCCTTCGGCAAGACCAACTACCGGCGGCTGCTGACCGACTGGCTGGCCAACACCCCGGCAGACTGGGGCATGACCGACGAGTCCAACGCGGAGGGTCCGATCCTCGGCGCGGCGCTGCCGATGGGCTTCAACCGGGTGCCGCACTACACCCGCGGGGTGATGCTGGTCGGCGACTCCGGCGGCATGGTCAACCCGTTCAACGGCGAGGGCATCGCGTACGCGATGGAGTCCGGCGAGCTGGCCGCGGAGATCGCGGTGCAGGCCCTGGCCCGGCCGGCGGGCGCCGAGCGGGAGCGGGCGCTGACCGCGTACCCGACCGAGCTCAAGGCGCGGTTCGGCGGCTACTACCGGCTCGGCGGCATCTTCGTGAAGCTGATCGGCCGTCCGGAGATCATGCGGATGGCCACCCGGCACGGCATGCCGCACCCGATGCTGATGCGCTTCGTCCTCAAGCTGCTGGCCAACCTGACCGACCCGCGCGGCGGGGACGCGATGGACCGGGTCATCAACGCGATGACGAAGGTGGCACCGGCCGTGTGACCGTCGGATCCACGGTCCGTGACGAACGCGGGCCCGGAACCCAGAGATCGGCCCCCGGCGCAGGTCGCCGAATGGGACGTGAATAGTGTGATTTTTGTCAAGCACCGAGGGCAGGGAAGGACGAGCAGGAGATAACGATGACGCTCTCCCCTTACGCACCGATCATCGGGCTGTTCGCCATCGCCGCGGCGTTCGCGCTGTTCTCCGTGGCGGCCGCCCGCTTCGCCGGCCCCCGGCGCTACAACAAGGCCAAGCTCGAGGCGTACGAGTGCGGCATCGAGCCCAGCCCCCAGCCGGTCGGCGGCGGGCGGTTCCCGATCAAGTTCTACCTGACGGCGATGCTCTTCATCGTCTTCGACATCGAGATCATCTTCCTCTACCCCTGGGCGGTCTCGTTCGACGCCCTGCCGATCTTCGGCTTCGTGGAGATGGTCCTGTTCATCGTCGCGGTCTTCGTCGCGTACGCCTACGTGTGGCGGCGCGGCGGCCTGGACTGGGACTGAGGGAGGAACCTCAGATGGGTATCGAGGAGAAGCTCCCCGCCGGTGTCCTGCTCACCTCGGTGGAGAAGCTGGTCAACTGGTCGCGGAAGTCGTCGGTCTGGGGCGCCACCTTCGGCCTGGCGTGCTGCGCGATCGAGATGATGGCGGCCGGCGGCCCGCACTACGACATGGGCCGCTGGGGCATGGAGGTCTTCCGGGCCTCGCCCCGGCAGGCGGACCTGATGATCGTGGCCGGCCGGGTGAGCCAGAAGATGGCCCCGGTGCTGCGCCAGATCTACGACCAGATGGCCGAGCCCCGCTGGGTCATCTCCATGGGCGTCTGCGCCAGCAGCGGCGGCATGTTCAACAACTACGCCATCGTGCAGGGCGTCGACCACATCGTCCCGGTCGACATGTACCTCCCCGGTTGCCCGCCCCGGCCCGAGATGCTCATCGACGCGGTGCTGAAGCTGCGCGAGAAGATCATGCACGAGCCGCTCGGCCCGAACGGCCGCAAGATGCTCGAGGCGCGCAAGGCCCGCGGTGACGTCCCGGTCGTTCCCTACGGCTCGATGCCCTCGTCGTACCGCAGCGACAAGGCCCGGCGGGCCGAGTGGACGCAGGCCGTCCGCGAGGGCCGCGAGGAGCAGCTGCGGATCGAGAACTGGATGAAGGCCCAGAACCACCTGCACAGCCACGGGGGTGTCCAGAAGTGACCGCACCCAACGACAGGATCGACGGCGGCGGCGTACCGGTGCCGGTCACGCCGGCCGGCGCCAGCAGCGGGGCGCCGGCGGAGTATCCGCCGGCCAGCCCGGCCGGTCGCGGCATGTTCGGCAACCAGGGCAGCGGCGACGTCTCCGGCTACGGCGGCCTGGTCCGCCCGCGCCGCACGGTGGAGGACTCTCCCCGGCCGTACGGCGGCTACTTCGACGAGGTGTGCGACGCGCTGGAGGAGGCGTACCCGGCCTTCGCCGACGCGATCGAGAAGGTCGTGGTCGACCGGGGCGAGCTGACCCTGCACGTACGCCCCGAGCGGATCGCCGAGGTCTGTCAGGTGATGCGCGACGACCTCGCGCTCCGCTTCGAGCTCTGCTCGTCGGTGTCCGGGGTGGACTACCTCGGCGCCGACGCCCGCCGGCTGCACGTCGTCTACCAGCTCACCTCGATGACCTACCGCCGCACCGTGCGGCTGGAGGCAGCGGTTTCCGCCGAGGACCCGCACCTGCCCAGCGTCACGTCGGTCTACCCGACCGCGGACTGGCAGGAGCGCGAGACGTACGACATGTTCGGCGTCGTCTTCGACGGTCATCCCAGCCTTACCCGGATCCTGATGCCGGACGACTGGGAGGGGCACCCGCAGCGCAAGGACTACCCGCTCGGCGGTGTGCCGGTGGAGTACAAGGGCGCCGAGATCCCGCCGCCGGACAAGCGGAGGTCGTACCAGTGAGCGCGAGGAGTGAGCTTGCGAGCCCCGCAGTCGTGAACGGAGGGCCGGCACTGTGAGCACGTCCAACTACGCGACCGAGCGGGAGACCGCCGAGGGCAAGGTCTTCACCGTCACCGGTGGGGACTGGGACAACGTGGTCTCCGGCACCGACCCGATCAACGACGAGCGGATCGTCGTCAACATGGGTCCGCAGCACCCGTCGACGCACGGCGTGCTCCGGCTGATCCTCGAACTCGAGGGTGAGACGGTCCGCGAGGCCCGCTCGGTGGTCGGTTACCTGCACACCGGCATCGAGAAGAACCTCGAGTACCGCAACTGGGTTCAGGGCAGCACCTTCGTGACCCGGATGGACTACCTCTCCCCGCTGTTCAACGAGACGGCGTACGCGCTGGCGGTGGAGAAGCTGCTCGGCATCACCGACCAGGTGACGGAGCGGGCGACCACCATCCGGGTGCTGATGATGGAGCTGAACCGGATCTCCTCGCACCTGGTCTGGCTGGCCACCACCGCCATGGAGCTGGGCGCGATCAACATGATGCTCTACGGCTTCCGCGAGCGTGAGTACATCCTGGAGATCTTCGAGATCGTCACCGGCCTGCGGATGAACCACGCGTACGTCCGGCCGGGCGGCGTGGCCCAGGACGTGCCGGACGAGGCGGTCGTGAAGATCCGCGAGTTCCTGAAGCTGATGCCGAAGAAGCTCAAGGAGTACGAGAACCTCCTCTCCGGCCAGCCCATCTGGCTCGAGCGGACGAAGAACGTCGCGGTGCTCGACGTGACCGGCTGCCTCGCGCTCGGCGTGACCGGCCCGGTGCTGCGCTCCGCCGGCCTGGCCTGGGACCTGCGCAAGACCATGCCGTACTGCGGCTACGAGACGTACGAGTTCGACGTGCCGACGCACACCGACGGCGACGTGTGGGGCCGCTACCTGGTCCGGCTCGCCGAGATCCGGGAGTCGCTCAAGCTCGTCGAGCAGGCGCTGGACCGGCTCAAGCCGGGCCCGGTGATGGTGGCCGACAAGAAGATCGCCTGGCCGGCGCAGCTGGCCATCGGCGTCGACGGCATGGGCAACTCGCTGGAGCACGTGGCGAAGATCATGGGCCAGTCCATGGAGTCGCTGATCCACCACTTCAAGCTCGTCACCGAGGGCTTCCGGGTGCCGCCGGGCCAGGTCTACGTGGGCATCGAGTCGCCCCGTGGCGAGCTGGGCGTGCACGCGGTCTCCGACGGTGGCACCCGGCCGTACCGGGTGCACTACCGGGAGCCGAGCTTCGTCAACCTCCAGGCCCTCCCGGCGATGGCCGAGGGCGGCCTGATCGCCGACGTGATCGCCGGCGGCGCCTCGCTGGACCCCGTGATGGGGGGTTGCGACCGGTGAGCGCGAGGAGTGAGCTTGCGGGCCCCAGCCGCGCGCGCGAGGAGCGAGCGGAGCGAGCCCCGCAGTCGCGGGCAGAGATCTGCGCAGTCGCGAACGGAAGGCGGCTCTGATGACGACGACTTTCACCGAAGAGACCCGGGCCCGGGCGCGGGAGATCATCGCCCGTTACCCGGCGGACCGGTCCCGCTCGGCGCTGCTGCCGCTGCTGCACCTGGTGCAGTCCGAGGAGGGCTACGTCTCCCCGGCCGGCGTGGAGTTCTGCGCCGAGGTGCTCGGCCTGAACAAGGCCCAGGTCGGCGCGGTGGCCACCTTCTACACCATGTACAAGCGCCGGCCGACCGGCGACTACCTGGTGAGCGTCTGCACCAACACGATGTGCAACGTGCTCGGCGGCCAGGAGGTCTACGACACGCTGGCTGAGCACCTCGGCGTCGGGCATGACGAGACCACCGCCGACGGGAAGATCACCCTGGAGCACGCCGAGTGCCTGGCGGCCTGCGACTACGGCCCGGTGATGACCGTCAACTACGACTTCTTCGACAACGTCGACCCGCAGGCGGCGGTCGGGGTGGTCGACGAGCTGCGCGCCGGCGGCCGGCCGATGCCGACCCGGGGCGCCCGGCTCTGCACGCTCAAGGAGATGGCCGTGCAGCTCGCCGGCTTCGCCGACGAGCGGGACGGCGCGGTCGCCGACGGCGGGCCGGGCGAGCCGACCCTGCGTGGCCTGCGGCTGGCGCAGGAGCACGGCATCTCGGTGCCGGGCTTCGACCCGAACACCCCGATCCGGAGCAAGGCGGAGGCCGACGCGGCCGCGGCGAAGGTGAAGGCCGAGGCGGCCAAGGCCGCCGCGACCGGCAGCACCACCCGCGACGTGAAGGCGCCGGACGACAAGAACCCGCAGGTGCGGACGGCGGAGACCCGCCAGCCGGACGCGCGGACCGCGGTCCCCGACGCCCCCGGCACCAAGGTCCCCACGGACGGTGTGCCGCCGTCGCCGCGGGACGCCCAGGCGGCGGAGGCGGCCGGCACGGCGGCCAACCCGCCCGCCGGGGACGGCAAGCCCGCCGGCGACGAGGCCGGGGCGCAGGAGCGCAACCTCAAGGAGGCTCAGAAGTGACGACGCCTCGACGGGAGACGCTGGCCAAGCTCACTCCCGTGCTCAGCAAGCGCTGGCTGTCGCCGGACGCCTGGCGGATCGGCACCTACGAGAAGCTGGACGGCTACGCGGCGCTGCGCAAGGCGCTCAAGGCCCACCCGGACGACCTGATCCAGTTGGTCAAGGACTCCGGCCTGCGCGGTCGCGGCGGCGCCGGCTTCCCCACCGGTCTCAAGTGGGGGTTCATCCCGCAGGGCGACGGCAAGCCGCACTACCTGGTGGTGAACGCCGACGAGGGCGAGCCGGGCACCTGCAAGGACCTGCCGCTCATGACGCACGACCCGCACTCGCTGGTCGAGGGCGTGATCATCGCGTCGTACGCGATCCGAGCCAACCGCGCCTACATCTACATCAGGGGTGAGGCGGTGCACGCCGCGCGCCGGCTGCGCAACGCGGTCCAGGAGGCGTACGCCAAGGGCTACCTCGGCAGGAACATCCTCGGCTCGAAGTTCGACCTGGAGCTGGTGGTGCACTCCGGCGCCGGGGCGTACATCTGCGGCGAGGAGACGGCGCTGCTGGACTCGCTGGAGGGCTTCCGCGGCCAGCCCCGGCTGCGCCCGCCCTTCCCGGCCACCCACGGCCTGTACGCCAGCCCGACGGTGGTGAACAACGTCGGCACCATCGCCAGCGTGCCGTACATCGTGCTGGGCGGCGCCGACTGGTGGAAGAGCATGGGCACGGAGAAGTCCTCCGGGCCGATGATCTACTCGCTCTCCGGCCGGATCGCCAACCCGGGCCAGTACGAGTGCTCGATGGGCATCACCCTGCGCGAGCTGCTGGAGCTGGCCGGCGGGATGCAGCCCGGGCACAACCTGCGGTTCTGGACCCCGGGCGGCTCGTCGACGCCGCTGCTCACCGCCGAGCACCTGGACGTGCCGCTGGACTTCGAGTCGGTGGCGGCGGCCGGGTCGATCCTCGGCACCACGGCCACCCAGATCTTCTCCGACCAGGACTGCCCGGTCTACGCGACCTACCGGTGGCTGGAGTTCTACCACCACGAGTCGTGCGGCAAGTGCACCCCGTGCCGCGAGGGCAACTACTGGATGGTCCGGGTCTACCGGCGGATCCTCTCCGGTCAGGGCACCTACGAGGACCTGGACACCCTGCTGGACACCTGCGACAACATCCTCGGCCGCTCGTTCTGCGGCCTGGGTGACGGCGCGACCAGCTCGGTGACCTCGTCGCTGAAGTACTTCAAGCAGGACTACCTCGACTACATCGAGGGTCGTACCGCGCCGAAGCTGTCGGACAAGCAGCTGGTGGGAGCCCACTAATGACCGACGTAGCCAAGCAGACCGAGACCGTCACGCTCACCATCGACGGGGTCGAGGTCACCGCCCCCAAGGGCGCGCTGCTGATCCGCGTCGCGGAGCAGATGGGGACCGAGATCCCCCGGTTCTGCGACCACCCGCTGCTGGCCCCGGCCGGCGCGTGCCGGCAGTGCCTGGTCGAGGTGGAGGGGCAGCGCAAGCCGGTCGCCTCCTGCACCCAGACCGTCGCCGACGGCATGGTGGTCCGCACCCAGCTCACCTCACCGGTCGCCAAGAAGGCGCAGGAGGGGGTCATGGAGCTGCTGCTGCTCAACCACCCGCTCGACTGCCCGATGTGCGACAAGGGCGGCGAGTGCCCGCTGCAGAACCAGGCGATGTCCACCGGCCGCACCGACTCCCGGTTCCACGAGCACAAGCGGGAGTACGAGAAGCCGCTGGAGATCAGCACCCAGGTTCTGCTGGACCGGGAGCGCTGCGTGCTCTGCCAGCGGTGCACCCGGTTCTCCGAGGAGATCGCCGGCGACAAGTTCATCGACCTGATGAACCGGTCGTCCGCCGAGGAGATCAACATCTACCGGGACGACGCGTACGGCGCGGAGGACGGGGACGGCGACGTGCCGTTCAACTCCTACTTCTCCGGCAACACCGTGCAGATCTGCCCGGTCGGCGCGCTGACCGGTGCCCAGTACCGGTTCCGGGCCCGCCCGTTCGACCTGGTCTCCACCCCGAGCGTGTGCGAGCACTGCTCGGCCGGCTGCGCGCAGCGCACCGACTGGCGGCGGGGCAAGGTGCTGCGCCGGCTGGCCGGCGACGACCCGGCGGTGAACGAGGAGTGGAACTGCGACAAGGGGCGGTGGGGCTTCCAGTACACCCGCGCCTTCGACCGGCTCACCACCCCGCTGGTGCGCGACCAGCGCACCGGTGAGCTGCGCGAGGCGTCCTGGAGCGAGGCGCTCACCGTCGCCGCCGAGGGGCTGCGCGCCGCCCGGGACGGCGGTCAGGGCACCGCGGTGCTCACCGGCGGACGGCTGACCGTCGAGGACGCCTACGCGTACGCGAAGTTCGCCCGGGTGGCGCTGAACACCAACGACATCGACTTCCGGGCCCGGCCGGTCTCCCGCGAGGAGGCCGACTTCCTGGCCAGCTCGGTCGCCGGGGTCACCGACGTCACCTACGCCGACGTGGAGAACGCGCCGGCCGTGGTGCTGGTCGGCCTGGAGCCGGAGGAGGAGTGCCCGATCCTCTTCCTGCGGCTGCGCAAGGCGTACCTGAAGAAGAAGCTGACGGTGTACGCGATCGCGCCGTTCGCGACGCGCGGCCTGGAGAAGCTCGGCGCCAAGCTGGCCCGGGTGGTGCCGGGCGAGGAGGCCAGCGTGCTCGCCGAGCACGCCACGGTCGCCGAGGCGCTGAGCACCGAGGGCGCCATCCTGATCGTCGGCGAGCGGCTCGCCGAGGTGCCGGGCGGCCTCTCCGCGGCGGCCGACGTGGCCCGGCGTACCGGAGCCCGGTTGGCCTGGGTGCCGCGGCGCGCGGGTGACCGCGGCGCGGTCGACGCGGGCTGCCTGCCCAACCTGCTCCCCGGTGGCCGCCTGGTCACCGAGCCGGCCGCCCGGGCCGAGCTGGGCGAGGCGTGGGACATCGCGGCGGGGGTGATCCCCAGCCAGGCCGGCCGGGACACCGACGGCATCATCGAGGCGGCCGCCAACGGCCAGCTCGGCGCGCTGGTGGTGGCCGGCGTCGACCCGGCCGACCTGGCCGACCCGCGGCTGGCCGAGCAGGCGCTGGACACGGTGCCGTTCCTGGTCAGCCTGGAACTGCGCAACAGCGCGGTGGCCCGGCGGGCCGACGTGGTCTTCCCGGTCGCCCCGGTGGACGAGAAGGCCGGCAGCTTCCTGGACTGGGAGGGCCGGCTGCGCACCTTCGAGGCGGTGCTGCAGACCGCCGCGATGAACGACGGCCGGGTGCTGGACGCGCTGGCCGCACAGCTCGACGTGCGGCTGGGCACCGGCGACGTGCTCAGCGTCCGGCGCGAGCTGGGCGGGCTGCCGCCGACCCGGCTGGAGCGGCCGGCCGCCCCGGCGGTGGAGCCGGCCGCGGTGCCGACGCCCGGCGTCGGCGAGGCGGTGCTGGCCACCTGGCACCAGCTGATCGACCTCGGCAGCCTCACCGACGGCGACGAGCACCTCGCCGGCACCGCCCGCCCGCCGGTGGTTCGGCTGGGCAAGGGCACCGCCGAGGCGCTCGGCGTCGCCGACGGCGACCCGGTGACGGTGGGCACCGACCGGGGGGCGCTGACCCTGCCGGCGGCGATCACCGAGATGCCGGACGGTGTGGTCTGGCTGCCCACCAACTCGCCCGGCTCGACCGTGCGGCGCAGCCTCGGCGCGACGTCCGGAGCGGTCGTGCGGGTCTCCGCCGCCGCAGTGGCCGCGGACGCCGCCGGCCGTCCCGGCCCGCTCCTCAACGCAGGGGGTGTACAGCAGTGAACGCGGTCTACCTGGCGCAGGACCCGACGCTGGCCGACTTCGGCCGGGACACGTGGTGGCTCGTCCTCGGCAAGATCCTCTTCGCCTTCGTCTTCGCCGTGCTCGCCACGCTGCTCGGCGTCTGGTTCGAACGGCGGGTCGTGGGCCGGATGGCGGTGCGGCCCGGTCCCAACCAGGTCGGCCCGTTCGGCCTGCTGCAGACCCTCGCCGACGGCCTGAAGATGGCCTTCAAGGAGGACATCCTGCCGAAGGCGGCCGACAAGGTCGTCTACTTCTTCGCCCCGGTCATCTCGGTGGTCTGCGCGGTCACCGCGCTGTCGGTGATCCCGTTCGGCCCGATGGTCAGCATCTTCGGCCACCGGACGCCGCTGCAGGTCACCGACGTTTCGGTGGCGGTGCTGGTGGTGCTGGCCTGCTCCTCGCTGGCGGTGTACGGCGTGGTGCTCGGCGGCTGGGCCTCCGGCTCGACGTACCCGCTGCTCGGCGGCCTGCGATCGACCGCCCAGATGATCTCCTACGAGGTGGCGCTGGGGCTGAGCATCGTGGCCGTCTTCATGACCGCCGGCACGATGTCGACCAGCGAGATCGTCGCCAAGCAGGGCGACGCCACCCGGCTGACCCTCTTCGGCACCGAGCTGCCGGCGCCCGGCTGGTACGCGATCCTGCTGCTGCCGAGCTTCGTCATCTTCTTCATCGCCGCCGTCGGTGAGACCAACCGGGCGCCGTTCGACCTGCCCGAGGCCGAGTCCGAGCTGGTGGCCGGCTTCATGACCGAGTACAGCTCGCTGAAGTTCGCGCTCTTCATGCTCAGCGAGTACGTCGCCATGGTGACCATGTCCGCGGTCACCGTGACGCTGTTCCTCGGCGGCTGGCACGCGCCGTGGCCGATCACCCTCTGGGCGGGGGCCAACTCCGGCTGGTGGCCGATGCTGTGGTTCTTCGGCAAGGTGATCGCGCTGGTCTTCGTCTTCGTCTGGCTGCGGGGCACGCTGCCGCGGCTGCGTTACGACCAGTTCATGCGGTTCGGCTGGAAGGTGCTGCTGCCGATCAACCTGGTCTGGATCCTGGTGCTCGCCGGGCTGCGCTCGATCGAGGACTGGGAAACCCAGGGCAAGCTGATCGCGGTCGGCATCCCGGCCGGTCTGCTGCTGGTCGCCACGCTGCTGTGGCCGAGCCGCAAGCCGCAGCCGAAGCCGACGCTCCAGGAACAGGTCAACAACCGGCCGCACGGCAGCTTCCCGCTGCCCCCGATGGACCTGCAGGTACCACCGAGCCCGCGCACCAGGCGCGTGGTCGCCGAGCGGGAGCCGGCCAACATCGCCGCCGGCCCGGACTCCAGGGAGGTGTGACGTGGGCGCGATCACCGGAACGTTCAAGGGCTTCGGGGTCACCTTCTCGCACATGTTCAGGAAGGTCGTCACCACCGACTACCCGTTCAAGCCGCCGGTCTCGGCGCCGCGCTACCACGGGCGGCACATCCTCAACCGGCACCCGGACGGGCTGGAGAAGTGCATCGGCTGCGAGCTGTGCGCCTGGGCCTGCCCGGCGGACGCGATCTACGTCGAGGGTGGCGACAACACCGACGAGCAGCGTTTCTCGCCGGGTGAGCGGTACGCCAGCGTCTACCAGATCAACTACGCCCGGTGCATCTTCTGTGGCCTGTGCATCGAGGCCTGCCCGACCCGTTCGCTCACCATGAGCAACGAGTACGAGCTGGCCCGGGACAGCCGGCAGGACCTGATCTTCACCAAGGAGCAGTTGCTCGCGCCGCTGCTGCCGGGGATGGAGCAGCCGCCGCACCCGATGCGGCTGGGCGACAGCGAGAAGGACTACTACGTCGGCGCGCTGGAGAACCCGGGCACCTCGGCCGGGGCCGAGCGCTCCCCGATGGGCCCCGGGCGGTACCAGGTGGAGGAGCACCCCGGCGTGCCCTTCCCCGGCGCCGAGCAGCACGCCCAGCGGGCCGCCGCGGGCAAGGGAGACGGAGCATGACCACGCAGACGGTGCTCGCCGCGGCGGGCTCGGTTTCCAGTGGCGAGGCGGTCACCTTCTGGATCCTCGCCCCGCTGGCGCTGCTCGGCGGGATCGGGATGGTCGCCGCGCGCAACGCCGTGCACTCGGCGCTCTGGCTGGTGCTGACCATGCTCTGCCTCGGCGTGTTCTACGTGCTCCAGGCCGGGCCGTTCATCGGCATGGTGCAGATCATCGTCTACACCGGCGCGATCATGATGCTGTTCCTGTTCGTGCTGATGCTGGTCGGCCGGGACGCGTCGGACTCGCTGATCGAGACGCTGCGCGGGCAGCGGACCGCGGCGCTGCTGCTGGCGCTCGGCTTCGCCGGGCTGGTCGGCACCGGCCTCTACCGGGGGCTGGACGGGGTCACCGCGGTCGGCCTAACCGAGCCGAACGCCGAGGGGAACGTGCAGGGCATCGCCCGGCTGCTGTTCACCAAGTACGTCTTCGCCTTCGAGCTCACCTCGGCCCTGCTGATCACGGCGGCGGTCGGCGCGATGGTGCTGGCCCACGTCGAGCGGCGCAAGCAGGACCGGCTCGACCAGCCGGCGACCATGCGGGCCCGCTTCCGGCCGGGCAACTACCCCGGCCCGAAGCCCGGCCCCGGCGTCTTCGCCACCTCCTCCTCGGTGGCCACCCCGGCCCGGCTGCCGGACGGCCGGCTGACCGAGCGGAGCACCCCGGAGATCCTGCCGGTGCGCGAGCTGACCGCCGAGGAGACCGCGCTGAAGGGGACGGACCGGTGAGCGCGAGGAGTGAGCTTGCGAGCCCAGCAGTCGCGAACGAAAGGTGGGCCCGGTAATGGACGAGTTCTTCTCGGTCGAGCCGAACTACTACCTGGTCCTCGCCGCGGTGCTGTTCACCATCGGCGCGGCCGGGGTGCTGATCCGGCGCAACGCGATCGTGCTGTTCATGTGCGTCGAGTTGATGCTCAACGCGGCCAACCTGACGCTGGTCACCTTCAGCCGGATCAACGGTGACCTCAACGGCCAGATCATGGCGTTCTTCGTGATGGTGGTGGCGGCCGCCGAGGTCGTGGTCGGGCTCGCGATCATCATGTCGATCTTCCGGACCCGGCGCTCCGCGAGCGTCGACGACGCCAACCTGCTGAAGTACTGAGGGGCCTGCGGTGGTGGAGATTCTTGCGAACGCCCCGGCCGAGCCGGCCGGCGCCGTCACCTATGCGGCGGCGGACGGGCTGCTGGGCAGCGTCTGGCTGCTGGTGGCCATCCCGCTGGTCAGCGCGGCGGTCCTGCTGCTGCTCGGCCGGCGGGCGGACCGCTGGGGGCACTGGCTGGGCGTGGCGGCCATCGGCGCCGCCTTCCTGCTCGGCCTGACCTACTTCTTCCAGCTGCGCGGCCTGGAGAACAAGTCGGTCGAGCTGAGCCTCTGGGACTTCATCACGGTCGGCGGCCTGCGGGTGGACTTCGGTCTGCTCTTCGACCCGCTGGCCGCGGTCTTCGTCCTGCTGATCACCGGGGTGGGCTTCCTGATCCACCTCTACGCGGTCGAGTACCTGGCCCACGACGCGGGCCGGCGGCGCTTCTTCGGGTACTTCAACCTGTTCGTCGCCGCGATGCTGCTGCTGGTGCTCGGCAACAACTACGTGATGCTCTACTTCGGCTGGGAGGGCGTCGGCCTGGCGTCGTACCTGCTGATCTCCTTCTGGTACGAGCGGCCGAGCGCGGCCACCGCCGGCAAGAAGGCGTTCCTGATGAACCGGGTCGGCGACGCCGGCCTGGCGATCGGCATCTTCATCATGTTCGCCACCCTCGGCACCACCCAGTACGACGAGGTGTTCAACGGGGTCGGCTCGCTGACCGCGACCACCGTGCTGGTGCTGGGCCTGCTGCTGCTGCTCGGCGCGACCGGTAAGTCCGGCCAGTTCCCGCTGCAGGCGTGGCTGCCGGACGCGATGGAGGGCCCGACCCCGGTGTCGGCGCTCATCCACGCCGCCACCATGGTCACCGCCGGCGTCTACCTGATCGCCCGGTCCAACCCGATCTTCTCGGCCAACTCGACGCTCCAACTGGTGGTGGTCAGCGTCGGTGCGCTGACCCTGCTGATCGGCTGCGTCATCGGCGCGGCCAAGGACGACATCAAGCGGGTGCTGGCCTGGTCGACGGTCAGCCAGATCGGCTACATGTTCCTCGGCGTCGGGCTCGGTGGCGCGGCGTACGCGCTGGCCATCGTGCACCTGCTGGCGCACGGCTTCTTCAAGGCCAACATGTTCCTCGGCGCCGGCTCGGTCATGCACGGGATGAACGACCAGGTCGACATCCGCCGCTTCGGCGGGCTGTCGAAGCACATGAAGGTCACCTGGATCACCTTCATGATGGGCTGGCTCGCCATCATCGGCATGTTTCCGTTCTCCGGCTTCTTCTCCAAGGAGCCGATCATCGTGGCCGCGTTCGAGCGGGACGACTGGACGGCCTGGCTCTTCGGCATGGCCGCGCTGCTCGGCGCCGGGCTGACCGCGTTCTACATGACCCGGCTCTTCGTGCTCACCTTCCACGGGCCGAAGCGCTGGACCGAGGACATCGAGCACCCGCACGAGTCGCCGAAGCTGATGACCATCCCGCTGATCCTGCTCGCCGCGGGCTCGGTCGGGGCCGGCTTCCTGCTGAAGAGTTCCGTGCCGGACTGGCTGGAGGCCACCGCCGGCCTCGGCGGCGCGCACGGAGAACACGCTCCGGTCCTCTCGCACACCGTGATCACCGTGCTCTCGCTGCTGGTCACCGTGCTGGGCGCCGGGCTCGCCTGGTTCCTGTTCCGGGCCGGCACGGCCACCGAGCCGCAGCCGGCCGGGGTGCTGGTCACCGCCGCCCGGCGCAACCTCTACACCGACGCCTTCAATGAGGCGGTCTTCGAGAAGCCGGGCATCTTCCTCACCCGGGCGCTGGTCTACCTCGACAACCGGGGCGTGGACGGGCTGGTCAACGGCCTCGCCGCGGCGGTCGGCGGCGGCTCCGGTCGGCTCCGGCGGCTGCAGACCGGCTTCGTCCGGTCGTACGCCACCTCGATCCTGACCGGCGCGCTGCTGGTGCTGGCGGCGTTCCTGGCCGTCGAGGCGGGGTGGCTGGCGTGATCGACCTCTTCCAGGCGGCCGTCACCGGCGGACCGCGCAGTGACGACGGAGGTAAGGCCGCATAATGTCCGACTTCCCGTTCCTCTCGGTGCTCACCGTGGCGCCGCTGGTCGGCGCCCTGGTGGTGGCCCTGCTGCCGCGCTCGCGGCCGGAGCTGGCCAAGCAGGTCGCGCTCGGCTGGTCGGTGCTGGTGCTGGCGCTGTCGGTGGTCATGTGGGTCACCTTCCAGGTCGGCGGTGAGCGGTTCCAGTTCCGCGAGTCCTACCCGTGGATCCCGAACTGGGGCGTCAACTTCACCTTCGCCGCCGACGGCATCGCGCTGGTGATGCTGATGCTCATCGCGGTGCTGGTGCCGCTGGTGATCCTGGCGTCCTGGCACGACGCGGAGTCGTCGAAGCGGTCGGTGCCGGTCTACTTCGCGCTGCTGCTCGTCCTCGAGTGCACGATGATCGGCGTCTTCGCCGCCGCCGACGTCTTCCTGTTCTACGTGTTCTTCGAGGTCATGCTGGTGCCGATGTACTTCCTGATCGGCAGCTACGGCGGCCACCAGCGGCAGTACGCGGCGGTGAAGTTCTTCCTCTACTCGCTCGTCGGCGGTCTGTTCATGCTCGCCGCGGTGATCGGCCTCTGGGTGGTCGGCGGGAAGACCTTCGACTGGCAGGCGCTGTCCCAGGTGGACATCTCCACCGGCACCGAGCGCTGGCTCTTCCTCGGCTTCTTCCTCGCGTTCGCGATCAAGGCGCCGTTCTTCCCGTTCCACACCTGGCTGCCGGACGCCGGTGGGGCGGCGCCCGCGGGCGCGGCCGCGCTGCTGGTCGGCGTGCTCGACAAGGTCGGCACGTTCGGCATCCTGCGCTACTGCCTGCCGCTCTTCCCGGACGCGGCCAAGTGGTTCGCCCCGTGGGCGCTGGCGCTGGGCCTGATCGGCATCATCTACGCCGCGCTGCTGGCGGTCGGCCAGAACGACCTGAAGCGGCTGGTGTCGTACACCTCGATCGCGCACTTCGGCTTCATCGGGGTGGGCATCTTCGCCTTCACCACCCAGGCGGGCACCGGCGCGGTGCTCTACATGGTCAACCACGGCCTCGCCACCGGCCTGCTCTTCCTGGTGGTGGGCATGTTCGTGGCCCGGCGGGGCTCGGCGCTGGTGAGCGACTTCGGCGGCGCCGGCAAGCTGGTGCCGCTGCTGGCCGGAGTGCTCTTCTTCGCCGGTCTCGCCTCGCTGGCGCTGCCCGGCACCGCGCCGTTCGTCTCCGAGTTCCTGGTGCTGATCGGCACCTTCACGGTGAACAAGCCGGTAGCCGTGATCGCCACGCTCGGCATCATCCTGGCCGCGGCGTACGTGCTCTGGATGGTGCAGCGCACCACGCAGGGCACGCTGAACCCGGCGCTGACGGAGGTCGACGGCATGCGGCGTGACCTCAACCTGCGCGAGAAGGTCGTGGTCGCACCCCTGATCGCGCTGATCGTGCTGCTCGGGTTCTACCCGAAGCCGGTCACCGACGTGATCAACCCCGCCATCCAGGCGACCATGCAGGACGTCGGCAGCACCGACCCTGCGCCCTCGGTCGGCACCGTGCAGGAGGCCGCGAAGTGAACGAGCTCAAACTTCCCTCGATCGACTACGCGGCGCTCGCGCCGAGCCTGATCATGCTGGGTGCCGCGTTGCTCGGCGTGCTGGTCGAGGCGTTCGTGCCCCGGCGGCGGCGGCACGTGGTGCAGCTGTCGCTGGCGCTGCTGGCGGTGCTCGGCGCGCTCACCATGGTGGTGCTGAACGCCGACGACCGGCTGATCACCATCGGCGGGGCGATCGCGGTGGACGGCCCGACACTCTTCCTCCAGGGCGCGATCCTGGTGCTCGCCGCGATGGCGCTGCTGCTCATCGGCGAGCGCTCGGTGGAGCGGGGCGGGGCGTTCGTCGCCCAGGCCGCGTTCCCCGCCGAGTCCGCCGACGACCGGCGGCAGGCCGAGGGCGTGAGCGGCGCCACCGAGGTCTACCCGCTGACCACCTTCGCGATCGGCGGCATGCTGATCTTCGTGGCGGCGAACGACCTGCTGACCATGTTCATCGCGCTCGAGGTCTTCTCGCTGCCGCTCTACCTGCTCTGCGCCCTGGCCCGTCGCCGGCGGCTGCTGAGCCAGGAGGCCGCGCTGAAGTACTTCATGCTCGGCGCGTACGCCTCGGCCTTCTTCCTGTTCGGGGTGGCCCTGGTCTACGGCTTCACCGCGGGTATCCCGAACGGCTCGGCCGGGGTCGACTTCGCCACCATCAACGCCGCCGTGGCCGAGTCGACGGCCAGCCGGCTGCTGCTCTTCGCCGGCATGGCGCTGCTCAGCATCGGCCTGCTGTTCAAGGCGGCGGCCGCCCCGTTCCACGTCTGGACGCCGGACGTCTACCAGGGCGCGCCGACCCCGGTCACCGGCTTCATGGCCGCCTGCACCAAGGTCGCCGCGTTCGGCGCCCTGCTGCGGGTGTTCCACGTCGCCTTCGACGGGGCCCGGTGGGACTTCACTCCGGTGCTCGGCGCGGTCGCGGTGCTGACCATGCTGGTCGGCGCGGTGCTGGCGGTCACCCAGACCGACATCAAGCGGCTGCTCGCCTACTCGTCCATCGCGAACGCCGGGTACCTGCTGGTCGGCGTCCTGGCGCCGAACCGGGAGGGGCTCTCCGGGACCATGTTCTACCTGGTCGCGTACGGCTTCTCGGTGCTCGCCGCGTTCGCCGTGGTGACCCTGGTCCGGGACGCCGACGGCGAGGCCACCCACCTGTCCCGCTGGGCCGGGCTGGGCAAGCGGTCGCCGTTCTACGCCGGGGTGTTCACCTTCATCCTGCTGGCCTTCGCCGGCATCCCGCTGACCAGCGGCTTCACCAGCAAGTTCGCGGTGTTCGGCCCGGCGCTCGACGGAGGGCAGGCGTGGCTGGTGATCGCCGGCGTGCTGACCAGCATGGTGCTGGCCTTCCCGTACCTGCGGGTCGTGGTGATGATGTGGCTCTCCGAGCCGGGCGAGTCCACCCCGACGGTCACCGTGCCGGGCGGCCTCACCTCGGCCGCGCTCATGATCGGCGTGATCGCCACCCTGGTGCTCGGGGTCGCCCCGGCGCCGTTGCTCGACCTCGCCACGGGGGCCGCCGAGTTCGTGCGGTGACCCGTCGTCCGGGCCCACCGGGGCCGGTCCGCCACGGCGGGCCGGCCCCCGCTGCGTATCCCCAGTCCGGAGCAGGTCGAGGGGGTGTGGCATGGTGGATAGCGTGGTGATTCCGGCTGGCGAGCGTTCAGGTGCCACCGGCTCCGGCGGCCGCCGGAGCCGGGTGAGCACGAGTCAGTTCGGCGCGCTCGGCCTCTATCTCGCCGATCCCCGCGTCGAGGCTTCCGTGCTGGGCCTGCTGGAGGCCGTCGAGGTCGAGCTGCGGGCCAGTGTGGCCAGCGCCGACCCGTTTGTCACCGAGGCCGCCCGGCACCTGGTCGAGGCCGGCGGCAAGCGGTTCCGGCCGCTGCTGGTGGCGCTCGGCGCCCAGTTCGGCGATCCGACCGGCGCGCAGGTCGTACCGGCCGCGGTGGTGATGGAGCTCACCCACCTGGCCACGCTCTACCACGACGACGTGATGGACGAGGCCGCCGTACGCCGGGGCGCGCCCAGCGCCAACTCGCGATGGACCAACTCGGTCGCCATCCTGGTCGGGGACTACCTCTTCGCCCGGGCCGCGGACATCGCGGCCGACCTGGGCGCCGAGGCGGTACGCCTGCAGGCGCGCACCTTCGCGCGGCTGGTACACGGCCAGATCGCCGAGACGGTCGGTCCCCGCCCCGGTGACGACCCGGTGGCGCACTACCTCGACGTGATCGCCGGGAAGACCGGCTCGCTGATCGCCACCTCGGCCCGCTTCGGCGGGATGTTCGGCGGTGCCGCGCCGGAGCACATCGAGGCGCTGGCCGGCTACGGCGAGACCATCGGCGTCGCCTTCCAGCTCTCCGACGACCTGCTCGACATCGCCTCCGAGTCGGTGCAGTCGGGCAAGACCCCCGGCACCGACCTGCGCGAGGGCGTACCGACCCTGCCGGTGCTCTACGCGCTGGCCTCCGACGACGCCGACGCCGCCTCGGTGCGGCTGCGGGAGATCCTGGCCACCGGCCCGGTGACCGACGACGACCTGCACGCGGAGGCGCTCGGCCTGCTCCGGGAGAGCCCGGCGCTCAAGCGCGCCCGGGAGACCGTCCGCAGCTACGCCGAGGACGCCCGCGACCAGCTGGCCCTGCTCCCCGACAACCCGGCCCGGCGCGCCCTCGAATCCCTCTGCGACTACATCGCCGACCGCACCAGCTGACCCCGGCCCCCTCCCGCACCGCCCGGCCCCGCCGTTGATCATGAAGTTGTTGCGGCGACACGCCGACGCGGATGGCAACACCCTCATGATCAACGCGCCGAACCGTCAGCGGGGGAGGAGGCGGGTGGCCGTCAGCATGAGGACGGCGGCCAGGAGCATGGCGGTGGCGGCGGCGGCCCACATGGTGGGGTAGCCGGCGTGGGCGGCGACCGTGCCGAGGGCGAGCGGGCCGAGGCAGCCGCCGGCGTACACCCCGGTCTGGGTGATCGAGGTGGCGGCGGCCGGCGCCTGCGGGTGCAGCCGGACCACCGCGAAGTTCATCAGCCCCGGCCAGGCCCAGCCCAGGCCGAAGCCGAGCACCACGCCGACCACCAGCGGCCCGGTGCCGGCCAGCGCGAGCAGGCCGAGCCCACCGGCGCCGACCACCAGCATGCCGGCGATGACGGCCACGTGGCCGCCGGAGCGGCGGTCGGCGAGCCAGCCGGCGCCGACCCGGGCGGCGACGCAGACCGCGCTGCCGAGGGTCAGGGTCAGGCCGGCCGGTCCGGGCGCCAGCCCGCGATCGACCGAGGAGTCGACCAGGAAGGTGCCGAGCGCGTTCGCGGCCGCCGCGGCGAGCGTCGCGGCGACCCCGACGAGCACCAGGGCCCCGGTGGCCCGACTGGCGCGCGCGCTGGCGTCCCGCCGGGCCGGGCGGGGTTCCCGCGCGGGTACGGCCATCCAGGCGGCCAGCGCGGCCGTGGCGGCCGCCACGAACGCCCAGCGCCACCCGGCGGTCAGCGCCACGGTCGGCACCGCCACGCCGGCGAGCAGCGTGGAGACCGGGATGGCCGCCTGCTTCACCCCGAACGACAGGCCCTGCCGCCGCGGTGGCACGTGCCGGGCCAGCGCGGCGTTGCTGCCCATCTGGCCGAGGGCGTTCGCGGTGCCGCTGAGCGCGAGCAGCCCGAGCAGCACCGGAAAGGAGCGGGCCAGCGCCGCCATGGCGAGCAGGCTGCCGGCCGAGATCAGGATGGCGGCCCGGGCGACCAGGGCCGGCCCGTACCGCTCGGCGAGGGCGCCGGAGGGCATCGAGGCCAGCGCGCCCACCCCGAAGTACACCGACACCGCCAGGCCCAGGCCGGCCGGGGAGAAACCGAGGTCCGCGCCCAACTGCACGGCGAGCCCGCCGACCAGGAAGACCGGCAGGACGGAGGCGATGGTGACGGCGACGGCGCCGGCGGCGGCCCGAACGGGTCGGGCCGGCGCGGGAGCCGGGTGCAGCGCGGTGTCGGCCATGATGCGGCAAACCTACGCGAGCCCAGCTCACGGCACGCATCGTGTCGGCTGAAGCACAACTCGTCCATGACGATCTGGCATCCTCCACCCGAACAGGCATTTCGCGCCCGGCCGGTATTTCATATGGTGTAAGTCCCCGGCGGCGGAGGTGGTTGTGCGCGACCCCCTGGCGGAGCCTTCGGATCTGATCCGGAGCGTGTCCCGCGCGCTACGAGTGCTCGAGTCGGTCGGCCGTGCCCCCAAGGGGCTGACCGTGAAGCAGATCGCCCGGCGGTGCGAGCTGACCGTGGCAACGACCTATCACCTGGTCCGCACCCTGGCCTACGAGGGCTACGTGATCCGTCGCGAGGACGGCACGTACATCGTGGGCCTCGAGGTCGCGGACCGCTACCGCGAGCTGGTGACCGCGTTCCGCGGGCCCCCGGCGGTCGGCGAGAGCCTGCGCCGGGTCGCCGCGGATACCGGCTACAGCCACTACCTGGGCCGGTTCGTGGGTGGGCAGGTGGCGCTCACCGCGATGGCCGAGGGGCCGCGTACGCCGTACCTGGAGGACCTGGTCCCGGGATTCGACGAGGGGGCGCACGCCACCGCGCTGGGCAAGGCGCTGCTCGCCACGCTCACCGCCGAACAGCGCTTCCGCTACCTGCGGGAGTACGGCATGCGGCCGTTCACCAGCGCCACGCTGACCAACGTGGAGGCGTTCGAGGCCGACCTGGCCGCCGGTGAGCGGCGCGGCATGCAGCTGGAGCTGGGGCAGTTCCGGCAGGGCGTGGCCTGCGCGGCGGTGCTGGTCGCCCCGGACAAGGACATGGAGCGCCGGGTGGTGCTGGCCTGCGCGCTGCCGGCCAGCGAGATGATGACCTCCGCCCGGGTGGTACGCGCCAAGCTGCTCACCGCCGCCCGGGCCATCGCCGACGGCATCGCCGCCGAGAGCTGAGCCGGGGGCGGTGGCCGGAGGCGGCGGGCCGGCACGGCGGTGCGCCGGTCGGCCCACCGGGCACCGCGAAGAGCGTGATGACGGCACGGGGCCCTCTCCCCGGTTGGGAGAGGGCCCCGCCGGCGGTCCGGCGCCGGGACCGCCCGAGTGACGTCAGCTGCCGACCGGGCCGCCGTCGAGCCGCCAGGTGACCACCACTCCCGGCTTGGCGAAGTCCCCGTCCGGCCAGGTCGAGGCCGGCTTCTGCACGGACGCCCCGGTGATCTCGCCGGGGTGCTGCACGGCCACGAAGACCGAGCGGTTGTCGCCGGTGATGAACGGGCCGCACGCCTCGGCGCCGAGCGGCACGGTCAGGAACTGCTTGAGGTGACCCCGCTCCGGGCCCTCGACGGCGGTGGCGAAGAGGCCGTCATTGCTGCCCAGCGCGTTGCCGTCGGTGGAGATCCAGAGGTTGCCGGTGGCGTCGAAGGCGACGTTGTCCGGGCAGGAGATCGGCGAGACCGTGGTCTTGTCGTACCCGGCGAAGTAGGTCGACGGATCGGCCGGGTCGCCGGCCACGATCGGCACCGACCAGCCGAAGGTCTCGGCCGAGTTGTCGCCCCGGTCCTCGACCAGCTCCAGCACGTGGCCGTGCTTGTTGGCGGTACGCGGGTTGGCCTCGTCCGCCTTCGGGTTGCTGCCGACGCCCCGGTTGGTGTTGTTGGTCAGCGCCACGTACACCTTGCCGGTGAGCTGGCTCGGCTCGACGTCCTCCGGCCGGTCCATCTTGGTCGCGCCGACCTTGTCGCCGGCCAGCCGGGTGAAGGTGAGCACCTCCGCGGCGGTCATCCCATCGACGTACGAGCGGGTGCCGCTGACCAGCTTGATCCACCGGCCGCGGCCGTTGAACGCCCCGTCCGAGGGGAGCCTGCCGGAGCCGTCGATCTCGCCGGCACTGGTTTCGTCGAGCTTGGCGACGTAGAGGGTGCCGGACTCCAGCAGGGTCAGGTTGTGCTTGCGGGCGACCCAGGAGTTGCCCGGCAGGAACTTCTTGTCCGAGACGAACTTGTACAGGTAGTCGAACCGCTCGTCGTCACCCATGTACGCGACCGCGTGCCCGCTCTTCGCGATGATCACGTTCGCGCCCTCGTGCTTGAACCGGCCCAGCGCGGTGTGCTTGCGCGGGCGGCTCTCCGGGTCGAACGGGTCGATCTCGACGATCCAGCCGAACCGGTGCGCCTCGTTCGGGTGCTTCGCCAGGTCGAACCGCTCGTCGGCGCGCTCCCACTTGCGGCTGCCCCTGGGGTAACGGGCGCCGGTGGTGATGCTGTACCGCTCCAGCTTCGGCTTCAGCTCCGCCGGCACGCCGTCGCCGCCGACGAAGTACTGGTTGAAGTTCTCCTCGCCGGAGAGCACCGTGCCCCACGGGGTGACCCCGCCGGCGCAGTTGTTCAGCGTGCCGATCACCGTCCGGCCCTTCGGGTCGGCGGCGGTACGCAGCCAGGCCGAGCCGGCGGCCGGGCCGGTCAGCTCGAACCTGGTGCTGAGCGCGGTGACCCGCCGGTTGTACGGCAGGCGGCCCTTGCCGACCGGCCGCCACTGCCCGGTGCCACCCACCCGCTCCAGCTCCACCACGGACATGCCGTGCGCGGCCATCGCGACCCGCAGCTGCTCCACGGTCAGCGCGTCCTGGCTGGTGAAGCCGGGGAACATCAGGTCCTCGTTGGTGTACTCGTGGTTGACCACGAGCAGCGCGCGCCGGCCCTGCTTGTCCAGCGGCAGCACGCCGACGAAGTCGTTGTTGTAGCCGAACTGCTTGGCCTGCTTGGCCGCGGTCTGCTCGTGCAGGTCGAACTCGGGCGCGCCCGGCAGCACCGGGTCACCCCAGCGGATCACCACCGAGTGGTCGTACCCGTTCGGCACCACCAGGGTGTCGAGCTTGTTCGGCGGGATCGGCTTGAAGGTCAGCGCGCCGCTGCCCACGCCCCGGCCGGGGCGGCCGAATCCGGCGGCCTCGGGCACCACCGGGGTGCCCGGCGCGGCCGCCGCGGGCGCGGCACCGGCCAGCGCGCCGGCCGCGGCGCCACCGAAGCCGAGGACCAGGGCGCCGACCGCGCCGGCCCGGACCACGCCACGGCGGGTCACCTCGGCGCTGACCACATCGCCGAAGTACGTGTTGTCGGAGGTGTTCGGCACCGGGTGGTCGCAGGCGTTGCCGCACCGGTACAGACAGGTCATGGCGTCACGGCCGCCGTGGCGGGTGGCGCCGAGCAGCGGGAGCAGCCGGGGACGGTCGCTCATGGGGAGGTGCCTCCTGAAAGGGGTCGATGCACGCCGGAAGAAGCTGGTGCGTACCCGGCGGACGCTAGGAGGGCGCGGTGAGCGGTCGTCGGCCGCGGCGTGAACCGGGCATGAACACCTCGCCGGGACGTCCGCGATGACCTGCGGCTGAACCGATCGGCGTGACCGCACGTAATACCGAGCGAACGCACCGCCGGACGCGCGCCGGAAGCGAGGAGACAGCCATCAGCGACCACGACGCCCAACTGCTTCGCGCGCTGCACGACGAGCACGCGGAGGCGCTGTACGCGCACGCTCTGCGGCTGGTCAACGGCGACCGGCAGCGGGCCGAGGACCTGGTGCAGGAGACCCTGCTGCGGGCCTGGCGGCATCCGGAGTCCCTCGACCCCCGGCGCGGCTCGGTCCGAGCCTGGCTCTTCACCACCGCGCGGAACCTGGCCATCGACGCCTGGCGGCGCCGGGCCACCCGGGTCGGCGAGGTCTACACCGACGAGCTGCCCGAGCCACCGGAGACCGTCGACGAAGCGGAGCGTGCGGTGGAGGCCTGGACCGTGGCCGAGGCGTTGAACCGGCTCAGCCCGACCCACCGCGAGGTGCTGGTCGAGTGCTTCTACCAGGGGCGCTCGGTGGCCGAGGCGGCCTCCCGGCTGGGCGTGCCGCCCGGCACGGTGAAGTCCCGGACGCACTACGCCCTGCGCTCACTACGGTTGGTCCTGGCCGAGATGGGGGTGACGGGATGACCCGGTGCGAGTTCGCGCACGACGACGGCGCGTACGTGCTGGGTGCGCTGGCTCCCGCCGAGCGGGCGGCCTACGAGCGGCACCTCGCCGGCTGCGCCGCCTGCCAACAGGCGGTCGCCGAGATCGCCGTACTGCCCGGCCTGCTGGGCCGGCTCGACCCGGCCGGGCTGGAACAGTTCCTGCCGCCACCGGCGGAGAGCACCCGGATGCCCGAGCTGCTCGCGGCCGCGCGGGAGCGCCGGCGCCGCGAGCGGTCGGCCATCCGCCGGCGGTACGCGCTGACCGCGCTCGCCGCGGCCGCGCTCGCCCTGGTGGTCGGCGTCGGTACGGCCACCCTGCTGCCCCGTACCGGGCCGGGGCCGGCGGGCGACCCGCAGATGGTCGCCATGCAGCCGGTGGCCGGCACGGTGCCGGTGCACGCGGAGGTCGCGCTGACCGGCACCGAGTGGGGTACCCAGGTGACCATGCGCTGCGGGTACGAGGCGCGGCCCGGCTACGGGAAGGCGTACACCTTCCGGCTGGTGGCGCACGGTCCGGACGGCGCCACCGAGCAGATCGGCTCCTGGCTCGCCGCGCCCGGCGACGACCTGCGGATCAGCGGCGCGACCCGGTTCACCGACGCGGAGCTGGTGCGGCTGGAGCTGCTCCGCGCCGACGGCACCCCCGTGCTCGCCCACGACGTGCGCTGAGCGGCGCGGACCGGCCCGCCGCCGGGCGATCACCGGCGGCGGGTGCGCTCAGCGGGTGGCGGGCGCGGCGGCCGCGGTCGCCCGGCGGGTGGCAGCCTGCGCCGCGCGGGTCCGCCGGGACTGGCGCACCGCGTCGACGGTGAAGATGATCAGCGCGGCCCAGACCAGGGCGAAGCCGGCCAGCCGGGCAGGCGGCATCGGCTCGTGGAAGATCAGTACGCCGCAGCCGAGCTGGAGGATCGGCGCCAGGTACTGGATCATGCCCAGGCTGGTCAGCGGGAGCCGGTTGGCCGCGCCGGCGAAGAGCAGCAGCGGGACGGCGGTGACCGCGCCGGCCAGCATCAGCAGCGCGGTGTGCCCGGCGGAGACGTGGCCGAAGGCGGCGTCCCCGGCCGTGGTGAGCCACCCCAGGTAGGCCAGCGCGGGCAGCGCCAGCACCGCCGACTCGACGAAGAGCCCCTCCGCGGCGGGCAGCCCGAGCCGCTTCTTGACCAGGCCGTACCCGCCGAAGCTCAGGGCCAGGGTCAGCGCCAGGTACGGCAGCCGGCCGTAGTCCACGGTCAGCACGGCCACGGCCAGCCCACCGATGCCCAGCGCCACCCACTGCGCGGGGCGCAGCCGCTCCCGGAGCACGGTGACCCCGAGCAGCACCACGACCAGCGGGTTGATGAAGTAGCCGAGCGCGGTCTCCACCACCCGGCCGGAGTTCACCCCGTAGATGTAGGTGCCCCAGTTGACAGCGATCAGCGCGGCCGCGACGCCGATCCCCGCCACTGCCCGGGGGCGGCGCAGCAGCGCCCGCAGGAACCCGATGTTGCGCAGCGCGGCCAGCAGCAGCGCCACGAAGACCACCGACCAGACGATCCGGTGCGCGAGGATCTCCAGCGGCCCGGCCGGGCGCAGCAGCTTCAGGTAGAGCGGGAAGAACCCCCACAGCAGGTACGCGCCGATGCCGTAGAGGTATCCGAGCCGGAGTGGCGTCACGCCTCCACCGTAAGGGGTGAACCGCCGCTTTGCTCCTTGCCGGTGAGCTGGCTCACCGCCTGGTCGCGCCGGTCGAGCTGCATCCACCGCTGCGGCTCCGGCAGCGGGGTGAAGCCGGCCTTCGCGTACACCCCGTGCGCGTCGTTGGTGGCCAGCAGGATCCGCCGTACGCCGAGGGCGTCCAGGTGGTCGCGGACCGCCTCGGCGAGCCAGCTGCCGAGGCCCCGGCCGCGCTCGTCCCGGTCGACGTAGACGTCGCAGAGCCAGGCGAAGGTGGCCCCGTCGGTGACCGCCCGGGCCACCGCCACCTGTCGCCCGTCACCGGGACGGTAGACGCCGAACGGCAGCGAGCCGGCGAATGCCCGGGTCACCGTCTCCCAACTCCGCCCGATCGCCCAGTACGCGTCGGTGGAGAGCCAGTGGTGCACCCGGTCCAGGTCGATCCGGTCCGGGTCGGTGCTGAGCAGGTAGCCGTCGTCACGGGTCAGGGTGAACACCCTGCGAGGCTAGACCGCCCACCCGCCCGGCACACGGGCCAATTCCCGCCCACTGGTCCACCGCCGCCCGACCCCGGAGTCCCCGCCCGCTCCGAAGAACGTGTCGACGCCCCCGCCCGGAGGGCGCACATTCTCTGAACGTGCGCCCTCGCGCGGCTACCGGGGGTCGGCGGTCAGTCGCGGTCGAGCAGGGCGCCGAGGATCCAGGTCACGATGCCGACGAAGAGCGCGCCGAGCACCGCGGCCGGCCAGAAACCGTCCACGTGGAACGGCAGCCCGGCCTGGTCGGCGATCCAGCTGGTGAGCAGGAAGAGCAGCCCGTTCACCACCAGTGCGATCAGCCCGAGGGTCAGCAGGTAGAAACCGCAACCGACGGTCTTGATGACCGGCTGGAGGACCGCGTTGACCACGCCGAAGATGATCGCCACCAGGATCAGCGTGGTGACCGTCTCGGTCGCCGAGTCGGAATCCAGCGTGATGCCCGGAATGACCAGGGTGGCCAGCCAGAAGGCCAGCGCCGTGACGGCTAGGCGGATCAGCAGACCCTTGAGAAAACCCATGGCGGGGATCGTGCCACGGACGGCGCATCGGCGGAACCCGAGAGATCGACGAATCGGGCCGGCGACGGCGGGACTGCCCGGTCGGCCGCGAGCGGGATGGTCGGGCGGCGGCGGCCCGGCTCAGCGGCGGGAGGGGCGGCCGATGAGGTGCGCCTCGATCGGGGTGGGCGACAGCAGTGCCCACCGCAACGCCCGCCGGTTCACCACCGCCACCATGTCGTCCCGGATCCGGGTCAGCCACTCGGCGGACCCGCCGAGGCCCAGCGCGCTCCCGGCCAGCGCGGCCTCCGGCGGGCTGAGCGGTTGCAGCACCGCCAGGTCGACCCGGCCCAGCGCGTCGGCGTCCGCCGGGGTCAGCTCGTCCCGGACCAGCAGCGTGGCCCGCCAGGGCGGGCCGGGCTCGGACCCGACGGGCAGCGGCGCGTCGACAACCAGCAGTTGCGGGCGCAGCGGAGCTCCGGGCGCGTTGCCGACCGGCCGGCCCGGCGGAAGCAGTGGAATCGCGCCGCCCGGCGTGCCGGCGCCCCGGACGAACGGCTCCCAGCTGAGCGGCCGGGCGGTCTGCACCGCGACCCGGGCGCCGAGCGCCAGCGCGCGCAGCACCACGAGCTGTGCGGCGCGTACCCCGCCGACGAGCATCACCCGGGTGCCCTCCGGCCGGAACAGCCGGACGGTCACCGCACCGCCGTGCCGGTTGCTGCCGATCATCAGCCCCGCCTCGCCGAACGGCAGCTCCGGCGGCTCCGGGACCGGGCCGCCGGGCAACCCGACGCCGACCGCGGCGAGCGGCAGGGTGGCGGCCAGCCCGTCGAGTTGCGCGCCGTCGAGCCGCTGGAGCTCGCCGCCGGCGCCGGCCACCAGCCGGTCGAGGGCCTGGGCGGCCACCGCGAGCTCCGCCGGGGTCGCCGCGGCCAGGCGTACGGTCAGCTCGGTGGGCGCGCCGGCCGGGCCTGCGGCGGCCCACGGCCCGGCGCAGAGCGACACCGTGGCGGCGGTGGCCGGCAACGCGAGCAGCCGGGGCACCAGCCGGCGCCCGGCCTCGACCCGCGGATCGGGCCAGCGGCGCAGCCGGAAGCTGGCCTGTAGCAGGCCGCCGGAGCGCACCACCTGCCAGGACTCCTGCGCCGGACGTCCGTCGTGGTGGGCCAGTTCGGCGAGGACGCGCAGCGCGGCCTGCTCGCCCAGCGGACGTGCGGTGACCGGGCCCAGCCGGCGCACCAGGCGGCGCACGGCACCGGCCAGGGCGCGCCGCAGCTCCGCGTCGGACCAGCCGTCGACCCGGAGCACCCGGACGGCGAGCACGGCGTGCTCACGGGCGGCCAGCCGCCCGTCGGTGAGCTGCCGGTAGGAGGTGGCGACGGCGCCGCCGCCCGCGTCGACGGTCGGTGCGGGTGCCCCGGTGAGCAGCAGTTGCACCCGCACCGGCGGCCCGTCCGGCGAGGCCGCCGTGAGCAGCGATGCCGGCGCGGGCAGCTGCCGCGGGCCGTCGCCGAGCAGGTCGGCCGGGTCGCCGAGTTCCAGGACGGCGACCAGGCCGGTCGCGTCGTCGACCAGCGCGGCCGGCCCGCCGCCCAGTTCCGTCGAGCGCACCACGGCGGCCGGGTCGACCAGGTCGAGCAGCGCCGCCGGGTCGGCCGAACCGGGCAGCCGGCGCCGCCGGGTCAGGTAGCCGAGCGCGGTGGCCAGCCACTCGAAGAGCCAGCGACCGCGGATCCGCAGCCAGGCGGCCGGCACCAGCAGCGCGGCCACCGCCACCGCGGCCACGGCCGGGGCCGGCCCCTGCCCGACGGCGGCGGCGAGCAGCGCCACCGCGACCTGCGTGGCGACGACCTGACCGGCGCGCACGCCGGTGTGTGGCCGGCGCCCGGCGGGGCTCCACTGTGCCGGCGGAGCGGCGCATCGGGCCGACCCGGCCGGGGTCACCCGCTCGGCCGTCGGACCGGGAATCGGCGGGGCCACGATCGGGTCCGGCGGCGAGCCGTCGATCGGAGTGGCCCGGCTCGTGCTGGTGGTCGTGGGCACCCCGCCTCCTACCCGATCACTCGCCGCGACATGGCTGCCGCCGATAGTAACGGCGGGAGCTGACGTCGCGGGGGCCGGGTTGTCCACAGGGGAGTCGGGCGGGGTAGCACGACAGCGATCGGGCCGCTACCGTCAGCGACGAGTTCCGCTGACCCGCGCCCGCCAAGCTCGTGTCCCGGGCGGCGCGAGCGGCGCGTCCTGAGGCGGGCGCGCCGACGGCCAGCCACGACCGATGAGACGAGGTGACGTCCGGGTGTCCCAGACCCAGGCAGAAGCGGCGGTGATGCAGTAGACCGCCGCGAAGTTCGAGCAGGTGGACCAGTCGTTGCAGACCATGCTGAGCAGCCTGATGGCCGAGCTGGAGGTGTTGCAGCAGGCCTGGCGGGGCGCCGGCGGGCGCTCCTTCGAGCAGGTCAAGCAGCAGTGGGCGCAGGACCAGGCCGCCTTGCAGCGGGCGCTGCGGGAGACCGCCTCCGCGATCCGCACCGCCGGCCAGCAGTACGACGTCGCGGACACCGAGGCCGCCGGCCGGGTGTCCACCACCAACCGCGGCGGCATCCAGCTACCGCTGTAGACCGTGAACGGGAGAGGAAGCCATCCGATGGACCACGGTGTGCTGGTCGTCAACTTCGCCGCGCTGCAACAGGCCGGCGCGGACATCCAGAAGGCGTTGAACACGCTCGACTCGCAGCTCGGGCAGCTGGAGCGGGACGCCGCCCCGCTGGTGGCCGGGTGGACCGGTGAGGCTCGGCAGGCGTACGAGCAGCGGCAGGCCCGGTGGCGCTCCGCCTCGCAGGACCTGCAGGCCATGCTGCGTGACATCAAGCTCGCGGTGGACGACTCCGCGGCGGACTACCTCGACACCGAGAAGAAGAACGTCGGCCTGTTCCAGTGATCCCGGCCCGTCGGGTGGCGACCGGCCCGGCCGGCGCCACCCGGCGACACGGCCCTGAACGTCCAGGCCTGCGCCCGCCGACGTGACCGCCGGCAGGCCGGCGCCTGAGTGCCGGGTCAGGCCGGGTCGGCCGGGCGCCACCGCCGGCGGGCACCCCGTGGCACCACCAGGGCGGCCAGCGCCGCCACGGCCACCACCGTAGCGGCGAGCGAGGCGACCAGCAGCGCCCGGTCCTGTGCCGTGGCCCGACGCGCTCGCGCGGCCAGCACCGCCGGATCGGGCCGGTCGTCCGCGAGCGCGGTGGCCGGGCGCGGCCGGGTGGCGACCCCGCCGGCGGTCTCGGTGACCGCCCGGAACGGGTTGAGCACCCCCGCGCCGTACCCGCCGCCCCGGCCGTCGCCGGGCGCCGGGTCGGTGGTGGCGAGGATCCGCTGCGCCACCTCGGCCGCGGTCAACCCGGGTCGGTACTGCCGCAGCAGCGCGGCGGTGGCCGCCACGAAGGGCGCGGCGTAGCTGGTCCCCTCGGCCCGGTGGTGGCCCCGGCCGGGTGCGGCCATCAGCACGCCACTGCCGGGCGCGACCAGGTCGACGTACGGGCCGGTCTGGGAGAAGGCGGAACGCGACCCGTCCACCCCGATCGCGCCCACCCCGAGCACCCCCTCGTACGCCGCCGGGTACGGCCGCGGGTCGCCGCTGTCGTGCAGGTTCCCGGCGGCGGCCACCACGACCACGTCCCGGTCGACCGCGTAGCCGATCGCGGCGCGCACGGCGGGGTTGTCCACGTACAACACGACGGAGAGGTTGAGCACGTCGGCGTCGTGGTCGACGGCCCAGCGGATGGCCCGGGCGAACTCCCCGGCGCTGACCGTACGCCCCGACTCCCGCCCCTCGACGACCTGCTGCTCGCTCACCCGTACCGGCAGGATCCGGGCGCCCGGGGCCAGCCCCCGGAACGCGATCCCGGGCCGCGGGGCGGCGGCGATGATGCTGGCGACGCCGGTGCCGTGGCCGGCGCAGTCGCTGGTGCCGTCACCGCCCGGGTCGAGCAGGTCGGTGCCGTCGAGCACCCGGCCGGCGAGTTGCGGATGCCGCCGGTCCACCCCGGAGTCGACCACCGCCACCGTCACCCCCGCCCCGGTGGCCAGCGGCGTCAGCCGCTCGGGGGCGTACCGCTGCTGGGGCCAGGGTGGCGCGGACACCGGCCGGGCCGGGGCCAGCGGCGTCGCGCAGTCCGGCGCGGCGGCCCGGGCGAGGGTGGTGCCGGCGGTGGCGGAAGCGGCCGGCGCGGTGGTCGCCAGGACGGCCGCGAGGGCCGCCAGGAGTGGGCGCGCGGGGGAGCGGGACATCGACCGCCTCCGTATCGTGTCGACTCCGGAACGGGATGTTAGCGCCTTCTTCCAGAACCGGCGCACCGCCGCCAGCCTGCCATTGTGATCTTGTTACTACCTTGTAGGTTGTACGCGATGCCTATGGCCTGTTCGCGGGAGGAGGGGTGGCCGTGACCGGATGGGAGCCGGCCACCGAGGCCGAGGCCGCGTTGCGGGACGCGTTGCGCGCCAACGACCAGCAGCGATACTTCCGGATCCTGGCCCGTACCGACCTGCTGCTGCCGGTGCCCGAGCCGGCGCTGGGGCAGGCGTCGGGCTGGGGCACCTGGACCACGGCCGGTCGCACCCACGTGCTGGCCTTCACCTCCGCCGCCGCCATGCGCGCCTGCCTGGGCGAACACGCCGGCGCGAGCCGGCTGACCAGCTATCCCGACCTGGCCAGCGGCTGGCCCAACCACGAGTGGTGGCTGGCCGTCAATCCCGGCCTGCCGATCGAGGGTTACCTGCCGGCCTGGTACGTCGCGCAGCTCTCCCGGGGCGACGTCCGGCTGCCCGGCCGCACCATGGGCGCGCGGGCCCGGCTGGAGCGGGCGGAGACGATCGCCCGGGCGCGGGCCGCCGGCGCGGGAAGCCTGCCGGGCGGCTCCCCGACGGCAGCCGTCCGCCCACCGGCCGCCGAGCACGTCGCCCCGCCCCGTCCCGAACCGCCCACCGTGCCGCTGCCACCTCGGGTCGCGACCCCCGCCGGCCCGGTCGGGTCGGCGCGGGACCGTCGCTCGGTCGAGGCGCTCCGCCCACCCGTCCCGCCGCCCTACCCGGCGGACCCGGCCCGGTCGGACCGCTCCGACCTCGGGCGGGTCGCTCGCCCCGCCCCGCCCGCGTCTCCGCCCCCGGGCACCGGCGATCCGGCGACTCACGCCCAGCCCGGCGTCCCGCCATCCGGGCCGGTGGCCGAGCCCCGGCCACCGGCGAACGGCCGGCCCACCGGGGACGCTCCCGCCCGGACCGCCCCACGTTCCTTCTTCGAGCCGGCGTCCGGTCGCGGCTCGGCCTACCGAGACGACCCGGTCCGGCCCGCTGACCGGGCGGTGCCACCGTCCCGCTTCGCGCGGGGCAGCCAGCCGTTCCCCCGCCGTCGCCCCGCCGGGGATCCGGTGCCGGGCGGGCCGACCGAGGCGTTCCCGACCAGCCAGCCGTACACCCCGCCGAGCCGACCCGATCCGGCCCGGGGCTCGGCGCAGTGGCCGCCACCGCCGGACGAGGTGACCCGGGCCATCCCGGTCCCGGCCGAGGGCGCGTACCCGGGCCCGCCGCCGGACGAGGAGACGACCCAGGCGCTGCCGCGTCGCCGACCCGCCCCGGCCGCCGCCGACCCGGCGGACGACCTGCCGCCGTCGGCCGCGGAGCCGGTCTCCGGGCCACCCGCACCGCGACGTGGGTTCACCCCGATCGTCATCGAGGGGACCATCGTCGAGTCCCGCGACCTCACCGAGCCGCTCGACGCCGGGCCACCGGTCTCCGCCGCACCCGTCCCCGGTCCGGTCGGGGCCGACGCCTCCGGTCCACCTGTCCCCAACTCGTCCGACGTCGCGTCGTCGGGAGGACCGGCCGGCGCCGGATCCGCGTCGTCGGGAGGACTGGCCGGCGCCGGAACAGCGCCGCCGGGAGGATCGGCCGGCGCCGGCTCCACCGCATCGGCCGCCGGATCGGCGGCAGCGCCGAGCGCCGGGGTGGCGGGTCCGCCGGCCTGGTCGGCGCGACCGGCGGACAACGGCCTTCCGGGGCCGGAACGCGTGGCCGATCCGCAGGCGGCCGGGAACATCCCGCCCCGGTCCTCGTCGCAAGCGGCGACGGCGGACCGGCGGACCGTCGGTTGGCTCCCGGACCAGGCGGGTGAGCCGCAGGTGGCGGGGACGATCCCGGCCGGGCCGGCTGTCGAGTCGGTGGCGCCGGCCGACCGGCCGAGCGCCGGTTGGGCTGCGAACGAGGCGTCCGACGCGGAGGTGGCGGGGACGGGTTCGGCGTCGGAGTCATCGTCCGGTTCCGGCGAGATCCCGGATCAGCCTGGTGCCTCCGATCGGTCGGGGTGGATTCCGGATCAGCCGGCTCCGGCCGAGCACCCCGCCTGGATCCCGGTCCAGAGCGAGGCGGGGACACCCCAGGCCGGTACCGCGCCCGAGGCGGCGCCGGCGGCCGGGTCGGCGACGGAGAACGCCTCCGATCTCGCGGACACCGGCCCGCTGTGGACCGTGCCCGATCCGGACGCCACCCCGCAGGCCACCGACATGCACACCGTCGACGCCCCGACTGCGGGACCGGACACCGATGCCCCGGCCGCGGACGCCGATCCCCGGGACGCCGGCACCGGCGGGACCGGTCCGGCGGCCGAGCCGTCCCCCGCGCCGGTCGCCGAGTTCCAGCCGGCGAACCCGGTCGAGGAGGACCTGCTCGACGCGGCCGGGACGGGCAGCACCGACACCTTCCTCTCCACGTTGCTGCTGGCCCGGGTCCTGCTGCCGGTGTCCCCGGAGTCCGCGCCGGGCAGCCGGCCGGGCGAGCCCGGCTTCGTCTGGCGTACCGAGGAGCTGGACGGGGAGACGTTCGTCGTGGTCTACACGTCTCCGGAGCGGCTCGCCGACCACACCGACGCGCCGGTCGAGACGGTACGGGTGCGGTTCGTCCAGCTGATCCGGCGCTGGCCGGACGAGGCGTGGTCGTTCGCGGTCAACCCGGGCACCCCGGTCGGCGCCAAGCTGCCCGGTGAGCAGATCGTCGGGCTGGCCAACTGGGCCGCTGAGGTGGGCCTCGGCGACGACGCCGACAGCGAGCCCGAGACGCCGACGGCGCCGGAGGCGGCCGAGCGCCCCCGGTACACCCCGCCGGCCGCCGACCCGGCCCGCCCGGTCGTCATGCAGAAGGCGGTCGCCCCCAGCCAGCTCGGTTACTACCTGGAGCGCGGCTACGACCGGGTCTCCGGGTTCGTGCACCGGGCCAGCGAGCTGGCCCACCTGACCACGCCGGCTCAGCTGTACGAGGCCCTCGGCCTGGGCTATCCCGACTCGCCGTTCGCCCGGAACGCCGAGGAGATCTACGTGCTGCGCTGGCCGGCGTACCGGCCCAGCCTCTACCGGATCCCCTACGGCGGGCAGAACGAGGCCGCCATGCGGGCCATGGAGGGCTGGGTCATCGAACGCGCGCCCTTCCGGGGCAACGGCTTCGCCCCGGGCGAGAGCAGTGACGTGGTCGCGGAGTTCAAGGTGGACAGCGCCCGGCTGCCGCACGGCGCTCAGCTGTGGCGGATCGGCGCGGACGGCACCGAGCGGATGGTCGCCGTGCTGGACACCGACGCGCTGCTCTGGCGCCAGGTGGACGCGCCGTGATCCGGGACGGCTACGTGGCCCGGTGGCGCGGGCGCGAGTACCAGGCCAGCCCGGACGGCGACGACATCCGGCTCTACCAGCCCGAACCGGGTGAGGGTTTCGAGGAGGTGCGCCCCGGCCGGTACGTCCGGGTGCTGCCGGCCACCGAGGTGGAGGACCTGGCGTACGTGCGGACCACCTGCACGTGGCAGGGGCAGCCGTTCATCGTGCTCGGCGAGCACGACGGCTGGCTGCGGGTCGAGTACACCGGCGGGCGCTGGCCGGTCGCCCGGGCGATGGGGCTGGAGGTGTTCGACTTCGGCGTCTACCAGGGCTGGGCGCCCGCCGCCGAGGTCGCCGACCTGCGCGAGCAGCGGGTCTGAGTCAAGACTTCGCCCAGCGCAGGATCTCGCCGAGCACCACCTCCGGCGCCTCCACGTGCGGGAAGTGGCCCACGTCGTCGAGCAGCCGCCACTCGTACGGCGCCACCACGTACCGGCCGGAGCCCTGGGCGGTACGGGGCAGCGAGGCCCGGTCGAGCGCGCCGTGCAGTTGCAGGGTCGGGGTGACCAGCGGCTTCTGCATCAGCCGGACGAACCGGTAGCCGTGCAGGCGCAGCACCGAGCGGAACGCCCAGCGGTAGCCCTCCAGCGCGCAGAAGGCGGCCTGCGGGATGCGCATCGCCTCCCGGCAGCGCTGCGCGTACGCCCCGAAGTCCGGCCCGGACACCCAGCGCGGCCCGCCCCAGCGGCGCAGCATCTCCTCGACCGCCACGGCACCGTCCCGGGTGAGCACGTGCTCGTAGCGGGGCAGCTGGAACTTCAGCGCCGGGGTGGACGCGGCGAACTGCCCGCGCGGGTCGGCGAAGATGGCGGCCCGCAGCCGCAGCGGGTGCGGCGCGCCGAGCACCACCAGCCGCCGGACCAGGGCGGGGTGGAAGGACGCCACGGTCCAGCCGATCAGGCCGCCGGCGCCGGTGCCGACCACGGTGGCCGAGCGTTCGCCGAGCGCGCGGATCAGCCCGGCGATGTCGGCGGCCAGCGTGTAGCCGTCGTACCCCCGGGGTGGCTTGTCGCTGGCGCCGTAGCCACGCAGGTCGACGGCGACGGCGCGGAAGCCGGCGTCGGCGACCGCCGGCAGCAGCTCGTGCCAGGCCCACCAGTGCTCGGGGAAGCCGTGCAGGAAGAGCACCATCGGCCCGGTACCGGCCTCGACCACGTGGAACCGGCTGCCGTTCGCCCCGACGAACCGGTGCGTCCACGGCCCTTCGGTGAGGACGCAGGACTCGTCGACGGACCCGTCGTGCTGCTCGGTCATGGCAGACAGCCTAGGACCCCGGTGCCGGCGGGCCGGTCCGCCGGCACCGGCGGGTGGTCGGGATCGCTCGTTCCCGGTCAGCCGACCGGATCGATCTTGACGATGCTGGCCGGGGTGCCTGGTCCGCAGTCCGCCGCCGGGTCGGCGGGGCCGATGGTCACCCGGACCCAGGTGCCGGTGGCGAAGCTGCCCTTGCCGACGCCGTGCAGCGCGTACTCGCGGCCGTCGTCGGTGACCAGGCCGTAGCAGGGCCCGGCGCCGCCCCGGGTGATCCGACCGGCCACGATGTTCCCCTTGCGCAGGTCGGTGGGCCGGCTGGGGGGTGCGGTCGGCGGACCCATGGTGGGCAGGTCGGTAGTCGTGCGGGAGGGCCGTCCCGAGGGTGCCGCCGCGGTGGGGCCGGTGGGCGGGGTCGCGGCCGCGGAGGTCGGGCCCGGGTCGGCCGGGGAGGCCGAGGGCGTGGGTTCCGTGGGCACGGCACTTCCCTCCTGCGAGCCGGCGCAGCCGACCAGGGCGAGGGCGGCGGCGAGGCTCGCGACGGTGGTACGGGTCGCACGACGCACGCTGATCGGACGCGCCGGCGCAGCGGTGGGTTCCCGACCCGGCGCTTCCGGAAACGCCGCCGAGACGCGTCCGGATCCGCCGCCGGGGCGTCTCCGGACTTCCGGTGCGCCACCTGCCGGGGCGCTGGCCGCATCCGGTGCGCCAGGCGTTGCGCGAGTCCGCCCCCGTGGAAAGGGCGATGCCCGGGCGGGTGGCCCGCCCGGGCATCGCGTGGTGGTGCGGGATCAGCGGATCAGGAGATCCGGATCTTGGTGTAGTTGCCGTTCTCCTGCAGCACGCGGATCTTGACACCGACGGCCGGGAGCTTGACGCCGTGGTTCGGCAGCTCCGCGTACCAGTACTGCTTGGTGTCGTCGAACAGCGGCTGCGCGGCCTGCCCACGGATGTACTGCGGCTGGCTGTTGAGGTGCAGCGTGAAGGAGTCCGCCTTCCGCAGGCCGAACGGCGCGTCGTAGACCTGGACGCGGGCCCGCCAGGCCTGCCCGGTGAGGTTGTAGATCGGCCGCGGGTGCGCGTCGATGTACAGGTTGCGGCCCTCGCCCGGGTGCTCGAAGGTGTCGTTGTCCGCGTACCGGGTGTTCCAGTACGAGATCAGCAGACCCTCCTGGTACGCGTAGTGGTCCACCCAGTCCGGCCGGGTGTTCGTGTAGCCGAAGAAGTACGGACCGGTCTTCAGGTACTTGTCGTACGAGATGTAGTGCCTGGCGCCGGCGATGTAGAAGTTGTCGAACGCCCGGGTGTAGGTCTCCTCGGCGATCTCGAAGCCACCGGCGAGCGTCCAGCCCTCGGCGCCGGTCTCGGCACCGTCGGAGAGGATGGTCTGGCCGTCGGCGGTCACGGTGATGGCGTCACCGTAGAAGCCACCGTCGGAGACACCACCGTCGGTCTGGTAGCGCAGCCGGAACTGCGCGGCCTGGCCGGCCACCGCGTCGAGCGGGACGTTGATGTCGACCCACTGGCCGTCGCTGCTGCCGTCCAGGGCGAAGCGCCCGGGCGAGATCTCCTTGAGCGGCTGGCCGTTGGCCGTGCCGGGCAGCGGGGTCCAGGTCTGACCCCCGTCGACCGACGCCTCGAAGAACAGGTAGTCGAAGTCGGCCTCGATGTTGTAGCGGCCCTTCATGGACAGCGCCGCCGACGACTTCCCGGTCAGGTCGAGCGCCCGGGTCATCGTGCTGTTGAGGTCGTCCTCGTTGCCCGAGAAGAACTGCTTGGTGCCCTCGAACGGCTTGCCGTTGTCGAAGGTGTACTCCCGGTCCGGGAGCACCACCACGACGGCCTGCGCCTCCTTGGAGGTGTACTCCTGCGGGCCGAGGGTCATGGTGCGCTTCTGCCCAGCGACGACCACCTCGTAGTCGAGCCAGCCGAGCTGGAGCTTGTTCCAGGCGCCCAGGTCGCCACCGCGCTCGCCGATGCCGCCGTCGTTCTTGCCGCCGAGCCGGCTCTGGGCCATCAGGGTCCAGTGCTCGTTGTTGTTGTCTCCACCGTTGATGTTGTTGTAGTCGTCCGGCAGACCGAGGTCGTGGCCGTACTCGTGGTAGAAGACGCTGCGGCCGCCGTTCTCCGGCTGGATGGTGTAGTCACCGATCCAGATGCCGGTGTTGCCGATCTGGGTGCCGCCGGCCGGGAAGTTCGGCGGGCCGGTCCGACCCTGGTCGGAGGCGAAGGCGTACCAGCGGTGGCTCCAGATCGCGTCCTCACCCTGGTGCGGGTCACCGTCGGCCTCGTCGCCGCCGGAGTGGACGATCTGGAAGTGGTCGATGTAGCCGTCCGGCTCGTTGAAGTTGCCGTCCGAGTCGTGGTCGTACCGGTCCCACTGGTCCATCGCCTGGACGTCCGCGGCGATCTGCTCGTCGGTGCGGCCGGCCGCCTTCTGGTCGGCGACCCACTGGTTGGCGGCGTCGCGGACCAGCGCCCAGGTGTTGGTGCAGACGTTCGAGGCGCACGGGAAGCCGCCGGAGCGGCCGTACCGGGCCTCGTTGTACTGGACCTTGACCCAGTCGGTCACCGTGCCCTCGACGCTGTAGCGACCCGAGGACTGGGCCTCGTAGTACTGCTTCAGCGACTCGTCACCGGGCGCGGTGCCGAAGTAGAGCTTGCGGTAGTGGTCCGCGTTGTAGTCCGGCTGCCAGACGGTGGAGTTGTCCACCGCCCGGTTGGGCGCCGGGATCTCGTTGTGCAGCGGCCCGTCGAACCGGGTCGGGCCCGGCGTGCCCGGGTCGGTGTCCTGGTCCGGGTAGCTGGGGTGCCGCTCGTTGCCGAACTCGGCCAGGATCACGAAGATCCGGTCGGTCTTCTCCCGGGAGAGCTCGACGTACTGGTCCTCGGTCTGGTCGGCGCCGGCCCGGGCGGAGCGGGCGGTGGCCCCCTCGGCCTGGGTCTTGCCGACCTTGACCACCGTGCTGCCGTTGATCCGCTGTGCCTTGGCCTTGCCGGCGAGGACCTCGCTCAGGCCCTCCTGACGCAGGGCGCGGCGCTTGTCCTCGAGCGGGTTCGGCAGGTCGTGGTCGACATGGGCGGGCTCGGCAACCGACGGAGCGGCCGTCGGCAGCTTCGGCTGCGGCGCGGCGCTGGCCGACGTGGTGAACGCCAGCCCCGACGCTGTCAGCCCAAGCCCGAGCAGACCCACTGCGACTTTGCGCACGTGGTACCTCCGGTGTGAGGGAACCGGCCCAACGGGGGTACGGGCCGGTGGAAATCGATCCCACTAGTGGGACCAATGGTGAACATAGACACTGGTGGGACCAGTGGGAAGACGCGTGCGTCGATTTGTTGCAAGATTTTGTTGGGAACGCTTCCCGCTGTCACATCCCGGACTTTCGCCCTCGGCCGTGAACAGGGTGGACGGACGGCGTCGGGTGCCAAGCGGCACCTTTCGATCAATTCGTCCGCGTACGCAAAAATGGGGCCGGTGGCGTCGCCGCCACCGGCCCCACTCGTGTCGCTGTCGTCAGTTGCTGACCCGGACCACCATGTCGTCGGTCGGGTCGGTGCCCTGCTGGACGATCTCGATGCGGGTGCCGCTACCGGCCACCTTCACCGAGTTCCACGGGTTGCCGCCGCTCCAGTACTTGTTCGGCCCGTTGTCGCTGAACACCGGGTTCGGGTCCAGCGCCGGGACGGTGACCGGCACCCCGTTGACGTGGAACGTCTGGGCCGGCTTGCCGAACTTGCTGAAGGTGGCGTCGTAACCGTTGCGCCGGTTGCTGATCGTGCCCTGGCCGACCTTGATCTGGCCCGGCCGCACGTCCACCGGGAGGTTCAGGCCGTAGCCCGGGTGCTGCGAGGTGTTGTTGTCGCCGTACGCGTAGTTGACGTACCAGACCAGCATGCCCGGGTGGTTCGCGAACCGCTCGACGAAGTTCGGCCGGGTGTTGTTGAAGCCGAAGTTGTAGCCGCCGGTGCGCAGGGTGTCGTCGTACCCGTAGTAGCTGCGGTTCTCCGCGATGTAGAACCGCGGGTACGAGTCGGTGACCGAGCCGGTCATCCGGGTGAAGCCCTTCGCGGTCCACTCCGCCGCCAGCGTCTCGGCGTCGTCGGTCCAGACGGTGGTGCCGTCGGCGACCAGCGAGACGTTGTCCAGGAACGCGCCGGCGAGGTGCACGCCGCCGTCGGTCTGGTAGCGGTAGCGGAACAGCACGCTCTGCCCGGCGTACGCGGACAGGTCGTAGCCGAGGTCGACCCAGTTGCCACCGGTCGAGCCGTCGACCCCGGTCTCACCGGCGTCGATCAGCGAGTTGCTCAGCGGGGTCCAGCTGGACCCGCCGTTGGTGGACACTTCGGCGTAGAGGTAGTCGTAGTCCTCTTCGATGTCGTACCAGGCCTTCGCGGTGATCGACGCGGAGGTCGCACCGGTCAGGTCCAGCTGACGGGTCAGCGTGGTGTTCAGGTCGTCGGCGCTGCCGCCCCACCACTCGTACGACCCGCCGAACGGCGTGTTGTAGCTCGTGGTCTGGGTCTGCGCGGGCAGGTTGACCACGACAGCCTGGGCCTTCGGGCCGTCGCTGTCACCGGCGGGCCCGAGCGTGACCTGGGTGGTGCCGCTGTTCTCCTCGACCACCGTGTAGTTCAGCCAGCCGAGGTAGAGCTTCGACCACGGGTCCATGTAGCCCGGGGTCGACCCGATGTCGTCGGTGCCGTGGCTCAGCCACGAACCCGAGGCCATCAGGCTCCAGAAGCCCACGCCGTTGTCGCCACCGGCGGTGTCGTAGAGGTCCGGCAGACCGAGGTCGTGGCCGTACTCGTGGGCGAACACGCCCAGCCCGCCGTTCTCCGGCTCCGTGGTGTAGTCGCGGATCCAGATGCCGGTGTCGCCGATCTGCACGCCGCCGGCCTTGTTCTCGCCCGGACCGGCGCTGCCCGCGAGATTCGGGAACGCGGCCCAGCGGTGCGACCAGATGGCGTCCTCGCCCTGGGCGCCGCCGCCGGCCTCCTCGCCCTCACCGGCGTGCACCGCCTGGAAGTGGTCGATGTAGCCGTCGGGCTCGTTGAAGTCGCCGTCGCCGTCGAAGTCGTACCGGTCCCAGATGTCGAACTGGGTCAGGTACTGCTTGATCTCCGCGGTGGTCTTGCCGGCGGCGATCTGGGACTCGTACCAGGCGGTGGCGCTGTCCTTGACGAAGTTCCAGTAGCCGTCCGCCTCGGAGATGGCGTTGCTGCCGTACCGGGCCTCGTTGTAGGGGACCTGCACCCAGTCGGTGACGTCGCCGCTGACCGTGTAGCGGCCACCGGACTGCTTCAGGTAGAAGTCCCGCATCGACTCACCCGGACCGTAGAACATGTCCAGGTAGTGGGCCCGGTCGAAGTTCGGCCGCCACAGGGTGCTGTTGTCGTCCGTGGCGCTGCCGTCCCAGTTCCGGTCCGGCTCGGCGATCTGGTTGGCCACCGGGCCGGCAGCTCCACCGGTCCGGGGGTCGATCTGGTCGCCGAAGTTGACCAGCATCGTGAAGATCGGGTCGGTCTTCGGCGCCTGCTGGTACTCGACGAACAGGTCGTCCTTGACCTGGATGACCTTGGAACCGTTGCGCGTCTGCAGCTTGGCCTTGCCGGAGAGCAGGTCGGCGATGGCCTGCTTCCGGACCTCCCGGTGCTGATCCGCCATCGGATCGGGGAGGTTGTCCTTGCCGTGCTTCGCCTTGTCGGAACCGGGGGTCGGGCCCGCGGCCGGAGCGCCGGAGGCCGGCGTCGACACGACTCCCGCCGCCAGCAGCGCGGCCGTGGCGGTGGCCAGGCCGGCTGTGACTCGTCTCCTCAAAGGTCCTCCTCCTTTGTGGATCTGTTACATGACGGGCGCGGCCAGGGCCGTGACTGTCATGTGATGCGTCACTCACCCTTACAGAGGAGTAGCCCGTTGTCACGGGTCAATTGGCGCCTGAGGCGACGATCGCTGGGCGAGATGTCAGGAAAAATGCGGGCCAAAGCGCGCGCCAGGATAGCCGGCGTTCACGTTACGGTTTGGCCACGATCACCCAGAGTGACGGTGGTTATAAAGTCCCATGAGGAGAGCGCCGCCAGCCGGCAAAGTGTCACAACCGGCGGTGCCGCAACGGCCGGACCGGGGGAGAACGGCCAGGCCACCGGCCCGGACGAGCGGGGGCCCGCCCGGAGCATGCGCTCCGGGCGGGCCCCCTGATGCCCCGTCGCCGGGACCGTTCGGGTCAGCTCCCCGCCGGCGTGACGTACACGATGGCGTACGAGTTGTCCTTCGCGGCCTTCTTGATGACGATCGAGACGCCGTAGTTCACGCCCAGGTCACCGGGGTTGCCGGTGCCCAGGACGATGACGCCACCGCCCAGGGTCTGGCCGTAGTACTCCGGCGCCGGCGTGCCGTCCGGGTGGGTCACCCGGGTGGTGTACTGCGCGCTGTCCCGCGAGGGCAGCACCACCGAGGCGTCGCTGTCCCGGGCGTACGCCGCACCGTCGCGGATCTCGATGCCCGGGTACCAGCCCTTGGCGTCGGTGAAGCCCTTCACCGCCGGCTGCGACCCGAACGTGGTGCAGTACTCGCTGTACGGCTCGTCCGCCGCCTCCAGGCACTCCTTGAACGGGTACGTCGGCTTCAGCGAGAACGCCGCGTTCGCCGACTGCGGACGGCTGGGCAGGTTGTCCAGCACCGACGGGTCCTTGACCGCCGCCTCGCCCGTCCGCCGGAACGGGTCGAAGTGCGAGTCGACGATCAGCAGGCCGCCCTTGGCTCCGTAGCTGGGCAGCGCGGTCATCTGCGCGGTGACGTGGTTGACGTCGCCCAGCGCGGTGTCCCGGTACCAGACCAGCATGCCCGGCGCGTTGTACGAGACCCGGTCGACCTTCCACGCGTCGCGCGAGTAGACCGTGTCGTAGGTGTACTTCAGGCCCTTGTCGAAGCCGTCGAAGTTGCGCCACTCGGCCAGGTAGTAGTGCGCCTGCACCGAGGTGCCGCTGTCGATCCGCCAGCCCGGGCCGTTGGTGTCGACGAAGGTGCCGCCGGTCGCGGTCCAGCCGTTGGTGCCGCTCTCGACGTCGTCGCTCCAGGTGGTGGCGCCACCGCCGGTCACCGAGAAGTCGTCGGCGAACCAGCCCCGCTCCAGGAAGGCCGCGTCGGTCGCCTGGCGCAGCCGCAACTGCACCGTCTGTCCGGCATACGCCGACAGGTCGACATAGTCGTGCCGCCAGCCGTGGCTGTCACCGGTGAGGCCGTACTTCTTACCGCCGTACTCGGCCATGTTTCCGTTCGGGTCGGCGTAGTCGTCGTCGGTGGTGACGAGCTTGCCGGTCGAGTCGTAGACCTTCTGCTCGGCCCAGGTGGCGCCGCCGTCGGTCGAGATCTCGACGAAGCCGTAGTCCCAGTCCTGCTCGATGACGTAGTTGTTCCACATCCAGAACTTCGCGTCGGTTGCCGCCGGCACCGCCACCTGACGGGCGATCTTGACGTCCGCCCAGTCCTGGTCCGCGCCGGAGTACCACATGTTCGCGCCGCTGTGCGGCGTGGCCAGCGTGATCACCTTGTCCGGCAGGTCGATCTTGATGCCGTCCTGGGTGCCGACCGGGGTGCGCGAGGTCTGCCCGAGCTTGACGCTGCGCGGGTCGGTGCCGGGGGCCAGGGTGAGCGGGTCCGCCCAGCCGAGCACCCACTTGTCCCACAGACCCATGTGCGTGGGCAGCGCCTGGAAGACCTCGCCGGAGTGCGAGCCCGAGGCCATCAGGTCCCAGAAGTCCACGTCCGAGTCGGCGTTGCCGCTGGTGTCGTAGAGGTCCGGCAGGCCCAGGTCGTGGCCGTACTCGTGGGCGAAGACGCCGACCCCGGCGTCCTCCGGCTGCACGATGTAGTTCGACACCTGCAGGTTGGTGCCGGGAATGGTGTAGCCGCCCGCGATCGAGGAGGAGTGCGCCCAGACCGCGTAGATTCCCTCGGCGCCGCCGCCGCGCGACTTGCCCTGGCCGGCGTGCACCAGCACCAGGTGGTCGATCACGCCGTCCGGCTCGAAGACGTTGCCGTCACCGTCGCGGTCGCCCTGGTCCTCGATGTCGTAGTCGGCCCAGGGGAAGTCCGGGTCCATCGCCGCGAGAGTGTCGATCGCGTCGGTGGCCAGTCGGCCCGCGCCTCGCGGGTTGTCCGGATGGCCGTTCATCGCCTGCTGCCGCCCGGCGACCCAGGTGCCATCCTCGTCCTGGAAGCAGCGCGACGCCGCGTACCAGCCCTCCGAGTGCGGCACGGTGATCCACGGGCTGGCCTGCCCGTCCACCGTGTACGCGCCCTTGGACATCTCCAGGTACATGTTGTGCATGGTGCGACCGCGCAGGTCGATACCCGGCTTGCCGTCCGGGCCCGTCAGGTCCTTGCGGACCCGCTCGGTGATGCCCGTCTTGGTGTAGAGCATCTTGTCGAAGTGCTCCGGCGAGAAGTCCGGCACCCAGAACGAGTTGTTGTCCTTGTGCGGCAGGGTCGCCGGGTTCGGGATGTTGTTGTGCTTCGGGCCGTTCTGCACGGTGCCCGGGACGCAGGTCCGGTCCTCGAACACGGTCCGCGGGACCATGACGTCGGTGAAGTCGTCGTTGGCCTGGTCGTTGAACTCCACCAGCAGGGTCAGCAGCTTCGCCGTCTGGGTGCTCGGCGCCTGCTTGATCTTGCGGGGGCTCTTCCCGGACTTGATCGACTTGGCCTCCAGCCGGGCCAGTTCCCGGGCCGCTACCGGGTTGCCCCGAGCGTACTTGCGGTCGAACGCCCGCGCCTCGTCGGCCGGTGAGGTGTAGATGCCTTCCTTGCCCTTGACCTCGCGGCCGGCGGTGTCCGGCTGCACCTCCGGCTCGGCATAGTTGATGTAGAACTCGTCCGCCCCGATCACCGCCTTCGGTGCGGCGGACGTCTCGGCTGCCGCGCTGCCCGTCACGGTCAGTGACGTGGCCGCGAGGGCGATGGCGGGCAGCGCGACGAGTAGGCGTCGGCGCGGCCCGACTTGCGATCTTCTGTTCATGCCGCTCCATTTCTCGGGCATGGGAGGAGGGAGTCGGCCGGCCTCACTGACAGTGATGTTCATCGAAACCGTCCGACGTGCGTGAACCTAAATCAGAACGGTTCCGAACGACAGGGGGCGGCCGTCGCCTGTGTCCGTTCAGCTTCTCCGCGCTCCACCGACCGACCGATGTGACGCTGGTAGGACGGTCCGGTTCGTACCCGTAAGAAATGACCGAGGGTGGCGGTCCGTCCGGACCGCCACCCTCGGTTGGCGTACGCCTGTGCTCAGTCCTCGTCGGACTTGCCGGCGCCCATGCCGGAGGCGATCAGCTCCATCACCGAGGAATCCTGGAGGGTGGTGACGTCGCCCAGCGACCGGTGCTCCGCGACGTCCCGGAGCAGCCGGCGCATGATCTTCCCGGAGCGGGTCTTCGGCAGCTCGGGCACCAGCATGATCTGCCGCGGCTTGGCGATCGGGCCGAGCGTCTTCGCCACGTGGTTGCGCAGGTCGGCGATGAGTTGCTCGCCCGCGTCGCCGGAGGTGTCGATGCTGCCGCGGGGGATGGCGAAGGCGACGATCGCCTGCCCGGTGGTCGGGTCGGTCGCGCCGACCACCGCCGCCTCGGCCACCGACGGGTGCGAGACCAGCGCCGACTCCACCTCGGTGGTGGAAATGTTGTGGCCGGACACCAGCATCACGTCGTCCACCCGGCCGAGCAGCCAGATGTGCCCGTCGTCGTCCTTCTTCGCCCCGTCCCCGGCGAAGTACATGCCGTCGAACCGCGACCAGTACGTCTCGATGAACCGGTCGTCGTCGCCCCAGATGGTGCGCAGCATGGACGGCCACGGCTCGCGCAGCACCAGGTAGCCGCCGCCGCCGTTGGGCACCGCCTGGCCCTGGTCGTCCACCACGTCGGCGACGATGCCCGGCAGCGGAGTCATGGCGCTGCCCGGCTTCGCGGCGGTGACGCCGGGCAGCGGGGAGATCATGATGGCCCCGGTCTCGGTCTGCCACCAGGTGTCCACGATGGGCAGCTCGCCCCGGCCGACGTGCTGCCGGTACCAGATCCACGCCTCCGGGTTGATCGGCTCGCCGACGCTGCCGAGCAGCCGCAGCGACGACAGGTCGAAGCCGGCGGGGATGTCCTCGCCCCACTTCATCATCGTGCGGATCAGCGTCGGCGCGGTGTAGAGGATGGTCACCTGGTATTTGTCGATGATCTCCCAGAACCGGCCCTTGTGCGGGGTGTCCGGGGTGCCCTCGTACATCACCTGGGTGGCGCCGTTGGAGAGCGGACCGTAGACGATGTAGGAGTGGCCGGTGACCCAGCCGATGTCGGCGGTGCACCAGTAGACGTCGGTCTCCGGCTTCAGGTCGAACACCGCGTGGGTGGTGTACGACGTCTGGGTCAGGTAGCCGCCGGTGGTGTGCAGGATGCCCTTCGGGCGGGCCGTGGTGCCGCTGGTGTAGAGGATGAACAGCGGGTGCTCGGCGTCGAACGGCTGGGCGGCGTGCTCCGGCGAGGCCGTCTCCACCGTCTCGTGCCACCAGTGGTCCTTCTCGGACCAGGCCACGTCCTCACCGGTGCGGCGCACCACCAGCACGTGCTCCACCGACGGGCACTTGGCCACCGCGTCGTCCACGGTCGGCTTCAGCGCCGACGGCTTGCCCCGCCGGAAGCCGCCGTCGGCCGTGATCACCACCTTGGCGGTGGCGTCCTGGATCCGGTTGGTCAGCGCGTCGGCCGAGAAGCCGCCGAAGACCACGCTGTGCGTGGCGCCGATCCGGGCGCAGGCCAGCATCGCGACCGCCGCCTCCGGGATCATCGGCAGGTAGATCGCCACCCGGTCGCCGGCCGTGACGCCGAGATCGGTCAGCGCGTTCGCCGCCTGGCAGGTGAGCCGGTGCAGTTCGGCGTACGTGATGGTCCGGGTGTCGCCCGGCTCGCCCTCCCAGTGGATGGCGACCTTGTCGCCCCGGCCCGCCTCGACGTGCCGGTCCAGACAGTTGTACGCCACGTTGAGCTGGCCGCCGACGAACCACTTCGCGAACGGCGGGTTCGACCAGTCCAGCACCTGGTCCCACTGCTTCGCCCAGGTCAGCCGCCCGGCCTGCCGCTCCCAGAAGGCCAGCCGGTCGGCCTCCGCCTCGGCGTACGCGTCCGCCTTGACGTTGGCGTCGGCGGCGAGTTCGGCCGGCGGCGGGAACTGGCGCGTCTCGTTCAGCAGATTGGCCAATGCCTCGCTCATGCCGTGCTCCCTCGTCGCTCGGGTGACCTGCGTCTCGTTGCAGGAGAGGTTAGTCGGCGCCCCCGGGCGGCGGCGACCGGTCATCGGCCGGATCGCGCCGAGCGGCCCGCGACGCGCGCCGGGCGGCACGCGACGCGCCCCGGCCCGGGGTACGCGCTCCGGCGTCGGTCCGCCGGACATCCGCCGATCGCGCGGAAGGGTGTGCCGCCGGGCCGCCGCGACCGGGGAACGACCCGGACCGGGGCGGCGTGCGTGGACGCCGATTCGCCGGGCGGGCGCCCGCCGGTGGTGGTCGGGATCGCGTTCGGGTCGGGTGCGGCCCGCGACGGGCGGCCGGGTCGCTAGCGTGACGGGGTGACCACCGACCCGCTCGCCCCGCTGCTGGAGCTCGCCGACATCGCCGCCGCCGTCGAGCGGGCCCGCGAGCGCTTCGACCAGGCGCTGCGGCACCGCGCGCTGCGCCGGCACGGCGGCCAGGTCGCGGCCGAGGTCAGCCTCCGCTCCGCGGTGGCCAGCGCGGCCCTCGAGGGGTACGCCCACGACCGGGAGGCCGTCCGGGCCGGCACGGTCACCGAGCCGGTGCTGCAGGGGGCGCTGCGGGTGGCCGGGGCGCTGCCCGGGCTGAGCGAGTTGTGGCCGAAGGCGCCCCGGCAGGCGCTGGCCAAGCTGCACGTGCTCGCCGCCCGGGACGTGGTGGCCGAGGCCGAGCTGGGGCGCCCGGTGACCGACCCGGTGGTTGCCACCCGGCTGGACGGCCTGGCCGCGCTGGCCGCCGGCGGCACCAAGGTCTCCCCGCTGGTGCTGGCCGCCGTCGTGCACGGCGAACTGCTGAACCTGCGCCCGTTCGCCGGACCCTCCGGGCTGGTCGCCCGGGGAGCCGCCCGGCTGGTGCTGCTCTCCAGCGGCCTCGACCCGCGCGGCCTGCTCGCCGTCGACGTCGGCCACCAGCAGCGCGAGCCCGAGTACGTCGGCTCGGCCGGCGCCTTCGCCACCGGCACCCCGGACGGGCTGCGCTCCTGGCTGCGGCACTACATGACGGCCGTCGAGGTCGGCGCGGACCAGCTCACCGCCATCGGCGACGAGATCCTCGCCGCCGCCTGAGCGGGCCGTCGCCGCCTGGGCGGCCTCCTCCGCCCCGCCGCCGTGCTGCGGGCGTCTCGGTCAGGCGGCGGGGGCGGTGCGGGTGCGGCGGTGCCGGCCGTACCAGGCGATGCCGATGGCCACCCCGACGCCGACGCCGAGCGCCGCCGCGGCGACCGGCACGGCGGGACGCTCGCGCAGCCGCCGGCCCAGCGGGATCGGGTGCCGGAACTCCAGCACCGGCCAGGAGTTCTCCGTCGCCAGCTTGCGCAGCTGCCGGTCCGGGTTGACCGCCGTCGGGTGGCCCACGCACTCCAGCAGCGGACGGTCGCTGTACGAGTCGGAGTAGGCGTACGAGTCGGCGAGGTCGTAGCCGCGCGCGGTGGCCAGCTCGCTGACCGCGTCGACCTTGCTCGGCCCGGCGGCGTAGAACTCCACCTCGCCGCTGTAGCGGCCGTCCACCACGCCCATCCGGGTGGCGATCACGTCGGTGACCCCGAGCAGCGCGCCGATCGGCCGGACCATCTCCTCGCCGGAGGCGGAGACCAGCACGACGTCCCGGCCGGCCGCCTGGTGCTCCTCGATGAGGGCGGCGGCCTCGGCGTAGACGTATGGGTTGATCAGCTCGTGCAGTGTCTCCGCGACGATCTGGCGGACCTGCTCCACCGGCCAGCCCTTGCAGAGCGTGGCGAGGTAGTCCCTGGTCCGAGCCATGGTCTGCTCGTCGGTGCCGCCCAGCCGGAACATCAGCTGCGCGTACGCCGACTTGACCACGTCACGCCGGGTGATCAGGCCGTCCCGGTAGAACGGCCGTCCGAACGCCAGGGCACTCGACTTGGCGATGACGGTCTTGTCCAGATCGAAAAAAGCGGCGCTTCGGCCCACGGCGCGAAAGTCTAGCCCGATGGTCTATGGTCGGCGGGTGCCCGGGGTTCCGATGCCCCCTCAGACCCACGGGCCGGCCCCACCACCTCCGCGCATCGTGACGGCGGTCACACTCTGCGAACAGGATTTCGCAGGGAGTGGAGGCGACACCACTCGACGTGAGCAGGTCTGCTCAGGCAGACTTGTCGGCACAACGAGAACTCATATCTCGGACAACGCCCAGACCCTCGGCGGTTGCACCCCCCGTGACCGCTGAGTGGGTTCGGCTCGACCCCCCCGGAGCCGAACCTCACGACGACCCCCGTCTCCCCCCGACGGGGGTCGTCCCTTTCCGGATCAGATTCCGCCGCAGGTCACAGCCCGTTCCGCTGCTTGATCGGGCTGCCGTCCGAGGCCGTCCCCCGGGTCGGCGGCAGCACGCGGACGGCCGGGCTCTCGCAGGCGGCCAGGACGCGGGCTGCATAAGCGTCCGGGCGTCTGTACAACGATTGAGCGTCGTTGCCCGCCCTGCGCGGGCCCGTGACCCACCGGCGAAGGTGTATTCCCGGCCGGGCCGGTCGATGGCATCCCGGTTGGTGGTACGGCGATCAATGCTCCGGCTGCTCGCCGCCTTCGCTCCAGCTCTCCTGGTCGGCGAGTCCCCACCGCCACAGTTCCAGCAGCACGGGCCGCAGCGACTGTCCTCGCTGCGTCAGCGCGTAGCTGACGTGTTCGCCAGCGGTGGTCCTGTCGACGATGTCGTAGTCCCGGAGCGTTCGCAGCCGCTCGGCGAGCGTCTTCGCACTGATCGGGCCGACTGCCGCACGGATCTGCGAGAACCGCCGTGGTCCGCCGAGCAGCGCTCGAATGATCATGGCGTTCCATTTCCCGCCGACGATGTCGAGCGTCCTCGACAGCGGGCACGCGCCGGCGACGAGGTCCGGCGACGTCCAGTGCATCTCGACTCCTCCGGTTACTTGAAAGAAACCGACGCCGGTGGGCGAGTATGCCGGCGGCCCGACCGCGGCCAAGGAGAGGAGCCGGCGACATGGACAGCATGGTGCAGGTGACGTCGATCGGGGGACCGACGGTGCTGATCGAGGTGGGCGGGGCGCGCCTGCTCACCGATCCGACGTTCGACCCGGCCGGATCGAGCTACTCGCTGGGACCGGTGAGGTTGGGAAAGCTGGCGGGTCCGGCACTCGCCGCGGAGGCGTTGGGGCGCGTCGACGCGGTGCTGCTCAGCCATGATCAGCATCCGGACAACCTGGACGGCACCGGCCGCGAGTTCCTGCGAACGGTGCCGATGGTGCTCACCACGCACGCGGCGGCCGCCCGGCTGGGTGGTGCGGCCGTCGGGCTGTCGCCGGGCGAGCGTTCTGCGGTGCGGGGAGCCGGCGGAAGCGTCACGGTGACCGGCGTCTCGGCCCAGCACGGGCCGCCCCGGCTGTCGTCCGTGCTGGGTCCCGTGACGGGCTTCCAGGTCCAGCCGGACGGCGTCCAAGAGTCGATCTACGTCTCGGGCGACACCGTGGAGGTCGACAACGTCCCGGAGGTCCCGGTCGGCCTGGCCGTCCTGCACGGCGGAGCGGCCCACCTGTCGGCATTCGGCGACGCGGGGTTGTCGTTCACCGCGGCGGACCTGGTCGTGGTGGCGAGGCGGCTCGGTGACTGCCCGGTGGTGGTGGTTCATCACGAAGGGTGGGACCACTTCGGCGAGGGGCCGGCCGCTGTCGCGGCGGCGTTCACTGAGGCCGGCATCGCAGAGCGCCTCGTGTCGCTCACGCCCGGGGCAACGGCCGGCTTTCGGCTGAGCTGAGCCGGTACCCGCTGGCCGCTCCCACCCGGCGGACTCCACGCCCGGGCTTCGAAGGCACTTCCGCCGCCGGTCCTCGGGGCCGTCCGAAGGCGTGCGAGTACCCGAGCGCTTGGCCGCCATCGAGCGCCCATCTTCGTTGCCCGGCATGGTTCGCTCGATCTGAGCGGGCATCCAATGTCTCCTCGCTGGTCACCCCGGAACGCTGCCCGGCGTCGACCTCGGCTTGGCAGACCCACTTACGCAGCGTCTCAGCCGACCCGAGCCCCAGCTCCGCGTGGCCGCGCCGGACTGGTGCTCAGCGGGTGGCGTGCTGGCCGTGATCGCTGACCTGGGCGTCGAACCAGTGGTGCAGGGCGTCGCGGAGGTCGGTGTCGCTGGTGGTGTAGGTGACACGTGCCCCGGCGGGGCTGGTCACGTAGTCGATGGTGATTCGCCCGCCGTGCCCGCGCAGCGCTTCGAGGCCGGGCATCTCGTTGCCGTGGATGCGGCCGGGGTCAGTGAAGTCGCCGCGGCGGAAGCGTTCCACCTCCTCCGTCAGGTGCTGCCGGATGAGGGTGATCTGAGTGGCGTCCTGCGGGTCATCGGCGACGACGGTTTGCACGCCGCCGGTGGCGGTCTTGGTGAACTGATGCGTGGTGCGGTCCAGGTCGAAGGGCATGACGGACGCACCCCGCTGCGCGACCTCGGCCTGTCGGCTCGAGCTCGCCGGTGTCGGCGTCGGCATTGACGGCGGTGTGTCGTCGACGCAGCCGCTGCTCAGCGCGGCGGCTGTGGTGGCGGCCACCAGAAGCAGGGCTTGACGGGCCTTTGCGCGGTCAAGACGGGTCAACAGTGGCCTCCGCAAGGGTTTGGAGTGCGCGTACCACGGCGGCGCGCTCGTTGTCGGGGATGCGATCGAGTAGGGCGGTGAGCCGGTCCCGGCGGGCGTCGGCCTGCCGAGCGGCTGCGGTCGCGCCGGCGTCGGTGAGCACGAGCAGGACGCCGCGGCCGTCGCCGTCGGCGGCCTCGCGGTGTACCCAGCCGCGGCTGACGAGGTTGGTGACGAGGCGGCTGACGGTGCTTTTCTCCAGCCGCAGCCGGCGGGCCAGCTCCACCTGACGGAGCTGCCCGCCTCGGGCGATTTCCACCATGGCGTGGGCCTCGGAGACCGGCAGAGGCTGCCCGCACGGGGTGCGGTCGGGCTGGTGGAGGCCGAAGTTGCGGACGAACCGCATCAGGGCTTCCTGGGCTGCGTCCACCTCGCCGTGCTGCATGGTTCGACCGTACAACCAAATGGTTGGACGATACAACCATTTGAGGTTTAGCGTGGCTGACCGGCGTCGACGTAGGCCGATCGCCGATGGTGAACCCGCATGGAAAAAGTCCTGGCCGGACGGTCAGGCGCTGCCGCTGAGACATGGGTATGACAAGAGCGAGCGACCGTTACGTGATCAGGGCGGGGCGAGCCCGCGACGTCGTCGAGCTCGCCCGCCTGCACGCGTCGGCCCAGCTTCAGGCGGTGACCGGCGGGCAACCGCACCCCGGCATCGCTGCCTGGGTCGAAGACCTGCTGGATGCTCATCCCTCGGTCGTACCCGACGACTTCCTGGGGTCGGAACCATGATGGGTAAATGCGGCGCGCCCGTCAGACGTGGATGAGGCGTGGAACAGGGCCAGATGGAGTTCGCCGAGTTTTACCGAACCAGTAGGGACGACTGCCTGCGTGCGGTGCTCGCGGTAGTCGGCGGGGACACCCAACTCGCCGAGGACCTGGTGGCCGAGGCTTTTGCCAGGGCCTTCACGCGCTGGAGGGAGGTCTCGCGACACCCGGCGCCGGCGGCTTGGGTGGTCCGGACCGCGCTCAACACGCGAGTGTCCTGGTGGCGCAAGCGCCGGCGCGAGGTGCCGCTGGCCGCGCACGACGACGGCCCGTGGACGTGGCCCGCCGACGGTGGCATCGACGCGAACCTGCTGGATGCGGTACGCCGCCTGTCTCGCCGGCAGCGGGAGGTGCTGGCGCTGCGGGTGTTCCTGGACCTGGACGCCCAACAGACGGCCCGGGTGCTGGGGATCTCCGCGAACACCGTGTCCGTGCACCTGTTCCGCGCTGTCGCGCAGTTGCGCGAGCAGCTTTCCGTCGACGTACCGGAGATGTCCAGATGAACGACGAGATTCTTGAATCGGTGCGGGAAGGTTTCGCGCCGGTGCACATGGACCGTCCGCTGGAGGCGATCGAGGCCCGAGGGCACGCATACCGGCGTAACCGAAGGCTGACGGGCCTGACCGGGATGGGCCTGGCGGTGGGCCTCGGTGTCGCGCTGGTCCTGCCTACGACGGACCTCGGCGGGCACCGGGACGACAATGTCGCGGAGACAGGGGTGTCCACCCCGCAGCCCGGTCAGCGTATGGAGCACGTCTCCTTCACGCTGACCAGCGCGGCCGACGGCAGAGTGACGGTCACCTTCAAGGAGGCGGCTGCGGACCCGAAGGCGCTGGAGAAGGCTCTGGCCGACGCGGGCATCCCGGCGGTGATCCGGGTAAACGAGTGGTGCGAATCGGGACTCGCACCAACGCCCCGTTCCGACCGTGGCGCCGAGCCGACCCCCCAGCCGCGGGCGACCAGCGACGCCAGGCGGATGCCCAGCGACCTCGTCCACATGCAAGGGGGCGATGGAACCGGCCCGACGACCGTAACCATTGACGGCGCGGCTTTGCCCGAGACCGTCACCCTCAACCTCAGCCTGTTCGTCGGTGACGCAACGGTCGTGCATGGGCTGGGATACGTGCTCTCCGTAACGGGTTCTCCGGTGACCTGCCAAACGTGGTCCATCTCCAAGGCGACGCGATAGTCGCAGCTGACGACGGCAGGGCGGTCAGCCGCCCTGCCGCTGAGCTCGTCAGGCGCAATCTCCGCCCGCTCGGCCAGAGCGAGCACGGCCCCGCACGGGCGGCTCTCGCCGGCGGCGAGCCTGCCCTCGAGGCGTGCGCAGCCCTCGCATCGTCGCCTCGACATCCATGCGGACCGTGATGCGCTTGTCGTTGGGCGAGCCCGACGGCCGCAGCCGGCTGACGGCGAGCCGGACCTGCCGCCACGCATAGCAGATCCACCGCGTCGGCGGGCGTTGTCCACAGGGCGTCGCGTTGTCCACAGGCGGCCGCGAGGGGCCGGCGGAGGGGAGCGGATCGGCAGCAGAGTCTCCGGTCAGCAACCCCAGCCGACCGTTGGAGGCCGCGATGCCACCCCGTACCTCCGTCTCAGCGCAGCGGCGCCTGCCGCTGGTCGTCACCTCGGACGGTGAACTCCTCGACGACCTGCTCCGGCTCGCCGCGGCGGGCGACGTCGAGGTGGAACTCGCCGCCGACCCGGCCGCCGCCCGGACCCGCTGGCTCCCCGCGCCGCTGGTGCTGGTCGGCTGCGACCAGGCGCAGCCCTGCCTGCGGGCACGGCTGCCGCAGCGGCCCCGGCTGGTCCTGGTGGGCCGGTCCGGCGAGCTCGACCCCGGTTGGCAGGTCGCCGAGCTGATCGGCGCCGAGCACGTCGCCACCCTGCCCGCCGCCGAGCCGTGGCTGGTCGATCGGTTCGCCGAGTGCGGCCCCGATCGGGCCGGCAACGGCGAGGTGCGGGTCATCGCGGTGCTGGGCGGGCGCGGCGGCGCCGGCGCGAGCATCCTCGCCGGCGGGTTGGCGGTCACCGCCGCCCGGGCCCGGCTGCGCACCCTGCTGGTGGACGCCGATCCGCTCGGCGGCGGGCTCGACCTGGTCCTCGGTTGGGAGCAGTTGGAGGGACTGCGTTGGCCGGCGCTCACCGACGCGGACGGCCGGGTCGACGCCCCGGCACTGGTGCGGTCGCTGCCCAGCCGGGGCGACCTGGTGGTGCTCTCCTGGGACCGGGGAGATCTGCTGACCATCCCCGTGTCGGCGATGGCGGCCACCGTGGACGCCGCCCGGCGTGGCCGCGACTTCGTGGTCGTCGACCTCCCCCGCCACCTGGACGACGCGGCGGTCACCGCGCTCCAGGCGGCCGACCAGGTGTTCGTCGTCGTGCCCGCCGAACTGCGGGCCACCGCGGCCGCGGCCCGCGTGGTGTCCGCCGCCGCCGCGCACTGCACCGACCTGTCGGTCATCGTCCGCGGTCCGGCGCCGGGCCGGCTCCGGGCGGCCGAGGTGGCCCGGGCGCTCGGCTTGCCGCTGGCCGGCACGCTGCGTCCTGAGCCGGGACTCTGCCGAGGCCTCGAACGGGGCGAGGCGCCGGCGGCCAGCGGCCGTGGACCGCTGGCCGCGCTCTGCCAACGGATCGTCGCCGACGTGGCCGGCGTGCCCGTGCCGGGTGCGGCGTGAGCGGGCCGGCCGACGGCGACAGCCTCGCCGCCCGGGTCCGGCAACGGATCGCGGCCACGGCCGCCCCGATCACCCCGGCGGCGATCGTCTCCGCGGTACGGGCCGAGCCGGGTGCCGCCGTCCTCGGCGACAACGCGGTGCTGCGGATGGCCGACCGGGTGCGCGACGACCTGGTCGGCGCCGGTCCGCTCGCGCCGCTGCTGGCCGATCCGGAGGTGACCGACGTGCTGGTCAACGGCACCCGGGTCTGGGTCGACCGGGGGCAGGGCCTGCACCAGGTCGCGGTACCGGTCGGCTCGGTCGACGACGTACGCCGGCTCGCCCAGCGGCTCACCGCCGGTGCCGGCCGGCGGCTGGACGACGGCTCCCCGTACGCGGACGCCCGGCTCGCCGACGGCACGCGGCTGCACGCGGTGTTGCCACCGGTGGCGACCGACGGGCCGTACCTGTCGCTGCGAACCTTCCGGCAGCGACCGTTCACCCTCGACGAACTGGTGCGCCAGGGCACCGTGCCACGGCCGGTGGCGCCGGTGCTCGCCGCCGTCGTCGAGGCCCGGCTGGCGTACCTGGTCACCGGGGGCACCGGATCGGGGAAAACCACCCTGCTGAACACGCTGCTCGGTCTGGTGCCCGCGACCGAGCGGATCGTGCTGGTCGAGGACGCCGCCGAGTTGCACCCGGTGCACCCGCACGTGGTGGGGCTCCAGGCCCGCACGGCCAACGTGGAGGGCTCGGGCGCGGTGGGGCTGACCGATCTGGTCCGGCAGGCGCTGCGGATGCGACCGGACCGGCTGGTGGTCGGCGAGTGCCGGGGCGGGGAGGTGGTGGACCTGCTCGCCGCCCTGAACACCGGCCACGACGGCGGAGCCGGGACGCTGCACGCCAACGCGCCGTCGGACGTACCGGCCCGGCTGGAGGCGCTCGGCCTGCTCGGCGGGCTGCCCCGCGCCGCGCTGCACGCCCAGGTGGCTGCCGCCCTCCAGGTGGTGCTGCAGGTCCGGCGCAACTCCGGCCGGCGGGTGCTGGAGTCGATCTGCCTGCTGCTTCCCGAGGGCCCGGAACGGCTGGTCACCGCGGTCCCGGCCTGGGTACGCGGACGCGGGCTCGGCCTGGCCGCCCGGCCGCTCGGGGCGCTGCTGCGGGAGCGCGGCGTCGCGCTGCCGCCGATCCTCTGCGAGCCCTGGCCCGGATCGGCGGGACCGGCATGAGCGCCGGCTACTGGACGCTGGTGGCGCTGCTGGGCGCGGGCGCCGTGCCACTCGCCGGGCTGCTACGGCGTTCCCGGCTCGGCCGCCGCGCCCTGGTCACCGCGGATCGCCCGACCACGGCGGGGCCGGACGATCCGTTGCTGGACTGGGTGGCGGAGCTGCGTGGCCCGACCGGCGGGATCGACGGCGGCACTCCGGTGCGCCGTGAGCTGCCGGCATTGCCTGCCCGGCACGTGGCCCGCCGTACGGCGCTGGCCCGCCCGGCCGGCGCGCTCGCGGCGCCGTCCCCACCGGCCGCCGGTCCCACGTCGGTGGCCGGGCGTCCGATCGGCTCGCCGCGGCCGCCCGGTCGCCGGGATCCCCGCCGGCCGGCCGGGCCGGTCGGGCCGCCGACCGCGACAGCCCCGGTGCAACGGCGGCCGGAAGCCTCCACCAACCCGTCCCGGCAGGCCGGTGCCGGATGGCGTCGGGTCGAAGCGGTGGTCGTCGCCGCCCCGAGACGCACCCTGCTGCTGGCGGGACTGGCTGGTGCCGGCTCGGGCGTGCTGCTCGGCGGTCCGGTGGCGGGGGTGGCCCTGGCCGGATACGGGTGGCTGGGCGCCCGCGCCCTGGTCCGGCGGCAGGCGGCGCGGCGGGCGGACCGGCTCCGTCGCGAGCGCCTGGACCAGCTCTGCGGCCTCGCCGCCGACCTGCGCGCGGGGCTGCCCGTGCTGGTGGCGGCCGACCGCCTGGGACTGACCGCCGCCGGTCAGACCGCCGACACTCCGCTCCGGGCGCGCACCGGCGCGGGTGGCGGCCCGGCTTCGGCACCGGCGGGCGAGGTGCTCCCCGTCGCGTCGGCCCTTCCACTCGCCGGCGGGCCCGCCGCTGAGTCAGGGCAGCTGGCGCGAAACCGCGTCGGCCCAGGCGCCGGAGGCCCGCTCCGGCCGGCGAGCGGCGGTAGTGAGCCGGTTCCGTCCCGGCCGGTCCCGAGTGCACCGGCCCGGCCGGTCAACGGGTCGGAGTTGGCATCGATCGTCGACGTGCCGGGCGATCCGGGCTCCTGCGTGCCGGTGGGCGAGCCGGCGGAGGTCGAGTGGCGGCGGGACGGGCCGGGCCGGCGGCGTTCCCGGTCCGGTGTGCAGCCGGGTGAGCCGGACCGCCTGCTGCGGCTGGCGCTCGCCGCCGTACGGCTCGCGGACCGGACGGGCGCGCCGCTGGCCGAACTGGTGGAGCGGATCGAGGCCGACGCCCGCTCGACCGACCGTGGCCTGGCCGCGGCGACGGCGCAGGCGGCCGGGGCGCGGGCGACCGCGTGGCTGCTGGCCGCGTTGCCGCTCGGCGGCGTCGGCCTCGGCTACGGCATCGGCGTGGACCCGGTCGCCGTGCTGCTGCACACCCCGATCGGCGGCGCCTGCGCCGTCGCCGCGATCGTGCTCCAGATCACCGGGCTGCTCTGGACCGAGCGGCTCGGCGGGATGCCGGGGCGGGCCGGGTGATGTCCCGGACGGTCCTGGCGGCGGGCTGCCTGACCGCAGCGGCCCTGCTCGCCGCGACGGCCGGGGCCGGGCGCCGGCCACGGCACCGGCTGCGCGAGCTGAACTCCGCTCCGCCCGGTCCGGGGCGGCCGGCCGCCGACCTGCCCGCCAGCGCGGACGACGGCGAAGGTGCGCGTGGGGCGGGCCGGCGGCCGGATGCGCTCCGGCTCGCGGCGGGGCTGGGCGGCGTGGCGGTCGCCGTGGTCATCGGCGGCTGGCCGGGGCTGCTCGCGGCACCGCCCACGGCGATCCTGCTCGACCGGGTGTTGCGCCGGATCGAGCCGCCCGCCGTACGGAAGCGCCGGCTGCGGGAGGCCGCCGACCTGCCCCTCGCCGCCGACCTGCTGGCCGCCGCGATGCGGGCGGGCGCGCCGGTCGACCGGTCGGTGCTGGCGGTGGCCGAGGCGCTCGACGGTCCCCTCGCGCAGCGGCTGGGCCGGGTCGGTCGCACGCTGCTGCTCGGTGGTGCTCCCGAGGAGGCGTGGTCCCAGCTCGGGCCGGTGCCGGGCGCGGAGCGGCTGACCGCGGCGGCGATGCGCTCGTCACACAGCGGAGCCGCGCTGGCCGGGGCGCTCACGCGGCTGGCCGACGACCTGCGGGCCGACCGGGCCACCGCGGCGGAGGCGTCGGTCCGCCGGGCCGGGGTGCTCGTCGTGCTGCCCCTCGGGCTCTGCTTCCTGCCGGCCTTCATTCTCGCCGGCCTGGTGCCGGTGATCGTCGCCGTCCTCGGCGACGTGCTCTGAGATCCCTAGAGAAAGGACCAGCACGTGCGCAAACTCTTCGCCCGCCTGCGCGGGGACGCCGGAATGAACACCGCCGAGTACGCCGTCGGCACGCTCGCCGCGGTCGCCTTCGCCGGCATCCTGCTGAAGGTGCTCACCTCGGGCAACGTGCAGTCGGCGCTGACCGCCGTCATCGACCGGGCGCTCAAGTGACCCGGCGCCGGCGGGCCGGCCACGACCGGGGGTCCTTCACCGCCGAACTGGCGGCCGGCCTGCCGGCGCTGGTCCTGCTCCTGCTCGCCGGACTGACCGCCGTCAACGCGGTCAGCACGAAGGCGGGCTGCCTGGACGCGGCCCGGGAGGCGGCACTCGCCGCCTCCCGGGGCGACGACGGAACGGCCGCCGGCCGCCACGCCGCTCCGCCGGGTGCCGAGGTGTCGGTGGCGCTCGACGGCGGGCGGGTACGCGCGACGGTCCGGGCCCCGGTCCGCGCCCTCGGCGCGCGGCTGCCCAGGATCACCGTGGTCGGCACGGCGGTCGCCGCCGTCGAACCGGGCACGCCGGGTCCGCGGCCGTGACCACCGCCGGCAACGCTCGCCCACGGGCCGCCCCCGGCGCCGTCGCTCGGCGGGCTGCTCGTGCCGAGGAGGTCCCCGGTATCCGCCGGCGGGGAGCTGGACGCTCAGCGACCCGCGTGTCCGCCCGTCGCCGGGTTCGGCTGCGGGGTCGGACCGCCGACCGGGCCGGCGATCGGGGCGGGGCAACGATCTGCCTGCTCGCCGTCGGGCTGGTGTTCGTGGTGGTCGGCCTGTTCGGCGCGGCGGTGGCCAGCGCCCGGGCGGCCCGGCAGCAGGCCCGGGTGGCGGCCGACTTCGCCGCGCTCGGCGGCGCGGGCCAGGCGCTCGACGGGGCAGTGGCGGCCTGCGGACGGGCGGCCGAGATCGCCGCCGCCAACGGCGGGCGCCTGGTCGGTTGCCGGCTCGACGGCCTGGACGTCCTGGTCACGGCGGAGGTGACCGTCGCGCCGCTACCGGGCCTGACCCGTGTCGCCAGGGTCAGCGCACGAGCCGGGCCGGTACGAGGGTGACCGGCGAGTCGGGCCGGTCGGCTCGTGCCGGGCGACTCGCCGGGGTCCGCGCAGCTCAGACCGGGTGGTGCCCGGGGCGGGTCAGCGACTGCCCGCGCCCCGGGCGCCGGGCGTCAGCGGGCCTGGAGGGCGTCGAGCGCGACGGCCATCGCGATGACCAGCCGGCGGTCGATCTGCGGGTGCTGGATCTCGACCACGTACCGGTCGCGCAGGCCCCACTTCTTCACCACCGTGAAGACCGGCTGGCCGTTCGCGGTGAAGTCGAAGTGGTACGGCAGCCAGGACAGCGAGTCGACGAAGCGTCGCAGCAGCGCCACCGGCAGGCTCCGCTCCTGGCCGGTGACCTGCGGCAGTCCGTTCTGCTCCACGTGCCAGGTGGAGCGGAGCAGCGACTGGGCGAAGTCCTTGCGAAACGTGCCGATCGGTGTGCCGGCGGCGTCCGTCACGTCGTACGTGGCGCCGAGGTCGAGGCGCTGGCGGGCCTTGAACCCGAGCAGCGGCTGCTGCTTCGAGTCGTCCGTGTAGATGGTCACCTGCTCCTTGAAGGCGAGCCGCTTCTGCTGGGCGAACGCCAGCAGGCCGCCCTCGGAGCCGTCCGGCGCCACGGCGTGGACCTCGTACTGGTTGACCATCATCCGCACCCGTTGGCGGATGTGGAACTGCTGCTGGGCCTGCAGGTTGTCGGGCTGCATCATGTCTCCTCACCGATAATCCGCCGGAGTCTCGCACAGCCCGGTCGCCTCCGCCGCCCGGAACCGCGACAGCCGACCGAGGAAACGGAGGTCAGCAGCCGCCGTCCACGGTGGCGCGCAACGCCCAACTGTTGAGCACCTGGTGGATGCCGCGGAGCCGCTCGTTGATCTGCTCCAGCCGCTCCGCCTGGGCCAGCGCGGCGAGCGCGGCGCCGAGCGCTATCTGCTGGTCGCGCTCCCAAGTAGTGCCCCGCCAACGGCGGGTTCATGCCACCGGTTCAGGACGGCAGGTTGGCCAGCACCACGTCGAGCACCCGGATCGCGTCCGGCTTGGACAGCGGGTTGTTGCCGTTGCCGCACTTCGGCGACTGGACGCAGGACGGGCAGCCCGCCTCGCAGCCACACTCCGCGATCGCGTCCCGGGTGGCCCGCAGCCAGGCCGCCGCCGTGCCGTACGCCCGCTCGGCGAAACCCGCCCCGCCCGGGTGGCCGTCGTAGACGAAGACGGTCGGCGCCTCGGTGTCCGGGTGCACCGCGGTGGAGAGCCCGCCGATGTCCCACCGGTCGCAGGTCGCCATCAGCGGCAGCAGCCCGATCGCGGCGTGCTCGGCGGCGTGCAGCGCCCCCGGCACCTCGGCCGGCTCCACCCCGGCCCCGACCAGCGACTCCGGCGACAGGGTGAACCAGACCGCGACGGTGCGCAGTTCCCGGGCGGGCAGGTCCAGCGGTCGGGTGTCGATCACCTCGCCGGTGGCGATCCGGCGCCGCTGGTAGGAGACCACCTGGCTGGTCACGTCCACCTCGCCGAGGAAGAGCCCCACCGGCCCGGCGTCGACGTAGGAGCGGACGCTCACCACCGACAGCGAGGTCACGTCACGGGCGTGGGTGGACCAGTCCGGCTCCTCCGGGTGCACCAGCGCGCACCCGTCGGCCAGGTCCAGCTCGTCCACCACGTACGAGACGCCCTGATGCAGGTAGACCGCGCCGGGGTGGAGCAGGAAGTGCGACGAGCCGCCGTCGACGGTGCCGAGCAGCCGCCCGGTCGCCGACTCCACCACGCAGACCGGAGCGCCGCCCTCGCCGCGCAGGTCCACCTCGGGGCGCTCCCGGTGCCGCCAGTACCAGCCGGTCGGGCGCTGCCGCAGCGCTCCCGCCTCGACCAGCGCGTCCACCGCCTCCTTCGCCCCGTCGCCGAAGAGCGCCAGGTCGGCCGGGGTCAGCGGGGCCTCGACCGCCGCGCAGGCCAGCTGCGGCCCGAGCACGTACGGGTTGGCCGGGTCGAGCACGGTGGCCTCCACCGGCGCACCGAACACCGCCTCCGGATGGTGCACCAGGTAGGTGTCCAGCGGGTCGTCCCGGGCCACCAGCACGGCGAGCGCCTCCAGCCCGGAGCGCCCCGCCCGCCCGGCCTGCTGCCACAGCGAGGCCCGGGTGCCCGGGTAACCGCAGATCAGCACCGCGTCCAGGCCGATCAGGTCGACGCCCAGCTCCAGCGCGTTGGTCGAGGCCAGCCCGAGCAGTTCGCCGTGCAGCAGCGCCCGTTCCAGTTCCCGCCGCTCCTCGCGCAGGTAGCCGGCCCGGTAGGCGGCCACCCGGTCGCCGAGCCCCGGCACCGCCTCGTCCAGCGCCCGGCGCGCGTTGGCCGCCACCACCTCGGCGCCCCGGCGGGACCGGACGAAGGCGAGCGTGCGGACCCCCTCGGCAACCGTGTCGGCGAGCAGGTCCGCGGTCTCCCGCAGCGCCGACCGGCGGACCGGCGCGAGGTCCACCGCGTCGGACGAGGTGTCGGCCGAGGGCAGCAGCGGCGGCTCCCAGAGCGCGAAGGTCACCCCGCCGCGCGGCGAGGTGTCCTCGGTGACGGCGGCCACCGGCAGGCCGGTGAGCCGCCCGGCCGCCGTCGCCGGGTCGCCCGCCGTCGCCGAGGCCAGCACGAAGACGGGCGTACGTCCGTAGCGCGCGCACTGGCGCCGCAGCCGGCGTAGCACGTGCGCGACGTGCGAGCCGAACACGCCGCGGTAGGTGTGGCACTCGTCGACCACCACGTACGCCAGCCGGCGCAGGAACCCGGACCACTGGGCGTGCCCGGGCAGGATGCCGTGGTGCAGCATGTCCGGGTTGGTCAGTACGAACCGGGAGTGCCGCCGGATCCACTCCCGCTCGGCGCGCGGCGTGTCCCCGTCGTAGCAGGCGGGGCGTACCCCCGCCAGCTCCAACTCGGCGACGGCGCGCAGCTGGTCGGCGGCGAGCGCCTTGGTCGGCGCCAGGTAGAGCACGGTGGCCCGGGGGTCGGCGAGCAGCGCCGAGAGCGCGGGCAGCTGGTACGCCATCGATTTGCCGGACGCGGTGCCGGTGGCCACCACCACGTGCTGGCCGTCGTACGCCAGGGTGGCCGCCTCGGCCTGGTGCCGCCACGGCGCGATCACGCCGCGGCGGGCGAACGCCGCGCGCAGGTCCGCCGGGACCCACTCCGGCCACGGCGCGGGCACGCCCGGCCGGGCCGGCACCCGCTCGACGTGGGTGACCGGGTCGGCCGGATGCCGACCGCGCAGCCGCCCGAGCAGCTCAACCGGCGCTGGCCCGACCCCAGCGGATACGGTGCCTGCGGTCGACGGCTTCAGGTCGGGGCGCGGCGTCAGACGGGCCGAGCTGAAGCTGTCGGTGGTCACGACCTGCACTCTCGCACTGGTGTTCGGAAATGAAAAGCCGGCGGGACGGGTAAGGGGAGGCTTCGCCGGTGAGCCGTCGGGCCGCACCGGCGGTAGTGGTTAGATGCCCAGGAGAGTTTACGGCTCTTGCGAGGAGGACCGATGGAGCTGTCGCTGGCGACCCGCACCGTGGGGGAGCACACGGTGCTCGAGGTCGGCGGTGAGGTGGACGTCTACACCGCCCCCCGGCTGCGCGAGCGGCTCCTCGAACTGATCGACGGCGGGGCCCGCCACGTGGTGGTGGACCTCGGCCGGGTGGACTTCCTCGACTCCACCGGGCTGGGCGTGCTGGTCGGCGCGCTCAAGCGGCTGCGCTCGGCCAGCGGTTCGTTCGCGCTGGTCTGCGACAAGGAGCCGCTGCTCAAGATCTTCCGGATCACCGCGCTCGACCAGGTCTTCCCGCTGCACCCCACGGTCGACGCCGCGGTGGCCGCGGGACCGACCGGCGCCGGCGCGTGATGGCCACGGTCCGGCTCTCGTTCTCGCCGGCTCCGGTGCACGTCCGCACCGCCCGCCTGGTCGGCGTCGCGGTCGCCCGGCGGGCCGGGGTACGCGAGGACCTGCTCGACGAGGTGCGCCTGGCGATCGGTGAGGCGTGCACCCGGGCGGTCGCCCTGCACCGCCAGTACGGGCTGGCCGACCCGGTGCTGGTGGAGATGTCCGACGCCGGCCAGTACGCCGTGCGGGTGATCGACCGCGCGCCGATCGAGGCCGGCATCGGGCTGGCCGCGCTGCCGCCGGACGAGCTGGCCGACGAGGCGCTCACCGACGAGGCGCTCACCACCGGCGTCGGCTTTGCGCTGCTCGCCGGTTTCGTCGAGGACCTCCAGGTACGCCCGGTCGACGAGGGCATCGGCACCGAGGTCCGGATGGTCTGGCCCGTCGGCCGCTGACCTGCTCATTCGCCGCTCCAGGCCGCGTCCCCCACCTCGGGGCGCGGCCTGTCTGGCATGGACCCGCTCCTATATCAGATTTCGGTTCATAACACAGCGACGAAGATCATCGAGGGAGGGTGCCCCCTCGGTGTGACCTCCGACACGGCAGAGGGCTACAGTACGCGGGTTGTCAGCAAGTGATCCATCCCGCAGCCAGCGGGAACGGGTGTTCATCGCTGGTCCGCCGGGGTGGGTTGGCGCGCGCTTGCGAGTCCGCATCCAGGCGCCGGTCGGTGCGTCTCCACCGGCCGGCGCGAGTGTCGGTACAGGAGGACACAGATGTCCGATACCTTGGCCGCCGCCGAAGGCGGCGGGATCTCCCTCACCGGAGCCAATGTCACGTACGTCGTCATCGCCGCGGTGATCGCGCTGGTGGCGCTCGCCTTCGCCGCCGCGCTGACGAAGGCGGTGCTGGCGGCCGGTAAGGGCACCACCAACATGCAGGAGATCTCCGGGGCCGTCCAGGAGGGCGCCTCGGCCTACCTGCTCCGGCAGTTCCGCACCCTGGCCATCTTCGTGGTCATCGCAGTGGTGCTGCTCTTCCTGCTGCCGGTGCACGACACCGACGGCAGCGAGACCGCTGTGAAGATCGGCCGCTCGCTCTTCTTCGTGGTGGGCGCGCTGTTCAGCGCGTTCATCGGCGGCGCCGGCATGTGGCTGGCCACCCGGGCCAACCTGCGGGTGGCCGCCGCCGCGCGGGAGCGACAGGGCGGCCGGGAGGCGGCCATGAAGATCGCCTTCCGGACCGGTGGCGTGGTCGGCTTCCTCACCGTCGGCCTCGGTCTCTTCGGCGCCGCGCTGGTCGTGCTGATCTTCCGGGGCGACGCGCCGACCGTGCTGGAGGGCTTCGGCTTCGGCGCCGCGCTGCTGGCCATGTTCATGCGGGTCGGCGGCGGCATCTTCACCAAGGCCGCCGACGTCGGCGCCGACCTGGTCGGCAAGGTCGAGCAGGGTATCCCCGAGGACGACCCGCGCAACGCCGCCACCATCGCCGACAACGTCGGCGACAACGTCGGCGACTGCGCCGGCATGGCCGCCGACCTGTTCGAGTCGTACGCGGTCACGCTGGTCGCCGCGCTGATCCTCGGCCGGGCCGCGTTCGGCAACGAGGGTCTGGTCTTCCCGCTGATCATCTCCACCATCGGCGTGCTCGTCGCGATCATCGGGGTCTTCATCACCCGGCTGCGCACCTCCGACCGCAACGGCCTGACCGCGATCAACCGGGCGTTCTACCTCTCCGCGGTGATCTCGGCGGTGCTGGTGGCGATCGCCGCGTTCGCGTACCTGCCGGCGACCTTCGACGGCCTCGAGGGCGGCCTCACCAACTCCGACGGCAGCCCGATCGACGGCAACCCGCGGCTGGTGGCCATCGGCGCCGTGGTGATCGGCATCGTGCTCGCCGCCGCGATCCAGGCGCTGACCGGCTACTTCACCGAGACCAACCGGCGCCCGGTGCAGGACATCGGCAAGAGCTCGCAGACCGGCCCGGCCACCGTCATCCTCGCCGGCATCAGCGTCGGCCTGGAGTCGGCGGTCTACTCGGCGCTGCTGATCGGCGCCGGCGTCTTCGGCGCCTTCCTGCTCGGCGGCAGCTCGATCACGCTCTCCCTGTTCGCGGTGGCGCTGGCCGGTACCGGCCTGCTCACCACGGTCGGCGTTATCGTCGCGATGGACACCTTCGGCCCGATCTCCGACAACGCGCAGGGCGTGGCCGAGATGTCCGGCGACATCGACGAGCAGGGCGCGCGGACGCTCACCGAGCTGGACGCGGTCGGCAACACCACCAAGGCGATCACCAAGGGAATCGCGATCGCCACCGCGGTGCTCGCCGCGACCGCGCTGTTCGGCTCGTACACCGACACCCTGCGCACCGCCTACGCGGACGCCGGCGTGGGCGACGTGGGCGGCGAGATCCTCAACTCGCTGAACGTGGCCAACCCGCGCAACCTGGTCGGCCTGATCATCGGCGCGGCCGTGGTCTTCCTCTTCTCCGGTCTGGCCATCAACGCGGTGTCCCGCTCGGCCGGCGCCGTGGTGATGGAGGTCCGCCGGCAGTTCCGCGAGCTGCCCGGCATCATGGACCGCACCCAGCGCCCGGAGTACGGCAAGGTCGTCGACATCTGCACCCGGGACGCGCAGCGCGAGCTGATGACCCCCGGCCTGCTCGCCATCCTGGCGCCGATCGCCGTCGGCTTCGGCCTCGGGCCGGGTGCCCTGGCGTCCTACCTGGCCGGCGCGATCGGGGCCGGCACGCTGATGGCGGTGTTCCTGGCCAACTCCGGTGGCGCCTGGGACAACGCCAAGAAGCTGGTCGAGGACGGCGCGTACGGCGGCAAGGGCTCCGAGTCGCACGCCGCGACCGTCATCGGCGACACCGTCGGTGACCCGTTCAAGGACACCGCCGGCCCGGCCATCAACCCGCTGATCAAGGTGATGAACCTGGTGTCGCTGCTGATCGCACCGGCCGTGGTGGCCTGGAGCGTGGGTGACGACCGGAACACCGGCCTGCGGATCGGCATCGCCGTGCTGGCCACGGCGATCATCGTGGCGGCCGTGGTGTTCAGCAAGCGCAAGGGCGTCGCGATGTCCGATTCGGACACCGACGCCGGCGCTGGCAGCCCGGATCAGCGACCGGAGCCGGTCAACGCCTGATCCGCACCTCCCACCCGGTCCCCGGTCGGCAGCCCGCCGGCCGGGGACCGGTCCGTCCGGGCCCCGCCGGAGCAGCATCGGGGGCACCGCGCCTGACCGGTGCCACCCCTCGACAGAGGCCGTACGCTGCAACGCATGCGTACGTGCCGGGCGACAGCCGCCGGAAAGCTCACGGTGGTCGTGGCCACGCTCGTACTCGCCGTCGCCGGCTGCGGCGGTGGCCCCAGCCCGCAAGCCTGGGCGGCGTCGGTCTGCTCGGCGCTGACCCCCTGGCGGGCCGAGATCAGCAAGCTGACCAGCAGCACCGACCAGCAGATGACCGCGCAGACCACGCCGGCACAGGCCAAGGAGAACCTGGTGCGGCTCTTCGGTGGCGCCGAACAGGCCAGCGAGACGGCCCGGCGCAAGGTCGAGCAGGCCGGCATCCCGGAGGCCGAGCACGGCGCCGAGGTGTCCGCCGGGTTCCGCACGTCGCTGGCGAAGATGCGGGACGCGTACGGCAAGGCCCGGGACACCATCGACGGGCTGAGCACCGGCCAGGCCGGCCCCTTCTACGACGGCGTCCGCGCCGCCGTGGACACCCTGAACAAGGAGTACGACGCGAGCGCGCTGGACACCAGCCGGCTCAACTCCGAGGAGTTGAAACGCGCCTTCGCCGAGGTGCCGGAGTGTCGCTGAGCGGTACCGGTGAGCCGCCGGACGGGCAGCCGCCCCCGGCGCTGTTCCCGGTGCCCGAGCCGGATCCGCCCGCGCGGGGCCGGCCCGGCCGGCGGGCTGCCGGTGGCGGCCGGCGGCGGGGCGGTCGATCCGGGAGCGCCGGGTCGACCGCGACGGCCGACCGGAGCGGGTCGTCCGCCGAGACCGGCTCGACCGGTCTGTCTGACCCGTCCGATGCGTCCGGCCCGCCCGCGGCCGAGGGCGGCCGGGACGACGCCCGCCGGCAACTGGTCTTCTTCGGCGCGGAGGCGGCGGACCCGTCGGTCGCCGATCTCGCCGGCCTGCTCGCCGGCCCCGGCGAGGTGGCGGTGATGGGTGGCACCGCCCGGCTGTCGGTGGTGGTGGACGCCGCCTGGCGGGTGCACGTCCTGGTCGCCGAACTGGCGCTGCGCGGCCTCGCCGCCAGCTGGGAGGCGACCGAGGACGAGCGGCACGCGGTGCGCACCTCGTACACCCGGACCTTGAAGCCGCTCGCGGCGGCCTGGCTGCGCGGCACGGAGAAACGGCCGCCCGCCGGCTTCCATCTCAACGGGCGGCGGCTGCGGCTCTGGCTGGCCGCGGCGGGGGTGGCCGAGCCGGCCGGGTTCCTGCTCCGGCTCGGCACCGCCGACGCCGGGTGCCGGGCGGCGGTCGGCGCGGCGCTGGCCGCTGCCGGGCTGGCTGGGGAACCGCTGGAACCCGACGCGGGCGGCCCGGCGTACCGGATCACCGGCCGTCGCCGGCTGGCCCGGCTGGCCGAACTGGTCGGCGACCGCCCACCGGCCGCGCCGGTCACTGCCTGGCCCGCCCGGCCCTGACCTCGCTGGATCGCGCCGTGCGGCGGCCGAGCTGTCCGGGCCGGTCACCGCGGGGCCTGCCTGGGCGCTGGCGTCCGGGTGGGTCGCCGCCGGGCCGGTCGTGACCCGCGCCGGGGCCGACCCGGGTGGCGGTGGGCTGTCCGGTCGGCGACAGTAGGGGTGGGGCGGGGCGGTTTGGGGCGGAAAACGGCCGGGTGGCGCCTCGGCCGAGGGTCCGCCATCGTCACAGTGTCCCGCTTCCGGGCCTACCCACGGTGTACGGTGGCGCCGTCCGGCAACCCCGGCCGCGTTGCGGCGGCGGCGACCGCCCCGCCGGGGTGGTTTGCCGCCCGCGAAACCCGAAACGCGGACGGCGCGTTACGTTGGACATCCGGACCGCCGGGCATCGGCGGGTCGAAGCCGGCCCGAACGGGACGCGGGCGGCCGTGAGCAGGAGTGAGGTCGGAGAGAAACGTGCCGAGCAACGCTGGAACCACCCGTCTGGTCATCGTCGAGTCACCGGCGAAGGCCAAGACGATCTCGGGCTACCTCGGCCCGGGGTACGTCGTGGAGGCCAGCTTCGGCCACGTCCGGGACCTCCCGCGCAACGCCGCCGACGTGCCGGCCAAGTACAAGGGCGAGCCGTGGGCCCGGCTCGGGGTGGACGTCGACAACGGCTTCCACGCCCTCTACGTGGTCTCCGCCGACCGCAAGCAGCAGATCAGCAAGCTGGTGAAGCTGGCCAAGGAGGTCGACGAGATCTTCCTGGCGACGGACGAGGACCGCGAGGGCGAGGCCATCGCCTGGCACCTGGTCGAGACGCTCAAGCCCAAGGTGCCGGTCAAGCGGATGGTCTTCCACGAGATCACCAAGCCGGCCATCCAGGCCGCGGTGGCCAACCCGCGCGAGATCGACCGCGACCTGGTCGACGCCCAGGAGGCGCGGCGCATCCTCGACCGCCTCTACGGCTACGAGGTCTCCCCGGTGCTGTGGAAGAAGGTCATGCCGAAGCTCTCGGCGGGCCGGGTGCAGTCGGTGGCGACCCGGATCGTGGTCGAGCGGGAGCGGCAGCGGATGGCCTTCCGCACCGCCGAGTACTGGGACATCCTGGCGACCCTGGCGGTCGGCAACGCCGGCGAGGGCCCGCGCAGCTTCAACGCCACCCTGGTCGCGCTGAACGGCGACCGGATCGCCACCGGCAAGGACTTCGAGCCCACGACGGGCCGCGTGAAGCCCGGCGCCGGGGTGGTCCACCTCGACGAGGGAGGTGCCCGGGGTCTCGCGGCCCGTCTGGAAGGGCGGCCGTTCACCGTCACCCGGGTCGAGGAGAAGCCGTACCGCCGCCGCCCGTACGCGCCGTTCATCACCTCGACGCTCCAGCAGGAAGCCGCCCGCAAGCTGCGGTTCTCGTCCCAGCAGACGATGCGCACCGCGCAGCGGCTCTACGAGAACGGCTACATCACCTACATGCGTACCGACTCGGTGAACCTGTCGGAGACCGCCATCGCGGCGGCCCGCCGGCAGATCGTCGAGCTGTACGGCGAGCGCAGCGTGCCGCCGGAGCCGCGCCGCTACACCGGCAAGGTGAAGAACGCGCAGGAGGCGCACGAGGCGATCCGCCCGGCGGGGGACAACTTCCGCACCCCCGGCGAGGTGGCCAAGGAGCTCTCCGCCGAGGAGTTCAAGCTCTACGAGCTGATCTGGCGGCGCACCATCGCCTCGCAGATGACCGACGCGGTCGGCTCCAGCGTCTCGGTGCGGATCCGCGCCGTCACCTCGGCGAGCGAGGAGGCCGACTTCGGCGCCACCGGCAAGACCATCACCGACCCCGGCTTCCTGCGGGCGTACGTCGAGTCCAGCGACGACGAGAACGCCGAGGCCGAGGACGCCGAGCGGCGGCTGCCCACCCTGGTGAAGGACCAGCCGCTGACCGCCGAGGAGCTGGCCGCGCAGGGCCACCACACCCAGCCGCCCTCCCGCTACACGGAGGCGTCGCTGGTCAAGGCGCTGGAGGAGCTGGGCATCGGCCGCCCCTCCACGTACGCGTCGATCATGCAGACCATCCAGGACCGCGGCTACGTCTTCAAGCGCGGCCAGGCGATGATCCCGTCCTTCCTGGCGTTCGCCGTGATCGGGCTGCTGGAGCGGCACTACCCGCGGCTGGTCGACTACGACTTCACCGCCAGCATGGAGAACGAGCTGGACGAGATCGCCGGCGGCGACCACGCGGCGGTCGACTTCCTCACCGCGTTCTACTTCGGCAGCGCCAACGGCGCCGGCGACCAGGACATCGCCCGCTCCGGCGGGCTGAAGAAGCTGGTCACCGAGAACCTCAGCGAGATCGACGCGCGCAGCGTCAACTCGATTCCGCTGTTCACCGACGACGAGGGCCGCGAGGTCGTCGTCCGGGTCGGGCGCTACGGGCCGTACCTGCAGCGGGCGGTGCCGGGCGAGGTGCCCGCGCCGGCCGCCGAGGGCGAGGAGGGCGGCGCCCAGGGCGACCGGGCCCCGATCCCCGAGGGGCTGGCGCCGGACGAGCTGACCCCGGAGAAGGTGCACGAGCTGTTCCTCGGCGGCGGGGGTGAGCGCAAGCTCGGCGACGACCCGGCCACCGGGGAGCCGATCCTGCTCAAGTCCGGCCGGTTCGGCCCGTACGTGGCCAGCGGCGAGCGGAAGTCCTCCCTGCTGCGCTCGCAGTCGCCGGATTCGCTCACCTTCGACGAGGCGCTCAAGCTGCTCAGCCTGCCCCGGCTCGTCGGGGTGGACCCGGAGGGCAACGAGGTCTTCGCCAACAACGGCCGCTACGGCCCGTACGTCAAGCGCGGCGAGGAGTTCCGCTCGCTGGACTCCGAGGACAAGATGTTCACCGTCACGCTGGACGAGGCGCTGGCCCTGCTGGCGGCCCCGAAGACCCGCCAGCGCCGGGCCGCCGCGCCGCCGCTGCGGGAGATGGGCGTCGACCCGCTGACCGAGAAGCCGCTGGTGATCAAGGACGGCCGGTTCGGCCCGTACGTCACCGACGGCGAGACGAACGCGTCGCTGCGGCGCGGCCAGACTCCGGAGGCGCTGAGCCTCGAGGAGGCCTCCGAGATGCTCGCCGAGAAGCGCGCCAAGGGCCCCGCTCCGCGCAAGAAGGCGGCCGCGAAGAAGGCTCCCGCCAAGAAGGCTCCCGCCAAGAAGGCCACGGCCACCAAGAAGACCGCAGCCGCCACCAAGACCACGGCAAAGAAGACCACCACCGCCAAAACCACCACGGCGAAGAAGGCGGCCCCAAAGAAGGCCACCACCCCCACCGAATAAGCGGCTCCCCTCCGAGATCTTGCAAGGAAGACGCCCCTCCAGGGGCCGATTTCCTTCAAGATCTCGGGCGGGATCAGCCGAGAATGTGGGTGAGGTGGGGGTTGGTGAAGAGGCGGTCGGGGTCCAGGCGGGTGCGGATGGACTGGAAGTCGGGCCAGCGGGGGTAGACGGGCGCCAGTGACTCCGCGTCGCGGTAGTGCAGCTTGCCCCAGTGTGGGCGTCCGCCCAGGCCGGCGGCGACCTGCTCGAACGCGCGGAAGTACGGCTCGTAGGGCATGCCCACGTACTGGTGCACGGCCAGGTACGCCGAGTCGCGGCCGTAGCCGTGCGACAGCCAGATGTCGTCGCCGGCGGTGAACCGGATCTCGACCGGGAAGAGCACCTTGAACGGCAGCCCGTCCACGATCCGGCGTAGCGCGTCCAGTGCCTCGGGCAGCGCCTCGCGCGGCACCGCATACTCCATCTCGACGAAGCGGACCCGGCGCGGGGTGCAGAAGACCCGGTCGGAGCGGCCGGTGTAGCGCCGCTCGGTGAGCGCCCGGGCGGAGACCGCGCTGATGCCGGGGGCGAGCGCCGGCACGGCGCGGCCCAGCCGGCAGGCTCCGGCGAAGACGGTGTTGGCCAGGAAGTCGTCGTCCAGCCAGCCACGCAGCCGGGACAGCGGCCGGTCGTCGGCGGGCGCCCGGTCGTTGGTCTTGAGCTGCACCCGCGCCGTGTACGGGAACCAGTAGAACTCGACGTGGTCGTGCGCCTCGATCAGCTCGGGCAGTTCGCCGAGCACCGCGGCCAGCGGCGCCGGCCGCTCGTGCGCGTGCAGCACGAAGGCGTCCACGCAGCGCAGGGTCACCTCGACCAGCACGCCCAGCGCGCCGAGCGAGACCCGGGCGGCGGCGAATACGTCCGGGTGCTCGTCGGCGGAGCAGCGCAGCACCTCGCCGGTGCCGGTGACCAGGGTGAGCGCCTCGACGAAGGTGGAGAGGCAGCCGTAGCCGGCACCGGTGCCGTGGGTGCCGGTGGAGATCGCGCCGGCGATCGTCTGCGCGTCGATGTCGCCGAGGTTGGGCAGGGCCAGCCCGTGCGCGGCGAGCAGGCCGTTGAGGGTGCGCAGCGTCATCCCGGCCGGTACGGTGACCAGCCGGCGCTCGGCGTCCACCCGGACGCCGGTGTCCAGCGCGTCCAACTCCATGCGGTGACCGTCGGTGACCGCTAGGGCGGTGAAGGAGTGGCCGCTGCCGACCGCGCGGATCCGCTGGCCGTTCGCCGCGGCGGTCCCGACGGCCTCGGCGACGTCCGTCACCGAGGTGGGGCGCAGGATGGTGGTGGCGGTGCTGCGCTGGTTGCCGGCCCAGTTGGTCCAGGCGGCGGTGAGCGGTGCGGTGGCGGCCATTCGCGCTCCTCGACATGAATATGAACTGACTTCATATCAGGAACGTTGTACCTGGTAAATACCGCAATCGAGGTCCGCTCGTTGTACCGGTAGTCACGAAGATGTGACGTGCAGATATGTTCATCCGTCGAAGGGGGGTGGCGCCGAGTGTCCACACCAGCCGCCACGACCGGGCCGCTGCGCCGCGTACCGGTGCAGGGTCGAAGTGTCGCGCGGGTCCAGCGGATGCTGGACGCCTGCGCCGAGCTCGTCGACGAGGTGGGGTACGAGGGACTGACCACGACTCTGCTCGCCGAGCGTGCCGAGGTGGCGATCGGGTCGGTCTACCAGTTCTTTCCGGACAAGCGGGCGATCGTGCAGGCGCTGACCCTGCGCACGATGGAGTCCTACCTCCAGCGGCTCGACGAGCGGTTCGCCTCCGACGACCTGACCCACTGGTGGGACGGCGTCGACGCGGGGATCGACGAGTACATCACGATGCACCGCACCGTTCCCGGTTTCCGTACCCTGCACTTCGGCGACGTGGTCGACCTGCACCTGCTCGATGAGCAGCGGGACAACAACGGGGTGATCGCGGACCAGCTGGCCCGCGTACTCACCGAACGGTTCGGGCTCACCGACGTGCCCGAGCTGCGCTTCCATCTGGAGATCGCGGTGGAGGTGGCCGACGCGCTGATCAAGCTGGCGTTCCGCCGGCGGCCGGAAGGCGACGAGCGGGTGCTGGCCGAGGCGAAGGCGCTCATCCGGGAGTACCTGCACCAGCAGGTCGACGGCCCGGTGGACGCCGCGCGGCCCAGCTGACCTCGCGCCGGCGGCCCGGGGTGCGACCGGGCGACGGTGCGAGACAGCCGAACGGCCCGGGTGCGACCGGGTTGCGGTGCGAGACAGCCGAACGGCCCGGGTGCGACCGGGTTGCGGTGCGAGACAGCCGGACGGGCCCGGGGTGCGCCGGGCGAGGCGAGACAGGCAGAACGCCCGGGGTGCGACCGGGTGACGGTGCGAACCGGCCCCGCGGACTGCGGGGCCGGTGACTCAGAGGAAGGCGTGGCCCTCGCCCCGATAGGTGGGCACGGTCGCCACCACCTCGTCCCCCTCCACCAGGTGCAGCTCGTTGACGTGCTCGCAGAGCTCACCCGCCTTGGCGTGCCGGAACCACACCCGGTCGCCCACCCGGAGGGTGGCGGCCGCGGTGCCGGCCAGCGGGGTCTGCACCTCGCCGGTGCCCTCGGTGCCGATCAGCTTCAGCCCGGCCGGCAGCCACGGCCGGGGGAGACGGCTGGGCGCGGCCGGACCGGACGCGATCCAGCCGCCGCCGAGCACGGTGGCCAGCCCCGGCGCCGGCCGGCGGACCACCGCGCAGGCGAAGAACGCCGCCGGGGTGGGCCGCCATGCCCGGTACGCGTCGAACAGCGTCGGCCCGTACAGGCCCGATCCCGCGGTGACCTCGGTGACCGCGGGATCGGCGCTGGTCGCCGCCACGCTGCCGGTGCCGCCGCCGTTGACGAACTCCAGCTCGGCGTGTTCGCGTACCGCGGCGACCGCCGCGCCCCGGCGGGCCAGCAACTCGCGGTACGAGCCGCGTTGGGCCAGCCGGATCGCGGTGCCGAGCACCGCCTGCCCGGGCGGCGCGTCGCCCAGGCCGGCGATCTGTGCCTCGTACGCCATCAGGCCGACCAGCCGGAAGCCGGCGCGGCCGGCGACGGTGGCGGCGAGCGCGCCAGCGGCCCGGGCGCTGTGCACCGGCGACCGGCGCACCCCGACGTGCACCCCGCGCACCGGCCGCCACGAGGCGTCCAGGTCGAGGCAGACCCGCAGCTCGGCTCGGTGGGCCGGGGCCCGCACGGCGTCGACCAGGTCGAGCTGTTCGGTGCCGTCCACCATCAGGGTGATCGCGGCGGCGAGTGCCGGGTCGCCGGCCAGTTCGGCGAGCGCGCCCCGGTCGGCGGTCGGGTACGCGACCAGCACGTCGTCACTCACCGCCTGGCGGACCAGCCAGATCGCCTCGGGGAGGGTGAACGCCATCACGCCGTGCCAGCCGGGCCGGGCGAGCGCCCGGCCGAGCAGGTCACGGCTGCGGACCGACTTGCTGGCGACCCGCAGCGGCTTGCCGGCCGCGCGGTCGACCAGGGCGGTCGCGTTCGCGTCGTACGCGGTCAGGTCGACCACCGCGTACGGGGGGTCGAGGTGGGCGGTCGCCCGATCGAGGCGCTCGCGCAGTTTGTCGCTTTCGGTGGCCACGTGTGCACGCTAACTGTCCGGCGGTCAATGCGAAACACCCTCGCGTACGCCCGGCTGCGCGCCGTGGTGCCGGCGGCCTAGGCTCGGCGAGCAGGAGAATGTCATCGGTGGGACGGTGTCCCACCGGGTCTAGAGTGTTCCACCGGGGATGCCCAGCGATGGGCCGGCACGTGGAGGTACGGCCATCGAAAGCCAGTTCAACGGCGAGTCGCCCGGCGTGTCGCCGTCCTCGAACAAGTCCGGCGGCGCCACCGAGAAGACCGGCGCCGACCTGTCCGGCTACGCGGGCATCCGGTCGGTGCTGCGGATCCGGCCGTTCCGCCGGCTCTGGATCGTGCTCGGCGCGGCATCCTTCGGTGACTGGTTCGGCCTGCTCGCCACGTCGGTCTTCGCCGCCGCCCAGGTCCAGGGAAGCACCGCCAAGGGCGCCGCCTTCGGTGGCGTCATCGCCATCCGGCTGCTGCCGGCGCTGGTGCTCGGCCCGATCGCCGGCGTGCTCGCCGACCGCTTCGACCGGCGCTGGACGATGGTCATCTGCGACGTGCTGCGCTTCCTGCTGTTCGCCTCGATCCCGCTGGTCGCCCTGCTCGGCGCTCCCGGCGGGGTGGTGGTCGGCTGGGCGGCGATCGCCACGTTCCTGATCGAGTCGCTCACGCTGCTGTGGATCCCGGCCAAGGAGGCCGCGGTCCCCAACCTGATCCCGCGCGCCCGGCTGGAGGCCGCCAACCAGCTCACGCTGATCACCACGTACGGCCTGACGCCGGTCCTCGCCGCGCTGATCCTCGCCGCGCTCGACGGCGCCGTGCGGGCGGCCACCGGGGGCGCGACGCCGAACTGGGCCGAGCCTGCCCAGCTGGCGCTCTGGTTCAACGCGCTCTCCCGGCTGGCCACCGCGCTGGTGGTCGCGTACGGGATCAGGGAGATCAGCCACGGGCAGGCCGCCGAGCAGGGCCGCACCGAGCAGAGCATGCTGCGCCAGTTCAAGGAGGGCTGGCGGTTCATCGGGCAGACCCCGCTCGTACGCGGCCTGGTGCTCGGCATCTTCGGCGCCTTCGCCGGCGGTGGCATCGTGATCGGCACCGCCAAGTTCTTCGCCACCTCGCTGGGCGCCGGCGACGCCGCCTTCTACCTGCTCTTCGGCGCCATCTTCATCGGCCTGGCGCTCGGCATCGGGCTCGGCCCGATGATCGTCAAGGAGATGTCCCGCCGCCGCTGGTTCGGCATGAGCATCGTGCTGGCCAGCGCGGCGGTGATGACGCTGGCCTTCGCCATCCACCTGTCGATGGCGATGGTCGGCGCGGTGCTGGTCGGCGCGGGCGCCGGGATGGCCTTCCTCTCCGGCACCACGCTGCTCGGCGGCGAGATCGCCGACGAGGTGCGCGGCCGGGTCTTCGCGGTGGTGCAGATCGGCACCCGGCTGGTGCTGATCCTGGCCATCGGCCTGAGCAGCCTGCTCGCCGGCGTCGGTGGCTCCCGGAAGCTGGAGATCGCCGACCTGGGCCTCTCCATCTCGTCCACCCGGTTGCTGCTGCTCGCGGCGGGCGCGGCCGGCATCTTCGCCGGGGTCAGCGCGTTCGGCCAGATGGACGACAAGAAGGGCGTACCGGTCCTGGCCGACCTCTGGGGCTCGATCCGGGGTCGCCCGCTGATGCCGGCCGAGCCGTTCGTCTCCGCCGGGCTCTTCGTGGTCTTCGAGGGCGGCGAGGGCGCCGGCAAGTCCACCCAGCTCGGCACGCTCGCCGAGCGGCTGCGCGGGCAGGGGCGGGACGTGGTGGTGACCCGGGAGCCCGGGGCGACCGCGGTCGGCGAGCGGATCCGCTCGCTGCTGCTCGGCGCGCCCGGCTCGGACGTGCCGTCGCCGCGCGCCGAGGCGCTGCTCTACGCCGCCGACCGGGCGCACCACGTGGCCACCGTGGTCCGGCCGGCGCTGACCCGGGGTGCGGTGGTGATCAGCGACCGGTACGTCGACTCGTCCCTGGCGTACCAGGGGGCGGGGCGGACGCTGCCGGTCGACGAGGTCTCCTGGCTCTCCTCCTGGGCCACCGGCGGGCTCAAGCCCGACCTGGTGGTGCTGCTCGACGTCGACCCGCGCACCGGCCTGTCCCGGGTGGCGCAGCGCAACGAGGAGGCCGACCACGTGGAGGCCGAGTCGGTCGCCTTCCACGAGCGGGTCCGGTACGCCTTCCTCGACCTCGCCGCCGCCGACCCGAAGCGCTACCTGGTGCTGGACGCGTCCCGGCCGGTCGAGGAGATCGCCGAGCAGGTGGCCCACCGGGTCGAGGAGCTGCTCGGCGCCCCCGGCGGCATCGTGCACCCGCGTCCGGCGCAGGGGCCGGACACCTCGGTGCAGCCGGAGTTATCCGAAACGGAGCTGGTGACGATGGAGCATCGGACCTGATGCCGGACGTCTTCGCCGATCTGGTCGGGCAGGACGAGGCGGTCGAGACGTTGCGCCGGGCCGCCGCCGCGGCGGCCGCCGTGCTGCGTGCCCCCGCCGCCGGGCCGGTGCCCGACGCCGCCGACGACGAGCTGGCCGCCCTCGCCGAGGAGGCCGACGCCGGGCCCGCCCCGGGGGCGGCGGGCGATCCCGGTGCGGGGATGACGCACGCCTGGATCTTCACCGGCCCGCCGGGGTCGGGCCGGTCGGTGGCCGCCCGCGCCTTCGCCGCCGCGCTGCAGTGCGCGTACGGCACCGGCTGCGGTGAGTGCCCCGGTTGCCACACCAGCATGGCGGGCACCCACGCCGACGTACGGCTGGTGGTGCCGGAGGGGCTCTCCATCGGCGTCGGCGAGATGCGCGCCCTGGTGCTGCGGGCGGCCAGCACCCCGTCCGGCGGACGCTGGCAGGTGGTGATCATCGAGGATGCCGACCGGCTCACCGAGGCGGCCGGCAACGCCCTGCTCAAGGCGATCGAGGAACCGCCGCCCCGGACGGTCTTCCTGCTCTGCGCCCCGTCCACCCACCCGGACGACATCTCGGTGACGATCCGGTCGCGCTGCCGGGTCGTACCGCTGCGGCAGCCGCCGGCCGACGCGGTGGCCGAGGTGCTGGTGCGGCGGGACGGCATCGCGCCCGACGTGGCGGCGTGGGCGGCGGCGGCCGCCCAGGGGCACGTGGGGCGGGCCCGGCGGCTGGCCCGCGACCCGGAGGCCCGCGGCCGGCGGGAGGCGGTGCTGGCGGTGCCGCGCCGGCTCACCGGGGTGGGCGCCGCCTTCGACGCGGCGTCCGCGCTGATCGAGGCGGCCGAGGCGGAGGCCGAGGCGTCGGTGGCCGAGGCCGACGCGGCGGAACGGGCGGCGCTGGAGACCGCGCTCGGCGCGGGCGGCACCGGGCGGGGCGCGGCGGGCGCCCTGCGGGGCGCCGTCGGGCAGCTCAAGGAGCTGGAGAAGCGGCAGAAGTCGCGGGCCACCCGGGCCCAGCGGGACGCGCTGGACCGGGCGCTGGTCGACCTGGCCGGCTTCTACCGGGACGCGCTCACCAAGGCGCTCGGCGCTCCCGTCGCACCGGTGCACACCGACACCGCCGCCGTGGCCGAGGCCGGCGCCCGCAAGTGGGACGCCGAGGGCGCGCTGCGCCGGCTGGAGGCGGTGCTGGCCTGCCGGGCGGCGATCGAGGCGAACGTGAAGCCCCGGATCGCCGTCGAGGCGATGATGCTCGCCCTCTGGAAGGGCTGACCTCCCCGAGGGCTGCCGGCCCGCGCGTGGTCCCGCGCGCCGGACCGGTCGTCCACAGGCATCGACAGGCGCGATTGCTGTGCGGTACGGTCCGGTGTGCCGTGACGGTGGCGGCACGCAGAGTGATGACTGTCCCGGGGAGGAGCCCGCCGATGCCACGGGGGGAGATCGACGAGGCCTGGATCGAGGAGGCGGTGCGGCGCTACCGCCGGATCGAGTCCCTGCAGGCCGAGTTCGACCAGGCGGTGTCGACTGTCGAGGTCACCGTCCGGTCGCCGGACGGGTTGGTCGAGGTGGTGGTGACCGCCGGTGGGCGGATCACCGACGTGCGCTTCCTCGGCCCGCTGCACAACCGCCACCCGCGCGACGTCGCAGGTTCCGTGCAGGCCGCGGTCACCGCGGCGGCCGACGCCGCCGAGTGGGCCCGGGAGAAGCTGCACAACGAGACGTTCACCGCCTACCGGCCGCTGGCGGGGGCTTGAGATGGAGACGCTGCACGCCCTCGCCAGCCGCCTCGACGAGGCGGGCGCCACCCTGGCCGCCCTTACCCGCACGGTCACCGCCGGCGACCCGCCGCAGGCCGCATTCGGCGCCGACGCGCCCGGCCGCCCCGGCGAGATCGGCCGGGCGCTGCACCGGCAGTGGGTCGCCGCCACCACCGACCGCGCCCGCGAGGCGCACGCCGCCGCCACCCGGCTGGCCGAGGCCGCCACCGCCGTGCGGGGCGCCGCCGACGGCTACTCGGCCGCTGACGACGCGGCCGGCCGCCGGCTGACCGGGGAGGCGTGATGGACGCGCTCGACCGGCTCGCCGAGCCCGCCCTCGACCTGCTGCGCCGGGTGGACACGCTGCTCGCCGCCGGGGCGCCGGAGGGGCACCCGGTCTGGCCGCTGCTGCGCCGGATGCAGGTGCTCCCCGGCGAGGCGGTTCGCGGCTTCCTCGACCTGCGTCCCGCGCCGCTGGCCACCGCCGGCCACGCGGTGCGCCGGCACGTCCGGGCGTACGACGAGGTCGGCGCCGCGCTGACCGATCCGGTCCTTTGGTCGGGGCCGGCCGCGAGCCGGTACGGGCAGGCGCGCACGGCCCTGCTGCGCCACCTCGACGAGGGGCCGGAAAGCCTGGTCGGGCGGCTGGAGTCGACGGCCGGCTACGCCGACGCCCTGGCCGACTGGGTGGAGGGCAGCCGGCTCACCCTGGCCCGGGCGCTGGCCGACGTGCTCCGTTCCGCCGAGGCGGTGACCGTGGTCGCCGCGACCGCGCTGCCCGGCGCGGTGAACCAGTCCCGGCCGACCCGCCCCGGTGGGGTGGCGGCGGCCGAGATCGGCACCCGGGTGCTCGCCGTGCTCTGCGTCGCGTACGACGGCGCGGAGACGCTGCTGCGCCAGTGGGGGCCGAGCCTGGCCGAGTCCCGCTGGCGGGCGCCGGTGGTCGAGCGGACCCGCTACGACAGCCCCACCCGGGTCGGCTGGTGACGCCCCGCTGATCCAGGTCGCCGGTGCCGGCCGGATCGGGTCGGCGGGGGTGATCAGGATGGCGCGGCGGCGCACGGCACACGGCGTCGCGCGCGGGAGCCCCGGTCGATCGGGCTCCGGCGGCGACGCCGTGGCCTTCCCCCTGCACCCCCCGCAGGTCTGTCTTCACTCAACGCTTCCTGGCAGCGTTTGTCCCCCACCCCCGGCAGGATTCAGCCGTCCGGGCGAGGACCAACGGCACGACGAGACGGGCGGGCCATCGGTCAAGTCGACGAACATGAATGGATGCACGGTGTAGTCGGTCGGCGACTCCCGCGGCGGGCCGTGGTCGGGTGGCCGTCGTAGGGTGGGAGCCATGGGCATGCTCTGCGCGGTCAGCTTCCAGCGGTACGGGCGCCTCTACTACCTCGACCCGGGCGACCTGAATCCGCAGGTGGGCGACAAGGTGCTGGTTCCCACCGACGACGGCCCCGAGGTGGCCGAGTGCGTCTGGGCCGCCCAGTGGGTCACCGAGGACACCGCCGGCTTCCCGAGGCTGGCCGGGCTGGCCCAGGAAGAGGACCTGCGCCGCGACGAGGCGCTGCGCCGCCGCAAGGCCGAGGCGAAGGTCGCCGCCAAGCGGCTGATCCGGGAGCACGGGCTGCCGATGAAGGTGGTGGCCGTCGACCACGTGCTCGGCGGTGGCGAGGGCGGCGGCGAACGGAGCACCATCTACTTCACCGCCCCGCACCGGGTGGACTTCCGGTCGCTGGTCCGCGACCTCGGCGCGACTCTGCACTGCCGGGTCGAGCTGCGCCAGCTCTCCGCCCGCGACTCGGCTCGGGTGCAGGGCGGCATCGGCTCCTGCGGCCGGGACCTGTGCTGCGCCACCTTCCTCACCGACTTCGAGCCGGTCACCATCCGGATGGCCAAGGACCAGGACCTGCCGCTCAACCCGCTGCGCATCTCGGGGGCGTGCGGCCGGCTCATGTGCTGTTTGAAATACGAACATCCGCTGTACTCGCGGTTTCAGGAGTCCGCGCCGGCGCCCGGCGAGCGGGTCAGCACACCGGAGGGCAGCGGCCGGGTGGTCGGGCACAACGTGCCGAGAGACGCGGTGCTCGTGCGGCTCGACGCCGACGGCTCGCGCACCATGTGCTCCCGCGCCGACGTCTGCGGCTCCCGCCGCGCCTACGAAGGGCGTGACCAGTCGGGCCCGGAGAACGCCGCGCGCTGATCCCCGGGGACCGGGGGTCAGGGGAGGGTGATGGGGGGTTCGGCCAGGCGGGGGGTCAGGGGGGTCTTGGGGGTCAGCCAGGAGGCGGTAGCGGTGGGGTCGGGGTTGACCTGCCAGTCGCGGGCGACGCGGTCCACCGCGATCGGGTAGATGGTGAGGGTTCCGTCGGGGTCGATGCGGAGCCGGAGGAACGCCTTCGAGTCCTCGATGCCCTGGCCGGCGAAGAGTTCGTTGACGTTCACCCCGAACGCCCCCGCCACCAGCAGGTACGCGGCCACCAACTGGCTCGCCACCAGCCCGCTCACCGGGCCGTACAGCACCGCCGCGGCGACCACCGGCAGTGGCCACGGCCACTCCTGGAAGGGCAGCGCCAACCAGCCCCAGGTGCCGGCGGCGGCCAGCCCGACGTGCGCCAGCCCGTGGCCGACGCCGAGGATCCAGTGCCGGGCGTGCCGCTTGCCGCCGGAACTCGGCGGCTTCGCGAAGAAGGCCGCGCCGAGCAGGGTCACCAGCAGCATCAGCACCAGCGGCAGGCTGAACAGCCGCTGCTCGGTGCCGCTGCGGTTCTCCACCACCCCGACCATGGCCAGCATCAGCAGCGTGTGCAGGGTGCCGAGCAGCGTCGTGAAGCCGGGATTGCGCAACGGCAGCCGGGGGAAGATGCCCCAGGCGTAGCGCCGGGAGCGGGCCGCGTCCGGGTACCGGCCGGCCAGGTCGTACGGGCGGCTCGGGCTGGCGCGCCGGGCCAGGGTGTCCCGCGGCGGCACCTCGATCCGCTCCGGCAGCTTGTGCGTCGGGTAGAGGTACGCGCCGCCGCTGCCGCAGGTGATCAGTTGGCGGTCCGGGCCGGAGTACCGGGCGTAGTGGTGCAGGTCGCCGGAGATGAGCAGCCGCACCTGCGCCCCGGTCGGCGCCACGATGGTCCGGATGAAGTAGTCGATCGAGTCGTACGCGGTGGGGTGGTCGACGGCCTTGACCCAGGTCGGCGCCGGCACGGCCACGATCACCTTGCTCTGCGGGCCCAGCTTCTCGGCCACCGTGTCGAAGTAGGTCAGCTGCGGATCGTCCAGGTACGAGCCGGACTGGTCGTCGAGGCCGAGCAGCCACCAGTCGGCGGGCAGTTCGACGGCGAAGTACGAGCGGGACTGCCCGGTCGCCCAACCGCCGAAGTGCCGGTCCCGGGACCGGACGAAGAGCCGCAGGAAGGCGGTCAGGCCGTCGTACCAGTCGTGGTTGCCGGGCACCGCGAAGAGGGTCGGCCGCTCGGGCGGCGTGCCCGGCAGCGCGGCCTGGTAGGGGCCCTTGCAGCGGTCCTCGTACGCCTCGAAGGCGGCCGACGGGTAGACCTGGTCGCCGCCCATCACCAGGGTCTGCGCCCGGGGCAGCCGGTGCCCGTCCACCTCCAGCTCCGGCTGCGCGAGCAGGTACGCCACCGAGTAGGTGGCGTTGAAGCCGTCGCCCAGGTCGGCCACGTAGTCCAGCCAGAGCCCGCCGTCCGGCCCGACCTGCCGCTCGATCCGGCTCTCCAGCGAGTTCTGCAGCTCCCGCTTGTCCAGGTACGCCCCGAAGAGCATCGCCAGCAGCGTACGGATGCCGGTGCTGATCAGCAGGAACGGCGCGAGCCACGGCACCGGCTTGCGTGGGGTGAAGCCCAGCTCCAGCGGGTCGGTCGAGCATGGCCGGCGGGCGGGCCGCCCGCCCGCCGCCTCGCTGCCGTGCGGGCCGTCCGGGTCGGGCACCGGGGGGTGATCGTCGGTCACCCGCCGCAGCGTAGTCCCGCCCGACCGGCATCGCTGTCCGGCGAACGTACGGAACGTGCCCGATGTCCGGGTCGGCCGGGCCGGGTGGGGGCATCCCGTGCGGCCCGGGCGGGTCGGGTGCCGTACACTTGACGATCGTTGCCGCCTTAGCTCAGTCGGCTAGAGCGACGCACTCGTAATGCGTAGGTCGACGGTTCGATTCCGTCAGGCGGCTCCATAGAAAGGCCCAGGTCACCGGCTTGATCGCCGACCATGACCTGGGCCTTTTGCTTGCCGTTTTGAGGACGAGCAGCCGAACATCACTCACCCGACCACAGCGCCCCCTCCAGCCGCGACGCAACTTCCCGCGCAATCTCCGGAGCCAAGTGCGCGTAGATGTTGAGGGTGACGCTGATCTGCGAGTGGCCGAGGATCTCCATGACCACTCGGGCGGGTACGCCCTGGGCGAGGAGGACACTGGCCGCCGTGTGCCGTAAGTCGTGAAGACGAAGCTGCCGAAGGCCGGCCCGCCGGATGATCTCCCGGAACGACCGGTAGTCATTGCGCGGGTGAACGGGCGTGCCGACGGTTGTGATGTAGTTACTGGCTGCGCTTGGGCGCCTGCACGAGGTCGGGGTCGACGCCGGCCGCCCGGAGCAGCTCTCGCAGGCGCTGCTTGACGTCGACCGTGGCGTCCAGGGACTTCAGTATCGACACGGTCGCACGTTCCATGAGCTGGTCGAGCTCGTACTCCTTGTCACGGTCCATGGTTTGCCTCCTTCCTAGTCGAGTCGGGGTTCAGCATGCGGAGCAGCTTCTGACGGGCGTGCCGCAAATTCGACCGCACCGTGTCGCGGCGCTGCCCGGTGATTTCGGCGATCTCGGCGTGTCCGTAGCCGTCGTAATGCAGCGCGAACGCGACGCGCTGGGCTTTCGGCAGCGCCTGCAACATGCGCACGGCCTCCTCGATGTCTTCATTGGCATCGAAGGTCGCCGCCAGGGCATCCTCTGCAACACGCTTGCCCGTGTTGACGTCTCGCTCTGTCACCTTCCAGCTCCGGCGCAGGGCGCGGAGAGCGACCGTTCGGACAAAGGCCTTCGGAGACCGGACGGTCGGCCAGCTCGTGAGCGTCACCTGCATCGCTTCCTGAGCGAAGTCCTGAGCCTCGTCGCGTGAAGCGCCGGAACGGATCAGCAGCCCGACCAGGGGGTTGAAGTCGCCCTCGTAGAAGGTGACGAACTCTGCCAGCTGCTCGCGGGTGAGCTCGATCTTGGTCTGTGACGGCATGTTGTGTCCCTCCATTCTCTCCGAAGAAGACGGAGTCGTAGGTGTTTTTCTTTGCGCATGGCGGTTCCTTTCCTCCAAGGGGTGGTTGGCTCGGACCTTCCGAGCCCGTCGCCTGCGCCCAGGTAGGCGCACATCAGGTCGTCGTACGAGACGACGGCCAATGTTCGGCTGCCTGGCTTCGTGAGTTAGGTGCTGGTCGTGGTCTCATCGTGCAACGGGTTCGGCAAAGCATCTGGGCGCATCGCCCTGAGCGTCAACTACCTCGGCGCGCCAGGTACACGCTCACCAGGACGACCGCCAACGCGGCAGCGATCGCAGTGACCTCCAGCGAGTTCGACAACGCGTACGCTGACGGCACCCCGACAAGGGCCCCGTTCATCATCACAAGGAGCTTGTCGGGATCGTGGCGGCGCTCGGGCTGCCGGTCGGCCGGCTTGTCCTGCTCGCTCGCGACGAGCTGTTTCCTGTAGCCACTCACCGTCTCGGACACTCTCATCCTCCAGCCTGCCACCCACCTGGGAGGCTCATGAAGGGAGTGCGCGGAGAGGACATCGCGTGCAAGTGCTCTGCAAGATCCGATAGAGACGCGGAACGATCGAACGCATGCTGATATTGAGTAAGCCATCTCGCCTGTTAGACGAGGGGGTCCGATGCGAGGCTCTGTGCCCGTCCTCAGCTGCTTGCCGCAGGGCTGTTGACAGGCAACGGCGACAGCAACGAGCCCAGACGAGGGTAGCGCTCTTGGGAACCGGATCAGAAGGTCGATCTCTTAACCCAGGGGCGTGCCTGCCATGTCGAGGGCTGGGGTAGTCCCGCCCCGTCCCGCCATGCGCCTGGCTCGCGTGGCCCCGCCGCGAGCCACCGAGTGATCTCCTGGACGCCGGCGGCGAAGGACCGAACCAGCGCCGGGCCGCTGCCCACCACCCATCCCCGCTGTTCGACGGTGTGCATGTTGTGATCGTCCAGGCACCAACAGGGTGCCTCGACCGCCGCGGCCACTTCGAGCAACGACGGCGTATCGAAGGCGACCAGAAGCGAGAGCTCCAGCCAGTCCTCCCCGGTGTTGGCCAGGGATAGCATCGCCGACAAACACCAGCAACTGGGCGCCGGCAGCCCCTGGATCTGAAGATCAGCAAATCGATCGGTGCGGGAGAGCAGCACGACAGTATGGTTCCCGACCACCCAGTCCCCATCGAGTCTCAAGAGCGAGAACTCGTTGGCTCGGAACGTGTCAAGGGATTGAGGCCAGCGGGAGTTAAGCGGCTTGTGGGAGGGGCTTCGTTTCCTGGTCGGGCTTGTTGATCCAGACCTGTTCGGGCAGGTCGAGGATCTTCGGTAGTAGCCGGGTGGTGCTGAACCGTTCCGGGTGCGCGGCGCGGGCTGCGGCCAGGGTGTCCTCCCGGTGGGCGCGGACCGTGTGGTGCCGGCCGTGGTGGATGTCGGCGGGGGTGTGCAGACCGATGCCGGAGTGCCGGTGGGCATGGTTGTACCAGGTCACGAAGTTGGTCATGAACGTTCGGGCGTCCGCGAGGGACGCGAACCGGTCGGGGAACACCGGCGCGTACTTCAACGTCTTGAACCAGGCCTCGCTGTACGGGTTGTCGTTGGACACCTTCGGCCGGGAGTGTGAGCGGGTAACGGCCAGGTCCTCGAGCAGGTCAGCGACGGATTTCGAGGTCATCGAGGTGCCCCGGTCGGCGTGGACCACGTGCGGGACGCCGTGGGTGTCGAACACCTGGCGGATCATGGCCTCGGCCAAGGGCCCGGACTCGCGGGCGTGCACCCGCACCCCGACGATGTACCGGGAGTAGATGTCGATCATCACGTAGGCGTCGTAGTAGACGCTCTTCGCAGGGCCGGGCAGTTTCGTGATGTCCCAGCTGTAGACCTGCCTCGGGGCGTCAGCGACCAGCTCGGGACGCCGGCGGGCCGGGTGCCGGGCCAGCCTGCGCCGCTCGCGGACCTGCCGGTGCTCGCGCAGGATCCGGTACATCGTGGCGATCGAGCCCACGTACACACCCTGGTCCAGCAACGCCGCGTAGATCTGCGCCGGCGCGGCGTCGACGAACTCGGGACTGTCCAGCAGCTGCAGGACCTGCTCCCGTTCGGCCGGGCTGAGCGCGTTCACCGGCGGACGCCGCGCCGGGCGTGACGGTGTCGGCCGACGTCGGTCACGATCGGCGCTGGACCGGGCGATCCCGGTCAGCCGCTTCGCGTCCCGCGTGGTGGTCCCCGCACCGGTCAACGCGTGGTAGGTGTCCATCAGCGCCTGCCGAGCCCGAACACGTCCGGATCGTCCGGCTCGCTCCTGGAGATCTCCTCCAAGAGCTCGCGCGCTTTTCCCATGATCGTCAGCGCCGTCTCGGTCCGCGCCAGCTTCGCCTGCGTACGCTCCAGCTCCCGCCGCAACCGGGCGATCTCGGCCTGCTCGGCGCTGGGCCGCCCGACCGTCTCCCCAGCCGGCTTGCCCTGCAACAGCCCGGCATCGCGGGCCCGGCGCCACTCACTCATCAACGACGAGTACAAGCCCTCCCGCCGCAGAAACGCCCCGCCCTCACCCGCCGCGACAGCCTGCTCATACCGGGTCAACAGGTCCAGCTTCTGCCCCGGGCTGAACGACCGGCGCGCCCGCGGCCCGTCCGACCGCGGACCCTTCTTGCGACTCATGACCCCATCCTGGGCCACCGTCATATCAACAGCAGTACTCAACGCATCTCGATCCTGAACTCGCCCTGCCAGACGGACTTGCTATGAACCGTTGGCCTCAACTCACCCTGGCAGACAGGGGCTGACAGTGAGGGATGCCGAGGGGCCTTTCCCCAGGCCAGGTGCCACTTGGCCAGGTGGACGACCTCACTGTAGGGATCCGCTTCCAGGTGCCAGCAGCGATGCGGGACCAGGTGACTTGCTCGGCCAGCCAATAGCGTCGAGGAACTCCTCCACGACGACCACGACCTGACTGAGCACCGCGATCGACTCGGTCAGCGGGCCGGGTACGTACATCCCGTGATCCGCGCCTTCCACCTCCAGCACATGGGGCGACAGCCGGCGGGCCATGTCACCGTCCCAGATCTCATCGGCAGTGCCACCCACGAGCAGGAACGGCGCGGTTGCGCGGGCCAACGCATCAGCCACCCACGGCAGGGTGAGCAAGGGCGTGAGCCACACGGCGGGCAAGGATCTTTCGGCGGCGATCGCTGCCGCGTTCGTGCCGAGCGACTTGCCGATCAGCAGTGGGCGACCGCCAACGGTGTCGATCAGCGGAACGATCTCACCGCCAACCCAGCTCTCGATCTCTGGCTGATCAGGCTTCGGAAACTCCTTGGTCCACGAGTGCCGATGTACTGTTGCGCCCCGCTGCTCCGCCACATCGCCGGCATACATCAGCAGCGGAATGCCTGGTCCGAACCAGATGCCGGGAATGACGACAGCGTCAGCCATGCGGGCGACCTTACTCGGGACAGGTTTCGCGTGCAGTCCGCGGGCGACAGGGGGCACTGCCCCAGTGGGCGACGGCGTGGCAGCATCCCCCAGGTGTAGGTGTCAGGGCTCGGCTGCGAGCGCGGCCTGGCGCGGCTTGAGCCTGACGTCGACCCAGAGGGTCAGATCCCGGCTCAAGCCGTCGCGCAGGAGCCGAATCCACGCGGGAGGCGCGACGGCGGGGTCGGCCAGGGCGAACGCGACCGGCGGCCACGTTCGGGCGCTCGTGCACGCCCTTGCACCGCACGTTGTTCGTTGCGGGATCGTCAATCGGTCCGGGTGCGGAGGCTCCGTGCCAGGGTGGGGATCATCACCGCCGCGGGGACGAGGTGGAGCCCGATCAGCGCGGTGGTGGTGGCGGTGTTCGCCCCGGAGAGCAGGGGTGGGACCAACGAGATCGCGGTCAGCGACACTGCCGTCCACACGAACCGCTCGGCGGGGCGGGCGCTCCACCGCAGGAGAGCGACGGCGATGACGATGCCCACGACCGAGAAGAAGCCGGTCACGACGGTGAACCCGGGCAACGGGACCGTCTCGCCACCATCGGGGATCTCGAAGTCGACGCCGACGGCCTGGGCGAGCGCAGCGGCGAGGGTGGTGGCCACCATCGCGGCGAGCGTGGCGACGAGGCCGGTGCCGACGACCCCGCGGAATCGGCGGGTGTGGCTGGTCCGGCCCGGTGCCGGACCTGCGACGACCCCCTTGCCACTCATGCTGTTCATGTCGTTTCTCCATCATTCGGTAACTGACGTACAGGGGGCGTTGACTGGCCGGTGAGGGTGCTTGCCCTGGGCGTGACGATGCGTACCGTCGCCGTGCGACAGCCGGGGTTGCGCAGGGCGCGGGCACCGGTGCCGCGCAGCCAGAAGGCGGCGTCGCGTCCGAGGACCGGGCCGGGCTCGCCGTCGCGCAGCTCCAGCTGCACCCGCCCACGGGTGACGACGGCGAACACGTCGTGCCACTCCGCCGCGGCCACCGCGACACGCTCGCCACCGCGCAGCGTGAGCGTCCGCACCGGGGCTACTCCGTGCCGTCCGCCGGCAGGCGCTCCGGCAGCCCGAGGCGCGGGAACTGGTCGTTGTGGAAGATGGTGATCTCGGTGATCGCGCCGCCGGTGATGCGCAGGACGTCGATCGTCAGCGGCAGGTACGCGCCCGCCCGCTCCCGCCAGTGGTAGAAGGCGACGGCGGGCTGCCGGTTGACGGCGGTGGGGACGGCGCGCAGACCCGTCATGCCCTCGAAGCCGTCCTCGATCCAGCTGTTCAGGACCGTGTCGCGGCCGACGTGAAGGCCCGGCGTGGGCGGCATCGAGCACCGGACGTCGTCCCGCAGCATCGCGGTGATCGCCGGGATGTCCGTGGCCACGCTCGCCTCGGTGAAGCGGCGTACCAGTTCGCGGGTCCCGGCGTCCTCCTCGCCGCCGGTCCAGTCCTGTCGCTCGGCGGGCAGGTGCTCCCGCATGCCGGCGCGGGCTCGCTGCAGCGCGCTGTTCACGGAGTTGACGGAGTCCCCGAGGAGTTCCGCGACGTCCTTCGCCGGCCAGCCGAGAACGTCCCGCAGGATCAGCACGGCCCGCGGGCGCGGCGCGAGGTGCTGGACGGCGACCAGGTACGCCAGCTCGATCGTCTCCCGCGCGACGGCGACGGTCTCCGGCTCGTCCGCGTTGCCCGCGGGCAGCTCGTCGAGCAGCCGGTCCGGGTAGGGCTGCAGCCACCGCACCTCGCCGCCGGTCGCGGGCTGCGGGCGGCACTTGGCGAGCAGGTCCAGGCAGGCGTTGGTGGCGATCCGGTACAGCCAGGCCCGGAACGTCGACCGCCCCGCGAAGGTCTCCCGCCGCCGCCAGGCACGGAGGAACGTCTCCTGCACGGCATCCTCGGCGTCCTCGAACGACCCGAGCATCCGGTAGCAGTGCACGTGCAGCTCGCGCCGGTGCCGCTCCGCCAGCCCCGAGAACGCCGGCTCGTCGACCTCGCCCAGCCTGCTCACGCCCAGCTCCTTCAGCCGCGTGTCCGCACTCATCACGTCATCCTTCCGTCTCGTCGTGTCCCTTCGTAGGTGTGACGGCTGCGGGCGCGACAACTCATCACCAAGGCCTGCCGGCATGGCTCAGGACTTGGCGGTGAGGCCGGCGCGGGGGCGGCTGGGGTGGTCGGCGCAGCCACGGCGACTCACGCCATTGGTTCGGTCGATGAGAGGTCGTCCACAACGGACGCAGCGCTTGAGTCGTCGCCATCCGTGGGCGGCGACCAGCACGGCCAAGGCGGTGGCGGCAGCGGCGTGTGGGTTCTGCCCCGCCGCCACCATCCGCCATTGGCCGTCTCGTCCGATCAACTGTGGGGCCAACTGGCCAAGCCGGTGACCTGACGGAAAGCGAGCCCTGGTCGATGGAGCCGTCACGCGGCAGCATGGTCCGCATGACCATCAAGCGCACGATGCCCGACCTTGCGACCGAGGACATCGCGAAGGCCACCGCCTCTACGTCGACGTACTTGGCTTCGAGGTCGTCATGGACATGGGCTGGATCGTCACCCTGAGCGATCGCGCCCACCCGGAAGCCCAGCTGAGTCTCATGACCCACGACGCCACCGCGCCGGTCGTCCCCGACGTGTCCGTGGAGGTCGATGACGTCGACGCCGCGCATCAGGCAGCCCGGAGTGCCGGCGCTGAGATCGTGCACCCGCTCACCGACGAACCCTGGGGAGTCCGACGCTTCTTCATGCGTGATCCCAACGGCAGGGTCATCAACGTCCTCACCCACATCAGCTGATTCGCACAGATCAGTGGTCATCGTCTCCAGAGCAGGAGGTGGGTGACTCCGCTGGGGCTCGGCACCGACTCGAGGTGGAAGCGGTCGAGCAACTCGGTGTGGCTGTCCCACAGCCGTTCGCCGCGGCCGAGGTCGACGGGCGCGACGGCGATGTGCATGGTGTCGACCAGATCGGCCTCGATGAACTCGCGGATCGTGGCGAGTCCACCACCGAGGCGCACGTCCCGGCCGGCGGCGGCTTCCTTGGCGCGGGCCAGCGCCTCGGCCGGGCTGACGTTGAGGAAGTGGAATGTGGTGTCGGACAGGGTGAACGAACATCCTCGCCAGCCGCCTGTCGAAGCTCGTGGACGCGGGCCTGCTCAGTCGGCACGACGACCCGAGCCACCGACAGAAGATCGACTATCGGCTCACCGAGGCGGCGATCGAACTCGTCCCGGTCATGGCGCAGCTCGGTGCCTGGGGTTCTCGATGGCTCCCCACGACACCCGAGCTGTCGATCCGCGCCCAACTTCTCGCCGACGGCGGTCCGGACATGTGGCAGAGGTTCATGGACGAACTCCGCGCCATTCACCTCGAAGGCCGTCCACAACCCGCCGACGGCGTCCTCGCCGAGCTCACCCTGGCCTACGAGCGCGCTGCGGCTGCCGCTGACCTGCCTCAGTAGCGCCGGCCCAGATGGTCCGGGACCGTCTCGTCCCGGCGACCGGCAACGGCCAGGTGGTCACCGAGCAGGCCCGCACGCAGGTTCATCCAGACAGGCGCCGTCGCTCCCGCGTTTTGCGGCACATCGCCGCCGGTTACCGGCCTCCGGGGCAGTCGAGGGTCAGCACGTCGTCGGCCGCCTTGAGCATGCAGTCGTCCGCCACCCGGCCGTCGGGCAGTCGCACCTCGACCCGGTCCGATCCTTCGTCGGGCACGAACCAGTGCTGCACGACCTCGACCCCGTACGCGTCCTCGACGGCCGCGATGGTCCGCTCCTCGATCCGTCGGGTCTGCGCCTCCCACGCCGCCGTGAGTTCGTCGTGGCGCGCGCTCAGCGCGGTCCTCCTGGTCGGCGACGCCGTGACGCTACCGTGTGGGTCGCCGAGGACCGGCACGAGCTGCGGGCTGCCGCCGTGCTGCTCCGGCGTCAACACCGGCGACGGCGTACCGCCCGAGCGCCCTGAGCGGCACTCGTCGTCCTGCTGCTGGTGCCCGCATCGTCCCGGCCGTGGTTCCATGACCTGCCGGTGAACGAGTAGCCGCCAGTTCGTCGACGAGGAGGCGTCCGGTCGTGTCGATGTTTCGAACCCCTCAGGTCATCCTGTTCAGCGAGGACGTCCCGCGCGCCGCGGAGTTCTACTCGCGTCTCGGGTTCACCGAGACCTTCCGGGTGCCGACCGAGGGCGAGCCGATCCACGTCGACCTGGTGCTCGACGGCTACAAGATCGGTATCGCCTCGGTCGCGTCCACCCGGGACGACCACGGCTTGGACCCGGTGCCGGAGGGTCAGCGGGCCGCGGTGATCCTGTGGACCGACGACACCGCCGCCGCGTACGCGGAACTGACCGCCGGCGGCGCTCCGGCCCTGGCCGCCCCGCACAGATGGCTCGACCGGCTCCTGATCGCCTGGACCGCCGATCCGGACGGCAACCCCATCCAGCTCGTCCAACACCTTCGCTAGCCGGCGCCCGGCCCGCCAGCGCCCGGCGCGCCGACGCCAGTGGGCCATCCGGCCCGGCTCCGCGCCGGGTGCGCCGATGTCCGGCGCGCGCTCGCGGCCACCGGCTTGGCTACGATCGACGACGGCACGTCCAGCACGATCGATGGGGGCCGGATGCGGGTCGATCAACTGTGGCGGTATCCGGTGAAGTCGGTGGGCGGCGAGCCCCTCACCACCGCCACCATCGGCGGGTACGGGATCGACGGCGACCGGGTGGTCGCCGTGCGCGACGAGCGGGACGAGGTCACCTGGGCCGGCGCGATCCCGGAGCTCATGCGGGTGCGGGCCGTCGCGGTGGGCGGGGACGTGGCCGAGCTGGTCCTGCCGGACGGCGAGCGGTTCCGCTCCGACGCGCCCGACGCCGACGCCCGGCTCAGCGCCGCGGTCAACGCCAAGGTCACCCTGGCCGGGCACCGACCGGACAAGCCGGACGCCGCGCTGCACGTCCTGACCACCACCACGCTGCGCAGCCTCGCCCGGGCGTTGCCGGAGAGCGCGATCGACGCCACCAGGTTCCGGCCCAACCTGGTGCTGGACGGCGTGCCGGGAACCGGTCGCCCCGAGCACGACTGGCTCGGTCGCCGGATGGCGATCGGCGCGCTGCGGCTGCGTTTCACCGAGGGCTGCGACCGGTGCGTGATGATCACCAAGGAGACCCCGAGCGTCCCGCACGACCCCGCGGTGCTGCGCTGGGTCGCCCGCGAACTCGGCAACACCCTCGGCGTGTACGCCGCCGTCGAGTCACCCGGTCAGGTTCGCGTCGGCGACGAGGCCCGCTGGCTCGACTGAAGGTGGGGACGGTCCGCACCGGGTCGCGCCCGGCAGTCGAGCACGGACGGCGGCCCGACCGGGACCAGCCGCCTGTGCGGCGGCGGGTCAGCAGTCGTAGCTGTGCTCCCGCAGCAACTGTCGCACCTTGTCGGGACCGGGGCTGTTGCCTCCCCAGCCGTCGACGTCGGAGTCGCTGACCTCCTCGATGTTGCAGTGGTCGCCGCGGGATGGGCCGACCGAGTGCCCCCGACCGCGGCGCCATCAAGGTAGAAGGCCCGGCAACCGGTGCGGTCACCAGCACCGCCGAGGGGACGGTGGCGATGCGCCTGCTCGGGTAGCCGCTGCCGCTCGAGGTCAGCGCCATCGTTCCTGCTGAGCGGCCTGGGTCGTGACCGGCCGTGGCCCTATCCTTCCCGCATGCCGACGATCGTCTCCGCGTCCCGATGACCGCCGCGCGACGCCGCCGGCGGGCCGCCGCAGCAGCCACGGGTCTGCTCCTGCTGCCCGCCCTGGTCGGCTGTTTCGACCAGCGGCGGCAGGGCGGCGAGTCGTCCGTCAGCCCCGCCGGATCCAGGTCGCCGTCGGGTGCGCCGACCGTCGCGCTCGTCGCGACCGCGACCCCGACGCCTCCGTCCACATCGGCCAGCCCCACCCGGGTGGTGATCCACCCGCCACCGGTTATCCGGGCTCTCACCGCGTCTCCGGACCGGGTGGATCCGCTCGGCTGCCCACCGCCCGACCCGCCGGAGCGGCCCGAGGTGATCGTGCGGGTGGACGCGCCGGGCCTGGATGTGGCCACCAGTGTCGTCACTCTCAGCTACTGGGTCAGCGGCTCGGAATACCGCGGCGAGGTGCGGATGAGGTACGACCGGGCCCGCAAGGCGTTCGTCCACCGGTTGCCACCGGTGACCGGGGCGGCGTTCGGGCCCGGGGCGCACGGCATCACCCTGTATGCCCAGGCCGCACATCCGGCCGTCCAACCGGGCACGGCGCCGCCGCCGACGAGGGGCTGGATCGCCCTCAAGGGTCGGTGTTTCTCGGTGCGGAACTGACGTCCGGAGCCGTCGGGGCCCGGGACGCCGCCGGTGGTGGGTCGTTGCCGAGCCGGGTGGCGGCGGCAGGGCTCAGGTCGCCTGCTCGGGCAGGTCGCGCAGCCGGCGGACGGGGGAGAAGAGCACCCAGAGCACCCCGGTCAGCGCGCCGGCGGTGGCGATCCAGAGCGCCTCGCGTACCCCGAGGGCGGTGCCGAGCGCGCCGCCGATGAGCGCGCCGATCGGCCGGATGCCGTAGTTGACGGTCCGCCGGGCCCCGGTCACCCGGGCCAGCAGCGCGTCCGGGGTGAGCGCTGTCTGCACGGAGCCGGAGACGATGTCGAGCAGCATCACCCCGACGGCGCAGAGGAACTCCGCGGCGAAGAGCATGCCGAGCACCAGCGGCGTGGGGCCGCCGGCGAGCGGGACGAGCAGCAGTGGAGCGGGAAAGAGCACGAAGCTGGCCACCAGCGTCGGCCCGATGCCGAAGCGCCGGGTCAGTCGCCCGGTGACCGCCGCCCCGCACAGCCCGCCGACCGCGCCGGCGCCGAGCACCAGGCCGAGCATGCCCGGTGCCAGGCCCAGCTCCTGGGTGGCGTAGAGCACGAAGAGCGCCACGAACATGAAGTTGAACAGGTTCACCGTGGTGGTGCCGAGCAGGATCGCGCGCATCATCGGCACCCGGGCGAGGAACCCCAGCCCGGCGCCGATTCCCAGGCCGCCGCCGCGCGCCGGCGGCGGCTCCGTCGGCCGGATCCGCGCCAGGAAGTACGCGGACACGACGTACGACAGCGCGTCGGCGAGCAGGGCGATCGGCGCGGTGAGCACCTGCACCAGCACACCGCCGATGCTCGGTCCGGCGACCAGGGACATCGCCCGGCTGCCGTTGATCAGCGTGTTCGCGTCGACGTAGTCGCGCCGCTGCACCAGCGACACGAAAAGCGGGCCGCGGGCCACCTCGAAGAGCACGGCGAGCGTGCCGACGCCGAAGGCGACGAGGTAGAGCTGCGGCAGGGCGAGCAGGTCGAGCAGGTACGCCGCCGGCACGGTGGCGAGCAGCAGCGCCCGGCCGAGGTCGGTGAGGATCATGACCCGCCGCTTGTGCGGGTACCGGTCGACCCAGGCGCCGGCGAGCAGCGAGAAGAGCAGGTTCGGGGCGAGCAGGGCGGCGGTGAGGTAGCCCATCTCGGCGGGCCCGGCGCCGGTGCCGAGCACGGCCAGCAGCGGCAGCGCCAGGGTGGAGATCTCGTCCCCGAAGTACGACACGGTCTGCGCCGACCAGTAGCGGCGGAACGCCCGCTCGCGCAGCAGCCGAGGCAGTCGACCGCGCCGGGCCGGACCGGCGGGCGGGGCGGCGGCCGGGGCGGCGGTGCCGCTCATCGGCGGTCGCCGCCGTCGTCGCCCCGGTCCGGGGCGTCGGTGGTGGCGGCCGGCGCTGGCTCCGGCTCGACGGCGGGGGCCGGCTCGGGCAGCAGGGCGAGGTGGATCAGGCTGACCTTGCGGCTGCCGGCGGGCCGCCTGGTCGGGTCGGGATCCGGTCCTCGTACTCGGCGAGCAGGTCGTCGATCCGGCGGGTCAGCTCGCCCAGCTCGTCGGGGGTGAGGTGCAGCGTGATGTCGCTGAACCCGGTCACCGCCCGCCAGGGCGCCGGCTCGTCCGGCCGCCGGGCGAGGAACTCCTCGGCGCGCCGGATGTACTGGGCCAGCTGAGTGGCCGTCAGTTCGTCGGTGGCGGCGCGCAGCACCGGGTCGTCGGAGGTGTCGTCCCAGGAGGTGACCATCGCGGTGGCCCGCCAGGGGCGCTCCCGGGCGTTGGCGCCGGGGACCCGCTCGGCGAGCCCGTACTTGGCCAGCTGGCGCAGGTGGAACGAGCAACTCGGCACGCTCTCGCCGAGCCGGGCGGCGGCCTGGGTGGCGGTCATCGGGCCGTGCTGGCGGAGCAGGCCGACGAGGCTCATCCGCAGCGGGTGCGCGTACCCCCGCAGGGCGGTCGGGTCGGTGAGCTTCACCCGGGACAGCGACATACCCTAAAGCTATCTTTATAAAGATGTCTTTAGCAAGTGCGGACGCGGCACCGCGGAGAGGCGAAGCGACGGAGAGCGGGGACGCCGGCCGCACCTGTGACGGCGCGGCCGGCGTGTCGCCCGGGTCAGGCGTAGATGGTCTTGATGTAGTCCGGGCCGTAGTGGCGTTCCAGGTCGGCGAGGTCCGCTGCCGGGTACTCCACCTCCTTGACCAGCCGGGCCCGGGACGGCAGCGCGTCCGGCTGCCAGGTCTCCGGCCGCCACAGCTCGGAGCGGAGGAACGCCTTCGCGCAGTGGTAGAAGATCTGCTCGATCTCCACCACCACGGCGAGCACCGGCCGGTGACCCTTGACCACCATGTCGTCGAACCAGGGCGCGTCCCGCACCAGCCGAGCCCGGCCGTTGATCCGCAGCGTGTCGGTCCGACCGGGGATCAGGAAGATCAGCCCGACGTGCGGGTTCTCCAGGATGTTGCGGTAGCCGTCCGCCCGCCGGTTGCCCGGCCGCTCCGGAATGGCGAGGGTCCGGTCGTCCAGCACCAGGGTGGACCCGGGCGGGTCGCCCTTCGGCGAGACGTCGCAACTGCCGTCCGCGCCGGCCGTGGCGACCAGGCAGAACGGCGAGAGTGCCAGCCACTGCCGGTCGCGCTCGTGCAGGCTGGTCCGCTCCTTGCCCTCGGCCCGCGCGGTCGGCCTGCCGAGCAGCTCGCGCAGCTCCTCCGCCGAGGTGATGTCCACCGTCACGTCGTCCTCCCCCGTCCGTTGAGCCCTCAAGGCGGCGCCCTTCCGCGGATGCGCCCTCGGCTACAGCCTAGGCAGCGCGGCTCGGCGCGAGGTTTGCCCCGCGGTGTCGGGGGTACCGCCTCACCACACCCGCCGGCGGACAGTGGAGGCCCGGAGATGGAGAGCCGACTCAAGGTGCTGGGCCACCCCGTGCACCCGATGCTGGTGATGTTCCCGGTCGCCCTGCTGGTCACCGCCGTTCTCTTCGACGTGATCGACACCGTCGGCGGCCCGGACTTCCTCGGCGAGGTGGCGTACTGGAACATCGCTGTCGGCCTGATCGGCGGCCTGCTCGCCGCGGCGGCCGGCGCGGTCGACCTGCTGGCCATCCCGAGCGGCACCCGGGCCAAGCGGGTCGCGCTCACCCACGCCGCCGCCAACGTCGCGGTGATCCTGCTCTTCGCCGCGATCTGGGTGGTCCGGCTCAACGCCGACTCCCGGGCCGCCGGCGGCGCGCTGATCGCGATCGAGGTGGTCGCCGTGGCGATCCTCGGCATCAGCGCCTGGCTCGGTGGCGAACTGGTCGACCGGCTCGGCGTCGGCGTGGACCGGGACGCCGACCTGAACGCGCCCAGCTCGTTGCGGTCCCCGGCGTCCACCCGGGTCGGCGAGGCGCGATGAGCGGGCGCGGCGGACGGATCAGCAGGCACGGCGCGGCCGGGGGCGGGGCCGTGGGCGACCGTGGGGAGGCGTCGGCGTGAGCGAGCGTGAGCGAGCGAATCATCGGTGCAGCGTGGTGGTGCCTCATGGCAGCACGGAGCGAAGCGGAGTGCTGGCATGAGTGAACAGGGCGGCGGGTTCGGCCGCGGCTGGCGGGGACGGCAGCAGGGCTGGGACCCGATGGGCGAGCTGCAGTCGCTCCGTACCGAGCTGCGGCGACTGGTCGGCGGTCGGTCCGGCCCGCCGGAGGTCGAGCTGGCCGGGACCGACGACGGCTGGGAGGTCGTCGTTCGGCTGCCCGGGGTGGCGCCGGAGGAGGTGGCCGTGGAGCTCGACGACCGGGAACTCTGCGTCCGCGCCCGCACCGAGGCCGAGGTGAACGCCGACCACGGCATCCCCGGCGGCTTCGAGACCCGGGGCTTCGAGTACCGCGTCGACCTGCCCTCCCGAGTGGACCCGGACGCCATCGACGCGGTGATGGACCACGGCCTGCTGCGGGTGCGGCTGCCCCGGGCCGCCCGGCCCGCGCCGCGCACCATCACCGTCGGCCGCACCGGCTTCCGCGCCGACAGCGGGGGTACGCCGATCGATCCGGCCGCGGACCGGGAGCTGCACCGCCCGGACACCGCCGCCGGCGGGCTCGACCGGCCGTAACGGGGCCGCGTGGTCACCCCGGCCCTGCTCGGCCCGCCCGCCGAGCCCGTGCCCGACGTCGAGCGGATCGCCGTGCTGCGGGCCAACGCGCTCGGCGACTTCCTCTTCCTACTGCCGGCGTTGGACGCGCTGCGGTCCGCGTACCCGGACGCGGAGATCGTGCTGCTCGGCGCGCCGTGGCACGCGAAGCTCTGGCGCGACCGGCCCGGCCCGGTGGACCGGGTGCTGGTGGTGCCCCCGGCCCCCGGGATCCGCGATCCGGAGCCGGGCGAGCCGGAGTCCGGGATGGACGACTTCCTGGCCGCGGCCCGCAAGGAACGCTTCGACCTGGCGTTGCAGGTGCACGGCGGCGGCGCCAACTCCAACCCGCTGGTCAGCCAGCTCGGCGCCCGGGTCACCGCCGGCCTGCGGACCGAGGGGGCGGCACCGCTGGACCGGTGGATCCGGTACGTCTACTACCAGCACGAGGTGATCCGCTACCTGGAGGTGGCGGCGCTGGTCGGCGCTCCGGCCACCACGATCGTGCCCACGCTGGCCGTCACCGACGCGGACCGGGCCGAGGCGGCCCAGGTGCTCGGCCCGCCGGAGCGGCCCCGGGTGGCGCTGCACCCGGGTGCCACCGACACCCGCCGGCGCTGGCCGGCCGAGCGGTTCGCCGAGGTCGCCCGGGAACTGGTCGGCGACGGGTACGAGGTACTGGTCACCGGCACCGCCGCCGAGCAGGACGTGGTGGACCGGGTGGTGGCGGCGGCCGGGGTGCCGCTGCGGCCGCAGGTGGGCACGCTCAGCCTGAGCGGGCTGGCCGGCTGCTACGCCGGCTGCGAGCTGGTCGTGTCGAACGACACCGGGCCGGTGCACCTGGCCGCCGCGGTGGGCACCGCGACGGTCGGCATCTTCTGGGTCGGCAACCTGATCAACGTGGCGAACCCGCTGCGCGGCCGGCACCGCCCGATCAGCTCCTGGACGGTGCACTGCCCGGTCTGCGGGGTGGACTGCACGCCCGGCATCTACCCGCACCGGCCCGGCGACGGCGAGTGCCCGCACCGGGACTCGTTCGTCACCGACGTGCCGACCGTCGAGGTGCTGGAGGCCGCCCGCGAGCTGCTGCGCCCGGAACCCGGCGCGCCCTGACCCGCCGGTGCGCCGCGGTCAGGCCGGCTGGGCGGCGTCGGTCTCGGCGAGGACGACCTCCCACGCCTCCACGTCCCGCTCGGTGACCGTGGTGGGCGACTCCAGGTGGTACGCCCCGCTGGGCAGGATGCCCGCGCCGCCGTGCCGGGCCAGCACGGCGAGCTGTGCCGCGACGTCCTCGCCCTGGTGCTTCTCCTGCACCCGCCGCCAGAAGTCGAAGCCGCCGGAGTCGACCAGCTTCGCCCGGTCGTAGAGCACGCACCCGCCGATCCACGACACCTTGTACGCCCGCCACGCCCCCGGCGGCAGGTCCAGCTTGCCGGTGACGTGCAGCAGGTTCGCCGCCGGATGGATCTGCGCCCGGTCCCACTCCGGCGTGCCGGGGCGGATCCGCTCCGGCGTGGGCGGGCCGATCCACTCCTCGTAGTGCCGGTGCGTCTCCGGCCGCACGTCGTCGAGGTAGGAGAGGCCGTGCACCGCGTTGCCGACGAAGCCGCAGCCCAGCTCGCCGATCGCGGCGACCAGCCGGTGCAGGGTGCCCGGCTCCAGCCAGACGTCGTCGTCGAGGCAGAGCACGTACCGGGCGGCGGAGGCGGACAGCAGGTAGGCCCGGTGCTCGGCCAGCCCGCGCCGGGGCAGCCGGCGGGTCAGCAGCACCGGGTGCCCCCGGTGCCGCAGCACCCGGACCATGGTGGCCGCCGCCGGATGGATGAAGGCGGGATCGTCGTCGGACTGGTCGCTGACCACCACCCCGAACCCCGGCACGCCCTCCTGGGCGGCCAGCCCGGAGAGGGTGACCGCCAGTTCGGCCGGCCGGTTGCGGGTCGGGATCAGCACGTCGAGCAGCCGGTTGGCGCGGAACCCGTCGGCCGAGCCCGGGTCGAGCGGGCGGTTCACGACCGCTTGCTCGTCAGCGACGGGTCGGTCTCGCGGTCCTGGCCGTGCGCCCGGATCCGGTCGATGATCGCCGAGGTGGACCGGTCCGGCACGTAGCCGAGGGTGCGGACCTGGCCGCCGAGCCGCCGGACCAGTGGGGCCTCCGGCACCATCTCCGGCGGGTAGTCGCCGCCCTTGACGTACACGTCGGGGCGCACCGACTCGATCAGCGAGCCTGGCGAGTCCTCCTCGAAGACCACCACGTGGTCCACGCAGGACAGCGCGGCGAGCAGCGCGATCCGGTCCTCCACCGGGTTCACCGGCCGGTCCGCGCCCTTGAGCCGGCGTACGCTGCCGTCGGAGTTGACCGCCACCACCAGCAGGTCGCCGAGCGCCCGGGCTTGTTCCAGGTAGCGCACGTGGCCGCGGTGCAGCACGTCGAAGCAGCCGTTGGTGAACACGATGGAACGGCCGGCGGCGCGGTGCTCGGCGGTGATGGTGGCCAGTTCGTCGGCGCCGACCAGTGCCGGGTGCCCGGTGTCGGCCGGCACGTCGAGCGCGCCGAGCAGGTCCTCCCGGCGGCACACGCAGGTGCCGGTGTCCGAGACGGTGATGGTGGCGGCGAGCTGGGCCAGCTGAGCGGCGGTCGACAGCGGCGCGTCGGCGGCCAGGGCGAGCGTCATCGCGGCCAGGTACGCGTCCCCCGCGCCCACCGCGTGGCTGGCCGGCACCGGGGTGCTGTGGCTGCGCCGGGGTTCGCCGTCGGCCCCGCCGACCACCGCCCCCTCGGTGTCCAGGGTCACCGCCACCACGTCCGCGCCGGTGTGCGCGCGCAGCTCGGCCAGCCGCGACTCGGCCAGCACCGCGCGGTCGACCCCCTCGCCGGCCGTGGCGTTCACGGTCACCCCGGTGCCGGTCACGCTGAGCCCGTCCCCGGTCATCGCCACCCGGCCCTCGCCGGGCGTCGGCTCCCCGGTCGGCCCCACTCCGGCGGCCAGGCCGACCGCGTCGTCCGGGCGGTCCGGCACCGGGCTGTCGGGCAGGCCGGCGCCGCCGGGAGCGGCGCCGACGGTCAGCTCGGAGGGACCCTCCGCCGGATCCCCGGCCGGGTGGTCCAGGTGCAGTTCGGTGCCCCGGCTACGGGCACCGGCGGCCCGGGCGAGCAGCCGGGTGGCCTCGGCGAAGCTCGGCGTCACCACGGTCGGCGCGAGGCCCCGCCAGTCGGCGAGGTCGTGCGCGTCCAGCGCCACGGTGGCGTACCGGTCCCGGTTGGCGACCAGCCAGGCACGTACCGGCGCCGGCAGCGCGCCCAGCGCGTAATCGCAGACCACCAGGGTCGGCGCGGCGCCGCCGGCGGCCGCGCGCAGCTCCTCGGTGGCGCAGTCCAGCGCGGTGAGCAGCCGGGCCACCCCGTCGTCGGTGAGCGGGTCGTCCGGGTCGCCGGAGTCCTCCCGCAGCAGGATCTGGTTGCCGGCCAGCATCCGCCGCTTGACCGGCGTCGGCCGGCCCGGCTGGTTGACCGTACGGTCCCAGACGCCGGCCCGGTCGAGACAGTCGTGCAGTTCGTCGCCGGCCACGTCGGCGCCGATCGGGGCGACCAGCACGGCCCGGCCCCCCAGCGCGGCGATGTTCACCGCGGTGTTCGCGGCCCCGCCGGCGGCGGAGATCCGCCGGCGCAGGGTGAGGACCGGGGCGGGCGCCTCCCGGCAGAGCCGGTCGGACTCGGCGAACCGCCACTCGTCGAGCATGGCGTCGCCGATCACCAGGACGGGGCGACCCGCCCAGCTCTCCACGACGGTGGCGAGCCGGCGCTGTTCCGCTGCTGCTCCTGCCATGCCCTTCGGGGTCCCCCCGGTCCAGCGGGTCAAACCTGCGGGGTGTCCCGGGCCGGGCGCCGCCCCGGCGCGGCTCGGCCGATCGACGGCCGTGAGCGGCGCGGGTGACCGCGAACTCACCGCCGACCGGCGTCGACGGTTTCGGGCACCAGGCTGCGGGAAGGGGTTTCGGGTACCCCGGTAAGGAGAAGCACCCAGATGGCAGCGACGACACTTCAGGGCAAGCGGATCGCCTTCCTGGCCGCCGACGGCGTGGAGGAGGTCGAGTACGTCCAGCCGCGCGAGGCGGTCGAGCGGGCCGGCGCGACGGTCGAACTGGTCTCGCTGAAGCCCGGCTCGATCCAGGCCTTCAACCATCTCGACCAGTCGAAGACGTACGACGTCGACGTGGCCGCGGCCGACGTGGACGCCGGCGGGTACGACGGGCTGGTGCTGCCCGGCGGTGTGGCGAACCCGGACTTCCTGCGTACCGATCCGGACGCGGTGCGGTTCGTGAAGGCGTTCTTCGAGGCGGGCAAGCCGGTCGCGGTGATCTGCCACGGGCCGTGGACGCTGATCGAGGCGGACGTGGTGCGCGGCCGCCGGATCACTTCCTGGCCCAGCCTCCGCACCGACCTCACCAACGCCGGCGCCACCTGGCTCGACGAGCCCGTCGTGACCGACGGCAACCTCACCAGCAGCCGCAAACCCGCCGACCTTCCTACCTTCTGCACCACCCTCCTCACCCAGTTCGCCTGACCCCCATCCGGGGAAGTGGGCGGTGTGGGGCATGTTCTGCGGGGGGTGGGAAAGGGGCGGGGATGACGACGGAGGAGCACGCCCCACCCGCGCTGAACAGTCGCCAGATCCGCCTGCTGATGCTCGGCCTGATGACCGGCATGCTGCTGGCCGCGCTCGACCAGACCATCGTCGGCACCGCGCTGCCGACCATCGTCGGTGAGCTGGGCGGGATCAACCACTACTCGTGGGTGGTGACCGCCTACCTGCTCGCGTCGACCGCGTCGACCCCGCTGTACGGGAAGATGGCCGACCTGTTCGGCCGCCGGCCGGTCTTCCTCTTCTCGATCGGCACGTTCCTGGTCGGCTCGCTGCTGGCCGGGCTGTCGCAGGACATGACCCAGCTGATCGTCACCCGCGGCATCCAGGGTCTCGGCGCCGGCGGTCTGATGACGCTGGCGTTCACCATCATCTCGGACGTGGTGCCGCCCCGGGAGCGGGGCCGCTACCAGGGCCTGTTCGGCGCGGTCTTCGGCATCTCCTCGGTGGCCGGTCCACTGGTCGGCGGCTACTTCGCCGAGACCGACTGGCGGTGGATCTTCTACATCAACGTGCCGCTGGCGATCCTGGCCATCCTGGTCTGCTCCCGGGTGATGCGGCTGGTCCCGTTCACCCGCCGCGAGCACGCCATCGACTGGCTCGGCGCGGGGCTGCTGGTCGCCGGGGTGAGCTGCCTGCTGCTCGCGCTGAGCTGGGGCGGCAACGAGTTCGCCTGGGGCTCCGGCGTGATCATCGGGCTCTTCGTGGCCGGCGCGGTGCTCGGTGTGCTCTTCGTGCTTCAGGAGGCCCGGGTCGCCGAGCCGATCCTGCCGCTGCGGCTGTTCCGCAGCCGGACCTTCGCCCTGGCCAACAGCGCCGGCTTCGTGCTCGGTCTGGTGATGTTCGGGTCGATCATCTTCATCCCGCTCTACCTGCAGATCGTCAAGGGCGCCTCGCCCACCCGCAGCGGCCTGCTGATGCTGCCGATGATGGCCGGCATCATCGTCACCTCGGTGCTCACCGGGCGGGCGATGAGCCGGATCGGCCGCTACAAGTGGTTCCCGGTGGCCGGCTCGGCCGTGCTGCTGGTCGGCATGCTGCTCTTCACCCAGCTGCAGGTGGGCACCTCGCTCTGGCTGGCCTTCGGCTACATGGTGGTGATCGGCATCGGCCTCGGTCTCTGCATGCAGTCGCTGATCCTGGCCGTGCAGAACGCCGTCTCGATGCGGGACCTGGGCGCCGGCACCTCCGCGGCGACCTTCTTCCGGTCGCTGGGCGGTGCGTTCGGGGTGGCCATCCTCGGTGCGGTGCTCTCCGCCCGGCTCACCTCCGGGCTGGCCGACCGGCTGCCCGCGGCGATCGCCCAGCTGCCACCGCCGGAGCAGGCCGCGGTCGCGGCGAGCGGCGGCGCGGACATCTCGGTGAACGACCCGGCCACCATCATGGCGCTGCCCGCCCCGGTACGCGCCGCGGTCCAGACGGCCTTCGTCGAGTCGCTGGACCGGGTCTTCCTGACCGCCGGGGTGATCGCCATCCTGGCCGTGCTGGTCACCCTGGCGCTACCGGACGACCGACTGCGCGGCGCTGGCCCGCAGGGCGCCACCGGCGGCACGGACGGCCTGGGCGGCGAGGCGCCCGCCCCCGGCGGCAAGCCGCTGACCAGGGAGTCCAAGGAGGAGGCCGCCGCCGAGATGGAGGCGAAGAGTCAGACCCTGCTCTGATCCGAACCGGGCGGGCCGGGCCCCTCAGGCTGCGCCGGTCACTTCAGGATCAGGCGGTTGGCCTGCTCGAAGACGTCGAGGTCGGCGAGGGTCTCCGGGACGCTGGCGGAGAGCGGGGCCGGGAGTTGGTCGCGGCGGAAGAACCCGGCGTCGATGGTCTCTTCGGTCACCCGGGCGAGCTGGCCGTCCCACTCCTCCACCCGGAACGCGGTGGTGAAGATCTGGTACGTGTGGCCGTACATGTTGGTGTGGGTGCGGTCCGGGCCGGTGTAGAGGGCGAACGCGCTGACTCGTAGCGCCCGCAGCCCGGTCTCCTCGCGCACCTCGCGTACCGCGCAGTCGGCGATCGACTCGCCCAGTTCCATCGCGCCGGCCGGCATCGCCCACTGGCCGTTGTCCGAGCGGCGGATCAGCAGCACCCGTCCGGCGTTGTCCCGCACCACGGCGCGGGCGCCGACGAACATCAGCGTCCGGTCGCCGGCCAGGGCGCGGAGCTGCCCGACGTACGAATCAGCCCAGGAGATGCTCACCCGGACAATTTACGGGGCCGGCCGTGGGCGGACGGGTTTTCCAGGGTTCCCAAGGTGTGACCGGCGACACTAGTTTGCTACCCATGCGTAGCACGATGATGGACGCCCCCCTCCAGGTCTCCCGGATCCTCGACCACGGCTCCACCGTGCACGGCACGGCCGAGGTGGTCACCTGGACCGGCGCCCAACCCCGCCGGATGACGTACGCCGAGGTCGGCCGGACCGCCGCCCGGCTCGCCCACGCGCTGCGCGACGAGTGCGGCGTGACCGGCGACGAGCGGGTCGGCACGTTCATGTGGAACAACAACGAGCACCTGGTCGCCTACTTCGCGGTGCCGAGCATGGGCGCGGTGCTGCACACCCTCAACATCCGGCTCTTCCCGGACCAGGTCGCCTACATCGCCAACCACGCCGAGGACCGGGTGGTGCTGGTCGACACCACGCTGATCCCGCTGCTGGCCCGGGTGATCGGCGAGCTGCGTACGGTGCGGCACGTGGTGGTCGTCGGCGGCGGCGACCCGGCCCCGCTGGTCGCCGCGGCCGGCGACCGGATCACCGTCCACCACTGGGACGAGTTGCTGGCCGGCCGGCCGGAGACGTACGACTGGCCCGAGGTCGACGAGCGGGACGCGGCGGCGCTCTGCTACACCTCCGGCACCACCGGCAACCCGAAGGGTGTGGCCTACTCGCACCGCTCGATCTACCTGCACTCGCTCCAGGTCTGCATGCCGGAGGGCTTCGGGCTCGGCCCGACCGATCGGGAACTGGCCATCGTGCCGATGTTCCACGCGATGTCCTGGGGACTGCCGTACGCGGCGTTCCTCTCCGGCGCGTCGCTGATCATGCCGGACCGGTTCCTCCAGGCCGCGCCGATCGCCGAGATGATCGCCGCCGAGCGGCCCACCCTGGCCGGTGCGGTGCCGACCATCTGGACCGACCTGCTGGCCTATCTGGACAGCCACGACGTGGACACCTCCTCGCTCAAGGAGGTCATCGTGGGCGGTTCGGCCTGCCCGCCGGCACTGATGCACGCGTTCGCCGACCGGCACGGCATCGAGGTCATCCACGCCTGGGGGATGACCGAGATGTCCCCGCTCGGCTCGGTCTCCCGGCCGCCCGCCGGGGCGACCGGCGACGAGGCCTGGCGCTACCGCTACACCCAGGGCCGCGTGCCGGCCGGCGTCGAGGCGCGGATCGTCGGCCCGCTGGGCGAGCCGCTGCCCGCCGACGGCACGTCCGTGGGTGAGCTGGAGGTCCGCGGGCCGTGGGTGACCGCCCGGTACGTCGGCGACGACACCCCGGAGGAGGAGAAGTTCCGCGACGGCTGGCTGCGTACCGGTGACGTCGGCACGCTCTCCGCCGACGGCTACATCACCCTGACCGACCGGGCCAAGGACGTGATCAAGTCCGGCGGCGAGTGGATCTCCTCGGTCGAGCTGGAGAACGCGCTGATGGCCCACCCGGCGGTGCTGGAGGCCTGCGTGGTGGGCGTACCCGACCAGCGCTGGGACGAGCGTCCGCTGGCCACCGTGGTGGTCCGCGAGGGGGCCAGCGTCACCGTCGAGGAGCTGCGCGACTTCCTCGGCCGGTCGGTGGCCCGCTGGCAGCTGCCGGAGCGCTGGGCCTTCGTCGACGCGGTGCCCAAGACCAGCGTCGGCAAGTTCGACAAGAAGGTGGTCCGGTCCCGTTACGCCGAGGGTGGGCTCGATGTCCGGGAACTGGCAACGCCGTAACGTTTTCTGGGGCACCGTCGCCTCTTGGGTAGGGACACACTCCTGAGAGACATCCCTCCCCAGGGGCGGCCCCGGCGTTCGCACCGCGCCGGGGCCGCCCGTTCCATGCGGGGCGACCCGCACCGCCATTGTTGCGAAACTTGTTCGCCTCTGTCCCGCGGAACGACGAAATCGGTTCGGATTCCCGCAGCTCAAGGGCATGTCGGCGGTGCTGTCGGGGCCCGCCGACCTCGCCGGACCGGCCGTCACTCGCTGGTGGTGATCAGCACCTTTCCCACCACCGAGTTCTCCACCGCCCGGTGGGCCGCCTGGGTCGCCGCGAGCGGATGGTGGTGCAGCGGCAGGCCGGCGTCCTCGCCGACCCGGATCCCGCCTTGGGCGGCCGCCGCGGCCACGTCCCGGACGGCCTGCGCCTTGGCCGCCTTCGGTTCGGTGTAGACCAGCACGAACTGCCAGCGCGCGTTCGGCACCATCAGCGGCCGGATCGGCAGGGTGACCTCGTCGCCGCCGTCGTCGGCGTACACGCAGACCGCGCTGCCCGCGCGCAGCAGCTGGACGTCGGTGGCGGCGTTGCGCGCGGCGGAGACCTCGACGATCGTGTGCACCCCGTCGGGAGCGATCTTGCGGACCTCCGCCACCACGTCCTGCTCCTTGTAGTTGATTACGAAGGAGGCGCCGGCCGCCGCCGCGAGCTGCGCCTTCTCGGCGCTGCTGACGGTGGCGATGACGCAGGCGTCGGCCCAGCGGGCGAGCTGGATGGCCGCGTTGCCGACCGCGCCGGCCCCGCCCTGCACCAGCACTGTGTGGTCGCTGAGCGCACCGGCGTGCAGCTTGTCCGGCATGTACTCGCCGGCGGTCAGACAGCGGTGCGCGGTGAGGAACGGGATGCCCAGGCAGGCGCCCAGGTCGAAGGAGGCGTCGCCGAGGCGTACCGCCTGCCGGACCGGCACCACCGTGTACTCGGCGGCGGTGCCCCAGGGCCGCTGCCAGGCAGCCTCCCAGAGCCAGACCCGCTCGCCGATCAGCTCCTGGTCGACCCCCTCGCCGACCGCCTCGACCACCCCGGCGCCGTCCTGCCCGGGGGTCTGCCAACCGGCCGGCAGCGGCCACTGCCGGCGGGCCTTCCAGTCCGTCGGGTTCACCCCGGAGACGGCGACCCGCACCAGCACCTCGCCCGGCCCCGGCTCCGGCACCGGACGGTCCACCAGTTGCAGCACCGAGACGTCGCCGGTGCGCTCGTACACGATCGCCTTCATCGCCGTCTCCTCACCTCCGACCGTCCGGCGGCCCGCTCGGCGCGCCGTCGGCTGCGGTACCCGACCGACCCGCGCTCATGCCCGCCGCCCCGCAAACCGTACAACCGGACAGTGCGGGGGAGGGACCGGTCAGCCGAGCCGGTCGACGGTCGCCGCGGTCAACTCATCGACCGAACCGAGCACCACGGCCGCCAGCCGGGCCGCGTCGTCGTCCAGCGGGTACGCGCCGTGCGGGATCGCCACCACGGCCATCCCGGCGGCGGCCGCCGAGCGCACCCCGTTCGAGGAGTCCTCCACCGCGACGCAGCGGGCCGGGTCGACGCCGAGCCGCCGCGCCACGGCCAGGTAGACGTCGGGCGCGGGCTTGCCCCGATCGGTCTCCTCGGTCGACAGGGTCGCCCGGAACGCGTCGGTCAGGCCGGTGGCGGCCAGCGCCGCCGCGATCAGCCGGGTCGGTGACGAACTGGCCAGGCCGAGCGGCCACCGCGCGGCCAGCCGGCGCACCACCTCCGGGGCGTCGTCGATGACCGGTACGCGGGCCGCGTACCGCCGGGTCATCTCCTCCACCACCTCGGTGGCGACCTGCTCGGGGCTGCGCCCGACGCCCAGCTCGGCGCTGAGGTAGCGGGACCACTCGCCGGTGCTCATCCCCATCAGCCGGCGCTGGGTGTCGGCCTGCCAGGTCCCGCCGTGCGCCGCCACGTACGCCCGCCGGACCTCCTCCCAGACCGGCTCGGAATCCACGATCACGCCGTCCAGGTCGAAGACCACCGCATCCACCACGAGCCCATCCTGCCCGACCGGCCGGCTCAGGTGAGGAACGGCGCCCACTCCCGCGCCCCGACCACCCGCACCCCGGGCGTCGAGTAGTACGGGTCCTGGGCGAGCAGCCGGTCCAGGGCCGGCCGGTCGGGCACGTCGAAGACGAGCACCGCGCCGGAGTCGTCGGCCAGCGGGCCGGACATCCGGACGATTCCCTCGGCGTGCAGGGCGGTCAACAACTGCCGGTGCGCCGGCCGGGCGGCGAGCCGCTCCGGCGCGTCGGTGAAGGCGAGTTCCACGATCCACATGTGGGGCACGATAGGGGCAGCCCGGCGCGGGCCGCTGTATCAAGGGATACATGACGGCGATCTCCGACATCCCGGCGTTGCGGCACGCCGACCCGGCGACCCTCCGCCAGCTCGTCCGGTCCAGCCGGCCGGTCCGCTTCCCGGCCGGTGCGGTGCTGCGCCGGGCCGGTGAGCCGTCCCCGTTCCTGCTGCTGCTGACCGGCACCGTGGTCAGCCGGCACGTCACCCCGGCCGGCGGCGAGGTGTGGCCGGCCCGGTGGACCGGCCCGACGATCGTGGACAAGCCGGCGCTGCTCGCCGACACCGTCCCGGCGACCGACCTGCTGGCCGTCGAGGCCGGCAGCGCGCGGCTGCTGCCCCGGGCGGACTTCCGGCTGCTGCTCGACCGGGAGGAGGGGGTCCGCTGCCACGTCCTGCGCCACCTGGCCCGCGACGCGCTGGCCGGCCGGGACCGGCTGGCCACGACCACCACCCAGCCCGCCCCGGTACGGGTGGCCGCGTTCCTGCTGGCGGCCGGCGACGCCGGCTGGCGCGGCTCCCAGGAGGAACTGGCGCGGGTACTCGGGCTGAGCCGGGTGACGGTCAACCGGGCGCTGCGCCGGCTCGCCCTGGCCGGGGCGGTGCGGGCGGGCCGGCGGGGCGTGGTGGTCACCGATCCGCGCCGGCTGGCCGACCTGGCCCGGTCAGGCCGGTAGTGCCGGGAGGCCGATCGGGCTGTCCGGCGGGATCACCGTGTGCCCGGCGCGGGCGATCGGGTCGAGCAACTCGCGCAGCCGGTCGGTGCGGTCAGGGCCGAGCAGCCGCCAGGGGCGGGACGCGGCGGCGTCGGTCGCGTCCTCGACGGCCTGGAATCCGGCTCGCCCGCGCTCGGTCGGCTCGCCGTCGGGGGTGAGCCAGCCGCGCTCGACCAGCCGGCCCCGGGCCGCCGCCCACTGCTCCTCCGACCAGCCCCGGCCGGTCAGGTGCTGCGGGGACAGGTCGACAGTCACCCGGAAGGCCAGCGTCTCGACCGGGTCGAGGTCGGCGGCGACCAGCGCGGCCACGTGCCCGTCGCCGCGGTGCTCGCGCAGCGTGGTGGCGGCCTGCCAGAGCCGGGCCAGCGGGTACTCGCCGGCGGGCAGGGCGGCGTTGGCCGCGCCGAGCACCCGGCCGGCGGGCTCCAGCGTGCCGGCCGCCGCCTCCAGCAGATCGGCGGCCTCGGCCAGGTGCGACTCGGGCAGCTCGTAGGTCAGTTCGGCGAGCGCCTGCACCGCGCCGGTGAGCCGGGCCCGCAGCGCCTCCGCCGGGGTGGCCAGCCGCCAGACGGCGGGCAGCGCCCGGGCCACCATGTGCGGGGCGAAGCTGAAGAAGGCGGCGACGACCGGGGCGGCGTCGGTCGGGCCGAGCGGAGCGGCCCGGCCGGCGAAGTAGCCCCGCCAGTAGCCGCGCAGCCCGACCGCCTCGTAGGCGGCGCGGGAGCGCGGGTGGAAGTAGGTGACCGCGTGCACCGGCTCGAAGTGCGTCCACATTTCTCGGGCGGTCCGCCCCGGGTCGTCCGTCACGGGCCCCTCCACGTCCGGTCCGTCGTCTCCCCGAGACGGCGTGGCCGCCCGGGGTGACGCTGAACCTACTGCCGGCCGGTGACGGCTCGGAAGCCCTGTGTGGGCAACTGCATCGATCTGCGGTGACAAGCCGGGCGTACCGGTCGGGTCACTGCGCGGCGAGCACGTCCACGACGAAGCGCAGCGGACCGGCCGGGCGGCCGCCGGAGGAGTCGTTGCCGTACGCCAGCTCGGCCGGGATGTCCAGCTGCACCCGGCTGCCCACGGTCACCCCGACCAGGCCCTGGTCCCAGCCCTTGATGACCTGGCCGACGCCGATCGCGAAGGTCGCCGGCTGGCCGGCCTCCCACGACGAGTCGAACTCCTTGCCGTCCTTGTAGAACACGCCCACGTAGTTCGTGGTGATGCTCTGGCCCGCCTGCACGGCCGGGCCGGTGCCCTTGATCAGCGGGGTCACGGTGAGCTTGGTCAGCTCGCCCTTGCCCGGGCTCACCGCCGGCTTGGTCTTCAGCGCCGGGTCGGCACCCTCCGGCAGCTGCGGGGCGGGCGGGGCGGCTGCGTCGGCCGGGGCGGAGGCCGACGGGGTGCCGGCCGCCGGCTGGGCCGGGTCGTCGTCACCACGGCCGACGATGACGAAGACCGTGATCAGCACCGCCACCACGGCGACACCGGCGAGGCCGCCGAGCCACGCCTGCCGGCGGCGCTTCGCCTCGGCCGCCTTCTGCGCCGCCAACTGGGCGGCCAGCCGCCGCTCCGACTTCGACCGGTTCTGCGTGCGCTCGCTCACTCGTCGACTCCCTGCTGCGAGGTGGTGGCCGGCATCGCTGCCGGGGGGAAAGCCGACGCACACGGTACCCGCCCGGACGCCCACCGTGCCGCATCCGGCCGGCCCGAACGGACGCCGGTGCCGAGCGGGCACGAACCGCCGCGGCCGGGCGGGTGGCAGCCCGGGTCAGTCCGGGTCGGGGACCACCATGAAGTCGATCACGAACGAGGTGATCCGGCCGTCCTCGGCCCGCCCGATCCAGGTGCCGTAGCAGCCGTCACCCCAGCCCGAGGAGACCGTCACCACGTTGGCGCCGGACACCTCGTCCAGCACCGCGGTGATCAACCCGGGCACCGGGGCCGCAGGCAGCTCGGCCGGGATGAACACGTCCTCGACCTGGTCGTAGTCCCACCCCGACAGCACCTCAAGGGCGGTCGGGTCGGCCAGCGTGGCCGTGCCGGCGTCCACGCCGAAGCCGAAGTAGCCGTCGTCGTCGAGGGTCGCGGCGTCCTGGTCGCCGACCAGCGCCAGCTCCCACCGGGCGGCCGGCTCGTCGTGCACCACCAGCTCCAGCGCGGCCACCCGCCGGTCCGCCTCGGCGCCGTCGCGCAGCACCACCGCCACCCAGGCCCGCGCCGGATAGCGGCCGGGCGGCACGGTGACGGTGAACGGCTCGGCCTCCGGGCAGACCAGCGGGTCGCAGCCGACCACCTGGCCGGTGGGGAGCACGACGTGGTCGACCGGGTGCGCCTCGATGACGTACGCGCCGTGCTCGTCGGCGTAGCGGGCGCCGGGGGTCAGCAGCCGGTGCAGGTCGGGGGCGTACGGCATGAGGGTCCTTCCGGGGGCGGTGTCGGCCGGCGGAGCGTAACCGGCCCGGCCGACACCCCGGTCAGGCGTCGTCGACGTGCCGGCCCAGCGCCGCCCGCAGGTGGTTCTTCGGCCGCGCCCCGACGATCGAACCGACCAGCTCACCCCGGTCGAACACCAGCAGGGTGGGCAGCGACATCACTCCGTACCGGCGGGTGGTCTCCGGGTTCTCGTCCGAGTTGATCGTGGTGATGTCGAGCCGGCCGGCGAACTCGACGGCCAGCTCCGCCAGACTGCGGGAGATGGCCCGGCACGGCGGGCACCAGTCGGCCCAGAAGTCGACCACCACCGGCCGGTCGGCGGCGAGTACGGCGGCGTCGAAGGTGGCGTCGGTGACCGTGGTCAGCGAGCCGCTCTGCGCAACCTCAGGCATGTTTCCTCCCGTTGGGCGATGGCGTGGGCGAGCTGGTCCCGCAGCTCCTGCCGGACCGTCCGCAGCCGGTCGATGCCGGCGTCGACCTCGGCCAGCTTGCGGCGCAGCACCGCCACCGAGTCGGGGCAGACGTGGCCGGAGCTGTTGCCGGCCCGCAGGCAGGCGACGAACGGCCGGATGTCGTCGAGCCCGAAGCCCACCGCGAGCAGCGACCGGATCTCCCGTACGACGGCCAGCTCGGCCTCGTCGTAGACCCGGTAGCCGTTCGCCGAGCGGCCTGGCCGGACCAGCCCGTGCGTCTCGTAGTAGCGCAGCGCGCGCGTGCTCGTGCCGGCGCGCTCAGCCAACTCGCCGATCAGCATCCGACCTCCCTCGCCGGTGGCGTCGCGGCCCACGCTAGACCTTGCCGCCGACGTCAAGGCAACGTCGGATGCCGGGTGGCCGGGCGGTTGCGCCGGTAGATTCCGACCATGGCGATCCTCACCGACGAAGACCTTGCCCTGCTCGCCGAGCCACAGCTGGCCCACGTCGCCACCGTCGAGGCCGACGGCTCCCCGCACGTGACCCCGGTCTGGGTGGACACCGACGGCCAGCACATCCTGTTCAACACGGCCAAGGGCCGGGTCAAGTACGAGAACATCCGGCGCAACCCGGAGGTCGCGGTCTCGGTGGCGGACAAGGCGAACGACTTCCGCACCCTGTGGGTGAAGGGCACCGCCGAGCTGGTCGAGGAGGGGGCCGACGAGCACATCGACCGGATGGCGCAGAAGTACCTCGGGCAGGACCGTTACCCGTTCCGGCGGGCCGGCGAGGAGCGGGTGATCGTCCGGATCACCCCGACGCACAAGCTCGGCCGGGGCTGACCCGGGCGGACCGGGGTCAGGCGGTCTTGCGGGCCGCCTTCTTCGGGGCGGCCTTCTTGGCCCCGGTCTTCTTCTCCGCCGCGGCGGCCTTCTTCGGCGCGGCCTTCTTCTCCGCCTTCTTGGGGGCCGCCTTCTTCTCGGCCGCCTTCCTGGCCGGCGCCTTGGCGGCCTTCTTCTCGGCCGCCTTCTTCGCCGAGCGGGCCGCCGAGATCGGGGTCGGCTCGGCGCCGCCGCCCCGGGCCGGCGCCTCGCCCCGGGCCGCCTTGGCCCGCTCCACCGACGCCTTGAGCGCGGCCATCAGGTCCACCGCCGCCGCCGGGGCCTCCTCGACCTCCTCCGGCTGGACCACCTCGCGGCCCTCCACCTTGGCGTCGATGACCTCCTGCAACGCCGCCCGGTAGTCGTCGGTGAACTCGTCCGGCTGGAAGTCCCCGGCCATCGAGTCGATCAGCGAACTGGCCATCGCCAGCTCCGGCGGCCGGACCTTGAGGTCCTCGTCCAGGAAGCCGAAGTCGGGCTTACGGATCTCGTCCGGCCAGAGCATGGTGTTGAGCAGCAGCACGCCCTCGCGGACCCGCAGCGTGGCGAGCTGTTCCCGCTGGCGCAGCGCCACCTTGACGATGGCCACCCGCTCGGAGTCGGTCAGCGCGTCGCGCAGCAGCACGTACGGCTTGGTGGCCGCGCCGTCCGGCTCCAGGAAGTACGCCTTGTTGTAGAGGATCGGGTCGACCTGCTCGGCCGGCACGAACTCCAGCACGTCGATCGCGTGCGAGGTGCTCAGCGGCAGCTCGGCGAAGTCCTCGTCGGTGAGGATCACCATCTCGCCGCCGCCGATGTCGTAGCCCTTGGCGATGTCGTCGTAGCTGACCTCTTCGCCGCAGACCTGGCAGGTGCGCTTGTAGCGGATCCGGCCGCCGTCGTCCCGGTGCACCTGGTGGAACCGGATGTCCTTCTCCTCGGTGGCCGAGTAGAGCTTCACCGCGATCGAGACCAGCCCGAACGAGACGGCACCCTTCCAGATGGCTCGCATCCCGTGCTCCTCTCCCCGGTACAGCCCAGGATCGCAAATGATCGAAGCGGGCGCGAGCGCTTCGGCCGGCAACTACAGTCATGAGGTGCCCGGCGCGCCGTTGAAGCCGATGCTCGCGATGACCGGGCAGCTCCCGGCGGGTGACGGCTGGGCGTACGAGTTCAAGTGGGACGGGGTGCGCGCCCTCGCCGACATCTCCGGCGGGCGCCAGCACCTGTACGCCCGCTCCGGCGTGGAGATCACCGTCGCGTACCCGGAGCTGGCCACCCTGCGTACCCAGGTGGACGACGCGCTGCTCGACGGCGAGGTGGTGCTGCTCGGCGAGACCGGCCAGCCCTCGTTCACCGCGCTCGCCGAGCGGATGCACGTCCGGGACCGGAACAAGGCCGCCCGGCTGGCGGCGGTCATGCCGGTGACGTACATGATCTTCGACCTGCTCCGGCTCGACGGCGAGGACCTGACCGGTTGGCCGTACGACCGCCGCCGGGAGGCGCTGGACGGCCTGATGCTGGGCGGCACCCGGTGGGCGGTGTCGCCGCTCTTCCTCGACGGCCCGGCCACCTACGAGGCCGCCGGCGAGCACGGCCTGGAGGGGGTGATGGCCAAGCGGGTCGACTCGGCCTACCGGCCGGGGGTGCGCTCGCCCGACTGGGTCAAGGTCAAGCTGGAGGTCACCGGCGACTTCGTGGTCGGCGGCTGGCGGCCGGGCGCCCGCAAGATCGGCGGGCTGCTGGTCGGGGTGCCCCGCCCGGACGGCCGGCTCACCTACCGGGGGCGGGTCGGCGGCGGCATCGGCGCCGCCCTGGAACGGGAACTGCTGCGCGAACTGGAGCCGCTGCGCACCGGCGCGTCGCCGTTCGCCGGCGACGTGCCGCGCGAGGATGCCCGGGGAGCGATCTGGGTAACACCCACGGTCGTGGTGGAGGTCAAGTACGGCCAGCGCACCCCGGACGGGCGGCTGCGGTTCCCCCGGGTGCTCCGGCTGCGACCGGACAAGCCCGCGGAGGAGGTCGACGATGCCGGCTGACCGGCTCCGGGTGGACGTCGAGGGCCGCCCATTGGAGCTGTCCAACCTGGACAAGGTGCTCTACCCGGCGGCCGGGTTCACCAAGGGCGAGGTGATCGACTACTACACCCGGATCGCCCCGGTGCTGCTGCCGCACCTGACCGACCGGGCGCTGACCCGGATCCGCTTCCCCAACGGGGTGGACGACAAGTCCTTCTTCGAGAAGAACAAGCCGGCCTCGACCCCCGACTGGGTACGGGTGGAGACGCTGCCCGCACCCGGGTCGACCAAGGGCCGGGAGACCATCGACTACGTGGTCGCCGACGACCTGCCCACCCTGGTCTGGCTGGCCAACCTGGCTGCGCTGGAGCTGCACACGCCGCAGTGGAAGATCGGCGAGCACCCGGACATGATGGTCGTCGACCTGGACCCGGGCGCGCCGGCCGCGTTGAAGCAGTGCTGCCAGGTGGCGCTGCTGATGCGCGACCGGCTGGCCGACGACGGTATCTCCTCCTACCCCAAGACGTCGGGGAAGAAGGGTATGCAGCTCTGCTGCCCGATCGCCGGCACCCAGGACTCCGACTTCGTCTCCGGTTACGCCAAGCGGATCGCCCAGGAGCTGGAGCGGGCGCACCCGAAGCTGATCGTGTCGAAGATGGCGAAGAACCTGCGGCCGGGGAAGGTCTTCATCGACTGGAGCCAGAACAACGCGGCGAAGACGACCGTCGCGCCGTACTCGCTGCGGGCCCAGGCGGTGCCGTCGGCGTCGACCCCGCTGACCTGGGACGAGGTCGCGGCCGGCGCGGCGGGCAAGCGGCCCGCCACCCGCCCCTACACGGCCGGCGAGGTGCTCCAGCGGGTGGAGAAGTCCGGCGACCTGCTCGCCCCGCTGCTCGACGGCGGCCCCGAACTCCCCGCCCCCTGATCCCGCTCTCCGTCCGTCCGTTCCTGGCGCGATCTTGGACAGTTTCCGTTAGCACGGAACGGAAACCGCTGCATGTCCGCGGTGCTCGGGGTCGTGGTCGGGTGAATCCGGTTGACGGGGTCGGCGGTCCCGGTGCCTACTGACCGCCGGACGCGCGGCGGAGGCAGCCGCGGGGCAGGGACGAGGAAGAACGACGGTGGATCGGATCGAGACGCTCAGCTGGCGCGAGTTCGGCGCGGACGACCTTCCGGCCCTGACCGGGCTGGCCGAGGCGTGTCTCGCCGCCGACGGAGGACTGCCGTTGTTCGCCCGGCCGCCGCTGCTGCGGGCCCGCCTGCTGCAGACCCGCACCCTCGCTGCCTGGCACGAGGACGGCCTGGTCGCCGCCGTCGGCGTCGGCGTCCCGGAGCGGCCGGGCGCCACCACGGACGCCTCCGGGCGGCCGGCCACCGCCACCGGGATCGTGCACCCGGACTGGCGGGGCAAGGGCCTCGGCGCCCGGCTGCTGGGCTGGGCGAACGACCAGGCCGGCGACGCCGACCTGGTGGTCACCACCGAGTCGTGGAGCCCGGGCGCGGACCGGCTCTTCACCGCCCACGGGCTGCGCGAGACCTTCGCCGAGTCGGTGCTGCGGCACGACCTGACGGCGATCCCGGCCGTCGCCCTGCCCGACGGGCTGCGCACCGAGCCGGTGACCCCGCAGATCGGGCCGGAACTCTTCGCGACCTACCACGCGTCGTTCGCGGACCGCCCCGGCTTCGCCGCGCCGACCGCCGAGGAGTGGCTCGGTGACCTGGCCGACGACGACGAGTACCGGCCGGACCTGTCGCTGCTGGCCCGCGACCCGGACGGGCAGCCGGTCGGCTTTGTCAACGTCATCGGCGTGTGGATCGACCAGGTCGGCGTGGTGCCGGCCTGGCGGAAGCGGCGGGTCGGGGCGTACCTGGTGGCCGCCGCGCTGCGGTCGCTCGCCGCCGACGGCGCCCGGGACGCCTGGCTCTGCGTCAACGACGACAACCCGGCCGGCGCGCTCTACCGCCGGCTGGGCTTCGCCGACGCCGGCCGCCGCGCCCGCTACCTGCTCCGTCGCTGACCGCTGCCACCGCTCAACCGCGCCCCGCCGGCCGGCGCGCGCTACCGCCGCTGCTGACCGGGGTCACCGCCCGCTACCGTCGCCGCTGACCGGGTCGCCGCCCGGCCGTGGCGGCGGCGCGCTCAGGCGAATGGCCAGGTGGTGTACGAGATCCGCGCGTTCAGGTTCGCCGGTACCCCGAGCCAGCCGTAGCAGTTGACCAGGACGACCGTGTCCGCGCCGGAGCGGAACCAGCTCGCCAGCACGCAGTGGCCACGGATCGGCTGGCTGTCGAAGTGCGGCGCGTGCGCGTTGACGAAGGCGGTGCCGTACGTCGTCCCGGTGCCCTGGAAGGTCATCTGGTAGCGCCCGGTGCCGAGCAGCGTGCCCCGCGCACCGCCGTAGTCGGCCAGCACCGAGTTGTACGAGTCGCCGCCGATCACCCCGCCGCTGGCGTTCTCGCCGTAGAGCGTGCCGCTGGCGAAGCGCGGGCCGGCCGAGTGGCCCAGCAGGTCGATGCGCACCCCGTAGGTGACCGTGAAGCGGGCGTCGACCGGGGTGCCCGCCGCGTTGGCGCAACGGACCTGCAAGTGGTCCGGCCAGGAGATCTGGCAGTTCACCGCGCTGGTGCCGAGGGCCGTGACGTGGGTCAGCGGGAAGTACGGGTGCCCGTACTCGCTGGGCGGGTGGGGGTTCATGTGGAACTGGTAGCGGCCGGTCGCCAGCCGCTCGTACCGGATCTCCCCGCCGGTCGAGTCGTACCGGTAGGTGGCGGGCAGCGTACGTACCCCGGTGGGCGCCGCCTGGTCGGTGACGAACCAGGCCAGCCGGCCCTGGTGGATCTGCTTGCGGTTGGTGAAGGTGGCCACGAACCGGCTGTCCACCGGCGCGCCGGTCGCCGCGAAGCAGCGCACCTGGATCAGCAGGTCGGGCGCGACCAGGCTGCGGTACCAGCCGGCGATCGTGCAGTGCACCGGCCCGCCGCCGTACGCCACCGCGTGTGCCACCCCGCCGGTGGTCGCCCCACCCTCCAGGGTCACCGTGTACGCCCCGGTGCCGGTCCGCCGCACGATCACGTCGCCCTCGGCGGAGTTGGCGCTGTAGCCGCCGGTGATCCGGTACTCGGCGGTGGTCGGCGAGTGCGCCCAGACGGTGGCGGTGACCGTCGGGTTGATCGGCAGCGGGTCCGCGGCGGCCGGTGCCACCCGGGCCGCCGAGCCGAGCAGCACCGCCGCCAGCACCACCGCCGCGCCGGTACGCCACCGCCGATGCGCCCCGCCTCGTTCCCGTGACCCCAGCATCCCGGACCTCCCACCAGAACCCGCCGGCGGGCCGGCCCGCCGGGTGCTGCCCGATTCTGGCAACCCTCGTCAATGGACGCTTCGCCCAGCACGGAGTCGATTCGTCGGCCAGCTACCGGCGGCGCCAGCCGACCTGTCGTCCGCTCCGCTCGCGACGGAGGCTGGTAGGCGGGAGCATCAGCCGGCGGGTGGAAGATCGGCGGAGGTGGGCCGGCGCAGCCGCCACCAGGCGCCGCTGACCACGGTGAGCATGACGACGCTGATCGCGACGTCGCCGACCAGGGCCGCCGTCGGCGTCGCCGGGGCGTAGGTCGGCACGGCGTACGCGAACCCGGCGGCGACGACCAGGCTGGCCGAGGCGGCGGCCAGCACGTGCCGCTGCCCCCAGCCGGCCCGGCCGGACCAGCGGGCGACCAGCCCACCGGCGACGGCGGCGACCGCGACCGCGACGGCGATCCCGGGCCAACCGGGCAAAAGGGCGAGGCCGAAATAGCCGATCATCCCCAGCAGGCCGACCAGCACCGGCCGCGGCGCCCACCCGCCGGCCGGCGCCACCGTGACCATCGGTCGGCCGGCTCGCTCCGCCGTGGTCGCGGGTGGGCCGGCTCGCTCCGGCGTGGCCGACGGAGCGTCGGTCGGCCCCGGCGGAGTGCCGGCCGGTTGCGGCGCGTGGACGGGCGTGAACGCCGGCGCGTCCTGGCCGGGCGGCTCGCTGGGGCGCGGGCGGTGGCGCCAGCGGGGCAGCAGGGCCGTGCCGATCAGCGCGAGGGCCAGCGCGGCGGCGAAGGCCAGCTGGACCGGGCTGGCCAGGAAGCCCTCGCTGCCGCGCACGTCGGAGAAGATCAGCGCGCTGCCGGCCAGGTAGAGCAGCGCGACCACGGCGAGGCCGGGTCGGCCCAGCCAGGGCCGCAGCCGCCGGCCCGCCCCGAGGTACGACTCGACCAGTGCGATCGGCGCGCAGATGCTCAACAGCACGTGGTTGCCCACGTAGTCGACCGCCTGCCGGGCACTGAAGCCGAGCCCCGGCACCCGGGTTGCCTCGGCGGCGGCCTGCGTGTCGGCGAACCCGGTGTCGTCCAGGAAATCGGGGTTGAACAGCGACTGGTCGACCAGGCCGGCCTGGACCACCCCGAACGCGGCGGCGAGCAGCACGATGGCCGGCCAGCCCGCGCCCAGGTGCCGGGCGGTCTCCCGGATCAGCAGCGCCGCCCCGCCGTACATCGGGGCGAGCACGAGCACCACCAGCAGGAACTCGTCGGCGGTGAAGCCGCCCCAGGAGCATTCGGCGGCCCAGGGCGCGAGCAGCAGCAGCGCGACGGCCGGCGGGAGCCGGCGGCGCAGGGGAAGGCGGTCGGGGCGGCGCTCGGCCGGCATCGGCACTCCTCGGCGGCGTTCCGGTGGGGTCATCCGCACCCTGCCCTGGCCAGCCGGACCGCCGATACGGCCACTGGACCGCCCGGGCGGTAACCAAAGTCGACGCACCGCGCCGAGAAGCGGTGACAACCATCCGTGGCACCGCCACGTGTTAGGGGCGTGACCGACCAACAAGAACCGCACTCCAGCGCGGACCGGTCGTACGTGGCGTTCGTCGAGGTGGCCTGGCAGCGACACATCCGGCTGGCCATGCTGCTGACCGGCGACCGGTGGCGGGCCGAGGAGCTGCTCCAGGACAGCCTGGTCAAGGTGTACGAGCGGTGGCGGCGGCTGTCCCGGCTCGACGACCCGCACGCCTACCTGCGCCGCGCCCTGGTCAACAACCACACGTCCGCCTGGCGGCGGCGTCGGCGGGAAAGCCTCGTCGGGGAGGTACCCGACCGGGCCGCCCCGTCCGGCGACATCGGCCCGGACGCCGTCGTCCTGCGCGGGGCGCTGATGTCGCTGACCGCGAAGCAGCGCGCGGTGGTGGTGCTCCGCCATTACGAGGACCTGACCGAGCGCGAGGTCGCCCGGGTGCTCGGCTGCTCGCCGGGCACGGTCAAGAGCCAGAACGCGCGGGCCCTGGACAAGCTTCGCCACCTTCTCGATGAACCCACCTACCAGGTAAGCAGGTGATCAGCCATGAACACGCTCGATGAGCGACTCGCCCACCAGCTGCACGACATGGTCGACGGCGAGCCGGACTCCGTACCCCCGGTGGGGGCGCTGCTCGATCGGGGCCGGCGGGCCCGGCGGCGCCGGACCACGACGATGGTCAGCGCGACCTGCGCGCTGCTGGCGCTGGGCATCGGCACGGCGGCGACCGTGGCGACGATGCCGGGGACGGACCGCCCGGCCGGCACCACCGCCCAGGAGGCGCCGCGACCGGCCCCGGCCTCGCCGGAGCTGAAGCTGGTCGCGGCGGTCAGCGCCAGCGAGAACATCAGCTACCGCATGCGGCTGACCTACACCGACGGCGGGCTGACGTACGAGGGCGCGTTCGACCCGAGGACCAGGACCGGGTACGTCCGTGCGCCGCAGGACGACTCGGTGATGGTGGAGTTGCTGATCAACGGCACCCGGTACGAGGGCGGGGAACGACCGCAGGGCAAGCTGCCGGCCGACAAGAGCGGCCCGGGTGAGACGTACGGCCGGTACGGCCAGTACCCCGGCAAGTACGACCGGCTGTCGCTGTACGACGACGGCAGTGGCGTGCTGGGTGCCGCGGCGCCCGACCCGGCGGGCCTTTTCCAGGCGTTGAAGGGCGCGAACGCGACGATCAGCGAGAACCCGGACGGCACGCTGCACTTCGAGTACGGCACGCAGTCCAAGGACGGGTCGACGAGCACGGCCGGCGACGTCACCATCGACGCCGACGGCCGGATCGCCAAGGTGGTGCTCAACAGCACCTGGCAGTCCACGGTGAAGGGCCGGCTGGACACCGGCACGTCCACCGCGACGCTCGAACTCTTCGACTACGGCGTCGAGGTGACGGTGAAGCGCCCGACCGACGTGGTCAAGGTCAAGGAGTAGGCCGGTACGGCGACGAGGTGCCCGCGGCCCGACGGTCGCGGGCACCTCGCGGCGCTCCGGGGGCGGGCGGACGGCCGGCGGTGGTTAGGGTGGGGCACCGGCAGGGAGGAGCGCCCGATGGCTGCCAGTACGCCCGTCACCGTCGCGCCCGACGGGCTGCGGACGACCGATGTTCCGCTGCTCAGCTGGTGTGACGAGGCGACCGGCGAGCGGGTCGACCTGACCGCGGCGCAGCTCGGCGACTGGGCGGCGCGCAGCGCGGGCCTGCTGCGGGACGGCTGCGGGCTGCGTCCCGGCGACCGGGTGGCGGTGCTGCTGCCGCCGCACTGGCGTACCGCCGCGGTGTTGCTCGGGGCGTGGGCGGCCGGGCTGGCGGTGTCGTTCCGGCCGCGGGCCACCGCCGGGCTGCCGGTGCTCGAGCCCGGCGGCGACCGGCCGTACGACGCGGTGTTCGTGACCCCGGAGCGGCTCGACGACTGGCTGGAGGACGTGCCGGACGGCACCCACCGCTACCTGGTCGGCACCGGGCCGGGCCGGCTGGCCGAGGTGCCGGTGGGCTGGCTCGACTGGTCGGCCGAGGTGCTCCGGCACACCGACGCCCCGCCCGACCACGCGGCCATCCGTGCGACGGACCCGGCCAGCCCGGACGGCACCAGCTACGACGAGTGGGGGCGGCTCGCCCTGACCCTGGCCGACCAGCTCGACCTGCGGGCCGGCGACCGGCTGCTGGTCGACGCGGCCGAGCACGAGCAGCCGGTGAAGTGGCTGCTCGCCCCGCTGAGCGTCGGCGCGTCGGTGGTGGTCTGCGCCAACCTCGACCCGGCCCGGCGGGCCGCCCGGATCGCCGCCGAGCAGGTCACCCGGGTGCTCTGAGGCCTTGGCTGGCGCCGCCGGCCTCAGCTCTCGCGGGTGCGTCCCCGGCGCCACTTGGCGGCGTACGGCAGGGCGAACAGGTACAGGCCGGTGAAGAGCAGCAGGGCGAGCGGGAGCAGCGGCACGTAGGACACCCAGACGATCGGGTCCTCCTGGGCCAGGGCGATGAACGTGACGATGACGGTCACCGTGAAGGTGATGGCCAGCCAGCGGTGGACCTGCCGGATCCACTTGTTCGCGTTCACTGCGACCTCCTCGGGCGGCTTGCTGAGCCAGGTCCCGGCGACCTGGCGGGTGGGATGTCCACGACGCTAGGTGCGGCTGGGCGAGCGGTCCTTCTCGATTCCTGACCGGTCCGGTCACCCGCTCGGCGGGGGCGGTCGTCCACCGCCAATGCACCCGCTCGCCGCTGGGCGCTGGAAGGTCGCGGAAGGTCCAATAGCGCTGCCCGGCTGCCTGCCGTTACACCGCTGTCGGACCCTGACCCGAGGTCTGTTGTCGACGCTCTTGACGTGGTCTTATACCGGGACGACGACGGCATCGACCTGGTCATGGCATACCCCGCGTCGATGTCGCACCGTCTCCATCCCCTGAAAGGTGCACCGATGCACAGGAGACCGATCTTCCGACTGGCAGTCCTCACCGCCACCGCCGCGACGTTGCTGGCTTCCGGTGGCGCCTACGGCGCGGTGTCCGCAGCGCCCGTGACCGTCCCCCCGGGTGTCGCGGAGTGTGAGCCGGGCGCCGACGCGCACAGCGTGGCCCGGGTCGCCGAGGGCGCCACCGCCCAGGAGCCGGAGCTGTACTCCAAGAACGAGGCGAACGCCTACGGCGTGATCAAGGATTCGCCGCGCCTGGCCAACGGCAGCGTCACCGTGCCGACGGTCTTCCACATGATCTCCGACCACCCGCTCACCGCGGCCGAGACGGCCCGGTGGAACACCATGATCGCGGACCAGATGGAGGTGCTCAACGACTCGTTCTCGGGCAGCACCGCGCCGGACGCCTCCGACACGCCGTTCCGGTTCGACCTGGTCGACACCACCTGGACGGTCAACGGCGACTGGTACACCGTGGTGCCGGGCAAGAACGAGCGGGACATGAAGAAGGCGCTGTACACCGGCGACGCCCGCACCCTGAACGTGTACGCGGCGAACATCGGCGGTGGCCTGCTCGGCTGGGCGTACTTCCCGAAGGGCTACAACAACGGCCGCGACTTCATCGACGGCGTGGTGATCCTCGACGAGTCGATGCCGGGCGGCACTGCCGGCAAGTACGCCCTCGGTGACACGCTGACCCACGAGGTCGGGCACTGGCTGATGCTGGAGCACACCTTCGCGCACGGCTGCTCCGCCTCCGGCGACTTCGTCGCGGACACGCCGCGCGAGGCGCACCCGCAGTTCAACTGCCCGGTGGGCGCGGACACCTGCACCGCTTCCGGGCTGGACCCGATCCACAACTTCATGGACTACACGCAGGACTCCTGCATGAACATGTTCACGCCGGGTCAGGCCGACCGGATGAGCGACGCCTGGGTCGCCTTCCGAGCCGGCGGCGGCAAGTAAGTCTCGGTTGGGGGTTGGCGGGCCGCACCGAGCGGCCCGCCAACCCCTTCCTCGTGCCCGGCTTGATCCGCTCCATGTCGACGTCGACTCCTCACCGGCGGGAGCAGGGCGCGGTGTGGTCGACCGGCAGGGTGCATCGCGCGCCGCTGGGCAGTGGCCGGTCGCAGAAGACCCAGTGGCGTACGCCCTGCTGGTCCTCGGCCGAGACGGTGACGCCGCCTGGCTCGACCCGGGCGGTGAGCCCGGCCAGCAGCCGCGCGGCGGACCGGGCGAAGATCCGGGCGCGGTGCAGGTCGGGCGCGGTGACCGGCAGGTGGATCACCCAGCGGTCGCTCATCGGTAGCGGTGGTTCGCCGACTGGGCGCTCTGCCAGGAGCGCAGGGCGTTCTTGATCCGTACGTTCTCCTCCTGCACCGCGGCCAGGGCGGTCTGCGCGACGGTGAGTTCGTCGGCCACCTGGTGCAGGAAGGCGCGGATCTCGACCGGGTCGAGGCCGCGCCGGCGGACATTGAAGCACCGCTCGCGGATCTGCCAGGGCCGCAGCGGCTGGCTGCGGTTGGCTTGTGCCGGTGGTCTGCTCTCCTCGCGTCGGCGTGTCAGCCGACGGATCAGGTTGCGCACGGGGGACTGCCCTTCGTCGGAACGGCATCGACGGTGGAGGGGCGGTCTCCGCCGGTTGCGGGCGGCGGAGACCGCCCCGCCCTGCCACCTCGGTGTGATGGTGCGGCGGCAGGGCCGGGGGAGCGCGGCGGGTGAGGTCTCGGCGGCGATGCGAGACCGGTACGAGAGGCGCCAACCGACCGCAGCGGCACCGCATCACCGAGAGCGACGCTACCGATACCTGTCACCTCTGTCAACGCTCTCTTACCTGTCGAACCTGGCTAGCGCGTCTGCTTGCTGCACCTCTTTCAGTTATTGCCGCTCTTTCACCTGGTGCTCGATACTGGGAGGGCCAACCGACTGCAAGGGGCTTCACGTGCCGATTCCGCCGACCATGGACGAGTTGATCAAGGATCTGCTGAGGCGGATCGAGGTGGGCGAGTTCCAGCCCGGGTCGCAGATTCCGTCCACTCAGGAGCTGTCCGATCACTATGACGTGTCGCTGTCGACCATCCATCGCGCGGTGGCGAAGCTGCGAGGGCAAGGCGTGCTTGTCGGCCGCCCGGGTCGCGGCGTCTTCGTCGCAGAGTCCACGCGGCGCTGACCCACGCGGCATAGGGCTTGCCGCAGTCCGCCTACATTTGCAAGGGGTCAGCTGCACGCAAGCCCCGCGACAGGACGCGACGGGCTGCCGCGCGGATAGCCGGCAGCGGATAGCCGGCGTAGTGGTTCAGAATTCCTGTACGCCCATCAAGGCGGCCCGCAACGGGCCGCACGCGCCGCCGCCTGGGCGCGCGCCGGCGGCTGCCGCTGTCGCTCTGCGGCCGTCACGCGGAGCAGCCAAACCGGCGAGCTTACGCGGACGACTGCGGACCGGGGGATACCCTGTGGGGCACGAGGACCAAGCGGCGGACCGGCATTGCGGGACCGAGTCGTAATGTTCGGGTCCAGCCGGTTACCTACCGGTCGCGCCGGCAGTAGTAGTCGTTGTACTTGGGCCAGAAACTGACCTCGACTCTGTAGTAGCCGGGCCGGCCAGCATCATCGGGAAAAACGCTCAACCATAGGCAACGATCCCGCAGCGTCTTCATGGCGAATACCAACCGTATGTCGGAGACGTCAGACCTCCACCCCGAGTCCCGGGCGACCGCCTCGTAGTGGCCTCGGATCTCCTCGTGCGACAGCCCACTGCGATACTCGACGGTCACCTCACCCGAGAGGCTGCTCTCACTGCCGCCACCATCGGCGCACGGCTGTTGCGCACTCGGCCCTTCAACCGGCGTCGCGCCTGTCGGCACCCGCTGAAACACCGCCTCACCACTGAGCTTCGCCGGCTCGTCCGGCGCGGTGATGCAGCCGGTGATGAACATGCGAGCCGAGTAGGCAGCCTCGGCCAAACGAGGCCACACCACGTAAATATCGACAGCGCAGACAACGAGCATGAGGGCGAGTCCGGCCCCAATCTTCGCCAACTGTGCTTGCCGCCGAGCCTGAGCCTCGCCGTTCACGACGCCCACCCTACGCAGCGAACGCGTTGAATTGATGCCCCGCTGTGAAGGTCTGGACCGAGGCAACCATTGACTCCTCACCGGGCCGCCAGCCGTTCCTTACCCCTCCGTCACCGTCGTACAGCAGCCTGTTTGCTGACTCACTGCTGACTTCGCCCGATGGCTTGCCGATGCCTGCGACTCGATCTGGTAGCGGGGACGATGTCTGCTGACACTGAATGACAACCGCGACCAGGCTCCCCCCGGAGGGGGTCAGGCCTGGCCACCGTAGCTGCGGTACGCGCTGCTGCGGAGACGCCTGGTACCGCTTGTAGTACCATAGTCGAGTGCCGACCATAGCCAAGCTCGTTGAAGCGATGCGGAGGAACCAGCAGAACATCGCGTACAACGATCTTTTCCGGGTGTGCGAGCACTACTTCGGGAAGCCGCGCCAGACCGGCACGTCCCACGCGGTGTTCAAGATGCCCTGGGCGGGTGACCCACGGGTCAATATTCAGGACGACAAGGGAAAGGCAAAGGCTTACCAGGTACGGCAGGTGCTCAAGGCGATCGACAAGAAGGAGGCCATGTGATGCCGGAAGACCGCCCGGATATCTCCCACTACACCTATCGCGTCACGTGGTCGGCCGAGGATCACGAGTTCGTCGCCACCTGTGCCGAGTTTCCGTCTCTCTCCTGGCTTGCGCCCTCCCAGATCGAGGCGCTGCAGGGCCTTCAGGAGATGCTGCGTGACGTTGTCGCCGACATAGCGGAGCAGGGCGAGCAGGTTCCCGAGCCGCTTTCCGAGCGCAGCTACTCCGGCAGGTTCAACCTCCGCGTCGGCGAGAGCCTGCACCGCGAGTTGGCCATCCACGCCGCCGAGGAGGGGATGAGCCTCAACCAGTACGTACTGCGGAAGCTCAGCGCCGCCTGATCAGTCGAACGAGGGCAGCTTCGGGCCGAGGACGTCGTCGGCGTCGACGATGGTGTAGGCGTACCCCTGCTCGGCGAGGAAGCGCTGCCGGTGTGCCGCGTACTCTGTGTCGATGGTGTCGCGGGAGACGACCGTGTAGAAGTGCGCCTGCCGGCCGTCGGCCTTGGGCCGGAGCACCCGCCCGAGCCGCTGCGCCTCTTCCTGCCGCGACCCGAACGTCCCCGACACCTGGATCGCCACCGCCGCCTCCGGTAGGTCGATGGAGAAGTTCCCGACCTTCGAGATCACCAGCGTGCGTAGCTCACCGGAGCGGAACGCGTCGAACAGCCGCTCCCGCTCCTTGTTGGTGGTGGAGCCCTGCACGATCGGCGCGTCCAGGTATTCGCCGAGCTGGTGCAGCTGGTCGATGTACGCGCCGATCACCAGCGTCTGCTCCCCGGGGTGCCGGTCGACCAGGGCCTTGACCACGGGCAGCTTGGTGCGGGCGGTCGCCGCCATCCGGTAGCGCTCCTCGCCCTCCCGGCCGTTGCGGACCAAAGTTGCCGTGAGGCCGCGCCGGCGGCGGGCCTGGAGGTCCGCGGTGAACCGGAAGATCGGCGCGGGCAGCAGGTGCACCTCGTCCCAACGGCACGAGCCGGCAGGAATCGTTTCCGCATCGGCGAGGTGAGAGCGCGGCCGCGTCATCAGCCTGCTCCGACAGGCCAGCGTCACCGCCGCCCAACGCCTTAGCCGAGTGAGTTGGAGTATTAAGCCCTCGCCGTCTGGGTACGGCAGTTGAGCAGGGCTCCGTCGTCGGTCTGGCACGACGTGAAGGTCACGCTCGTTCCCTCGGGGATGTTCCCCAGGTCCAGGCTGCGACTGGTGTTCGCACCGCTGGTCAGCTTGAAGCCGTTATCGTGCCGCTGGCTGCCCTCCCACCAGGTGGCCCCCACGTAGACGCCCCGCCCGTCGGCCCACGAGTCGTATGCGGACAACCTCTCGCCGTAGGCGTGGAAATCGCCGCCGCCCAGCGCCACACCGTCGTCCCAGAACATGACCCAGCAGTCCAGGCCGCCGGCGTCGCCGTTCGCATTCCGGCAACCACCGGTGTTGTAGTCGGCGTAGGCGGCGGTGGACGTCGCCCCGACCAGCACGGTGGCCAACGCCGCGACGATGCCTACCCTTGCGCGAGTTCGCATGATCTCTCCTCCGTCTCTTTGAGACAGTGACTATTTCATGATCGTCACCGTGGCGGAAGGGCGCCTGGGCGGCATGCGCCGATCGACGGACATGCCACACCTCTGCGCCGGGGTACGCTGCCGCGGCACGTCACACATTGATCGTCACGGGGTGCTCATGAGGAAAGCTGCTCGTTCCCTGTTCGCGCTCGTACCACTGATCGGAGCCGCAGGTCTGGTCGGGCCGGGGGCTCTCGCCGCCGTCGCGGCCCCTGCGCCGGCCCCCGCCGGGTCGGAGCTGTTTGTCAGCAGAACGGGCTGCGTGCCCGGCGGTGACGGCAGCGCAGAGGCACCCTTCTGCACGATCTCAGCGGCCGCAGCCGTCGTGCAGCCCGGTCAGACCGTGCTGGTGCAGCCAGGGGTCTACCAGGAGAACGTCTCCGTCACCCGGTCGGGCACCGAGGCGGCACCGATCACCTTCCGCGCGGTCAACACCCGCGACGGCATCGTCCGGGTGGGCAGCTTCAACACGGACGACGTCACCGGCACGATCTTCACCCTCCGCCAGGTGCACGACGTGGTCATCGACGGCTTCGACATCACCGGCCGGCAGGGCGCGGCCGTCGTGGTCGACGCCTCGTCCCGGGTCACCATCGACGGCACGTCCATCACCCAGGGGTCCGCCCCGGCCGTCCGGGTGACCGGCGGTTCCCAAGACGTGACCGTGAGCCGGAACTGGATGCACGGTCCCGGCAGGTCGGCGCTGGAAGTCGAGGGCGCGACGGGCGCGACGGTGGTTGCCAACCAGATCCCCAACGGCGGGATGTACCTCGGCAGCGCCCCCGACTCGACCATCACCAACAACACCATCCAGGCCGGGTGCGGAGCGGGCGTCATGCTCGTCGCCTCGCCCGGCGCAGTCGTTGCCAACAACATCGTCAAACCCTTGGCCGATCAGGATCTATGCGCCGGCGAACCGACTCTCAAGACGGCCATCGTGGTGGTGCCCGATCCGGCGCCGGCCACGGTCGCCCACCACAACCTGATTGACCCCACCACCGGCTGGGCCCTCTACAGATGGGGTGCGACCACCTACCGCACGCTGGACGATTTCCAGACGGCCACGGGGCAGGGCGCGTTCGACATCGTCGCCGACCCGCTGCTCGACCCCCGGTTCCTCGACCGCGGCTACCTCGCACTGAGGCAGAGTTCCCCGGCGATCGACTCGGCGGACGCAACCGCGCGCGGGGTGCCGGCCACCGACATGCTGGGCAACTCGCACGCCGACGATCCGACGTGGGCCAACACCGGCACAGGCAACGGCTTCCACGACCGGGGGGCGGTCGAGCGGATCGGGCCCGACAGTTCGCGTATCGAACCTCTCCACCGCACCATCGGTGCCGGCCCCCTGGACACCACGCTCCGGGCCAGCACCTCGAACCAGTGGACGACCGACGGACCCGTCGGCTCCTTCGCGTACAAGTTCAGTGACTCACCCCTCTGGTGGGTCGACGGGCCGTCGATCAACGTGAACCACCGGTTCCGTCGGGCGGGGAAAGCCTGTGTGCAGGTGTACTCGAGTTCGAACGGCTTCCGGTCCAGCGCCGGTGTCAGCTTCCCGTCCTGCACGACGCTCGGGGCGCACTACACGGCGGTGGCGCCGACCCGCCTGCTGGACACCCGGTCCGCGATCGGCGTGGACACCACCACCCCGGTGGCGCCGAACTCCGAGGTGGTGTTGCCGATCAACAGCATCGGCGGGGTACCGGCGGCGGATATCAGCGCGGTGGTGCTGAACGTCACCGTGACCCAGCCGACGGCCGCCGGCTTCCTCACTGTCTACCCCGACGACACGAGCCTGCCCGGCGCCTCGAACGTCAACTTCGTGGCCAAGGAGACGGTGCCGAACCTGGTGACCGTCCCGATGAGCAACGGGAAGATCAGGTTCCGGAACAGTGGCAGCGGCACGGTGCACGTCGTCGCTGACCTGCAGGGCTGGTACGGGGAAGCCGGCCAGGGCTTCGCCACCCAGACGCCGACGCGGGTCCTGGACACCCGCACCGAGGGTGGCGCGCTCGCGCCGAACAGCACCCGGACGCTCGATCTGGACCGGAAGGTCTCCCCGGGTGCCACGGCCGTCGTCCTCAACGTCACCGTCACCGCGCCGCAGGCCAACGGCGTACTGAAGCTCTTCCCGCACGGTTCGTCGGTGCCGAACGCGTCGAACCTGAACTTCGTCACCGGCCAGACCATCCCGAACCTGGTGATCGTTCCGGTGACGGACCTCAAGGCGAGCATCCACAACCAGAGCTCCGGCAGCACGCACGTGATCGCGGACCTGGCCGGGTACTTCGGGTCGGACGGCCAGCTCAGCTACGTCCCGAACGGGCCGCTGCGGATCGCCGACAGCCGGGATGCCACGGGCCTCCCCACCCGTGGGGGCGCCAAGCCGCTTCAGCCGCGGGAGACGGTCACGGTCAGCCCGCACGTCGCCGATCTGGCCTGCTGTGTGAGCGCCGCCGCGGTGGTGGCGAACCTGACGGTCACCAAGCCGACCGCCTCCGGTTTCCTCATCGCCCATCCGGGCAATGAGGCGCGCCCGACGGCGTCGAATGTCAACTTCGTGCCGGGCGAGACAGCGTCGAACCTCGCGATCGTTGATACCCGTGGCGGGTTGAGCCTCTACAACGGCAGCTCGGGCACCACCCACGCGATCGTCGACCAGGCGGGCATCTTCATCACCCCGCAGTACTGACCGTCCGGCAGCGGCCGCGTCCCAGGCCGGGGCGCGGCCGCTGCATGTCCGCCGGGCCCTCAACGACGCCGAGCGCAGCTACTCGGGCAAGTTCAACCTGCGCATCGGTGAAAGCCTGCACCGCGAGCTTGCCATCCAGGCCGCCGAGGACGGCATGAGCCTCAACCAGTACATCCTGCGGAAGCTCAAGGCCGCCTGACCAGCGCGGTTCAGTCCACGCTCGGGAGCTTCGGGCCGAGGACGTCGTCGGCGTCGACGATGGTGTACGCGTACCCCTGCTCGGCCAGGAAGCGCTGCCGGTGCGCCGCGTACTCCGTGTCGATGGTGTCCCGGGAGACGACCGTGTAGAAGTGCGCCTGCCGGCCGTCGGCCTTCGGCCGGAGCACCCGTCCCAGCCGCTGCGCCTCCTCCTGCCGCGACCCGAACGTCCCCGACACCTGGATCGCCACCGCCGCCTCCGGCAGGTCGATGGAGAAGTTCCCGACCTTCGAGATCACCAGCGTCCGTAGCTCACCCGAGCGGAACGCGTCGAACAGCCGCTCCCGCTCCTTGTTGGTGGTGGAGCCCTGCACGATCGGCGCGTCCAGGTATTCGCCGAGCTGGTGCAGCTGGTCGATGTACGCGCCGATGACGAGGACCTGCTCCTCCGGGTGCCGCTGCACCAACGCGCGAACCACTGGCAGCTTGGTGCGGGCGGTCGCCGCCATCCGGTAGCGCTCCTCGGCCTCCGCCGTCGCGTACGCCATCCGCTCCGCGTCGGTGAGCGTCACGCGTACCTCGATGCACTCGGCCGGGGCGATCCAGCCCTGCGACTCGATGTCCTTCCACGGCGCGGTCGTAGATGACCAGGCCGCCCCAGTCGCGGGCGTGCCGAACACGTCCGGATGGGCGAACGAACCACCGCGACCCGAGGCCGCATCAAGCGGCGGCGCTCTCCTGTCCCGGCCTGAGCGCGGCTTTCCTGCCCTTGCGGATCTTGCTGGCGCTGCCAGCCTTCTTCGGCGCTAGCTGAGACACGCGCTGCGGGGAGATGCCAAGAAGCGCGCCCGCGTCGCGGACCGTGTAGCCCTTCGCCAGTAGTGCGCGCGCGGCGGTGACAGTCGCCTCTTCGGCGGACTCTTCGGCCTTGCGCAGGGCGCTCCGGGCCTTGCGGGCGCGGGTCACCTCTTGCGGCAGGTCGGGCTGCACGTCGACGTCGAAGCTCTGCGGGTCGACGTCGAGCATGAGGGCGATGGCTTCACGTGCCATCCCTTCGACCTGGTCGAGACGACGAGCCTGAGAGAACACGCCCTTGATCTCTGGCACGCTGATCGCCCACCAGGCACCCGAGCGTACGCATCTGGCGGTGTACTTCATCAACGACGCCCCCCTTACCTCAAGCCCAGGCTGCGCAGGATACCCCGCGCCGTGAGCTCGTTGATCTCCTTGTGTCGAGGTATGACGACGTTCTGCGGGCCATATCTGTAGATCGTGTGGCTGCCACCCTCGCGGACCTTTTCGAAGGTCACGCCGGCGTCGGCAGCTGCCTTGCTGATCCTGTTGATCAGGTCGACCCGCTTCACGTGGCAAGTCTAGGTTACTAGATGCCGATAGTAAAACGCCCTAGACTTTAGGTGACAGACATGGAGGCCGTGCGATGAAGGCCCGTTCCCGTCCCGGGATCGCCCACTACATCTACCGCGTCACCTGGTCCGCCGAGGACCACGATTTCGTCGCCACCTGTGCCGAGTTCCCGTCCCTATCCTGGCTGGCGCCCTCACAGTTCGAGGCACTGCAGGGACTGCAGGAGATGCTGCGCGACGTCGTCGCCGATCTAGCAGAGCAGGGCGAGCAGCTGCCCCGACCGCTTTCAGCCGGTGGTCGCCGTTGAGTCGTTGCTGACGTCAGCTCCAAAGGCAACGAGTGGCGACCTGTCTGGCGTGGACCGGCCCGTCGATCGCCGCGCCGGTCAGTCGAACGAGGGCAGCGTCGGGCCGAGGACGTCGTCCGCGTCCACGATCGTGTACGCGTACCCCTGCTCGGCGAGGAAGCGCTGCCGGTGCGCCGCGTACTCCGTGTCGATGGTGTCCCGGGAGACCACCGTGTAGAAGTGCGCCTGCCGGCCGTCGGCCTTCGGCCGCAGCACCCGCCCCAGCCGCTGCGCCTCCTCCTGCCGCGACCCGAACGTCCCCGACACCTGGATCGCCACCGCCGCCTCCGGCAGATCGATGGAGAAGTTCCCGACCTTCGAGATCACCAGCGTCCGTAGCTCACCCGAGCGGAACGCGTCGAACAGCCGCTCCCGCTCCTTGTTGGTGGTGGAGCCCTGCACGATCGGCGCGTCCAGGTATTCGCCGAGCTGGTGCAGCTGGTCGATGTACGCGCCGATGACGAGGACCTGCTCCTCCGGGTGCCGCTGCACCAACGCGCGAACCACTGGCAGCTTGGTGCGGGCGGTCGCCGCCATCCGGTAGCGCTCCTCGGCCTCCGCCGTCGCGTACGCCATCCGTTCCGCGTCGGTGAGGGTCACGCGTACCTCGATGCACTCGGCCGGGGCGATCCAGCCCTGCGACTCGATGTCCTTCCACGGCGCGTCGTACCGCTTGGGGCCGATCAGGCTGAACACGTCGCCCTCCCGGCCGTCCTCGCGGACCAGGGTCGCGGTGAGGCCGAGCCGGCGGCGGGCCTGGAGGTCCGCGGTGAACCGGAAGATCGGCGCGGGCAGCAGGTGCACCTCGTCGTAGATGACCAGGCCCCAGTCGCGGGCGCCGAACAGGTCCAGGTGGGTGAATGCGCCGCCGCGCCGCGAGGTGAGCACCTGGTACGTGGCGATGGTGACCGGGCGGATCTCCTTGCGCTCACCCGAGTACTCGCCGATCTCCTCCTCGGTCAGCGAGGTGCGGGCCATCAGCTCCCGCTTCCACTGCCGCCCGGCCACCGTGTTGGTGACCAGGATCAGCGTGGTCGCCTTCGCCTCGGCCATCGCCGCCGCGCCGACCAGCGTCTTGCCGGCGCCGCAGGGGAGCACCACCACGCCCGACCCGCCGGCCCAGAACGCCTCGACCGCCTCCCGCTGGTACGACCGCAGCGTCCACGGCTTGCGGCCTTCCTTGCCGGCCTCGGCCAGCTCGATCGGGTGCGCCTCGCCGTCGACGTAGCCGGCCAGGTCCTCCGCCGGCCAGCCGAGCTTGAGCAGCGCCTGCTTGAGCCGGCCCCGCTCGGACGGGTGCACAGCGATGGTGTCATCGTCGATCTTGTTGCCGAGCATGCCGGCGAGCTTCTTGCTCTTGGCCACCTCGACCAGCACCAGCCGGTCCAGCGCCCGCAGCACCAGGCCGTGCGCCGGGTCGTTGGCGAGCTGGAGCCGGCCGTACCGGTCCATCGTCTCGGCCACATCGACCAGCAGCGCGTGCGGCACCGGGTAGCGGGAGAACTTGATCAGCGCGTCGACCACGCTCTCCGCGTCGTGGCCGGCGGCCCGGGCGTTCCACAGCCCGAGCGGGGTGAGCCGGTAGGTGTGCACGTGCTCCGGGGAGCGCTCCAGCTCGGCGAAGGGCGCGATGGCCATCCGGCAGGCCTGCGCGTCGGGGTGGTCGATCTCCAGCAGCAGGGTCTTGTCCGACTGCACGATCAGTGGTCCACCGCTCACGCCAGCGTCCTCTCCTCGGGCTGCTCGTCGACCCTCACGAACGGCGGTTACCCGCCGCAGGCCGACCATCCAGTGTTGCACGCACCGAGATGAGCAAAGAAAAATGCTCACCGCACGCAACCGTCGCGGTACTCGCAAACGTCTACCAAGGGGACGGCTGTCCAGGGAGGGCTCATGAAGCATGTCCGGATCACCACCCGGCTCGTCGCCCTGGCAGTCGTCACGGTGGTCGGCGCCGGTGCGTGTACGTTCGATCCGCAGGCAGGCAGGGGCGGGGGCGGGGAGCCCGTGCCGGCCGGTGCGGCGGAACAGGTAACGGGGGCGAGCGATGCGCCCGGGCCGGACCAGCCGGTCCAGCCCACCACGGCGCCGCCGATGCCGACCCGCAGCGCCGCGCCGGAACCCACCGAGAGCACCCCGCCGAAGCCCAAACCCACCCGCTCGCCGACGTACACCGGCTGCCCGCAGGGCGAGCACCAGCGCGCGGTGGAGACGTACCTCGCGCAACTCGGCGGGTTCGGCACGCTGACCGTGGACGGCCGGCAGTCCGCCGCCGACTGCGCCGCCATCAAGAAGTTCCAGAAGCGGTACGACATCCGGCCCGTGCAGGGCCGCGCCGGCCCGACGACGTACGACGTGGCGAAGCGGCTGGCCACCACCGACACCAGCCGCTGCAAGGCCGGCTCGGGCACCACCTTCTGCATCGACCTGACCCGGCAGACCACCTGGGTGATGCGCAACGGCAAGGTGATCGTCAAGCCCACGGTGACCCGCACCGGGATGCCCGGCTACCGCACGCCGGCCGGCACCTTCACCATCAACTACCGCAACATCAAGGAATGGTCCAACCCGTACGAGGTCTGGCTGCCGTACTGGCAGCATTTCACCCAGGGGACGGGCTTCCACGAGACCACCACCTACCTGCACAACAAGTCGATCGGCTCGCACGGCTGCGTCAACCTGCTGCACGCCGACGCGGTCCGGTACTGGGAACTCGGCAAGGTCGGCAGCAAGGTGGTGCTGGTCGGTCGCCGGCCCGGCACCTGAGGTCGCCCCTGAGCCGGATCGGGGTCGCACATCACGTCCGATCGGGGTTTTATCCCCTGTCACTCCGGTCACCCGAGTGACACGCTGGGACGGCAGGGGCCGGACCGGACGGGGAGGGGCCGAGGATGACCGTCGACCGTGAAGCGATCCCCCAGCACGACGACGCGCCCGCCGACGAGGTCTCCACGGCCACCGTCGTCGCGTACACGCTCGCCGCGGTGGTGCTCGTCGGGTGGTTCCTCTTCGGCTGGCTGGTGCTCCAGCAGGGCTTTGTCGACTCGGTCGGCGAGTCGGCCGGCGCCGGCTTCGCACTGCTGCTGATCATCTCCGTGGTCGGGACGGTACGGCGCAGCCGGCGCTGACCCCGACTACTCCTCCAGCACCGCCGCCGTGATCCGGTGCAGCGCGAAGGTGTGCAGCATCTCCGTCCGCTCGTCCTCGGCCCGCAGGTAGCCGGCCCCGATCGACACCGGCCGGACCAGCCGGGACGCCGTCGCCCCGTGCGCGTCGACGTACCCCACCCAGACCAGCGCCTTGTCGCGCACCGCCTGCTGCAGCACCGCCAGGGCGTCGCTGTGGCTCGGCACCGCCACCGGACCGGTCCGGTCGGCGACGCCCCGGACCATGGCCGGCGCGCGCCGGGCCGCCCGGGCCGCCGCGTCGCCGCGCCGGATCTGCTCCACCACCCCGAGCAGCCGCGGCATGGACAGCTTCGGCGTGGCCAGCGGGTCGAGCGTCCGGGCGGCCACCGACACCCGGGCCGGCGCCCGCCGGGTCTTCGGCCGGGCCAGCACGGCCGCCCCGCTGGCGTCCTCCGGCACCGGCGCGTAGCCGGCGTCGCGGAGCGCGAGCAGCATCCGGTTCACCTGGTACGGCGTGACCAGCACCGTCGGCGCCAGCCGGCGCAACGCCAGCGACTCCAGCCGCCGGTCGGCCAGCACCTCGGTGAGCAGCGCCTCGTCGTCGCTGCGCACGTACCCGCCGGCCGAACCGACCCGCAGCCCGCCGTGCTTGCGGGCCACGTCGTCGATCAGGTACGTCAACCCCTGCGGCACGGGCGTGCGGGACCGCCGCCGGAACAGCCCGTGCAGGTCGTCGGCCGAGAAGCCGGCGTCCAGGGCGCGGCGCACGCTCGCCGTGGTGACCCGGTACACGCTCGCCCCGCCGGCCGACTCCTGCTCGGCCACCACCTCCAGTTCGGCGGCGAGCGCCGGGTCGGGCGGGCCGGGCACCACCACCGACAGGTCGGCCTGCACCAGGAAGTGGTCGACCGGGGCCGGGAGCAGGGCGTCCAGCGCGCGTACCGCCGTCGACGGCTCACCCTCCTCGGCCTCCACCCGCAGCCCCAGCGGGTCGTCCCCGCCCCGCTCGTCGCCCGCCGTCACGTCGGCCAGCAGCAGCCGCCCGTACGAGGTGAGCGCACCGAGGCCGGTGACGCCCAGCGTGGCCGCCTCGGCCAGCACCTCCCGGTGCGCGGCCTCGCGGCCCCGGCTGCGCCGCGGCGCCCGCCAGTCCAGCAGCTCCTGCACCTCCTCCGGGGTCGGCGCGGTGGCCGGCTCCAGGTCGGCCAGCACCCCGAGCACCGACCGCCGGGCGAGCGGCGCGCCGGCCCGCTCCGCCTCGGCGGAGAGCACAGTGATCGGCCGGTCCCGGTCGTCGCGCTGCCCGACCAGCCCGACCTGCCGGGTCATGGTCAGCCAGGCCCGGGCCAGCTGCTCCCAGCGCTGGGCCAGCGAACTGGCCCGCCACACCTCGTAGCCGGCGGTCGGCAGCACCTGCTGGTCGGCGCCGTACCGGGCGGTGGTCGCGCCGGGCAGGTCCATCTCGCCGAGCAGCCCGGCCGCGTACGCCACCTCCAGCAGCAGCGCCGCCGTCGGCTCGTCCACCCCGCCGACCCGGGCCAGCCGGCGCAGCTCGCGTACGCCCAGCCCGCCGGAGCGGAGCACCGGCACCGGCTCGGCGGCGAGATTCTCCAGCAGCGCCTCGGTGAGGCGTACCACCTCCATGGTCTGGCCGGCGCCGGCGGAGTCGGCGGCCTTCGGCTCGCGGGGCGCGGCCGTCACCGGCGGCGGGCTGGTGCGCAGCGGACCGAGCGGGCCGGTGTCCCGCCGCAGCAGCAGGCCGATCTCCCGGGGCAGCTCGACGGTGCCGGTCCCGCCCGCGCCGCCGGAGATCCGGACCAGCAGCCGGTGGTCGACCAGCCAGCGCACCGGCGAGCCGGTCGGCGCCCCGCCGTTGGTGGGGTCGGGCGGCAGCGCGTCCTCCGCGCCGACCGGCGGGGCCTGGAGCGCGCCGGGCGGCACGCTGCCCACCGGCGGGCCGGCGGCCAGCCGGTCCAGGATCGCCCGGGCCGAGGGCGGCGCGGCCAGCAGCGTGCGCCGCAGCTTCGCCGGGTCCGCGCAGAGCGCTGCCGCCCGCGGGTCCAGCTCCGCCGCCGGTCGGCCGAGCCCCGCCGGGTACGGCGAGATCTCGTCGATGCCGCCGACGATCTGCAGACCGCTCTCCGGGCCGTACAGCAGGAAGAGCGCGCGCAGCCGGTTGACCGCGGCCCGGACGGCGGTCGGGGCGGGCGGGTGTGGCCCGGCGGTGGCCATGGCGAGCACCGCCTCGGTGGAGGTGCTGCCGTCGGCCGGGTCCCGGGTCAGCCGGGCGGCGTCCAGGATCTGCAGGGTGAACTGGTCCAGCCCGTCCAGGGCGCGGGCCACCGAGACCCGCGACTGGGCCCGGATGGCGAGCGCGGAGACGTCGGCCGGCACGGGTACGACGAGGTCCGGCCGCAGCTGGAGCAGGGCGGCGAGCGACTCGTCGGGCAGCGACCGGAGGTGGTCGGCGAGTGAGGTGGTCATCGTCGTTCCACGCTAGCCCGGCGGGGGGCCGTCGCGCCCCTCGGACGTCCGGCTCGACCGGGTTGACCGGGTACCTTCTCGGCATGCCCGCACCTACGGTCGGTTTCGACCTCGACATGACCCTGGTCGACTCGCGCCCCGGCATCGCCGCCGCCTACCGGGCGTTGACCGCCCGCACCGGCGTGCCGGTGGACGCCGAGCTGGCGGTGTCCCGGCTCGGCCCGCCGCTGCGCACCGAGATCGCCCACTGGTTCCCGCCGGAGCAGGTGGACGCGGCCGTCCGCATGTACCGCGAGCTCTACCCGGCGTACGCGATCACGCCCAGTGTCCCGCTGCCCGGCGCGCTCGCCGCCATCGAGGCGGTACGCGCCCACGGCGGCCGGGTGCTGGTGGTCACCTCCAAGCTGGGCCGGCTGGCCCGGCTGCACCTGGACCACCTGGGGATCACCGTCGACGAGGTGGCCGGCGACCTGTTCGCCGAGGAGAAGGCGACCGCGCTGCGGGCCCACGGCGCGACCCACTACGTCGGCGACCACGTGGCCGACATGGTGGCCGCCAAGGCGGCCGACGTGCCCGGGATCGGGGTCGCCACCGGCCCGTGCTCGGTCGACGAGCTGCGCGCGGCGGGGGCGGAACTGGTGCTCGATGATCTCACCGGATTCCCGGCGGCGCTCGACGGCATGATCCGGCTAGCCTTGGAGCAGTAGACGGTTCAAGCGAAGCAGGGGATCTCAGGTGCCTACGGGTCGAGTGAAGTGGTACGACGCGGCCAAGGGATACGGGTTCGTCACCAGTGACGAGGGTGGCGACGTGTTCCTGCCGAAGGGCGCGCTACCCGCGGGTGTCACCGACCTCAAGGGTGGTCAGCGGGTCGACTTCAGCGTGGTGGACAGCCGCCGGGGCGCCCAGGCGATGGGGGTCAAGCTGCTCGAGGCGCCGCCCTCGGTGGCCGAACTGCGCCGCCGGCCGGCGGAGGAGCTGCACGGCCTGGTCGAAGACATGATCAAGGTGCTGGAGGCGAAGGTCCAGCCGGACCTGCGCCGGGGCCGGTTCCCGGACCGCAAGACCGCGCAGAAGATCGCTCAGCTGGTCCACGCGGTGGCGCGCGAGCTGGAGGTCTGAGGCACCAGCCCGGCGTCGGTGGCCCGGCCGAGCAGCGCCTCGACGGCGGCGAACCCGGCGTCTCCCAGGTCGGCGGTGAACTCGTTGACGTAGAGGCCGATGTGCCGGTCCACCACGTCGGGCTCCATCTCCTGGGCGTGCGCGAGCACGTAGTCGCGGCTGGCCGCCGGGTCGGCCCAGGCTCGGCGTACCGAGTCGCGGATCCACCCGGCGGCGGCCTCCGGGTCGACGGCGCCGCGGCGGGCCAAAATCGCGCCGAGCGGGATCGGCAGGCCGGTGTCGGCCTCCCACCACTCGCCGAGGTCGACCAGCGCGGTAAGGCCGTGTCGCGGGTAGGTGAACCGGGCCTCGTGGATGACCAGGCCGGCGTCGTACCGGCCGGCGGCGACGCCCGGCATGATCTGGTGGAACGGCACCACCTCGATCCGGGCCGGCGGGCGCCCGGCCGCCCAGAGCCGGAAGAGCAGGTACGCGGTGGTCCGGTCGCCCGGCACCGCCACCGTGGCGCCGGTGAGGTCGGCCCGGTCCGGGCCGCCGGCCCCGTTGCCGTCGCCCCGGGTGAGCACCAGCGGCCCGCAGCCCCGGCCGAGCGCGCCGCCGCACGGCAGCAGGTGGTAGTCGTCGAGCAGCCAGGGCAGCGCCGCGTAACTCACCTTGACCAGGTCGAACGCCCCGCGCTCGGCGGCGGTGTTGGTGACGTCCACGTCGGCGTAGGTCACCTCGACCGGCGGGGCGCCGGGCACCTGACCGTGCACCAGGGCGTGGAAGACGAACGTGTCGTTGGGGCAGGGCGAGATCGCCAGCGAGAGCGCCACACCCCCACCGTAGCCCCGCCCCGGCCCCGCCCGCCCCGGCCCCCGCCACTGTGATCCGCTACGCCTCGAGCCGACCCGGTGTCGAGCCGTCTGCCGTGGTCCGAGCCGCACGCGCCCGTGTTGCCCGGCGGCACCGGTCGTCCCACCTGCCATGCCGCCGACCGGCAGCCTTCCGACTCCGCTCTGGCAAGTGGTTTTGAGGGAGTCTTTGTGTGGCTGCTGGGCGCGACGTGGTCAGTCAGGGGCGGCAGTTGCTGTTGCGGTCCTTCAGAGCTGCCCTCATAGATGGGGCGCCGGGGGTGCCGGTGCCCTTGGACCTCTCCCTCGGCCGCTCGGAGGGCTGGCGTTGGGCCTCCGCACAGCAGTGCGCCGCAAGGTGGGCCGCGGAACTGGTGGGGCGCCTGCCCCCTCCGACTGCCTGCCCCCTCCGACTGCCTGCCCCCTCCGGTGCCGGAGGTCTTGGTCCTATGGATGGGGCAGCTCGACAGTGTCTTCGGGAGAGGCCGTGGGCCCCAGCCTGGTCTGGTTTTCCACAGGGTTTTCCACAGGTGGCGGGAGGCTGTTGAAGTCCGTCCGGCGAGCCGGAACCATCGAGGAATGGCGAAGCGGGCGGGGGCGATCGACGTGGGAGCCGCGCTGCGTGCGCTGCGACGGCGGGCGGATCTGAGTCAGCGGGAACTGGCCCAGCGTTCCGGCGTCCCCAAGAGCACGGTGGCGCGGCTCGAGTCGGATCCGGAGGCGGATCCCCGGCTCCGGACGGTCGAGCGGTTGATCCGCGCCGCCGGCGGCGAGTTGACCGTGAGTGTTCGGGAGTGCGCTGCCGCTCGAGAGGACGGCACTCAGTCGCCGGCGCGGCCGCCGGAACCGCGCTTGCCGGTAGGTGTCCGGAATTCCGCCACCGCCCGGACTGAAGCCGCTGACGGAATCGACAGCAGGCCCGAGGAGCCGCACGACGGGCATCGGGACGAGGCGGGGCGGCGGTATCCGGCGCACCTGGACCTCCGCCAGGTGCGGACGCTGAAGGACTGGCCGGCGGCGTGGTGGGCGCACTGGTACAACCTCCCGCCGGTGCGCTGGCCGGTGCGGGTGCCCGAGGTGACGTACGACCTCGACCGCAAGCGTCGCGACGAGCGACGGCTGCGGGAGCGGGCCCGGGCCGCCGTCGGGGTCCGCCGGGTGACCGAGGCGGTGCCGGCCGGCTGCTGGCGGCTGGTGGCCGAACTACCCGGCGGTGACCTGGTCGGCGAGCTGCGGGCCCACGAACGCAGCGAGGACCTCTGTCTCGGCGACGACCTGGGGGACGAGCGGGTGCTCGTGCTGGACGGCGTGGTGATCGCGCCCCAGCTGCGGTACGTGGGCATCGGCCGGCGGCTCGTCCAGTTGCTCGGCGAGGAGATGGCCCGGGCCGGCATCCGGACGGCCCGCGCGGTCGCCGAGCTGGGTGGCGTCGACTTCCTGCTCAGGTGCGGCTACCAACTGGAGACGAGCCGGCCGTCGGCGTTGCGGTTCGACCTGCCGCGCCGCTGACCGGCGGGTGCCGGCCGAGGTCAGGCCAGGGCCGCGGCGGCGGTGGTGAGGGCGGCGAGCGCCTCGCGCATCCGCCAGGCGTCGCGGTCCCGGGGGCCGATCGGGTTCGAGACGGTACGCAGCTCGACGAAGGGCAGGCCGGCGTGGGCGGCGGCGACGCCGACGCCGTACCCCTCCATGGCCTCGGCGACCGCGTCGGGGTGCCGGCGGCGCAGCTCCTCGGTGCTCGCGGCGGTGCCGGTCACCGTGCTGACCGTCAACACCGCGCCCACCGTCGCCTCGGGCAGGGCCGACTGGAGGGTGGCCAGCAGGTCGGGATCGGCGGCGACCGCGACGCCGCCGCCGAGCAGCTCGGGCGGCATGCCGAGCTCGTCCACCGGGATGAACCCGGCGGGCGACTCGGCGCCCAGGTCGGCGGCGACGCTGCGGGTGCCCAGCACGGTGCCGCCCACCGCCACGGCGCCGGCGAAGCCACCGGCCACGCCGGCGCTCACCACGCCCCGGTACGGCCGTCCGGCGGCCTCGGCGAGCGCCAGCAACCGGGCGGTGGCCGCACCGGCGACGGCCGGGCCCACGCCCACCGGCACCACCACCGTGTCCGGATCCGGCAGGCCGGCGCGGACCGCCTCCGCCTCGGCCGGTACCGCGGTCACCACGAGCAGACCGGTCACGACACCGGCCCCCTCGGCTCGCGCCGGGTCTCGTCGTCGGTCCCGCCCGGCCCGCCCACGGCTGACGACGGGCGGTAGATGTGGAAGCCCGGCGGGGCGAGGTCGGGGTCGTCCACGAAGCCGGCCTGGGTGGGGGCCGGAGAGGTGGGCGTGGCCTCCGCCGGCCGGCCGTTGCGGTCGCCGCTCTCGGACTCGTCCTCGGTCAGCTCGTCGTCGCCGAGCGGGCGGCCGACCAGCCGTTCGGCGCGCAGCCGGCCGGCCATCACGATGGCGCGGACGGCGGCCAGCGCACCCACCCCGGCCACCACCGCGATCCCCACGCGTCCCTCGAACGGCACCAGCCCGAGCCCGCCACCGGCGACGAAGGCCAGCATCAGCACCGTCTCCGAGTGCGCGAACGAACTCGCCCGCAGCCGCTCCGGGATGCGCTCCTGGATCGAGGCGTCCACGGCCAGCTTGGCGATGCCGCTGATCAGGGCGGCCACCAGGCAGAGCAACGCCACCATCGGCAGCGAGAACTTGAGCGCGGCGAGCACCCCCACGCCGGCCACGATGACCATTCCGCTGGACTGGATGGCGGCCGGGCGGTGGATGCGCAGCCGGGTGCCGACCGCGGTGGCCAGGAAGGTGCCCACCGCGAGCGCCCCGCCGACCAGCCCCAGCGCGCCCTCGGCGCCCAGGTCGCGGCCGAACACCACGGTGGTCAGGTCGCCCGCCTTGATCGCGAAGGCGAGGAAGAGCAGCAGGAAGCCGTAGATCGCGCGCAACCCCGCCGCGCCGATCAGGGTGGCGATCACCAGCCGGCCGGCGGGCCGACCGCGGCCCAGCGGGCGGTCACCGGAGCGGCCGTACAGCGCCCGCAGCGGGCGGGGCACCCGCTCCGGCGGCTCCGAATCCGCCTTCGGCGGCAGCCGCAGGGAGATCACCATGCCGACCAGGAAGATCACCGAGGCCACCCGCAGTGGCCACTGCGGGCCGAACCAGAACGCGGCCAGCCCGATCGGGGCGACCAGCGCGCCGGCCACCGTGCCGTAGACGCTGGCCCGGGCGCCGACCTGGGACAGGCCGAGCCCCTCCGGCAGCAGCCGGGGCACCGCCGCCGAGCGGGCCACGCCGTACGCGCGGGAGAGCGCCAGCACCCCGAAGGCCGCCGGATAGAGCCCGAAGCCGTGGATGTAGTCCGAGATCAGCCAGGCCAGGAACGCCCGGCCGAGCATGGTGGCGGCCAGCGCGTACCGGCGGCCGTGCCGGAAGTGGTCGAGCAGCGGCCCGACCACCGGGGCCAGCATGGCGAACGGCACCATGGTCACCAGCAGGTAGAGCGCGACCTTGCTGCGCGCCTCGCCCAGCGGCACGTTGAAGAAGATCGTCCCGGCCAGGCCGATGGCGATCAGCGTGTCACCGGCGCAGGAGATCGCGTGCAGGTCGAAGAGGCGGACCATGCCGACCTCGCCGCCCGCGCCCCGGGCCCGGGCCCGGCCGGCCCGCCGGGTCATCCAGCGGCCACCGCTGAACGAACCGCGCAGCAGCAGGCGTACGCCCTTGATGCCGGTGCCGACGGTCCGCCCGAGGAGGGACCGCTCGGAGCGGGAGAACAGCGGCATGTGCACCATCCTCGCCCATCCGTCCGGCGTACGCCGCACCACTGCGCGAGAACGTCTGCGGGGAGTGGCTGACAGTCGCCCGCCCGGATGGGGAACAATGGTGAGGTGACCAGGCCCGCCTCCGCCCGCGCCGCCCGCCTCGACCAGGTCTGCGCCGCCGCCGTCGAGCTGGCGCGCGAAGCCATCACCGAGGTGGAGCCCACCGACGTCGGCGACCACCTCCAGGCCGTCGCCGAGGGCGACCGGCTCGTCACCCACTACTTCGAGTGCCGGCTGGCCGGTTACCGCGGCTGGCGCTGGGCGGTCACCGTCACCCGGGTGCCCCGCAGCCGGAACGTGACGATCTGCGAGACGGTGCTGCTGCCCGGCCCGGACGCGCTGCGCGCCCCCGGCTGGCTGCCCTGGCAGGAGCGGCTCAAGCCGGGCGACCTCGGTCCCGGTGACCTGCTGCCCACCCCGCCCGACGACGAGCGACTCCAGCCCGGCTACCTGCTCTCCGACGACCCGGGCGTCGAGGAGACCGCCTGGGAGCTCGGCCTCGGCCGGGCCCGGGTGCTGTCCCGGGAGGGGCGCAGCGAGGCCGCCCAGCGCTGGTACGACGGCGACCACGGCCCGTCCGCGCCCATCTCCACCGCCGCGCCGGCCGCGGCCCGCTGCGGGACCTGCGGCTTCTACCTGCCGCTGGCCGGCGCCCTGCGGCAGTGCTTCGGCGTCTGCGGCAACTTCTACGCCCCGGACGACGGCCGGGTGGTCAGCGCCGACCACGGCTGCGGCGCGCACTCGGAGACGCTGGTCGAGGCCGCCGAGACGCCGGTCGACGAGCTGCCCACCGTCTACGACGACAGCGCGGTGGAGGCGGTGGCGGTCAGCCGGGCGCCCGGTTCGGTCGAGGCCGCGGAGCCGGCGGAGCCGTACGGGCACCCCTGACGGGTCGGTCGACGCCGCCGCTCAGCGGGCGGCGGCGCGGCGGCGGCGCCGGTTCGCGTCGTGCCGCATCATCACCGCGAGACCGGGGATACCCCACAGAAAACCGGCCAGGCAGGTCCAGAGCCAGTCCTCCCGCCCGTGCTCGGTGAGCCAGTCGCGGAAGAAGACCAGCAGCACCAGCCCGACGACCGCCCAGATCGCCATCCCGGCGAGAGCGAACGGCACCATCGGCGGGTCGAGCGGCTCCGGCCGCGGCGGCTGCTGCTTCGGCACCCGGCAAGCGTACGTGACCCGCTTTTCCTGCCCGCCGGTGATCTGGGACGATGCGCGCGACAACGGTAGATCACCTGCGAGGACCTGATGGCAGTAGAGCCGCCCGAGAACGGCACACCACCCGACCCCGCTCACCCGCGCAACGGTTTCGATCGCTTCTTCGAGATCTCCGCCCGCGGCTCGACGATGAGCCGCGAGGTACGCGGTGGCCTGGCGACCTTCTTCACGATGGCGTACATCGTGGTGCTCAACCCGCTCATCCTTGGTGGTGCCGTCGACGGTGACGGCAAGTCCCTGCCCATTCCCGCGCTGGCCGCGGCGACCGCGCTGGTCGCCGGCCTGATGACCATCCTGATGGGGGTGGTCGGCCGGTTCCCGCTGGCGCTCGCCGCCGGCCTCGGCGTCAACGCGCTGGTCGCGTACGAGATCGCCCCGGAGATGACTTGGGCGGACGCGATGGGCCTGGTGGTGATCGAAGGTGTGATCATCGCCGTGCTGGTGCTGACCGGCCTGCGCACCGCGGTGTTCCGCTCGGTGCCGACCCAGATGAAGACGGCGATCGGCGTCGGCATCGGCCTCTTCCTGACCATCATCGGCCTGGTCGACGCCGGCTTCGTCCGGCGCATCCCGGACGAGGCGAACACCACCGTGCCGGTCGGCCTGGGCATCGGCGGCAAGCTGGTCAGCTGGCCGATGTTGGTCTTCGTGGTGGGTCTGCTGCTGACCCTGGTGCTGGTGGTACGCCGGGTCAAGGGCGCCATCCTGATCGGCATCCTGGCCTCCACCGTGCTGGCGGTGATCGTCGAGGCGGTGGGGAACATCGGCCCGTCGTTCGTCGACGGCAAGCCGAACCCGAAGGGCTGGTCGCTGAACGTCCCGGAGCTGCCGAAGAGCTGGGTGGACGTGCCCGACCTGTCGCTGCTCGGCAAGTTCAACGTGCTCGACTCGTGGAGCAGGGCCGGCTGGCTGGTCGTGCTGATGTTCGTCTTCACCCTGCTGATCACGGACTTCTTCGACACGATGGGCACGATGGTCGCGGTCGGCCAGGAGGGCGGCATGCTCGACGAGCGGGGCACCCCGCCGCGGGCGAAGGAGATCCTGCTGGTCGACTCGATCGCGGCGGCGGCCGGTGGTGCGGCGAGCACCTCCAGCAACACCTCGTACATCGAGAGCGCCGCCGGTGTGGCGGAGGGCGCCCGGACCGGCGTGGCCAACCTGGTCACCGGCGCGCTCTTCCTGCTGGCCATGTTCCTGGCGCCGCTGGTGGTGGTGGTGCCGTTCGAGGCGGCCTCCACGGCGCTGGTGGTGGTCGGCTTCCTGATGATGACCGCGGTGCGGACCATCGACTGGTCCGACTACGAGATCGCCATCCCGGCGTTCCTCACCATCGTGCTGATGCCGTTCACCTACTCGATCTCCAACGGCATCGGCGCCGGCCTGATCACGTACGTGGTGGTCAAGCTGGCCAAGGGCAAGGCGCGGGAGATCCACCCGCTGCTGTACGCCGTGGCCGCGCTCTTCGTGCTGTACTTCCTGCGCGGGCCGATCGAGTCCGTGGTGCTCTGAGGCTCTGCTCCGGGCCGGGTGACCAACCGGTCACCCGGCCCGGAGCAGGGTGAACTTCTCGTGAGCGTGGTCATATCAGGTGTCGTTAGCCAGGCTCATTAGTTAGGCTAACTATCGTGACGGAGCGGACGGTGACGGCGAGACGCGTGCCACCGGCGCAGCTGGCACCGCAGCTGCGTGATGCGATCACCCGGCTCAACCGACGGGTCCGCCAGGCCCGGCCGGTCGGCGACCTGACGGTCACCCAGCTCTCCGCGCTGACCAGCCTCAAGCTGGCGGGCGCGCTGACGCCTCGGGAACTGGCCGACATCGAGCGGGTGCAGCCGCCGACGATGACCAAGATCGTCGCGAAGTTGGAGGAGCGCGGCCTCGTGCAGCGCACCCCCCATCCGACCGACGGCCGGCAGGTCATCCTGGCGGCGACCGAGGGGGGACGGGCGGTGCTCGACCAGTTCGAGCGCGCCCGTAACGAGTGGCTGGCCCACCGGCTGGCCGAACTCACCGAAGCCGAACGGGACACGTTGCGGCAGGCCGCGGAGATCCTGCAACAGATCGCCCGCGGCTGACCGCGCCACCTTCGCCCGCGCCGTCCGACGTCGATGACGCGTACCACGGCGAGGAGGCGCACCAAGAGTGCAGGCGAAGCTGAGCACGATGTTCCAGTCCCTACAGGTCCGCAACTACCGGCTCTTCGCGTCCGGGCAGCTGATCAAACTGATCGGCGTCTGGATGATGTTCATCGCCCAGGACTGGCTCGTCCTCGAGCTCTCCGACAATTCCGCCACCGCGCTCGGCGTGGTGACCGCGCTGCAGTTCACCCCGGTGCTGCTGCTCACGCTGATCTCCGGGCGGCTGGCCGACCGCTACGACAAGCGGATGCTGCTCTTCGTCGCCAACGCGTTCTGGACCGTGCTGGCGCTCGCCATGAGCCTGCTGGTCATCACCGGCCTGGTCGAACTGTGGCACGTCTTCGCGTTCGCCGCCCTGCTCGGTACGGCGAACGCGGTGGAGACCCCGGTCCGGCAGGCGTTCGTCTCCGAGCTGGTCGGCACCCCGCTGCTGCCGAACGCGCTGTCGCTCAACGCGGCCACCTTCAACTCCGCCCGGATCGTCGGGCCGGCGCTCGCCGGCCTGGCCATCGCCGCGTTCGACGTCGGGCCGGTCTTCCTGGTCACCGCGCTCAGCTCGATCGCCCCGCTGGTCAACGTGGTCCGGATGCGTACCGCCGATCTGCACCGCGAGGCGCTCCCGCCGCGCGACGAGCGGGCCCAGGCGAAGGTGATCGACGGGCTGCGCTACGTCCGGCGCCGCCCCGACCTGCTGCTGCCGATGGTGATGATCTCGATCATCGCGACCTCGCTGTTCAACTTCCAGCTCACCCTCGCCGCGCTGGCCAAGACCGTCTTCAACACCGGCGCCGCGTCGTTCGGCCTGTTCAGCAGCGCGCTCGCGGTCGGCGCGCTGGTCGGGGCGCTGGCCGGCACCGGACGGCGCAGCCGGCCGTCGGTCTGGCTGGTGCTGGGCGCGGCCGTCGCCTGCTCCACCTTCGGCACCCTGGTCGGGCTCGCGCCCGCGTACTGGCTGGTGGTGGCGCTGCTGCTGCCGACCGGGTTCTTCATGGTGTTCTTCGCCCAGGCCGCCAACCAGCGGATCCAGCTCGGCACCGACGCCGCCTTCCGTGGCCGGGTGATGGCGCTCTGGGTGCTGGTGTTCCTCGGCACCAACCCGGTCGGCGCGCCGGTGATCGGCTGGCTCGCCGAGACCTACGGCGCCGGCGCGAGCATCTGGATCGGCGGGCTGATCTCGCTGGCCACCGCGCTGGTCGCGCTGACCTGGCAGCTGCGCCGCTCCGGCGCCCGGCTCCGGTTCCGGGTGCTGCCGATGCCCCGGTTCTACGTCACCTCCACGGACTGCTGATCCCGGTCGGCCGGTGGGAATGTGCCCACCGGCCGACCGATCCGTCCCGATACACGGATGACGCGGATGCCGCCAATCCGGTGGCGGGCCGGGACGATGCGGCCTAGCGTCTATGTGTGGAGCTCGGACGCGTGCTGCTGCTGGCACTGGCGTTCATAGCGGTGGCCAGCCTGCCGGCGGCGATCGCCCTGCTCTTCTGCGCCGACGAGATCATCGACCGGGTGGTCTGCGGCTTCGCCGAGTGGCGCGACCGCCGCCGCGAGCGGCGCACCATCGCCCGGCTGGACCGGGCCATCGAGGCCGACTCGCTCACCCGCGACATCGACCTCAGCGACTTCGACCGCACCGACCGGCGCCCGCTGGAGCAGCTCGCCGCCGACCTGCGCCGGCTGGGCAGCCAGCGGATCGGCGTGGGTGGTCGCTCGATGGTCTGGCACGGCGCGGTCCTCCAGGCGTACGACGACCGGCTCCGCCGGGCCTGCCGGGCGCTGAACATCCCCGAGCACCTCACCGAGCTGACCGGCGTCGACCTGGAGATCGAACGGGTCCGGGTGGAGGGGCTGCTGCACGCCGCCGGGCTGACGCTGCCCGCCGCCCGGGCCGACGACCGCCAGCGCCACCGGTGAGCGGCGGTTGAGGCTCTTCGTCGCGGTCTACCCGCCACCGGAGGCGGTCGACCACCTGACCGCGCAGGTGGCCCGGCTACGGGTCGGCGCGGCGGCCGCCGCCGGCACGAACGTCCGGCTCGCCGACCCGGCGCAGGCGCACGTCACCCTCGCCTTCCTCGGCGACGTGGAGGCCGACCGGCTGGTCGACGTGGAGAGTTCGCTCGGGCTGGCCGCCGAGTGGTCCCAGGACGCGCGCGCGGCGACGCCCCGGCTGCGGCTGGCCGGCGGCGGCCGGTTCGGGCAGGGCCGGTTCACCGTGCTCTGGGTGGACGTCCGGGGCGAGGTGGAGGCGCTGGTGGTGCTCGCCCGGCTGATCCGTTCCCGGCTGCGCAACGCCCGCCTGCCGCACGACGACAAGCCGTTCCGCCCTCACCTGACGATCGCCCGTCCCGGCGACCGGGTGCCACCGGAGGACGTGGCGGCCGACGTGGAGACGCTGCACGGCTACCAGGGCCCGGCCTGGCCGGCCACCGAGATGGTCCTCATGCGCAGCCACCCCGGCCCCAACCCCACCTACGACCGCCTGGCCGCCTGGCCCCTCTGACCCCGGCTGACCCACCCACCCGCCCGCCCCGCCCGCCCGCCCCGACCGGCAGGCCCCGGTGATCAAGGGGTTCGCGTCAGCTCCGGCCGGGATCCTGACGCAAACCCCTTGATCAACGTGGAAGTGCGGAGGTGCGGGTCACCAGGCCCAGGCTTCGGGGCCGGGGCCGCCGTTGCCGAGCGGGGGGAAGAGTTCGTCGAGGCGGTTGAGGGTGGGCTCGTCGAGGTGGACGTCCAGGGCGCCGAGCGAGCGGTCGAGCTGCTCGACGGTGCGCGGGCCGATGATCGGGGCGGTCACCCCGGGCCGGGAGAGCAGCCAGCCCAGCGCCACGTCGGCCGGGTCGTGACCGAGGTCGGCGCAGAGCTTCTCGTACGCCTCGATGGTCGGCCGGTGCGCGGCCAGCGCCTCGGCCGAGCGGCCGCTGGTGCCCCGCGCCGCGCCGCCCTCGGCCATCTTGCGCAGCAGCCCGGCGAGCAGCCCACCGTGCAGCGGCGACCACGGGATGATGCCGAGGCCGTGGTGCTGGGCGGCCGGCACCACCTCCAGCTCGACATGTCGGGTCAGCAGGTTGTAGATGCACTGCTCGGAGACGAGGCCGAGGAAGTTGCGCCTACCGGCCGCCTCCTGCGCCACCGAGATGTGCCAACCGGCGAAGTTGGACGATCCGACGTAGAGCACCTTGCCCTGCGCGACCAGCGTCTCCATCGCCTGCCAGATCTCCTCCCACGGCGTGGTCCGGGAGATGTGGTGCATCTGGTAGAGGTCGATGGTGTCGGTCTGCAGCCGGCGCAGCGAGCCTTCGCAGGCCCGGACGATGTGCCGGGCCGACAACCCCTGCTCGTTGGGCCAGTCGCCCATCTTGCCGTAGACCTTGGTGGCCAGGACGACCTTCTCCCGCCGGCCGCCGCCCTGGGCGAACCAGCGCCCGATGATCTGCTCGGTGACTCCCTCGCCGGTCTGCCAGCCGTAGACGTTGGCGGTGTCGAAGAAGTTGATCCCGTGGTCGAGCGCCCGATCCATGATCGCGAAGCTGTCCGGCTCGCTGGTCTGCGGCCCGAAGTTCATCGTGCCGAGGCAGAGGCGGCTGACGGACAGGCCGGTGCGGCCGAGGTTCGTGTAGTCCATACGCCCCACCCTCCCACGGCGGCACTTCGAGTGCCTCGCGTCGGCTCCGGCGACCGGGTGGCCGCCGGAGCCGATCGCGGGTCAGGAGGACTCGCGGGCCGCCGGGCCGCTGCCGAAGAGCACGTCGTCCCAGCTCGGCAGGCGCTTGCGCGGCTTGCCACCGGCCTCGGTGGACTCGCCGCCGGCAGCCGCCGCGGCGCCCGTACGGCGGGGCCGGAGCACCGCCAGCGACGGCACGGCCGGCACCTCCTTCGGCGTGTCCGAGTCGTCGTCGAAGGCCGAACCCTGGCCGCCGCCGAGCAGCGCCGCGGCGCCGCCGCCGACCGCCCGCTGCCGGGGCGCGTCCGGGCCGGCCAGCGCGGCCGGGGAGCGCGGGTCGAGCCCGCGACCGGAGGACGCGCCGAGCGGCCGGTCGAGCGAGGCGAGCAGGGCGTCCCGCCCAGCCCGGATCGGGTCCCGCCCGGGGCGGGCGTGCTCGGCCGGCGTCGGCAGGCCGTGCCCGCCACGGCTCGGCTCGCCGCGCGACGGGCCGGGCAGCGCGTGCCCGCCCCGCTCCGGCGCCGGCTCCTGGCCGAGGATCGGCGTCGGACGCTCGGCGCAGAGGTACTGCGCCATGTCGTCGTGCGGGCTGACCGCCTGCCGGGTCTTGTCGAGATCCCAGACGGCCTGCGCGGTGGCCTTGCCCGACGGCCAGGTGGCGACGATCCGCCAGGTGCCGTCGTCGCGCCGCCAGGCGTCCCAGGAGATCTTCTCGGTGTCGATGCCGTGCTGGGCCAGCCGACCGTTGACCACCTCGGCCAGCGGGGTGGGCTTCTCGGCGCCCTTGAGCCGGGTGCGCCGGGCGTGCTGGGCGAGCATCGCGCGCTCCTGCAGCACCGGGCCGGCGTAGCGCAGCACCCGGTCGACCGGCACGCCGGCGATCCGGGCGACGTCCTCGGCGGACTCGCCGGAGCGGATCCGCGCCTGGATGTCGCGCGGGGACAGGGACGGCGCCGGGTCGGCGGCGGCGGAAGGCGCCACAGCGAGCGGCGGCGCGCCGGGCTCGGCGTGCAGGGCGCCGGCGACGCGCTCGTCGATGGGCAGGGCGAGCAGTCGCCCGACCTCGTCGGCGAGCACCAGGGCCTGGCCGTCCTCGGAGAGGGCGACGAAGCGTACTGGGCGCATTAGCGTTGCCTCCGTCCCGCTTCGCTGGCCGCACGCCACGAGTCGGCCACCCGGGCGTCTCGCCCCACGGTACGCGGTTCCGTGCCGAGGTGGGGGATGCGACACCCGCATGTCGCGGATGAGCAGGGGCGATGATCACGGTCGGTGGCCGCCGCCCGGGGCGACGACCACCGACCGTGAAGAACCGCTAGAGCCGCTCGACCACGTAGTCGATGGACGCGGTGAGCGCCTCCACGTCGGCCGGCTCCACGGCCGGGAAGAGCGCCACCCGCAACTGGTTGCGGCCCAGCTTGCGGTAGGGCTCGGTGTCCACGATGCCGTTGGCGCGCAGCGCCTTGGCGATCGCGGCGGCGTCCACCCCGTCGGCGAAGTCGATGGTGGCGACCACGTTGGACCGCAGCGCCGGGTCGGCGACGTACGGCGTGGCCACCGCGGAACGCTCGGCCCAGCCGTAGACGATGGCGGCGCTCTCCGCGGTGCGCTTGGCCGCCCAGGCCAGCCCGCCCTGCGAGTTCATCCAGTCGGTCTGCTCGGCGGCCAGGAAGATGGTGGCCAGCGCCGGGGTGTTGTACGTCTGCTCCAGCCGCGAGTTGTCGATCGCGGTGACCAGGTCGAGGAACGCCGGGATGTAGCGGCCGGACGACTTGATCTGGGCGGCCCGCTCCAGCGCCGCCGGGGACATCAGCGCCAGCCAGAGGCCGCCGTCCGAGCCGAAGCACTTCTGCGGGGCGAAGTAGTAGGCGTCGGTCTCGCCGACGTTGACCTCCAGCCCGCCGGCGCCGGAGGTGGCGTCGACCAGCAGCAGCGAACCCTCGTCCGCCCCGGGCACCCGGGAGATCGGCACCGCGACACCGGTCGAGGTCTCGTTGTGCGGGGTGGCGTAGACGTCCACGCCGGCCTCCGCGACCAGGGTGGGTGCGCTGCCCGCGTCCGACTTGCGGATGGTCGGCTCGCCGAGGAACGGCGCGTCCTTGACCGACTTCGCGAACTTGGCGCCGAACTCGCCGAAGCTGGCGAACTGCGCCCGGTCGCGGATCAGGCCGAACGCCGCCACCTCCCAGAACGCGGTGGTGCCGCCGTTGCCGAGCACCACCTCGTAGCCCTCGGGCAGGGAGAAGAACTCGGCGATGCCGCGGCGCAGCCGGGCCACCTGGTCGCGGACCGTCTTCTGCCGGTGGGAGGTGCCCAGGTAGCTGGTCGCCACGTCGGCAAGTGCGGACACCGCCGCCGGACGGACCTTGGACGGCCCGCAGCCGAACCGCCCGTCGGCGGGCTTGATCTCGTCGGGAATCCGGATGGTCGGTGCGTCAGCCACGGTCTTCAAGATCCTTCCGCATGGGCCGGGGCCCGGTGAGCTGGCGGGGCGCGGACCGGCGGCGGCGTGTGGACACACTGCGGCCGGGATCCGAGCCTGGTCCGGCGGCACTGCCGAGCCCTCATCCTCCCATCCCGGGCCGGCCGCCGGCCGGTCGGTCCCAGCTCAGCGGCTGAGTCTTGCACCACACATCCGCAGGCTTCGGGTGCATACGTTGCTGCTCCGGCCACCACAGCTGCACCCAGAGCGGCCGGGGCGGGCGCCGGCGGGAAGGGCGCCGGAGCGGCCGGGCTGGGTGCTGGCGCGGCGGGAAGGGCGGCCAGGTCGGGCGGGAGACGCGCGAGGGCCCCGTCCGGCATCGGACGGGGCCCCGGGGGTACGCGATCGGTCGGTCAGACGCCGTGCGGGATGGCGTCCCAGCCGTCGACCTCCTGCGGCTTGCGGCTGCCGGGCCCGACGTACCGGGCGGACGGGCGGACCAGCCGCTGGAGCTTCTTCTGCTCCAGGATGTGCGCGCTCCAGCCGCCCATCCGGGCGCAGGTGAACATCGAGGTGAACATGTGCGCCGGCACCTCGGCGAAGTCGAGCACCACGGCCGACCAGAACTCGACGTTGGTGGCGAGCACCCGGTCCGGGCGGCGGGCCTGGAGCTCGGCCAGCGCGGCCTTCTCCAGCGCCTCGGCCACCTCGAAGCGCGGCGCGCCCAGCTCCTTGGCGGTGCGGCGGAGCACCCGGGCGCGCGGGTCCTCGGCGCGGTAGACCCGGTGGCCGAAGCCCATCAGCCGCTCGCCGCGGTCGAGCACGCCCCGGACGTAGCCCTCGGCGTCGCCGCTGCGCTCGACCGCCTCCAGCATGCTGAGCACCCGGGACGGCGCGCCGCCGTGCAGCGGGCCGGAGAGCGCGCCGATGCCGGAGGAGATGCAGGCCGCGGCGTCCGCGCCGGTGGAGGCGACGATCCGGGCGGTGAAGGTGGAGGCGTTCAGGCCGTGCTCGGCGGCCGAGATGAAGTACGCGTCGACGGCCTTGACGTGCCGCGGGTCGGGCTCACCCCGCCAGCGCTTCATGAACCGCTCGACGATGGTGGAGGCCTTGTCGATCTCCTTCTGCGGCACCGCCGGCAGCCCCAGGCCGCGGGCGGACTGGGCGACGAAGGAGAGCGCGGTCACCGAGACCCGGGCGAGGTCCTCGCGGGCCTGCTCGTCGGAGATGTCCAGCAGTTGGTTGAGCCCCCAGTACGGGGCCAGCATCGCCACCGCGGACTGCACGTCGACGCGGATGTCGCCGGAGTGCACCGGCACCGGGAACGGCTCGGCCGGCGGCAGGCCGGGGCCGAACCGCCCGTCCACCAGCAGCGCCCAGACGTTGCCGAAGGAGACCTGGCCGATCAGATCCTCGATGTCCACCCCGCGATAGCGCAGGGCGCCACCCTCACGGTCGGGTTCGGCGATCTCGGTCTCGAAGGCTACGACGCCCTCCAGCCCGGGTTTGAAATCGGCCATGTCGCTCTCCTGGATCTGGTCGTCGCGCCCGGTCGGGCTCTCCTCCGGCCCCAGCCGGCCGAGCTCCTCAGGCGACCCCTCAGGGATGTGTTCGTGACATCTTGCCTGCTGGGTAACCGGATCCGCGACCCGCGGCGGATGTGCCGCACGCGACATCCCCCGCCGCACGCGGCCCGGCGGGATGAGGAAGACAATGTGACGTGGGTTGGCCTGCGCCGGGTGGCGCCGACAGGCGCCACCGGGAGGGGAGAGAACGTGACGGGCGACACAGTGCCCCCGGCCGACATGCGTAACGAGTACGACCGCGACCTGGGCCTTTCCGAGGCCGAGCTGGCCGGCGACTGGCACACCCAGTTCGACCGCTGGTTCGCCGACGCGGTGGCCGCCGGGCTGCCCGAGCCGAACGCGATGGTGGTCGGCACCGCGGACGCGGCCGGCCGGCCGAGCGCCCGGACGGTGCTGCTCAAGGGGTACGACCCGGCCGGCTTCGTCTTCTTCACCAACTACGGCTCGCGCAAGGGTGTCGAGCTGACCGGCAACCCGTACGCCAGCCTGGTCTTCCCCTGGTTCGCCATGCACCGCCAGGTGGTGGTGACCGGCCCGGTTGAGCGGATCGACCGGGCCGGGACCGAGGCGTACTTCGCCAGCCGGCCGCGCGGCTCCCAACTGGGCGCCTGGGCCAGCGAACAGTCCCGGGTGATCCCGGACCGGGCCGTGCTGGACGCCGGCTACCGGGCGGCGGCGGAGCGCTTCGCCGACGTCGACCCGATCCCCGCCCCGCCGTACTGGGGCGGGCTGCGGGTGCGGCCCGACTCGGTGGAGTTCTGGCAGGGCCGGGCCAGCCGGCTGCACGACCGGCTGCGGTTCCGGCGCACCGGCACCGGCGCCTGGACCGTGGAGCGGCTGGCGCCGTGACCCAGCTCAAGGGGCCGCGGCCGGGCCGGCTGCGGCGATTCGCGATCGACCTGCGCCCGCTCGCCGTGCCCGCGTACCGGCGGATCTGGCTCGGTAACGGCATCGCGATGTTCGGCATGCAGTTCACCGCCGTCGCGGTGCCGGTGGAGATGTACGAGCTGACCCGCGACTCGCTCTGGGTCGGTTTGATCGGCATCGCAGCGTTCGTACCGCTGCTGGTCTTCGGGCTGTGGGGCGGCGCGGTGGCCGACGCGCGCGACCGGCGCAGCGTGCTGCTGGTCACCTCGGTGCTGCTCTGGGCCTCGACGCTCGGGCTGCTGGCGCAGGCGCTGCTGCGGGTCGGCAGTCCGGTGCTGCTGCTCGCGCTGATAGCCGTGCAGTCGATCGCGTTCGCGATCAGCTCGCCCACCCGCAACGCGATCCTGCCCCGGCTGGTGCCGCTGGAGCTGGTGCCGGCGGCCAGCACGCTGAACTTCACCACCTTTACCGCGACCGCCGTGTTCGGCCCGCTGGCGGCCGGCCTGATCTTCGCGGCCTGGCAGGACCCGGGGGTGGGGCTGCCGATCGCGTACGGGGTCGACGCCCTGCTCTTCACCGTCTCGCTCTGGGCCACCCTGCGGCTGCCCGCGCTGCCGCCGGAGCCGGACCCGGACGGCGACGGCGCCCCGCGCAAGGCCGGGCTGGCCAGCATCGTGGACGGGCTGCGCTACCTCTCCACCACACCGGTGCTGCTGCTCTCGTTCGCCATCGACCTGATCGCGATGGTGCTGGCGATGCCCCGGGCACTCTTCCCGGAGATCGCCGACGAGCGGTTCGGCGGCGGGGCGGCGGTGGGCTGGCTCTACAGCTCGATCGCGATCGGGGCGATGGTCGGCGGGCTCACCTCCGGCTGGATCGGCCGGTTGCGCCGGCAGGGGCTGGCGCTGGTGGTCGCGGTGGTCGGCTGGGGGCTGGCGGTGGCGGCGGCCGGGCTGGCCGGCCAGCTCTGGCTGATGGTCGTGCTGCTCGCGGTGGCCGGCGCGGCCGACCTGGTCAGCGCGGTGTTGCGGCAGTCGATGCTGCTGGTCTACGCGCCGGACCGGATGCGCGGCCGGCTCCAGGGCGTGAACACGGTGGTCATCGCCGGCGGTCCACGGCTGGGCGACCTGCGAGCCGGCGCGATGGCCGCCGGGCTGGGCGGCGGGGTCGCCTGGGTCAGCGGCGGCCTGCTCTCCGCCGCGCTCGCGGTGCTGCTCGCGGTGGCCTTCCCGGCGCTGCTGCGCTACCGGGCGGCGACCGCGTCGAGCGGGGACCGGACCTGAACGGCTAGGGTCCCCCGCATGGACACCCCCGACCAGCGCCCGCTCTCGGGCGCGCAATGGACCATCGCCGCCGCCGGGCACGAGGCGGTCGTCGTGGAGGTGGGCGGCGGGGTGCGGGCGTACCGGCACGACGGCGTCGACTACCTCGACGGGTACGCCGAGGACGAGCTCTGCCCGGGCTGCGCCGGCCAGGTGCTGGCGCCCTGGCCGAACCGGATCCGGGACGGGAAGTACACGTTCGGCGACCGGTCGTTGCAGCTGACGCTGACCGAGCCGGAGCGCGGGGTGGCCATCCACGGGCTGGTCAACTGGGTGCCCTGGCAGCTGCTGGAGCACGCCGCGGACGCGGTGATCCTCGGCTACGACCTGCCGGCGCAGCCGGGCTACCCGTGGCCGCTGCGGCTGCGCAGCCGGTGGAGCGTCGGGCCGGACGGGCTGCGGGCCGAGCACGAGGTGACCAACACCGGTGGTGAGAAGGCGCCGTTCGGCTTCGCCGTGCACCCGTACCTGCGGCTGCCCGGGGTGGCGGTGGACGACCTGGCGATGCTGCTGCCGGCCCGCAACCGGCTGCTGCTGGACTCCCGGCTGCTGCCGATCGGGGCCACCCCGGTCGCCGGCACCGAGTACGACTGGACCAGCCGGCGCCGGATCGGCGCCGCCCGGCTCGACCTGACCTTCGGTGACGTGGCCCGGGACGACGACGGCGGCTCCGCGGTGAGCCTGGCCGCGCCGGACGGCTCGGCCGGGGTGCGCGTCTGGGCCGACCGGGAGTTCGGCTGGTGGCAGGTGTTCACCGGCGACACGCTCACCGGGGAACGGCACCGCCGCTCGGTGGCGGTCGAACCGATGACCTGCCCGCCGGACGCGTTCCGCTCCGGCCGGGACGTGATCACCCTGGCGCCGGGCGAGACCTGGCGGGGCGCCTGGGGCGTCCGGCCGGGTGCCTGAACGGGGGCGGTATGGAGTTCGCCGAGGTGGTCCGCCGGCGCCGGATGGTGCGCAACTACGACCCGGACCGCCCCGTCCCGCCCGATGTGGTCGAACGCCTGCTCGACCACGCGGTCCGCGCGCCGTCCGCCGGGTTCGCCCAGGGCTGGGGCTTCCTGGTGCTGGAGACGGCGGCGGACCGGGACCGGTTCTGGGCGGCGACCACCCCGGCGGGCGGCGGCCGGGAGCGCTGGCTGGCCGGGATGCGCCGGGCGCCGCTGATCGTCGTCCCGCACGCGAACCGCGACGCCTACCTGGACCGGTACGCCGAGCCGGACAAGGGCTGGACGGACCGCTCGCCGGAGCGCTGGCCGGTGCCCTACTGGTACGTCGACGCCGGCTTCGCCGCGCTGCTGATGCTGCTGACCGCGGTGGACGAGGGGCTGGGCGCGTGCTTCTTCGGCATCCCGCCGCAGCGGCTGGACGCCTACCGGGAGGCGTTCGGGGTGCCGGCGGAGTACCAACCCGTCGGTGCGCTCACCGTCGGCTACCGGGCGCACGACCATCGGTCACCATCGCTGCGCAGGGGTCGGCGTCCAGTCGATGAAGTGGTGCGACGCGGCCGGTGGAGCTGACCGGTTGAGCCTGATTCGCCGGGTTGAGGAACGGACTAGCGGTAGCGAAACTGACATCAGGGAGCAGAACGCGGTGTGGTACGGCCGGCTAGGCTGGCACGGTCATCGGTACCGCGGGTCGCGGTGCCACGCCGCGACCCGGCACGGTGCCGCGGGTCGGCCCGGCCACGGGGAGGGGAGCGTGCCGTCGTGATCTTCAGAGCGGTTCGGGACGGGCGTCCCTACCCGGAGCACAACCTGACGCTCAAGCAGTGGGCGGAGATCCCGCCGCGGCCGCTGCGCCTGGACCAGCTGATCACCACCAAGCGCGAGCTGGCGCTGGACAAGCTGCTCGCCGAGGACTCCACCTTCTACGGCGACCTCTTCCCGCACGTGGTGCAGTGGAACGGCGGGCTCTACCTGGAGGACGGGCTGCACCGCGCGCTGCGCGCCGCGTTGCAGCAGCGCAACCAGATCCACGCCCGGGTGCTGGTGCTCTCCGAGCCGGTGGAGTGACCGGTCGCGGCTGAGCCTTCGTTAGGGTGGCTGCCATGAGCCCTACCGCCCCGCTCGACCTGCTCGACCTGGACTCGTCGCTCACCGAGGAGGAGCGGCAGATCCGCGCGGTCGTACGCCAGCTGGTGGACGACCGGGTCCGCCCGCACGTCGCCGGCTGGTACGAGGAGGGCCGGGTGCCCGCCCGCGAGCTGGCCCGCGAGTTCGGCAAGCTCGGCCTGCTCGGCATGCACCTGACCGGCTACGGCTGCGCCGGCTCGTCCGCGGTGGCGTACGGGCTGGCCTGCCTGGAGCTGGAGGCCGGCGACTCGGGCCTGCGCTCGCTGGTCTCGGTGCAGGGCTCGCTCGCCATGTACGCGATCTGGCGCTACGGCAGCGAGGAGCAGAAGCAGCGCTGGCTGCCGTCGATGGCCACCGGCGAGGCGATCGGCTGCTTCGGGCTGACCGAGCCCGACCACGGCTCCGACCCGGCGTCGATGACCACCCGGGCCCGGCGCGACGGTGACGACTGGGTGCTCACCGGCGGCAAGATGTGGATCACCAACGCGCCGATCGCCGACGTGGCGGTGATCTGGGCCCGCACCGAGGACGGGGTGCGGGGGTTCGCCGTACCGATGAACACGCCCGGTGTGACGGCGCGGGAGATCACCCGCAAGATGTCGCTGCGCGCCTCGGTCACCGGGGAGATCTCGCTGGACGACGTCCGGCTGCCGGACGCCGCGCGGCTGCCCGGGGCGGTCGGCCTGAAGGCGCCGCTGAGCTGCCTCACCGAGGCCCGGTTCGGCATCGTCTGGGGCGCGCTCGGCGCGGCCCGGGACTGCCTGGAGACCGCCCTGTCGTACGCCGGCACCCGCACCCAGTTCGGCCGGCCGCTGGCCGGCTTCCAGCTCACCCAGGCCAAGCTCGCAGACATGGCGGTCGAGCTGCACAAGGGCTACCTGCTGGCGCTGCACCTGGGCCGGCTCGCCGACGCCGGCCGGCTGCGCCCGGCCCAGGTGAGCGTTGGCAAGCTGAACAACGTGCGGGAGGCGCTGGCGATCGCCCGGCAGTGCCGCACCATCCTCGGCGCGAACGGCGTCTCCGGCGAGTACCCGGTGATGCGGCACGCCAACAACCTGGAGAGCGTGCTCACCTACGAGGGCACCTCGGAGATCCACCAGCTGGTGATCGGGCAGCAGCTCACCGGCGTCTCGGCCTTCGCCTGACCGGCGGGGGCGCCCCGGCGCCCCGGCGCCCCGGCCGACGACCGGTCGAGCGGTCGCGCACCGCCGCTGAGCTGGGCGGACGGGCGGCCTGGTCGCTCGGCGCGCGCGTGTCGTACCGGGGACGTACCGTCATCTCAAGACGACCTGTCTGACGAGGACGGTGAGGGCGATGGCCCGCGACGCTGGCATCAACGAGCCCACCAGGGAGTTTCCGGGATACCCCACCGGCGACGACCTGCGCGACCGGTCGGGCGGCCCGATCGAGCCGGCCGACGGCGTGCCGCCGTCACCCGGTGGCCCGGCCCGTGGCCTGCTCTGGGTGCTCGGCGCGGCGGCGCTCGCCGTGGTCGTGCTGCTCGGCGTGCAGGCGACCGGCATCCTGCCGGACTTCCGCAACCCGTTCGCCAAGCAGCAGACCGACCGCAGCCAGCCGCCGCTGCTCAAGTCGATCCAGGATCTCAGCCGCTATGTGGCCGCCGAGGGCAACTTCCAGGTCGTCGTCGACCTGCAGAACGATCGGCGGAACGTGCCGGACTGGCTGCTCAACCAGCGGACGCTCTTCGTCGGGGCGGGCAGCGTCGAGGCGTACGTCGACTTCACCAGGATCTCCGAGGGCGCGGTGGTCGAGTCCGCCGACGGCAAGTCGGTGGAGATCAAGCTGCCGGCGCCCCAGCTCGGCCAGACCAACCTCGACCTGGAGAAGAGTTACGTCTTCGCCGAGCAGCGCGGCCTGCTCAACCGGATCGGTGACCTGGTCGACGGCGATCCCAACCGCCAGCAGCAGGTCTACCAGCTCGCCGAGGAACGGATCACGGCCGCCGCCCGGGACAGCGGCCTGACCCAGCGGGCCGAGGAGAACACCCGCAAGATGCTGGAGGGCTTCCTCCGCTCCCTCGGCTACGAGAAGGTCACCGTCACCTACACCGCCCCCTGACCCACCCGACGCGCCCCCGCTCCGCCCCACCCCCGCCCGCGGGTCGCACGTACAGAGAAGTCGCACGTACAGAGAAAGAGTGGCCTCCGGCGCCGGAATGGCCACTCTTTCGCTGAAAGTGCAGGCGGCGTGGGGCGGGGCGGCGCGGGGGAGTCGGGGTGGGGAGTGGCGGGTGGGGGTCAGTGGCGGGTGGTGGCGAGGTAGCGGTCCTCGTTCGGCATCAGGATCCAGAGCACCAGGTAGACGACCACCTGGGTGCCGGGCAGCAGCAGCGACAGCAGGAACAGCAGCCGGACGAAGTTGGCGGACGTGCCGAACCGCTGGGCCAGGCCGGCGCAGACACCGGCGAACATGCGACCCTGGCGGGGTCGGACCAGTTTGCGACTCATCGTCGTACTCCCACTCTGCGGCGGATCCGCCGCGTCTGACATCAACGGTAGGAACGGGCGGCGGCCCCGCCCTCGGCCTGCGGGAGGATCGGCCACCCGCTCACCCGTAGGTGGTTACCCGGCCGGGTCCGGCCCGACGCACCGCCGGCCCGACGCACCGTTGGCGCGCGCCACGGCCGGGCACGGCCGCCACGGCGACTGACGGCGCGCGACGGGCTGCCGGCGTTGTGCCGGATCGTGCGCCGTCGGTGCCGGTGCGGGCGGCGGCTGACCTGGGCGGGTAGGCTGGCCGGTCGGGCGTCCACACCCTGCGATGCCCGACCGCCGCCCGCACCGGGGCGGCCACCACCGGGCCGGGCCACCACCCCGCGCGACGGGACGACGGCGAGGAAGCGCAGCCATGATCAGTGTTTTCGACCTCTTCAGCGTGGGGATCGGGCCGTCCAGCTCGCACACCGTGGGGCCGATGCGGGCCGCCCGCACCTTCGTCGCCGGGCTCAAGGCCGACGGGCTGCTCGCCGACACGACCCGGATCCAGGCGGAGCTGTTCGGCTCGCTGGGCGCCACCGGGCACGGCCACGGCAGCGACCGGGCGGTGCTGCTCGGGCTGGCCGGCGAGGCGCCGGAGACGGTCGACACCGACTCCGTCGAGCCGCGGGTCGCCCGGATCAGGGCGGACCGGCGGATCAGCCTGCTCGACGCGCACGAGATCGACTTCGACCCGGACCGGGACCTGGTGCTGCACCGCCGCCGGTCGCTGCCGTACCACCCGAACGGGATGACCTTCGCCGCCTACGACTCCGCCGGCGAGCAGGTCAGGACGCGGACGTACTACTCGGTGGGCGGCGGGTTCGTGGTGGACGAGGCGGCCGCCGGCGCGGACCGCATCAAGCCGGACACCACCGCCGTGCGGTATCCCTTCTCCACAGGTGGGGAACTGCTCGCGGTGACCCGGGAGACCGGGCTGTCGATCAGCGAGGTGATGCTCGCCAACGAGCTGTCCTGGCGCAGCGAGCGCGAGGTGCGGGCCGGCCTGCTGGAGATCTGGCGGGTGATGCGGGAGTGCGTCACCCGCGGCTGCGAGCGGGACGGCGTACTCCCCGGCGGGTTGAAGGTCCGGCGGCGCGCGGCCGAGCTGTACCGCGGCCTGATGGCCGACGCGGACCCGGTCCGGTCGGCGGCCGGCGCGGCGGGCCGGGGGGCGGCGGACCCGCTGCGGGCGATGGACTGGGTGACCCTGTTCGCCCTCGCGGTCAACGAGGAGAACGCGGCCGGCGGCCGGGTGGTCACCGCCCCCACCAACGGAGCGGCCGGCATCATCCCGGCGGTGCTGCACTACTACGACCGGTTCTCCCCCGGCGCCTCGGAGGACGGGGTGGTGCGCTTCCTGCTCGCCGCCGGCGCGATCGGCGTGCTGTTCAAGGAGAACGCCTCCATCTCCGGAGCCGAGGTGGGCTGCCAGGGCGAGGTCGGGTCGGCCTGCTCGATGGCTGCCGCCGGGCTCGCCGAGGCGCTCGGCGGCACCCCCGAGCAGGTGGAGAACGCCGCCGAGATCGGCATGGAGCACAACCTCGGGCTCACCTGCGACCCGGTCGGTGGCCTGGTGCAGATCCCCTGCATCGAGCGGAACGCGGTGGCTAGCATCAAGGCGATCACGGCCGCCCGGCTGGCGCTGCGCGGCGACGGGGTGCACGCCGTCTCGCTCGACAAGGTCATCAAGACCATGCGGGAGACCGGCGCGGACATGAAGGTGAAGTACAAGGAGACGGCACGCGGCGGCCTGGCCGTCAACGTGATCGAGTGCTGAGCGGGCATTCGTTCACCGACTGCTAACCTGTCGTCCGTTCACTGAGGCGGGAGGCGGCGGTGACCTCGGGCGTCGGCGCGTTGTGGTCGCACCGCAATTCGCTGCGCATCCTGGTCAGACGCGACCTCGCGGTGAAGTACCAGCAGTCCGTGCTCGGGTACCTGTGGTCGCTGATCGAGCCGCTCGGCATGGGCGCGATCTACTGGTTCGTCTTCGGCGTGCTCTACTCCCGGGACACCACCCGGCATCTGGGCGAGGCGGCCGACTCGTACCCGCTCTTCCTGATCACCGGGATCTTCGCCTGGATGTGGACCAGTTCCGCGCTGAGCGAGGCGACCAACGCGCTGACCGGCCAGTCTCGCCTGATCACCACGATGAACGTGCCGCGTCAGGTCTTCCCGATCGGCCGGGTCGCCGGCCGGTTCGCCGAGTACGCCGCCGGCCTGCCGATCCTGGTCGCCGTGGCGTTGGTGTACGCGGCGCGCGGCAAGGTCACCCTCGGCTGGTCGCTGCTCGCCCTGCCGCTGGCGGTGGTCGTGCAGGCGGTGCTGCTGGTCGGCCTGGCGCTGCTGCTGTCGGCGTTCAACGTGCTGATGCGCGACGTCGAGCGGTTCATGCGGTTGATCATCCGGGTGCTCTTCTACGCCACGCCGATCATCTATCCGCTGAGCCTGGTGCGCGACTCCGACCTGCCGGGCTGGCTCAAGCTCGGCTACGAGCTGAACCCGCTGGTCGGCATCTTCCAGCTGCACCACGCGATCTGGTACCCGGCCGAGTTCCCGGACGCCCGGCTGCTCGCCACCACCGTCGGCGGCAGCCTGCTGGTGCTGCTCGCGGGCTGGTGGTCGTTCCGCCGGCTGGAGCCCGCCGTGCTCAAGGAACTGTGAATGGCCGACCCGATCATCGAGGCCGAGGGCCTCGGCATCCGGTTCGTCCGCAACCGCCGCCGGCAGTTGCGGCTGCGGGAGCTGTTCATCCACCGTGGCGCCCGGGGCGCGGGGAGCGGGCAGTTCTGGCCGCTGCGCGACGTGTCGTTCGCGATCTCCGCCGGCGAGACGGTCGGCGTGATCGGCCGGAACGGCACCGGCAAGAGCACGCTGCTGCGGCTGATCGCCGGCGTGCTGATCCCGGACGAGGGCCGGATCCGGGTCCGCGGTGACGTGGCGCCGCTGCTGGAACTCTCCGCCGGGTTCTCCAACGACCTGACCGGGCGGGAGAACCTGTACCTGGTGGGCGGCCTGCACGGGTTGTCGTCGAGCTACCTCAAGCGGCACTTCGACGACATCGTCTCGTTCGCCGGTGAGCAGGTGGAGCGGGCCATCGACACCTCGGTGCGGCACTACTCGTCCGGGATGAAGGTCCGGCTCGGCTTCGCGATCATCTCCCACCTGCCGCACCCGATCCTGCTGATGGACGAGGTGACCGCGGTCGGGGACGCGGAGTTCCGGAAGAAGTGCTATGCGACGATCGACCGTCTGCTCGGGGAGGGGCGCACTCTGGTGCTGGTGTCACACAACGAAAAGGACCTGACCCGGTTCTGCCGTCGGGGGCTCTTCCTGGACGGCGGCCGGCTGAGCGTCGACGGGACGATCGCCGAGGCGCTGGACGCGTACCACAGCGCGGTCCCGCGGTGACCCTCGCGATCGTGCTCGCCGCCGGGGCGCCGGCCGCGAGCCTGCCCACCACGACGCCCGGCGCGGGCCTGCTCACCACCACGCCGACCGCGAGCCTGCCCGGCACGGCGGGCGGGTCGCTGGCCGACCGGCTGGCCGCGCAGTTGCGCCGGGCCGGGGCGGCCGAGGTGCGGTTCGCCGCCGACCTCGACGAGCTGGCCGCGCTCGCCGACGCCGCCACCGGGCCGGTGCTCGTCACCGGCGCCGACCTGGTCGCGCACACCGCCGTGCTGCGGCACCTGGCCACCAGCCCGGTCGGGCCGACCGTGGCGCTGGTGCTCACCGACCCGCCGGACGCCGGATGGGTCGCGGTGCGCGAGGAGCGCGGCCAGGTGGTCGACGCCGGGCCGGTGGAGCGGTTGACCGGTGACGCCACCGGCATCTTCGGCGGCGCGCTGCGGGTCGGCGCCGACGACCTGCCGGTGCTCGCCGCCGCGGCCCGGGCGGTCGCCGCCGGCACCGCGCCGACGGTTGCCGGGCCCGCCGTGGACCGGCTCTTCGCCGGCCTCGCCGGGCTGGGCACGCTGACCTTCGCCCACCGGGTACGCCTGCTCGTCGCGCGCCGGGTCACCGACGCCGCCGGGCTGGCCGCCGCGGAGGCGGCCGTGGCCGCCGTCGACGAGGACCGGGCCGAGCTGAGGCTCTCGGTCAAGGAGCGGGACGACTTCTTCACCACCTTCTTCGTCAGCACCTGGTCCCCGTACGTCACGAAGGCGGCGGCCCGGATCGGGCTCGGCCCGACCGCTGTCACGATGATCTCGGTGGCCTTCGCGGTGGCCGCCGCGGTGCTCTTCGGCGTCGGCGGCCGGCCGGCGCTGGTCGCCGGGGCGGTGCTGCTCTACCTCGGCTTCGTCCTCGACTGCGTGGACGGCCAGCTGGCCCGCTACACCCGGCACTTCAGCGCCTGGGGCGGCTGGCTGGACACCATGGCCGACCGGGCCAAGGAGTACCTGGTCTACGCCGGACTCGGCTACGGCGCGACCCAGGCCGGGTTCCGGTACGGCTGGGCGCTGGCGATCGCCGCGATGACCCTGCAGACCGTGCGGCACATGACCGACACCTGGTACGGCGTGCTGCACGACGAGGCGGCCCGCCGCCCCCGCCCGGCGGCCGGCGCCACCGGCGGCATCGGCGGGAAGCTCAACGCCGCCTCCACCCGGGTGCAGGCGGACACCGGGTCGGTGTCGTACTGGCTGAAGCGGACGGTGGTGTTCCCGATCGGCGAGCGGTGGGCGCTGATCGCGGTGACCGTGGCGCTGTTCGGCCCGCTGGTCAGCCTGGTCGCCGTCCTGACCTGGGGGGTGCTGGCGTTCGCGTACACCGGTGCGCTGCGGACCCTGCGCGCCCGCTGGATGTGGGTGCCGGTGCTGGACACGGTCGACGCCACCCTGCACCGCGACGACGGCCCGCTGGCCCGCCGGCTGCCGGTGCTGCGCCCGACGGGGCCGCTCACGCTGGCCGTCGTCGCCGCGCTGGGGTCGACGGCGCTGCTGGTGGCGGCGCAGTTAGCGGCCGACGGCGGCGACCCGGGCGGGCTGCGCTGGGTGCTGCCGGTCGCGTTGCTGGTGCTGCTGGTCGGCGGTCTCGGCGCCGGCGCGGCGCACAACGGGCCGCTGGACTGGCTGGTGCCGGCCGCGCTGCGGGCCGCCGAGTACCTCTTCGCCATCGCGGTCGGGGTGATCGGCGGGGTGCCGGCGTGGCTGGTCTTCGGCTACGTCTTCGTGCTCACCCTGCACCACTACGACCTCACCGCCCGGCTGGAGAAGCGGCAGGCCGCGCCGCCGCTGCACCCGGCCACGCTGGGCTGGGAGGGACGGTCGGCGCTGCTGGCCCTGGCGGCGATCGTCGGAATTGCGGGTATCGGGATGGCTACACTCGGTACGTACCTTCTCGTGGTTTTTATGGGGAGCGTGGTCCTCGCCTGGGTAGTCCTGCCCGCCCGCGCCGCGCGGGCGACGGCGGGCCTGGTCGGTGCGGGAGGGCGCTCGCCGGGCTGACGGAGGGACGGCCGGATGACTCTGATCAGCTTCGTCGTACCGGCCTTCCGGGTGCAGGGCTACCTGCGCGAATGCCTGGACTCCATCCTCGGCCAGCCGGTCACCGACATCGAGGTGATCGGGGTCGACGACTGCTCGCCGGACGACGGCGGCGAGATCCTCGCCGAGTACGCGGCCCGCGACCAGCGGATGCACGCGATCCGGCTGACCGAGAACGTCGGGCTCGGTCCGGCCCGCAACATCGGGCTGGACCGGGCCGTCGGCGAGTACGTCTGGTTCGTCGACGGTGACGACTGGCTGGCGCCGGACTGCCTGGTCGAGGTGGCCGAGCGGCTGCGCGCCGACCGGCCGGACGTGCTGCTGGTCGACCACGTCCGGACGCACTGGAACGACACCGCCACCCGCAGCGCGATGGCCGAGGTGTTCCCGGAGCCGCCCGGCGAGGGGACGTTCCGGCTGCGGGACCGGCCGGAGACCCTGCACCTGCTGCACACCGCCTGGAACCGGCTGGTCCGCCGGCGGTTCCTGGTCGAGCTGGGGCTGCGCTTCGCGCCCGGCTGGTACGAGGACGTCTCGTTCAGCTACCCGGTGCTGATGGCCGCCGAGCGGATCGCCGTGCTGGACCGGGTGTGCGTGAACTACCGGCAGCGGCGGGCCGGCGCGATCACCCGGACCCGGGGCGGCCGGCACTTCGAGGTCTTCGAGCAGTGGCACCGGGTGTTCCGGCTGATGGACTCCTGGGGGCCGGCGGTCGACGAGCTGCGTCCGGCGGTCTTCGAGCGGATGATCTGGCACTACCTGACAGTGCTCGGCAACGGCCAGCGGATCGCCCCGGAGCTGCGTCCCGGCTTCTTCCGCCAGATCACCGCCGACTACGCCCGCTGGGTTCCGCCCGACGGCCGGCCGACCCCGGCCGGGGTGGAGGGGCTCAAGTACCGGCTGGTGGCGGCCGGGCGGTGGCGGACCTTCAGCGCGTTGCGCGCCGCCAGCCAGGCCCGGGACGCGGCCCGGCGGACGGCTCGGGGTGCGAAACGGCTGGTCGCGCCGGCGGCCCGGCGTACCGCCCGGACGGCCCGGGACGCGGTGCTGCGCGAGTACTACCGGGCCGAGCTGCGCCGGCCGGTCGAGGAGACGCTGGCCGTGTACGCGGCCTACTGGTACCGCGGTTACGCCTGCAACCCGGCGGCCGTCTACGAGGCGGCCCGGCGGCTGGCGCCGCAGGTACGCGGGGTGTGGATCGTCCGCCGGGACCGGGTGCACACGCTGCCCGAGGGCGTCGAGTACGTGGTCGCCGGCAGCCCCGCGTACCACCGGGTGCTGGCCCGGGCGCGCTGGCTGGTCAACAACGTCAACTTCCCGGACTTCGTCCGGAAGCGACCGGAGCAGGTGCACCTGCAGACCCACCACGGCACGCCGGTCAAGGTGATGGGGCTCGACCAGCAGCGCTATCCGCTCGGCGCGGGCGGGATGGACTTCGCCGGGCTGCTGCGCCGAGTGGACCGCTGGGACTACAGCGTCAGCTCGAACAGCTTCTCCACCCAGATGTGGGAGCGCGCCTACCCGGCCGCGTACACCACCCTGGAGGTCGGCTACCCGCGCAACGACCGGCTGGTCACCGCCACCGCCGAGGAGGTGCGGCGGGTCCGCGCCGACCTCGGCCTCGGCCCCGGCGAGCGGGTGGTGCTCTACGCGCCGACGCACCGGGAGCACCTGCCCGGCTACCGGCCGCCGTTCGATGCGGACCGGCTCCTCGACGTGCTCGGCCCGACCGGCCGGGTGCTGATGCGCAGCCACTACTTCCAAGACCGGGACCGGCGGTCCCGGCGGCCGGTGTACCGGGACCGGATCCGCGACGTCAGCGCCCATCCCCGGGTGGAGGACCTCTACCTCGCCGCCGACGTGCTGGTCACCGACTATTCGTCGGCGATGTTCGACTACGCCGTGCTGGACCGGCCGATCGTCGTCTACGCCCCGGACTGGGACGCGTACCGGCTGGCCCGCGGCGTCTACTTCGACGTGACCGCGGAGCCGCCGGGGGCGGTCGCCCGTACCTTCGCCGACCTGCTCGACCTGTTCCGCTCCGGCGAGTACGGCTCGGACGCGGCCGGCAAGGCCCGCCAGCAGTTCCGTGCCCGGTTCTGCGCGTTGGAGGACGGCCGCGCCGCCGAGCGGGTGGTCCGGCGGGTCTTCCTGAACGAGTCGCCGGCGACCCGTCCGGCCTGCTGAACCATCGCTCAGGCCGATCGTCCGCGCTCGATACGGCGTAATAGGTCTGTCACTGGCTGAACATGGCACGTTTACCCGATGTGCGGAGCGCATGAGTTTCGTCACAGTCATTCGGGGTTCGGCCGACGAGCTGGGGGAGGAGACGGTGACCACCGTCGCGCTCAAGGATGTGACCAAGGTCTTCGCCGACGGCACCCGCGCCGTCGACAGCGTCAACCTCGACGTCAACGACGGCGAGTTCATGGTGCTGCTCGGCCCGTCCGGCTGCGGCAAGTCCACCGTGCTACGGATGGTCGCCGGGCTGGAGGACCCGAGCTCGGGCGCCATCATGCTCGACGGGGAGTTGGCCAACGACCTGCCGCCCCGGGACCGGAAGATCGCCATGGTCTTCCAGGACTTCGCGCTCTACCCGCACATGACGGTCGGCGACAACATCGCCTTCCCGTTGCGGCTGGCCGGGATCGAGCCGGTGCCGCGCGGCGAGCGGGTCACCGACGTGGCCAGCGCCCTCGGCATCGGCGACGTGCTCGCCCGCAAGCCCAGCCAGCTCTCCGGCGGGCAGCGCCAGCGGGTGGCGATGGGCCGGGCGATAGTGCGCCGGCCCGGCCTGTTCCTGATGGACGAGCCGCTGTCCAACCTGGACAGCGGGCTCCGCGCCGAGCTGCGCGCGGAGATCTCCGGGCTCACCCGCGAGCTGGGGGTCACCACCATCTACGTCACCCACGACCAGGCCGAGGCGCTGACCATGGCCGACCGGGTCGCGATCATGCGCAAGGGCGTGCTGCAGGACGTCGGCACGCCCACCCAGGTGTACGGGCGCCCGGCCACCCTCTACGTGGCCGCGTTCCTCGGCAGCCCGCGGATGAACCTGCTGGAGGCGTCGGTCTACGTCCACCTCGACCGCTACGTCACGCTCACCCTCGGCGAGCAGGCGCTCTACCTGCCCTGGGACGACATCCGCAGCCGGGCGGTGGCGCACTACCACGGCGAGCGGATCGTGGTCGGCATGCGGGCCGAGGCGCTCACCCCGGTCGCCCCGGACAGCCCGGGCGACGTGCTGCACGGCCGGATCCGCTACCTGGAGCACCACGGGCACGAGTCGCTCGCCTTCCTGGACATCGGGGCCACCGCGATCGTGGTCGACGAGATGGGCGCCCGCGGCGACGCCGCCGACGTCACCGGCCAGCGCGGGCTGCGCCGGTTCGGCCAGGTCATGCAGCGGCTCACCGGGCGGGCCGGGGAGGGGGAGGCGCCGAGCGCGGCGGCCGTGGGTACGCGGACCAGCGTGCTCAACGATCCCGGCCGGCACCACCGCCGCCCGGCCGAGCTGGCGGTCCGGCTCGCGCCGTACCCCGCGGTCGCCGCCGGGAACCCGCTGTCGATCGCGGTACGCATGGACGCGCTGCACTTCTTCGACGAGCGCGGCGACCGGATCGACGTGGGGTGGCGGTGACCCGCCCGGTGCCCTACGGTCAGCCGCACCACAGTCCACAGAGAATCGAACCGGAAGGGGTGCGCCCGTGTCGGGTGACCGTCCCAGCCCGCTGGTCATCGAGCGCATCCTGCGCGACCGGCAGGGCATCTGGCAGCAGATCGTGGCCGAGCGTGACCTGAACGCGCTGACCGGCCGGATGCTGGCCAGCTCGGCCGTGGCGCTGGCCTGCTACGGCGCGGTGCTGGGTGCCTTCCACAGCCCGCTGATGGCGCTGACCTCGGCGGTGAAGCTGCCGCTGCTCTTCCTGGTCACGCTGGTCATCTGCCTGCCCACGCTCTACCTGTTCAACCTGGTCTTCGGAGCCCGGCTCTCGGTACGGCAGTCGGTGGCCCTGGTGATGGTGGCGATCACGGTGACCTCGATGCTCGCCGTGGCGTTCGCGCCGATCAGCCTGTTCTTCCTGATCACCGCCCCCGACTACGGCTTCTTCAAGCTGCTGAACGTGGCGATCCTGACCCTGTCCGCAGTGGTCGGCCTGCGCTTCCTGACCGGTGGCATGCAGGTGCTCAACGAGCACGGCCTGCTCGCCCCGGCCACCGCCGGCCAGGCGGTGAACGCCGCCACCCCCGCCGCCCAGGCCGTGCCGGCGCAGGCGGTGCCGGCCTCGGTCGAGGCGGCACAGCCGGCCGCGGTGGTCGCCGAGCCGGTGCCGGCGGGTGCGGCGGTCGCCGCCAACGGCAGCGCGTCGGCGGGCGACGGTTCCGCCGCGCCGGCCACCGGCCAGTCCGCCCCGGCGCAGCCCGCCCCGGTCGCGCAGCCGGCGCTGGTGGCCCAGCCGGCCTTCGCCGGGCAGCCGGCGCTCGTCCCGGCCGGGTACCCGGCCGGGATGCTGCCGCCCGGCTACCCCCAGCGGCCCTGGGGCAACCCGCCGGCGCGGCGCGGCGAGCCGGGTCAGCGTCCGGCCAGCATGACCCTGCTCTACATCTGGATCCTGCTGTTCGGCTTCGTCGGCACCCAGCTCGCCTGGACGCTGCGCCCGTTCTTCGGCGACCCGGGCCAGGGCTTCGCGCTGTTCCGCAGCATCGACGGCAACTTCTACGCCGAGATCCTCCGCACCATCGCCAACCTCTGACCCGCCATCACCCCGACGCGCCCCGCCCCCGCTCCCGGGGCGGGCCGCGGCGGCGCGGGGACCGCTTCGCGGAACCGGTGGCGAGCGGTGGTCAGCTTCTGATCGACCGGACGCAGCCGCTTGCCCGGAAAGGTTACTGGCGAGTAGCGTCCGGGTATGTCCATCGACTCGCGCCAGGTGGCGGCGGCCATGCTCGACGCCGTGCCGTTCGCCCGCACGCTGAATCTCGAGTTCGTCGAGGTGGCCCCCGAGGCGGAGGGCGGGGTGCGGGCGGTCGTCCGGCTGCCCGACACGCCGGCCACCCACAACCACGTCGGCGGTCCGCACGCCGGGGCGATGTTCACGCTCGGCGAGACCGCCTCCGGCGCGGTGGTGCTCGCCGCGTTCGGGCAGGTGCTCGACCGGGCGGTGCCGCTGGCCGTCCGTGCCGAGATCGCGTACCGGAAGCTGGCCATGGGTGCGGTGCTGGCCACCGCCCGGCTCGGCCGCCCGCCCGCCGAGGTGATCGCCGAACTGGAGGCCGGCCAGCGACCGGAGTTCCCGGTCCGGGTGGAGATCGCCACCGAGGCGGGCAAGCCCACCTCGGAGCTGACCGTGGTCTGGACGCTGCGGCCGAACTGAACCCCGGCGGGGCGGAAACAGGTTTTTCCCGGCAGGCGTCTGGATAGATTCGTACCGTGCTGGGCCTGCCTGCTCACGTGACCGCCTGTCTCTTCGACCTCGACGGTGTGCTGACGCAGACCGCCCGGGTACACAACGCCGCCTGGAAGGCGACCTTCGACGAGTTCCTCCAGCGGCACGCCGCGGTCAGCGGCGAGCCGTACCGCCCATTCGACCCGGGGCCGGACTACAACCGGTACGTCGACGGCCGGCCCCGCGCCGACGGGGTGCGGGCCTTCCTCGCCTCGCGCGGCGTGGTGCTGCCCGAGGGGGCACCGGGCGACCCGCCCGAGGCGGAGACGGTCAACGGGGTCGGCAACCGGAAGAACGTCCGGCTGCTGCAGGAGCTGCGCACCCACGGGGTCGGCGTCTACCCCGGCTCGGTCGACTACCTGAAGGCGGCCGCGGCGGCGGGGCTGCGCCGCGCGGTGGTCACGGCCAGCGCCAACGGCGCGGAGGTGGTCGCCGCCGCCGGCATCGAGCCGCTGCTGGAGGCACGGGTGGACGGCCTGGTCGCGCGCGCCCAGGGGCTGCGCGGCAAGCCCCACCCGGACACCTTCCTGGCCGGCGCGAGGCTGCTCGGGGTCGCACCGGCGCAGGCCGCGGTGTTCGAGGACGCGCTGGCCGGGGTCGCCGCCGGGCGGGCCGGCGGGTTCGGCTACGTGGTCGGGGTCGACCGGGTCGGGCAGGCCGACGAGCTGCGGGCACACGGAGCGGACGTGGTGGTCGGCGATCTCGCCGAACTGCTCGACGGGGGGCGGAGCGCATGATCAGGGAACGGGCCTATCCGGTCGAGCCGTGGCACGTGCGGGAGACCCGGCTGGACATGGACGTGCTCGCCCAGTCCGAGTCGGTCTTCGCGCTCTCCAACGGCCACGTCGGGCTGCGCGGCAACCTCGACGAGGGCGAGCCGCACGGCCTGCCCGGCACCTACCTCAACTCCTTCTACGAGCTGCGCCCGCTGCCGTACGCCGAGGCCGGGTTCGGCTATCCCGAATCGGGTCAGACCATCGTCAACGTGACCAACGGCAAGCTGATCCGGCTGCTGGTCGACGACGAACCGCTGGACGTCCGCTACGGCGAGCTGATCTCCCACGAGCGGATCCTCGACATGCGCGCCGGCACCCTGCACCGGGAGCTGCACTGGCGCTCCCCGGCCGGTCGCGAGGTCAAGGTGCGCAGCACCCGGCTGGTCTCGTTCACCCAGCGGGCGGTCGCGGCGATCGACTACGAGGTGGAGGCGGTCGACGGGCCGCTGCGGCTGATCGTCCAGTCGGAGCTGGTGGCGAACGAGACGCTGCCGGCGCAGAGCAAGGACCCGCGGGTGGCGGCGGTGCTCGAGTCGCCGCTGCTCGCCGAGGAGGAGCTGACCACCGATGACGGCGGGGTGCTCATCCACCGCACCAAGGTCTCCGGGCTGCGGGTGGCCGCCGCGATGGACCACGAGGTGCAGGCCCCCACCCGCACCACCATCGAGTCCGAGGGCTACCAGGACTGGGTCCGTACCACCATCGGGTGCGTGCTGGAGCCGGGCCAGAAGCTGCGCGTGGTCAAGTACCTGACGTACGGCTGGTCCAGCCGGCGGTCCCTGCCGGCGCTGCGCGACCAGGTAAACGCGGCCCTCGCCGGCGCGAAGCTGGACGGCTGGGACGGGCTGCGCCGGGAGCAGCGGGAATACCTCGACGAGTTCTGGGACGCCGCCGACGTGGTGGTGGAGGGCGACCCGGAGGTGCAGCAGGCCGTGCGCTTCGGTCTCTTCCACGTGCTCCAGGCCGGCGCGCGGGCCGAGCGCCGGCCGATCGCCGCGAAGGGGTTGACCGGTACCGGATACGACGGGCACGCGTTCTGGGACACCGAGATGTTCGTGCTGCCGGTGCTCACCTACACCCATCCCGCCGCGGTGCGGGACGCGCTGCACTGGCGGCACAGCACGCTGCCCTACGCGCGCGAGCACGCCCGGACGCTGAACCTGGAGGGTGCGGACTTCCCCTGGCGGACCATCGAGGGGCCGGAGTCGTCGGGTTACTGGCCGGCCGGCACGGCGGCCTTTCACGTCACTGCCGGCATCGCCGACGCGCTGCGGCGCTACGTGCTGGTCACCGGGGATGTCGAGCTGGAACGGGAGATCGGGCTGGAGCTGCTGGTGGAGACCGCCCGGCTGTGGCGCTCGCTCGGCCACCACGACCGGCGCGGAAAGTTCCACATCGACGGGGTCACCGGCCCGGACGAGTACACCGCGGTGAAGAACGACAACATCTACACCAACCTGATGGCGCAGCGGAACCTGCTCACCGCCGCGGACGCGGTGATGCGGCACCGGGACGAGGCGTTCCACCTCGGGGTGACCGACGAGGAGGCGGCCGCCTGGCGGGACGCGGCGATCGACATGCACATCCCCTACGACGAGGAGCTCGGCGTCCACCAGCAGGTGGAGGGCTTCACCCGGTTGCAGGAGTGGGACTTCGCGCACACCCCGGCGGAGAAGTACCCCTTGCTGCTGCACTACCCGTACTTCGACCTGTACCGCAAGCAGGTGGTCAAGCAGGCCGACCTGGTGCTGGCCATGCACTGGCGGGGTGACGCGTTCACCCCGGAGCAGAAGCTGCGCAACTTCCTCTACTACGAGCGCCGTACCGTGCGGGACTCGTCGCTGTCGGCCTGCACCCAGGCGGTGCTGGCGGCCGAGGTGGGCCATCCCGAGCTGGCGCACAGCTACCTGCGCGAGGCCGCGCTGATGGACCTGCACGACCTGAGCGAGAACACCCGCAACGGCGTGCACATGGCGGCGCTGGCCGGGGCGTGGATCGCGCTGGTGGCCGGCTTCGGCGGGCTGCGTGACCACGACGGGACGCTGTCCTTCTCACCCCGGCTCTCCAGCCGGCTGAGCCGGTTGGAGTTCTCGTTGCAGTGGCGGGACATGCGGTTGCGGGTCGACGTGCGGCCGCACCAGGTGACGTACGCGCTGCGTCACGGCGACCCGGACGACGTGCTGGAACTGCGCCACCACGGCGAGAAGGTGCGGGTCACCTGCGACGAGCCGGCCACCGTGCCGGTGCCGCCGCTGGAGGTCTCCGGCCCGGCCCCGGAGCAGGCACCCGGCCGGTCGCCGCTGCTGCGGCTGCCCGAGCACGAGTCGTAGGCCGCGTCAGGCGCGTTCCGGATGCGACGGTTCGCAACTTCCGCCGTACCCGTACCCGGGAGAGGATCCGGACGGACGGCGCCGCCGGCCCGCGCCGCGGCGGACCGGCGGCGACCGCTCAGATCGGTTCGCCCTGGGACGGTCGGCCTGCGGCGTCGCGCGGCGCCATCGCCCGCGGATCGTCGGCGACCCGCGCCTTCGCGGCCTCGTCGCCCCAGTCCCGGCTGCGTTCCTCGTCCTGTTCCCGCCGTTCCCGCTCGGCGGTCTGCGGTCGGGACCCTCGCTGCTGCTGCGCCATGGCGATCCTCGCGATCCGTCGGGGCGCCCTCGCGCCGGTACGGTCTGCGGTCACCCGTCGGCTACCCGACCACCCCGCCGGCAAACGCCGGCGTGCCGGGCCCGGTGCCGGGTAAGCCCGGTGATGCAGCCGGCGGCCCGGCCGGCGGGGTGGAGGTCGAGATGGACGTGCGCAGCAGCGAGGTGACGATCCCGGCGGAGTCGGTTGAACTCACCGCCGACCTGCTCGTTCCGGCGGAACCCACCGGGGTGGTGCTCTTCGCGCACGGCAGCGGCAGTTCCCGGCACAGCCCGCGCAACGTCGCGGTGGCCCACGCGCTGAACCGGCAGACGCTCGGCACCGTGCTGGTGGACCTGCTCACCGCGACCGAGGATCAGCTGGACGCCCGCACCGCGGAGCTGCGCTTCGACATCGACCTGCTCGCCGGCCGGCTGGCCGCCATCGTCGACTGGCTGGCCACCGAGCGTCCCTTCGGCGCGGCGCCGATCGGTCTCTTCGGCGCCAGCACCGGGGCGGCCGCCGCCCTGGTCGCCGCGGCGGCCCGGCCGGACCTGGTGGGCGCCGTGGTCTCCCGGGGTGGCCGGCCGGACCTGGCCGGCCCCGCCCTGGGCCAGGTACGCGCGCCGACGCTGTTGCTGGTCGGTGGCCTGGACGAGCAGGTGATCACGCTGAACGAGCAGGCCCGCGACGCGCTGCCGGACACCGCCGAGCTGCGGATCGTCCCCGGCGCCACCCACCTGTTCGAGGAGCCCGGCACGCTGGAGCAGGTGGCCGACTCGGCGGCCGGATGGTTCACCACCCACCTGCGCCACCCGATCCCCTCCTGACCGACCGGACGCCGTCCGGGCCGCGGCCGCGCGCGTCAGCCGGCGACGGGGGACTCCCGGTGCTGCTGCACGGTCTCCACGATCCGCCAGACCACGGCGGTGACCGGTACCGCGACGAAGGCGCCGGCGATCCCGGCGACCAGGGTGCCGGCGGTGACCGCGACCAGGATCACCGCCGGGTGCAGGCGTACCTGGCGCTTCATGATCAGGGGTTCGAGCAGGTTGCCCTCGATCTGCTGGACGGCGATGACGGCGGCCAGGGTGAGCAGCGCGGTGACCGGCCCGTTCGCCGCGAGCGCCACCAGCACCGCCACCGCGCCGGTCACGGTGGCCCCGATGATCGGCACGAATCCGCCGAGGAAGACGATCAGCGCGAGCGGCAGCGCCAGCGGGACGCGGAGCACCACCAGGGCCAGCCCGATGCCGATCGCGTCGATGGCCGCGATCATCATCGTGCCCCGGCTGTACGCGCCCAGCGTGCGCCAGCCGACCCGGCCCGCCTCGGCGGCCACCGCCCGGTTCGGCCCGGTCGCCCGGTCGAGCACCCAGTGCCACATCCACCGGCCGTCCTTGAGCAGGAAGAAGAGGAGCACCAGCGCCAGCAGCGCGGAGCCGACCACCTCGCCGACGGTCCGGGCGCTGGACACCGGGTCCAACGAACCCTGGCTGAGCGCCTGGCGGCCCTGGTCGATGAGCCGGTCGAGCTGCTGGTCGCTCACCGGCAGGGTGGCGGTGACGAAGTCCCGGCTGCGTTGCAGGCCGCGCTGGAGTTCCTCGCTCAGCTCGCTGAACTGGCTGGCGGTCAGGTTCCACACCAGTACGCCGACCCCGACCAGGATGCCGAGCAGCAGCAGCACGGTGAGCAGGGCGGCCAGCGCTGCGGGCAGCCGGAGCCGGCGCAGCCGGAGCAGCACCGGGTCGAGCAGCGCGGTCAGGAAGACGGTGGCGGCCAGCGCGACGGCCAGCGGCGCGAGCAGCACCGCGATCCGGCCGACCAGGTAGAGCCCGGCGGACACCACCACCAGGCAGGCGCTCCACACCACCGCGCTGCGGACCAGCCACGGCAGCCCCGCCCAGGACTGCCGGGGGCTGCCGTCCCGGCTGGTCGTCTCGGGCGTACGCCCGGCACCGTCGTCACTCACGTCGGCCCTCCTCGATCTCCGGCGTGGTCGGTACCCGGCCGGCGTCCGTCCGACACCCGTGCCCACGCTAGGCGGCCGGCCGGCCGTCGGGGAGCGGATCCCCGTTCCCCGTGATCGTCCACGGTGGCGCCGAGGGCCGCTGCCGGTGGTGGCCGGCGGTCCGGCCGGTCGGCGCGGTTTGCGTCCCGTCCGTGGCGGTCTGTCCCGCCGGTTGGCGTTTGCGCCCCTGGCCTGGGGGAACGCAGGATGCTCGACCCCGAGTTCGAGGAGAAGCTGATGAGTGACTTCATGGACAAGGCCAAGGACTTCGCCGACAAGCACGACAAGCAGGTCGACCAGGGGCTGGAGAAGGGCGGCGAGATGGCCGACAAGCGCACCGGCGGCAAGTACGACGAGCAGATCGACAAGGGCGTCGACCAGGCCCAGGCGCGTACCGGCGAGGGCGACCAGGCGCGCTGACCCCGGCACCACCGTCCCGGGTCGCCGTACTCGGCGGCCCGGGACCGTCCTTTGCGGAGCGCCGGCTCAGGTCAGGGTTGACCGGCCTGGTACCCCCACGTGTGCGGGCGAACCCACCACAGCGGAGCCCCGGGCGGGGCCGTCGCCTCCGCGCCGGTCAGGGACGGTCGTCGAGGAGCGCGGCCAGCGTGTGCCGGGCCGTGGCCGCCATCACCGGGTTGGTGTCGACGTAGTACGGCAGGGCGCCGATCGCCTGCACGAGGGCCCAGCCCCGCCCCCGTTGCCAGGTGTCGTCGTCGACGCCGAGCGCCCGGCGGTACGTCTCCCGGGCTCCCGCGGGCAGCAGGTTCCAGGCCGGCATCAGGTCGACCGCCGGGTCGCCGACGCAGCCCGTCTCCAGGTCGATGACGGCGGCCAGCCGGCCGTCGCGGACCAGCAGGTTGCCCGGCATCAGGTCGGCGTGGATCCAGACGTCGGCACCGTCGTGCGGAGCGGCCGCGAGGCAGCGGTCCCACAGTCGGGCGAGGCGAGCGGTGTCGACCAGGCCGGTGCTGGCGGCCAGGGAGTCGCGGACGTACCCGTCCTTGTCGCGCAGCGGACCGCCCCGGCCGTGCCCGTCCCAGGACCGCCCGCCGGTGTCGATGGCGTGCAGGGCGGCTGCGAACCCGGCGAGGTCGCGGGCGAATCGGTCGGGCTCGCCGAGGGTACGGTCGCCCACCGGCTCGCCGGGGATCCACCGGTACGCCGTCCACGGACCCGGGTAGCCCTCGCCCGGCTCGCCGAGGGCCAGCGGTTCCGGCACCGGCAGCGGCACGTGCGCGGCGACGCGGCGGGCGATCTCCTGCTCACGTTCCAGCTCCGCGCGCAGGTCGGGGCGGGGCCGCAGGGGGAACCGCAGGACGATCTCGTCGCCGAGCCGGAACAGCGCGTTGACCGTGCCGTGCGAGACGAGCGGGCGTACGGGGTGGGCGCGCCACCGCGGGAACTGGTCGGCGACGAGCGCGGCGACCACGTCCACGGGGACGTCCACCTGGTCGGTGTGCATCCTCACCGGCCGATCCTCACCCCGTGGCCGGCACCGGCGCGACCGGGTTTCCGGCGGGCCGCTCCGCGCGTTTTCCGACCGGGCCGGCAGTGCTGCCCGCGACGGCACGGTTCACCCGCTCCGGGCCGGGTAATCGCTGCCATGGCCGAGGATCGCCGGACGCCCGACTCCGTCCGGTCGCCACTGGACGCGGTCCGTGACCGGGGCGGCCGGGCGGTGGCCGAGGCCCGCCAGCGCGGCGCCGGCCCGGGGCCGGCTGGAGCGCCGGCCCGCAGCGACCAGGTCTCCCGGGGCCCGGCACCGGCACCGCGGACGCCGACGGGCCGGCCTCCCCGAACGGGGGAGACCGGCCCGCTGTTGCCGTCGGTCAGGACGAGTAGCCGCGCTCGGCGATCCAGTTGGCGACCTTGTCCAGGGTCATCCAGTATTCCGGGACCGGGCTGGCCGGGTCGGCGACCCGGATCAGGTCAGCGCCGTCGCGGTAGCCGACCAGGGTCAGGTAGTGGCCACCCTCGTACGAATGCGGGCTGCCGTCGGTGTCCACCGCGGTGCCCTTGACGTTGGCCACCACCGGCCGGCCGGCGTCCAGCGCGGTCAGCACGTCGGCGCGCAGCCGGTCGATCTCCTCCGGCTTGGCGACCGGGCCGGGGATCTCGGTGGTCTTGTACCGGCCACCGGTCAGTTCGTTGAGCACCCGGGTGGTGTCCAGCGCCGAGTCGGTGCCGGCCTCGGTGGTACCCAGCCGCTTCGCGACCTCGTCCTGGGACAGCGCCTTGCCGTGCGCGGACAGCGCGATCCGGGTCGCGGCCGGGCCGCAGTAGTAGAAGTTGGGCTGCGCCTGGTACTCGATGCCCACCATGCGCTCGGCCCGCTTGTCCGCGCGGCCGCCCTTGTCGGTGTGCGGCGAGGCGACCGGTGCCGTACCGGCCGGCGCGGCCGGGGCGGCCATCGCGGGGCCCGCGACGCACCCGCCGGCCACCAGCAGCCCGGCGACGGACAGACCACTCTTCTTCAGGATCGGATTCATGGGTCGGGCTCCAATCGGGGGTTGTCGGCTCCGGGATCGGGGCCGCAAGCACCGGGAAAGGCGCTCGGCTCAAGGGATCACGCACCGCCCGGGCCGCTTCGGCCACGGACGTACGGGGATGTAACGGTCCTGCTCCAGCCGGCATTCCGCCCGGCCGGTCGGCGTTCTCCTGGCGGTACGACCAGGTGCAACAGCGGCATCAGCGGCCGGATTCCGGGGTCGGCCAGCGGCCCTGCGCCGATCCCCGGACAGGCATGAAACGGTCATCGGAGATGCGCGGACCGCAACCGGACAGCATCGACGGGCCGATCCCGGACCGACCGATCGGGGGCCGATGGGCACGACCCGGTCGGCCCGCCCCGGCGAGTCGGGTTCGGGATGTGGGGCCGCCGCGGCCGGTCCGAGCCGGGTTCGGGAGGGGACCGCCGCGGCCGGTCCTGCCGCCTGTCCCGCTCGCCGCCGGCCTGCTGGCCCTGGACGGCCGCGAGAGCGCCTCGTACGCCGCTTTGGATGCGCCGTGCGGGCCTGCTGACGGCCGCTGGGACTGCTCTTGGGCAGCGGGCCGTGCTCGCCGCGGCCCGGGCTCAGAGCGTGCCGAGGACCCGGGTCACGATGATCTCGATGACCACCCGCTCCGGGTTCGCCCGGGGCGTCCGGTAGCGCTCGGCGTACCGGCGTTCGGCCTCGGCGACGGCGGCCGGATCCGACCGGAGCAGGGCCCGCCCTTCCAGGGTCAGCCAGCGGCGCCCGTCCACCTGGCAGACGGCCGCCGGCGCCCCGTCCGGGCCGGCGGCGGCGACGTGCCGGGCCTTGTGCGAGCCGCCGCTGGTGATCACCCGGGCCAGGCCCGCCCCGGCGTCGACGGTGACCCCGACCGGCACCACGTGCGGGGTGCCGTCGGCGCGCAGCGTGGTCAGCGTGGCCAGGTGTCGCTCCCGGCAGAACGCGACGACCCGTTCGTCCCGAAGGTCCAACCGATTCGCGTCCGGCATGCCCGTCCCCTGTCTCCCGGTGCGGCACCGATCATGACATGCGGCGCCGGGGGCGGCTCAGGAGACGGGACGACCCATCCGGCCCGGGTCGGGTGGCGTGGTGCCGGGTCGGCCGGGCAGCGGCCGGCCCGCGGCCCGGCGCTTGCCAACCAACCGGGTGAGGTAGATCAGCGCGCCGGCCAGCACGCCGATGTCGTCGAGGTAGATCGGGTCGGGGAGCACGTCCACCGGGAAGATCGCGTAGATCAGCGCGCCGTAGAAGGCGAGCTTGCCGCCGCCGCCGAGCTCGCCGAGCATGCGCCGGACCCGGACCACCCGTACGGCCAGCAGCACTGCGCCGGTGAGCATGGCGACCACCAGGACGCCGACGACCGCCACCACGAGCCACGCCTCACTGGACATACGCACACGCTAGCCCGGCCCGCCCAGCGCCGCCCGACCAGGAAGCCGGGTCAGTACGCGGCCACCGCCGCCCGACCCCGGGCGACCGGGGGCAGTTCCCGGGTCTGCTCGCCCGCAGAGCTGCGCGGAACCTCGGTCAGCGGCAGCACCGACGGGGCCTCCTCGGCGCGCCGGCGGGTCGCGGCGAACGCCTCGTCGCGCAGGCTGCGCGACGCGGTGGCGGCCAGTTCGGCGGCGCGCCAGGCGGCCTGCTCCCGCTCCCGGGCCGCCTGCTGCCGGGCGAGCAGGTTGTCCCGTACCGCCCGGCGCAGCACCAGCTCCTGCTCCACCGGGTGCCGTCGCGGGTCCCAGCCGTTGCGGTGCGCGAAGACGTCGCTGAGCTGCTCCACCGACAGCTCCCGCCGCCAGTACGCGTCCAGCGCGGTGCGGTGCAGGAAGCGCTCGCGGTCGGCGTACTCGGCGGGGGTGCGGGCGGTACGGGGCAGCGGAAGCGCCGCGGCCGCCGCCAACCGCCGGACGTCCGCCTCGGCGGCCTCGTACGCCTGCCAGGCCTGCTCGGCCTCTTCCTGCGCGGCCAGCCACTCGGCCCGGCGGCGTCGCGCGGTGGTGGTAGCCCGCTCGGCGGCCACCGCGACCTCCGCCGCGTAGCGGGCCCGCTCGCGCTCCTCTTCGGCCAGTTCGAGTTGGCTGGGCATCGCCGCCTGCCGGATCCGGGCGCCGGCGTCGAAGCGCAGGCGGCCCGGCCGCAGCAGCAGGCCGGCGACGATGACGGCCACCACGCCGAGCAGGCTCAGCCAGATCGCGGCGGCCCGGGGGACGTCGGGCAGGACGGCGGAGAGCACGGTTCGCATCAGCAGCACCTCACGGCGGCAGGGAGGGGTCGACGGTCACGGGCCCGGTCGTGCGGGTGTGCGGGCGGCGGGCGTCTCGGCGGTGGGCCGGCGCCGGGCGGTCGCGCACGCTCAGCCCCGGGTGGGCACCAACACGGCGCGGGGCTGACGGTCAGGCGGTGGGTGGACCGCGCCGCGCCGGCACCCCACGGCCGGGATCGGCGGCCGGCCCGGCGAGCCGGGCGGTGACCACGACGTCGGCGGTGACGGTGGTGGTGGCCTCGGCGGCGCCCGGCTCAGCGGCGTCGATCGTCGGTGCCGCAACGCTCGTCGGGGCGTCGTCGGGCCGCAGCTCGTCGACGCGGCTCGTCACGGCGAGCGGCCGGAGCTGGGCGGCGGTGGTGGCCGGTCCGGTGGCGGTCGCGGCGGTCACCCCGCCGAGCCCGACGACGAGCACCAGCGCGGTCGCCGCCAGGCGGGTCATCGTCCGCAGCGCGCGCAGCGTGACCGACCACATCGGGTGGGCGGACGCTACGGACGGCACCAGACAAACCTAACGCCCGATTCCGGTGGTCGCAGCACGGCGACGGGGACGGTGACGGACGCCACCCGGGTGCGCTGTGGACGGTCGCCCCGGCTGGGTGATCGCGCCCACGGGCCCGGAGCGGCCGGCCGCTGGGCGGTGGCGGCCCATCCGTCGTGGACCCGCCTCGACGGTGGCGCGGCGCGGCTCAGCCGGGACGGCACGCGGTGCGGCCGGGGCGGAGGTGGCTCAGCCGGGGCCGGACACGACGACGGCCCACCCGGTGGTCGCCCGCCGGATGGGCCGTCGTGTGCGTGTCGCCGTCAGCGGTCGGTGCCGAGCACCGGCGGCGCGGCGTCCGCGCCGTCCTGCCAGACCATGTCGTCCTCGGTGAGCCAGGTCAGCCGGTCGTCCGAGGCGTCGTCGTCCTGCTGCCCGCGGCCGCCGAGAACGCCGGCCCGGTTGGCGGCCCGCCCCTGCCGGGCGGTGGCGGCGTCGCGGGCCGCGCCGTCGGCGCGCCGCCCGTCCATGCCGCGCCCGACGCCGCTGGCCGACCTGGTCTCGGCCGCCGCCGTGCCGCCGGTGGGCCGGGCCACGGTGGTCGGCGAACTGCTGGCCGAGCCGGCCAGCGCGCCGGTGCCGATCAGCCCACCGCCCGCACCGCCGAGCAGCGGGCCGAGCCCGCCGCCGGCCGAGGCGGTCATGGTGCCGCCGCCCGGACCGACCGGGGGCGCGCCGCCGAGCACCGGGCTGCTGGTCAGCGGGCCGGCTCCGGCGAGGGAGGTGCCGAGGTCGGGGTTGGTCGTGCCGCCGATGGCGCCGGGGGCCGCGCCACCGGAGCCGCCCGATCCGGAGCCGGTGCCCGGGCCGGACCCCACCTGGTCGGGCGTGGTCACGGTGTTCCCGCCGGTCTGCGGGGTGAGGCCGGTGCTGGTCGGCGCGGCCGTCGGCGTGGTCGCGCCGGGGCCGCCGCGCGGCGTCGTGGTGCCACCGGTGGTGGGGCGCGGGGTCCCGACCGGCGGGGGCGGCGGCGGGATCATCCGGCCGTACGCCGAGAGGTCGTAGCCGGCGGCCAGCTCGGCCACCACGTTGACCATCCGCTGGTGCGCCTTCTCCTGCTCGGCCTTGTCCTGCTGGTGGCCGAGCAGCCCGCCGACGATCGCGCCCGGCAGGCCGAACGCGGCGCCCTTCATCGCGCCGGAGACCGCCTTGTCGTGGTCGTCGGTCTTCTCCGGGCTCTCCGCCTCCTTGTGCGCGGTGCGGAGCTGGTCGGCCATCAGGGTCAGCGCCCGGCTGAGGTCGGCCATCCCCTCGCCGAGGGTGTCGGCGTAGGACACGATGAAGTCCAGCCGGCGCTGGTACTCCTGCCCGGCCTCGCCCGTCCAGGTGTTGGCGAGCTTGTCGAGGTCGCCGCCGAGCTCCCGGCCGAGGCCGTCGAGGATGCCCTTGAGTGAGGTCCAGTCGGCGGCGAGGTCGTCGATCTGGCTCGGCTTGCCGGCCATCACGGCGTTGTACAGCTCCTCGTGGCTGACGCCCTGGTAACGCGCGGTGTACTCAGACACGCGGGTCCTCCTGCCGCTTCAGCGCCTTGTCGACACCGGTCAACGCCGCGGTGATGTCGGCGGCGTTGGCCGCGTTGCGCGCCTCCGCGGTGCGGTAGTTCTCCAGGATGGTGGCGGTGGCGCTCTGCGCCGCCTCGACCGCCTCGCGCAGCCGGCCCACCTTCTCCACATAGGACAGGTGGATGTCGGAGTACTTGCGGGCGTTGCTGGTGGCGTCGGCGAAGGTGCCAAGCGCCGGGGGCCGGCACTGCATCTCGGTGTTGAGCTTCCGCAACACCGTCTCCGCCTGGGTCAGCCGGTCGGCCAACCGCTGGTGGAAGTCCTCCAGGGACATCAGGTCGACTGTCGTGCGCCCGGTCATGGCAGCATCCCCGTACGTCTGGTCGAAAACCGTTGCCGATGCTCAGGTTAGTCGACGGCCGCGAGCCGGGCGACCCGCCGTTCACCCAGCGGACACCGTCAGCCGCCGGCGTTCGGCGACCCGGACCCGGTCGCCCCCGACGGACTGGCCGACCGGGTGGCCGACGCACTGGCGGACGGGGTGGCCGACGCGGCCGGCCGCGCCGGCGCGACCGGCGACCCCTTGGCGCCGGGCTCGAAGAAGGACAGCGCGTCCTCCCGTTCCAGGGTCGGCCCGGTGGGGATCAGCGCCAGCAGCGACGCCGGCACCGCCAGCGGGGTGACGCCCCCGTAGCCGAGGGCGGTCATCGCGTCGCCCGACCGGGTGCCCAGCGGGTAGCGGACGCCCTGGGCGCTGATCAGGTAGACCGTCGAACCGGGTGCGGCCGTACCGCTCTCCCCGGCGCCCGGCGCCGCCTGGACCAGCACGCCCTTGCCGCCGGGAAGCAGCACGCCGTCGGCGGTGCGGACCGCGTCGCGGCTGCCCTGCCGGACCGGCACCGGGCCGGCCTGGGTGGCGGTCAGCTCGGCCGGCGCCCGGTCGAAGACCTCCAGCGTGGTGGTGGGCGGCCCGCCGCCCACGCCGGCCCGGTAGGTCGCGCAGAGCACCGTCTGGCCCGCGCGGACCGGGTGCAGCGCGGGCATGGCCTGCGGCATCCCGACCTCCTCCACCCGCTCCTCGGTCAGCAGCCGGCCGGCCTGGTCCGGGGTGATGTCGGTGACCGAGCCGCCGTCGCTGAGCAGCAGCAGCGCGCTCGGCTCGCCGATCGAGGCCAGGCCCTCCCGGGTGAGCACGTAGTGCCTGCCGGCGGCCCGGAAGACCTGCCCGATCCGGGCCGGCCTGCCGCCGACCTCGGTGGTGCTGCTCTCGTCCTCGCCGGCGATCGCGGGCTTGCGCAGGGCGGGGCCGGCCGGCACCGCGTTGACCAGTTGCTGGCCGACGGTGAGGGTGGCCGCGCCGGCCATCCGCAGCGCCGCGATCGCCGGGTCGCCGCCGACCACCTGGAGTCGGGCGTCGCCGGTGAGCAGGTGCCGCTCGCCGTCGACCGACACCAGCACCGCGCGGTCGCCCAGCGGAACCCCGCCGGGCAGTTGCCGGTCGATCACCACCCGGGTGCTGGACCGGCGCGGGTCGGCCGGGTCGGGGACGTCGCAGACCGACCACGGCAGGCCGGTCAGCGACTTGCGGTCGGGCACCGCGTCCGGCGCGCCGACGATGCCGACCGTACGCCCGCGCGGGCGGTCCCGGATCGACGCCTGGGACATGGTCCGGATCTCCGGATCCGCCGTGTTCAGGATCAGCCGGGCTGAGGCGTAGTTGAGCGTCGGGTAGAGCTGCCCGTCGTCGAGGTAGACGTACGTCGCGCCGGTCTCCCGCTCGATCACCAGGGTGTTCGGCTCCAGCGGCGCGGCGTTGCCGGTGAGCTGCCCGTACGCGCCGGCGCCGCCGAGCACCACCGCCGCGGCGATCACGCTGCCGAAGACCGCCATGCCGAGCCGCCGCATCGGCAGGTTGCTGGTCTCGGGGTCGCCCGACAGCAACGCCGAGACGATCCGGCGGGTGACGAAGCGGTACGCCTGCACCTGATCGCGGCGGGTCCGCATGACTTACCTCCGGCGGGGTGGGTCCGCGACGATCAGGTCCGAGTCGTGTCGCGGGCTTCCCTACGATAAGGGGCCGTCGACGGGTCACCGGGACCAGCGCCCCGGACCCGGTCACGACGGGATGCCGCATCGTCCAGAAGGGACTGCCACCGATGACGCAGGTTCAGGCGCCACCCGGCCGTACGGCCACGGACCCGTCCGGCGGCGCGGAGCGCCCGGTCACCCCGGCCGACCGGCGCGAACGCGGGCGGATCGGCCCGGTCGTGGTCGGGCAGCTGGTGGTGGTGGAGCTGTGCGCCGTGGCCGTCTGGGCGGCGCTGGGCGGGCCCACCTGGCTGGCCGGCACGGTCGCCGCGCTGGCGCTGCTGGTGGTGGTCGCCGTCTTCGCCCGGCGGGGCGGCCGCTGGTGGTACGAGGACCTGATCCTGCGGCGCCGGCTGCGCCGTCGCCGGGAGCGGGCCCGCAGCACGGTCGCGGCCGGGGGCGGCGGGGATCCGCGGCTGGCCGCCCTCGCCCCCGAACTGTCTGTGATTGAACTCACAGATCGCGGCACCCGGCTCGGCATCGGCCAGGACGGGCAGGGCTGGTTCGCGGCGGTGGCGTTGCAGGGCCGGCCGGGCGCGCCCGCCGGATCGCTGGAGGCGTCGGTGGTGGACCGCGCGCTGCGCGTGCTCGCCGACTTCAGCGGACCGGTCACCCTCGCCCAGGTGGTCTCGCACACCCTGGTCTGGTACCCGGCGCCGGGTGCGCCGGCGGCGGCCCACCGTACGGTCTGGGTGGCGCTGCGGCTCTCCGTGCGGGACGCCCGGGTGGAGGCGGTCAGCCGGGGCGGCGGGATGCCCGGCGTGCACCGCACGCTGGCCGCCGGCATCGGCCGGCTGGGCAAGGCGCTGAACGCCGCCGGGCTGGCGCACCGCGCGCTCGGCCGGGACGAACTGCGGGCGGCGGTGGTCTCGGCCGCCGGGCTGGACCTCGCCCCGGCGCCGCCCGCGGAGACCTGGACCGGCCTGCGCGGCGGCGGCTGGACGCAGCGCTGCCTCGCCCTGCGAGCCCGGGCGGGCGCCTCGTTCGGGGCGCTGGTGGACGCGGTGACCGCCACCTCGGCGCCGTCGCACACGCTCGCCGCCGCGGTGCTGCCGGGCGGCCGGACCGCCCCGCTGCTGCGGGTGGCGGCGCAGGACAACCACGTCGAGGCGCTGGTCAAGGTGGTACGGGACGTGGCCCGCCGCAGCGGCGCGCCGGGCCGCCCGCTGGACGGCCAGCACGCCCCTGGCGTCTACGCCACCGCCCCGGTCGCCGCCACCGTCACCACCACCCGCTGATCGACCGCCCACCCTCGGTGGTCAAGGGGCTCGCGTCGCCGGAAGTCGGAAATCCGACCCGAAGTCCTTGACCGCCGGGGGTGCCGCCGGCCTCAGGGGCGGAGGTTGACGATCCAGCCGTAGAGGCCGAGGACCCAGACGGCCAGCGGGACCAGCGCGATGATCAGCATGATCTCCACGATGTCCAGCAGCCGGCCCCAGACCGGGGAGATCCGCTTGCCGGCAACGGTCAGCCCGTAGATCAGGCTCACCACGGCCGCCAGCAGCAGCCCGCCGAGGACCACCCCGAGCCGCACCGCCAGCGAGCCGCCGGCGAACGTGGCGGCGGCCGCCAGGCCCAGCCCGGCGGTGCCGGTGACCAGCACCGGGGTGCGCTGGGCACGGCCCAGGAAGGGCCGGGCCCGCAGCAGCGACAGCAGGGCCAGCACGAGGCAGAGCAGCACCGCCGCCAGGCCGCCGTCCAGGGCGAGCACCACCTGGGCGCCGAGCACCAGCAGCGACACCGTCCACAGCAGACCGGTCAGGAACGCGTCGGCCCGCTCGCTGAGCTGGAGCACCCGGCGGCCGTCCACCGACTCGGCGTCGGTCTTCAGGTCGTCGGGGCCGGTGGGGATGGACGGGACGGGCAGCCGGGCCAGCCGGTAGGCGGCCATCGGCAGCGCCGGCACGGCACCGAACGCGACGGCGGCGACCACCGCCGCGGCGGCCGGCGCGTCGATGCCGAAGGCGAGGGAGAGCAACGCTCCGACGCCGACCGCGGCGCCGACCCCGACCGCGCCGAAGAAGAGCGGCAGCCGGTCGCCGACCGCCAGCACCGCCACCGCTGCGCAGACCACCACCGCGGTGGCGGCCAGCAGCACGTGCGGCGCGGCCAGCTCGGACAGCGACCGGTCGCCGGCGAGCAGCAGCAGGCCCCCGACGGCGGCGTGGCCGAGGCCCACCGCCGCCAGCACGGCGCCGGTGCCGCTGTCGCCGGCCGCCCGGGACAGCACCGCCGCGGTGACCAGCAGGGCCACCGCGACGACCAGCGCGGCCAGCGCGCCGGGCAGGTGCGGCGGGCCGAGGAAGAGCGCGGCCAGCGCGCCGGCGCCGAGCGCCGCCGCGGCGAACAGCACCGCGAACGACCGGGTGGTGCCGACCTGCCAGGCGCCCGGGCGCTGGTTGGTGGCGGTGGCCACCGCGTCCACCACGTCGTCGAAGACGATCTCCGGCGCGGCGGCGGCGCGCGGGTTGAAGTAGAGCACCTCGCCGTCGCGGATGCCGAGCTGCGCGGGCGTACGGCCGCCGTTGAGCGGCGAACCGCCGAGCCGGGACAGGCTCCAGCCACCGTGCCGCACGCCCTCGTCGGCCAGGTCCTCGCCGGCGTAGCGGAGCAGCGTGGGGAGCAGGTCGGCGAGCGGCACGTCGGACGGGAGCGCGAGGTCCATCCGGGTCCGCGGAGCCACGATGGTGATCCGGCTCAGGCCGCCGGTCGCCGTCTTCGTCGCCACTGTGGCCTCCTCGCGCTCTTCTACGATGACCCGGGGCCGGCACGTCGTCCCCGTGGGTCCATGACGCCCACGGGAGATTACCTACGATGGCGGGCACGTACGATGCCCACCCGACGACTCCGGTCGTTCGCAGGTGCTTCGTCAGGCCGCTTCTGGGGAGGAGACAGCCGTGAGCACGGTGGTGTTCCGCCGGCTCCCGCGTCAGCCGGGACCGGCCCTACCGCGTGGTGAGCTGCTGCTGGAGTCCCCACCGGAGCTACCGGAGCCGACGCCCCGCGGCATGGGCCAGCTGCTGATGATCCTGCCGATGGTCTGCGGCGTGGGCGCGATGGCGTTCCTCTACGCCGGCCGCGGCGGCGGCATGATGACGTACGTCGCCGGCGGTCTCTTCGGCATCTCGATGCTGGGCATGGCGATCGGCTCGCTCAGCCACGGCAACAACGACAAGGCCGAGCTGAACGCCGACCGGCGCGACTACATGCGCTACCTGGCCCAGATGCGCAAGCGGACCCGGCGCGCGGCCGAGCAGCAGCGGGCCGCGATGGCCTGGCGGCACCCGGAGCCAGACGCGCTCTGGTCGATTGCCGCGTCCCGGCGGCTCTGGGAGCGCCGGATCACCGAGGACGACTTCGGCGAGACCCGGATCGCCACCGGCCCGCAGCGGCTCGCGGTGGAGATCGTGCCGCCGGAGACGAAGCCGGTCGAGGACCTGGAGCCGATGAGCGCGATCGCGCTGCGGCGCTTCGTCCGCGCCCACTCGACCGTGCCGGACCTGCCGACCGCGCTGTCGCTGCGCGCGTTCAGCCGGGTGGTGCTGCGCGGCGAGCGCGAGCCGGTGCTCGACCTGACCCGGGCCGCGCTCGGCCAGCTGGCCACCTTCCACGCCCCGGAGGATCTGATCATCGCGGTGGTCGCCGCGGTGGACCGGCAGGCCGCGTGGGACTGGGTGAAGTGGCTGCCGCACACCCAGCACAGCTCCCGTACCGACGCCGCCGGCGCCCGCCGGTTGGTCTTCGCCCACCTGGCGGAGGCGGAGGAGGCGCTCGCCGCCGAGCTGACCGGCCGGCCCCGGTTCGCGCCGGAGGCGAAGCCGCTGACCACCATGCCGCACGTGGTGGTGGTGATCGACGGCGGTGAGGTCTCGCCGACCTGCCAGCTGATGGGGCCGGGGCTGCTCGGCGCCACGGTGATCGACCTGTCCGGCACCGTGCCCCGGGACGCCGGCCGCTGGCTGCTCTGCCTCGACGCCGGTGACGGCAGCTCGCTCGACCTCGTCCGGGGGACGTCCACCTCCCGGCTCGGCCGGCCGGATCGGCTCGACGCCGCGGCCGCCGAGGGGCTGGCCCGGCAGATCGCCCCCTACCGGCTCTCCCAGCAGCAGGCCAGCAGCGACGAGCCGCTGGCCCGCAGCATGGAGCTGCCCGACCTGCTCGGCGTCGGCGACGCCGCCGCGGTCGACGTGCAGCAGACCTGGCGACCCCGCGGCCAACGGGACCGGCTGCGCATCCCGCTCGGCGTGGGCCCGGACGGCAACGTGGTCGAGCTGGACTTCAAGGAGTCCGCGCACGAGGGCATGGGCCCGCACGGCCTGGTCATCGGCGCGACCGGCTCCGGCAAGAGCGAGCTGCTGCGTACGGTGGTCGCCGCGCTGGCCGTGACGCACTCCTCCGAGGAACTCAACTTCGTCCTGGTCGACTTCAAGGGTGGCGCCACCTTCGCGTCGCTGGAGGCGCTGCCGCACACCAGCGCCGTGATCACCAACCTGGCCGACGAGCTGCCGCTGGTCGACCGGATGCGGGACGCGCTGGCCGGTGAGATGAACCGCCGGCAGGAGGTGCTCCGGGCGGCCGGCAACTACGTCTCCCGCTTCGACTACGAGAAGGCGCGGGCGGCCGGCGAGCCGCTGGAGCCGATGCCCAGCCTGCTGATCATCTGTGACGAGTTCAGCGAGCTGCTGGCCGCCAAGCCCGACTTCATCGACCTCTTCGTGATGATCGGCCGACTGGGTCGGTCGCTCGGCGTGCACCTGCTGCTGGCCAGCCAGCGCCTCGAGGAGGGCAAGCTGCGCGGCCTGGACACCCACCTGTCGTACCGGATCGGTCTGCGCACCTTCTCCGCCGTGGAGAGCCGGATCGTGCTCGGCGTGCCGGACGCGTACGAGCTGCCCAGCGCACCGGGCCACGGCTACCTGAAGACCGACACCAGCACCATGCTGCGGTTCCGTGCCGCGTACGTGTCCGGGCCGTACCGGGCGCCGGGCGAGCAGGCGTCGGCGTCCCAGGCGATGGTGCAGCGCCGGATCGTGCCGTACGGGGTGAACTTCGTGCCGGTGCGGCAGCCGCAGATGCCGGTGGAGACCACACCGGAGCCGGAGCAGCCGGCCGACGGCAAGGCCGTGGCCATGCTCGACGTGCTGATCGACCGGCTCAAGGGGCGGGGCAAGCCGGCGCACCAGGTCTGGCTGCCGCCGCTGGCCGAGCCGCCGAGCCTGGGTGAGCTGCTCCCGCCGCTGAAGGCGGACCCGACGTACGGGCTGTGCACCGCCACCTGGCAGGGCCGGGGCCGGCTCACCGTGCCGGTTGGTGTGGTCGACCGGCCGTACGAGCAGCGGCGCGACCCGATGATGGTCGAGCTGGCGGGCGCGGGCGGCAACGTGGTGATCGTCGGCGCCTCGCTGAGCGGCAAGAGCACGATGCTGCGCTCGCTGCTCGCCTCGCTGGCGCTCACCCACACGCCGCGCGAGGTGCAGTTCTTCTGCCTCGACTTCGGCGGCGGCGCGCTGCGCAGCCTGGAGGGGCTGCCGCACATGTCCGGGGTGGCCGGCCGGCGGGACACCGAGGCGGTCCGTCGGACGGTGGCCGAGGTGGTGGCCATCATCGACGACCGCGAGGCGCGCTTCGCCCAGCACGGCATCGACTCGGTGGCCAGCTACCGGCGGCGCCGGGCGGCCGGCGAGTTCGCCGACGACCCGTTCGGCGACGTCTTCCTCGTGGTGGACGGCTGGAACACGCTGCGCCAGGAGTACGAGGAGCTGGAGCAGACCATCACCAACCTGGCCAACCGCGGGCTCGGTTTCGGCGTACACGTGGTGGTCACCGCCGTGCGGTGGGCGGAGATCCGGATCAACATGCGTGACCTGCTCGGCACCAAGCTGGAGCTGCGGCTCGGCGACGCGGCCGAGTCGGAGATCGACCGCCGGGCGGCGATGAACGTACCGGAGCGGACCCCGGGCCGCGGCCTGACCCGCGACAAGCTGCACTTCCTCGCCGCAATCTCGCGGATCGACGGACGCCGCGACGTCGACGATCTGACCGAGGCCTCGGCCGCCCTGGCCGCGCACGTGGCGGCCAACTGGCCCGGCCGCCCGGCGCCGAAGGTGCGGCTGCTGCCGCGCAAGCTGCCCGTCGCCGAGCTGGCCCGGGTGGCCGACCGGTCGGCGCCCGGCCTGCCGATCGGTGTCAACGAGTCGGCGCTCGCGCCGGTCTACCTCGACCTGGCCAACGAGCCGCACCTGACGGTCTTCGGCGACGCCGAGTGCGGCAAGACCAACCTGCTGCGGCTGATCGCCCGGGGCATCGCGGAGCGGTACACCCCGGCCGAGGCCCGGCTGGTGATCGCGGACTACCGGCGCGGCCTGCTCGGCGCGGTGGAGGGCGACCATCTGCTCGACTACGCCCCGTCCAACCAGGCGTTCGCGCAGGGGCTGGGCTCGATCCGCAGCGCGCTGTCCAACCGGCTGCCCGGGCCGGACGTCACCACCGCCCAGCTGCGTGACCGCAGCTGGTGGAAGGGGCCCGACCTCTACATCCTGGTCGACGACTACGACCTGGTCGCCTCTGGCGGCAGCAACCCGCTCAGCGCGCTGCACGAGCTGCTGCCCCAGGCCCGCGACATCGGCCTGCACCTGATCATCACGCGCCGGGTCGGCGGCGTGGCCCGGGCGCTCTACGAGCCGGTGCTGCAACGCCTGCGCGAGCTGGACTCGCCCGGCCTGCTGATGTCCGGCAACCGGGAGGAGGGCGCGGTCTTCGGCACGCTGCGGCCGAGCCCGCAGCCGCCGGGCCGGGGCACCCTGGTGCGCCGTCGCGACGGCCAGCAGCTGATCCAGACCGCCTGGTCCGAGCCGGTCTGATCCGGCGTCCTGGCGGCCCTGGCCGGTCGGGCGAGAGGTGGGTGTGCCGCGTGGGTGCGGGGCCCGGTCGTGCTGCTCGCCCTGACCTTCGTCATCGGGTCGGTGCCGCACGTGAGATCGTATTCACGCTCCTCGTGACCGTCACGGCGGCCGGGTCGGTCGCGTTGCCGTCACAGTGGGCGAGACAGGGCTGCGCTCGCTGGACGCGGTCCGCTACGGTCTTCAGAGGAGTGTCCGTCGGTGGGGTGTTTGCCTTGCCGCGGGGGAGGGGCGCGGCAGATCCGCCGCCACAAGGAGACGGAAGGGTGTGAAGCATGGCGTTCGAGGTCGAAGCAGCGACTCTGCATACCGCCGCGAGTGACGTGCGGTCCACGCGCAGCGAGGTCGACGGCGAGCTGAAGAAGCTGTGGAACGTGGTCGACGACCTGGCCATCGCCTGGAAGGGCCAGGCGTCCGCGGGCTTCCAGCAGCTGATGCAGCGCTGGAACGAGGACACGGCCAAGCTGCTGACGGCGATGGACAACATCGCCGACCTGCTCGACAAGTCGGGTACGACGCATCAGGTCAACGACGAAGAGCAGCAGCAGATGCTGGACAAGTTCCACTCTGCACTCAACCCGTGATCCACCGAGACGAGCAGGGGAGGAACCGATGAGCATCAAGGTTGACTACGCAGTCCTGGAGAGCAGCAACCAGCAGATGCTGGCCATCTCGCGGACCATCGACGAGAAGCTGGACACGCTGCGCTCGATGCTGAGCAAGCTCCAGTGGGACGGCCAGGACCGGGCCGCCTACGAGCAGCACCAGGCGCAGTGGGACGCCGCCGTCCGGGACATCAACAAGATCCTGAACGACATCGGTGGCGCGGTGGGCATCGCCCGCGAGAACTACGTCAACACCGAGATGAGCAACGCCAAGGTGTGGGGCTGAGCGACCATCGACGCGGCTCCGGTCCGGTTCGACCGGGCCGGAGCCGCGGCGCGTTACCAGCCGTCGAGGTCCTGGGAGAGCGATGAACACGGAGCTGCGTCTCCGCCCACTGTGGAGGTCCGCCGTCGCCACGCTGGCGCTGGCCGCGCTGGCCGGGTCGGGAGCGCTCGCGGCACCGGAGCCGGCGCAAGCCGCCGACACGGTACGCGGCCTCCAGTGGTACCTCGACAGCCTGAAGATCCCGCAGGCCCACAAGGTGAGCAAGGGCCGCGGCGTGACGGTGGCCGTGATCGACGCCGGCGTCGACCCGAACGTCCCCGACCTGCGCGGCCAGGTGCTGCCCGGCAAGGGGTTCGGCGCCGATGCGACCGCCGACGGCCGGGGCACCGACGACGAGATCAGCCACGGCACGGGCATGGCGGGGCTGATCGCCGGCCGGGGCGGCGGCAGCATGCGTCAACTCGGCATCGCCCCGGAGGCGAAGATCCTGCCGATCTCGCTCGGTCGCCGGGCCGACGCGGCGGAACTGGCCGACGGCATCCGCTGGGCCGCCGACCACGGCGCCGACGTGATCAGCATGTCGCTCGGCGCCCCCGGTCGACCCGGCGCCGCCGAGCAGGCCGCCGTCCGCTACGCCCTCGACAAGAACGTGGTGCTGGTCGCCTCGGCGGGCAACCGCGAGCAGGGCGACACCAGCGTCCTCAACCCGGCCAGCATCCCGGGTGTCATCGCCGTGACCGGGCTGGCCAAGGACGGCGACTTCTTCAACGGCAGCGTCGCCGGGCCGGAGGCCGTGCTCGCCGCGCCGATGGAGGAGATCATCACCCCGCGGCCGACGTCGGTCTCGTCCAACGGCTACAGCGTCGGTAGCGGCACCAGTGAGTCGGCCGCGATCGTGGCCGGCGTGGCTGCCCTGGTCCGGGCGAAGCACCCCGACCTCGACGCCGCCAACGTGGTGAACCGGCTGATCCGCACCGCCCGCGACGGCGGGCCGTCCGGCCGCGACGAACAGTACGGCTTCGGGGCCGTCGATCCGGTCGCCGCACTGAGTCGCTCGGTGCCGGCCGTGACGGCGCACCCGCTGCTCTCCGGCGAAGACGCCCCGGCGGGCGGGTCGGCCGGGCCGGCCGCCACCGGCGAGGAGGACGACGGCCCGGCGGTCGCGATCAGCGTGACCAACAAGACCGGCGCGGTGATCCAGGTGGCGCTCTGCCTCGCCGTGCCGCTGGTGGTGCTGATCGTGGTGATCGTGCTGGTGCGCCGGTCCCGGCGCCGCGCGGCCACCACCCCGGCCGGGCCACCGCCCGGCTTCCCAGCGCCGCCCGGCGCGGCGCCGCAGGGCTTCCCGGCGCCACCCGGGTTCACGCCACCGCCCGGCGCGCCCGGTGCCCCGCAGTTCGGTCGCGCGCCGGGCCAGCCCGGCGGTCCGTACGTGCCACCGCAGGGCGCACCGGCGCCGGGCGGCTACCCGCCGCCCCCGGTGCCCGGTGGCTATCCTCCGCCGCCCGGAGCGACGCCCGGCACCGCCGCTTGGCCGCCGCCGGGGCCGGCCGGGCCACCCCCGCCTCCGCCGGGCGCGGGCGGGCACCAGCAGTAAGCCAGATCTTCAGTCGGCGACGGGGAGGAACCGATGACGAAGGACAGGACCGACCAGCCGGACGAGGTCCGGATCGACACGCCGGACGTGCCGATCGGCCCACCGCACATGGTGCCGCCGTTCGTGACGCTGGATGCCGTCACCATGGACAACGTCAACCGGGCCGAGGTGCCGTCCGGTCTGGTCCCGGGGGCGGGCGACGCCGGCGCCAAGACCGAGTGGGACGCCTCCAGCCTGGAGAAGGCCAAGAAGTGGCTGGAGGAGACCGCCGACTTCATCCACAGCCAGTCGTACGAGATGGTGGAGATCTCCGACAAGATGGGCGGCACCGCCGCGGGGGCCGGCGGCGGCGAGATGGGCGGGGGCACCAGCCCGCTCGGCAGCTTCGACCGTGCCGGCGACCTGGCGCGCAAGCACAGCGGTCTGTACAACAGCACCCAGCAGGGCATGCGCCAGCTCGCCAAGGACCTCTACAAGGCGGCGAACGCGTTGCAGAAGGTCAAGGAGAACTACGAGACGGCCGAGGGCGCCAACGCGATGTCGGCCGCCGAGATGCAGAACGCCTTCAACACCGCGTCCAGCAACCGTGGCAAGGCGTAGACGGGGAGGGTGGCCGTGCCGAGCTGGGAAGAGATGTGCAAGCAGATCGTCATCGACGGTCGGCCAGGCGACGTGGCCAGCGCCGCGCTCGGCTGGGAGCAGCTGCTGAAGAACCTGCGAACCGTCAAGGAGAGCCTGGAGACCAACGTCAAGGACCTGGGCGACGCGTGGAAGGGCCCGGCGTACGAGGCCTTCAAGACCCACATCACCGGGCTCGCCAAGCGGGCCGGTCAGCTCGTCGAGGACGCGGAGAGCCAGAACGGCATCGTCCGGTCGCTGAACGAGGCCGCTGACAAGCTCACCGCCGCCCAGCGCGAGTTTCCGATCCCGGCCAGCTGCGTCAACGACGTGCTGGAGGCCCGCAACGGCCGGCTGGTGATCGACACCGGGTTCTTCGAGATGAAGGTGAAGCCGGACTTCCTCGGCTTCCTGGACCCGATCACCTCGCTCGCCGACTGGATCAACGACAAGTCCGAGGAAGCGGCGAAGGTCTACAACCAGGTCAGGGGCGACTACACCACGGTCGACTCGCGCACCCCGGGCGAGTCCGGTCCGTTCACCTCGACGGACCCGAAGGTCACCACGCCGGATCTGGGCGGCGGTCCCGGCGCCGGCAAGACCGGCGGCGTGCCGAGCCTCGGTGGCTCGCCGTCGACCGGCGGTATCGGTGGCAGCCCGTCGCTGAGCACCAGCGGCATGCCGGACACCGGCTCCCCGGGGATCGGTTCCGGCGCGCACCCCGACCTCTCCGGCGGCTACGGCTCGGGTGGCGGCGGCTACCCCGGCTCCGGCAGCCTCGCCGACGACTACGGCAGCGGGCTGGCCGGTGCCGGTGGTGGCGGCGCTCCCGGCCTCGGTGGTGGCGGCTTCGGCGGCGGCCTGCCCGCCACGTCCGGCCTCGGCGCGGGCGGCGGGATGGGCGGCGGTGGCGCCGGCCTGGCCGGCAGCGGCATGATCCCGGGCGGCGGTGCCCTCGGCCGTCCGGTGACGGCCGGCATGCCGCCGATGATGGGTGGCGGCGGCGCGGCCGGCGCCGGTCGGGGTGGTGGCCGCGGTGGGCGGCTCGCTGGCGGCATGGCCCCCGCCATGGGCGGTGGCATGGCCGGTGGCGCGCGCGGCGGCGGCCGGGGCGGGGCTGCCGGTGCGGCCGGTGCCGGGGCGCGCGGTGCGGGCGTCCGGGGCGGCGGGGTCGCCGGAATGGGCGGGGCCGGCGGTGCCGGCTACGGCGAGGAGGAGGCCCCGCGCAACAGTTGGCTGGAGGAGGACGAGGACGTCTGGGGCGCGGACGGCGACGGCACGCCCGGCGTGCTGCGCTGACCTGACCTCGACCCGCGACCCGAGCGCCGTCCACCGCCACCCGGCGGCTGGGCGGCGCTCGGCGTATCCGGGCTGGCGTTTCCGGCCCGGCGTCACCGGCTGGCGTATCCAGGCCGGCCTTCCCGAGCCGGCGTCACCGGGCCCGGAGCGTTCGGCCGGGCTGGCGGAACGTCAGCCGGTCGCGGCCGGGTCGGCGCCGGCCGGGCGACGGCCCGGGCGCCAGGCCCGACGCCGGCCCCGGACCAGGATCGGCTTCACCGCGAGCAACACGGTGGCCAGCAGCGCCCCGATCGCGGCGACCCAGATCGCCACGGTGCGCTGCCAGCCGAGCGGATCGTCGGCGGGCGGCGGCGCCGGCAGCGCGCCGGCCGGCGGGTCGCTCCGGGTGCCGAGCAGGCTCGCCACCGCCCGGTACGGGTTGACCACCCCGTACCCCACCTGGGGGTTGTGGCCGTCCGGCGGGCTGTCCGCGGTGCGGGTCAGCCGCTCGGCGACCTGCTCGGGGGTCAGGTCCGGGTAGGCGGCGCGGACCAGCGCGGCCACCCCCGAGACGTACGCGGCGGCGAAGCTGGTGCCGCCCTGCGGCTCGGCGAGGTATCCCTCGCCGCCGGGGGCCGGCCCGATGATGTTCAGCCCGGGGGCGGCGATGTCGACGTAGTCGCCGCTCACCGAACTGCCCACGTGCCCGCCCTGCTCGTCCACCCCGGCCACCGCGATGACCCCGGGATACGCGGCCGGGTAGGCCGGCTGGTCCTGCTGCTGCTCCTGCCGGTTGCCGGCGGCCGCCACCACGACCACCTTCCTGTCCAGCGCGTACTCGATGGCGTCGGCGAGTTCGGGCCGGGGCAGCGTCACCAGCGACAGGTTCACCACGTCGGCGCCGTTGTCCACCGCCCACTGGATCGCCTGGGCGATCTGCCCGGGCAGGGCCTCGTCGTTTGTGCGCCGGGTGTCGGGCAGCACCCGTACCGGAAGGATCCGGGCCTGCGGCGCGATGCCGCTGAACGGCTGCCCGGTGCCCTCCCGCCCGGCGATGATGCCGGCCACCATGGTGCCGTGTCCGGCCAGGTCGCACTGGCCCTGCTGCTGCGCCAGCCCGTTGAAGTCGCGGCCCTGCCGGACCTGTCCCTTGAGGACGGGGTGGATGGCCGAGACGCCCGAGTCGATCACCGCGACCGTGACGCCGGCGCCGCGGGAGAGCCGCCACGCCGACGACGGCTCCAGCCGGCGTAGTGGCCAGGGCATCTCGGCGGGGGCGGCCTGACCGGCCGGGCCGCAGCGGGGTGCCGCGGCGGCCGGAGCCGGCGGTACGACCAGGGTGGCGATCAGCACCGCGACCGCTCCACTGAGGACGGCGCGGACCACACGCCCGGTACTGCGGACCGGCGCTGTCCCGTCCGGTCGGAAGCTCTCGCGCACGCGCTGAGACTACCGCCGCGCCGCCCGCTGTGCGGTGACGGGAGCACCCGCCGCCACCGACCCGGGGAGGCGGCGGTGCTGGTTCCCGGGCGAACGGGTCTGTGGGCGGTCAGGACGGGTTGGCGCCGCCGGCCACCGGTTCCTCGGTGAAGAGTGCCAGCAGGGCGCCGACCTGGCGATCGTTCTCGGCGGGGTGGCGGAACCGGCCGGCCGGGTTGAGGGTGTACTCGTTGCGCCGGCCCACCCGGGTACGGCGCAGGTAGCCGCCCGCCTCCAGGTCGGCGACGATCGCCTGGGCCGCCCGCTCGGTGACGCCCACCTCGTCGGCGACGTCACGCAGCCGGGCGGTGGGGTTGCGGGCGATGGCGAGCAGCACGTGCCCGTGGTTGGTGAGGAACGTCCAGTTCCGGTTGCTCCCGTTCTCGCCACTCGTCGTCGCCATGCCCGCCATCGTATGGCCCGCCGCGCCGATCCACCGGCACGCCCTCAGCGGCCAGCCGGCCGCCCGGACGGCTCGCGGCCCGCGCGCAAGCGTTCTGGAATACATGAAATGCATATCACGCATACCTTGACGTATCTTGCCCAGAGTGTGACCGTGGTGGCAGCCCGCGTCCGACGTCGGCCGGGATTGCCCAGGTCACGTACGTCGAGGGACGAGGTGAGGGGATGAGCCGTCCCGGTTCGCCCGGCGCCCAGCCGGGTCCGCCACGGGAGTCGACGGGGCCGGCGGTCGCGCCGACCACCCCGGCGCAGGCGCTGGCCGAGTTGTCCGCCGGCAACCGGAGATTCGTCACCGGCATCCCGCGCCATCCCAATCAGGACGCCGGCCACCGCGCCGCGGTCGCCGACGGGCAGCACCCGTTCGCGGTGATCGTGGGCTGCTCCGACTCCCGGTTGGCCGCTGAGATCATCTTCGACCGGGGCCTCGGCGACCTCTTCGTGGTCCGGACCGCCGGGCACACCACCGGTCCCGAGGTGCTCGGTAGCGTCGAGTACGCGGTGAGCGTCCTCGGCACGCCACTGGTGGTCGTGCTCGGTCACGACTCGTGCGGCGCGGTGCAGGCGGCAAAGACGGCGGTGGAGACGGACGCGTTCCCGGCGGGTCACCTGCGGGCGGTGGTGGACGCCATGATGCCCAGCCTGCGCCGGGCCGGGGCCGCGGGGGTGACCGACGTGGACGGGATCGTCGACATCCACATCGCGCACACCGTCGAGGCGATGCTGGGCAGTTCGGCCGTGCTGGCCGGCGAGGTGGCCGCCGGGCGCTGCGCGGTGGTCGGGATGTCGTACCGGCTGGCCGCCGGTGAGGTGCGGACGGTGACCGCCGCCGGCGACCTGCCCGACCACGCGGCGGATACGACCCCGGCCGTCGCCTGACCGCACCCCTGCCGCCGAAGACGCTGCGAGGGCCGTCCCACCGGGAACGGCCCTCGCGTCGCGCGGTCTCAGGATGTCGCTACAGCAGTGAGACGTGCACGTGGTCGGTGTGGTTCGACGGCCCGCTGTAGGACTTCCAGCCGGTCGCCGGGAACCAGATCTGCCGGTTCCAGATCACGTAGTAGACGCCCAGCCGGTCCGCGTTCCGGATCAGGAACGCGGCGAGGTTGTTGCCGTACATCCGGGTGTCCTTGTTGTGCCAGGGGGAGAAGCCGCTCTTCTGCAGCGACCAGTCGCAGGCCCGGCCCTTCGGGTGCTCCCAGGGGCCACCGGGGCGGTAGCAGCCGACGAACCGGTTGAAGCCGGCCCGCTTGACCTCCTTGTACATGTGCAACGTCCGGGGCGTGATGCAGCCGGAGGTGGTCGGGTCGTTCTCGCTGCACGACTCGGCCTTCCAGTCGCCGTCGGCGGTACGTCCCGGGGCGATCCGGGCGACCGGCGAGGTGGCCGACACCAGGCCGCCGGTGAAGCCCAGCCCGCCGACCAGCGCCAGCGCCTTCTCGGCGTCGCGCTTGTTCTTGGCCATCAGGTTGGTCTGCTTCTGCTGCTCGCGGATCTCGGCTTCGAGCGCCAGCTTCGCCTGCTCGGCGCGGGTCTTCACCTCGTTGATCTCGGCGAGCTTCTTGGCGTTGACCATGTTGAGCTCGTCCAGGGCGGTGGCCCGCTTGACGAACGTGTCGGGGTTGTTGGCCTCCAGCAGCATGGCCACGGCGCCGATGCGTCCCGTCCGGTACGACTGGGTGGCGAGCTGGGTGACCTGCGGGGCGAGCGCGGTCAGCTCGGCCTGGGCCCGGTCGACCTCCAGCGCGAGTTCCAGCTGGCGCTTCTTGGACTTCTCCAGCCGGGACTTCGCCTGCGAGTAGTTCCGGTTGGTCGACTCGATCACATCGGTGATCAGCTTCGAGTCGCCGTCCTCGTGTCCCGAGGGCTTGGGTGCGGCCGACGCCGGGAGGGGCCCGGCAAGGACGGCCAAGGCGGCGAGCACGGCCACCACAGGTGTCAACCAGCGGCGTAGGGGTGCCGTCACAGTGTTCCCTTCCGTCGACCGCCGACCGGGTTAGCTGACGGGTTCGGGGCGGAAGTGGCCCCTACCGCTGTCGCGGACTCACCCCACGTACCTGGGTCCCCGGCTCGCCTGGCGGCGATTGGGCGGCGGCACCGCAGGCGCCGCTGCGCGCCTTCGGCGGTGACCGGCAGCGAGGTTACCCGAGAGTCCACCGGTGGATCTACGTCCCGAAGCCGACTAAATGCGTTATTTCGTAGCGGCGGAGGGTGACCAGTGACGCGTTTATCAAGCTCGCCGGCCTGGACGGTCACGCTACGGAGTCTCACCATGTGGCGTCCGTGCTCCTGTCCGGATCGGGCCACCCGCTGGAGATGGCGGGGGACGTGTGTCCGGCGCGCGGCGCGGTGAGCGCCCGCAGCGCCTCGGCCCGGTCGGTGACCGGCCGGGAACCTTCCGGGGTACGCGACGGCTCGGCGCCGTCGCCGTCATCGGCGCCATCGTCGGTACGCGTGGTGGCGCGGCCGGCCGTGGTCACCAGCGCGGCGAGCGCCGTGGTCAGCGGTACGGCGGCGATCAGCCCGAGCGTGGCGACCGCGCTGCGGACGATCTCCTGGGCGAGGAACTCGCTGGTCAGGAGCTGGGTCACCGACCGGGAGTCCGCGGTGAGCAGGAGCAGCAGCGGCAGCGACGCGCCCGCGTACGCCAGCACGATGGTGTTCACCGTCGAGGCGATGTGCGCCCGGCCGACCCGGGTCGCCGCGCGGTAGAGCTGGAGCCGGGACAGCCCCGGGTTGGCGTGCGCCAGTTCGGTGACCGTGGCGGCCTGGGTCACCGTGACGTCGTCGAGCACGCCGAGCGAGCCGATGATGATCCCGGCCAGCAGCAGCCCGTGCAGGTCGACGTCGGCCTGGAACATCGACAGCGTGGTGGCGTCCTCGGAGCCGTACCCGGTGAGGTGGGTGGCGGCGGTGGCGAGGGTGCCCAGGACCCCGGTGAGCACCAGGCTGCCGAGCGTGCCGAGCACCGCCACCGAGGTCTGCGCGGTCACCCCGTGGGTCAGGTACAGCACCACGAACATGATGAGCGCGGCGCCGACGATCGCGACCAGCAACGGCGACCCGCCCGCGCTGATCCCGGGCAGCACGAAGGCGAGCAGGATGGCGAAGCTCGCCGCCAGGCCCGCCAGCGCGGCCAGCCCGCGCCACCGGCCGAACGCCACGATGGCGGCGGCGAAGAGGACGACCAGCCAGACCAGCGGCTTGCCGCGCTGGTGCTCGGCGATGTTGTAGCTGCTCGCCGTCGGGTCCGCCGGGTCGGTCAGCTCGACCAGGATGATCTCGTCGCCCACGGCGACGGTCGGAGCGCCCGGGCCGGTCGGCACCGGCGTCTGCACCTCCTGGCCGGCGTCCGGGCCGTCGGCCACCTTGACGGTGACCGTGCCGCACGGCCCCGCCGTCCCGCCCCCCTCCGGGGCCTCCGGCGTCGGCGGGCAGGCCTCGGTCACCACCCGGCTGACGGTGCCGTGGTAGCGGGGCGGATCGGTGCCCTGGTCGACCCCGGGGGTGTCGCGGGGCCAGAGCAGCAGGGCGGCGATCACGGTGACCACGACGAGCGGGACCACCGTCGCGACGAGGATCCGCCGCACCCCGGGCGGGGCGGACGGAGCGGGACGGTTGTGGTCGGCGCCCATTGAGTGTCTCCCAACGAATCCGGGGCGTGGTACGTGTCGGCGGGCCGGTCGGTTCAGTGCCGCCGTCGGGCCGGCCGGAATCGTGGGTGGGATCGCCTGAGGGTGGCGACGCCACCACGTACCGTCGGCCCGGCGGCCGGCCGGCCGCGTGCGATCGGCGGCGCCGGCGCCCGGCGGCGGGTCGGACGGTGCGAGATCCGAAGGGCCATCGTGCCGAATCGTAGCCATCCCGGCATCCGGACGCTGGTCGCGCGGGGTGGTGTCGGGCACCGGACCCGGCGGTTTGCCCCGTGCCGGCGGCGCCGGTCGGGGATGTTGGGGGCATGGCCGAGCAGACCCCGCCCCGCCCGGACGACGCGCCCCGCGCCGGCCACGGCGGGCATGACGAGCACGACAAGCACGCCGGGCACGACAAGCACGCCGGGCACGACAAGCACGCCGGGCACGACCCGGAGATGTTCCGCCGCCGGTTCTGGGTCTGCCTGCTGCTCACCCTGCCGGTGGTGGCGACCAGCCACATGGTGATGGACTGGTTGGGCTACTCGCTGGAGTTCCCGGGCCGGTCCTGGGTGGGGCCGGTGCTCGGATCGGTGGTCTTCTGGTGGGGCGGCTGGCCGTTCCTGGTCGGCGCCGTGCGTGAGGTGCGCGACCGGGCGCCGGGGATGATGCTGCTGGTCGCCATGGCGATCACGGTGGCCTACGCCGCCTCGCTCGCCACCAGCCTGGGCGCCTTCGACCTGGACTTCTGGTGGGAGCTGGCCGCCCTGGTCACCATCATGCTGCTCGGGCACTGGCAGGAGATGAAGGCCATCGGGCAGGCCCGGGGCGCCCTCGCAGCGCTGGCCGCCCTGCTGCCCGACGACGCCGAGCGGGTCGCCGGGGACGGCCGGCTGGAGCGGGTTCCGGTGGCCGAGTTGCGGGTCGGCGACGTGGCGCTGGTCCGGCCCGGCGGCCGGGTACCGGCGGACGGCCGGGTGGTGGACGGCGCCGCCGAGCTGGACGAGTCGATGATCACGGGGGAGTCCCGGCCGGTGCCCCGCTCGGTCGGCGACCGGGTGGTGGCCGGCACGGTGGCCACCGACTCGGCGGTCCGGGTGCGCGTCGAGGCGCTCGGCGAGGAGACCACGCTCGCCGGCATCCAGCGCATGGTCGCCCAGGCCCAGCAGTCCAGCGGGCGGGCCCAGGTGCTGGCCGACCGGTTCGCAGCCGGGCTGTTCTACGTCGCCACCGCCACCGCCGTGGTCACGGTGCTGGCGTGGACCGCGCTCGGCGACGCCGACCAGGCGGTGGTCCGGACCGTCACGGTGCTGGTGATCGCCTGCCCGCACGCGCTCGGCCTGGCCATCCCGCTGGTGATCGCGCTCTCCACCGGGCTGGCCGCGAGCTCCGGCATCCTGGTCAAGAACCGGCTCGCGCTGGAGCGGATGCGCACCGTCGACGCGGTGCTGTTCGACAAGACCGGCACGCTCACCCGGGGCGAACACGTGGTCACCGACCGGGCGGCGGCGGCCGGCTCCGACGCCGACGACCTGCTGCGGATCGCCGCCGGGGTGGAGTCCGACAGCGAGCACCCGCTGGCCCGGGCGATCGTCGCCGCGGCCGGACCGGGCGGCGGCCCGGCCCCGGCCACCGGGTTCCGCTCCCTGCCGGGCCGCGGCGTCCAGGCCACCGTCGCCGGGCGGGAGTACGCCGTGGGCGGTCCGGCACTGCTGCGCGAGCTGGGCGTACGGCTGCCGGAGGAGCTGGCGGCGGCGACCGACCGGTGGTCGGCCCGGGGCGCGGCGGTGCTGTACCTGGTGCGGCTGCCGGACACCGCGCTCGGCGCCTTCGCCCTCACCGACGAGGTGCGTCCCGAGGCGCGGGAGGCGATCGCCGAGCTGCGCGCCCAGGGCGTGCGGACCATCGCCATGATCACCGGGGACGCCCGGCCGGTCGCCGAGGCGGTCGCCGCCGACCTCGGCTTCACTCCCGGCGTCGACGAGGTCTTCGCCGAGGTGCTGCCGGCCGACAAGGACGGCAAGGTGACCGAGTTGCAGCGGCGCGGGCTGACCGTGGCGATGGTCGGTGACGGGGTGAACGACGCCCCGGCGCTGGCCCGGGCCGACGTCGGGATCGCGATCGGCGCGGGCACCGACGTGGCGATCGAGTCGGCCGGGGTGGTGCTCGCCTCGTCCGATCCGCGCGGGGTGACCGGCGTGATCCGGCTCTCCCGCGCGTCGTACCGAAAGATGCTGCAGAACCTGGCCTGGGCGGCCGGCTACAACGTGGTCGCGCTGCCGCTCGCCGCCGGGGTGCTGGCCTGGGCGGGGCTGGCATTGAGCCCGGCGCTCGCCGCGGTGCTGATGTCCGCCTCCACCATCGTGGTGGCGCTCAACGCCCAACTGCTGCGCCGGGTACGGCTCGGCCCGACGGGGCCGGTCGGCACCGGAAGCGAACCGGCCGGTGCCGCCGCGGCGGACTAGCGTGGTAGCCGCGCGGACGACGGCGGTGTCGCTCGGGCGGTGGGCCCGGCTCCTGCTGTTCGTGACGCTCTTCGGGCTGGCCGCCATGCACACCCTCGGCCACGACACGCACGCCGACCACGGCTCTGGTGCCGCCGGCCACGGCTCAGCACGGTCGCGATGCTGCGCAGATAGGCGACGCCGACGCCCGGGCCCGCGCGCTGTTCCGGTGGCCGGACCCGGGCGCCGGCCGGCCGGCGGCGGGCGGGTCAGCCTCGCCTGATCAGGCGGCCGGCCGGTGGGTCAGCCGCGCTTCATGAGGCGGCCGACGGCGGCCATCATCTCGGTGGCCATCTCGTCGGCGCGGCCCTCGGCGGCGCCCTCGTGCATGCAGTGCCGGGCGTGCCCGTCGAGCAGGCCGAGGGCGACCTTGTCCAGGGCCGCCTGGATGGCGGAGATCTGGGTGAGCACGTCGATGCAGTAGCGGTCGTCGTCGACCATCTTCTCGATGCCGCGCACCTGCCCCTCGACGCGGCGGAGCCGCGCGAGGAGCTGGTCCTTGCTGGCGGTGTAGCCCCGGACGGGCGTGGGTGAGGTCATGGGCACAAGGATAGCGTACCCCTGGGGGGTATGGTACGGTCCCTGTTGTCCGAGTACCCCCACCGGGTACCGGTAACAGAGAGACGGCACCAGTCTGCCTCCGTCTTACCCCCCAGGGGTATATGGTGGAGGTGGCGAGAGGAGAACTCCGATGGTCACCACGACGTACCAGGTGCAGGGCATGACCTGCGGACACTGCGTCAGCTCGGTCAGCGCCGAGGTGGGCGCAGTGCCGGGCGTCACCGACGTCCAGGTCGACCTGGCCACCGGCCAGGTCACCGTCACCAGTGAGCAGCCGTTGGACACCGACACGGTGCGCGCCGCGGTCGACGAGGCCGGTTACGACCTCGTGGACGCGTGACCGGTCGCCGGCACAGGAAACCGAGGTAACCACGATGAACACGGCGACGAAGCTGAGCGGCTTCGCCCTCGGCCTCGCGGCGGTGTTCGGCGCGGCGTACGGGATCGGCCAGGTGGCCGGTCCCGTCGCCCCCGCCGCCGAGACCAGTCACGACGACAGCGGCGGTGGCCACGCGGACGCCGACGGAGGTGGGCACGCCGACCCGGCCGGGCCGGCGGAGCACCTCCCCGGTGGCCTGCTGGTCTCCGACCGCGGCTACACCCTGCAGCGGGTGGCCGCCCCGGCGGACGAGTTCGCCTTCCGGGTCACCGGCCCGGACGGCTCGCCGGTCACCGCGTACGACGTGGCGCACGACAAGCGGATGCACCTGATCGTGGCCCGCCGCGACCTCTCGGGCTTCCGGCACGTGCACCCCGAGATGGCGCCGGACGGCACCTGGCGGGTCGGCTCACCGCTGGCCGGGCCGGGCGTCTGGCGGGCGTTCGCCGACTTCACGCCCACCGGCGCCGAGCCGCTGACGCTCGGCCTGGACGTGACCGTCCCCGGCGCGCTGGCCGAGGTGCCGCTGCCGGCTCCGGCGACCAGCACCACGGTCGACGGCTACACCGTCACCCTCGCCGGCGCCCCGCAGCCCGGCCGCACCGCCGAGCTGACCCTGACCGTGAGCCGCGACGGCGCGCCGGTCACCGACCTGGAGCCCTACCTGGGCGCGTACGGGCACCTGGTGGCGCTGCGCCAGGGCGACCTGGCGTACCTGCACGTGCACCCGGACGGCGCGCCCGGTGACGGGCGGACCCGGCCCGGCCCCGAGGTGACCTTCTTCGCCGAGGTGCCCTCGGCCGGCGCCTACCGGCTCTACCTGGACTTCAAGCACGGCGGGACGGTGCACACCGCCGAGTTCACCGTCGTCGCCGGAAGCACCGGCGCGCCGGCCGGCGACCCGCCGGCCACCCCCGCGCCCTCCGGCACGAGCACCCCCGCACCGAGCGCCGGTGCCGACCACGGCACCCCCGGCCACGGGCACGACTGACGGGACCGTGATGACCACCACGAGCAAGCCCCTACCGATGGCACCGAACCGGATCGAGCTGGCGATCGGCGGCATGACCTGCGCGTCCTGCGCCGCCCGGATCGAGAAGAAGCTGAACCGGATGGACGGCGTCACCGCCACCGTCAACTACGCCACCGAGAAGGCCACCGTCCAGTACGCGGACGAGGTCAGCCCGGCCGACCTGATCGCCACGGTGGAGAAGACCGGCTACACCGCCGCCGTGCCGCCCCCGCCCGCCCCGGCTGGCACGGAACCGGCCGCCGAGCCGGTGGACGAGCTGCGCGCCCTGCGTACCCGGCTCTGGGTCTCGGTCGTGCTGACCGTCCCGGTGATCCTGCTGGCCATGGTGCCGGCCTGGCAGTTCGACTACTGGCAGTGGCTGTCGCTGACGCTGGCCGCCCCGGTCGTGGTGTACGGCGGACTGCCGTTCCACCGGGCGGCCTGGATCAACCTGCGGCACGGCGCGGCGACCATGGACACCCTGGTCTCGCTCGGCACCCTGGCCGCGTTCGGCTGGTCGGTCTGGGCGCTGTTCCTCGGCACCGCCGGCACGCCGGGGATGACCCACCCGTTCAGCTTCGACATCAGCCGCACCGACGGCGCCGGCAACATCTACCTGGAGGCGGCGGCCGGGGTGACCGTGTTCATCCTCGCCGGCCGCTACTTCGAGGCCCGCTCCAAGCGGACCGCCGGCGCCGCCCTGCGCGCCCTGCTGGAACTCGGCGCCCGGGACGTCGCGGTGCTGCGCGGCGGCACCGAGACCCGGATCCCGGTCGACCAGCTCGCGGTGGGGGACCGGTTCGTGGTCCGCCCCGGCGAGAAGATCGCCACCGACGGCGTGGTCGCCGACGGCACCTCGGCCGTCGACGCCAGCATGCTGACCGGCGAGTCGGTGCCGGTCGAGGTCGGCCCGGGCGACACCGTGGTGGGCGCCACCATCAACGCGGGCGGACGACTGGTGGTCACCGCCACCCGGATCGGCGGCGACACCCAGCTGGCGCAGATGGCCCGGCTGGTGGAGGAGGCGCAGACCGGCAAGGCGGCGGTGCAGCGGCTGGCCGACCGGATCTCCGGGTTCTTCGTCCCGGTGGTGATCGCGCTGGCCGCCGGCACGCTGGGCTGGTGGCTCGGCACCGGAGCCGGCCCGACCGCCGCGTTCACCGCGGCGGTGGCCGTGCTCATCATCGCCTGCCCGTGCGCACTCGGCCTGGCCACCCCGACCGCGCTGCTGGTCGGCACCGGCCGAGGTGCCCAGCTCGGCATCCTGATCAAGGGTCCGGAGGTGCTGGAGTCCACCCGGCAGGTGGACACCGTGGTGCTGGACAAGACCGGCACTGTCACCACCGGCCGAATGACCCTGGTCGACGTGCTGCCGGCGGCCGGCGAGGAGCGGGCGGAACTGCTCCGGCTGGCCGGCGCCCTGGAGGCCGCCTCCGAGCACCCGATCGCCCGGGCGGTCGCCACCGGCGCCGCCGAGGCCGGGGCGCTGCCCCCGGTGACCGGCTTCGCCAACGTCGAAGGGCTCGGCGTGACCGGCACGGTCGAGGGCCGCGAGGTGCTGGTCGGCCGGCTCCGGCTGCTGCGCGAGCGCGGGTTCGCCGTACCGGAGGAGGTCGAACGGGCGGCGACCGCGGCGGAGGCCGCCGGTCGGACGGCCGTGCTGGCCGGCTGGGACGGGCGGACCCGCGGCGTCCTCGCGGTGGCCGACGTGGTCAAGCCGACCAGCCGGGCGGCCGTCGCCGGGCTGCGCGCGCTGGGCCTGACCCCGGTGCTGCTGACCGGCGACAACGCCACGGTGGCCCGGGCGGTGGCCGCCGAGGTGGGCATCGACGAGGTGATCGCCGAGGTGCTGCCGGCCGACAAGGTGGACGTGGTCGCCCGGCTCCAGGGCGAGGGGAAGGTCGTGGCGATGGTCGGTGACGGGATCAACGACGCCGCCGCGCTGGCCCGGGCCGACCTCGGGCTCGCCATGGGGACCGGCACGGACGTGGCGATCGAGGCGAGCGACCTGACCCTGGTCCGCGGCGACCTGACCGCCGCGGTCGACGCGATCCGGCTCTCCCGGCGCACCCTCGGCATCATCAAGGGCAACCTGTTCTGGGCCTTCGCCTACAACGTGGCGGCCCTGCCGCTGGCCGCCGCCGGGCTGCTCAACCCGATGATCGCCGGTGCCGCGATGGCCTTCTCCTCGGTCTTCGTGGTGGCCAACAGCCTCCGGCTGCGCGGCTTCCGGCCGGTCGCCTGACCGACGCCCGCACCGCCGGTCCCGTACGGACGGGACCGGCGGCGTCGGCGTTTCCGGTACGCCCGACGGAACAACCCGGTGCTCTGCTCGGCGCGGCTGCTCGGCCGGCAGCCTCAGGTGATCACCGACCAGACCCAGTTCGCCGCCACCCTGGCCGGCAACGAGGCGCTGCGGGCGGACTGCCGGAACGGACCGGGCCGCTCTTCGACCACGTCGACACCGGCAGCGCGGCACGGGACCTGGACGCCGTCCGGGCGGCGCTCGGCGAGCGCCGGCTCACCTTTCACGGCAGCTCGTACGGCACCCTGCTCGGCGCCCAGTACGCCGAGGAGTTCCCGCACCGGGTCCGGGCCATGGTGCTGGAGAGCGTGGTCGACCACAGCCTCGGCACCCGGGCGTTCCTGGACACCTGCCCGGCCGTCGTGCCGGCCGGGGCCTGACCGCAACCGGCCGGCGTGCAGCGTCCGCCGCACGCCGGCCGGCCACCTCAGCGCAGTACCCGGTAGCGCACGTGGGCGACCGTCGGGCCGGCGACCACCGCCGCCTGCTCCAGCCGTGGGTCGCCCACACCGTCGAAGATCCGCTCCCCGGCGCCCAGCATGATCGGCACGATGTGCAGGTGGAGCGTGTCGAGCAGGCCGGCCGCCAGGTACTGCCGCACGACGCTGGCGCCGCCGGCGACCGCCACCTCGCGGTCCCCGGCCGCCTGCCGGGCCTGCGCCAGCGCCGACTCGATGCCGTCGGTGACGAACCGGTACTCGGTGCCGCCGGCCATCGGCAGCGGTTCGCGCGGGTGGTGGGTCAGCACGAACACCGGTGTGTGGAACGGCGGCTCCTCGCCCCACCAGCCGCGCCAGGACTCGTCCCACGGCCCGTCACCGCCGCCGAACATCCGCCGTCCCATCACGTACGCCCCGACGTCGCGGGTCACCTCGTCGAGCACCCGGGCGTCCACCTCGGACCGTTCGCCGTCGGCGGGGAAGGCCCAGTCGTGCAGCCGCATGCCGCCCTTGCCGAGCGGGTCCTGGACGCTCTGCTCGGGTCCCGCCACGTAGCCGTCCAGGGACATCGAGATATGGCAGGTCACCGTGCTCACGATCGCTCCTTCGTGGTCGGGGTGGGCGGCGCGGTCAGGCGGGCCGCGCGCAGCTCCAGGTAGCGCTGTTCCGGGCGGCTGGTGGTCGCCCGCGCCGCCGCCCGGTACGCCGCCCGCGCGGCGGCCGGCTCGCCGGCCAGTTCCAGCAGGTGGGCGCGGACGGCGGCGAGCCGGTGGTGCCCGGCGGTGCGCTCGTCGGCGTCCAGCGGGGCGAGCAGGGCCAGCCCGGCCCGGGGCCCGTCCACCATGGCCACCGCCACCGCCTGGTTCAGGGTGATCATCGGGTTCGGCGCCAGCCGGGCCAGCAGCCGGTAGAGCGCCAGGATCTGCCGCCAGTCGGTCTGCTCGGCCGACGGCGCCTCGGCGTGCACCGCGGCGATCGCCGCCTGCACCTGGTACGGCCCCGGCGGCGACCAGGTCAGCGCCGCGGTGACCAGGGCGATCCCCTCCTCGATGGCCGCCCGGTCCCACCGGCCGCGGTCCTGCTCGGCGAGCGCGACCAGTTCCCCGTCCGGCCCGGTACGCGCCGCCCGGTGCGCGTCGGTGAGCAGCATCAGCGCCAGCAACCCGGTCACCTCGCCGTCGTCGGGCAGCAGCCGGTGCAGGATCCGGGTGAGCCGGATCGCCTCGCTGGTCAGCTCGGCCCGGTGCAGGTCCGGGCCGCTGGACGCGGTGTAGCCCTCGTTGAAGATCAGGTAGAGCACCTGGAGCACGCTGCGCAGCCGCTCGTCCCGCTCGCCCGCCGACGGCATGGTGAACGTGGCCCCGGCGGCCTCGATCCGCTGCTTCGCCCGCCGGATCCGCTGGCTCATGGTCGCCTCGGGCACCAGGTGGGCGCGGGCGATCTGCGCCGTGGTCAGACCGCCGACCGCGCGCAGGGTCAACGCCACCTGGGCCGAGCGGGCCAGCGCCGGGTGGCAGCAGAGGAAGAGCAGCTTCAGCGTGTCGTCCTCGGCCGGCGGCTCCGCGTCGGCCGGCGGCGCGACGGCGGCGTACGCCGGCTCGCGGATCGCCACCGCGACCTCGCGTTCCCGGCGGGCCCGCTCGCTGCGCCACTCGTCGGTGAGCCGCCGGGTGGCGACGGTCAGCAACCAGGCCCGGGCATTGTCCGGCACACCCTGCTCGGGCCACTGGGTGGCGGCGGCGAGCAGGGCCTCCTGGACGGCGTCCTCGCACCGGTCGAACTGGCCGTGCCGGCGCACGAGCAGGCCGAGGACCTGCGGCGCGAGGGCGCGCAGCAGGTCCTCGACGGCCCGGTCCGTCACATCTCCGTCCCGGCCTCGTCCATCACCGGGCGGACCTCCAGCGCGCCGCCCAGCCGCACGTCCGGCCAACGGCTGGCGATCTCGACGGCCCGCTCGAAGCTGTCGCAGTCCACCATCAGGTAGCCGGCGAACTGCTCCTTGCTCTCCATGAACGGGCCGTCGGTGACCTCCGGCCGGCCGCCGCCGAGCCGGACGGTGCGGGTCTGCGACGGGTCGGCCAGCGCCTGGCCGCCGACCAGCTCACCGGACTCGGTCAGCTCCTTCATGATCTCGTCGACCTCGCCGAAGAGCGCGGTGCGCTCGGACTCGGAGAGCGACTCGGCGAACCCCGGGCGGTTCCAGATCAGCAGCATGTACTTCATCGGGTGCTCCTCGTGTCGATGCCGCGCCCATCGTGGCGCTTCTCGCCGGTAGGTCGGAGCCGACCCTCCGGACCCGACAACCGCGGGAAAGGAATTTTCGGCGTCAGCCCCGGCGGCCGCGTACCTGGCGGGCGGGCCGGGCCGGCGGGCCCGGCCGGAGCGAGGCCCGGTCGGCGGCGGAGGTGCCCGACGACCAGCCCTCGGCGTCGCGGACGGTGAGCCGGTGCCGGGTGACCCCGGGGAAGAGCGTGTCGAGGCGTTCCCGTACCGCCTCGGTGCGGGCGGCGAGCACCGGCAGCAGCCGGTCCGGCCCGGCCGTCTCGGCGGCCTGCCGGTCCGCGTCCTCGGTGGCGGCCCGCAGCCGCTCGCCGATCCGCAGGGCGAAGGCGTTCAGGAAGGACTCGTCGTAGCCACGGGTCCGCCGGCCCGCGGTGCGCGTCCGGCGCTCACCCCGGCCCCGCAGCATCGCGGCGGTGGCCTGGACGAGCAGCGAGGTGTAGAGCAGTTCGACCGCCTCCAGGTCGGCCGGCCAGCCCAGCACGGTGGTGAAGCCCAGATCGTCGGACCAGACCGCCTCGCACCGGTTGGCCGCCGCCACCTCCTGCACCAGCAACGCCTTCGCGCCCGCGTACGGGGGGTCGGTGCTCAGTCGTACGCCGCCGGGCAGGTCGTCGCGGTCCGCGCTGGCGGCGAGCAGCGCCTGGTCCACGCTGTGCCGGGCGATCAGCTCCTGGGCCTTGCCGGTCAACGCCTCGGCCTCGGCCGGGAAGGTGGTCGACTCGGCCTTGGCCAGCAGCGCGCGGACCCGCTCCAGCATCCGGGAGGCGGCGTCGCCGCGACCGCGGGCCGGGGCCGGGGCGGTGGCCACCCCGGGCGGCGGGCGGAGCACCGCGACCGGCGGGAGCCCCTCGGCCATCGCCAGCACGTCCACCGCCTCGCGGAGCGCGGTGATCCGGTCCAGCCCCTCGCGGCCCGCCCAGTCGGGCAGGTAACGGCCGTCCTCCGGCCACCACACCCGCGCCCCCAGCTCGGCGAGCTGGGCGTCCCACCAGCCGGGTACCGGGTCGGTCTGGTCGCGCCGGTGGGCGGCGAGCACGTCCACCGCCAGCCGGGCCGGCCGGGCGCCGAGCCGCCGGGTGGCGATCCGGGCCAGGTCGACCGGCTGCCAGCCGCGCGTCGCGAGCAGCCCGAACCGGCGGACCAGGCGGCGCAGCAGCACCGCGTCGACGTCCGGCGCGCCCGCGCCGACCACCAGCCGGTCCAGCTGCCGTTCGGCGATGCGTACGTCGGTGCCGCGCGCCGCCGCCACCGCGTCGGTGATCAGTTCCTCGGCGTCCGGCACGGCCGCGCCCCTCCTCGTCGCTGTGGTCCGGGTGCGAAGGAAGTGACCGTCGCCCGCCCGCCGAACGTACCGCCGCGCGGGGGCCGCCGTCCGTCGGTCGTGACCGGCGACACCGGCGCCCGGCCGGCTCCGGCATGCTTCGCCCGCTCCCGGGTAGATCGGTGACCGACGGCAGCGAGGCGAGGTGCGCGATGGCGGGATCGTGGTTGCTGGGCAACGGCGCCGGCACGTCGGCGCGGCGGCCGACGGCGGTGCTCGTCGCCGTGCACCGGGAGGACGAGGCGGGTGACACCGGCCCCGGCACCGAGGTGTCACTGACCGAGCTGCGGCGGCTCGCCGACACCGACGGGCTGGCCGTGGTCGACGAGGTGGTGCAGAACCGGCCACGCCCCGACCCGGCCACCTTCGTCGGGTCCGGCAAGGTCGACGAGTTGGCCGCCCTGGCCGAGCGGACCGGGGCCGAGCTGGTGATCGCCGACGGCGAGCTGACCCCGGGCCAGGTGCGCAACCTGGAGGAGCGGGTCGGGGTGCGGGTGGTCGACCGGACAGCGCTGATCCTGGACATCTTCGCCGAGCACGCCCGCACCAGCGAGGGTCGGGTCCAGGTGGAGCTGGCGCAAATCGCGTACCAGCTGCCCCGGCTGCGCGGCGACGGGCGCTCGATGTCCCGGGTCGGTGGTGGCCGGATGGCCGGCGGCGCCGGCATGGGTGTGCGCGGTCCCGGTGAGATGCGGCTGGAGACCCAGCGGCGCCGGCTGCGCCAGCGCGCCACGCGGCTGCGCCGCAACGCCTCCGAGCTGACCCGCCGCCGGGAGCGCAACCGGGAGCGGCGGACCCGCAACCAGGTGCCCTCGGTGGCGATCACCGGCTACACCAACGCCGGCAAGTCGGCGCTGCTCAACCGGCTCACCGGCGCCGACGCGCAGGTGCAGGACGTGCTGTTCGCCACCCTCGACCCGACGGTGCGCCGGGTACGCGCCGACGACGTGCTGTTCACCGTCACCGACACGGTCGGCTTCGTCCGGCACCTGCCGCACCAGCTGGTCGACGCGTTCCGCTCGACGCTGGACGAGGTCAGCCGGGCCGACCTGGCCCTGCACGTGGTGGACGCGTCGGCGCCGGACGCGCTGGACCAGATCACCACGGTGCACGGGGTGCTGCACGAGATCGGCGCCGGTGACGTGCCGGAGCTGCTGGTGCTCAACAAGATCGACATGACGCCGGTCGAGTGGCTGGACGCGTTGCTGCGGGTGCACCAGGGCGCGGTCGCGGTCTCCGCGCTCACCGGCGCCGGGATGGACGAGCTGCGGGCCACGCTGGCCCGCCGGCTGTCCCGGCGCTGAGCCCGGGCGGGTGGCCGCCGGGTTAGGGTGTCCCGGATCGGCGGTGGGCGCCGAGACCAGGTCCGAGGGAGTCGGTGGATGACCGGCGCAGTCCGGCGGCCCGGCCCGGGACGGTGGGCCGACGCGGGTCACGACGACGCCTGGCTGGCAGAGGTCGCGCGGGGTGCCAGCGCGGACGCCGGCGGGGTGCCGGTGGAGCTGCTCGGCGACTACCTGCCGCTGCTGGCGGAGGCCGCGGTGACCGGGCGGCGGCCCCGGCGCGGTGAACTCGACGCGGTCGGCGCGCTGGGCCGGCGGGCCGCCGAACAGGGCGTGTCGGCGGGTCGCGCGGTGCAGCTGTACCTGTCCGCGGCGCGCCGGCTGTGGCAGCAGTCGCCGCAGTTGGCGCGCGCCACCGACAGCGAGGTGGTACGGGCGGCGGCCGAGGCGGTGCTGCACGTCGTCGACGCGGCGGTGGCCACCCTGGCCGAGGGCTTCGCGGTGGCCCGCCGGGAACTGGTCCGCCGGGAGGAGGCGCTGCGCCGGGAACTCGTCGACGACCTGCTGCGCGGCGACTCGGACCTCGGCGGGCTGGTGGAGCGCGCCGAGCCGTTCGGGCTGGACCTGGCGCGGGTGCACCAGGTGGCGCTGGCCGCGCCGCGCCGCCGGCTGCCCGACACGGACGCGGCGATCAGCGCCCTGGAGGCGGTCATCTTCGACCGGTTGGGCGACCGGGACGTGCTGGTCGCCACCAAGGAGGGGCTGCTCGTGGTGATCGCCCCGGCCGACGCGGTGGCCGCCGACCGGGCGGCCGGCGGCGCTCCGGTCGCTGACCTGGGCCGGTTGATGCACGCCGAACTGGACCGGCTGCCGCGGGGCCGGCCGTGGCAGGTGGCGGTCGGCCGCCCGCACCCCGGGCTGTACGGCATCGCCCGCTCCTACGAGGAGGCCCGGGAGGCGCTGACCATGGCCCAGCGGCTGAACGCCGACACCGCCGTCGTCGACGCCCACGACCTGCTCATCTACCGTGTCCTGCTGCGCGACCAGCCGGCCATGGTCGACCTGGTACGGGCGGTGCTCAGCCCGCTGAGCCGCAGCCGGGGCGGCGCGGAGCCGCTGCTGGACACCCTCGACGCGTACTTCGCCACCGGTGGGGTGTCCACCGAGGCAGCCCGCCGGCTGCACGTGTCGGTCCGTACGGTGACCTACCGGCTGGCCCGGGTCCGGTCGCTCACCGGGCACGACCCGACCGACCCCGGTGACCGGTTCACCCTCCAGGCCGCGGTCTTCGGGGCCCGGGCGCTGGACTGGCCGGCGCAGCCGCTGCCCGGCCCGGCCTCCTGAGCCCGTCAGGCGGGGCCGGGCGGCGTGCCGCCGGGCCGCTACCTGTCCGGCGGTCGGCAATCTGAGGGCCGGTTGTTGGCCGACGGTGGGCACTGTCCGGCCGTCGTTTTCGGCCGACTCTGGAGGTCCGAGGTGTTCCCGACCGGCGAGGAGGCGGTGATGACGACCAGCGTGGTGGCTGTGCCACCTTCGCCACCCGGTCGGCCGCCGATCCCGGACGCCGGCCGCCGGAAGCGCGTGATCGCCGGTCCGGGCGGATGTCCGCCGACCGGGGTCACGGGATCGCCTCGCCGATCCGGGACCTGACGCTCCGCCGGACCGACCAGCCCTTCCCGGCCGCCGCGCTGTTGCCGCGACGGCCGACGCGCAGTTTCGTCTCCGGCCCGAAGTCTCCGGTCCCGTCGCATCCGATCTCACCCCGCAGGCCGCCCGACGCGGCGGCCGCCCCGCATCCACCCCGCGGCCCGCCCGGCGATCCCGGGGATCCCGCGCACCACCGAAAGGAAGACACGACCATGACGGACACCGTCAGCAACCGCACCGAGGCCCTGCGTGACCTTCTGGAGCGGCAGTTCCAGAGCTACACCGACCAGCTCGCGGAACTCACCATCCACAGCCGGCAGCCGGAACACGGCGGCCACGACCCCGACACGCTGCGCGGCCTGATGGAGACCGCCCGGCAGGGGGTCGCGGACACGGCGCAGGCGCTGCAGCGGATGTCCGAGGGCAGCTACGGCCTCTGCGAGCGGTGCGGGGGCGAGATCCCGGTCGCCCGGCTGGAGATCCTGCCCTGGGCCCGGTTCTGCGTGCCCTGCCAGTCGCGCCAGGGCAACTGACCGCGCTCCGGTGACCCCGGCGGCGGTCAGCCGCCGTGGTGCGGGTTGCCGGCGGTCAGCCGCAGCGTGAAGCCGTCCTCGCCACGCTGCACGGTGACGTGGTTGCAGGACTGGTAGGTGATCCACAGGCCGAGGCCGCCCGGGTCGCCGTCGCCGACCGGCAGCAGGCCGGCGAAGGGGTCCCGGGGCCCGACGCCGCCGTCGCTGACGGTCACCACGATCCGGTCGTCGCCGGGCCAGAGCCGGATCCGGACCGGGGGAACGCCGTACCGCTGCGCGTTGGTGACCGTCTCGCTCACCGCGACCACCAGGTCCTCGACGTCGTCGAGTGGCAGCAGGCCCCGGTCGACGGCGTGCACGGCGGCGCGGGCCTGGGCCGCCGTCGGGTCGGTCAGCTCGACCGCCGGCGGCGCCGCCTGGAGCGGATCCGGCACCACCGGGTGGTTCTCCAGCAGGTACCGGGCCGGTGGGGTGTACGCCGGACTGGGCACGTGCCGGCCGTCGGGCGTGGCGTACCGGGGGTGGGTCCGGGCCACGTCGGCCAGCACCGCCGCCGGGGTGATCCGGCTGTCGTACGCGCACATGCTCCACAGCGGGAACTCGTCGTACGCGTGGTTGATCGCCGCCTCGTACCGGGCCCACCAGTCCCAGGTCGGGCCGAACGACATCGGCGGCAGCTCGCCGACGATCCGGATCTGGCCGGCGCCGTTGGCCACCTGCTCGGCCAGCAGCCGCCGGTAGGACCGGATCGCGGCGGTCGGCCGGGCGTACACGTCGCCGCCGGGCAGGAACTCGACCTTCAGTCCCGGGGGCAACGCCGACCGGACCAGCCCGGCGGTGCGCTCGCCCAGCGCGACGAAGGTCGGCTCGCCCGCCTCGGCGCCGCCGATCAGGAAGGGCAGCAGGACGGCGAGCAGTTCGTCGTCGCTGTCGTAGCGGACGGCCTCGTGGTAGTAGCCCTGGTGGCCGGCCGCGGCTCCGGTCCTCACCGGGTCACCTCCACCCGCAGCCGAGGCAGGTCCAGCAGGCCGACCAGCCGGGCCACGGCGGGGCGGCTGGTCCGCAGCACCGCTGTGGCGGAGCGGCGGTGCGCGTACTCGTCCAGGTGCACCAGCGAGCGGTGGTCGAGGAATCGCAGGCCGGTCGCGCGCAGCACCAGCTCGCCTTCGGTCGGGCGCAGGTCGGCCCGCGCCAGGGCGATGCCGAACAGCTCGTGCTGGGACGGGTCCAGCTCGCCGGCGAGCGCGGCGTGCCCCTCGCCCGGGGCGACCGCGTACAGCCGGAACTGCAGGTCCTCGACGTTGCTCTCGGGATGGAGGCTGGCCAGCTCGGCGACCGCCCGGGTGCCCAGCTCGGGCCGGTGGTAGGCGCACATCGCGCGGAACGGCCGGCTCCGCATGTAGCGGTCGACCTGGTGCTCGTAGCGGGCGAACGCGTCGAGCTGCGCCGGGGTGCGCACCAGCGCGGTGGCCTCGGCGACGACGCGCAGCCCGGTGTGACCGGCGGCCAGGGCCCGGTCGGTGGCGGCGGCGTAGGCGGCCACCTGGTTCGCCGGGTCGACGGTCCGGCCGTCGGCGTACGTCGCGTCGAGCGGGACCACCTCGGCGGTGCCGCGGCGCAGCGCGTCGGCGAGCGCGCCGACCCGGCGCAGCCGGGCCAGCACCGATTCCGGCTCGTCCGGCGTGACGTACCAGACCCGTTCGCCGGCCGTGAGGCCCGCGAGCAGGTACGCCTCGGCGTACCCGCGCAGGGTGCCGGGATCGTCGTAGGCCCAGCACACGTGGCCGTGCGACACGTCCGGCCGCTGGTCATCGATCATGCTGGTCGCCCCACGCCGCCCAGTGTAGGCCGACCTGGGGCGGTGGCCGGCGGCGCGCGGGCGGGGCGCACCGGTGAGTGGGCGCCGGACCCGGGCGACGAGCCAACCCCGGGCCGCGCGGAACCCGTTCCCAGCGGGCGGCATGCCGGCCCGGCGGGTCGGGGCCGCGAGCGAGGATGGCGTCATGACCGACTACGGGCACGAGTTGATGTTCGGCACCTTCGTCACGCCCACCGCACAGCCCGCCCGGCAGGCCGTCGACCTCGCCGTGCTGGCCGATCGCGCCGGGCTCGACCTGGTCACCTTCCAGGACCACCCGTACCAGCCCCGGTTCCACGACACCTGGACCCTGCTGAGCTACGTGGCCGCGCGGACCGAGCGGGTCCATCTCAGCGGCAACGTGATCAACCTGCCGCTGCGCCAGCCGGCGGTGCTCGCCCGCAGCGCGGCCAGCCTCGACCTGCTCAGCGGCGGCCGGTTCGAGCTGGGCCTCGGGGCGGGCGCGTTCTGGGAGGCCATCGAGGCCATGGGCGGCCGACGACTCGACCCCGGCGACGCGATCGGCGCGCTGGCCGAGGCGATCGAGGTCATCCGCGCGACCTGGGCCGCCGACCAGCCCGGCGCGGTCCGGGTAAAGGGGGAGTACTACCAGGTGAATGGCGCCAAACGGGGCCCGGCGCCGGCCCACCGGATCGACGTCTGGCTGGGCGCGTACAAGCCGCGGATGCTGCGGCTGACCGGGCGGCTGGCGGACGGCTGGCTGCCGAGCCTGGCGTACCTGCCGGGCGGGGTGGCCGACCTCGCCGAGTCGAACCGGGTCATCGACGATGCCGCGGCCGCCGCGGACCGCCAGCCCGCGGCGGTACGCCGGCTGCTGAACATCGCCGGGCGGTTCGCCGACACCGGCCGGGCCCTGCTGGACGGACCGCCCGAGCAGTGGGCGGAGGACCTCGCCGGACTGACCCTCGAACACGGCATCAGCGCCTTCATCCTCGCCACCGACGACCCCGCCACCACCGAGCGGTTCGCGGCCGAGGTGGTGCCGGCCACCCGGGAACTGGTGGCCGAGGAGCGCGCCCGCCGAGCGGGTTGACCCCGGCGCCCGACCCGCGACGTGGTCGCGTCCGGGGCGAGGTGGTCCGAGTGCCCGCTCACCCCGCCGGGCTCCGCCGGGACTTCTTCCGCGGCCTGTCCCCGCCGGCCGGGATGACGCTGAACTGGCCGTCCGGCTCCATCCGGACCTCGCGTACCTCGCTGAGGTCGGCGATGCCCTGCTCCCGCAACTCGGAGTGGAGTTCCTCGTCGGTGATGAACTCCCGGCGCAGGTTGCGGCGCAGGATCCGGCCGTCCTGGACGAGCACCAGCGAGTTCGGCCGGATCAGCCGGGCCGCGGCCGGCCACCAGTAGGCCACCACGTCCAGCAGGTACGACCAGCCGATGATCACCGCCACCAGGAGCACGCCGTCGGTGACGGACCGGTAGTCGTCCGCCATGCCGTTCTGCGCGGCGTCGGCGAGCAGCACGATGACCAGCAGGTTGGTGACACCGGTGGTGCCGCTCTCCCGCTTCAGGATCACCCGGAGCAGGACGAACAGCGACAGGTACATGACGCTGCCCCGGGCGACGATCTCCAGCAGCGGCGTGTCCGGGCGGAACACGCTTCCCCAGTCGGTCACGGCGGCGCCTACCCGCCGGCCGGTACGCCATTCCTCGGGGCGTGCGGTCAGGGCTGCGCCGGGCCCGCCGGGTCGGCATCGGCCGGATGACCGGAGTCCGCACTGCCCGGCGCGGCCGGATGAGCGGAGTCCGCACTGGCCGGCGCGGCCGGATGAGCGGAGTCCGGGCCGGTCAGGCAGACGCTCACGGTGGCGGTGAGGCCGTCCGGACGGCGGGTGAGCATCAGCCCGCCGGTCAGCTCACGGGCCAGCCACAGGCCGCGCCCGCCGGGCACGTCCGCCGCGGGCAGCCGCACCGCTTCGGCGTCCGTGCCGGTGCCGTGGTCGTGCACCTCGCACACCAGCACGTCCTCCTGGCGGAGCAACTCGACCCGGCCCGAACCGCCGCCGTGCCGCACCGCGTTGGTCACCAGCTCGTGCACGGCCAGGACGAAGTCCTCGGCGTCGTCGCCGGCGAGGCCAGCGTCCGCGACGTGGCGGACCAGCGCGTGGCGTACCTCGGTCGCCGTCGCGGCGGTGAACGCGTGCGCCCACAGCGGGACCGACCGGTCCCCCACCGGCGCGCCGTCCGTCAGCTCGGCGCCGTCCGCCTGCCCAGGCCGCATACGGGCAGGATACGGGGGTTCTCCGACGGCGCGACCGTTGCGCGACAGCAAGTAGCGCGGACGGTACCGGTGGCCGGGTCGCGTCGGGGACCGGGACGCCGACGGGGCATGCCGGCCGGCCCGGCGGGTAGGGGCCCAGGGGTCAGCCGCAGCGTGCTGAGGCCTGCGCCACCGCGTGCAAGTCCTGCGGCGAGGAGTGTGCCCGGCACGCGGACAAGCACGAGCACTTCCGCGTCTGCGCGGACGCCTGCCGCGCCTGCGAACGGGCGTGCCGGGAGCTGCTCGCCACCATGAGCTGAGCGCCCGCTCAGCCGCGTCCGGCATGACGCGGCGCCAGCACCCGGGTCGGGTGCTGGCGCCGGCGCGGCCGGGTCAGCCCCGGGCCTCCCGCTTGGCGGCCTGCGGCGAGGCGCCCTTGTCGACCTTCTTCATGGCCTGACGCAACTGGCCCTCGGTCATCTTCGAGTTGCCCTGGATGCCCTTGTCGTGGGCTTGCTGGCGCAGGTCGTGAAGCCGAGTCCGGTCAGCCATGTCAACCTCCCTCTGAACACGGTGCGAGAGGGGTCTCGCGCCGTTCGAACCCGCTGCCTTCCCGGCCCCGGCCGGCGCAAACCGGGTCCGGGCCCGACCGGTCGCGGCATGGCCGCCTGGGCGGGGCGTCCTGTTGCGGTGGGTACCACCGGTTTCAGACCCGGTGGGCGGGGCAGCGTGTGACGATCGGACTCGTGACGCCGTATGGCGGGAGGAAGCGGATCGTGGTTGACCGGATCGCCGATCCGTGGCGGTCGAGGACGCCGTAGCCGACGGTCAGCAGGGTGTAGAACAGTCCCAGGTCGGCACCCGCGCCCTCGTGATCGCCGGTCGGCCGGGTGTGGCGGGCGCTCAGTACCGGTCCAGGAGCCAGCGGCCGAGGGTGCGCAACCGGTCGGTGAGGGTGGCCGGTTCGACGACGTCGAGGTCCAGGTTGAGGTAGATGAGCCAGCGGGCGGCCCAGTCGAGGTCGTCGGTGCCGAAGTGGAGCTCGCAACCGTCACCATTGTCGACCACGGTGGCGACGCTCGGGTCCACCAGATCACGGACGAGGTCGGCCGACGTGTGGACCCGCACCCGGACCCGGTGGCGCCACGGCCCGTGGGCGAGCGTGTCGGCGACGAACGCGGCGGCGTCGGAGGGTGGCTCGGGCACCGGGAACCGGGTGCCGAGCGGCTGGACGTGGTCGATCCGGTCGAGGGCGTAGACCCGCCAGCGCTCGGCGTCGCGCGGGCAGGCGACGAGGTGCCAGTGACGGCCCAGGGTGACGAGCCGGTGCGGCTGCACCTCGACCGGGGTGGCCGGCGCGGTGTCGTGGCGGCGGTGCCGGATCCGGACGGCCTCACCGGACCGGCAGGCGAGCGCGGCCGGGACCAGCACGTCGCGGCCGGCACGGCGGCGGGACCGGCCCGGCGGTGCCTGCACGTCGGCGAGGGCGCTGAGCCGGGTACGCCAGCGCGCCGGCACGACCTGGGTGAGCTTGGCCAGGGCGGTGGTCGCGGCGGCGTCGAACCCTTCGACGGCGACCGCCGCGCGCAGGCCGAGGGCGACGGCGGTCACCTCGTCCGCGTCGAGCAGCAGTGGTGGCATCGTGCGGCCGGACGCGATCCGGTAGCCGCCGGTCCGGCCGGCCTCGGCGTCGATCTGGTAGCCGAGCTCGCGCAGGTGCGCGACGTCGCGCCGCGCGGTGCGCTCGGTGACGCCGAGCCGGGCCGCGAGCTGGGTGGCGGAGATGCCCGGGCGCGACTGCAGCAGGGCGAGCGTCTCGAGGCGGCGGTTGGTCGTGCTCATCTGACGAGGATCCCCTGCATACCCTGAAGGTATCTGTCCGGGTAGCGGGGCATCCTGGACGGCATGACAGAGACGTTGCTGTTGGGGCCGGTCGCGCGGGTGGCCGAGCTGGCCGTGGCGGGAGCCCTGGTCGAGGTCAGCGCGGTCGCGGCGGTGACCCGGTGAGTGCCGGCTGGCGGCGGGCCGAGGTCGGGCGCACCCGCGACGCCGGCTGGCAGATCGGGGTGTCCAGGACGATCGACCGCCCGGTCGAGGACGTCTGGACCTTCATCACCTCGCCCGCGGGCATCGCGATCTGGCTGGGCGACGGCGTCACGGTGCTGTCGGAGCGCGGCGCGGGCTACCAGACCGCGGCCGGTGTGCGGGGCGAGACCCGCAGCTTCCGGGAGCTGGACCGGGTCCGGCTCACCTGGCAGCCGCCCGACTGGATACACGACACGACGCTGCAACTGGCGGTCACGTCTGCGGGCGAGGGGCGGGCGCGGCTGACGGTCCATCAGGAACGGCTGGCCGACGCCGCCGAACGCGAGCAGCAGCGCCGTCACTGGCAGGGCGTCGTCAACGCGATCGTGGCGGCACTGACCGGACCTTGAAACGCGACCTCGTACCGTCAGCCGCAGCAGAACCACGGCAGCCCGACGAGCGCGGCGTCGCAGTTGCCGAGCGCTCCGCCGCTGTTCCGTCAGTTGCGGTGAGCAGCCGCTCGCGCGTCGGCCCGGCCGCGCCGTGCCCGCATGCGCGATCGGACGGCCCGGCCGATCAGCACGGCGGAGATCACGCCCGGTCCGCAGTGGACGGCCAGCACGCCGCCCAGGCTGGGCCCACCCCAGTCGTTGCGATAGCTGGCCGGATCGCTGAAGTCGATCACGAACGGCTCGGCGAGCGCCCGTGCGATGAGGTAGAGGCCGAACACCGTGCCGACAACGACGAGAACCTTCTTCATGAGCGCGACGGTAGGGCTCACGGTTCGGCGTCCGCGTCACTTCCCGGTAGCACCGTCGGGTAGCTCCCGAGTACGACGCGGCGCTCGACGTCACCCCCCAGGTGACGCGATCCCGACCGCGCGGCCGCGTCCTGCCGTCATATGGGGTGGAAAGGTGCCCAGCAGACGGCCTGGCCGAGAAGCTTCGCCATCACAATCAGTACCCGCCGAGAAGCCCGGGGCCACCAGCCGTTTCACCGTCGCACCGTGGGTAATCAGCCGACCCGGTGCAGGTCGAGCGCAGTACGCACACAACGTCGTCCGTGGGCAAGGAGTTGGTCGTCGTGTCGGATCAGAGGCTCGCTGTCGTCCTCGTCCACGGCGCGTTCGCCGAGTCGGCGAGCTGGAACGGTGTGATCGAGCGGCTCGGTCCTGCCTACTTCGTGGTGGCCGCCGCCAACCCGCTGCGCGGCGTCGCCGGGGACGCGGCCTACGTGCGGGACGTGGTACGAGGGATCGGCGGTCCGGTTGTGCTCGTCGGCCATTCGTACGGCGGCATGGTGATCACGGAGGCGGCGGCGGACGACCCGGCGGTGCGTGCCCTGGTCTACGTCAACGCGTTCTGCCCGGACACCGGTGAGTCGGCGCTCACGCTCTCCGGAAAGTTCCCCGGCAGCACGCTCGCCGACACCCTCGTCTCCTATCCGGTGGCCACCGGCGGCAACGAGGTGGCGATCGGCCAGGACGCCTACCACGCGCAGTTTGCCGCGGACGTACCCGACGACATGGCGGCGCTGATGGCGCGGACGCAGCGGGCGGTGACCGAGCAGGCGCTCGGCGACGGCCTGGCGACGGCTGCTCCGCCGTGGCGGTCGTTGCCCACCTGGTTCGTGTTCGGTGACGCGGACCGCAACATCCCGGTCGCCGCGCACCGTTTCATGGCCGAACGCGCCGGCGCCCGCGGCGTCCGGGAGGTCGCCGGCGCCTCCCACGCGATGGCGGTGTCCCAGCCCGGCGAGGTCGCCCAGTCCATCACCGAAGCGGTACGAGGCGTCGGGCCCGGCTCGTCCTGAGACATGGTCAGCCCTCGTCCGGCGGCGTCAAGGAGCGGCTGGCGGTGGGTGGGGCAGCGGGTGGCGCCTTCTGGGCGTAGGCCGTCGAAGATGATGGCCAGGCGCCGTGCACGAAGGTGATATCCCGCCCGCCGCCGACGACCTGGCCGAGCAGGTCGGGCAGCGTCACGAGCAGCACGGCCGGGATCAGTCGGGGCGTCAGGCGGACCAGGGCCTGCCAGAGGGGCTTGGTGGCAGACCGGCGCGCCCAGGCGCCGCTGGTGATAGCCCCGGTCAGCCTGCTGGCCGGGCGCCGCACCCCCCGCGGACGATGCCCGCGCTGACGGTGGTCGGCATCGCCGCGCTGCTGGACGTCGCCTACGGCCTGGCCACCGCCGACGGGCGGGGGGTCGATCTGCCCGTGCTCGCCCTGGTCGTCGCCCTGCCGTGGTCGCTCGGGCGCACCCTGCGCCAGCAGAACCCGCTCGTGGTGGTCAGCGCCGAGCAGGCCCCGCTCCAAGAGCGCGAGGCCGCGTTGGTCGCTGCCGGCGGCGATGGTCAGGTCGGCGCGAGGGCGTCGCCGCGGCAGGCCAGGCGGATACTCCCGGCGACGGTGACGGCCCCGGCGAGGACGAACCCCGATACTCCACGCGAGCGGTCCAGGGCGGGGCAGTCAGGGTCGACACTGGCGGCGGGTTCCACGGTTGGCGCCGGAAGTGCCACCGATGTTGGACGGACCACCATGGGCGGGTGTCGGGGGCGGCTACGGTTGGTGCTCCGGAGGGTCCGGTCGAGGAGGCGTCGAACAGGCCGTGGGCGGCTATGGCGTGCAGGTCACGCTGGTGTTCGTGTTGGTGTTGGTGAACGCGATGTTCGCGGGCAGCGAGATGGCGTTGGTGTCGCTGCGGGAGAGCCAACTGCAGCGCCTGGAGCGGACCTCTCGGGCGGGCCGGGTGCTGGCGAAGCTGGCGCGGGACCCGAACCGGTTCCTGGCCACCATTCAGATCGGCATCACCCTGGCCGGGTTCCTCGCCTCGGCGGCCGCGGCGGTGTCCCTCGCGGCACCGCTGGTGAGGCCGCTGGGGTTCCTCGGGTCGGCAGCGGAGCCGGTCGCGATCGTCATTGTGACGATCCTGTTGACCTTCGTCACGCTGGTGTTCGGTGAACTGGCGCCGAAGCGGATCGCGATGCAGCGGGCGGAGGGCTGGGCGCTGCTGGTCGCCCGTCCCCTCGATGCGTTGTCGGCGTTTTCGCGCCCGGCGGTGTGGCTGCTGAGCAGAGCCAGCGACGCGGTCGTGCGGCTGACCGGTGGTGACCCCCGCGCCCGGCGGGAGGAGGTCACCACCGAGGAGCTGCGGGACATGGTCGCCGCGCAGCGCAACCTCACTCCCGAACACCGGATGATCATTTCGGGAGCATTCGAGGTGGCCGAGCGGATCCTTCGGGAAATCCTGGTCCCGCGCCGCGAGGTGGTCACCCTGTCGATGTCGCTGTCGGCACCGCAGGCGCTACGGGAGCTGGGCAGGTCGGGGCAGACCCGCGCGCCGGTGGTGGGCCGTGGCGGGCTCGACGACACGGTCGGCGTGGTGCACATGCGCGACCTGCTCGACCGGGACGGCCCGGTCGCCGAGCAGGCCAGCCCGCCGTTGTATCTGCCGGAGACGTTGCGCGTGACCGAGGCGATCCGGGAGATGCGCGCACAGCGGCAGCAGTTCGCCCTCGTCGTGGACGAGCGGGGCTCCATCGACGGGATCGTGACGATGGAGGACCTGGTCGAGGAGATCGTCGGGGAGATCTACGACGAGACCGACCGGGACGTGCAGGCTGTCGTCCGGGAGGCGGACGGGGCGCTGCTGATGCCGGGTGGCTTCCCGCTGCACGACCTGACCGACGTGGGCATCGACCTCGACGAGCACACCCTCGAAGTGGGCGAGTACACCACGGTGGCCGGTCTGGTCCTCGCGCACCTCGGCCACATCCCGAAGACGCCCGGCGAAGTCATCGAGCTGCCCGGCCTGTCCGCCGAGGTGGCGGAGGTGACCGGGCGGGCCATCACCCGGGTGCGCCTGCGCACCACGCCGAAGCGCGGCGACGAGCACGAGGCCGGCGAGAACGAGGCGAGTCCCTGATCAAGGCCGGGGAGGCGCCGGCGCGTTGATCTCGTTGCGGCGCAGGATTGGCCCGCGGTTGCATGACAGGTGTGTGAAGAAGTGCCGGCGTGTTATCGGGAAGGTTTCGCCAGCGGGACCGCAGGGGCACAGTGACCCCGGCAGACAACCTCTGGAGGGACGGCTCTCGTGGAAGTTACCGGCTTCTTCACCGCCATCATCATCGGTCTGATCATCGGCGCTCTCGGCCGCCTGGTGGTGCCGGGTAAGCAAAACATTCCGATCTGGCTGACCCTGGTCATCGGCGTGGTCGCCGCGATCCTCGGCACGCTCGTCGCCGGTGCTCTCGGCGTGGACGACACCGCCGGCATCGACTGGATCGAGTTGGCCCTTCAGGTGGCCGTCGCCGCGATCGGCGTCGCGGTCGCCGCCGGCGCCTACGGCCGCCGCCGGATCCACTGATCTGAACAGCGTGTGCCCGGCCTGTCCCTGTGGGACGGGCCGGCGCGTGCTGCCAGCGTGATAGCGGCAGACACCGGCCCGGGGCCGGCCCGGTGTCACAGGCACACTGACCACCCCATCCGACGATGTGACGAGGGGGAACGGACCGATGGCGGCTGAGGGCAGTACCAAGGCTGTGGTAACGGCGCTGGTGGCGAACCTGGGGCATCGCGGTCAGCAAGTTCGTCGCCGCAGGCATCACCGGATCGGCGTCGATGCTCGCCGAAGGCGTGCACTCGGTCGCGGACTCCACCAACCAGGCGCTGCTGCTCGTCGGGGGCAAGCGCGCCCGCCGCGCTCCCACCGCACTGCACCCGTTCGGCTACGCCCGCGAGCGCTACGTCTACTCGTTCATCGTCGCGATCATCCTGTTCAGCATCGGCGGCCTCTACGCCCTCTGCGAGGGCTACCACAAGATCAGCAACCCGCAGGAGCTGACCTCACCGCTGATCGCCGTCGCCGTCCTGCTGATCGCGATCGCCTTGGAGGGCTACGCCCTGCGCACCGCGGTCAAGGAGGCCAACAAGGTCCGCGGCAAGCGGGGCTGGGTCTCCTTCGTCCGCCACGCCCGCGCCCCCGAACTGCCGGTGATCCTCCCCGAGGACGCCGGCGCCCTGCTCGGCCTGCTCTTCGCAATGTCCGGCGTCGGCCTGAGCGTGCTCACCGGCAACGCCCTGTTCGACGGCATCGCCACCCTGTGCATCGGCGTCCTGCTGGTTGCCATCGCCGCCATCCTCGCCGTCGAGACCAAGAGCCTGCTCATCGGCGAGGCCGCCCTGCCCGAAGAGGTCACCGCGATCCACACCGAACTGGTCGCCACCCCCGGCGTCGACCGCGTCATCCACCTGCGCACCCTGCACCTCGGCCCCGACGAACTCCTCGTCGCGGCGAAGATCGCCATCGGCACCGCCGACCGGGGAGCCGACGTCGCCGCCACCATCGACGACGCCGAGGCACGGATCCGCCGGGTCCTGCCCACCGCCACGGCGATCTACCTCGAACCCGACATCGACCGGCAGCCCAACCCCACCGGCGCCGCCGCACCCGGCCTCAGCCGCCACTTCCCAACAAACGTCACCTAGAGGGCCTTTCGGTCATCGAGGGGCATGCGGCCCGATGCCGCCGGGGCGGACGGGGTGCCACCAGCGGTGCGATCGCGGCCCAGAGTTCGTCCGAGACGATCCACGGCGGCTGCTCACCCCTCCTCACGTCCGGACAGAACGATCCTCACGTCTCGAAGGACACGCCCAACATGATTAGTTGGAGCTCTAAGGCTGGAAGTACTCCGACATCAGGTGGCTGACCCATTCCGGCTGCTGGACGTTCACCGGCAGGAACTCGGCCATCGTTGGCTTCAGGTCGATGACGGGGGTGCCCGACACCGCATCGAGGCCGACCACCGTCAGTTCACGGCCGCGTACGGATTCGATCGCACAGCACGTCACCCCGATGCGGTTCGGTCGGCGGGGACCGCGACCGGCGAAGACGCCGACGGGCGGGAGGTCGGCGCGACCGCGGTTCGGGCGGGGCTCGCGGTAGTCGTCGTGCTCCGGGAACTGGTCGAAGATGAACAGCACGTCGACGTGGGAGAAGCCCTCCAGCCCTTGCAGGCAGGCGTCCCCGAAGCGCTCGTCGATGCTGATCGTGCTGCGGACGGCGCCCCAGTGGTCGCTGTGCTGGACATGGGTCCTGTCGTTCCGGACCGTACCGATCGGGTTGATCTCGAAGCTGAGCATGGAGAGGCTGTTCCCTTCAGTGAATGCGATCCTCGGCCGCCGGCGAGCATGCCGGCGGCGGCCAGCATGAACCAGCCCAGCAGGTGCGGTGCGGCCCCAGCCAGCAGGAGACGGCGGAGGTCTGACTGGGGGTCATGGGACGATCACCACGCCGCCGCGGACGCCGCCTTGGGCCAGCCGGTCGTGCGCGGCCGCGGCGTCGGCGAAGGAATACACGCCGGCGACCCGAAGCGGGATGTCGCCGCTGGTAACGAGGTCGACCAGTTCGCCCAGCCGCGATCCGTCCGGTTGCACCTCCAGCGCGAAGGTCCGGATGTTCCGCACCGGTTCCGGGCGAAGCGGAGGCGACGCGGCCACGTAGCCGCCGCCGTCGCGGACGAGGCCGAGCAGCGAGGGGCCGATCACCGCCAGGTCGATGACCGCGTCGAACGTCCCCGTCGGGGCGTCCGAGCGCGACAGGAATGTCGCGCCCTGCGACTCCACGAACGCACGGTCGTCGGTTCCGGCGAGTCCCGTGGCGTGCAGGCCGGTCGCGCGGGCCAGCGCCAGGACGAACCCGCCGACCTGCCCGGCGGCGCCGGTGACGAGCACGGTTGAACCCGCCGGGACCGCGAGCAGGTCGAGGGCCTGGGCGGCGGCGAGGCCGTTGGTCGGCAGGGTCGCCGCCTCGGTGGCGGGGACGCCAGCGGGTGCGGTGGTCAGCCAGGCCGCGTCGAGCACCACGTACTCCGCGTGGGCACCGACCGTGGTTTGCAGCCATGGCGAGAAGCCGATGACCTTGTCGCCGATCGTGAACTGCTTGACTGCCGGGTCGACCGCGTCGACGGTGCCGGCCACATCCCAGCCGGGCGTGTACGGCAGGCCGGTCGGCAGCGGAGCCGGGAACCGACCGGAGCGGATCATCAGGTCGACCGGGTGGACGACGGACGCAGCGACCCGCACCCGTACCTGCCCCGGCCCCGGCTCGGGCACCGGCACGTCGGCCACGTGCAGGACCTCCGGCCCGCCGAACTGTGCATAGCTGACTGCGCGCATCGCTGTCTCCCTGGTGGGCTCTCGTGATCGCCAAGACCGTAGGAATCAGCGGGCGGTGTCAGGAAGTAGGTACTGTGAAGTGCCTAGGGCACCGGGGAGGGCGGGATGGCGACGACGACCGCGGCACAACGCCGCGCCCAGGCCAAACGTGACTACGACGCGTTCCTGGAACAGTGCCCGACCCGCGAGCTGTTGAGCAGGCTTACCGACAAGTGGGTCGCACTGGTGATCCCGGCCCTCGCCGACGGCCCGCAGCGGCACAGCGAACTCGCCGCCCGCATCGCCGGCGTCAGCCAGAAGATGCTCACTCAGACCCTGCGCACGCTGGAGCGCGACGGTTTGGTCACCCGCACGGTCACGGCCTCGGTACCGGTCCGCGTCGACTACGAACTCACCCCGCTCGGCCATGAACTGTTTCCGGTCATGATCGCGATCAAGAACTGGGCGGAGATGCACATGGAGCGGGTCTTCGAAGCCCGCGCCCAGTTCGACGCACGCGCCTGAACCTCCTCAAGGCGGCGCAACGTGTCCGCTCATCGGCTGTGCGGACGCTTGGGGACCGCTGCCAACCCGGGTGAACCAATGCCAACGCGGGTCACCGCGTCGACCGCCGGTCGCAGAGCCAGCGGGTCGGCCCCCGAATGCTTCGATCTCGGCTCGGTACTGTCGATCGACGCCGGCGGGCTATGCCGATGTTGCCGGGTTGATCAGTCCTGTCTGGTAGGCGAGGACGACGGCTTGGACGCGGTCGCGGAGCCCGAGTTTGGCGAGGATGTGGGCCACATGGGTTTTGATGGTCGCTTCGGACACGGTGAGTCGGTCGGCGATTTCGGCGTTGTTGAGGCCCTCGGCCAGCAGGTGCAGGACTTCGAGCTCGCGGGCGGTCAGGGCGGCCAGGTCGCGGGGAATGGTGGGCGTCTCGCTGTGGTGGCGGCGGGCGAACCGTTCGACGAGGCGGCGAGTGATCGTGGGCGCGAGGAGCGCGTCGCCGGTGCGGACCAGCCGGACGGCGGCGAGTAGGTGTTCGGGGCTGACGTCTTTGAGGAGGAAGCCGCTGGCTCCGGCGGTCAGCGCCGTGTACACGTACTCGTCGAGGTCGAAGGTGGTCAGCATGATCACGCTTGGCTGGTCGGCGGCGGCGCCGGTGAGGATGCGCCGGGTGGCCTCCAGGCCGTCCAGCTCGGGCATTCGGATGTCCATGAGGACCACGTCGGGGCGGGTGCGCCGGACGGCGTCGACCGCTTCACTGCCGTTGGTGGCCTCGGCGACCACGTCAATGCCGTCGCTGGTCAGGATCATCCGGAAGCCGGCCCGGACCAGCGCCTGATCGTCAGCGATCACGACGCGTTGCGGCGGGGTCACGGGGCCTCCAGGGGGATCTGTGCGTGAACGCGGTAGCCGCCGGTGGGGCGTGGCTCGGCGTGCAGGGTTCCACCGTAGACGGCAAGACGTTCCCGGAGTCCGACCAGCCCGCGTCCGCTGCCGGTCGCTGCCGGACCGCGCGCCGCGCCGCTGGTGTTGACCACCTCCACGCGTAGGTGGTCGGCGCGGTAGTCGACGGCGACGGTCGCGGACGCGCCGGCCGCGTGTTTGACGGTGTTCGTCAGCGCCTCCTGCACCACCCGGTAGGCCGCCAGCTGGATCCCGTCGGGCACGGGACGGGGCTGCCCGGTCACGCGCAGCTGGACCGGTACGCCGCTGGCCCGTACGCCGGCGACGAGTGCGTCCAGCCGGTCGAGGCCGGGTTGGGGTGCGAGGTCGGCGGTGCCGGCCGGGTCGGGGCCGTCGGCGGTCATCGTCAGCAGCCCCATCACGTGGCGCAGCTCGGACATTGCCGCCCGGCCGCCGGCCTCGACCGCGAGCAGCGCCTCGCGGGCCTGCGCCTGGTCGGCCGCCATCACCCTCCGAGCAGCGCCGGCCTGGATGACCATCATGCTGACGTTGTGGGTCACGACGTCGTGCAGTTCCCGGGCATGCGGGCGCGTTCCTGTTCGGCCGCGCGGCGCGGCGCCTCCTGCCGTTCGCGTTCCAGCGCGGCCGTCCGCGCGCGTTCCTCTTCGGCCCGGCGTCGCCACCTGCGCAGCCCGTCGGTCGCGATGGCGATCGGAATCAGCACCAGGAACGGGACGGCGTCGGTGGAGACGGTGGGCAATGCCGACGATGACTGGAGCTGCTGGTACAGCAGGGCCGCTGCGGACTGGCTCGCCAGCGTGGGCAGCCGGTATGGGCTGTAGATCGCGGCGCTGTACGCGGCGATGACGCAGGCGTCGAACGAGAATCTCAACGTGGCCCGGTCGCCGGTCACAACAGCCACCGCCGCGGCCGTGCCCATGACGATCCAGAGCGCAGCCAACGGATAGCGGCGGCGGGCCGCCAGTGGCGTCGCGATGAGCAGCATCACGATCGCCCAGATGAGGTGATGCTGGGCCAGCGCCGGAACGTTCGCCTCAAGGGAACCGATCAAGGGAGAGACGCCAGATGACGACCGAGATCACCTCGGGGCAGGAGCCGGCTGCAGGGTCGGTGGGCGCCCGAAGCCCGCGGAGGGTTGCGCCGCGGCGCACCCCGCCGGCCGGCGAACTCTTGGGCCGGGGGGTAAATTGCTCGACGATCATCGATGATGTGCTCGCTGTGTGCTCTCCAGCGGATGCCAACCCGGGTCAACCCGTGCCAACGCGGGTCACCGCGGCCGATCGCCGGTCGCAACCCCGGGGTTCGTGTGCTCCGGGTGTGGTCCTGGGCTGGGAGGGCAGGGGTACGGGTGACATGCATGAACGTGGGTCACTCCCTGCCACCCCAGGTGAACCCCAGGTCGCGAGACTAGGCCCTCGCGCCCTCGTAGCTCAGGGGATGGAGCAACGGTTTCCTAAACGGTGCTCCATTTTTGTGTCCGCACGCCGACTACCTGCGGCTTCTCTATTTGTGCCTCTTGTGCGCGGGTAGCTCACCCGCCGGGCGGCGGGTTGTTCGGACCCGGCGGTGTGGTCTGGGCCATGGTCGGCGTCGGGGACGCGGTCTCGGTCGGCGGGGTGGACGTCGGCGTGCCGGTGGGCTCCGGATCCGTACTCGGCGTCGGCTCCGGGGATGCCGGGCCTGCCGACTGGCTCGGCGGAGCCGAGACCGGGGACGCGGTGGACGACGGCGATGGGCTCGAGGTGGAACCGGCGGGCCGGAGCGGCCGACCCGAGTTCGGGTGCTGCTCTGTCGGCGCGGGCACCTCGGCGCCACCGCTCGGTACGGCGGCCGGCACCATCGTCGCCGGCACGTTGACCGCCGGTGCTTTGGTCTCCTGGGCCGCGCCCAGCGCCGCGCCGAGCGCGGCGAGCGCGACCAGCACCGCCGCTGCCGCGCCGACCAGGGTGCCGCGCCGCCGGCGTCCGCCCGCCGTGCCGGCCGCCGGCACGTCGGTGCGGGTGTCCGGGCCGGCGTTGCGCAGCCCACCCGCCGCCGGCGGCACCATCGCGGTGGGCGCGGACGGGTCGGAGACCGCGGCCCGGGCCGCCGCGGCCATCGCCGCGCCGCTGCTGAACCGGTCGGTCGGGTCCTTGGCCAGGGCACGCCCGACCAGGGCGCGGACCGCCTCCGGGATGTCGTGCGGCAGCTCCGGCGGCTCGTCGTCGAGATGCCGCACGGCCACCTGCAGGGGATTGTCGCCGGTGAACGGCGGGCTGCCGGTCAGGCAGCAGTACGCCACCGCGCCCAGGGCGTAGATGTCGGTGGCGCCGGAGACCGGGCGGCCGGCGGCCTGCTCGGGAGCCATGTAGAGCGCGGTGCCGGGCACCGCGTTGGTGCTGGTGATGCTGGTGACGTTGGTCGACCGGGCGACCCCGAAGTCGACCAGCACGACCGAACCGTCCTCCTGCACCAGCAGGTTGCTCGGCTTCACGTCCCGGTGCACGATGCCACCGGAGTGCGCGGCGTGCAGCGCCTGGGCGACCTGGGCCACGATCGACATCGTCTCGGCCACGTCCAGCCGGCCGAGCGCCTCGATCCGCTTCGACAGCGGCTGGCCGGTGACGAACTCCATGACCAGGTAGTCGGCCCGGGAGCCGTCCGGCAGCTCGTCCGCACCGTAGTCGAAGACCTGCACGATGCCGGTGTGCCGCACCGCGGCCATGATCCGCGCCTCGGCCCGGAACCGGGCGATGAAGTCGGGGTCGGAGACCAGCGCCGGCAGCAGCACCTTCACCGCGACCGAACGGCCGAGGACCAGGTCCGAGCCACGCCAGACGTCACCCATGCCGCCGGTGGCGACACGTTCGTCCAAGCGGTAGCGGCCGCTGAGCACGACCTCCGATGACAACACAGCAATACCGTACCCAGCGCCGCGGGAAAGCACGCGCCGCGGCCAGCGCGCCCCGGCCGCCGCGGACCGGCCGGTGGGGCGGCGACCCAGCCGCCGGTTTCCCCGTGAACCTCTTGGACGTCCCGCAGCGGAGCACGCCGGGCCCCGGGTCGCTTGTCGAAGCCCGGCACGGCACCGAGCCCGATCGCGGAAGTCGCTAACCGGGAAGGCCGATGGTGCGAACGATGACATCTCGGCGGTCTGTCACCGACCCGGTCGAGGCAGCGCGCATCGCCCGACCGGCAACCCCTGGAACGAAGAAGTATGGCCCTCCGGCCACACCTGCGGTCAACAACCTCGGCCGCATTGGCTCGCGAACCGTCATTTCATGAATGCCACAGCGTTCCGCCGGGTTGCAGAGGATGGCCGACACCTTCACGGAGTTGATCGTCCCAGGCCGGTCCTGGTCAGCACCATCGCCGGGGAATGCCGGCCAGCCAGCTCAAGACAGGTCTGCGGTTACGTCAATCCCTCGTCCTGCACCGCGTCGAAACCAGCCGCAACTCAGGATGCGGCCAGCCACTGTCGAGCACTCTGCAGCGGAACAGCGAAGAACGTCGCGTTGCCCCATCGGATCGTCTGTCCCGGCTTGTCGATCGGCTCGATCATCCACGCGTCGACAATGCGGCGGCCGTCGATGTTCACGCTGTCACCCCCGCGGCCGTCCGCGAATTCGATGCCGCGAAGCCATCCAACGCCATCCGGGTCGCCGCGCTGCCCCGCGGAGAACTCGACGACGAGATCACCGACTCGCGGTCGCTTCATCCGCTCGCGAAGTTCGGCGCTCAGCCAGGGTACGGTGGGGCTGAGGGTTGAGCACCACAACTCATTACCGAGCACAGCGATCAGTTGCGTCTTGCTGAGAGGCACGGCCGAGATTATCTCACGTGCGGTGTCACCAGGTGAAATTCACTGTCCGGCCCCGTTCGACCCAAGCCCGGACGGCCCGCAAGGGCGAGCGGTATGTCCCACTTGCGTCGTCACGACGGCCGTGTCGAGGCAGCGGTACTCGGACCGGCACCGGTTTCGCGCTTCTGGATCACACCGAAGTACCTCTCGACCAGGTCGCTCCGGACCGGTCGAGTGCGGGGATCGTCAACCGCAATCGCACTGCCATCCGCGTTCGCGATAAGGCAGTACACAAGGTAGTGGCCGCGCACGTCCCACGCCACGTTCGCGGCGGCACGGCTGATGATGTCCGACGCACCACCCGCTACCAGACCGCTGAACCGGCCCTTCTCTGCATCGACGGCACTCTTGATCGCGGCCGACGCCTCCTCGGCCTTGCGATCGGTCTCGAGGTTGAAGACTCCAGTCGTGATGACAAGGGCTCCATCGGATGACATCAACGTGGCCCGTACCACCTGGGTGCAGCCAGCCGTCGCCAGGATCTCCGCGATGGCACCGCCGGCGGCCACCGTGCACTCGGTGGACGTTTGCGTCTTGAGGATCTTGTACGGTCCCCGGCCTTCGGCACCGGGAATCGTCCCGGTGCCGAAGACCTCGGTCGCGGTCAGCGGCACCGGGTCGACCTGCTGGTCCGCGACCCTGCGCTCCTGTTCGGTGCGAGGCCCATCCGCCGGGTTTCGCAGGTAGTACCAGCCGGCACCGCCGCCGACCACCAGCACCACGAAGATGATGGCGAAGACGAGGGGCTTGCGCGATCGACGCCCAGCCTTGGGTCCCGCGTCGGCCTGCTCCGGCCTGCGGGAGGTCGCCTGGGGCTGGTGGCGAGCCCCTGTGTACAGCTCCGGCCCGCGTCCGGGGCCGGCAACATGTTCGCCGGACGGGCCGCCGTACACGGCGCCGCTGCCGCTCTGGCTCGGATGGCGACCATCCGGCTGACTGGGGGCGAGGGGCTGACCGCCTCGATACGGACCGCTGCGCCGGGCCACATCACCTCCCGATGCCGGATGCCCCGGCGGTGTACTGAAGCCGGCCGGCAGGTCTGCCTGGTCACGCTGGCGCGACGGCGACCCGCCATGACCCGGGTCGTATGGTCGGCGACTGCTGTGCCGACCCTCGCCGGCCCATTGCGGAGGCTGCTCGTACGAGGGCTGCTGCCGCCGAATGGCGCCGTGCGGGGACGCATCGACGCCAGACGGATCGCTTCGCTGACCCCAGGACGGGCCCCGACTACGTGGGGGCGAACCCTCGCCGTAGTCGTACGTCATGCCGCACACGGTAGCGGAAGAGCGCGGGGAGGAACTCACCTGGGGATCGCTGACCTGACACCTCCTGGGCTGTCCGCTCATGTCGCGTCTCGGGCCTGCGAACTGTGGAAAAGCCGCAAAGCGGACGAGTTCGTCGGCGCCATCCGCCAGATCGGCGATCCAAACGAGCCGAAAGGCCAGCAACACCAGACCAACAACACTACAAGTGTCGGCTACGGCGTCCGGGTGCGGAGCCGGACCGCCGTCCCTATGTAGCATGTCCGGGCTGCCACGGGCTGCCGTCCCTTGATCGAAAGCTGGGTTCGCGTGCCTTCCCATCTCGGGTTGTTCGAAATTCTCCTTGCCGCGGTCGGCGTCGTAACGCTCTTCGCGACGTCCGTGCGCCTCTTCTGGAGACGCGGGAAGAAGCCGTGACCAAGGCTTCCAAGACCGCACGGTGGGTCCCCGGCCGCGCGCTGCCCGCGGTGGTCCTCATGCTCGGCGCCTCCTCGCTGTGGCTCTACCACCACGTGACCCGGCTCGAGGATCCCGGTACTGAACTGTCCTCGTTCGAAGTCGTCTACACGTTCGCCTTCGTCGTGTATTTCCTGCACCTTCTTCTCGCGACCTTCGACCGCCCCAGACGCGTCACCGCCGAGCAGGCGGCCGAGCTGGCGAAGTTGAGGGTCGTGGCGGTCGTCCCGCTCTATAACGAAGACGTCGATGCGGTCATCGCGACCATCCGTGGCCTGCTCGGGCAGACCCGCCGTCCCGACGCGATCTTCGTCCGGGACGACGGATCGAACAAGGTGGACTACCTGCCCACCGAGTTGTGGGCGGTCGAAGCCGCGAACGCGGTGGGAGTCCCCCTCGTCTGGGTGCGCGACCGAAACCGGGGCAAGCGAGCGACCCACGTCGCCGCATCCCTGCGCTTCGCCGGCTGGGCCGACGCCTATCTCACGATCGACTCCGACTCGGTCCTCGCGCCGGACGCGCTCGAGAACTTGATCAAACCGCTCGCCGATCCCAAGGTGATGTCGGTCGCCGGAGTGTTTCTCACCTACAACCTGAACGGGCCGATCGCCCGGGCTGTGGATCTGATCTGCACAGCCTCGCAGTTGACCGACCGGTCCGCCACGTCGGCGCTGGGGTCGGTGCTGGTCAACTCGGGCGGGATCTCGTTGTACCGCGCGCGGGTGATCGACGAATGCCGCCTTGGTTACTCGAACGAGGAGTTCTTCGGACGACGGGTTGAGTTCTCCGACGACTCGTACCTGACGCTTCAGGCGTTACTCCGGGGCAGAACCGTCCAGCAGTCCAACGCCTTCGCCTTCTGTGTCATGCCGGAACGCCTCTCCAACCACCGCCGGCAGTTCATGCGCTGGCTGCGGGGGTCGTTCATCAGGTCCTTCTGGCGTTTCAAGTACTTGCCCCTCAACCGCATCGCGTACTGGCTGCACGCACTGAAGTGGGTGCAGGCCATCGCCTCGACCATCGTCGTGTCCGCGCTCTTCGTGGTGAAGCCGGTGACCGATGTGGTCGCGTGGGCGCGCGGCGCGGGAACCGACGCGTTGATCGCGGACGCGGAGCTGCTGCTGCTGACGCTCGGGATGTTGATCGTGCTCGGCTATGTGCAGCTGTTGCGGGTCTTCACGGTTCGGCGGTCCGATCAGACGATGCCGGCCCAGTTGAGTTGGTTCCTCTTTCTGTCGCCGGTCGCGATTCTGTGGCAGTGGTCGGTGTTGCGGGTGTGGCGGCTCTGGGCCATCGCCTCCTGCATGCGTTTCAAGTGGGGCACTCGCCAGCAGGTCGAGGTCGAGATCGGGGGGGACCATGAGAAGGTACTTGCTGGTGCTGCCGCTGCTGCTACTGGCTGGATGCGCGATGAAACCGTCATCCACTACTTTCGAGGGCCGGCAGTCCGCAGTGACCGCGACGGATCCGGCGCTGCGAGCTAGCGCGATTCGTGCCGACGTCTCCATGCTGCGGGCGGACAAGCCCGTATTTGGTATCACGTCGGAGAAGGACGCCGTGGAAGACGCTGATCGGGCCGCGCAGGAAATTGGATGCCGGCCGATGTGGCGAGGGGTCTACGCGTCCATCGGCGCCCCGTTCGAGTTGTCCAGGCTGACAAATGCCGCGGGAATCCCGTTCCTCACGGTGCAGCCGAAGGACCTGGGCTCGGTCGTGGAGCAGAAGTCCTGGTCGCTCGCGGCTACCGCGGCGGGCAAGAACGATGCCAAGCTCCGTGCCGTCGCGGACACCGTTGTGGAATACGGTGACCTGGTGGTGATCCGGTACGCGCCGGAAATGAATGGGGACTGGTCACCGTGGGCGGCCGGTGTCAACGGCAACACCGCATCCCAGTACGTCAAGGCCTGGCGGCACGTAGTCACGCTGTTCCGAGAGGCCGGCGCGACCAACGTCCTGTGGCTCTGGGCTCCGAACATCATTCGCGGCGCCACCGTTGAGGGGATCTCCCAGTTCTGGCCGGGCGACAAATGGGTTGATCTGGTGGGCTTCACCGGTTACGGAGTCGGCAGCTCCGCCTTCGGATTCGAGTCGTCTGCAAGCCAGACGTTCGATCCCACCATGAAGTTGCTCGCTCGTCTTTCGAAGAAGCCGGTAGTCCTCGCCGAGACCGGCGTGGGGGGAAGGGCGAAGGACCGGTGGATGACCACGTTGGGCCCCTGGTTGCGTGCCCATCCGAACGTCATCGGCCTGATCTGGACCCAGGCGCCGCCGCCGCACTCCAGTGCGGACTGGCGATACAATGACTCGCCCCGCAACATGAAGGCCTTCAAGAAATCGGTCGTCCCGAACCTGGCCTGCGCTCCCAGCAGATAGAGCGAACTGTGTCACGGGCGCGGCGTGGAACGTTCACGATTCATCGACAGTAGTTGAATTTGCGGCACGACCATCCGGTTCGGGCGTAGTCGCTTGAACCGGATAGACACGGCTGGGCATACGGGGCCTGGTCACCCAGCAGAAGGAGCGACAGTGAGTGTCGACGTAGTCATTATTGGGCTCGGATACGTGGGGCTTCCGCTGGCTCGCGAGGCGACGTCGGCTGGCATGTCTGTGATCGGATTCGACGTCAGTTTGCCGTTGGTGAAGGCACTCAACGATGGCCGGTCACACGTTGATGATCTTTCTGACGACGACGTCGTCCAGATGAGAGAAGGCGGCTTCCGGGCGACGACCGACGAAGGCGAGATCGCTGCCGCGAAGGCGGCGGTCATCTGTGTCCCGACACCGCTGTCCGAGGAAGGCGGCCCCGATCTCGGTGCGGTTCAGTTGGCCACCGAGGCCGTCGCCCGCAATCTCCGCCCCGGGATGCTCGTCGTTCTCGAGTCAACCACGTATCCCGGCACTACCGACGAACTGGTGCGTCCCATCCTGGAAGCCGGTGGCCTCGTCGCCGGGAAGGACTTCCACCTGGCGTTCTCGCCGGAACGCATCGACCCGGGCAACAGGCAGTTCGGCCCCCGCAACACGCCCAAGGTCGTCGGCGGCCACACGCCGGCATGCACGGAAGCCGCGGCGGCCCTGTACGGGCGTTTCATCGACACCGTCGTGCGCACCAAGGGCACCCGGGAGGCCGAGACGGCCAAGCTCCTCGAGAACACCTACCGGCACGTCAACATCGCGCTCGTCAACGAGATGGCCAAGTTCTGCCACCGACTCGATATCGACCTGTGGGACGTCATCCGCGCCGCGTCGAGCAAGCCGTTCGGATTCCAGGCCTTTTACCCGGGGCCGGGCGTGGGCGGTCACTGCATCCCGATCGATCCGAACTACCTGAGCCACAATGTGCGGGTGAAGCTCGGCTACCCGTTCCGGTTCGTCGAGCTCGCGCAGGAGATCAACGCCACGATGCCGGCGTACGTGGCAAGGCGCGCCCAGAACATCCTCAACGAAGCTGGGCTGGCGACGACCGGCGCGAACATTCTGCTGCTGGGTGTCACGTACAAGGCGAACATCGCAGATGAGCGCGAATCCCCGGCCACTCCCCTCGCTCGTGACCTCAACGGTCTCGGTGCGAAGATCAGCTACCACGATCCGTTCGTCGCGGAATGGCGGCCAGGAATCGGCGTGATGAAGGTCGATGATCTGGAGGCCGCGGTCGCGTCGGCTGACCTCGTGATCCTCGTTCAGCACCATCGTGACTACGACGCTGACCGGCTTGCCGCGTTGGCCAAGCGCTTCTTCGACACGCGCGGCATCACGCGCACCGACGACGCGATCCGCCTATAGCACGGCAGCCGCCGATCGATCATGGTAGGAGTTCGAGGTTGAGGCGTCGCGTGCAGTGGGGTTGTCGGGCGCGGGCGTGATGCCAGCGCCGCCACTGTGACCAGTGCAGACCGTGGACGAGGTCGCGTAACCCTGCGCCGTGGTGCTGGCGACGATGCCGCCCCTGCTGTCGGGGTCCGCCCCGCACACGGCGCGGGCGACGTGCGGCACGACCAGCCCGACGAAGGCCAACGCGCCAGCGAGAGCCACCGCACCGGTGGCCAGCGCCACCGCCAGAGCCAGACCGAGGGCACGTACTGGCCGAGGTGAGAGCCCGAGCTGCGGCATGCCCGTCACCGGCCGCGAGCACACTCAACACGGCGGAGCACAGCCAGGCCAGCAGCAGCGCCGTGGCCAACCACGGCCAGGCGACGGACACGTGCGCCCAGACCCGCCCGTCCACCGAGCCGACGAGCCAACGCAGCGCGTTGCCGATCGGTAATGGTTTTCATTGACATCGCGCAAGGCGACTCACATGATCACGCTCACGGCGCGGATCCGGGACGGCGTAGCCGGGGTAGCGTGCGCCAAGGGGTGCACATGGTGCGCTTGCGGGCCGTGGTGCAAGCAACGGTCTCCGCTCTGCTGCGGCTGGTCCCTCATCTGGCCAGCGAAGCCCGCATTGGCGACGAACGCCTGTGGAGCCTCGCCGGGCCCTCTCCGGACGGGTGCTTCAGTTGCTGGATCGACGAGTCTCAGGGACGGCGTACGGCCCGGACGACGTCCAGTCGCCCGACCTCGCCGGTCAGGCCGGCTTCGGCCGGTTCGGCCAGTACGACCTGCGCCGGGGTGACGCGCCAGCGGTGGTTCACGTGGTCTGCCCGCAACGCGGTGCCGTCGGCGCTGAGGACTCGGTAACGAATCCGCCAGGTCACCGTGTCCGGGCCGGACGGCTCAGCGGACCCGCCGCCCTCGTAGGTGTGCCGACCGACCGGCACCGCGCTGAAGGCGGAGAACGGGACCGGCATGGGTTCGGCTGGTGGTTGCGGGTTCAGCACCAGCGGCGCGCCGGGAGCGAGGCGCTCAGCCACCCGGCGTAGGAGGGTTCGGCGTCCGTCGGGATCGAGGTGGCCGATCGTGTTCACCGCCAGGACGGCGCCGAGGCGGGCGGGCAGGTCGGCGCCGAGGGCGTCGGCGGCGACGACGGTGACCCGCTGCCGCAGGTCCGGCCGGGCGGCCATGCGGGACAGCAGCACCGCCCGCAGCGCCGGCGACGGTTCCACCGCGACCACGTCGGCCTCTGGGACGGCCGCGCGGTCCGTGCCGAGCGCGGCCTCAGCGCAGGACGCGCGACCGGGGACGTTGGGCCCTGCTTCGCCACTCATCAATGGTGGGGCGCGATGACGGCTCGCAGGGCGATGTCGACGGAGGCCTGGAGTTCTTCGCGGCTGGCACCGGCTGCGGCGTGGACGGCGTGGCCCTCGCTGAGCGCCATCACGAATCGCGCCAGCGCTCGGGCCTCCACGCCGTCCGGGAGGTCTCCTTCTTTCGCCGCGCGGGACAGCCGTTCTTCGAGGGCGGACTCGGTGGCGGCTCGGCCGGCGGCCAGGATCTCGGAGATCCGGGCGTTCTCGGGCGAGCAGGCCAGGCCTCCCTGGACGGAGAGGCAACCCGTGGGGTGATCGCTGGCGGTGAGGCCGTCTGCACTGGAGCGCAGGAACGCTTCTATGGCGGCGTACGCGGTGGGTTGTTCCATGGCGGCGCGAGCGTTGGCCATCTGGGTCTCGTGGTAGCGGGCGAAGGCGCGTCGGAAGAGTTGCTCCTTGCTGCCGAACGTGGCGTACAGGCTCGGCCGGTTGATCCCCATTGCGTCGGTGAGGGCACTCAGTGACGCACCCTCGTAGCCGTACCGCCAGAAGACCTCCGTGGCCCGGTCGAGGACTGTCTCCTCGTCGAAAGCCCGCGGTCGACCGACAGTGTGCGCCTCAGTGCCCATGAGACAACTCTACCGCTCGGTACAAATTATGGCCCGGCTCACCGACCGAACGGTACAAAACCTGTTACGGTGACTTCGCAACCGAGCGGTACAAAAACATCGGCAGCTCCGCCGCATGTCTAAGGAGACGCATGACCGTCACACTCATCACCGGCGCCAACAAGGGCCTCGGTTTCGAGACCGCCAAACAGCTTCTCGAACTGGGCCACACCGTCTACGTCGGCGCACGCGACGTCGAGCGTGGCGAGAAGGCCGCGGCGACGCTGGGCGCGCGATTCGTGCAGCTCGATGTGACCGACGACGCATCGGTGAGCGACGCGCTGGCGATCATTGAATCGGCCGAGGGTCGACTCGACGTCCTGGTGAACAACGCGGGCGTCCTCGGGCTCGGCGCTGTCGACGGACCGACGGCCCTGCGGGTGTTCGACACCAACGTGGTGGGAATTGTTCGTGTCACGGAGGCGGCACTGCCCCTGCTGCGGAAGTCCTCGAATCCCACGGTGGTTACCGTTTCGAGCAGCATGGGATCTTTCTGGGCGGTGACGAATCCGGACCGGCCCGAGTTCAATCTGTCGGCTGCGCTCTACGCGGCGTCCAAGTCGGCAGCCACCATGCTCACCGTCCAGTACGCCAAGTCTCAGCCGGGTATCAAGTTCAACGCGATCGAGCCCGGCTACACCGCCACCGACATGACGGCCGCTCTCGGAGGCGGAAGGCCACCGGTAGAAAGTGCCAAGACCATCGTGCACATGGCCACGCTCGGCGCGGACGGCCCGACGGGGACCTTTCAGGACGAGCTAGGGACGTTGAGCTGGTAAAGGGCAAGTGATGGCGGAGAATGATCTGCGTAGCTGGTACCTGCGCTACGTCGCGGCGCTCAACGCCCATGAGTTCGACGGGATGGACGAGTTCATCAATGACCAGGTCCTGCTCAACGGCGAGCCCGGCACCCGGGACGACGTCCTCACGGTCCGGAAGCAGGATGTCGAAGCCGTTCCGGATCTTCCCTGGGAGGTCACGGAACTGCTGTTCGTACACAAGGTCAGCGACGGCCGATTCGTGCAGATGGCGGCCCTGCACGACTCAGCCGGAATGCGTCGGCAGCTGACCGCCTGACATCAGGGACAATGGCCGGCCTCCAAAAGATCAGGCTGGGCAGTGTGCCGAAGCGGTCGCGGCCGCTGATGCTCCAGGGGTGGTGCCGTCATGGCACCAGCGAGTCGGCAACATCCGGGCACCCGCGGCCGCCGACTGTGCGTAGGCGAGCAGATCGGACACCGACGCCGTGGTCTTCTGAGCATCCGACCCGCAGCATCCAGGATCTGACACGCCATGAGTACGAGGATCGCCGACCCGAGGACAGCCGCCTCGACTCATGGCCACTCCACCAATACCAAAGGTGAAACCATCCGTGACAACAATCGGAATCATCGGCGCCGGCGAGGTCGGCAGCCAGATCGCGCGTGCGGCACTTACAACCGGATACAAGGTCGTCATCGCCAACTCCCGAGGGCCCGAGACGCTGAAAAGCCTCATCGCAGAGCTCGGCCCGTCAGCCCGCGCGGCACACGCCGCGGACGCCGGCGATTTCGCCGTCGTCGCGGTGCCCCTCAGGGTCGTCAACGACATGCCGGTCGAGGAGCTTGCCGGCAAGATCGTGCTGGACACGAACACCGAGCATCCCGCCGGGACCCACGAGGAGCGAGGCCCCGCTCCTTCATGCCATCGAGGCGTTGGGAGCAGAGGGGTCTCCGTCTAGGTCCACAGTTCCGCGTGCGGAAGATCAGCGGAGGATTCGGCTCCTGATGGGCCCGTTGTTTGAGTGGACCCGCGCCTGCAGCTACATGGCGGGGCTTGGTTGCTCGGGTGGGTTTCCGCGGGCCCGGATGCCGTCCGCGATGGCGACACCTGCCAGGACGAGGGTGGCGGTGAGGGCGGCCACCAGTGAGGGTGCGAGCACCAGCGCGGGGCCGGCGATGATCAGCGTGAGCAGCGCGACCAGCCGGGACGGTGACACGCGGCTGAAAACCTCGTACTCGAAGCGGGCTCGTCCGGCCAGGAACAATGCAGGGCCGCCGAGCATGATGGCGGCCAGCCAGGGTGTGGCGTGGTCGGTGGGGTGGGCGATGACGACCTCGAAACCGGCGGACGCGGCGACGACGCCGGCCACCATGAGCAGGTGGGTGTTGGGTGCGACCCGCACGAATCCGCCCGGATCTCGGGAGGATTCGATGGTGGCCTTCAGCAGGGCGCCGGCGCGGTGGACGTAGATCTGCCATAGCAGCACGGTGGTGAAGAAGGCCAGCAGGAGCGCCGCTGTGCGGCTGAGTGTCGTGTCGTTGTCGGCGTAGGTCAGGGTGGTGACGAGGATGAGATCGCCGAGGGCCAGCGTGAAGAATTGCTGGTAGCGCTCCGCCAGGTGGTCGGCTGCCACCTCGTACTGGGACGGGGGCACCCGACCGAGCCGGGGCGTGGGGTAGCGGAGCCAGCCTGACCCGTAGTCGATGGCGAGCGCCGCGGCCCACAGCAGACCCCGTGCCGGGCCGGCCACGAGGGCGCCGGCGAGCCACGGCACCGCGGACACGACGAACCAGAAGATGAACCGGCCGGCGTGCAGTCGCGTCGTGCGGCCGTGCAGGGCGGCGACCAGGAAGATGCCACGCCCCACCTGGACCATCACGTAGGCGCCCGCGAAGGCGAGCGCGTGCTCGGAGAAGGCGTCGGGCAGCGTGCCTGCCATCAGGATGGTTCCGAGCATGGCCCAGAGGGTCATGGGGAAGATCGGGGGCCGCTGCGCGTGGTAGAGGTCGGTTGCCAGCGCGGTGACCGACCAGACCCACCAGATCGCCATCAGCAGCACCACGGTCTGGAAGGCCCCGACCCAACCGAGATTCTGCGCCAGGGTTCGTGACGTCAGGGCAAGCGCGGCGACGAACACCAGGTCGAGAAACAGCTCCAGCAGGGTGGCCCGCTGAGGCCCCTCGCGCCCCCGGCCCAGCCCAACTGCCTGGTCGGTCGTCATCAGGTTCCCGTCTACTGACTCCGGGTCTTCATGACTGGAGCGAGGCCTGCAGTGGGGAACCGGCCGGGTCGGGTGGCAAGGAACCCTGCTCGATTCTAGGAGATATCGGGCCTGATGGGGGCGTATCATCCGCTGCGGGAGCGGCGTCGGGCATGAGTGCGGATCCGCGCCGTGAGGCGTACGGTGAGCACGTCACCCGGGCCCCCGGTGATCGTCAGGTGCCGTCGCCACCAGCCCGCCCGGGCGTTGGCCGTCGTCATTCCCATCGTGACAGCCGCTCGTCGTGCTGGCTGATCGTCAATCACGTCCCGGTCGCCGGCTGCGGCAAGCCGTGCTTTCGACGGTGGCGGATCCGGCCAGCGCGTCTGCACCACCGTCCGCGAGCATGACCGTTGCGGACGCCTTCCCAAGGGAGCATCCGATGATGATCGCCAGGCACCGGATCGTCAGCATTCTTCGCGACCGCGGCCAGCAGGTCAGGGCCGACTGGGTCGAGCGCGAGCTACCGGAGCGGGTGGACCCCGACAAGCACACCGGACTGCTCGCCATCCTTCATGTTGATCTGGCCGATCTCGCCGACGCGCCGTCCCCGTGACGGTCGCTCTGCTCGGAGCGTCCGCCAGGCGCACACCTCGCGCGCGGCGCCCCGTGTTCCGGCGCAAAAGACGCCAATCCGCTGCAGCGGGTGGAACCGATCGCCGAAGATCCAAGGTGGGAGGCGCCGGAGTCAGCAACCCCACGGGGGTCCGACCAGGGAAGGGAGTGCACCCTGACGTCGGAATCGGTGAGCAAACGGATCATGGAACTGCTCGAACAGCAACAGGGGGCGTGGCCTGATGTGGCGCGGCCGCCCGTGGCGTGGCGATCCCCGGCACGCAGCAACGCATCGCCTGCTGACCGGCTGCCGGAGCCGCCGCCGCCGCGACCAGCCGGCGGAGAAGGATCAGCGGGGGAGCAGCCATCATGAGCGACACCAACCTCGGCGCCGAGCGGCAGCGGGGCAGCGACTACGCGGACCTGTCCCGGCTGGTCCGCACCGCGGGTCTACTGGAGCGGCGGCGGGGCTACTACGCGGTGCGCATCGGTCTGGTCGTCGGTTGCTTCGCCGGACTGTGGGCGCTGTTTTTTCGGCTCGGTGAATCGTGGTGGCAGCTCGGCGTCGCGGTGGCCCTGGCGGTGGTCTTCGCGCAGGCCGGGTTCATCGGCCACGACGCAGGGCACCGGCAGATCGCCCGCACGCGCCGGGCGAACGACCTGATCGGCATCGTGCACGGCAATCTCTTGACCGGGATCAGCTACGGCTGGTGGGTGGAAAAGCACAACCGGCATCACGCCCACCCCAACACGGTAGGCAAGGACCCCGACATCACCGTGGCGCCCTTGTCCTTCACCGCCGACCAGGCCCGGCGACAGCGCGGCCTCGGCGCACTGGTGGTGCGTTACCAGGCGTATCTGTTCTTCCCGCTGCTCCTGCTGGAAGGCCTGCACCTGCACGCCAACAGCGTGAAGGCGATCCTCGGCCCGCGCCGCATCGCCCGCCGATCCGTCGAAGCGGGCCTGCTGGCCCTGCACCTGGGCGGTTACCTCGCCGCGGTGTTCCTGCTCCTGAGCCCGGCGCAGGCGATCGCGTTCATCCTCGTCAACCAAGGTGTGCTCGGCGTCTACCTCGGCTGCTCCTTCGCTCCGAACCACAAGGGCATGCCGATCCTCGGCGGCGACAACAACCTCGACTACCTGCGGCGACAGGTCCTCACCTCCCGCAATGTCCACGGCGGGGTGCTCCTTGACACCGTGCTCGGTGGGCTGAACTACCAGATCGAACACCACCTGTTCCCGAGCATGCCGTGTCCCAACCTGCGCCGCGCAATGCCACTGATCCGGCGGTTCTGCGCCGAGCACGACATCGACTACCACGAAACCACGCTGGGCCGCTCCTGGGCCGAGGCACTGCGCCACCTGGACGACATCGGATCCCCCGCGCCTCCGACCGGCGTCACCCCGCGCTGAGCTGCTGTGCCGCCCGGACAGTCCTCTACTTGACATCGAAGAGGGACTATCGTGTGCCGAGGGTGAGTGACATGGCTGAGATCCAGCTGTCCGACGTGTTCGTGGAAATGGCTGACACACTCGTCGACGACTTCGACATGATTGAATTCCTGCATGTGCTCGCCGACCGGTGTGTTGAACTGCTGGGCGTCTCGGCGGCCGGGCTGTTGGTGACCGACCAGCAGGGCGACCTTCAGGTGGTGGCGGCCTCATCCGAGCGCACCCGGCTGCTGGAGTTGTTCCAGCTGCAGACCGACCAGGGGCCCTGCGTGGACTGCTTCCGCACCGGCCAACCCGTGTCGGCGATCGACCTGCGGGCCGCCGGCCACCGCTGGCGCCGGTTCACCGCCGCCGCAGCCGAGGTCGGCTTCACCGCGGTACACGCTCTGCCCATGCGCCTACGTTCCGAGGTCATCGGCGCGCTGAACCTCTTCGACACCCGCCCTGGCGCACTCGACGAAGGCAAGGTCCGGATCGGGCAGGCCCTGGCGGACGTGGCCACCATCGGGCTGCTCCAGCAACGCGCCATCCATCACCGCGACGTCCTCACCGAGCAACTGCAGACCGCACTCAACAGCCGAGTTCTGATCGAGCAGGCCAAGGGTGTCCTCGCCGAGCGCCTCCAGGTGGACGTGGGTGAGGCTTTCGCGCTGTTGCGCGAGTGCGCCCGCAGCCGTAACCGGCGGCTGGCCGACCTGGCTCAGGCCATCGTCGACGGCTCCGAGCAGTTCGCGTCAGGCACGGCAGCCGACCTGTCCGCCTGACTCGCGGTCAACTGGCGGGGGGCCTGCGCTGTCCCGCCCGGCCGGCGCCCAGCGGTGTGAACCGGCGCGATGAGGCGTAGGGTTAGCTTGTCGCCCGGGCCCCCGGTGGCCGCCAGTTCCGCCGCCACCAGCCGTAAGGGGCGTTGAACAATGGTCATCCCGACCGCGACTGCCGCTTCCCGACATCCGCCGACGGGTGAACTGCCGGCGACGAGCGAACAGATGTTGCGTCGACACGCCGACCTTAGCCGCGACGATCCCGATCGCACGAGACTGCGGACCCGGATCATCGAAGGCAATCTGCCGCTGGCCAGCCGCCTGGCCCGTCGATACAGCGGCCGCGGAGAGCCCTACGACGACCTTGCCCAGGTGGCAGCCCTCGCCCTGGTCAGAGCCGTCGACGGATTCGACGCCCGACGAGGCGTCAAGTTCTCCAGCTATGCGGTCCCGACCATTGTCGGTGCCCTCCGCCGGCACTTCCGCGACGCGACGTGGGCGATGCGGGTCCCGCGCCGTGCCCAGGAACTGAACAGCATGGTGCGAGCCGCCACAGCCGAGCTCACGCAGCGACAGGACCATCACCCGACCACCGCCGAGCTCGCCGACCACCTGGACGTGAGCGAAAACGACGTCCTGGCCGCCCTCACCGCATCGCAGGCATACCGCCTAGCGTCGCTGAACGCGCCCCACCACAAGGCCGACGACACCGAGACCATAGAGCTCATCGGCGCCGTCGATCCCGGCTACGCAGCCGTCGACGATCACCTGACGCTGCTGCCGCTGCTCGCCAGGCTTTCCCCCCGTGAGCGTCGGATTCTCGCCATGCGGTTCTACCGCCACATGACCCAGGCGCGGATCGCCACCGAGGTTGGAATATCGCAGATGCATGTGTCCCGGTTGCTGAGGCGTTCCCTAACCCAGCTCAGGGCCGGAATGCCGAGCTGACGGGCGCCGATGCACCGAAGGGACGGAAATTATGATCCGCTCTATCCCGGACCGCATGACGTGGGTCTGCACCCGCGAGCCGCCCACGGCACGCCTGCGGCTGGCCGACCCGCCGTCCAGCCGGGCTCAGCTCGACGGCGGTTGGTGGCCGACCTCACGCGACCCGGTCGTCGAACTGTGCAGCCTGGTCACCACGCTCACCGCCCGGCGTGGCGGCGTGATCGAACGGATCATGCTGGACCCGGCGGCCTGGGACCGACATCCTCGTCGCATCGGTGTCGGCGGCGCCGTGGTGCGGCTGGGATGGTTCACCACCCTCGGCACCGGCCTCGTGATCGTCACCGGCCGGCGGGATCTGCGGATCGACCTGGCCGTGGCAGCGCCGGAGACCACGCACGACGTGGCGATGGCGGCCATGCGCGCCGCTTCCAGTCCCGCCAACACCACCCGCGGCGCCGGCATCGTGCCTACTCCGCAGAGTCGTCCCTCCCCACGGTCGGCGTGGCCCGAGGACGACGTAGACGCCTGGGAAGCGAAGGCGGACACCTGCGGTTCGATCGACACCCCACAACACCGGTCAGGACCTGAACGGCCATCCGGTCCGGGCCGGGAGGCACGGGGTCCGGGACCTCGGTTCGAGGTCCCGGACTCCGAAGCCGTCACTGACGAAGGGCCCGAAGAGCGGAGCGACCACGTGCGGGTTCTGCAGGGGCACCTGCCCTGGCAGAACCCGCGGACGGGAGCCGCTGTCCCGCAGAGTCAGGCGGGAAGGATGTTGTGATTCAGCCGGAAGACGTTCTGCGGGTCGTACGTCTTCTTGACCTCGACCAGCCGCTGGTACGTCTCCGGGCGGTACCCCGTCGGCACTCCCTCGGGTGTGGCGTCGGCGGCGCTGAAGAAGTTCACGAAGCGTCGGCCGGTGCTCCACGGCTCCAGTGCGGCGATCAGGTGGGTCAGATACCCGTCGAACGCCTCGGCTTGGTCAGGGCCGCCGAACGCGACGCCGTAGAGAAGGAAGGCCGAACCGCGAGTGTCGATCGCGTTGCCCGGCTGAGGTCGGCGGTCCAGCGCACCGCCGAGGTGTCGGATCTCCAGCACGACGAGCGGGCTCTGCGCGTCCGGGCCGGCGAGCCGGACGACCGTGTCGATGACCTCGGGGGTGAATTCCCGCAGCAGGGTCGAGCGGTCGTGGAACGGAATCGGCATCGGCGGGTCGTTGTGGACCGAGCCGATCGCGGCGTACGGCAGGTCGGCCACCGAGTCGATCAGGGCCGGGCCGATCGCCCGCAGGGGCGCGACGAGTCGTGCGCCCGCCTCGGCCGACCCGACGTACGCGACCCGCACGTGGACCACGAACCGACCTCGCAGCGGCTCCGGCAGGTCGGGGCTCGGGGGCAGTCGGAGCAGCGCGATCGAGGAGGTCATCTCGTCCGGGACGTCGGCGGTCCAGGCGCTCCACGCGGCGAGCACCTCGGCGGCCCGCTCCGCGGGGAAGTATAGGCCGCCGCCGTAGATCCGGTCGACCGGGAAGAGGTCGAACTCCAGGGCGGTGACCACGCCGAAGTTCCCCTTGCCGCCACGCAGCGCCCAGAACAGCTCCGGTTCACGTTCCGCGGTCACCTCGCGTAGTTCGCCGTCGGCGGTGACCAGCTCGATACGGCGTACGTGGTCGGCGGCGTAGCCGAAGGTGCGGCCGATCGGGCTGAGCCCGCCGCCGAGGGTGTAGCTGACCGCGCCGACGGTCGGGGCGGAGCCGTTGAGGGGCGCGAGCCCCTGCGTGGCCGCCTGGTCGATCACCTGCTGCCAGCGTACGCCGGCCTCGATCCGGGCGGTTCGCTGCTCGGCGTCGATGGTGACGGTGTCCATCCGGCGGGTGGTGATCAGCACTGCTCCGTTCGAGGACAGCGCCGAGTGCCCGGTGGCCAGGACAGCGACCGGCAGGCCGTGGGCGGCCGCGAACCGGACGGCTGCCTGAACGTCGGCCGGTGTCGTGGCGCCGACCACGACCGCCGGCCGGTGCGGCGTGGCGAGGTTGTACGCGGCGCACTCGGTGGCGTACGCCTCGTCGCCGGGCAGCAGCACCGGCCCGGCGGTGGCGGCGGCGAGTTCGGCGACTGCTTCGCCGCTGATCGGCATGGGGTCGTTCGAATGAGTTTCGATGGAGCCCAAGACTTGACTACCTTTCGGGAAACGGGACGATGCGCGGATCACACCTGTTCGCGGAAGCGCGTGCCGTAGGGGTTGTCGATCAGGTAACGCCACAGTCCGTCCGCGCCGCGGCGGGCAATGTCCGTGGCTGAGCCCTTGAGATGGACGTGCCTCCCATTCGGGCCCGTGCCTTCGATCTCCCAGTCGAGCAGGAGAAGGGCGATGTCGTCAGCGACGATCATGTGCCGTGCGTGTGCCGTCATGGGGAGTTTGAGAGCGAGGAAGCCTTCCAGCTCACGACGGATCTCGCTGGGGTCCGTCAGGCTCCGGCCGGAGTTGGTGACGAACACCGCATCCTCGTCGTAGAGCCCCATCATGGCGTCCACGTCGCCGGCGTTGAAGCGCTCCAGCAGAGAGTCCGGAATCCCCTCTGGACCGGTGGGAAGTGTGAACGAGGTGGACATGTCCCTCCTGGGATTCGGTAATGGTGTGACCGACGGAACTGCGCTCACGAGAAGATGATGACGGCTCGGAAGCGGGCCTTTCCCTCAGCCGCCCGCTGGTACGCCTCCGCAACGCGGTCCTTGCCGTAGGTCTCGACCATCGGGGTGACCTTGCCGTCGGCGGCCATCCGCAGGGCCTCCATCAGGTACCTGGTGCCGTTGTGCGCGGAGCCGAGAATCTGGATGCTGTTCATGATCATCGGCATGTTGGGTACGGCGAAGGCGTCGAACCCGATGCCCATGAGTACGACGCGCCCTCGGGGCGCCACTCCCTGGAGGGCATCGGCGGCGGCGCTGTTGGAGCTGTTGGTGTGCAGCAGTACGTCCGCTCCGCCCGCTTCCCGCAGTTCGGCGCCGGTGGACACCACGATGTCCGCGCCGAGTTGGCGAGCCATTTCCTGCTTCTCGGGTGAACCGGTGACGGCGATGGTCGTGAAGCCGCTTGCCTTGGCGTACTGGATCGCGAGGTGGCCCATGCCGCCGATGCCCGTCACGGCGATCCGTTCGCCCGGCTGGGGGTTGGCTCGGCGCAGGCCGCTCCAGGCGGTGTAGCCGATGCACATCAGCGGAGCCGCGTGCTCGTAGGACAGCCCGTCGGGCAACGGCACGGTGGCGTTCGCCGGGATGGCGACGTAGTCGGCGTTGGTCCCGCCCACGTTCATCCCGGTCAGCACCGGCCGCTTGCAGTTCGCGGCGGTGACGAAGTCCAGCGGTTCGGCCCGCTGACACCATGCGCAGGTCCCGCAGCCGGTCTGCAGAGTGAGCAGTCCGACCCGGTCCCCCACTGCGCGGGAGGTCACGCCCTCTCCGACGGCGACGACTTCACCGACGCCCTCGTGCCCGAGTGTCATGGGGAAGTCGATGCCGAACGACAGCTTCCCCTCGGTGATCCACACATCTGTGCCACAGATCCCGCTGGCACGCACCCGGACGAGGACCTGCCCCGCCCTCACCTCGGGAACGTCCGTGCTCCTGACCTCCCACGGCTGCCCGACCCCGGGCACGGCCACCGAATGCATCTGTTCCACCGTTCTGTCTCCGTCTCTCATCTGCCCTGGCCGGTGTGGAGCCGTCAGCCGAGGGGCGGGCGGCGGAGGTACGACCCTGCGGGTGTGTGCGGGCGCGCGACCACTCGCCCGCGGTGGTGAGTGGTCAGCGCCCGCAAGGCCGGGCATGCCCGATCTTTCGCTGCACGCCGATGTGCTCCGAAAATGTACGGCGCCGGCGCCGCTCCGTCAAATTTCATTAGACATGCGTGTGTCACGAAATAAGTAGGGCTTGACGGGGCCGACAGGAGGGTCGGAAGGGGCAAAGCGGACCGGACCGATCCGCTGGTAGACAATCCGGAGAAACCGGTCAGTCGACCGTCCTCGACACCCGTCCACCCCGGCACCGCCGAGCCCCTGTCGGGCACACTTGCAGCAGCAACGCGAGGAGAGGGGCAATGGCTGACGGTAAGGGAGTCACCCGCAAGTACGAGCTTCGGCGCCGCGCCGACGCGATGATCGCGACGCGTCGGCGTATCACGGACGCGGCGATCGAACTGCACCGGAAGGTGGGGCCAGCCCGTACCACCATTGCCGACATCGCCGCACTGGCGGGAGTGCAGCGGCACACGGTCTACCGGTACTTCCCGACCGAGGCGGAGCTACTGCAGGCATGCTCCACCGAATACTGGAGTCGCCACCCCTGGCCGGACATCACGGCGTGGCAGTCGGTGGCATCGCCCCGCGAGCGGGTCGACGTGGCGCTCAACGATCTCTACAACTTCTACGGCGCGGTGGAGCCGATACTGGCCAACACCCTCCGGGACAGTGACCAGTCCGCTGAGATCAGGCGGGTCATCGAGCCCTTCTCCGGATATCTGGACGCCGTCACCGAGGCGCTGACCACCGACTATTCGCCCACCACCACCGACTGTCCCCTCCTCAAGGTGGCCGTCCGGCATGCCATAGCCCTCAGCACCTGGCAGTCCCTCGTGCGCACAAACGGTCTCGACGTCACGGCCGCCGCAGGGCTCATGTCCTCGCTCATCGAATCGGTCGTCGCGCAGGCGACCACGAGCTGAACCGCGAGCGTCGCCATCCGACATCCTGAGTTCGGCATCTTGGACGGGCACCAGTCCGGCAGCTTCTTTGGGCGCCACGTAGCCCGTGGGCTTGGCGGGATGTGTTTGGTGGTTGAGCAAGATCGGCATCTTGATTCGGCACCAACCCGTGCCAGCTGGTCATGATCGGCACCTTGTTCGGGTACCACTTCGGCCCAACCACGACAGATACCCTGGGTAACTTGCTCGCGACCCCTTGCAGTGGCGTTGGTTGATCGTTAAGTTCGTTGACAACTATCGATTGTTCCGCACCGGGTTTGATGGAGACATCGAAACCTGGGAGGAACACCAGCGATGCCCGCACCGAAGAAGTACAACGATGAGCTGCGTGAGCGTGCGACCCGGTTGGCGCTCGAGGCCCGCCGGGATCCGGCGTCGGCGGTCGGAGCGATCCGGCGGATCGCCGGTCAGCTCGGGGTTCATCCCGAGGCGTTGCGGACGTGGGTGAAGAAGGCTGAGACCGATGCCGGTGACCGTCCGGGTATTACCAGCAGCGACGCGGAACGCCTCGCCGCGTTGGAACGGGAGAATCGTGAGCTGCGGCGGGCCAACCAGATCCTGAAGTCCGCGGCGAGTTTCTTCGCGGCGGAGCTGGACCGTCCGTCGCGATGAAGGTCGACTTCGTCGACTCCCAGAAGGCCGAACACGGTGTCCAGCCGGTCCTGCGGGCGCTCGAAGACACGCCGGCACAGATCGCACCGTCGACCTACTACGCCGCCAAGACCCGTCCCGCCAGCGCCCGCTGTCGCCGCGATGAGGAGCTGACCGGGGTGATCGAGCGCATCCACGCGGCCAACTACGGCGTCTACGGCGCCCGCAAGATCTGGCACGAGTTGCGCCGCCAAGGCGTGCCGGTGGCCCGGTGCACCGTCGAGCGGCTGATGCGCGAGTCTGGGCTACGCGGGCTGCTGCGCGACAAGTCGCCGCGCACGACCCGTCCCGCAGCCGAGACCGGCCGACCCGCTGACCTGGTCAAACGAGACTTCACCGCAGCCGGCCCGAACCAGCTGTGGGTCGCCGACCTCACCTATGTGCGCACCAGCGTGGGCTGGGTGTACGCCGCGTTCGTCCTCGACGTGTACTCCCGCATGATCGTCGGCTGGCAGGTGTCCACGTCGCTCTACACGGATCTGGCGCTCGACGCGCTGAAGATGGCGATCTGGCGACGCGAGAGTCAAGGCGCTGACCTGCGAAAACTGATCCATCACTCGGACAGGGGAGTCCAGTATCGAGCGATTCGCTACAGCCAGCGGCTCGCCGAGGCAGGCGCCGTCGCCTCCGTCGGGTCCACGGGCGACTCCTACGACAACGCGATGGCCGAGGCGTTCAACTCCCTCTACAAGGCCGAACTCGTCCGTAACCGAGGTCCGTGGCGCGGGCTCGACGACCTGGAGATGGCCACCGTCGAGTACATCGACTGGTACAACAACCGCCGCTTGCACGGCGAACTCGGGCACATCCCGCCCGCCGAACACGAGGCACTACACACGATGACCCAGCCGGTCACCGCACCCCTGAAAACCAGCTAACCAACTCTCCATCAAACCCGGGGCTTGATGCGATGAAGGAGCGGGGCCTCCGCTCCTCGTGACAGTCACCCTGGTCAGGGGTTTCCCTGGGGTTGTCACGACGTACCACGACGAAGGAGGCCCCTGTGGACGAGTATGACGGCCGGCAGTATGTGGGGATAGATCTGCACCGGCGGCGCAGTGTGATCGTGCGGATGAGGCCGGACGGTGAGCGGATCGGGCCGGTGGTGCGTATCGCCAGCGACCCGGTGGAGTTCGCCGCCCAGGTTGGCTTGTGGGGCGAGGCTCCGGAGGTGGTGCTGGAGGCCACCTATGGCTGGTACTGGGCCGCGGACGTCCTCGCCGACGCCGGCGCCACGGTGCACCTGGCTCACCCGTTGGGGGTGAAGGGTTTTGCGTATCGGCGGGTGAAGAACGACGAGCGTGACGCCGCCGACCTGGCTGACCTGCTGCGTATGGGCCGCCTGCCGGAGGCGTGGATCGCGCCGCCGCAGGTGCGGGCACTGCGGGAGCCTGTACGGCACCGGGCCAAGCTCGTCGCGTTGCGTTCCGGGCTCAAGGCACAGGTCCACGCCGTGCTCGCCCGGCAGGGCGTCACCCTGGCGCCCTCGGACATGTTCGGCGCGGCCGGCCGGCGGCAGCTCGACGAGCTGCGACTCGATCCACCGTTCCAGGCCCGCGTGCTGTCACTGCTCCGCCTGATCGACGCCTACGGCTTCGAGATCGACCTGGTCGGCAAGCGGATCAGCGCCGAGTTGACCCACCACGCGGGGTTCCGGGCGATCCAGGCACTGCCCGGCGTGGGTCCCGTGCTGGGCGCGGTGTTCGTCGCCGAGATCGGCGATGTCACCCGCTTCACCCGTCCGCAGCAGCTGTGCTCCTGGGCCGGCATGACACCCCGGCACCGCGAGTCGGACACGAAAGTCCACCGTGGGCGCATCACCAAGCAGGGCAACAACCTCGTCCGCTGGGCCGCGGTCGAGGCCGTCCAACGCGTCCACCACGGGCCCCTCGCCGCCACCAAAGCCCGGCTCGCCGCCCGGCGGGGCACCAACATCGCCAAGGTCGCCGCCGCCCGCGAACTACTCACCCTCGTCTTCTACGGCCTCCGCGACGGACACATCCGCTGCCTGACCAACCACCGAGCGGCATGAACACCCCCAGTCCCGGCGCGGCCAGGCGCGAGGTCGTGGTCTGTCTGACCCCCACCGGCGTGGTCGAGCGATTTTGATTGACCCCGCCTGGCCGCGGCCGTTTCACTTCATGCCACCAGGGCAGACCTGCGTGGCGAAGGAATGACCGGCACCGGGACCCTCCCGGCTTGCCAACTCGTCCACATTACGGACGGTGAAGAACACGGCCACACCCCCCACAACTTCACCAGCTGAGCGTGTGTCTCCCGGCGCACCGATTGTGCGCCGCACGGGATCGGCGTCAAGACCAAGCCGCTGACGCGGCCGACCTCCGGTCGAATCTTGACCCCGACCCCTCACCGGCGTTTGCCTGTACCAAGCCGGGAATCAGCACAAACCGGAGGCAGCAGTCCGGCCAAGAAGGGTTGACACGGCCCCACTCCTTCAGGAATGACAGATCGAGTGGAGGATGGATGTCAGGGAACAGGCTTCGGTCGGCGCGGTTGGCCGCCCTTGTGGTGGCTTCGACGCTGGTTGCCACGGGGGGTTTCGCATCAGCGGCGTCGGCCGATGTGGTGCCGTTGGATCACTGCACGTCGGTCGATGGCGGAGAGTTGGTCTACGACGACTTCACCAAGTACAACAACTCGTTGTCGCACGCGGTAAATCAGTGGAACTCGCTGAACCCGATCAACGTCAAAGCTGATACGGCTTCGACCTACGCGGACCTTGACGTGTCCGACTACACCTCTTCGAGCGACAGTCGGGCGGGCTGGTTCGACTGCAGCGCGGGTGCGGACGACCTCAAACTGAACACGCACCACATGGACGGCTTCAACGAGTCGCAGAAGCACGCTGTCATGACTCACGAGTTCGGGCATTCCCTCAAGCTCGGTCACGGGCCGGAGATCGCGGTGATGGACCCATGCCCGCCCTGTTACAACCCGAACATGAGCAACAACCTGCAGTCGTGGGACATCAACGCGTATCACAACGTCTGGGGGCACTGAGTATGAACCGCCTTGTTCGACCGCTGGTCGCGGGCGCCACCGCCGTCGCGGTGGCCGCTGGCGGGTGGTTGGCCTACGACTCACTGCGCCCTGGCGAAACGCACTCGGTGCACTCGTCCTACGCGTTCGATGTCAAGGACGAGACGAAGGTGGCCGGTTTCGCCGACTACGTCGTCGTCGCGACGGTGAATCGCGTCGCCGAGGTGCAGGAACGCGACGACACGCCCTACACCGTCTTCGACGTGACCGTGGACAAGACCCTCAAGGGCGAGCCCGTCAAGACGCTGCGGGTGGTCCAGCTGGGTGGAACCCTCGGTAAGGACACCTGGCAGGTGGCGGGCGAGCCCCTGCTGCGACCCGGCACGACCTACGTGCTGGCGGCGAAGACGGAGCAGGGGCGTGGGACGCACCAGCTGGTGGGCGGGGCGGACTTCCCGGTCGTTGACCGGGAAGCGGCCCGTGCTGGAGAGTCGGACCCGGTGGCCGAGTGGCAGGACATCGTCGCCCGCCAGCGGTGGCCCGAGGAACTTCCGAAGCGCTCCTGACCCGCCATCCTTCCGCCGAACACCTTCTGGCCTGTCGCCCTGGTTCCCGGGCGGCAGGCCAGATCCCCGTCCTGACCAGGACCTCGAACCGGCCTCCTCGACGAGTTGCTGATGAGGTGCTGCACCCCCGCTGCACCCCGCCCCGGGCACCGGCGTGGTGGCCTCCGTAGCGATCGTCGGCATGTTGCTGACATCCCTCGGGTCAACGGTTCCGCCTCGTGCCGGTACTTCAGTCGGCGACTCGGCATCAACCTCGGACTCGACACGCGGGGCGCTCGCTATGCCGCTCTTGCTCGACTTGTTGATATCGGCCGGCTTACGTTGATCCCGGTCATATCGGGAGGCCGAGTTGTTCACGCGTGTGGAATTGTTCGAGCGCATTCGCGCTGATCGCAGGGCAGATCCGTCGGTGTCGCAGCGGGAGTTGGCGCGCCGGCACCACGTGTCGCGCCGCACCGTGCGGACGGCGTTGTCCTCGGCGCTTCCGCCGCCGCGCAAGCCTCCGGCTCGCGGTCGGCCCCTCGCTCTGGCGCCGGTGCTCGCGGCGGTGGACGAGATGCTGCGCTCGGACGTGGTCGGGCCGCGTAAGCAGCGGCACACGATCGAGCGGATCTGCCAGCGTCTGGCCGTTGAGCACGGTTTCACCGACGCGTCGTACTCGACGGTGCGCAACTACGTCGCTCGACGTCGGCCGGAGATCCTCGCTGAGGCGCGTGAGGGCCGTGGGCACCTGGATGGGATGGTGCCGCAGGTTCACCCGCCGGGTGAGGAGGCGGAGGTCGACTTCGCCGAGGCGTTCGCCGTCGTCGGTGGCACGCAGATGAAGTGCTACCTGTTCACACTGCGGATGTCGTACTCCGGCAAGGCGGTACACCGGGTGTTCGCCTCCCAAGGCCAGGAGGCGTTCATGGAAGGCCACGTCGAGGCATTCCGGATCCTCGGCGGGGTCCCGACCCGACACATCCGCTACGACAACCTCAAACCCGCGGTGCGCCAAGTGCTGTTCGGCCGCGGCCGGGTCGAGTCGCAGCGGTGGGTGGCGTTCCGATCGCACTACGGCTTCCACGCGTTCTACTGCCTGCCCGGCAAGGACGGGGCCCACGAGAAGGGCGGGGTGGAGCACGAGGGCGGCCGGTTCCGCCGCAACCACCTGGTCCCGCCCCCGCAGGTCGACTCCCTGGCCGAGCTCAACGAGCGCCTCGCGGTGATCGACGCGGCCGAGGACGCCCGGCACGTGCACGGCACGCCGGCCAGCATCGGGTTCAACTTCGCCGCCGAGGCGCCGCTGCTGCACCCCTTGCCGGCCGATGACTTCGAGCTCGGCACGACGCTCACGCCGCTGGTGCGCCGCAACGCCCGCATCGTGGTGCGGCAGTGCTACTACTCGGTGCCCGCCCGGTTCATCGACCGCAAGGTCCGGGTCAGCCTGCGCGCCAACGAAGTCCTCGTGTTCGACGGCCGGCAGGTCGTCGCCCGCCACCCCCGGCTGTCACGTCGCTACGACTACCGCGACGACCTGGACCACTACCTGGAGATCCTGCTGGTCAAACCCGGCGCGCTGGCTGGGTCGACCGCGTTGGCGCAGGCCCGCGCCGAGGGGTCGTTCACCCCAGTGCACGACGCTTTCTGGGCCGCCGCCCGCGCCGCGCACGGCGAGGCCGAAGGAACCCGGGCGCTGATCGAGGTGCTGCTGCTGCACCGGCAGCTGCCGCACGCGGCGCTGGTCACCGGGATCACCGCCACCGTCAACGCGGGATCCTGCAGCCCGGAGCTGGTCGCGATCGAGGCCCGCAAGGCCGCCGACGCGGGCATCGTCGCGGACCCGTTGGACGCTGCGGCACCCGTCGACGACGTCGCCGAGGACGGACTCGACCTGGCCGAGCCGGCCGACGAACCAGCTTCCAGCGGGGCGCGGGTGATCTCTCTACACGCGCGGCGGTTGCCCTCGGGGACCGAGCACAAGCCGCCGCCGATGAGCGTCTACGACCAGCTGCTGTCCCACCGAACGAAAGGCACAACCGCGTGAGCGCGACCGCTTCCACCGCCAAGGGGTCCCGCACCCCGAGGCCTCGCCAGTCCGCCCCCGGCATCGACCCGATCGACGCCGCCATCGACACCGCGTGCACCGAGCTGCGCCTGCCCAGCATCCGCGATCGCTACGTCGACATCGCCGAACAGGCGCTGCGCGACCGCGCCAACTACAAGGGCTTCCTGCTCGACCTGCTGCGCGCCGAGATTGCCGACCGCGACGAACGGCGCAGACAACGCCTCGTCCGCGACGCCGCGTTCCACCGACCCAAGCGCCTGGAGGACTTCGACTACGACAAGAACCCACAGGTTGACGCCGTCTACGTCAACAACCTCGCCAACCCCGCCTGGGTCAGAGCCGGCGCACCCCTTGTCCTGGTAGGCAACTCCGGCACCGGCAAGAGCCACCTGCTCATCGGCATCGGCACCGCCATCGCCGAGCACGGCCTCAAGGTCCGCTACACCACCACCGCGAACCTGGTCAACGAGCTGGCCGAGGCGCACAACGAGAAGCGCCTGTCGAAGGCACTCTACCGCTACTCCCGCTACGACCTGCTCTGCCTCGACGAGTTCGGATATCTCAACCTCGACCGCACCGGCGCGAAGCTGCTGTTCCAGATCTTCACCGAGCGCGAGGAACGCAAAGCCATCGCCGTCGCCTCCAACGCTCCGTTCTCCGAATGGGACAAGACCTTCACCGAGGAACGTCTCTGCTCCGCCATCGTCGACCGCCTCACCTTCAACGGCTATCTCGTCGAGACCGGCAACGACTCCTACCGGCTGCAGAGCACCCTCGAACGCAACCGCAGCTGACAGCCCCTGACGAACAGCGGCGCCGGGACGAACCGTCCCGGCGCCGCCGCGTCTCACCCTCACACACAGAGCCGGGTCCCCCAGACCCCGCATCGGGAGCGCAGCCTGAAAGAACCCGGTCTGCCCCGATACTAACCAGCCTCGGCACGAACACAGCGCAGCGACCCACATGCAAAGCATCGGGCCGCGTCACGCGTTGGCGCCCAAGCAAGGTGCCGATCAAGAAGGCCCGCCGACTGGCGCCCAAAGAAGCTAACCATCAACGGCCGCCGATCGAGCACGACGGCAGGTGGTGCCCGAAGAACCTGTCCGAGTGGTGCCGGTTCAACCTGCCGGAATCAGACATCCCTGCGGTCTTCTCCCATCCTCCTTCTGAGGTCGCCGTTCGCGGGTGCTTATCGCGCCTTGGAGCACGAGCGGCTGGTGTCCGCGTGCGGCGAGCAGAGCGGTGGGTGCCTCGACCTAGGGGCGGGCCTGCGGCGACAACCCGCCCGGCAGCCAGACGACCACCGTGTCGCAGAACATGGCGGCGAGGTTGCGGTCGTGTAGCGCCGCCAGAGTGGTGACCCCGGACCTGCGAACCAGGTGTAGCAGGTGCAACTGGTGGCCGATGTCGAGGTGATTGGTGGGCCGCCCACCGAGGTGCTCACTCCGGCGCCGCTCGCCGACGTGTACGGCGTCCGCGCCGACGTCGCGACGCATCCGACCACCGGTCGGCCCGCCATCACCTTCCACCCGCCCGCGTCGTGACCGGCACGTGCCGCCCGCGTGACCGGGGACCGAGGAGCCGTCCATGACCGCCGCACCTGGCTGCCTGGTCACCGTTTGTCGGGACTGCTGCTGCGGCAGTGCCCGCATGCACCCCTCCGTCGACCACGACGCGCAACTGCGGCGGCTGCGCGCCGCGCTGCTAGCGCCTCGTCGGGTACGGGTCAGCGCCTGCCTCGACCTCTGCGCAGTCCAACCTGGTCGTCGTGCACCCCGCGCCGGCCGCGCGGCACGCCGGCGCCCGGCCGGTCTGGTTCGGCCTGGTCCTGCACGGCTCGGTGGTCGACGACATCGCCGCCTGGGTGCGCGCCGGCGGTCCGGGCGTCGCGCCGTTGCCCGCCGCCCTGGGGCTGTCGGTGGTCACCCCGAAGTTCCGGGCGGGCGGGTGAGGCGTTCGGGCCGCCGCCGTCCGGCGGATAGCGGATCGGGTCGGGCCGCCGCTGGGGCCGGCGCGCCGTCCGCCGGCCCGGTGGATGACGGATGGCACGGCGGCGGATCGGGTCGGGGTGGCGGCTCAGGCCCGGCGGCCACCGGCGCGAGAGCGGCGGACCGGGTGGGCGGCGTCCCGTCGGCCGCTGTCGAGATAGCGCAGCACGGCGATCACCCGCCGGTTGTCGCCGGTCGTCACCGGCAGCTGCAGCTTGTGGAAGATGCTGTTGATGTGCTTCTCGACCGACCGCTCCGTGATCACCAGTTCCTCCCCGATGCCGGCGTTGGACCTGCCCTCGGCCATCAGCCGGAGCACCTCCAGCTCGCGCGGGGCGAGCCTGCCCAGCGGGTCGTCGCGGCGGCGACGGGCGAGGATCTAGCGGACCACCTCGGGGTCGAAGACGGTCCCGCCAGCGGCGACCCGGGTCAACGCGGCGAGGAACTCGCCCACCTCACCCACCCGGTCCTTCAGCAGATAGCCGACCCCGTTCGGATCGCCGCCGAGCAGGTCGCCGGCGTAGTGCTCCTCGACGTACTGGGACAGCACCAGCACCGCGGTGCCGGGGTGCTGGCGCCGGATCACGAGCGCGGCGCGGAGCCCCTCGTCGGTGTGCGTCGGCGGCATCCGCACGTCGAGCAACGCGACGTCGGGGCGGTGCGTGTCGACGGCCCGCAGCAACTGCTCCGCGTCGGCGACCGCCTCGACGACCTCGTGGCCGTTGCTGGTCAGGAGCAGGGTAAGGCCCTGCCGCAGCAGAACGGCGTCCTCGGCGATCACCACGCGCACGGCAGCTCCATGTCGAGCACGGTCGGCCCGCCGGGCGGGCTCTGCACGGTGAGGTCCCCGTCGACGCCGTGCGCCCGGTCGGCGAGACCGGCCAGTCCGGAGCCGCGCGCCATGGTGGCGCCGCCGACCCCGTCGTCGGTGACCCGGACCAGCAGCGCGTCAGGCCGGGCGGACACCTCCACCCGGGCGTGGCTGGCGCGGGCGTGCTTGGCCACGTTGGACAGCGCCTCGGACGCCATGAAGTAGGCGATCGACTCGATGAGCCGTGGCGGGCGGCGGTCGAGGCGTACGTCGATGGTGACCGGGACCGGTGACCGGGCCGCCAGCGCGGACAGCGCGGCGTCCAGCCCGCGGTCGGCGAGCACCGGCGGGTGCAGCCCCCGGGTGAGGTCGCGCAGCTCGGCGATCGCCTGCCTGGCCTGTTGTTGGGCGGCGGCGAGCAGCGGCAGCGTGCCGTCCGGGTCGTCTGCGAACCGGTGGCGGGCCATGCCGAGGGTCAGCACCAGGTGAATGAGCCGCTGCTGGGCGCCGTCGTGCAGGTCGCGTTCGATCCGTCGCCGCTCGGCCTCGGCGGCCCGGAGGGCGTCGGCGCGGCGCCGTTCGACCTCGCGTATCCGGGCCCGAAGCTGCCGGGCCGAAGCGCGGCCGAGCAGGGCCCTGGCGAGCGCGACGTGCACGAGGGTGAGGGTCCGGACCACGGTTGGTGCGGCGAGCAGCAGCGCCAGCCCGCCGGAGACCAGGAGCACGGCGGTCACCGGGCGCAGGGATCCGTGCAGCAGGGCGTGACCGGGACCGCCGTCGGGCAGCGCAGTGTCGGCGAACGGCCAGGCCGGCGGGTGGGCCGCGGCGATGAGCAACCAGCAGCCGCCGCCCCAGGCGATCACCGTCAGCAGCCCTGTGGTGAGGGCCAGCGGCAGGCGGAGCAGATGGTGGGCGAGCACCCGCCACAGGGCCGAGTCGAGCACCAGGTTCCGGGCCTGTCGCGCCCAACCCGCCCCCGGTGGCGGCCGGAGGAAGACGGTCACCCGTTCGCCGAGCACCAGCCGGTACCAGCGTGTTTCCAGGCTGGCGCAGCAGCGCAGCGCCGCCGCGTACACGAGGAAGACCGGCACGCCGGACAGCACGACGGGCAGCAGCGCAGCGGAGAGCGCGAGCCCGACGACGGTGAGCACCGCCGTCGCCGCCGCCCACGGGACCGCCGCGACCAGGTGCAGCGTGTGTCGCCAGGTGTCGGCGGAGACCAGCGAGGCCGCTTCCCGGCGTAACCGCGGTCGCCACCCGGTCACCCGGTCGGTCATCTTCCACTCCTGTTCGCGGTGGTCGACCGGGCCAGCGTAGGAGCGGGTCGGGCCCGGGCGACAGGAAGCCAGCCGGTCTCTCCACGGGGGTGCTACCACCACCAGCAACCGGCATGGTGGCCCGGCAGCCGGGACGACTCCGGCTGACGACGCTTGGCCCTGCGGAGTTCTCCCGCGCCGTCCCGTCCCCGCCCACGCACGGAGATCATGTGATGAACAGGTCGGACCGACCCCTGCCGCCGGGGCCACCGGCGCCCCGCGAGATCGTCGCCGCCCACGCGGCCACCGCCCTCTCCGCCGGCCTGATGCTGGCGAGTCTGGTCGTCGACCTGCTCGGCGGGGCACCGGCGTACCGGATCTTCTGGCCGGTCGAGTTGGCAGCGATGTTGCTGTTCCTCGCCGCCATGACCCGCCAGGGCCGGCAGTGGGGCCGGGTCACCCTGACCGCGTTGGCCGCCAACACCGTGGTGTTCCAGCTGCCTGGCCTGCTCGCCGGCCCGGCCGACCGGCCGCCGCTGGCGGTGTCGCTCGACTGGATGGGCATGGCCGCGCTGGTGGCCGCCGTGGTCCTGATGTTCCTGCCGACGGCCAACGCCCACCTGCGGCTGACCCGCGACCGGAACCGGCTCGTCTCGCCCCGGGTACGCAAGGCGCTGCTGGCCACCCACATCACCAGTGCCGTCGGCTGGATGGGGGTCATCACCGTGATGGCGACGATGGCCATCGCCGCGGCCGGTGCGGACGACCTCGACACCCTGCGTTCGGCCTACTCCATGATGCTGCTGGTCGACGAGACGTTCCTCGGGCCGGCCCACCAGCTCGCGCTGCTGAGCGGGGTCGCGCTGGCAGCCGGTACGCCGTGGGGGTTGTGGCGGCGCCGGTGGGTGGCGACCAAGCTCGTCCTGATGCTCGGGATCATGCTGGTGGGCAGTGCGGTCCTTCAGGACCTGGCGCTGCGCGCCCACGAGCTGACCCAGGCGGGCCGGCCGGTGGCCGAGATCCGGTCCGTTGTCGGGCTGCCGCTGGCGCTGCTGACGCCGTTGGGGCCGATCACCGGTCTGGTCGCGACGCTGTTGTCGGTGTACAAGCCGGGCGGCCCGACCCGGTACGGCCGCCGCCGCGACGCCGGTGACCGCTCCCCGGGTCGGGTCCGGGTCGATGCGGCAGCGGGCAGGGTCGCTGTGGTCCGCGACGTCCGACGGCTCACCCGCGACGTAGTGGCGGTGACGCTGGGCGCAGAGCCCGGCGGCGCGCTGCCGGCCTGGTCGCCGGGGGCGCACGTCGACCTGGTCCTGCCCTCCGGGCTCGTGCGCCAGTACTCGCTGTGCGGCGACCCGGCCGACCGGAGCAGCTACCGGATCGCGGTGCGGTCGGCGGTCGCCGGCCGGGGCGGCTCCGCCGAGGTGCACCGGCTCCGCCCCGGCCAGCGAGTGTCCGTGCGCGGTCCCCGCAACACCTTCCCGCTGCTGCCCGCGCCCGCCTACCTCTTCGTCGCCGGCGGCATCGGGATCACCCCGATCCTGCCGATGGTGCGGCAGGTGGCGGCGGAGGGCCGCCCGTGGCGCCTGGTCTACGTGGCACGGGCGAGGACGCAGATGGCCTTCCTCGACGACGTCGGCGCGCTCGACGCCGACCGGGTGGACGTCGTCGCCACGGACGTCGAGGGTCGGCCCGACCTGCCTCGGCTGCTGCGCGCCGCACCGCCCGACGCCGTGGTCTACTGCTGCGGACCGGACGAGATGACCGCCGTGATCGAGCGGCTGGCGGCGCCCGAGCGGCGGCACGTCGAGCGATTCGCCCGGACGGTCCACGCCGCCACCGACAACCGGCCGTTCGAGGTCGAACTGGCCCGCAGCGGGCGCCTGCTTCAGGTTCCGGCGGGCCGCAGCCTGCTCGACACGCTTCGGGACGTCGTTCCCGAGGTGTCTGCCTCGTGCGAGAACGGCCTGTGCGGCAGTTGCGGAACCGTCGTCCTCGACGGGTTGCCCGACCATCGCGACGACATTCCGGCGGCGCGGCAGCGCGGCGGCCGTGACCTCATTTACCCGTGCGTCTCCCGTTCCCGGACGCCGCGCCTGGTGCTGGACCTCTGAGAGGGTGGTTTGGAACCTCTTCTGCGCTTTGCGGTTGGCTGATCTTTGCGGACCCGTTGCCGGCAGGGCTTCGTCGTGTTAGGACAGTCGTGAGTAGACGCACGGCGTATCTGAGTGACTTGACCGATGGGCAGTGGGCGGTGGTGGGGCCGTTCCTGCAGGCGTGGAAGGACCGGCACCCCTCGGTGTCGGGACATCAGGGCCGCTACGAGTTGCGGGAGATCGTGAACGCGATCTTCTACCAGAACCGGACCGGGTGTCAGTGGGCGTACGATGCCGGAGATGATCTCGCTGTAGCCGGCGCGGAGGCGGTCGCGTAACCGTTCGCCGAGCGGGGTGAGTCGAACGGCGCGGCTCGTACGCTCGAACAGGCCCCCGCCGATCCGGCGTTCCTGCTGTTTGATCGACTGACTGACCCGCGATTGGGACACGTGCAAACGCTCGGCCGTGCGACCGAAGTGAAGCTCTTCGGTCAGCGTCAGGAAGATCTCGATGTCGCGCAGTTCCACCAGACAGCCCTACCTTCGATCATTGCGGCCTGGAACTGGGCAGTCTACGGCCGTGACGAGAACGGGCGGCACGAGCGTGGCTCGGACCACCGGCCGTCGCGGGGTCCGTCGTCGATCGATCACCGCTGGCTAATGCGGCGATGCGATCTTCTGCGTTGTTCGGCCGGGGCGGCCGGGCGATGGTGGACGCATGAGCGAAAGCGTGATCGACATCGTGGCGGCGCCGGATCATCTCGGGACCCCACGCTGGCACGCTGTGACGTCGCCCGGTTCGGTGGCCGGGGTCGCCGATCTATGTCCGGTCATGCCGTTCGAGTACGAACTGCCACCGCAGACCGCCCTGCAGCCGGGCACCCTTGATCTGAACCTGTATGTGCAGCCGCAGTGGCGTCGACGAGGGATCGGATCGCGGCTGCTGGCCGCCGTCGGTGCACACGCCGTGGGACGGCGGCTGATCGTGGAGACCGCCCCGGATTCCGCCGCGCAGTCGTTCTGCGAGCGGCACGGATTTCGGCGCACCGGATCCAGGATCCATGGCCTGCTCGCCTACCGCGATATTCACCATGCCTGGCTGGGTGAGTTGGTCGACGTCGAGCACCCCGGATACCGACTGCGTCACTGGACCGGGGACCCGACTGGCGCGAACAGCGTCGAGCAAATACTCCGGTATCCGAGCCGACCGGGTAATGCGGTGGTGAGCACCGCCGAGGCGGACGGCGGCGTGGTCGCCTATGTCTTGGCGATGACGGGTGCACCGTCGCAGCGTCGCGCCCGCCAGTACGGCCCTGCCGTGCTCGTCGGTCATCGCGGACGGCGGCTGGGGCTGTGGGTCAACGCCGCTCTGCTCACGCGACTGCGCGAGATCCACCCACACGTCGAGGAGATCGAGACTCGCACCGCCGACGAGGACTCCGACCTGGTCGCCCTGCATCGACACCTGGGCTTCCGCCCTCTCGGGCGGCGTCTCCGCTACGCACTCACCCTGCCGTAACCGGCGGCCCTGACTCCGGTCCATCAGCACCGGGCCGACGCGTCCCGCTGAAGAGAGGTTTGTCATGAAAGATCCTGTCCGCCCCCGGACGTGCGTCGCCCCGGGCGGGAGCCGAGACCCGCCCGGTGATCCCGGGCCGCCACCCGGCGGTCGCCACCTGCCCACGTCAACGTCAAGGAGCTCACCACCGTGTCCGTCAACCTTTCCACCCAGGACCAACTCACGCTTCGCACGGCCGCGTACGGTGCGGTCACGCTGCTGTCGGCCGCCGGAGCCGCCGGCGGCTCACCCCACAAGATCGCCAACGGAGGGTCCATCGCCCTGGCCTCGGCAACCGGCCTGGTCGGGCACGTGCTCGCGGAGAAGTCCACGGGTATTGACCTGGGCGGCAGGTCGGTGGCCGAGATCGCCGACCGCGTTCTGCCCGCCCTGACCGAGGCGATGCGCCTGCTCGCCGAGCAGGCTCCGGCCGAGGCCGACAACTTCCGCCGCACCGTCGTCGTCGCCCTCGACGCGGCCGTCCGTACCCGGCAGGGCGCACCCGATCTCACCGTCGCCGACATGACCAACAAGATCATCGCGGCGCTCGACGCCGCCGAGGCCACCCCGGAGGTGACCACGTGACGACCCCGGCGATCTCGGTCTCCGGCCTGCGCAAGGCGTACAAGGACAAGACCGTCCTCGACGGCGTCGACTTCGACGTCCACGCCGGCACGGTGTTCTGTCTGCTCGGCCCCAACGGCGCGGGCAAGACGACGACGGTGAACGTGCTGACCACGCTGGTGCAGGCCGACGGCGGCGCGGTCCGGGTCGCCGGCCACGACCTTGCCACCGACGCCAAGGCGGTCCGCGCGGCCATCGGCGTCACCGGCCAGTTCGCGGCCGTCGACGAGCTGCTGACCGGACGCGAGAACCTCCAGCTGATGGTGGACCTCAACCGCGGGGTCGCCGGCGACGGCGAGCGGATCGTCGCGGACCTGCTGGACCGGTTCGAGCTGACCGCCTCGGCGGACAAGCCGACCTCCACCTACTCCGGGGGCATGCGCCGCAAGCTCGACCTGGCGATGACGCTGGTCGGCAATCCGCGGATCATCTTCCTCGACGAGCCGACGACGGGCCTGGACCCGCGCAGCCGCCGCACCATGTGGTCGATCGTGCGTGACCTGGTCGACGACGGCGCGACCATCTTCCTCACCACGCAGTACCTGGAGGAGGCCGACCAACTCGCCGACCGCCTCGCGGTGCTCGACCAGGGCCGCCTGGTCGCCCAGGGCACGCCGGAAGAGCTCAAGCGCCTCATCCCCGGAACACACGTACGGCTGCGGTTCTCCACCGCCGCCGAACTCGACGCCGCCGCGGGGATCTTCCCCGAGGCCACCCGAGACGACGACGCGCTGGCCCTGCGGGTGCCCGCCGACGGCGGCACGAAGTCACTGCGGGCCCTGCTGGACCGGCTCGACGAGCACTCCCTCAGTGCCGAGGAGTGCTCCGTGCGCACCCCGGACCTCGACGACGTTTTCCTCGCCCTGACCGGCCACGCCACGGAGGTCGACACGAAATGAGCGCCCAGTCCCATTCGCTGGTCATGCTGCGCCGCAACCTCAAACACCTCACCCGGAACCCGACCTCGGTGTTCAACGCCGTCCTGATGCCGATCATCATCATGCTGATGTTCGTGTACATGTTCGGCGACGCCTTCAACGTCGGCGTGGACTACATCGACTACGCGACGCCGGGCCTGATCCTGCTGGCCGTCTGCTACGGGCTGGGAGCCACCGCGACGGCGGTGAACTCCGACATGACCAAGGGCATCATCAACCGGTTCAAGGCCATGGACGTCTCCCGCGGCGCGGTGCTGGCCGGCCACGTCATCACCAGCGTGCTGACCAACGTGATCGCCATCGCGGCGCTCGTCGGAGTGGCCTTCCTGCTGGGGTTCAGCCCGGAGGCGAGCCTGACCGACTGGCTCGCCGTGGGTGGCGTCGTCGTTCTGCTCGCGTTCGCGGCGGGCTGGTTCACGGTCGCGCTGGGACTGTCGGCGAAGTCGCCGGAGACAGCGGGCATGGCCGCCGTGCCGCTGGTCATGCTGCCGTTCTTCAGCAGCGCGATCGTACCGGCGGAGAAGATGGGACCGGGTCTTCGTCAGTTCGCCGAGTACCAGCCGTTCACGCCGATCATCGAGACCGTGCGCGGCCTGCTCGACAGCGCGCCCGACACCACCGACGCGGCCGTCGCCGTCGCCTGGTGCGTGGCGATCGCCCTCGTCGGCTACCTGTGGGCGCGTTCCGCCTTCACGAAGCGAGCGTGACCCGGGCCGGTGTGGGGGCGTTTGCGGCGCCGTCTCGGTGAACGTAATCCGACGAGGCGGCGCCGCAACGGGTCGAGAGCCCTTGCGCTCGGCACCTGGCCGTCGCGGCCGAACGGCCGTCACCGGCATGTTCTTGTCAAGCTGTCAGATCAGGGGCCGTCTTGCTCACGTCGCAAATTTCGCTGCACCACATCATCCGCCGCTACGACGAGCGCACCGTGCTGGCCGGCGTGTCCTTCAGCGTCAAACCGGGCGAGAAGGTCGGCATCATCGGCGACAATGGCGCCGGGAAGTCGACCCTGTTACGCCTGATCGCCGGGGTGGACCGACCCGACAACGGGGAACTGACGGTGATTGCCCCCGGCGGTGTCGGCTACCTGGCCCAATCGCTGGCGCTGCCGCCACATGCCTCGGTCCAGGACGCGATCGACCTCTCTCTGGCCGACCTCCGCGAGCTCGAGTCGCTGATCATGCACACCGAAGCCGGACTGAACGGTCTGTCGAGGGCTGAACTCGTCGCCGGCCTGGAGCACTACGCCGGGCTGGTCTCCCGTTACGAAGCACGGGGCGGGTACGGGGCGGACACCCGGGTCGAGAAGGCGTTGCACCGGCTCGGCCTGCCGAATCTGGACCGTACGCGGGCGCTCGGCACCCTGTCCGGTGGGGAGCGGTCCCGGCTGGCGCTGGCCGCCACGCTGGCCTCCCAGCCGGAACTGCTCCTGCTCGACGAGCCGACCAACGACCTCGATGATCAGGCCGTGGGCTGGCTGGAGGCGCGCCTGCGGCAGCACCGCGGCACACTGCTCGCGGTCACCCATGACCGGGAGTTCCTCAGCCGGGTCACCGACACGATCCTGGACGTCGGTCAGGGCACGGTGACACGCCACGGCGATGGCTACGACGGGTACCTGACCGCCACGGCCGCCGAACGCCGCCGTCGGCTACAGGAGTACGAAGACTGGCGCCATCAGCTGGTCCGCAACCGTAAGCTCGCTGCCGCCAACGCGTTCCGTCTGGAAGCGATCCCGCGTAAGGCGCCGATGGCCAAGTTCGGGCACGGCGCCTTCCGTGCCCGCGGCCGTGATCACGGTGCGATGGGACGCATCCGCAACGCCAAGGAGCGCATCGAGCGTCTCACGGCAAACCCGGTCGCGCCGCCGCCCGACCCGCTGGTGTTCTCGGCCAGCATCACCGGCGTCGACAAGGACGCCCCGGAGACGGTTGCCGAGCTCACCGAGGTTCGCGTCACCGACCGGCTGTACGTGCCGTCACTGCGGATCGGCGGCACGGACCGGCTTCTGGTCACTGGGCCTAACGGGGCGGGCAAGTCCACCCTCATCCGGGTCCTGGCAGGAGAACTGCGCCCGGACGATGGAAGGGTACGCACCCAGGGCCGGATCGGTCACCTGCGGCAGCAGATGACGCCGTGGCCGCCGGACCTGACCGTGTTGGAAGCGTTCGCCGGCGGGCCGGCTGGTGACCCGGACGAACTGCTGTCGCTGGGCCTGTTTCGGCCGGCTGACCTGCGGTTGCGGGTAAGGGAGCTGTCGTACGGACAACTCCGCAAGCTCGAAGTGGCGCGCCTGGTCAGCAAGCCGGTCGACCTGCTGCTCCTGGACGAGCCGACCAATCACCTCAGCCCTGCTCTGGTCGAGGAGTTGGAGCAGGCGCTGGTCGACTACCAGGGCGCAGTGGTCGTCGTCACCCACGACCGCCGGATGCGGGCTTGGTTCGCCGCCACGCACCTACAGCTACGTGCCGGCCACGTGGAACAACTCAGCGAGCGGACCGGCTGACGCCGGCACCTGCCGCGACGGCGGTGCCAGGGGCGAAGAGAACCTCAGAGGGGAATGGCGAGTAATGGAGACTGACGTAATCATCGTGGGCGCCGGTCCGGCGGGCCTGATGTTGGCCGGGGAATTGCGCCTGGCCGGAGCCCGAACGGTGGTGCTGGAGCGCCACCCGCAGCCGCGAGACATCCCGAAGGCCAGCGGCCTCGGCGGGCGGATCCTGGACCTGCTGCGCCACCGGGGAATTCTGGAGCGATTCGAGGAGGCCAGCAGCAATCCCCAGGTGGCCCCTCGATTTCCGTTCGGCACCATGCACCTGGACTTCACGCACCTGGCGGATCCGCCGATGCGGGCGATGCCAATTCCGCAGCGGGAGGTCGAGCGACTGCTCGAGGAACGCGCGCGGGAACTCGGCGCTGACGTCCGTCGCGGACACGACGTGGTCGGGGTGACCCAGGACGATGCCACGGTGACCGCGGACGTGCGTGGGCCGGACGGGCCCGCGCGAGTGACCGCTCGATACCTGGTCGGTTGCGACGGTGGGCGCAGCCGGATCCGCGACCTCGCGGGGATCGCGTTCCCCGGCGTGACCTACCCGGAGGTCAACAGGCTGGGCCAGGTCACCGTGCCCGACTCGGTGACGGTGCTCGACAACGGCGACATCGACGTTCCCGGACTGGGCCGGATCCGCGCGGGGTTCACGCGGACGGACCGCGGTGTGTTCGCGTTCGCGATCACCGCCGGCGTCCTGTTCGTGCAGATCACCGAGGACGAAACCACCGAGTACGACGACGACGAACCGCTGACCCTGACCGAACTCGCAGAGAGCGCTCGCCGTGTGCTCGGCGCGGACCTCCCGCTGGGGGAACCGATCCGGCTGTCGCGCTACACGTTCAAGGATCGGCAGGCCGAACGATACCGCCACGGGCGGATCATGCTGGCCGGCGACGCAGCCCATCTGTTCCCCGCCACCGGTACGGCACTCACCGTCGGCATGCTCGACGCGGTCAACCTCGCCTGGAAGCTGGGCGCCGACATCCACGGCTGGGCGCCGGCCGGCCTGCTGGACACGTACCACGACGAGCGCCACCTCGCCGGCGCACGTGCACAGCTGCAGACCCGAGCCCAGGCGGCCATGAGGCGCGGACACGACCCGGCCGCCGAAGCGCTCCGGCAGGTTTTCCAGGAACTGGTCGTCGACGAGCCGGCGCTGCGCCGGATGGGAGCACTCGTCGCTCATGCCGACGTCCGCTACCCGATGCCGGGCGCTGGCCACCACGCCTTGGCCGGCACCTTCGCACCCGACCTCACCCTGCACACCGACCGGGGCATCACCAGCGTCGCGGAGCTCATGCACACCGCACGGCCCGTCCTCCTCGACCTTGCCGACCGCCCCGAGTTGCGCCAGCTTGCCGGAGACTGGGTCGCTCGCGTCGACATCCGCACCGCGAAGACCGACACCCGACCAGCAGACGTCCTCCTGATCCGCCCCGACGGGCACGTCGCCTGGGCCGCGACGCTCGACGAACCCACCGTCACCGCCGGGGCCACGTTGCGAGACGCGCTCTCCCGCTGGTTCGGCACACCGCCAAAGCCAAGGGGAGTGCCAGCTGTCGAGAACGGCTGCTCGAACGGGCCGGCGTCGTGAAGGTGGTACGGACGCGGAAGGTGCGGGGACAGCTGGGGGCGCGGTTACAGGCCCCGGTCGCTCTGTTCCACCCGGCACCGCGCGAGCGCGTCGAGGGAGGTGCCAGGTGACCTCAGACGTGCGGAGGTTGCCGGCCGGGTTCGGGCAGCTGTGGGCTGCGCAGACGGTGTCGTCACTCGGTGACGGGGTGTCGCATGCCGCGCTGCCGCTGCTCGCGTTGATGTTGACGCGGGATCCGATGGCGTTCGCCGTCATGTCTAGCGAGACGGCCCCGGGAAGTCGGGCCGACGACGGTGGCCGGACCAGTTACGTGTCCGGGTAGCTCACAGCTGGTAGGCGAGGTTGATCATCATGCCGGTCTCGGCGTGGTAGATGTTGTGGCAGTGGGTCATCCACTGCCCGGGGTTGTCCGCGTCGAGGTCGACGGTGACGGTCTGGCGCGGGGTCACGATGACGGTGTCCTTGCGGGGGCCGCCGTCGCGGAGGGCGAAGGTGTGCCCGTGCACGTGCATCGGGTGGAACATCATCGTCTGGTTGACCATCCGCAGCCGTACCCGTTCGCCCTCCCGCACCAGGAGCGGCTCGGCGTCGCTGAAGGTCTTGCCGTTGATGGTCCAGCGGTAGGGCATCATGCTGCCGCCGAGGACCAGGTCGTGGGTCCGGTCCGGGGCGCGCTGGGGCAGCCTTACGCTGTCGGCGGCCCGCAGATGGTTGGTGAGGATGACGCGCCGGTCGAGTTCGGCCGCGTGTACCTCGGTCGACGGTGGCCTGCCGCCTCCGGTCCGGACCACCGCGAGCGCCTGCCCCGTCTTGCCCTCGGCGACCGCGACCAGGGGGAACACTCCGTCGGCGACGATGACCTCGACGTCGACCCGTTCCCCCATCCCGACGACCAGTGCGTCGGTGACGTCCGGGACGACCGGGAATCCGTCGCTGTGCGTGACGGTGAGCCGGTGCCCGCCCAGCGCCACCCGGAACGCGGTATCGGAGGCGGCGTTGACCAGCCGGATGCGTACCCGCTGGCGGGGCCGGGCGGTGAGCGTGACGGGGGCGGCCGGCGCCCGACCGTTGATCAGGTAGTGCGGGTAGTCGACGTCGCCCGCGCCGCCGAGCAGCGGCGACATCATGGTCTCCATTCCGCCGCCGCCCATCGGCATCCCGGCGCCGTGGTTCATGCCGTGCATGCCGTGCCCACCGTGCATGCCGCTCATATCCGCGCCGAGGGCGGCCAGGACGTCGTCCGGCGTGCGCCCGGTGCCGTCGACCCAGTCGTCGAGGACGACGATCCACTCCTGGTCGTAGCGGCCTGCGTCGTTCGGGTCGTCCACGATCAGTACGCCGTGGAGCGCCCGGTCGAGTTGCACGCCGGAGTGCGGGTGGTAGAAATAGGTTCCCGGGTCGGGCAGGGTGAACTCGTAGGCGAAACGCCCGCCCGCGCCGATCGGGTCCTGGGTGACGCCGGGGACGCCGTCCATGTCGTTGCGCAGCGCGATGCCGTGCCAGTGCACGCTGGTGTCCGTGGGTAGGTCGTTGACCACGTCGACGCGGAGCCGGTCGCCGGCCTTCGCCCTGATCAGCGGGCCGAGGGCGGCGTCGGCGTAGCCCCAGGTGTCGACCGTCACGCCGCTGAGATCCAGGGTCACCGGTCGGGGGTTGAGGGTGGCGCGGACGGTGGCGGCGCCGGGGCGTCGCCGGGCCAGTTCGGCGCGGCGGATGGCCTCGGCGTGCGGGTCGACCAGTTTCGGTGCGTTGCGTTCGGCGGCGACGGCGACGACGCCGACGGTGCCGGCGAGACCGACAGCGCCGGCGGCCCCGGCGAGCAGGTGGCGGCGGGTGAGCAGCAGTGCCATGGAGACTCCTTCGGTCGTCTCCAGCGTGATCAACCGCCGGCCCGGCGAGTAGGGATCGGGCCGCATCTTCAGAGAATCTTCATGGCCCCCGATGGGGTCGTTCCGCCGGCTTCGCGCCATGGTTGAGGGGGACGAGAGGTCACCCTGAAGCCGCACCGGGGGCACTCCGGGCGGGTGGGTCAACGACGAGGAAGTGGACGTAGCCGATGAGCAGGACGTCGCAGTCGATGCGACCGCGCAGCCGGCCCGGATCCGGGCGGAAGACGCAGGGTCGCAGTGCGCCGGCCGCACCGACGCGGAAGATCGTCATCGCGGCGCTGGCCGGGCTGGCCGTCCTCACCGCCGTGGTGGTGTTCGCGCTACGCGGTCAGGGTTCTTCGGACGACCACACCACAGGTGGTGCCGGGCACCAGGGGTTCGGGCACGTCCACGGGATCGCGTTCGACCCGGGCAGCAGCGCCCTGTACGTCGCCACGCACGTCGGGCTGTTCCGCATTGACGATCCGCGGACCGCCGTACGCGTGTCGAAGGACGATCTGGACCTGATGGGCTTCACCGTGGTCGGACCCGGGCATTTCCTGGCCTCCGGCCACTCCGCGCACGGCCCGGCCAACGTGGGCCTGATCGAGTCGACCGACGGTGGCGTGACCTGGCGGGAGAAGTCGCTCTCGGGTGCGGCGGACTTCCACGGGCTCCAGGTCGCCCACGGCTCGGTCTACGGCCACAACTCGACCGACGGCGCGTTCATGGTCAGCGCCGACCAGCGGAGCTGGGAGCAACGTTCCCGGCCGGCGATCGGCGCGTTCGCGGTCAGCCCGATTGACGGCGGGACCGTCCTCGCCGTCGGACGCGACGGCCTGCAGCGCTCCACCGACGGCGGCCGCAGTTGGCAATCGGTGCCCGACGCCCCCGCTGTCGGCCTACTGACCTGGGACCGCACCGGCGTGTGGGCGGCCGCCCGGGACGGAGCGGTCTGGTCGTCGACCGACGGCGGGGGGCAGTGGCAGCGGCGCGGCGCCGTGCCGGGTGAGCCCCACAGCTTCGCCGTGCAGGACGGCACCCTCTTCGCCGCCCTCAGCGGTGACCGGGTCGTCGCCAGCACCGACGGCGGTGCCACCTGGACCGACCGGTACGCGCCGGAGTGAGGAGTACGGCCGCGAGGGACCAGGACATGAGTGGACGGGTGCTGGTCGTCGACGACGAACGGAGCCTCGCCAAGGTCGTGGCGAGCTACCTCGAACGCGACGGCTACCAGGTGCGTTGCGTCTTTGACGGCCCGGCGGCGCTGGACGCCGCGCGGGAGGACGAGCCCGACGTCGTTGTCCTGGACCTGATGTTGCCCGGCCTCGACGGTGTGGAGGTGTGCCGGCGGTTGCGGGCGTTCAGCGACTGCTACGTCATCATGCTGACCGCCCGCACCGAGGAAACCGACAAGCTGACCGGGCTCGGTGTCGGGGCCGACGACTACCTCACCAAGCCGTTCAGCCCTCGAGAACTCGTCGCCCGCGTCGCGGCGATGCGGCGTCGGCCACGCCAGCCGCGCGTCGGGCCGGAGCCGGCACCGCGCCGGTTCGGTCCGCTGGAGGTGGACGTGCCGGCCCGCGAGGCCCGCCTCGACGAGGTGCCCGTGCCGCTCACGCGCACCGAATTCGATCTGCTGGCGGTGCTGTCCGCCCGACCGAATGTCGCGCTGAGCCGCGCTGAGCTGATCACCGCGGTGTGGGGTGAAGGGTGGGTGGGCGACGAGCACCTGGTCGACGTGCACATCGGCCATCTGCGGCGCAAACTCGGCGACGACCCCGCCCGCCCCCGGTTCATCCTCACCGTCCGGGGCATCGGCTACCGGATGGGACCGCAGTCGTGAACCTCAGGCGGGTCAACCTCGCGATGCGGCTCTTCGCCGCGCAGGTGCTCGTGCTCGCCGTGGGCGGGTTGACCCTGGGGCTGGTCGCCGGCGCGGTGGGCCCACGGATCTTCCACGACCACCTGAGCCAGGTCGGCGGCGAGGTCAGTGCCGAGGCGACCCGGCACGTCGAGGAGGCGTACGCCTCGGCGAATCTGCTCGCGCTCGGTGTCGGCCTGCTCGCCGCGCTGGTCGCGGCGCTGGCGGCCAGTGCGTACGCGACGCGGCGGATCGCCCGCCCGGTCACTCACTTCGCGTACGCGTCGGCCAGCCTCGCCGACGGGCACTACGACGTCCGCATGGCCGACCCTGGCCTCGGCGACGAGCTCAAGATCCTCGCGGACTCCTTCAACACCATGGCGGAACGTCTGGAGACCGTTGAAGCGACCCGGCGACGGCTGCTCGCCGACCTCGGCCACGAACTGCGCACGCCGCTCGCCACCATCGAGGCCTACCTGGAGGCGGCTGAGGACGGCGTCGCCGTCGACGACGAAGACCTCCAGTCGGTGCTGCGTGCCCAGACCGAGCGGCTGCGCCGACTCGCCGACGACATCGCCGCGGTGTCCCGCGCCGAGACGCATCAGCTCGACCTGCACCCGGTACGGACGGCCCCGGCGGACCTGGTCCGGGACGCCGTGGCGGCAGCGCGGCCCCGCTACGCCGGCAAGGGCGTGACCCTGCGCAGCGACCTTCGCCCGTCCCCGCAGGTCGACGTCGACCCACAGCGGATGGGGCAGGTGCTCGGCAACCTGCTGGACAACGCGCTACGGCACACACCCGAGGGCGGGACGGTCACGGTACACGTGACCGGCGGTGCCAGAAGTGTGGAGCTGGCGGTGGCCGACACCGGTCCCGGCATCCCGGTGCAGCACCTCCCGCACGTCTTCGAACGCTTCTACCGGGTCGACACCGCCCGGGACCGGGGCAACGGCGGATCCGGGATCGGGCTCGCCATCGTGCGAGCCGTGGTCAGCGCCCACGGGGGACGGGTACGGGCGGAGAACGTCCCGGGCGGTGGCGCGATGGTCACGTTGGTCCTGCCACCGGCGGGACAGGCGCAGGTCTGACCGGACGAAGCGGCCCCTGGCGCAGTTCGCCAGGGGCCGCTTCGGTGCCCGGTCGGGTCAGGCGGAGTAACCGCGTGAGGCGGCCCAGTTCGCCAGCTCCTCGACGTCCATCCAGTAGGTACCGTCACCCACCGGCTGCCACGGGTCGGCGATCTTCACCTTCTCACCGTCACCCTCGTAGGCGACCACGGTCAGGTAGTGGCCCGGGAACGACCGCTCGACACCGTCGAGGTCGGTGCCGGCACCGATGACGTTGACCACCGCGACCCGCTCGTCGTCGACGGCGGCCTTCAGGTCGGCCTTCATCCGCTGCACCTGTTCCGGCGTGACCGAATCGGTCGACAGCTCACCGGCCTGGTAGACCTCGGACCCGAGCTCCTCGTTCAGCACACGGGTGATCTCGAAGACCGACGACGTACCGGCCTCGGTGGTGCCCAGCTTCTCGGCCAGCTCGTCCTGGCTCGGGACCTCGCCCTGCGCGCTCAGCGCGATCCGCGTCGATGCCGGCCCGCAGTAGTAGAAGTTCGGCTGCGCCTCGAACGCGTAGTCGCCCACGCGCTTGTCCGCGCCGTCCTTGGCCTTGTCGGCCTGGGCAGCGCTCACCGGCGCGCTCGCCTGCGGCGCCGCCGCTTCGGCGGCGACGGCCGGGCCGGCGGCGAGAGCACCGGCGAACGCCAGACCGGCGACACCGAGAGCACTCTTGCGCACAATCCCGGTGGTCACATTCTCAGGAAGCCAACGAGTGAACGTAGTCATGGGTATTCGCCTCTCATCCGGGGGTGAGCGGCACGCGACCTACACGAGGGCGCACCACTGATGCGATGTCAACCGGAGACAAGACCCGGGGAGTCGCCCTCACCCGGGGCACCGGAGATGTAACGACGTCGGGAGAACCCGCATTCCGCCGGCAGCCTCTTCCTCGGCGAGCACCGGGCCCGGTCGAGTCCCCGTCTCAACCTCCCCGATCAGCGGGACATTCCGGGAACCAAGCTGTTCGCACCAGCGGACATCGTCCGCGGAACGCGCCAGCGAGGCATCCCTGCCCAGGTCCGTCTTTCCTTCGCTCTGCGCCTTTTCGGGTCATTCCGGGCGGCAGCTGCCGGAATTCTCGTAACGTCGCGAGTGTGACGGGCATCGCGAGGTCATGGAGGCGTCCGATGATGTGGGACGGCGCGATGGCGGGCTGGATGATCGTTTGGTCGATCCTGATCCTGGCCGGCCTGGTGGCACTCATCATGCTCGCCGTACGGACGTTCTCCAGTGGCCCCGGAGGGCGAACCGGTGGACGGGCCTCGGCCCGCCGGATCCTCGACGAACGCTACGCACGCGGCGACATCAGCGACGAGGAGTACCGCCAGCGCCGGCAGACGCTGGAGTAGACGTACCACCCGGCTGGGCGCGAGGACGACCCGCCCTGGAACGACCATCACATGAGGCGGCCGGGGAACGCCACGGTAGAGCCCCGCCACGGTCAGCGACGCGACCAGGGCCATATCGCTGCACCCGCAAACACGCCTACCCCTCCTGACTGCCCTCGACATGGTCTTTCTACCCTGCGGCCAGTACTCCCGCCGGAGGACGCGGCAGCCGCACAACGGCCGTCCGGATTGGTGACAACCAACGCAACATCGATCAACCCTCAAGGCAACAGCTCGGAACAGGGGACGATCATGAGAAACTTGGCGTCATCCTCAAGCGGTGCGGATGCCGGGACACCAGCCGACAACGGCTGGAGAACTCCTGTCCCCGGCTCGCCGAACGCAGACACGGGACCTGGTACTTCCACTGCTCCGCCACAGACCTGCTAGGCCACCGAGGAACACTCTGGAAACCTCCCACACCCTGCTCCTCCCCGTGGTCGAGAGCTGATGACCCCCACCCTGTATTCATCCGATTGGATGCGGTCGCTGTGCTCGCTTGCTGAAGACCAGCAGACCGGGTCGGTTGGTCATCGGTAGGCCCTCGGGTGAAGTCCGGTCACCGGGTCTCGTCGGTCCGGCGTCCGGACGGTGTCCACCGCCGTGCACCCGCATCCAGCATGCCCTGCACGTCGAAACCTGGTAGGTGAGCCGCGTCCTGCGTAGGGACTGGTCAGTACCGATCGTCGAGGATCTTCTTCATCTGGGTGATCTCTTCCTCCTGGGACTTCACGATCTGGCCGCAGAGCTCGACGATCTCCGGATCGGTGATGTTCGACTCCTGGCAGACCAGGACCGCTCGGGAGTGGTGCGGGATCATCGACTTGAGGAAGCCCTCGTTGCCCACGAACGGCTCGGTGCGCACCGCCGCGAACCCGCCGACGAAGAGAGCGCCCAGCACCGCGTACAGCGCGATGTTGAGACGCCTGTCGGTGAACATCTGGTGCATGACGCCCATCATGATGAAGCCCATGACCGACACCATGATCACCGACATGTAGAAGTTGCTCAGGTTCAGGTAGAAGTCTGACCACCTGCGGATTTGCGACATCGTGAGGACGAACATGACCGCGAGGCTGATCAGCAGGACCAGGCCGAACCGGATGTAGTTCTTCATATTTTCTCCTCCGTCGGTTCACCGATGGTCGGTCATTCTCGAGGGTTTCGGTCACATTAATGGCATTTCTGCACGCCGGCGCGTGCCTGCGATGGGAGGAACAGGGTGGGGGGCGCCGCCACGGCGGTCTGCCCTGGCACGGCGGCGCCGGGCGCGAAATCGAGCCGCAGGCCCGGTCAGGAGAGCCGGCCGCGGCGAGAGCCCGTCGGCAACGGGGCGAGCAAGGTTGGCGGGCAACGACAACAGGTGGTGGCCGCACCGACCACGATCCGGACCGGCCGCTCGGACAACGGCACGTGCAGGGGTTGACCGGGGGTCTGCCAGGTCCCCATGAAGCTCAGGGCGCGATGCCGGTACGAGGCGTCCCCGGCCGCTCCTGGGCTGGGCCATGATGGTTCCCCTCAACGGTCGGCTGTCGTTTCTCGTCCCATGAAGGAGGTGACCCCGCACTTCGGGCGGAAACCTGACCTGCGTCGCGCCGTGACCGGACCGCTGAACTCCCAGGAAGGAACGACACGGATGAAGCGCAAGACGCTGGGTGTGGCCAGCGCCCTGGCCGTCCTCGCAGCGGCGGCGTTCGCGGTGGTGGCGGCACCCCGACCGGCGTACGCCCACGGCGCGATGACCTCGCCGGCTACCCGGACCTGGGCCTGCTACCTGGAGGGGCCGGAGAGCCCGCTGAGCAATGCCTGCCGGGACGCCGTCGCGCAGGGCGGCAGGCAGCCGCTGTACGACTGGTACGGCGTGCTGATCGGCAACAACGCCAGCCGCCACCGGGAGTTGATCCCCGACGGCCAGCTCTGTGGTGTGGTCATCCGTGGCCGTGCGGGGACGCCAAGCTTGCGTTGCTGGCCGAGTACGAGCGGGATCGGGTGTGCCTGTTCGTCTATCTGGCCGGCCTGCTCGGTGAGGCGGTGGACGACCTGGGCAAGCTGCGGCCGGACGAGGTGAGCAGCGACGCGGAACTGTTCGATCGTTTCCTGGGATGGCCGAGCCGAGGAACGCTATTCAGAATTGGCCCATCCCCATGTTCGATAGATCTCCAGTCCGGTGACGGTGCGTAGTACGGCAGCCGCCAATTGCCAGCTGACCAGGGCGTAGTCGCGGTTCAGTCGGGTGCGTTGGTGGAACCAGCGTGCGCGGGCTTGGTGGCGGCGTCGCCAGGTGAGCCATCGGATGCAACTCACGGCACATGCACCCGGGGGATGGCTGGGCGAGGAGCTGCCGAATCTGCGCCCCTGCCTCCTGCTACCGAAGCCGGCGCGCCAAGGCGTCCGTGCGGCCCCACGCCGCCAATAGCGTCGCCCTCCAACCCCAACGCGACACCACAGGCGACCCAGAACTCACGTAGCGCGAACTGGCGCCCCACCTCCACATTGGCGATCGTGCTGCGTGACCAGCGCACCAGGACCGCCAACCGGTCCTGAGTCACACGCGCCGACCGCCGCGACTCCGCCAGGACACGCCCCAACATCCGGCGGGACTCGGCGACAACCTCAGGCGTCACCACATCCAAGCGGCTGGGAGCCGCGAGCGCGGCCAGAACGGAGGCTGTCACCGCGAGCCACCGCCCTCATCAGACAGACCAGCCCGCAGCCCAGCCGGCGCACACTCCGCAGCGGTGCGCGCCAGCATCAACCGGGCCGCCTGTCCGTTCCTGGCTCTTTGGATCCTCCAAGTCCTCGAGGTCTCGCCAGCGCGCACCAGCCGAGGGCAACTACCGTCCGGCTGGCAGCGGGAGCAAACGTTGCGGTGATGGAGCCCACGACGAAGCCGGCTATCAACACCGCGAATGGCGGCTCAGTCGGTCGCGTCTTCGCTGTCACATCTGCCTCCGACGAGACTGGGCTTTGGCGTGGTCAGCCCGCCACATACCCGCCCGAGTCATGAGGTCGACCCCGGACCAGATTCACAGTGGGACCGTTCCACGTCGAGCGGACGTGCGGGCGGCACGCTGCCTGGAGGGGTTCGGCCGGCTCTCCGGGACGTCCGCAGAGTTGGGGTTGCGTCGAAACCGCGTCCATCGACGCCTCGGCAGTCGACGTCTGCCAAACAGTCTCGCCGGCAGCACGAATCGGCCTGGCCCCGGTGACATGTCCGGCGTGGCGGACCAGCCGGGCCGGCACGGTCAGTAGCCGGTGGCGCAGGGTGCCCAGGTGTTCCTCCCAGGTTTCGATGTCTCCATCAAACCCGGTGCGGGACAAGGCACCCCATTCATGCCACGCGGTGTTGTATTCCTACCCACGGATCCGGGTCTGACCGCAGCTCACCCGCCTGCCCCGTGGCCGCCATGGCCAAGGGGGCGGCGGCCTGCCCCGTGCGTGCAGACCCGACGGTTTCGCGGCCAAGTCCGCAGATCCGTTGGGTCACAAACGCCCGACCAGCCGCAACGATCGAACTGCCCAGACAACACGCAGCCCGGACGCGTGCCGACCCCTTCGGGCGTCGCCCCACGGCGACAACCACAAGGAGCCCCATGAGTGCCAGACCCAGACCCCGCGGCCGGCACACCCGCCTGGCCCTGCTCGCCCTGCTCGCCGCGCTCGCCGCGAGCGCCGCGATGGTCGTGCCCGCCCCGCCGGCGTCCGCCGGCGCGACCACGACCACCTGCGCGCAGATCGTCGCCCTCGCGGCACGCGGCACCGTCGAGCCCGCCGGCACCGGCACGGGGCCGCTCGGCATCTACACGTACGGCCGTCTTGAAGTCGCCCAGCTCGGCCACGCGTCCGGAGGCCTCGGCACGCTCGAACCGGTCATCAACGAGCTGAAGGCGACGCCGCGGATCCAGGTCCGCAGCGCCGGCCTGAACTACCCCGCATGGTGGGAAGAGTCGGTCGGCCTGCAGGTCGGCGTCGACCGGCTGCAACTGGAACTCAACGCGCTCGCCGGGCAGTGCCCGTACTCGCGCACGGTGCTGCTCGGCTACTCCCAGGGCGCGGCCGTCATCGGCAACCTGCTCAGCAACGAGATCAGGCTGACCTTGACGGCGCGCAACAACATCGCGGTCGTGACCTTCTACGGTGACCCCGGCTACCGCAGGGAATACCTCTTCAACGACCCCCACAACACCAGTGACGGCCCCGGGATCCGCTACCGGGCCGCAGGCGAGCTCAACTGGATCGCCTCCCGGCTGCACTCCTACTGCTACGCCGGCGACTGGGTGTGCGACTTCCCCGGGACCGGGGTCGACGTGCACGACAACGCCTACGGCACCTGGACCGTCGCCACCCTGGCGACCCAGTTCATTCTAGGCAAGCTGGGAGTGCCCTGGTCGGGCGGCACCGGCGGCTCCACCTCGGGCGGTGGCGGCAATCAGATCCCGATCCTGTCCTCGTCGGGCCTGATCCTGCAGGAGATCGGCCAGGCCGGCGTCTACACCGGCCCCGTCGACGGCGTACCGGGCACGTACACCTGGCGAGGCGTGCAGCAGGTCGTGAAGGGATACGGCTACACCGGACCCATCGACGGTGGGCCGGCACCACCACCTACGCCGCCATGCAGCGCATGTCCCAGCTCAGCGGCTACACCGGACCCGTCTACGGCGTTCCCGGCCCGTACACCTGGTCCACGCTAGCCCGGCTGATCTGACCCACCGCACCACGGCACCGCCGGCCCAACCCGGCCGGCGAAGCAAGCACGAGGTCGCGTCAAGCCCGGACGCGATCGCAACCCAGGGCACCGGCCAGGTGCCCGAGACCCAGGGAGGAACCTTGACCGAACAGTACGCGCACCCGTGCTGCGCAGGCGGCCAGGACGACAGCCAGAACACCGCGATGAGCCGGCGCAGCCTGCTGCTGAGCGCCGCCGCGGTCGGCGGCGGCGTGGTCGCCGGAGGCCTGGCGCTGCCCGGCCTGGCCTACGCGGCCCCGACGATCTACAACCCGTTCAGCGCCTACCCCATCACCGGCACGTGGCAGGACCACCTCAACCGCGGGTCGCTGGGCGGCATCGACTTCGGCATGGGCGTGGGCACCGCCCTACCGGCCTGCGGCGCCGGGACCATCCAGAACATCCCCTACAACGGGACCGGCGGCCACACCGTCACCATCCACCACGGCGGCGGATGGCGCAGCCAGTACATGCACCTGTCCCAGTTCCTACTGGCCGACGGCGCCTCCGTGGGCTCCGGGGCGATCGTGGGCCGCTCCGGCGGCGCGGCCGGCGCGGACGGTTCAGGCAGCTCGACCGGCCCGCACCTGCACTGGCACATGATCGATCCGGACGGGGTGCGGGTCAACCCGCTCAACTACATCAACAGCCCCGGCCCCCGGCGCCGAAGGTTGACCATCTCCGACTGGAGCGGTGACGGGCACGCGGACGTGCTCGGCGTCGACGCCGCCGGCGACCTCTACTACTACCCGAACAACAACCTCCGGCTGTCGACCCGGACGAAGATCGGCCACGGCTGGGGCACGTTCAAGCACGTAATGGCCGACGACTGGAGCGGTGACGGGTACGCGGACGTGCTCGGCGTCGATGCCGGCGGCTACCTCTGGTACTACCCGCACAACGGCACCGGCCTCGGCGCCCCGGTCCAGCTCGGTCACGGCTGGGGCACGTTCAAGCACGTAATGGCTGCGGACTGGAGCGGTGACGGGCAGGCGGACGTGCTCGGCGTCGACGCCGCCGGCGACCTCTACTACTACCCGAACAACAACCTCCGGCTGTCGACCCGGACGAAGATCGGCCACGGCTGGGGCACGTTCAAGCACGTAATGGCCGCGGACTGGAGCGGTGACGGGCAGGCGGACGTGCTCGGCGTCGATGCCGGCGGCTACCTCTGGTACTACCCGCACAACGGCACCGGCCTCAGCACCCCGGTCCAGCTCGGTCACGGCTGGGGCGCGTTCAAGCACGTCTTCGCCTCCGACTTCTCCGGTGACGGGCAGGCGGACGTACTGGGCGTCGATGCCGGCGGCTACCTCTGGTACTACCCGCACAACGGCACCGGCCTCAGCACCCCGGTCCAGCTCGGTCACGGCTGGGGCACATACCCGTTCGTCATGTAGGACCCGGGTGTGCGGGCGGCGGTCGCCGCCCGCACACCCCTCTGCGGCTGCCGTGGCCACGCCCGAACGTCATCCTGTCGGCGGCGGAGCCAGCAGCACTATCTGTCCATGTCGATGCGCCACCAGTGCTTCTCGTCGGTCGCTCCCCCGGGCCAGAACTCCAGCAGATCTCCTGGCGCGAGTCCAAGCGTGCGTTCGATCTCACCTGGGGTAACGTTGCGCAGTGATTCGGACAGCGACCGGATCAAATCGAGCCAATAGCCCCGGAGCGTGGACTCGCCCACGAACAGTCGCTTCGCGACCTGGGCGTAGCTCAGCCCACGGGCGCGGCCGTGCAGGATCTGCCGCTGACGCTCGCTGAGCAGGGTGATGCAGCCACGCCGGACCAGCACCTCGAGGATCCCGACGACGGACTGCGGCATGACGGTGCCACCCAAGGCGACATCGAGGAAGAGTTGCTCGGCCCGGCCGGTCGGCAGCGCCTTGGAGACGACCCCGCTCGCACCCGCCGCGAGGCAGGCCGCGAGGACGAAGCGGCGCTCCTCCTGGCTGTAGACGCAGACCCGGTAGCCGCAGCCGGTCAGGGCACGAATCGCGGCGATTCCCTGCCGGACGTCAGGCTGTTCGACGTTCGCCAGGTGCAGGTCGAGCAGGACCACATCCACCACCGGGTGGTGGACCATCAACTCCTCTACCGACGAGACCGCGGCGACGACGTCCAGATTAGGCATGAGCAGGCTGAACGAGTCACGCATCAGCGCCGCGTCCTCGACGACCGCGACCCGTGGTCTCATGCCGCCTCCTCGACGGAGGCGTCCCCGGTTACCCGAACGGACGCCGGTTCGGGACCCGGCGAGATCGTCACGGTCGTCCCGTCGCCGACGGCGGACTCGATCTCGACGTCGAGCCCGCACCGCCGCAGCTCGCCGACAACGACCTCACGCAGCCCGACCCCGACCCGCACCGCCACCGGATCGAAGCCGACGCCGTCGTCGCGCACGGTCAGCGTCCAGCTCCTGTCTTCGATTTGGTCGAGGTGGACCACGACCTCGGCTGCCCGCGCGTGCGTCCGTACGTTGAGCAGCAGGCTCTCCAGCGCGCGCTCGACAGCCTCGGCCTGCGCGGCGGGAAGCCTCAGGCCGGCGCCAAGGTCGAGCAGGGTGTCGATGGACAGGTCGGCGAACCGGTCACACACCCGCTCGATCATCGCAGCGAGCGCTACCGAGGGTCCGGAGCCGTCCGGTCCGATGGTGGCGGACTCATCCCCGTCCGGCGCCCGGCCGCGCAAGTAGGAACGCATGCGCTTGAGTTCCAACTCCGCCAGGTCGATGAGCCCGGAGCGCGGAACGCCGGTCTCCGGCTCGGTGAGCAGGCGCATCACGGCGACACCGTTGTGCATCATCACCTGGGCGCGGCGTTCCTCCTCGCGCCGCGCCAGCTCGGCCGCGCGGGCCTGCGAGGCGTCGGCGTCGCGCGCGATCCGACGCATGTACCCGAAGAGCATGCGCGCGATCAGCGCGTACACCACATAGGTGAGGACGTTGCCGATGGCGCTCGGGGTCATGTCTCCCCAGAGCTCGCCGCCGAGATACACCACGTAGCAGGCGGCGACGCCGAACAGGCCGCCAGCCCAGAGGGCGACGCTGCGGACACCGCTGGCCGTGATGATGATCGACAACGCGTAGCCCGGCTGGTACGCGACCCAGGTGCCGAAGCGTTCCGCCGACGCGAGCACCAGCGGCCCCAGGACAAGCAGTGCGCAGGCCAGCGCGAAGTCCATGGCGGACACCGCCGCGCCCGGCGGGCGACGGCGCACGAGTGTCGCCACGCTCACCGCGACCGAGGCAAGGGCCGCGGCGAACCAGCACGCAAGGTAGCCGGCCGGGCGCGGCGACGTTGCCACGCCGTTGTTGATCGCCGGGATCATTTGCGCGACCGTGCCCAGACGGACCCCCGCGATGAGGTATGAGAACGTCCGCTCGACGCCGGCCCTGGTCGTCGGCAGCTCCGCGGCCCGCCACAGCCTGTTCCAGCCGTTCATGCTCCTCCCAGCGTGATCGGCGGCACCGGTCGTGCACTGTTGACGGTTTCGCCGGGCCGTGGAGAGCCCGCGGAAAGCCAAGGTACGCATGAACAGCAACTATGGCCAGTACCTCCGACGTCGCCCGGGCTGGAGGATCGGAACACGCCGGCGGGCCACCGTCCGCCCCGGCGGATTCCCCCAACACCGCGCGACGGTCCCAATCCTCGCCGAGGTCGGGCACCTGCTTGACTCCCCAGCGGGCTGGCGAGGGTCCGCCCGTCAGCGTGATGTCGTGGATCGCGCGACACAGAAGGTGCCCGAGGACCGGTACTCCAGCGTTGCTGGACTCATCAGCGCTTGGCGTGACACGACCCAGCCATAGCGGCCTTTCGACGTTGAGCCGGGCGTCGCGCCTCTCGTGGCGCTGCCTCGTCGGAGTCTTCGGCGTGGGGGAGGCCGAGGCTGACAGGCGTCGGTCACCGCGGTCCGGTGCCCGGCCCTTGGATCCCGGGCCGAGGGAGCGCACATCGAGATCTCCGATGATGTGCGCGGTGTGTGCTCCCCAGCGGATGCCAACCCGGGTGAACCGGTGCCAACGCGGGTCACCGCGGCCGACCGCCGGTCGCAAACCGGGGTTCGTGTGCTCCAGGTGTAGTCCTGGGCTGGGCGAACAGGGGTCCGGGTGACGTGGGTGAACGTGGGCCACTCCCGGCCACCTCGGGTGAACCCCAGGTCGCTAGACTGGGCGCTCGCGCCCTCGTAGCTCAGGGGATAGAGCAACGGTTTCCTAAGACGGTGCTCAATGTGTAGCCGCAGGCTGTTTACCTGCGGCTCTGCCATTTTCGCCTCATGCCTGCTGGTCGCACCCCGCGTGCTGGTGTGCTCGCTTGCTGAAGATCAGCAGAACGGCTGTCGCCCCTGCGTGTGGGGCTTACCGCTTTGTGCGACGCCCTCTTCGTAGGGCTGCCTCGGCTTCATGGCGTCGACGGATGGCGGTTGGCTGGCTGGGCCAACCTGCTTGCTGCGCGTGCACGTGCAGGTCTTCGAAGTCTCGGGCTGGATCCGTCCTCGGCGTGGTCGGCGGGAGGAGTGTCGGCTCCGCCGTAATCCCTGTCTCACCACCACGGAGCCACCCGCTGAGGGGCGGCGGGTAGAGGAGACCGTACCCAAGCCTCCTGGCCGGGGAGACCATTATCGGTCGACGGCCCGCAGCCCGTGCGTCCGCCAGCGGAGGCTGGGCGGTCGTTAGGCGGATCGACCACGGGGTTTCAGGTCGGTAGTGCTCAGAGCCTTACCTGGAGATCCCGGCCATGCCGGAAACCGAAGGATGTAACGCGCCAACAACGGCCATCGCCTGTTGATGTTGGAAGGCTGGGTGCACGGCTCCCTACTTATCAATTGCGGGGGATCAATGCGTTCTCGTTGCGCGGTCGTGGCCGCGTCCACGCTGATACTGCTCAGTTCGGCAGTCCCGGCTGCGTATGCGGCCCAGCCGTCGAGTCAGGAGCCGGCGCCGAAGTCCGCAGTCGAGCATCTACCGCGGCCGGAACGGCCGCGCGAGGTGAAGGATCGCGAGTTCGACCCGCACTCGGTCCTCGTCCGGTTCAAGCACGGCGCCTCCGCGGCGGCGAAGGATCGGGCGTTGAAGAGCCGTGGCGCCAGCCGCGTCGGCGCGGTACGGGGCACCCGGTACGTCGAGGCACGGACCAGCGGGGCGGCCCCGGACCTGCTGCGCCAGCTCCGGGACGACCCGGCGGTGGCGGAGGTGTCGCTCGATTACCAGCGACGGACGGCGGCCCTGCCGAACGACCCGTACTTCGCGGACGGTCAGTCGTATCTGGACACCGTTCGTCTGCAGCAGGCATGGGACCTGAGCAAGGGCTCGACCAGCCAGATCATCGCGGTGGCGGACACCGGCGTTGACGGTCTGCACGCTGATCTGCAGGGCGTGACCGTGGAGGGCTACAACGCCATCACGGGGGCGGCCATCGCGGCCGGCACGAACTCGGACGACAACGGCCACGGCTCGATGGTGGCCGGTATCGCCGCGGCCAACACCGGTAACCGCATCGGCATCGCTGGCGCGGCCTGGACCGCACGGGTGATGCCGATCAAGGTGCTCGGTGCCAGTGGCAGCGGCTACGATTCCGACATTGCCGCCGGGATTACGTGGGCCGCCGACAACGGTGCGACGATCGTGAACCTGTCGCTGGGCGGCCCCGCCGACAGCCCCTTGCTGCATGATGCGGTCACGTACGCCACGGGCAAGGGTGCGCTGGTGGTCGTTGCAGCCGGCAACTATGGGAGCGGTCTGCCGCTTTATCCGGCGGCATATCCCGAGGTGTTGGCCGTCGGTGCCACGGACAGCGCTGGCAGCCTGACCGAATTCAGCTCGTGGGGCGACCACATCGACGTGGCGGCGCCCGGATCCGACATTATGTCCACCGGCCGGAACCAGACGTACGTCGTGGGCGACGGCACGTCGTTTGCGGCACCGATCGCCGCCGGCGTGGCGTCGTTGGTGCGTACGGCGAATCCGTCGTGGACTCCGGAGCAGGTGATCGCTCGGCTTCGGTCGACGGCCCGGGACGCCGGCCCGCGGGGCATCGACCCCTACTACGGGTTCGGAGTACTCGACGCGTACCACGCGCTGGGCGGCACGCCTGGTGGGGAGTTCCCGACGCGGGCGCTCGGCGCGAGCGAGCCGAACGATGTGCCGGCCCGGGCGACCGTCTTTGCCACCTCGGTCACCGGCACCCTGGCAGCCGAGGGCGACGTCGACTGGTACCGCTTCGACTCCACCGGAGAAGGGTCCGTCGACGTCACGGTGACGCCGCCGACGCGCGACGGCAGCATCGCCCAGAATGCCGACCCGGTTCTGACGGTGTACGACAAGGACCTGCGACTGATTGGCAAGGTTGACAAGGCGGGTCCGGGTGGCGCGGAGACGCTGAAGTTTGTCGGCGACATCGGTACATACCACGTTTCGGTGCGCAACTACAACGGGGCTGCCGACAGCCGGTCGTACACCCTCGCGGTCGCCACCGGATCCACCGCCCCGTTGTTCCAGCCGGCGACGTGGACCAGCGTCGGCGATGCGGAGGCGCGGACCGTTGACGTCGCGGATGTGACCGGTGACGGCCGCGACGACGTCCTTCTCATGACAAGCGGCTACACCGGTTCGGAGAACGACCACAAGCTGCTCGTCTTCGCGCAAAGACCGGACGGCACGCTCGCCCCACCGGTGCGTTACGGAACCGACGCCGTCCCCCACCCCTTCTTCGCGGTGTTGGACACCAACGGTGATGGTCGTCAGGATGTCGCGATCAACACGGTGAGTGGCATCAACATCCTGCGGCAGACCGCTGCCGGGACGCTGGAGAGCGCCGGGCTGCTACCGGCCAAGGGCAGCCCGGTGGCCGCGGACATGGACGGCGACGGCGACACCGATCTGGTCGCCACCGCCTCCAACGTGGGCATCACCCTGCTGACGCAGGGCGACGGCGGCAACTTTACGTCGACCCCGGTCACCGCCGATGACGTTGGAGAGGTGGAAGTGGGCGATGTCGACGGGGACGGGAAGGTCGACGTCGTCGGCGCGCCGCCGCCGTACCTCGGCAATGCGCCGATCTACGTCTACCACCCGACCGAGACCGGATGGACGCGAACCAACCACCCGACGGGTATGACGTCCCCCCAAACTGTCAACGGCATCGAGGTCGCCGACGTGAGCGGGGACGGTCGCGCCGACATCATCACTACGTTCGGCGGCAACAAGCCGAGTGCCCAGGTCAGCGTGCTCGTGCAGAATGCCACCGGCGGGCTGGGCAACGGGGCACTCTACCCGGTCTGGGACATCCCCCAGCCGGTCGAGGCGGCCGACGTCACGGGCGACTCCCGCCTGGACGTGGTCGTCTTGCACGGAGGATGGCACACGGTCAGCGTGCTGCCGCAGACGAGCGACGGGCGGCTCGGCACGCCGATCAGGACCGACGACCTCCCGTACGCGACGAGCTACACCATGCAGGGCCTCGCGCTGGGTGACATCAACGGCGACAACCGGACAGACGCGGTGGTCGCCGACTACAACAACGGCCTGGTGATGTTGCGGAACAACAACGGCCCGACGCGGGGTGGGCCGCAGATGTGGGTGCGGGACGTCTCGCCCGCTGATTTCGCATCGGAGGTGTCGCCGGCGGCGGTGCCGTCGGTGACCTTCCAGCGTGCGGTCGATGCGGAGTCGGTGTCGTCGTCGACCGTGCGGTTGGTGGACGGCCGGACGGGGGCGGCGGTGACGGCGTCAGTGTCGTACGACGCCGGGACGCGCACGGCGCGGGTGACGCCAGCGGTGGCGCTGCAGGACGAAACCCCGTACCGGTTGGTGGTGGAGGGGGTGCGGGACACTTCGGGCGAAGGCCAGACGGAGCGGTTCAGCAGCACGTTCAGCACGGTGGACACGGCGCCGGGTCCGGTGAGCGACTTTCAGGCGACCGGGGCGCTGAGGGAGGCGGGCCTATCGTGGACGGTGCCGTCGATCGCGGATTTCGACCAGGTGATCGTGCGCATGGACACCGGCAAGACAGCGCCGTCGTCGGTGACGTCGGGCACCGCCGTGTATGCGGGGACCGGATCGAGTGTGACGGTGAGCGGCCTGACCGACGGGTCAACCTACACGTTCGCGGCGTGGGTGCGGGACCGGTCGGGTAAGCTGAGCAGCCCCAGCACGGTGACGGTCACCGGTTCGGCGGTGACGATCTCCAGCAGCGCGAAGACGGTGACCTACGGCAGTTCGGTATCGCTGACCGGCCGGTTGACCCGGACGGACACCCGGGCGGCGATCGCTGGGGCGTCGGTGCAGTTGTACGGGCGGCCCGAGGGGTCTACCACCTGGTCGCTGGTGGGGACGGCGACGAGCAACAGCACCGGGGATGTGTCGCTGAGTCACACTCCGAGCGTCAGCACCGCCTACCAGTGGATCTACCATGGCACCACCGGGTACACGGGTGCCGACTCCCCGCTGCGGGCGGTGCAAGTCCGTACGCGGTGACGGCGACTGTGTCGTAAAGGGAGAGGTGATGCCGCCTCTCCCTTTACGTCAGCGCGAGCTCATAGCGACCCAGGCCGACGAAGGAAGCCGCTGGCGCTGCCGCGTCCGCGGCTTTCTTGCGCCAGGTCGCGTAGCTGGGTGCGTACTGAAACCTTCACTGGCAGGAAGTGCAGCGAGTATCCGATGAAAGTTCCGAACCCTGGCGGTTCGACGCCTTGGCCTCAGCCGAGAAATGCAAATCCGGCGACGCCCGCAATCTGCTCGCGCTGAGTCGAGGGTTTACTCGGTGCGGGTGTGAGGTTCCGTCAGGTGCTGGTGAGCGAGAGGGCGTCGAGCACGCCGGTGACATCCAGGACTCGACGGGCGGTCCTGCTGGGATTGGTGACGACGAGTTGTCTCCCGGTTGCCGTCGCGGTGTTGCGGGCGGTGATCAGTGCGCCGATGACAGTCGAGTCAATGAACTGGACCGCTGCCATGTCGACGTCGACCCGCTGCGCCGCGTTGATCGTGTGGGTGAGGAGGTCCAGGAGGTGGGCCGCTCCGTTGACGTCGATTTCCCCTCGGAGCAGGACGATTCTGCGGTCCGGCTCGACGTGAACTTGGTGCTGCCAGCTTGGCTGGGGGTTCATCATTTGGTGCCCTCCCCAGGGCTGCTGAGATCGTCGTTGTGTCGTGCGCCCGATGCGGCGCTGATGTCGGGGCCGATCGATGGCTGCAAGCATACGGTGACCGTGGCGGTCACTCCGTCGGGGCGGCGGGTGAGGATGAGCCCGTCGGTCAGCTGGTGGGCTAGCCACAGTCCCCGCCCGCCGGGCACATCGGCGGTCGGTGGCCGCACGGGCAGATTGTCAGTCGTCTCGCCCTGGTCGGTGATCTCGCAGATCAGGATGTCTTCCTCACGGCGTAACTCGATGCGCCCGTGGCCGCCGCCATGGCGGACGGCGTTGGTGATCAGTTCGTGCGCGGCGAGAACGAAGTCGAAGTTGGGATCGCCGACGAGTCCCGCGGCGGAGACCTTCGCGGCGAGCGCGTGTCGGAGGGCGGTAACAGTCGCGCCGGTGAAGTGCTGTGACATCAGGGTCGTGACCGCGCCACGGTGTGGCCGTGCCGGGTCCGCCGGCTCGGGCCCCCACGCGTCCGCACCCATGCTGGCAGGCTACCTACTCCTGCAAGTTCCGCGACCCTTGCTCGCCGACAAGTATCCCCAGCTCACGGCACCCGCCGGTGATCACCCGACTGGGACAACCGATGCTCCTCGTCCCGGCAGCGGTCACGCCACCACCCACTGGGTCTTCCGGCCTGCTCGGCGAGCAGGCCGTCGCGGCCGAACCGGCCTACTCGGTGGCGACGGCGTCAGTGTGCATGTGCCGCACGACCACCGCAGCGGCAGCCCGAGGCAGGATGACAGTCTGTTGGCGGACGGCCGCGACGGCGGGCACGAAGCCAACTGCGGCTAATGCATGGCAAACGGCGGTGACAGCCGGGACACGACATGGCGGACTATCGGCCAACCCGGGTCGTGATAGTCAAGCAGAATGTCCAAATGACGGCTGGCACCCAAGGGCACGGCGCTCGCCTGACGGTCAGCGGCGCTCAATGCCAATGCGGTCGGGGCATGCGTCGCCACGCGAAGGTTGATGAGCTGAGCCTCGTCTCCGCTGGCCGGTGCCGTCATACCTGCGATCATCATGACCGTCGGTTCGCTCGCTTCCCTATCGGTCGACTCTAGGCGGGCAAAGTCGGGGCGGCCCGAGCTGGAAACCCAGTAGTGGCAGGGCCGACCACGCGCGTGCAATCCGCGAACCAGGCGACCAACGACAGTGACGTGCGAGGCCGGGCAAGTTACCACCACCCGCAAGCCCTTACCGACCGTCGCCGCCACGATCAGGTCAGCAACGGTCGCCAGCACTACACGTTCACGCGCAATGGCGGACAGGTCAAGCACACAAATGCCCTTCAGCCCAGGCAGACCGGCACCAGCTATCAATACGGCCTCGGCACCGGACTCGGGGCGAGATGCTGCCGGCCCGACGTGGACTGTTGTGGCGTCCCGAGCCGACCTCTGCACTGCCACCAATGCAGGCGTCACGACCGCGACAGCCGTTACATTGACCTGTGCGCCGGTGCCGTTTGCTGGCAGGACCCGCCCCGACCTGGTCGCAGGCCAGCAACACCCAACCGTGAAAGTTACTGCGCTGCGGCGGTCGGTAGTCCACCGAAGGTGGTCGCGGCGCGGGAGGTGAACTGAAGCGGAATCCGTGCGGCCGCTGCCGCAGACAGTGCGGCAGCGGCGGCGGGACTACCTACGACGGGCCACCCCGCAGGGCGCCCTCCACCATGTGATCAGATCCGCAGATGAGTGGACGGGGCAGGTAGTGGTGCCTCAGTCTCCAGCAGTGGAGGAGCGGTAGCGGCTGACTACAACCACGGCGATGGTGGCGGCGCCGGCCAGTCCCGCGAGCGTCAGCAACCAGAGCCCGGATCCTACGCTCATCTGGGTGGCGGCGCTCATCGCCTTGCCAAGGCCCAGGGGATCGTCCTCACCGGACATGCTTGCCCGCATGTCCGCCTCTGCCGACTGAAGATCGACGATCTTCCACGCGCCGAGTCCGAGCAATCCGAGGGCGGAGAGAGCAGCAAGGACCGGCACGACGAGAGGCATCCGTTGACCCCGCAGGGCCAACCCGGCGTAGACGGCAATCGCGAGACCGAGTCCAGCCGTGATCCAGCCGTCCGAACCGTCGACACCCGACACGGTCATCGTCCCCAGGATCGGTGCGCTCACCTTGGCCCAAGGCATGAATGAGCCAATGATGGCGGCGAGGCCAGCGCCCAACACGATCCATTCACGGATTGGTCCCGATGCGGCAGGCGTCCCTGCGGGCCCACGGACGGGTTCACCCACGGACGGCGGTTGGTCCGGCGGAGGCGTGGCGGATTCATGCACCATTGTTCGGTCCCTCTGGATGCCGATGCCCTTCCCGTCTTTCGAGATGAGCGGAGAGTCAGCAATCTATGACTCCACCACAACAGAAACCAGCGGTCGTACGGATGACCGAGGTGTGATCGCTCGTGCAGCAATTCTGGCTGGCCGTCGGACGTCCGGCCAGATTGGAGCGGACGGAGCGCGTGTTCGCCGACCTCGGCGCCTCTGTGACGGATGTTGGCCCGGCGCCAGCCGGAGTCACCGACCGCGGCGCGGGGACACCTCAACCGACCGTCGGATAGCGGTCGTCGTCGCCTGTCTCGGATAACCAACCGCATCAGCCTGCGCCTGAGCTGTCAGTCGTCCTCTTCCTCGCCGCGTCCCTGCGAGTAGCTAGCCAGCAGGTCCTGCAGGCGGGTCACGGTGTCGGCGCTGATCCGGCCCCGCTCGGCCGCCTCGGTGACTCGCTCGCGCAGTTCCTGAATCCGCTTGGTTCGGTCCTTGGGCTTGCCTTGGTTGAGGCCGGCGAGCTTGTCCCGCAGGTCGTCGGCCGTCTCTGGGTCGATGTCGTTCCGGCTCTCCGCGTTGTCGACTATCGCCGCCAGTTCGGCGGCCAACTGCCGCGGGCTGACCGGAGTGAGCTTGGTTGGCGGGCTGCTACCCGGACCCGACGACGTGCCCGACGCGACCGATGCCGGCTGGTCGACGGGTGCGGCGACGACCGGCTCCGCGACGGGCCGAGTGTCGGGTTCGTCGCCGAGGGCGAGCGTTCCGACCAGCCCGACGACGAGAGCGAAGCCGGCCGCGATGAGCACCGTAAGCAGCCGTTTCGAGTAGCCCGACGGGCTGGCCGGCGAGGTGGGGCGCATTAAATTAGTTCCACCCACCACCGCCCGCGCGGGCCGATCCATGGCGTGCGCGGGCGGTGCACTCCGGCCGACCTTCCGGACGCGCTGGTAGGTGAACCACACGGCCCCGGTGTCGGTGGCGGACCTGGTCCCGGTGAACACGCGCTGATACTCCTGCGCCACGCCGATCGCGACGACCTGGGACCGGCCGGTGGCCGCGGCTTTGCGCATCAACGGCATCACCTGGTCGATCTTGCGTTGCGGCCACGGGCTGTCGGCCAGCACGCCCGGCCGGGTCTTCTCCTTCTTGCCGGTGAAGCCGATGACCGGGATGTCGTTGGCCTCGGCGAACGACATCACCGCCCGGCGGAAGGCCTGTCCACGGCGTTCCAGCAGCGCAGGCGACGGCACCGGCATGCCCTCGTGCTGGTTGAGGAAGCTGACCACCTGCCCACCCACGACCAGGTTCGGCACGGACATGGTCAGATGGACCCGGTCCAGGCAGTCGACCTCCAACAGCTTCGGCCAGTCGAGCACGTCGTTGACCGTGACCGCATTCGTTCTCGTCAGACGTGAGGCCATGACCAACCTCCGCATCCACGCCTACGAATGCCAGGATGACCCCACCAACAGCGACCCGACCAGCCCAGCCACCCACCTCGGCGCTTGATCTTGAGTCGGGCCTCGGCGCGGGTGCGGAACCGCTGCCGGTGGATGTACTCGACCCCGAGTGGAGTTGAACGCCTCGGCGGCGGCGTTGTCCAGGGCGCAGCCGACCCGGCCCATTGACTGCAGGACACCCAGCCGGCGGCAGGCCTTGGCGTAGTCGGCGGCGGTGTACCTATCCCCTTAGGTCCGGCCTCCACGCTATCGGGGAACCTCAGGGAGAGATTCAAGAGGGGTTTGCTCGGCTCGAAGTAGCGTTGCCCTCCAGGCTCGACAACCCAGGTGGATCGAGCATCGGAGGACCCGTTGAGTACGTGCCGAGCCAGTCGCTGGCGCCGTGGCCCCGCAGGTCGACGGCGTACACCGTCCGATCAGCGGACACGCCTGAGGCGATCACGTCCCAGTCGCGTGCGATCTTTCCGGTCGCGGGGAGCAGCGCGCTGGGTGCCTGGTCCGTGTCGACGGCCGGCCAGACCCGCAGTGAAAGATGCTGGTCTCCGACCGCGATGTCCAACAGTCCAGTCACACCGTGAGCTTCTCCGACCGTTGCTTCCGAATTCGAGACATTCTGCCGCGAGCAGACTGACAGGCTGCACGGCCACGATGATATTGACGTCATCGCCGTCCATGTCGATCGTGGCCCTACTGGTTCAGCTCACCCGCCGGGCGGCCGGCAGCAACCCGATCACCCGACAGGCGATGCCTTCCTCGATCCCGGCAACCTGGGCCTGGTCGGGAAGCGCCCCACGTAGATCAGGGTCGGCATGCTGGCGGGCCGCCCGGGGACGGCGCTACGTCAGGCTGGCGTCGCGGTGAAGGCTGCCGCGTGGTAGGCAGCCCATTGGGCGTAGGTGAATGCGGGCCGCCCTGTGACCTCCTCGACGGTCGGCAGTACCTGCGCGGTCTTGCCGTCGGCTGAGGCGAGTACGTCCAGGAGAAAGTCGACCGCCGGTGGCGGCGCTCCCTGGAGCAGCTGCTCCGCCCGGAACTGGTCGCTGGGCTGCTCCTCGAACCGCAGCGGTCGCCCGGTCGTCTCGCTGATGATCCGCACGCGGTCGATCTGGGTCAGTGACTGGGGCCCGGTGAGTGTGTACGTCTTGCCGAGGTGCCGGTCGAGCAACGCGCGGACGGCGACCGCGGCGATGTCGCGGGGGTCGACGGGGGCCTGCGCGGCATTGCCGAATGGCGCGCGTACGACCCCGCCGGCCGCGATCTGGTGTGCCCAGGCGAGGTCGTTGGTCATGAAGACGTCGGGGCGTACGAACGTCCACGGCAGCCCCGACGCAGCGACGGCCTCTTCGAGTGCCAGATGCTGCTCGCCGATCCATCCCGGCCTGGGGTACGTGATGGCCGATGAGGAGAGCAGTACGACGTGCCGCAGGCCGGCCTGCTTCGCCGCGTCGAGGAACCCGTCGGGCGCGCCGAAGACGGGAAACAGGAATGCCCGCTCGACACCATGAAGTGCTGCCGGCAGGGTTTCCGGCCGGGTGAGGTCGCCGGGCAGGACCTCGACCTCGTCGGGAAGCGCGCGGGTACGGGGGTTGCGGGTGATGACGCGTACCTTCTCGCCGGCGGCGACGAGTTGGCGGACGATGTTGACGCCGACGTTTCCGGTGGCGCCGGTTACCAGGATCATGGGTTGTGATCTCCTTTTCCCAGGGTCGGTTATCGACGGGCTTCGTCGCGGCCGATGATCAGGAACACGGCGACGGCCGCGAGGCAGAGGAATCCGGCAGCGGCCAGGCTTGCGACGTTGTAGCCGTGTACGGCTGCCTGGGCGGCAAGACCCGCGGCCGGTGCGTGGGTGTGGCGGAAGTCGGCGGCGGCCGAGCCCGCGATGCTGCCGAGCAGCGCGACGCCCAGCGAGGAGCCGACCTGCATGGAGGTCATGACGGTGGCTCCCGCGACCCCGGCGTCCGGTCCGGCGCCCAGGGTGGCGGTGTTGTTGGCGGGCACCAGGACCCAGGCGTTGCCGAGTCCCAGCAACACGACGACGGGCAGCAGGTGTGTGGCGTAGTCGCTGTCGGGGCGCAACAGGCCGAGCAGCGCGAGGCTCGCGGCCGTGACCAGCAGACCGGGACACAGCAGCCACCGCACCGGGGCGCTGGCCACGATCCGGCGGGCGAGCCGTACTCCGAGGATGATGGCGGCGGTGTACGGCAGGAAGGCGAGCCCGGCGGTGAGCGGGGCGTAGCCCAGGACGTTCTGCAAGTAGAAGGTGAGGAAGAAGGATCCGGCGAAGTTACCCACCGCCATGCACAGAACGGCCAGGTAGGCGCCGCCTCGCCGGCGGTGCAGGACCACGCGCAGGGGTAGCAGCGCATGGGTCGTCCGGTTCTCGACCCCGACGAACAAGGCCAACAGCACGAGCCCCGCCGCGAGGCCGAGCATCGTCGACGGTGTCGTCCAGCCACCGGATTCCGCTTCGCTGAACCCGTAGACCAGCGCCATCAGCCCCGACGTCACGAGGGCAGCGCCGACCAGGTCCACCCGCGTGCCCGTACGACGGGGCGTGGCAGGCACGGCCACGACGACACCGACCGCGGCGATGGCCGCGACGGGCACGCTGACGAACAGGCTCCAGCGCCAGCCCGCGTAGTCGGTCAGCAGCCCGCCGAGGATCAGTCCGATGCCCGAACTGCTGCCCATGACCGTGCCGTAGATCCCGAACGCCTTGGCCCGCTCGTCGGGCGTGGTGAAGGTCGTGCCGATCAAGGCAAGGACAGCGGGGGTGAACAGCGCCCCGAACACCCCCTGCAGCCCGCGGGACGCCAGAAGCATCGCCGGGTTGACCGCCACGCCGCCCAGAACGGAGGCCAGCGCGAGACCGGCCAGCCCGATGAGCAGGCACCGTTTGCGACCGATCAGGCCGGACAGCCGGCCCCCGAGCAGCAGGAGCCCACCGTAACCGAGGGCGAAGATGGTGATTACCCACTGGCGTTCGACATCGGTGAGTTGCAGCGCCCGCTGGACGGTCGGCAGCGCGATATTCATGATCGTGGCGTCTGCCGTGATCACGAGTTGGCCGATGGCCACCGCTACCAGTGCCCACCAGCGCCGCGGATCCGCGGTAACGGCCGACGTCGTCGTACGAACTGCACTCGTCAGGCTCGGCATGACGTCACCGCAGGTCCCGGAAGAACGCTCGTACGTCGTCGACGAACAGGTCGGGCACCTCCATCGCGGCGAAGTGGCCGCCACGGTCGTACTCGCTCCAGTGGGTGATCGTGTACGACCGTTCGGCGAGGGGGCGTACGGGCCGGGTGATGTCGTGCGCGAAGACGGCGACGCCCACCTGAGGCGGGCAGGGCAAGGGTCCGCCGAACGCGCTCTCGCGGGTGAGGCGCGCCGCGGACGCCGTGGTGGCGGTGAGCCAGTAGAGCGCGACGTTCGTGAGGATGCGGTCGTCGCTGATCTCGGATCGTGGGTCGATCCACTCCGTGAACTTCTCGGCGATCCACGCCAGTTGCCCGACCGGTGAGTCGATCAGGGCGTAGGACACCGTCTGCGGCCGGGTGGAGTAGAGCACCTGGTGAGGGTGCCGCTGAGCCATGAGCTGCTTGATCCGCGCCAGGCGAGCGCGGTTCTGCTCAGACAGATCGGCTTCTCCCGCCCAGTTGGGCGGCGGAGGCGTGGGCAGGTAGTTGAGGTGTACGCCGACGAGGTTCTCCGGGGCGACCGCGCCGAGCGTACGGGAGATCCCCGATCCCCAGTCGCCGCCCTGCGCCCCGTACCGGTGGTAGCCCAGCCGCCGCATCAGTTCAGCCCAGGCTCGGGCGACGCGGGTCTGGTCCCAGCCGCGTTCCCGCGTCGGGCCGGAGAAGCCGAAGCCGGGGATCGACGGGATGACCAGGTGGAACTGCTCGGACAGTGGGCCGATCACGTCGAGGAACTCCACGACCGAGCCGGGCCAGCCGTGGGTGAGGATCAGCGGCAGCGCGTCCGGATCGGCGGATCGCACGTGCAGGAAGTGGATGTTCTGCCCGTCGATCTCGGTGGTGAACTGCGGGTGGTGGTTGAGTTCGGCCTCGTGCTTGCGCCAGTCGTACGCGGTGCGCCAGCGCTCGGCCAGTTCGCGTACCCGCCACAGTGGGATGCCGTAGTCCCAGCCGGCGTCGGGCAGCTCGTCGGGCCAGCGGGTACGAGCCAGCCGGTCGGCCAGATCATCGAGGTCGGCCTGGGGGACGTCGACACGGAACGGCTTGATCATGGTCATCTGAGCAACTCACTCTCATTGGAGGATCTAACGTTTGTACCACTAACGTTAGCACGGCCAATTCATTCGATTCCGTTAGTCGCGCCAATGAGACTTGTTAGGCTGGCCACATGGAGACCCCGGCCCGAGACGCGGCACCTGCCCGCCTGACCAGCCTGCCGAGCTGGCTGATTACCCAGACCGCCATGCATACCCACCGGCTGGTGAGCGACGGGCTCGCGGCAGTCGATGCCCGGGGCTACCACTACCGCCTGCTTGCGACCCTGGATGAGTTCGGGCCCGCCAGCCAGGCGGCGCTCGGCCGCCGCAGTGGCATCCACTTCAGCGACATCGTCGCGGCGATCAACGAACTCGCCGACCGGGAACTCGTCAACCGCGCCCCCGACCCGGCCGACCGGCGGCGCAACATCATCACCATCACCCCAGTCGGGCGACGGCAACTTCGACGGCTGGAAAAGCAGCTGGCCAAGGTGCAGGAAGAGCTGCTCGCGCCGCTCTCGACCGACGAGCGTGACCAACTGACCCACCTGCTGACCCGGGTGCTCGCGTATCACACCCGCCAACCAGCCTGATCGGCATGCCGTAGCCGCGGTGGCGTCGTGCGGCGCGGATCGTCGACAGGTTGTGCGGGTCACCGACCTTCGCGCAAGCCAAGCGGGTGACTTCAGCTCCCCGGCTGTCCGCGTCCAGCAGAACCGAGAACACGTCGACATCCGGCCAGGCATCGATTCACCCAAGCCACCCGGCGGGCAGCGGCAGTCTCGCCGCCGGCGCGCTGCACGGCGGGGCCCACCACAGCAGAACCGAGGCGCGACGGTGCGGTGCTCGCACCGGAAAACTTGGCAAGCCCTCATGCGCTGACCAGCGCACAACCGGTACGGGCCACGCTGCATAGGTTCGAACGACACGACGACGTCGCGGGCCAGAAGCTCGCCCACCACACCAAGAAGCGCTCTGCGAGTCGGCGGCGTCCGGATCTGGCCGATGTGCGGATGCATCGGGCGGTGTTGTGGGTCAACGCCGCGCGGGCAGTCATGCGAAGATCGTCCTTGTCTTCGGCGACGAACGCCGCTGCCGCCACGGCGCGCGGCGCGGCGCGGCGCCACAACGTTGACGTCTTCGGTGTCGGCGCCGCCCGTGTCTCTGGCGGTGCATACCTCGGACAACGCGGCCGGGGCCAGGTGGCGGCCGTCCGGTCGGGCCTCGACGTGCCGGCTGATCCAACCGTCGGGTTTCACTTCAGGCCCGACATCGGGCCTGAAACGTCACAGGTGCGTGAATCAGCGCGTACACCCGCCGAAAGGAAGTCCTGAACTCGGCTACGGCGATGTCGGCCGCCTTTACGGTAAGGTCGGTCACCGTCGACCTGGCGCCGTGTCCGGACGGGGAACCGTGGCGGCTGTTGGGGATCGATCCAGCGTCGTGCTTGGAAGGGTTCGGCGTTCTGCACGGATCGACGGTGCGAGCGGAGCGATGGGTTCGTCTGCGGTTGGGGCGCGCAGTTTGGCCGCCCGCAGGACCAGCGTGAGCTGGAGCAGCGCGCTCACCGCCATCGCGAGCCACACTCCGGCCAGCCCCAGCACACCGGCGAAGCCCCAAGCCAGCCCGCTCTGCGTGAGCATCCCGGCCACCGTTACCGCGAATAGCCGCGGTCCGCTGCCGGAGCCCACGAGAAGGCCGCCGAGCGCGACCACTCCGGCGATCGGGATCAGGTAACCGCCGACGCAGCGCAGGAAGATCACGCCGGCCGTGATCACCTGTGGGTCCGCGCTGAACAGGCGCATCAGCATGGGCGCGGCTGCCGCGAGGAATACCGCGGCGAGCGCGGCGGCGGTCAGGGCGAGGCCGAGCACCTGCCTGCCGATGGCGCGGCGCTGCGGGGTGCGGGAGTCCGGCTCGAGGGCGCTGATTGTCCGCGGAGTGTGGATGGTCGCCGCGTTGCGCAGGGCGTAGAAGCCCATCGTGGCGAAGTAGAGCAGTTTCATCCCGATCCCGTACGCGGCCACTGCGGCCACGCCGGAGCGGCTCACCACGCCGATGGTGATCAGGGCGCCGACCATGCGGACGAGGAAGTCCCCGGCGATCGGCGCGCCGGCGACCGTGACGGCCCGGAGCGCGGGCCGTAGCGGGGCTGCGGCGCCGCGCGCCGGATGCCGGCGACGTACCAGAATCAAGCCGGTGACGAGTGCGGCGGCGCGGCCGAGCGTCGTCGCCGCGGCCGCTCCGGCAACGCCGAAGGCCGGCACCGGGCCGACTCCGTAGATCAGCACGGGGTCGAGGACCAGCAGCAGGCCGTTGGCGAGCAGGGCCAGCCGCATCGGCGTTCGGGTGTCCCCGTGCCCTGCGAAGGTTGCGTCGACGACCTGCTGGGCGTAGAAGATCGCCACGGCCGGGAAGAGGACCGTGAAGTACGCCGCCGCCTGTTCCGCCGCCTCCGCGTCGCCGAGGAAGGCGGCGGCGAGTGGGTGGCGCAGCGCCCAGCCGGCGAGTACCACCACCGGAGTCAGCCCGGCATAGATCCACCAGCCGGCGCGCACCGTTGCGCGGGCGGCGGCCGTGTCGCCCGCGCCGACATGGCCGGACAGCACCACGGTCACCCCGCCGTTGACCAGCAGGGCGACGCCGAGCAGGGCGTTCTCCACGCTGGTGGCGACGGCGACCGCGGCGACCGGGCCGGGACCGAGCCGCCCCACCCATGCCACGTCGATCATTCCGGTGATCACGCCGGAGAGCAGTGCGACGTAGTTGGGCGCGGCCAGGCGTAGCAGTGGGCGCCGGTGGGTCATGTGCTTACCTCGGTTCGCTGTACCTCGTTTCGATGTACCACGGAACGCTATAGGCTGGCGTGGCCACACGCAACGGAGGACGACATGCTCGCGCTGGCGATCCTGGGCTTCCTGCACGACGAGCCGCTGCACGGATACGAGCTCAAGGAGCGGATCAAGTCGCTGACCGGGCACGTCCGACCGGTCAGCGACGGTGCGCTCTACCCGGCGATCAGCCGCCTCGAGGCGGCCGGGATGCTGGAACGCCGGGTCGAGCCGGGCACGTCCGCGGCACCGCGGCAAGTGCTCTCACTCACCGACGCCGGCCGCGCCGAACTGCTCCAGCGTTTACGCTCGCCCTCGGAGGTGGAGATCAGCGACCGGAACCGGTACTTCACCGTGCTGGCGTTCCTGCGGCACCTACCCGACCGGGCCGAACAGGCCGCGGTGCTCAGGCGGCGGCTAGACTTCCTGCAGGCGCCGGCCACGTTCTTCTCCGCCGGCGGAAAACGGCTACGGGCAGCCGACATGGACGACCCCTACCGTCAAGGCATGTTCGAAATCGCCCGCGCTACCACGCAGGCGGAACGGGACTGGCTCACCCGTACGCTCGCTACGCTCGGCTGAGCCTGTCGTTCAACCTCCACGACGGCCAACTGCCGGCCGGAGCGGCCGTTCCCGCTATCAAAGGCAATGCCGCCCGGCGGACGGGACGGGTCATCACCACCACCAGCTACGACGGTCGCGGGCAGATAGCGGCGCAGACCGCTCCGTACTACAACATTGACCCGGCCGGATCAGCGTTGGACAACCCCGCCGCGGCGACCCTGGACTCCCGGACGACTTACAGGTACGACGCGCTGGGGCGGGTTACCGCCGAGGTGTTGGAATCCGGCGGTGTGGAGAAGTGGCGGACCCGGCACAGCTACGACGGTGACCGGCACACCCTCATCCCGCCGTCGGGAGGCAACTCCACCACCTACTACGACGCCGCCGGCCAGGCGGTCAAGGTTGCCGTCCAACCAGGCACCCAGGTCGAGGAGACCCGCTACGGCTACAACACCGCCGGTGAGCTGACCGCCATCACCGACGCGGCAGGCAACGTGACCCGCTACGGCTACGACCTGTCCGGCAACCGCACCAGCGTCCAAGACCCGAACACCGGCAGCAGCAGCTCCAAGTACAACCCCATCGGTGACCTGGAATGGACCATCGACGCCCGCGGCCAAAAGATTTCCTACCGCTACGACACCGTCGGACGGGTCACGGAACGGTGGGCAGGTGAGCTCAACACCGGCACCAAACTCGCCGCCTACACCTACGACGGCCTCGCCTTCGCCAAGGGGCAACTCTCCTCCACCATCCGATACGTCGCAGGCGCCGAGTACAAGGTGGAACCGACCGGGTACGACGACCAGTACCGGCCCACCGGCACCCGGTGGACCATCCCCCAGGCCGAAGGCAAGCTCGCCGGCACCTACACCACCGGTTACGGCTACGACTCCGCCGACCACCTGACCAGCGTCACGTACAGCGCGAAGGGCGGCCTGACCGCGGAGACGGTCACCGCCGCACGCCGCTGCGGTGGGGTCGGTGGGACGGCAATCGACTCACCGTCGCCCGTATCGGTGAGGACGACCGCTGCCTCGCCGATGTCAGCCCCTGCGGGACGCGGTTCCTCACGATCGCTCACTGGGGGAGGGAGCCGGCAATCCATCGCCTTCCCGACGGTGCGGTGACGCACGAGGTCGCCGCCTCCCACCGGCTTCCCCCGCATCCCCAGGCGCCGCCAGACGCCGAGGAGGAGCCCTTCTGGGGCTACCAGTGCGGCTTCGTCGACGAGCGCACGGTTGTCGCGAGCACCAGGGAGAGGTATGGGTATCCGCGGCACTGGCTGATCGACACGGCGCGGGGAGATGTGCTCGGTTGGGTGGAGTACTCGACGCCCGTATCGGAGGACCCGATGGCGCTTGGCGACGGCACCTGGCTCACCTGCGGCGAGGACCCCTTCCAGCTCCTGCTGTGGAGTCTTCCCCCGAGGGTGGAGGACGACGTCTCGTCCACCGCAGCCGGCCGTTGATCCGTGGGTGATCCGCAATCCGGTTGATCTGCAGGGACAACACCACTCAATCGCTACCACTGAGCCGTTTTCGTGCGCCCAGCAGATGGAGGTTGATCGTGTAGGTGGTTGATCTTCGTTCGTAAGCTCGTCGTCGCTTGCCGGTGGAAGTCCGGTCCGGGTAGCTGCCAGGAGGCCCGGTAGCAGACTGGCGGCTCGGTCTGGAAACGGGTCGGGTCGAAGCCCAGTGTCGAAAGCCCTGTTGGGGGAGCGACTGAGCGGTCCGTAGCGTGAAGCGAAGCCTGCGGCGTCGTTACTCAGCTGCCCGTGAGGGTGGCACAGGGGAGTGCTGAGCCCTTCGAAATCGGGGTGAAGGCCATGGAAGCGGTGAAGCACCTGGATTGCAGCCGTGAAGGACTCCTCGGCGTATGGGGCGCGGAACGTTCAGATAGTGGCGGCGGGAACTGGGGAGGCCCTCCCCGGCCCGGTGACCTGCGCGTATGTCACCGGAAGCGCGGCGTTCTATAACCGATGATCTCGGGAAGTGAGCGACCGGCCGGGAGGGCGTCGGAGGCGGTCGTAGTACCGATCGAGCCGGGCGGACAACACAACCGCCGGTGAGGGAAGGGCCGCTGCTTCGTCGGTGCGTGTGGTGTTGAGGAGGGGCCCGGTGAGTGCCGTTTCGGCTAGTCCCGCCGCTGGCGGATCGATCGTTGATCCGGTCCGTGCCTTGCAGCGTGCGCTGTACCGGGCGGCCAAGGCCGATCCCGGACGTCGGTTCCACGCGCTGCGAGACAAAGTCCTGCGCAGGGACGTCTTGTGGCGGGCGTGGGTCGCGGTGCGTCGTAACGACGGCGCGCCGGGCATCGACAAGACCAGCCTTGACCAGGTCGAGCAGGACGGCGTTGGCCGGCTGCTGGATGACCTGGCGCGCGAGCTCAGGGACGGCAGCTATCGGCCGTTGCCGGCGCGGCGGGTGTTCATCCCCAAGTCCGGCAGCAGCGAGTTGAGGCCGCTGTCGATCCCGTCGGTTCGTGACCGGATAGTGCAGGCCGCGGTGAAGATCGTGCTCGAGCCGGTCTTTGAAGCGGACATGCTGCCGTGCAGTTTCGGGTTCCGCCCGAAACGTTCGGCGCACGATGCCCTGCAGGTGCTCATCGAGGAGTCCGCGCGGGGTAGGCGGTGGGTGGTCGAGACGGATATCGCCAACTGCTTCTCGGCGATACCGCACCAGGAGTTGATGCACGCGGTTGAGGAACGGGTCTGCGACCAGGCGCTGTTGAAGCTGCTGTCTCTGCTGATGGTGGCCCGGACCCTATCGGTGGTCTAGCGCCTGTTGTATCGCCTACTTCGTGGCGGTTGCCGTTGGGTAGCCTCCGCCAGGCTGTGGGGGATCATCGCGCTGTGCGCGGTGTGTGCTCTCCAGCCGGTGCCACCCTGGGTCAATCGGTGCCAGTTCGGGTCAACCGGCACCAAGGAACATGATCGCTAGCTCGCCCGTGTGATCCACGTGTGGTCATCGGCTGGGCCGATCGGCCGGGACAATGCAGGCCAACGCAGGCCACTCCCTGCCATCCCGGGTCAGCCCGCAGGTCGCTAGACTGGGCGCTCGCGCCCTCGTAGCTCAGGGGATAGAGCAACGGTTTCCTAAACCGTGTGTCGCAGGTTCGAATCCTGCCGGGGGCACCTGGTCACACCCTTGATCAACGCTTACTGACTGTCTTCCGGCCTCCCGTGCCCGCTGCCTGCCCTATCGCCTCGCCAGCTCCCCAACCGGAACAGTTCCCACGCCACGTTCGATCGGCAGCGACGGGTCAAGGAGCGAGGCTCTTGACCATCACGTGCTCCCTGCGCACGCCGTCGGGCATGAGGTCGCCGAGCTCGCCCGTGTCGTGGAAGCCGTTCCGCCGGTAGAGCGCCCGGGCGTTCATGTTGTCCTCCACCACGGCCAGCCGTAGCGTCCCCGCGCCGACCTGCCGAGCCCACTGCTCGACCGCGTGCAGCAGGTGGTCGCCCACGCCTCGGCCACGTCCCGCCGGCGCCACGTACATGGAAATCAGCTCGGCGACGCCGTCCTGATCCGTCGGCACTCCGCTGGTCATCCCGACGGGCTGCCCGTCGAGCATCGCCACCACGTTGTACGAGCCGGGGATGGCCAGTCGACCGCGCCAGCGTTCCTCACGGTCGCCGTCCCCCTGCCAGTCCGCCAACTGTGAACCGAAGGCGTACGGCGCCTCGGTCAGCGCAGCGAGCCGCAGTTCCCGCCAGACCGTCCAATCGCCCTCAGTGAGCGCACGCGTTTCGATCATTCTTGAAGGCTGTCGTCGGTCGGGGGACCAGGCAATGCGTTTTCGGCTGGGCCATCGGCGAGCCAGTGAACGTGCGGCCCGCATTCGACAATTCCCAAGCCGAGGGTCCACCCGTGTCCGCGTCAACGACCGCTCGCAGGACCTGTACGCCCTTTCTGATCTTGACGCGGCCATCGCGGTGCCCAAGGGTGGCCGGATGACGTCGAAGGTCTGGCTTTCTCGTGACGAGGACTTCCGCCCCGGTGCCGAGCTGTTCCGTAGCGAGCGGCTGTTCGTGCTGTGGGCGTACTCCGCGACCCACGGCCAGCTGCTCCTGCGGGCCGACCTGATGCCCGAGGGTCACGCCCGCCTCCCGACCACGGTCGGGGTGCTGTTCAGGCTGGCGGACGCGATGCAGGTCCGGGCGGCGTACCGGGGACTGGTGATCCGATGCGCGACCGGGGAGGAGGCCGCGCGGATCCACGGCGGCATCCGGGACGATCATGGCCACCCGGAGAATTACCGGGTGCTCGTGCTGGAGAGCCAGGGGACGATGGGCTACGTCCTCGCCCGCGGCGTGGGATGGTGCGAGGGCGAGTTGTCGGACCTGCAACCCTCGTTCTTCAACCCGTTCACGCCGTACGATCCGGTGTGGCCGGTCAAGCCGCTGCTCGGGGTCGGCGCTGAGCTCGACATCGCCTCCCCGCAGGAGTCGCGGAGGCGTTCCTCACCGGCCGGCCGGCGGGCGTACGCCGAGACCGGTACCGCAACCGGCACCTGCTCGCGGTGGTGACCGAGGAGGACGGCCGCCGACGCCGTCACAACCTGGGCGTCTTCCGCACCGAGGCGGACGCCGAGGAGGCGAGGCGACTGGTCGAGCCGCACCGCGGGGTCGCCGGCGCCCAGAAGGCGGGCAGGTCACCCGGCTCCGCCCCGCGCCGGTCCGGTGGCATGTCGGACAGCCGTGAGATCAGTCGCCAGGTGTTGACCTCAACCGGCCTTGAAGTTGTCGGATCGTCTCATGCGTGCGATTCAGCTTCACGAGTTCGGCCCACCCGGCAACCTGGTCCTCGACGACCTGCCGGACCTCTCACCCGGCCCCGGCCAGGTGCGGATCGCCGTCCGGGCCAGCGGCGTGCACCTGCTCGACACGACTCTGCGCCAGGGCGAGGCCGGCGGCCCGCTGCCGCTGCCCGAGCTGCCCACGATTCCCGGCCGGGAGGTGGCCGGGGTGGTCGACCAGGTGGGCGCCGGTGTCGACGGATCCTGGCTCGGCAGGCGGGTCGTCGCCCACCTCGGCATGGTGCCGGGCGGCTACGCCGAGCAGGCCGTCACCGCTGTCGAGTCGCTGTTCGCCGTACCCGAGGCGGTGAACTTCCCCGAGGCGGTGGCCGCGGTCGGCACCGGCCGGACCGCCCTCGGCGTCTTCGAGCTGGAACGCCCGACCGCGGACGACGTGGTCCTGGTGCCCTCGGCGGCTGGTGGGATGGGCTGGCTGCTGGTGCAGGCCGCCCGGTCGACCGGGGCCACCGTGGTCGCGGCGGCGCGGGGCAGCGACCGGACGGCGCCGCTGCACGACCTGGGCGCGCACCTCGTGGTCGACTACGGGCTGCCCGACTGGGCCGACCGGGTCCGGGAGCAGGTCGGCGGCGTGACGCTGGTCTGGGACGGGGTGGGTGGCACCGTCGGCCGGGCCGCGCTGGAGCTGCTGCGGCCGGGCGGCCGGTTCATGATGTTCGGCTGGTCGTCCGGTGCGGCGACCCGGGTCGAGACGGCGGACCTGGTCGAGCGGGGCCTCACCGTGGGGTGGCTGGGTCAGCGGATGCGCGCCCTGCCCGGCGGCATCCCGGGCCTGGCCGGCCGGTCGCTGGAACTCGCCGGCCGGGGCTGGTGGCGGCCGCGGGTGTCCACGTACCCGCTGGCCGACGCGGCCACCGCGCACGCCGACCTGGAGGGGCGCCGGGCGCTGGGCAAGGTGGTGCTGACGACCTAGGCGCCACCGGGTGGGGGTGGGCGCGTCCCCACCCGGTCGCCGCGGGCGTCAGGAACCGGCCGGTCGGTGGGCCAGCAGGTACGCGTGCGGGGTGCGCTCGGGGCGGCCCGCGACCGTCGCGGGCTCGCGTACCAACCGCACCCGCATCGCGAACCCGGCCTCGGTCAGCAGCTCGGCGACGCGTTCCGGCTGCCGGCGCCGGAAGGTCAGCGAGATCGAATGGCCGAGCGCCTCGGTCAGGTGCAGCGGCTCGTCACCGACCTGGAACGCCAGCATCAGGTGACCGCCCGGCGCCAGCGCCCGGCGGAACCCGGCGAAGGTGGCCGGGAGCAGCTCGTCCGGCAGGTGGATGATCGAGTACCAGCACACGATGCCGCCGAGGGTGGCGTCCGGCACGTCCAGGTCGGTCATCGAGCCCACCGTGAAGGGCAACCCGGGGTGGGCGGCGCGGGCCGTCTCGATCATGCGCGGGGACAGGTCGACGCCGGAGACGTCCAGCCCGAGCCCGTGCAGGTGGCCGGTGACCCGGCCGGGACCGCAGCCGAGTTCGACGACCCGCCGGTTGTCGCCGGCGCGGACCGTCTCGGCGAAGCCGGCCAGGACGGCGCGCTCCCACGGATTGCTCGCCAGTTCGTCCTGGAGATGCTCGGCGTAGCTGGTGGCCAGCGTGTCGTAGGACGTGCGGGTGTCGTGGAGGAAGTCGGCTTCGCTCATCCCGGCACGGTAGCGGGCCGGGACGACAGCCACGGGCGGCGAGTGCGGCCGGTCGACGGTGGCCGGGCCGGTCATCGACGCACCCCCGCCGCCCCGCCGGACAACCGGGCCGGGCGGCGGGCGGGATCGTCAGAGCGCGGCGCGGATCGCCTCGGCCAGCGTGGTCGGCTCGCGGCCGATCAGCCTGGCCAGGTCGTCGCCGTCGACGTGCAGCTCGCCCTGGGCGGCGGCCCGGTCGCCGTCGGCGATGACCTCCGCGTACGCCCGAGGCAGGCCGGCGCCGACGAGGACCTCGACGTACTTCTCCACCGGCAGGTCGGTGTAGCCGACCTGCCGGCCGGTCTGCCGGGACAGCTCCTCGGCCAGCTCGGTCATCGTGAACCCCGCGCCACCCAGCTCGTACACCCGGCCGGCGTGGCCCTCGGTGGTGAGCACCGCGGCGACGGCCTCGGCGTAGTCGGCGCGGGCGGCGCCGCTGATCCGGCCGTCCCCGGCCGCGCCGGCGATCCCGTGCTCCAGGTACGTCGGGATCTGCGGCAGGTAGTTCTCGAAGTACCAGCTGTTGCGCAGGAACACGTACGGCAGGCCGGAGTTCGCGACAACCTGTTCGGTGCCCCGGTGGTCGACGGCGAGGATCAAGCTGGAGGTGTCCGCCTTGGGGGCGCTGGTGTAGGCGATCAGCAGGACACCGGCCTCCCGCGCGGCGGTCACCACGTTGCGGGCCTGCTCGACCCGGCGGCCGATGTCGGTGCCGGAGACGAACGCCAACTGCTCCGCACCGGCGAACGCGGCACGCAGCGACTCGACGTCGTCGTAGTCGGCCCGCCGCACGGTCACGCCCCGGTCGGCCAGGTCGGCCAGCCGGTCGGTGTCCCGGCCGAGCGCCACGACGTCCCCGGCCGGTACGCCCCGGTGCAGCAGCGACTCGACGACCAGGCGACCGAGGTGGCCGGTGGCGCCGGTGACGACGATGGACATGGAGCACTCCCTTGCGAGAACGGTGTCGGTCGTCAGCGTCAACGGGAACACCGAGCCGACGCTTCCCGTTGGAGAGTAGGCACCTTCAAGTGCGTGACTTACCGATGGAGAGTGGTGGCGTGCAGCCGAACATCTACGCCCGCGACTGCGGCAGCCGGCAGGTGCTGGACCGGATCGGCGACCGGTGGAGCGTCCTGGTGGTGCTCATCCTCGCCGAGGGCACCAAGCGCTACGGCGAGCTGGCCCAGCGGATCGAGGGGATCAGCCAGAAGATGCTCACCCAGACGCTGCGCGGCCTAGAGCGCGACGGGCTGGTCACCCGGACGGTGCACGCCAGCGTGCCGCCCCGGGTCGACTACGCGCTGACCGACCTCGGCCGCAGCCTGCTCGACCTGGTCGCCGGGCTGGAGTCGTGGGCCACCAACCACCTGGCCGAGGTGGAGGCGGCCCGGGCCCGCTACGACGCCCGGTGACGATCCGGCCCTGATGCAGCGGGCACGGGCCCGATGTAACGAAGATTGCCGGCAAGACGCTGCGCCGTGCGCCCGCGCGCGTGATTCCCACCGCGCATAGGCTCCGCTCTATGGGGATCGGCACGTGACGACATTCTCACCTTGGGTGTCGGACGCGATCGAGGGGGCGCGTCCGGCGCCGTGCCGGTTCGCTTCCATCCGACGGAGAAACGCCTGCGTACCTCGTCGACCTGCCGTGACGGATGGATCGGCGGCCGGCGGTACGCGACGGCGGCCGGCGGGACCATCGCCGGCCGCCGTCGCGCGTTCCCGTCCGGGCCGCCCTCGTCGCGGCCCGGGCCGTCAACCCGCCGGGAGCTGGTCGACCGTGGTGAGCACCCGGTCGACCAGGCCGTACTCGCGGGCCTGCTCGGCGGTGAACCACCGGTCCCGGTCCCAGTCGCGCTGGATCTCCTCCAGGGTGCGTCCGCTGTGCTGGGCGATCAGCTCCTGCATGGTCCGCTTCACGTGCAGCATGTTCTCGGCCTGGATGGTGACGTCCGCCGCGGTGCCGCCCATCCCGCCGGACGGCTGGTGCATCATGATCCGCGAGTGCGGCAGCGCGTAGCGCTTCCCGGCGGCGCCCGCGCAGAGCAGGAACTGCCCCATCGAGCCGGCGAAGCCGAGCGCCAGGGTGGCCACGTCGTTGCGGACGTACCGCATCGTGTCGTAGACGGCCATGCCGGCGCTCACCGAGCCGCCCGGCGAGTTGATGTAGAGGAAGATGTCCCGCTCGGCGTCCTCGGCGGCGAGCAGCAGGATCTGGGCGCAGATCTGGTTCGCCGTCGCGTCGGTCACCTCGGTGCCGAGGAAGACGATCCGCTCCTTGAGCAACCGTTCATAGACCTGGTCGCCGAAGGTCGGCTGCCCGCTGTCCAGCATCCGTACGCCGTTGGAGATCATCGTGTCCGCCTTCCACCGTGCCGGCGGGCGGCGGAACCGCCCGGGGGACCGGCGCTTCCAGCCTCCGGCGCGGCGCGTGCGGAACCCAGGATTTCTGCCCGCGGCAGATCCGCCGTGGGCAGAACCGGGCCGGGCTACGCCGGGGTCAGCCGCCGCCGGCCGGCCCGGGCCCGCCGCCTGGCCAGCACCTTGGCGGTACGCGGACGGGGGCGCCCGGCCGGAGCGGAGGGGATCAGCCGCACCCGCAGCCCCGCCCCGCCGACGGTCGAGCCGAGCCCCGGCATCCCGCCGCCCACGTACGCCGGCACGCCGACCGTGAGCACCACGGACCCGCCGGTGTACGGCCGTGGCTCGCCGAGGTGCGGCCTCGGGTCGCCGGCGCCGGGGCCGAAGCCGACCCGGGTACGGCCGGCGCGCGGCGCGACCGTGACGCGCGGGCCGCTCTCCTCGTGGCGGGAGACCGGCACCCGCTCCAGCCGGGCCAGGGCGGCCCGCGGTGCGGTGGGGATGCGCGGCTCAACCCGGCGCAGGTCGTCCCGGGCCTCCTCCAGCAGGTCGGAGAGGCGGATGCCGAGCGCCCGGCAGATCGCCGCGAGCACCTCCGACGAGGCCTCCTTGCGGCCCCGCTCGATCTCGGACAGGTAGGGCACCGACACCCCGGCTGCCACCGCCACCTCGCGCAGCGTGCGGCCCTGCCGCAGCCGGAGCCGGCGCAGCACGCCGCCGATCACTCGTCGCAGCAACGACATGCGGGCCTCACTCTCGCGGTCGTCCGGGGACACCTCCATCATGCCCGCTCACCGCCGTCCCGGTCGGCCCGGTCCGGTCCGCCAGCCCGTGATCTCCACCCGGGCGTGCGGCCCCCGGGGAAACCGCTATGTTGTGGGCGTGCAGGCGTCGGTGGAGCAGGTCCCTCGGTGATCCATTTTCCCGCACAGCGGCGGGGGCCGCTGAGCGCGCTGAGCCTGCGCCTGGCTGCCGCGGTCGGGCTGGTCCTCGCCACCGTCGCGGTGGTCTACCTCGACCGGGACGGCTACCGGGACGTCAACGAGGACGGGATGACCCTCCTCGACTGCTTCTACTACGTGGTGGTGTCGCTCTCCACCACCGGCTACGGCGACATCACCCCGGTCAGCCAGAGCGCCCGGCTGGTCAACGTCCTGTACATCACCCCTGCCCGGGTGCTCTTCCTGATCATCCTGGTCGGCACCACGCTGGAAGTCCTGACCGAGCAGTACCGCACCGGCCGTCGCCTGTCGCGGTGGAGGAGAACCGTGAAGGACCACGTCATCATCTGCGGCTACGGCACCAAGGGCCGGAGCGCGGTCTCCGCCCTGCTGGAGAACGGTCTGGAGAAGTCGCGGATCGTGGTGGTGGAGCGCAGCGGCGCGGCGCTGCGGCAGGCCACCTCGGCCGGGCTGGTGGCGATCGAGGGCTCGGCGACCCGTTCCTCGGTGCTCAACGAGGCGCACGTCCGGCACGCCAAGGCCGTGATCATCGCGACCGACAGCGACGACGCGTCCGTCCTCGTGGCGCTGACCGTACGCCAGCTCACCGCCGGACAGGTGCGGATCATCGCCGCCGCCCGGGAGGCCGAGAACGCCCCGTTGCTCAAGCAGAGCGGCGCGCACCACGTGATCGTCTCGTCGGCGACCGCCGGCCGGCTGCTGGGGCTCTCCACCTCCGCCCCGCCGCTGATCGACGTGGTGGAGGACCTGCTCACGCCCGGGCAGGGGATGGCACTGGCGATGCGCTCGGCCGAGCGCCACGAGGTCGGCCGCTCGCCCCGCGAGCTGGACTCGCTGGTCATCGCCCTGGTCCGGCGGGGCAAGGTGGTCACCCTGGCCGACCGGGCCGGCGCGGTCATCGAGACCGGCGACATGCTGGTGCACGTCCGCGACGACCGGCCGCAGGCGGCTCCGACGAGCTGACCGTCCGGACGGCCAGACCCGGTGTCATCCGGTGCCGGCCGGCAGCGGGCCGGCTGGCCCGGCGGTGACGCGCCGGTCCGGGCCAACCCGGTCGGACTTGTCGGGGCTCGGCTTGCCGGTAGGCCGGTTCAGCAGCTGGCGTCCAGCTCCGCCTCGTCGGTGACCGCCGCGGCGCAGGTGGCCGGCGCTCCGCTGGTCGCCCGCCGGAGCAGCTCGTAGAGCTGGTCGCGCTCCGCCGGATCCAGCGCGCCGAGCACCTCCTCCTCGGCGCTGGCCAGGGCGCACTCGGCCTCGCCGAGCCGGCTCGCCCCGGTCTCGGTGAGGAACACGTCGTGCCGGCGGCGATCCTCCGGTGAGCGTCGCCGCTCCACCAGGTGCGCCGCCTCCAGGTCGTTGAGCAGCCCCACCACGTTGGTGCTGTCGATCTGCAGGGTGCTGGCCAGCGCCTGCTGACCGATGCCGCCCGCGTCGCGCAGCACGGTGAGCGCGACCAGATGCCGGGGGCGCAGGCCGAGCGGCGCGAGCACCGATTCCGAGCGCAGTCGCATCCGCCGGGCCAGGTACTCCAGGAGCGCCCCCGACCGGCGCTCCGACTGGCCGACCGACGGGGCAGACATGTGACCCAGTCTACCCATCCCAAGGAACGTCGGCCTGTTATAAATGGTTAGCGCTACACAAATGATCCGTGGAGGGTTAGTCAAATGCCACACCTGTTGCACATCGACTCGAGCATCCGCGGCGAGCAGTCGGTCAGCCGCCGGCTCACCGCCCGGGCAGCCGCCGCCTGGCGGGCCGCCCACCCGGACGGCACGGTGACCTATCGGGACCTCGGCCGGGAGCCGCTGCCGCACCTGGACGAGGCCGGCGGCCTGGCCCGGATCGTGCCGGTCGACCAGCACACCCCGGAGCAGCGGGCGTCCTGGGAGTTGACCGAGCGGCTGGTGGCCGAGGTCAAGCGGGCCGACACCGTCCTGCTCGGGCTGCCGCTCTACAACTACGGCGCGCCGAGCAGTGTGAAGACCTGGGTCGACCACCTCATCGCGCCCGGCATCGCGTACGACCCGGAAACCAACGCCGGGCTGCTGGGCGACCGGGAGTTCATCGTGCTGACCAGCCGCGGCGGCGGCTACGGAGCGGGCACCCCGCGGGAGGGCTGGGACCACGCCGAGCCCTGGCTGCCGCACGGCATCTCGCAGACCGGGATGGAGCCGCGCTTCATCACCGCCGAGCTCACCCTCGCCCCGGTGGTCCCGGCCATGGCCGAGCTGATCCCGCTGCACGAGGAGAGCCTCGCGGCGGCCGAGCGCGCCATCGACGAGCTCTGGGTGCCGGCCCGAGTCGGCTGAGGTGCCGCCCGGACAACGGAAAGGGTGGCCGTCCCCGCGCGGGGACGGCCACCCTTCGTCGTGGGCTCAGCGCCGGCTCAGATGATCGTCCAGGTGTCGCCGCTGTTGAGCAGGCCGGCGAGCTGCTGTTCCGGGGTGTCGGTGACCTTCGCCCGGGCGGTGGCGAGCTGCTCCTGCACGACGCTGTCGTAGGACGGCCGCTGGACCGAGCGGAACACGCCGATCGGGGTGTTGCGCAGGTCGAGGCCGGGCAGCCGGGACAGCGCGAACGCGTAGGCCGGGTCGGTGACCGTGGCGTCGTGCACGACGATCTCGTCGGGGCTGGTGGCCGCGGTCTCCCGTACCTCCAGCCCGAAGCCGCCGGGCGGGTGGACGACGCAGAACTGGCCGTCCTTGCCGAAGGTGATCGGTTGCCCGTGCTCCAGCCGGATCAGGTAGTCGTCCCGGGTGGCCGGCTCCTTGAGCTGGTCGAAGGCGCCGTCGTTGAAGATGTTGCAGTTCTGGTAGATCTCCACGAACGCCGAACCCTGGTGCTCGGCCGCCGCCCGCAGCACGGACTGCAGGTGCTTGCGGTCGGAGTCGATGGTGCGGCCGACGAAGGTCGCCTCGGCGCCGAGCGCGAGGGAGATCGGGTTGAACGGCGCGTCCGCCGACCCGACCGGCGTCGACTTGGTGATCTTGCCGACCTCGGAGGTGGGGGAGTACTGCCCCTTGGTCAGCCCGTAGATGCGGTTGTTGAACAGCAGGATCTTCAGGTTGACGTTGCGGCGCAGCGCGTGGATCAGGTGGTTGCCGCCGATGGAGAGGGCGTCGCCGTCACCGGTGACGACCCAGACCGACAGGTCCGGCCGGGTCGCCGACAGGCCGGTGGCTATCGCCGGGGCGCGCCCGTGGATGGAGTGCATCCCGTAGGTGTTCATGTAGTACGGGAAGCGGGACGAGCAGCCGATGCCGGAGACGAAGACGATCCGCTCGCGGGGGATGTTCAGCTCCGGCATGAACTGCTGCACGGCGGCGAGGATGGCGTAGTCGCCGCAGCCGGGGCACCAGCGGACCTCCTGGTCGGACTTGAAGTCCTTGGCGGTGAGCTTGAGGGCGACGGGCTCAGACATTCTTCAGGACCTCTTCCAGCATCGTCTCCAGCTCCGCGGCGGTGAACGGCAGGCCGCGGACCTGGTTGTAGCCGATCGCGTCGACCAGGTACCTCGCCCGGATCACGTGCGCCAGCTGGCCGAGGTTCATCTCGGGGATGACCACCCGGTCGTAGGAGCGCAGCACCTCACCGAGGTTGGCGGGCATGGGCGCCAGGTGCCGCAGGTGCGCCTGCGCGACCGGCAGCCCGCGCTGACGCAGCGCCCGGCAGGCCGCACCGATCGGCCCGTACGTCGAACCCCAGCCGAGCACCAGGACGCGGGCGTCGCCGTCGGGGTCCTCGACCTCGACGTCCGGGACCGGAATCGCCTCGATCCGGGCGGCGCGGGTGCGGACCATGAAGTCGTGGTTGGCCGGGTCGTAGGAGATGTCACCGGTCTTGTCGGCCTTCTCCAGCCCGCCGATCCGGTGCTCGAGGCCGGGCGTGCCCGGGATCGCCCACGGCCGCGCCAGGGTCTGCGGGTCCCGCAGGTACGGCAGGAAGGTCGTGCCGTCCTCGCCGTTGGGCTGCGTGGCGAACTCGACCCGCAGGTCGGGCAGCGACTCCACGTCGGGCAGCAGCCACGGCTCGGAGCCGTTGGCCACGTAGTTGTCCGACAGCAGGATCACCGGCGTGCGGTAGGTGAGCGCGATCCGGGCCGCCTCCAGGGCGGCGTAGAAGCAGTCGGACGGCGACTTCGGGGCGATCACCGCGACCGGCGCCTCGCCGTGCCGCCCGTACAGCGCCATGTTGAGGTCGGCCTGCTCGGTCTTGGTCGGCATGCCGGTCGACGGCCCGGCCCGCTGCACGTCGACGATGACCAGCGGCAGCTCCAGCGCCACCGCCAGCGAGATCGTCTCGCTCTTCAGCGCCACGCCGGGACCGGAGGTGGTGGTCACGCCCAGCGAGCCGCCGTACGACGCGCCCAGCGCCGCGCCGACCGCCGCGATCTCGTCCTCCGCCTGCATGGTGAGCACACCGAACTTCTTGTGCTTGCTCAGCTCGTGCAGGATGTCCGAGGCGGGCGTGATCGGATAGGCGCCCAGGAAGACCGGCAGCCCCGAGCGGACGCCCGCGGCCACCAGACCGAGCGACAGGGCGGCGTTGCCGGTGATGTTGCGGTAGGTGCCGGGCTGCATCTTCGCCGGCTTGACCTCGTAGCGGACCGCGAAGTCCTCGGTCGTCTCACCGAAGTTCCACCCGGCCCGGAAGGCGGCGACGTTCGCGGCCACCAGCTCCGGCCGGGCCGCGAACTTGCGCTCCAGGAACCGCAGCGTCGACTCGTACGGCCGGGAGTACATCCAGGAGAGCAGGCCGAGCGCGAACATGTTCTTGGCCCGCTCGGCGTCCTTCTTGGACACCGCCTGGTCGGCGAGGGCGCCGATGGTCATCGACGTCAGCGCGACCGGGTGCACCACGTAGCCGGCCAGCGAATCGTCGTCCAGCGGGTTCGCCTGGTAGCCCACCTTGGCCAGGTTCCGCTTGGTGAACTCGTCGGTGTTCACGATGATGTCCGCGCCGCGGGGCAGATCGGCCAGGTTGGCCTTCAGCGCGGCCGGGTTCATCGCCACCAGCACGTTCGGCGCGTCGCCGGGGGTGAGGATGTCGTAGTCGGCGAAGTGCACCTGGAAGCTCGACACCCCGGGCAGGGTCCCGGCAGGCGCCCGGATCTCCGCCGGGAAGTTCGGCAGGGTGGAGATGTCGTTGCCGAGCTGTGCCGTCTCGGAGGTGAACCGGTCGCCGGTCAACTGCATGCCGTCGCCGGAGTCGCCGGCGAACCGGATGACCACCCGGTCGAGCTGACGGATCTGCTTGGTCACGCCTGCACCTCGCTTCGCTCAGCGCGGTCGCGCGGGCGGCTGAAACTGATGGTGACCTCGCCTTGCCCGGCCACGTGACCTCCTTGACGCACCGCCGCACCGGCCGTCCGTGACTGGTCCGGCCCGCTGTCTTTCCTCATCTGAGAGCCTACGTCGGATCGACCGGCCAACCTCCCGGGAGGTCCGCCGACTGGGACCGGAGGAGGCCGCCTTTTGTCCGATGTTGCGGCGTTTTGCCCTGCCCGCCGTAATTCAGATCACCGGTCGCGGACGGCCCGCCGCGGCCGCCCGGGTCGCGTCCGGGTGCCGGTCGGGCGGGTCACTCCAGGGTGGCGGGCGTCGCCGCCGGCTCGGTCGCCGGTGCCGTCATCCGCCGGCGCAGCGAGACGGTGGCCAGCGTCAGGGCGAGCACCACCAGCAGCGCGGAGACCGCGATCAGCAGGGCAGCGGTGCGCTGCACCGAGCTCGACCCGCCGCCCGCGCGGTCCAGCATCGGTGCGGTGGCCGCCACCACCCCCTGCGAACCGGTCGGCGCGGGCGCCGCGGCGACCTGGGTGGTCAGGGCGGCCGCCGCGGTGATCCGGAAGCTCATCTGCACCCGCCGGGTCCGGCCCTGGCGCGGGTCGAGCTGCCCGACCACCGCACCGGAGAGCGGCGCGGCCCGCTGCGCCTCCGGCGTCGCGATCACCGGCAGGCGCAGCTCGGCGGTACGCCCGGCCGGCACCGCGCCGACCTCGCACCGGGTTCGGCCCGCCGCCGTCGGCGCGCATCCGGCCGGGGGCGTCGGCACGCTCACCCCGTCCGGCAGGACCACCTCGATCCGGCCGCTGGCGTCCACCCGGCCGGTGTTGCCCAGTCGGACCGCGAGTTCGCTCGCCCCGCCGCCGATGTCGAAGGCGACCTCGTCGGCCCGCAACATGATGCCGGGCACCGGCGGGCCGGGCGGGAAGAGCACCGCGAAGCCCTCGTTGTCGGTGACCGAGCCGGCTGTGCCGGGCGCGGTCGCGGTGACCCGGACCGAGCCGGTGAGCGGCATGTTCCGCCAGGCGGTGCCGCTGACCCGGATCTTCAGGCGGGTGCTGAACCGCGCGCCCGGCGCGGTGATCCACTCACCGCACCGGTGTTCGCCGCCGCCGGTCGCGGCGCAACCCGGGGTGCCGGCGTCGGCCAGTCCACTGGGCAGCGTGTAGCCGAGCCGGATCCGGGTCCGCGCCGTGCCGGTGTTGGTGATGCTGACCCGCAGCGTGGCCACCGTGCTGGCGGCATTCCAGTAACGGCCGGAGATCTGGAGGTCGCCGGTGCTGACCCGGACGCCGAGCGGGCTGGCCGGCGGGGTGCCCGGACCGGGCGCGGACGGGCGGACCGGCGGCGGCACGGGCACGGGCGTGGCGGGTGCCGTGGTGGCCGGCGGTCCGGTGGTCGGGGCCGGACCGCCGGTGCCGGTGGCGGTGGGGTCCGGACCGGCGGTGGGCGTGGCCGGTGGGGTGGTCTCCGGGCTGGTCGGTGGCGCGGTCGTCGGCGCCGGTCCGGTGTCCGTCGGGTCCGCGGTCGGCGTCTGCTCGTCCGGCTCGTCCGCCGGCCCGGTGGCGGGTGCGGTCACCAGTGCGGCGGACGGCGCGGCGGTCGCCCACCCCGGCACCACGGTGAGCGTCAGCCCCAGCGCGAGCGGGACCGCCAGCAGCGGCATGACCCGCCGGCTGCGCGCCCGCCGAGCGGGCGATACGTCTGCGCGGGGCATCTGTCCTCCGGTGACCAGGGGTGGAGTCAATATTCGTGACATTTGCCCCAGAGCACTAGTCCCAGCGCAAAACAAATTCGTAACGTGTCCGGAACGCCCGCGCCGGACCGGGCGGTAGGCTGCCGGCGTGACCTACCTGGGCTCGTACGCGACGCTCGGGCTGCTGCTGCTCGCCAGCGTCCTCTTCTTTGTGATGGCGTTCTCGGCCAACCGGGTGTTACGTCCTGCCCGTCCGGCTGATCCACCGGGGAAGCGGGCCAGCTACGAGTGCGGCCTCGATCCGGTCGGCGCCGACTGGGCGCAGATGCAGATCCGGTACTACGTGTACGCGTACCTGTACGTGCTGTTCGCGGTGGAGTCGGTCTTCCTCTTCCCCTGGGCGGTGGTCTTCGACCGGCCGGGGTTCGGGATGGTCACCGTGGTCGAGATGGCGATCTTCGTGGCGGTGCTGGCGCTCGGCATCCTCTACGCGTGGCGCCGGAACATCCTGCGCTGGACCTGACCTGCCCGGCGGGATCAGGCGAGGCCGCGGCGGGTCGCCGTGGGCGGCCGGTCACCCCGGATCGAGGCGACCATGTCGAGCACCCGACGGGTCTGGCGTACCTGATGGGCCCGGAACACCCGGGCGCCCAACCAGGCGGAGACGGCGGTCGCCGCCAGGGTGCCCTCCAGCCGCTCGGTCACCGGCAGGTCCAGCGTCTCGCCGACGAAGTCCTTGTTGGACAGGGCGACCAGCAACGGCCAGCCGGTGCCGGTGAGTTCGTCCAGCCGGCGGGTGATCTCCAGCGAGTGGCGGGTGTTCTTGCCGAAGTCGTGCGCCGGGTCGATCAGGATGCCGTCCCGGCGTACGCCGAGTGCGACCGCACGGTCGGCGAGCCCGGTCACCGTGCCGAGCACGTCGGCCACCACGTCGTCGAAGGCCGCGCGGTGCGGCCTGGTCCGCGGCGCCAGCCCGCCGGCGTGCGAGCAGACCAGCCCGGCCCCGGTGTCGGCGGCCACCTGGGCCAGCGCCGGGTCGGCGCCGGACCAGGTGTCGTTGAGCAGATCGGCCCCGGCGGCCACCGCCTCCACCGCCACCTCGGCCCGCCAGGTGTCGATCGAGATGACCACCTCGGGGAACGTGGCCCGGACGGCGGCGATGGTGTCCACCGTCCGGCGGATCTCCTCGGCCACGTCGACCTCGGCTCCCGGGCCGGCCTTGACCCCGCCGATGTCGATGATCTCGGCGCCCTCCTCGACCGCCCGCTCCACGGCCCGTAGGGCGCTGTCGGCGGCGAAGGTGGCGCCCCGGTCGAAGAACGAGTCCGGCGTGCGGTTGACGATCGCCATCACCACCAGGTCGCCGGCGTCGAACGTCCGCGTACCGAGCCGAAGCGCTCCGGCCATGCCGCCCTCCCGAGGTCCGCGCCGCCGACCGCCCGTCGCCGGCCGATCCCGACGCTATCCGGTCGCCGGCCGCCGCCTCCGCCCGCCCGACGAACGCTGTGGCGGCGCGGGCCGTCAGCCCCGTGCCGCCCGCGCCCGCCCGGTCGACCTGGCGGGCGGGGCCAGCGGCGGAGCGCCGGAACCGGGCGGATCCGGCGGCGGGGTGGGTGGTGGGGTCGCTCCGGCCCGTTCGACATGCCACGATCTGTGCATGGGTCAGGTTCTGCTCCTGCTGGTCGTGGCGCTGACCGTCGCGGCGGTGGTGTTCGGGGTGACGGTGCTGGTCAGCGGCCGGGATCCCGGCCTGGTGCCGGTCGAGCCGGACGGCCGGGCGGTGCCGCTGCCGGGTGCCCGACCGCTGCGCGAGTCGGACGTCGGCGAGGTCAGGTTCGACACCGCCCTGCGCGGCTACCGGATGGCCCAGGTCGACCAGGCGATGCGGCGGGCGGCGTACGACATCGGCTACAAGTCCGAGCTGATCGGGGTGCTGGAGGCGGAGGTCGCCGCGCTGCGCGAGGGGCGGATCGAGGACGCCGACGCCCTGCGCCGGGCCCGGGAGCAGGCCGCCGGCAGCGCCGCCCAGGCCGAGCCCCCGGCCGCCGGCGCCACCGGGCCGGCCGGGCCCGGCGGACCCCCGGTCGACGATCCCACCGGGCCCGCGGTCTCCGAACCCGTCGTGTACGCCGAGCCGGCACCGACCGGCCGGGACGCCTTCGCCCGGCCCACGACCGGGTCCGACGCCTTCGCCCGGCCCACCACGGCCACCGAGCCGGCTGGCGGGTCGGCCGGGACCGCCACCACCCGGCCGGTGACCGAGTCGGATTTCGCCCGGCCGGCGACGGCCGGCGAGCCGGCTGCCGAGCCGGCCGGGGCCGCCACCACGGCAGACACGACAGCCACCGGCACACCGGGCGCCGAGGCCGCGCCGGCGACCGGGAACGGGGCCAGGCCGGTACCCGCCGAGAGCGACGACGTGCCGGGCGAGCCGGAGGACGGCCGGCGCGGGCCGGTCGCCCGGTCGGAGCCGGTGTGACCGGTCCGGAGGGAGCGGACGACCTGCGCGAGGCCGCCCACCCGGGTGCCGGCGAGGTGACCGCCACGGTGATCGTGAACGCCCCGGCCGGCCGGGTGTTCGCGGCGCTGACCGCGTGGGAGCGGCAGTCCGAGTGGATCCCGTTCACCAGGGTGCGGGTGATCGAGGGGGACGGCGGCGAGGGCAGCCTGGTCGAGGCGGTCACCGTGGTCGGCCCGGCCGTGCTCCGGGACGAGATGCGGGTGGTCCAGGTGGACCCGCCGTACGAGGTGCGGGTGGTGCACTGCGGGCGGCTGCTGCGTGGTCCCGGCGTGCTGCGCTGCACGCAGCTGGAGCGGGACCGCACCCAGGTGGTCTGGCACGAGTGGTTCCACCTGCCCGGTGGCACCGCCGGCCGGGTGGCCTGGCCGGTGCTCTGGCCCGGCTCCAAGTTCGGCCTCACCCAGGCGCTGAAGAAGTTCGCCCGGTTGGTCGAGCAGGGCCGCCTGCCCTGACCCCGGTCAGCGGGTGGTGACCGGGGCCGCCGGTGCCGGGGTGGCCGGTGCCGGGGCCGCCGGTGCGGCTTCCGGTTGCCAGCCGGGTGAGCGGAACAGCACCCCCGCCCGGTGCCGCCAGCTCGCCGCGGTACGCAGGTCGCGGGCGATCGAGACGTACTCGTGGAAGGCCACCCGCAGCGGGTTGTAGGTCTCGATGTTCTTGGTCAGCCCGTAGACGCAGCGCTCCCGCTCCGGCGCGAAGGTGCCGAACAGCCGGTCCCAGACGATCAGGATGCCGCCGAAGTTGCGGTCCAGGTAGCCGCCCTGCGAGGCGTGGTGCACCCGGTGGTGCGACGGGGTGTTGAACACCGCCTCGTACCAGCGGGGGAGCTTGTCGATCCGCTCGGTGTGGATCCAGAACTGGTAGAGCAGGTTGACCGAGCCGGCGAACGCCACCACCGCCGGATGCACCCCGAGCAGGATCATCGGGATGTAGAACACCCAGCCGGTGACGCTGGTCCACGGCTGCCGCAGCGCGGTGGAGAGGTTGAACCGCTGCGAGGAGTGGTGCACCACGTGGGTGGCCCAGAGGATCCGGATCACGTGGTGGCCCCGGTGCGACCAGTAGTAGCAGAAGTCCTGGGCGAGCACGATCAGCGGCCAGCTCCACCACAGCTCGGCGACCCGCAGTGGGGTGACCGCGTAGAGCAGCGCGTACGCGGCGGCGATCGGAATCTTCCAGAGCAGGTCGGTGAAGACGCTGCCCAGCCCCATCGCGAGGCTGGTGGCGGTGTCCGCCGCCCCGTAGCCCACCTCGTCGTCGTCGCGGTGCAGCAGGTAGGAGACCCGTTCCAGCACGACGAGCAGCAGGAAGGCCGGGATCGACCAGGCGATGACGTCCGGGAACTCCTTCATGGTGCCGCCTCCCGCTCTCGGTGCGCCGGGCGCGGCCGGGTGTGACGAGGCACACCTACCGGCCGGTAACCAGCACCATAGGCATCCGCCCCGGCCGGAGGCAATGGGCGTGTCGGGGGATTGGCCTACCGTTTACGCCGTGAGTGACCTGGTGATCGGCCCGGACGGGCTGCCACGCTGCGCCTGGGGGGCGAGCACCCCTGACTACGCCGTCTACCACGACACCGAGTGGGGCCGGCCGCTGCACGGCGACGACGCGCTCTACGAGCGGATGACGCTGGAGGCGTTCCAGTCCGGCCTGTCCTGGCTGACCATCCTGCGCAAGCGGGCCAACTTCCGGCTCGCCTTCGACGACTTCCACATCCCCACCGTGGCCGGCTACGGCGAGGCCGAGGTGAACCGGCTGCTGGCCGACGCCGGCATCGTGCGCAACCGGGCCAAGATCGAGGCGGCGATCGCCAACGCGCGGGCCGCGCTGGACCTGCCCGAGGGGCTCTCCAAGCTGCTCTGGTCGTACGCGCCGCCGCCCCGGGCCAGCCGGCCGACGTCGTTCGCGCAGGTGCCGGCGCTGACCGCCGAGTCCACCGCGATGGCCAAGGCGCTCAAGAAGCGCGGCTTCCGGTTCGTCGGCCCGACCACGGCGTACGCGCTGATGCAGGCCACCGGGATGGTCGACGACCACCTGGCGGGCTGCCACGTCGTGGCGCCCGGCAGCGGCGTGATGGGATGAGGACATGACGACCGACACCGCGTACCGGGTGAGCGGGGTGGGCCGCGCCGACGGCACGGGCGTCTGGGCGGTGCTGCTGCCGGCCGGGCGCTACGACGCCGAGCGGCTCGTCCACCACGACACGCTGGAGCTGACCGGCCTCGACGGCACCGTTCGCCCCCGCCCCGGCGACCAGGTGGCGGTGCTGGCCGACGAGCCGCCGCGGCTGGTGGCGCTGGGCCGGGTCGTCGCGCCCACCGGCGAGGCGCCGGAGGACCCGGACGATCCGCAGTCCGAGCGGGGCCCCGCCGAGCTGGTGGTGGCGTACACCCGGCGCGCCTTCGACGAGCCGGTGCCGGCCGACGCGGTCACCCTCGACCGGCCGGTGAGCCCGCTGGACCCGGCCGTCTTCCGGCGGCTGGTCGACCGGCTCGGCCCGCCGAAGGAACGGCGCTCCTGGCTGGTCAGCCTCGACCTGCCGATCGAGGCCGACTCGCCGGCCGAGGCGGTCCGGCTGTTCTGGGCGTACGTGCAGGAGCTGGGCCCGCGCGAGCTGCCGGCCTTCGTCTCGCCGTTCGGCGACGAACTGGCGATGCAGGCGTTCGTGCTCGGCGAGGAGGCCAACCAGGATCCGGAGGAGGACGACTGACCTCCCAGGGTCGGGTCAGCGGCCCTCGAACGCTGGCTTCTGCTTGTTGACGAAGGCGAAGGTGGCCGCGCGGTGGTCGTCGGTGGCCCCGCAGATCGACTGGGCCTGCGCCTCGGCGGCCAGCGCGTCGGCGAGGGTGCCCGCGTCGGCGATGGAGAGCTGCCGCTTGATCGCCCCGTACGCGACGGTCGGGCCGGCGGCGAGCCGGGCGGCCAGTTCCTGCGCGGCCGGCAGCACCTGCTCGTCGTCCTCGACCATCCGGTTGAGCAGCCCGAGCCGGCAGGCCTCCTCGGCGCGGACCGGCTCGGCCAGCATCAGCAGCTCCACCGTCTTGGCGTGGCCGACCAGCCGGGGCAGCGTCCAGGACGCGCCGGTGTCGGCGGCGAGACCCACCTTGGCGAAGGCCATCAGGAAGCTGGTCGACGGCCCACCGATGCGGATGTCGGCCAGGAAGGCGAGCGAGGCGCCCGCCCCGGCGGCCATCCCGCGTACCGCGGCCACCACCGGCTTCGGCAGGTTGGCCAGCCGGGCGGCGATCGGGTTGTAGTGCGCCCGGACGGTGTCCAGCGCGTCGCCGCTGCCCGACTCCAGGGTCTGGACGTGCTCGCGCAGGTCCTGGCCGGCGCTGAACGACCCGCCCGCGCCGGCCAGCACCACCGCCCGGCAGGACCGGTCGGTCTCCAGCTCGGCCAGGGTGTCCCGGAGGGCCTCCTTGAGCGCCACGTCGAGCGCGTTCATCGCGGTCGGGCGGTTCAGGGTGAGGGTCACGACGGCGTCGGTGCGGTCGACGAGCAGCGGCTCGGTCACGTCTCTAACGACCCTTCTGTCGGACGATGCGGTTGCCGGCGTCGAGGCACTGCTCGACGTACCGGTCGGCGGCCGGCCGGAGCCGGGCGGCGTGCCGGTCGAAGAAGCTGGCCGCGGCGGTGCCGGGCCAGCGTTCGGGCAGCAGTGCCGGGGGCAGCTGCGGATCCCGGAACAGAAAGGTACGCCACGCGTGCACCAGCCGGAAGCGAGCGGCGTACGCCTCCTCGTCACCGCTGCGCACGGTCACCCCGGCCAGCAGCGGGCGCTGCTCGGCGACGAACTGCTCGTAGGCCCGGCCGATCTCGGCCAGGTCCCAGGCCCGGCGCACCACGCCCATCGCGCCCGGGGTGCCCGAGGCGTGCGCGGCGGTGAACCGCTCGAACCGGACGCCGGCCTCGGCGAGCAGCAGGTCGACGTCCTCGGCCGGGCGGGTGGCCACCCAGGTCTGCTCGTCGAGCGTGCCGTAGCCGAGGAAGCGCAGGTTGGCGGCGAGTCGCTGGCGTTCCCGGCGGCCGGCGGGCGCCTCCAGCACGAGCAGGTCGAACCGGCCGTCCCAGCTGACCCGGCCGGTGCGGTAGATCCGGGACGCCGCCTCATCGAGCCGGCGGGCGGCTTTCGGTGTGATCGAATATCCCGGCCCGGAGGTCAGCCGGCAGGGGTCGAGCCACCCCTGACGCACCATCCGGGACACCGCCGTGCGCACGGCGGGCGGGGCGATTCCGAGCGGCGCCAGCAGCTTGACCAGGGCGGCGACCGGCGCGCGGCCACCCCGCGGTCGGAGGTGGTCGCCGTACAGGTCGAAGAGTGCCGACCGTGCCTGCATGACCGCACATTGTGACAGGCCTTCTCAAGATAAGCTAGATACTGTTACATCAATACTGCTTCGGTTTGGGTCCGGCGGTGTTCATCAGGGAAAATCGTCAGTCGACACCCCCGCGTAGGTTGCGGGTGGTCGTGACGAAGTGGCTGTGGGGCAACCCACCGACCCTGGTGTAGGTCTGAGGGGAGACAACATGGCGGCGATGAAGCCGCGGACGGGCGACGGTCCGCTGGAAGTCACCAAGGAGGGCCGGGGCATCGTCATGCGGGTCCCGCTGGAGGGCGGTGGCCGGCTCGTCGTCGAGATGACTCCCGACGAGGCCAACGCGCTCGGTGACGCGCTGAAGGCGGCCGCCGGCTGAGCGAGGAGCGGTTTGGGTGGCGTCCGCCGCCCGGACGGTTCGTCGTACCCTGAGCCACCGGCCCTGCCGGTGGCTCAGGGCTTCACCGGCGCGGAGCGCCGTGGGTCCTCCCCGCTCCGCGATCACTTTCCTGGAGGTACGGTCCCGCGTGCTCGCCATCCGTCTGGTCGTCGAGCCCGACCGGCTCGACACCCTCGTCCTGCCCCTACGTCCGGCTGGGGAGGGGGCGGGCGGCGACGCTCCGGCCGTGCCCGCGCCGACCGCGGTGGCGCTGCCCGACGGCGTCGTCGACGAGGCCGCCGCGCTGGCCCCGGCCGCCCGGCTCACCGGCCGGCCCGGTGAGCTGCGCACCCAGTTCCGCCCGGGGCGGACCCCCGGCCTGCTGGTCCTGCTCGGCACCGGGGACGGCGACGAGGCGAGCTGGCGGCGCGCCGGCGCGGCGCTGGTCCGTGCCGTCGCCGATGAGACGCACATCACGTTCGCGCTGCCGGCGGACGCGTCCGCGGCCGCCGTCCGGGGGCTCTCCGAAGGGCTGCTGCTGGCGTCGTACCGGTTCCGGCTGACCGACGCCGGCGACGCGCCCGCGCTCACCGGGGTCGACCTGCTGGTGGCCGACCCGGAGCCCTACCTGGCCGTGGTCGAGACGGCCCGCACCACCGCCCGGCTGACCCGCTGGGCCCGCGACCTGACCAACACCCCGTCCTCGGTGAAGAACCCGGAGTGGTTCGCCGAGCAGGTGGCCGCTCGCGTCACCGGGGTGCCGGACCTGCACCTGCGGGTCCGCGAGCCGGCCGAGCTGGCCGCCGAGGGCTTCGGCGGCATTCTGACCGTGGGCGGCGGCTCGGCGCGCGGCCCGCGCCTGGTCGAGCTGGACTGGCGGCCGGCCGACGCCCGCACCCACGTGGTGCTGGTCGGCAAGGGCATCACCTTCGACACCGGTGGCATCTCGATCAAGCCGGTGCCGGCGATGAAGCTGATGCGCAAGGACATGGCCGGGGCGGCCGCGGTGGTGGCGGCCACCGTCGGCGCCGCGGCGCTGCGACTGCCGGTACGCGTCACCGCGCTCGCCCCACTGGCCGAGAACATGGTCAGCGGCTCGGCGTTCCGCCCGGGCGACGTCGTCCGCCACTACGGCGGGACCACCAGCGAGACCACCAACTCCGACGCCGAGGGCCGGCTGGTGCTCGCCGACGCGCTCGCCTACGCCGTCCAGGAGCTGCGGCCGGACCTGCTCGTCGATCTGGCCACGCTGACCGGCGCCAACGCGGTGGCGCTGGGCAAGCGCACCGGCGCGCTCTACAGCGAGAACGACGAGCTGGCCGCCGGCGTACTGGCCGCGGTGGCCGAGGCCGGGGAGGCGGCCTGGCGGATGCCGCTGCCCACCGACTACGTCGAGTACCTCGGCAGCGAGCTGGCCGACCTCTACAGCGCGCCGAACCAGGGCGCCGGCTCGGTGGTCGCCGCGCTCTACCTGCGCGAGTTCACCGGCGACCTGCGCGACCGCTGGCTGCACGTGGACATGTCCGCGCCGTCCTGGGCGGACGCCGACGACGCGGAGCTGACCAGGGGCGCGACCGGCTGGGGCGTACGCTCGCTGCTGCGCTGGCTGGCCACGCTCGGCTGAGCCGCGGACGGTGCCCGGCCCCGGCGGACGCGGGGCGCCCGGTCAGCACTTCACGGCGGCGAGCAGCCCGTGCCCGAGCGGCAGCAGCGCCGGGATCCAGTGCTCCGACTCCCGGATCGCCTTGATCGTCTCCCGGATGGTCACCGTCTCCACGTCGCGGGCGGCCGGGTCGCCGATCCGGCCGCCGGCCAGCGTGCCGTTGAGCGCGAGCACCCCGCCCGGGCGCAGCAGCCGCAGCGCGGCGTCCACGCAGGCGGCGAAGCCGGTCGACTCGGCGTCCACGAAGACCAGGTCGTACGCGCCGTCGGCGAGCCGGGGCAGCACGTCCAGCGCCCGGCCGGTGATGATCCGGGTCCGGCCCGCCGGGAAACCGGCCTCGGTGAAGATCCGCCGGGCGATCCGCTGGTGCTCCACCTCGACGTCAATGGTGGTGAGGACGCCGTCGGCCCGCATGCCGCGCAGCAGCCACACCCCGCTGACGCCGGTGCCGGTGCCGATCTCCACCACCGCCCGGGCGTTGCCGGCGGCGGCGAGCAGCCGCAGCGCGGCGCCCGCGCCGGGGGTCACCGCGTCGAGACCGACCTCACGGGCGAGGCTGCGGGCGGTGCGCAGCACGAGATCCTCAGCGGCGTACGACTCGGCGAACTGCAGAGCCTGGGCCGTCGAACTGCCGGAACCGGCGACCGTGGCGATGGGACACCTCCGGGCGGCGCGAATGGTGCGAGGGGCGGGTTGGCACTGTGAGCCTAGAGGCGGCCCCCAACGCACGCAGCCGCGCGTCCCGCCGCGGACGATCACGGGCGGCAACCGCTGACTCCACCCGGGGCATCCGTGCAATCCTGGAGACGGTATCCCGCCGGCCGCGACCGGGCCGACCTGTCGCTGGGCCGTCGCGGGCGGGATCCGGGGACGGACTGGGAGGACCGACGTGACCGACGGCTGGGACTGGCGCCAGCCCGGTGGGAGCCCGACGCCGGCGGGACCGCCGGCGCCGGCGTACCCGCCGCCTGCGCCGACGGCACCGCACGGCACCGGCACCACCTCGCCGTGGTGGTCCGACGCGCTCGCCGACCCGTGGCGCGATCCGGCCGCCCCGGCCGCGGTGGTGGTCCCGGCCGCGCCCGGCCCCGGCACGGAGCCGGAACCCGTCACCGACCCGGACGCCCCGGGCCGGCTCCCGCTGCGGCAACTGCTGCTCATCCCGCTGATCACCGCGCTGCTCGCCGGTGGCCTCGGTGGCGCGCTCGGCTACGCGTTCGCGGTCCGCGGCGGTGCCGGCGCCGGCACGGTGCTCGGCGCCGACCCGCAGGCGCCGGGGCTGGCCCAGCGCAAGCCGGAGTCGCTGGCCGGGGTCGCCGAGCGGGTGCTGCCCAGCGTGGTGACCGTGCGGGTGAGCGGCATCGGCGGCACGAGCGAGGGCTCCGGCTTCATCGCCAGCGCGGACGGCCACGTGATCACCAACGACCACGTGGTCGCGGGCGGCACCGGCAAGGCTTCGGTGATCTTCAACGACGGCACTTCGGCCGCGGGCACCCTGGTCGGGCAGGACCCGGAGTCCGACATCGCGGTGATCAAGGTGGCCCGCACCGGGCTGCGGCCGGTGGAGTTCGGCGACTCCGACGCGCTCGCCGTGGGCGATCCGGTGCTGGCCATCGGCTCGCCACTCTCGCTGGCCAACACGGTCACCGCGGGCATCGTCAGCGCGCTCGACCGGACCATGCAGGCGGGTGAGCCGGGCGGCCCGGTGCGCTACTACGCGGCCATCCAGACCGACGCCGCGGTCAACCACGGCAACTCGGGCGGCCCGCTGGTGGACGGCGCCGGCCGGGTGATCGGGGTGAACTCGACCATCAAGTCGCTGGTCGCCGACGGACAGGAGGCGGGCAACATCGGCCTCGCCTTCGCCATCCCGATCAACCAGGCCAAGCGGATCACCCAGGACATCATCGGCACCGGCAAGGCCCGGCGCACCGTGATCGGCGCCCAGGTCGGCGGCCCCGGCGCGGCCAGCGGCAACGGCGTCCGGCTGGTGACGGTGGAGCCGTCCGGGCCGGCGGCCGACGCCGGACTCAAGGCCGGCGACGTGATCGTGAAGCTGAACGGGCGGCCGATGACCGAACCGACCGATCTGATCGCCCTGGTCCGCAAGTTCGCCCCCGGCTCGGTGGTGACCGTGGAGTACCGCCGCGGCTCGGACCGGCTGAACGCCTCGGTGACGCTCGCCGCAGACGCGAAGTAGCGGGCGGTCACCCCCTCCCGGTCCGGCGGCCGACGTGCGTAGTCTTGGCGCTGACGCCGAGAGGGGGCCCGCAGTGCTCGACAACCTGAACATGTGGGAGATCGGTGGGCTGCTGCTCCTGGCGCTGCTGATCTTCGGTGACCGGCTGCCCGCGGTGATCAACGACGGCCTGCGGATGGTGCGTAACCTGCGCAACATGGCCCGCAACGCCACCAGTGACCTGAGCAAGGAGCTGGGCACCGACATCCAGCTGGAGGACCTGCACCCCAAGGCGTTCATCCGTAAGCACCTGCTCAGCGAGGAGGACGAGCAGGCGATCCGGAAGCCGCTGCAGGGCGTCTACGACAACCTGCGGGCGGACGTCGCCGGCGTGCACAACGAGCTGAAGGACGTCGCCAACGCCGCCGACCCCCGGTCGAACGGTGGCCGGCCGGCCACCGCCACCGGCGGCGCCCCGGCACCCGCCCCGCGGGTCAGCTACGACGACGCCACCTGAGCCCCCGGCCGCCCGGTCGGGCGCCACCCCGCGCCGTCAGCCCTGCCGAACGCGGATCAGGCCCCTCCACGGAGGGGCCTGATGCGTCCTGGCGCTCACGGCGACTCGTTCACGACATCAGCTCCAAGGGACGGGACCGGGTGTGGCCCAGCCCGCCCTCGGCCGGTCGTCGGACCGTCCGGAGCCGTGCGGGCGCGGGTCAGCGGCCGGCGGGCTTGAGACCGAGCGGCTTGCCGAGCAGCGACTCGCGGCGGACGGCGAGCCGGTCGGCCACCTTGCCGAGCGCCACCGCGGCCGGCGACTCCGGCTCGGCCAGCACGATCGGGTTGCCCTCGTCGCCGGCCTCCCGGACCCGGGTGTCCAGCGGGATCTGGCCGAGCAGCGGCACCTGGGCACCGATCGTCTTCGTCAGCGACTCGGCGACCGTCGCGCCGCCGCCGGAGCCGAAGACCTCCATCCGGGACCCGTCCGGCAGCTCCAGCCAGGACATGTTCTCGATGACGCCGACCAACCGCTGGTGGGTCTGCAGGGCGATCGCGCCGGCCCGCTCGGCCACCTCGGCGGCCGCCGCCTGCGGCGTGGTGACCACCAGGATCTCGGAGTTGGGCAGCAACTGCGCCAGCGAGATGGCCACGTCGCCGGTGCCCGGGGGCAGGTCGAGCAGGAGCACGTCCAGGTCGCCCCAGTAGACGTCGGCGAGGAACTGCTGTAGCGCCCGGTGCAGCATCGGGCCGCGCCACACCACGGCGGCGTTGCCGGCGGTGAACATGCCGATCGAGATCACCTTCACGCCGTGCGACTGCGGCGGCATGATCATGTCCTCGACCCGGGTGGGTTGGCCGTCGGCGCCGAGCATCCGGGGCACCGAGTGGCCGTAGATGTCGGCGTCGACCACGCCGACGGAGAGCCCGCGGGCGGCCAGCGCAGCGGCCAGGTTGACCGTCACGCTGGACTTGCCGACGCCGCCCTTGCCGCTGGCGACCGCGTACACCCGGGTGCGCGAGCCGGGCTGGGCGAACGGGATGACCGGCTCCTCGGTGGCGCCGCCGCCCCGCAGCTTCGACTGGAGCTGCTGGCGCTGTTCCGGGCTCATCACGCCGAACTCGATCTCGACGCCGGCCACTCCGGGCACCGCGCCGACGGCCGCGGTGATGTCCGCGCGCAGCTTGTCCTTCAGCGGGCAGCCGGCGACGGTGAGCAGCAGTTCGACCCGGACCACACCGTCGTCGCCGACCGTGGCGGAGCGGACCATACCGAGCTCGGTGATCGGCCGGCGGATCTCCGGGTCGTTGACGGTGGCCAGCGCGGCCTGGATCGCGTCGGAGACGGTGCTGACGGGTGCTGACATGCCCGCAATGCTACGTCGGAGGCCGTCCCGCACCGCCGCCAGCGGGGGTCGGTGTGAGCGAATCGATGACGTCCGCCCGGGCCGCCGGGGTCTGGACGCGTACCGCACGAAGTGGGACGATCGAGGCGAACGCCGCTCGCCTGGCCCCTTGAGGCGCGCGGCGTTCTGACGCACCGGTCCGGGCGCGCCCACCGGCTCATCCCGGCCGCCGCGCCGGGCCGGCTCACCCCTCCGGTCGGCCGGCCCGGGCTCAGTCGCCGTCCAGCTCGTCGCGGGGCTCCCCCAGCACGTCGCCGCCACCGGCCGCCCGCTGCGCGGCCCGCTCCTGCTGGCGGCGCTCCAGCCGCTGCCGGCGCTGCCCCGCCTCGTCCAGCTCCTCGGCCAGTCGGGCCAGCTCGGAACGGAGGAAGTCGCGGGTGGCCACCTCACCCATCGCGATCCGCAGCGCGGCGATCTCCCGGGCCAGGTACTCGGTGTCGGCCTTCTGCAGGGTGGCCCGGCGCCGGTCCTCCTCCAGCGCCAACCGGTCCCGGTCCGCCTGCCGGTTCTGCGCCAGCAGGATCAGCGGCGCCGCGTAGCTGGCCTGCAACGACAGCATCAGGGTGAGGAACGTAAAGGTGTACGGGTCGAAGCGCAGGTGCGCCGGGGCCAGCGTGTTCCAGCCGAACCACAGCAGGATCACCACCGTCATGTAGACGATGAAGTTCGCCGTGCCCATGCCTCGGGCGATCCCCTCCGACCACCGGCCGAAGGCCTCCGGGTCGAACCGGGGCAGCTTCAGGCTCCGGGGCTCGCGCGGCTGGTCCAGCCGTTCCGCCCGCCGCTCAACCATCCGCGCCGTCCAGCACCGCGTCCGAGTGGGTCGGGCCGGTCATGGCGTCCCGGTCGCGCCAGTCCCGGGGGAGCGAGTGGTCCAGCACGTCGTCGACGGTGACCGCGCCGACCAGCCGGTTGTTCCGGTCGATCACCGGCATGGCGACCAGGTCGTAGGTGGCCATCCGGCGGGTGATCTCGGGCAGCGGGGTGGTCGGCCGGAGCGGGTCGATGTCGTTGACCACCACCCCGCCGAGCAGGTCGGCCGGCGGTTCCCGGAGTAACCGCTGGAAGTGCACCATCCCGAGGTAGCGGCCGGTCGGCGTGGTCATCGGCGCGCGGGTCACGAAGACCTGCGCGGCGATCGCCGGAGAGAGCTGCGGTTCGCGGATCCGGGCCAGCGCCTCCGCCACGGTTGCGTCCGGGGGCAGGATCACCGGCTCCGAGGTCATCACGCTGCCCGCCGTGCCGGGCGTGTACTTCAGCAGCTGGCGTACCGGGTCGGCCTCGTCCGGCTGCATCAGGTCGAGCAGCACGTCCTGTTCCGGCGGGGTGAGCTCGCTGAGCAGGTCGGCGGCGTCGTCCGGATCCATCTCCTCCAGCACGTCGGCGGCCCGTTCCCGGTCCAGCGCGGCCAGGATCTCCACCTGGTCGTGCTCGGGCAGTTCGCTGAGCACGTCGGCGAGCCGCTCGTCGTCCAAGGCGGCGGCGAGCTCGTTGCGCCGCGCGTCGGGCAGGTCCTGCAACGCGTTGGCCAGGTCGGCGGGGCGCATGTCCTCCAGCACCGAGAGCAGGTTGGCGGTGCCCCGGGTGTCGGCGATGCCGCTCAACCCGCGGACCCGCTCCCACTCGACCTGGTGAAGGTTGCCGCGCCGGCCCAGCCGGCCGGTCTGCTCGCGTACCGCCACCCGACTCAGCGACCACTCGCCGCCGCGGCTGCACTCCATCGCCACGTCGACCACCGCGCCGGCCTGGCCGCCCGGGTCGACCTGCACCCGCCGGTCGAGCAGTTCCTGGAGCACCAGCAGCTCGTTCGGACGTTTTTCGAAGCGGCGTAGGTTGAGCGTGCCGGTGCCGAGCACCACCGCGTCCCCGTCGATCGAGGTGATCCGGTTGATCGACAGGAAGATCCGCCGGCGCATCGGCATCTCGGCGACCAGGCCCACCACCTCCGGTGGACGCTGGGTGGGCCGCAACCGGGCCACCGCGTCGCGTACCCGGCCCACCTGGTCGCCGTTGGGGTCGAAGACGGCGACGCCGGCGAGACGGGCGATGTAGACCCGGGTCGGCGTGCTCACGGGCACCAGCCTAAGCGCCTAGTGTTTATCAACATGTCGACCTTGGCCTACGAGATCGTGGACGTCTTCACCGACCGCCCGTTCGCCGGCAACCCGCTGGCCGTGGTGTTCGGCGCCGAAGGGCTGGCCACCGAACAGATGCAGGCGCTCGCGCTGGAGTTCAACCTGTCCGAGACGGTGTTCGTGCTGCCGCCCACCCAGGTCGGCGCCACCTACCGGGCGCGGATCTTCACCCCGGCCGAGGAACTGCCGTTCGCCGGGCACCCGAGCGTCGGCGCGGCGGTGACGGCCAGCCGCCGGGGCATGTTCGGTGTGGGGCAGGTCACCCAGGAGTGCGGCGCCGGGGTGCTGCCGATCCAGGTGACCGCGACCGGGGCCACGCTGACCGGCGGCACCCCCACCCTCGGCCCCGAGCTGGACCCGGAGCCGCTGCTGGAGATGGCCGGGCTGAGCGCGGACGACCACGTCGGACCGGCGCCCCGGGTGGCCGGCTGCGGGCTGGAGTTCCCCTACCTGCCGGTGCGTCCGGACGCGGTGGCCCGCGCGCGGGTGAACGCGGCGGCGGCACAGCGGTACGGCGTGGAGCACGTCAGCGTCTTCTCCTGGGACGCCGACTCGCAAACCGCGCACGCCCGGGTCTTCGTGCCAGGGCTCGGCGTGCCGGAGGACCCGGCCACCGGGTCGGCCGCACTGGGCCTCGGCGTCTGGCTGGTGGCCAGTGGCCTGCTGCCCGGCGAGGGCCGCTCGCCGTACGACGTGGTGCAGGGGATCGAGATCAACCGTCCGTCCTCGTTGGCCTGCACGGTGACGGCGGCCGGCGGGGTGGCGGTCGGCGCCACCGTCGCCGGTCAGGTGATGCCGGTGGCCCGGGGCGAGATCATGGTGCCGCCGTTCGTCGGCTGACGCCGACGGCGCGGGTACGGGAGGATGCCGGAGTGAGCGACGAGCCCGAGCGCAGCAGCACGCCCCTGGTCGACGAGGCGATGAAGAAGGCCGCGGTGGCCTGGGTCGCCGTGCCCGGTGGCCCCGCGCTCGCGCTCTGGTGCGTACCGCTGGAGGGCGCGCTCTTCGTGGTGAGCGGGCCGGGCGAGCAGTCCGCGCCCGGGCTGGCCGAGGCGACCGAGGCACGGGTGACGCTGCGCGGCGACCACGGCGGCCGGATCGTCACCTGGCCGGCCCGGGTTGAGCGGGTGGCCCCGGGCAGCGAGACCTGGGAGACCGCGGCGCCGCTGGTCGCCGGTAAGCGGCTGAACGGCCGGGGCAGCGCCGCCGACCAGATCGCCCGGTGGGCCGCCGAGGGCTGCGCGCTGGTCCGGCTGACCCCGGCCGGGGAGCCGGTCGCCGGGGCCGGGCTGCCCGACGGGTCGCTGGCCGAGGAACCCCGGGAGGCGACGGTGGTGCGGGTGACCCGCAAGCCGTTCCGGCTGCACCGGGTCCGCCGCCGCTGACCGCACTCCGGCCCGGCCCGGTACCCGACCCGGCCGGCCCCGGGCGCGGTCACGCCGGGACCGCCGCCGGGTCGACCAGGTCGAGCACCTGGCTCAGCGAGCGCAGCACCGGCCCGTCCCAGGTGTCGGCGTTGAACACCATGTGTTCGGCCAGGTCGGGCGCGGCCAGCCGCACCGCGGTCATGCCGGCCCGTTCCGCCCCGGTCAACTCCTGGCTGCCACCGTCGCCGACGTAGAGGCAGTCGGCCGGCGTCAGCCCGAGCCGGTGGCAGGCCGCCAGGTAGAGCGCCGGATCGGGTTTGCAGCGACCGACCTGCACCGAGAAGACCCGCACGTCGAGCAGCGGGGCGATCGCCAGCTGCGGCAGGAACGCCGGCAGCTCGTGGGTGCAGTCGCTGATCAGGCCGGTCCGCAGCCCCCGCTCGCGCAGCGTGACGAGCACCGACGCGGCGTCGTCGCGCAGCCGGGTGTCCGCGCGTACCGCCCGGTGCCGGGAGGCCACCGCGGCCCGCACCGCGCCGTCCGACGGGCGTACGCCGGCCTGCTCACAGACCCAGCGCAGGGTGGCCTCGGCGTTGCCGAACCGCCCGCTGGCCCGCTGGTAGTAGCTGCGGTCGAGCACCTCGACCAGCGTGTCGGCCGGGCAGCCGAGCAGCTCGGCGATGCACCGGTGTGCCGCACCACGCTGCACCGAGCGGGTGAGCGTGCCGAAGAAGTCGAAGAGCACCGCCTGGTACGTGGGCATGGGGGAACGCCTCCGGGCGGTCGAGAGGGTCGCCGGCGGACCGCGTGATCGTAACCGAACGATGACGTTCCGTGGCTACTCGAGTCGTGTGAGGATTGCTCCCCGTGCCATCCGAACACCGCCCACCGCTGGACCCGCTGACCACCGGGGCGCTCGCCCTCGCCGTGGTCGCCGTGTCGTCGTCCGCGCCGCTGGTCGCGTTCGCGGCCGCGCCCGCCCTGGCGATCGCGTTCTGGCGCAACCTGCTCTCGGTCGCCGTGCTCGGCCCGGTCGCGCTGACCCGCCGCCGGGCCGAACTGCGGTCGCTGACCGTCGGGGCGGGCCGGCGCGCGGGTTGGGTCTGCGTGCTCTCCGGTGTCGCGCTGGCCGCACACTTCGCCACCTGGATGCCGAGCGCCCAGCTCACCTCGGTGGCCGCCGCGACGGCGCTGGGCGCCACCCAGCCGGTCTGGCAGGGGCTGATCGCCCGGGGGCAGGGCAAACGGCTGCCGCTGGTGGTCTGGGCCGGGATCGGGGTGGCGGTCGGCGGGGCGGTGCTGGCCAGTGGGGCGGACTTCGCCGTCTCCGGCCGAGCCTTCGCCGGTGACCTGCTCGCGGTGGCCGGCGGGCTGTTCGCCGCCGTGTACACCGCGTTCGGCGAGCGGGCTCGGGCCACCGTCAGCACCACCACGTACACCACCGTCTGCTATGGCGTCTGCACGCTGCTCCTGCTGGTGCTCTGCCTGGCCGGCGGGCTGCCGCTGGGCGGCTTCGACACCGGCACGTGGCTGGCGATCCTGGCCCTGGTGGCCGGCGCTCAACTGCTCGGCCACTCGATGTTCAACTACGCGCTGCGGCGGGTCTCGGCCACCACGGTCAGCGTGCTGATCCTGCTGGAGGCTCCCGGCGCCGCCTTGATCGGCTGGGCCTGGCTGGGGCAACTGCCGCGGGCCACCGCGCTGCCCGGGCTGGTGCTGCTGCTGGTCGGCGTCGCCGTGGTGGTGCTCGGCGGTGCCCGCGCCCGCCGCACCCCACCCGTCCCCACCCCCACCCCCGCCGACGCCACCCCCCTGCCGGACTGACCCCGCCCGCCCCCGAGGGCGCACTTTCTCGGAAAGAGTCGCCATTCCGCCGCCGGAGGGGCCTCTTTCCGTGAAAGTGCGAGGAAGGGAGGCGTGGGTGGGCTGCGGGGGTGGCGTGGGCGAGGTGGGTGGGGGAGGTGCCGGGGGGAGCCTCGTTACGCCGTCGGCTGAGTTTCCGCCGCTCGCTGCGGAGGAACTGGCGGCGCTGCGGCGGATCGGTGACCAGTGGCGGGTGGCCCGGCGGGACCAGCCGCCCGGGGCGCTACCGGTCGACCCCACCCTGCGCCGCACCGGTGGCCAGCCCGAGCCGAGCCGGTTCGGGCGGCTCGCCCCGGTCGCGATGTTCCGGTTCGGCGAGCCGGACGAACTGGTCGCCACCGAGCCGGCCAACCTGCCCGGAACCCGGTTCGGCCGGACCGTCACCCGGCTCCGGCGCGCCCTGCTCGGGCCGCCGCTGAGCAGCTCCGCGGTCCTCTACGAGCGGATGCGCAAGCTGGTCGCCCTGCCGGTGCTCTCCTCCGACCTGCTCAGCTCGGTCGCGTACGGGCCGGAGGCGATGCTGGCCGTGCTGCTGCTCGCCGGCAGCGGCGCGCTGGGGCTGTCGCTGCCGCTGGCCGCCGGGCTGGCCGTGCTGATGGTGACGGTCGGCGTGTCGTACCGGCAGACCGTCGTCGCCTACCCGCACGGCGCCGGCTCCTACGTGGTGGCCGGGGACAACCTGGGACCCCGGGCCGGGCTCGCGGCCGCCGCCGGCCTGATGGTCGACTACGTGCTCACCGTGGCGGTGTCGGTGGCCGCCGGGGTGCACGCGGTCACCTCGGCGCTGCCCCAGCTGGCCGGGTGGACCGTGCCGCTCGGGGTGCTCACCATCGCCCTGCTGCTCGCCGGCAACCTGCGCGGGGTGCGTACCGCCGGGAACCTGTTCGTGCTGCCCACGTACGCCTTCGTGGTCGCGCTGCTGGCGCTGCTCGCGGTCGGCTACGCCCGCGCGGCCGCGGGTGGGTTCGCGCCGGTCCCGCCGCCGCCGGCGCCGGCGGTCGAGGGGCTGGGGCTGTTGCTGGTGCTGCGGGCGTTCTCGTCCGGGGCGGTGTCGATGACCGGCATCGAGGCGGTGTCGAACGCGGTCCCGGTGTTCCGGCCGCCGGAGTGGCGCAACGCCCGCACCACGCTCGGCTGGATGGTGGCCATGCTGGTGCTGCTCTTCGCCGGCCTGACCGGGCTGGTCCACCTGACCGGGGTGGCGCCGACCCCGGAGGCGACCCTGCTCTCCCAGCTCGCCCGGGTCACCTTCCCGACCGGCCCCTGGTACGGGCTGGTCCAGGCGGCCACCGCGCTGATCCTGCTGCTGGCCGCGAACACCGCATTCAACGGCTTTCCCCGGCTGCTGTTCTTCATGGCCCGGGCGAACCACGCCCCCCGCCGGTTCCTGCACATGGGGGACCGGCTGGCGTTCAGCGACGGACTGGTCGCACTGGCCGTCGCGGCGGCGGCCGTGCTGGTGGCGTTCCGCGGGCACACCGAGTCGCTGATCCCGCTCTACGCGGTCGGGGTGTTCCTGGCGTTCACCCTGTCCCAGGCGGGGATGGTGGTCCACTGGCGACGCCGGCGCGAGCCGGGCTGGCGCCGCCGGGCGACGGTCAACGCGGTCGGCGCGGCGCTCTCCGGGCTGGTGCTGGTCACCGCCGCGGTCGCCAAGTTCATCGAGGGCGCCTGGGTGGTGGTGGTCGGGGTACCGCTGTTGGTGCTGCTCGGCACGGCGATCCACCGGCACTACGCGCTGCTGCACCGGTCGCTGGCGCTGCACCCGCCACCGGCCGGCCCGGCGCCCGCGCCACCGGTGGTGCCGGCCCTGCCGCCGACGGCCGGTCCGGCGCCGCCCGAGGGCGAGGAGCTGCCCCAGCAGGTACGGCACCTGGTGGTGGTGCCGGTCGCCCGGCTGAACCGGGCCTCGCTGCGGGCGCTGGCGTACGCGGCCTCGCTCGGCCAGCCGACCCTGGCCGTGCACATCGCCCCTGAGGAGCCGGAGGCGGACCGGTTCCGCGCGCAGTGGCGGGCGTGGGGGGACCACGTCCGGCTGGAGACGATCGTCTCGCCGTACCGGGCGGTGATCGGGCCGCTCGCGCACTACCTGGAGGCCCTGCACGCCGCCCGGTCCGACCTGGTGCTGACCGTGATCGTGCCCGAGGTGGTGGTCCGCAGCCGCTGGCACCGGCCGCTGCACAGCCGTGCCGAGCAGCGACTGCGCTCCGCGCTGCGGCCGCTGCCCGCCGTGGTGGTCACCAGCGTCCCGGTACACCTGACCGAGTAGCGGCCGGCCGCCGCCGCGCCACGGCTGGGTCAGACCTCGTGTACCTCCAGCACCCGGGCCTGCGGTGCGGCGTCGCCGAGCGCGGCGCGCAGCGCCACCCGTTCCGGGTCGGCCAGGAAGGCGTCGTAGCCCGCGCGGGTGTCGAACCGGATCAGGTGCACCTCGGTACGCCCGTCGCCGGTGCGCAGCCGGCGCTCCACCCGCCCGCCGTGCCGGCCGAGCAGGCCGAGCACCGCGTCCTCGTACCGTTGGCCAACCTCGACGGCCGCGTCGGCGAGGTCGACCAGCGCGACGACGCGGAGCGCGGCGGCCGGGTCGGTGCGCAGCGACTTCCAGAAGTGGTGGTCGACGTGGCCCCCCGGGATGCCCTCCCGGCGGCCGGTGTCGAGGTAGCCGTGGCGGCGGTAGAACTCTGGCGCCTGGAACGAGAACGACGACACCGAGACCTCGGTGCACCCCCGCCGGCCGGCCTCCGCCTCGAACGCCCGCAGCAGCCGGCCGCCCCAGCCCTCGGCCCGGCGGTCCGCGCGCACCCAGATCATGTTGATCCCGGCGCAGCCGCCCCACGTCCAACCGGTCAGCCCCGCGACCAGTTCGCCGTCGACGTCGGTGACCCGGACGTTGAGCTCCGCCTCGTCGTCCGCGCCGGTGGCCCGGTTGTTGAACGCGGTCAGCTCCCGGTCCAGCCGGGCGGTCAACTCCGGGTCCGCCGTCGCGAGCACGGTCAGGGTGTCACCCGACCCGGCCCGCTCCCGCTGGGTGGCCGGTGCGACCCCGGCGGTCGGCGTGGCGCCGGTCGATGGTGTGGCGGTGGCGTCGTTCCCCGTCGTCATGCGGCGGAGTATGGCAGGCGGCGCTACTCGGCGATGCCGACCGCCTTGGCGCTGGCCGTCCAGAGCCGGGCGGCCAGTTGCGGGTCGGCGGCCTTGCGCAGTGGCCGGCGCGGCCGCCGGTCGAAGTAGTAGCCGCCGTCGATCAGCCGGGCCGGATCCTGGTTGGCCAGCCAGACCAGCGTCTCCGCCCCCTTCTCCGGGCTACGGAACGGCAGCATCCGCATGCCGAGCGCGACCAGCCGGCTGTCGTTGCCGAACCGGGTGCGCACCATGCCCGGGTGGAAGCAGTACGACAGCACCTGCGGCCAGCGCCGGGCCGCCTCGGCGGTGAACAGGATGTTCGCCTGCTTGCTGGTGCCGTACGCGGTCATCGAGCGGTAACGGCGCAGCGGGGCGTTCAGGTCGTCCGGGTCCAGGGTGCCGCTGCGGTGCGCGCCGGAGGCGGTGACCACCATCCGGCCGATCCGGTCCCGCAGCAGGTTGCTGAGCAGGAACGGGGCCAGGTGGTTGGCCTGGATCGACAGCTCGAAGCCGTCTACAGTGGTCAGCGGCTGGAGCGCGATCGCGCCGGCGTTGTTGGCCAGCACGTCGATCCGGTCGTACGCGGCCCGCAGCCGCTCGGCCAACCCGCGTACGTCGTCGAGCACCGCGAAGTCGGCGCGGAACAGCTCGGGCCGTTCCCCGCACGCCTCCCGTACCTGCTCGGCCGCCGACTGCAACCGGGCCGGGTCGCGCCCGACCAGTACCACCTGGTCACCGCGGCGCGCCAGATCCACCGCCGCCGCGAGGCCGATACCCGAACTGGCCCCGGTCACCACCACGAGTCGGCGCCCAGTGACATCTTCCACAGGTCCATTCACCCCGGTCATGGCGCGAGGTTACCGTGGCGTCACAACGCCCTTTGGGATCGTTAAGTTCTCGGATTCTCGTCAGCTGGCGTCGGCGTGCCCGCCGCACGCTGGAAGGAGCGCACCCATGGCCGCAGTCGGTCGCCCCCGCCGGTCCTGCCTCGCGGTACCCGGTTCCAGCGTCAAGATGCTCGGCAAGGCCCAGGGCCTCCCGGCCGACCAGGTCTTCCTCGACCTGGAGGACGCGGTCGCCCCGCTCGCCAAGCCGGACGCCCGGAAGAACATCGTGGCCGCGCTCAACGAGGGCGACTGGTCCGGCAAGACCCGGGTGGTCCGGGTCAACGACCTGACCACCCCATGGACCTACCGGGACGTCATCGACGTGGTCGAGGGCGCCGGTGCCAACCTGGACTGCATCATGCTGCCGAAGGTGCAGAACGCGGCACAGGTGCAGTGGCTCGACATGACGCTCACCCAGCTGGAGAAGACCCTCGGCCTGGAGGTCGGCCGGATCGGCATCGAGGCGCAGATCGAGAACGCCGCCGGCCTGGTCAACGTCGACGCGATCGCCGCCGCCTCGCCGCGGGTCGAGACGATCATCTTCGGGCCGGCCGACTTCATGGCCTCGATCAACATGAAGTCGCTGGTGGTCGGCGCGCTGATTCCGGACTACCCGGGCGACCCGTACCACTACATCCTGATGCGGATCCTGATGGCCGCGCGGATGCACGACAAGCAGGCCATCGACGGCCCGTTCCTGCAGATCCGCGACGTGGACGCGTTCCGCGAGGTGGCCAAGCGGTCGGCCGCGCTGGGCTTCGACGGCAAGTGGGTGCTGCACCCGGGTCAGATCGACGCCGCCAACGAGGTCTACTCGCCGGCCCAGGCCGACTACGACCACGCCGAGCTGATCCTCGACGCGTACGAGCACTACACCTCGGAGGCGGGCGGCAAGCTCGGCGCGGTGATGCTCGGCGACGAGATGATCGACGAGGCGTCCCGCAAGATGGCGCTGGTGATCGCCGCCAAGGGGCGGGCGGCCGGGATGAGCCGGACGTCCAGCTTCACCCCGCCCGCCGAATAGCACCGCCCGGTCCTCCGCCCCTGCCGCCCCGGCCGAGCCGGGGCGGCACGGTGCGTCTTCAGTAACTGCTGCTGTTGTCGGACTGCGTGATGGCGAAGACGATGGCCGCCACGTAGAAGAGGATCACCAGCACCAGCAGGCCGGTGAGGATCCAGCCGACGATGATGGCGGCCTTCGCCATGCCCTCGCCGCCCTCGCCGGTCTGCCGGATCTGCTTCTGGGCCACGTGCCCGAGGATGGCCCCGATCGGGGCGGTGATGCACGACCCGACGCCGACCAGGGAGAGCACCAGCGCGGCGATCGCCAGGCCGTTGGTCTTCTGCTGCGGCGGGTAGCCGTAGCCGTAGCCGTAGCCCGGATAGGCGGGCGGCGGGTAGCCGGCGGCGTACGGGTCACCGGGCTGGCCGGGCGACTTCATCCCGGCGTACGGGTCGCCGCCGGGGTGCGGCTCGGCGGCGGTGGGCTGGGTGGGCACGGGCTGACCGCTGATCGGCAGGGTCGGGTCGGCCGGTGGGCTCGACTGCTGGCCCGACCACGCCGGGTCGTTCCAGCCGCCGGACGGCGGGGGATAAGTCATGCGTCTTCTCCGTAGGGGTGCGGGTGCGCGGTCAGGGTAGCCAGCGACGCGCAAACCGCGTGGTCCCGCCACCGGGTGCCGCGTTGCCCGGCCGGGGATAACCGGGCAGGATCCTGACATGGTGATTGACGCGCGAGCGGCGGACCGCTCCGGCAGCCGACCGAGACGGGACGCGAGCCGCCCCGGGCTGGCCCGGCGCAGCCGGGCGGGCGTGGCCGCGGCCACCCCCGGACTGGACGAACCGGCGCCGCTGCCGGAGCCGGTGACCATGCGGCTCGACGGGAGGGTCGCCCTGGTGACCGGGGCGGGCAGCCCGGACGGCATCGGGTACGCGACCGCGCGCCGCCTCGCCGACCTGGGCGCCCGGGTGGCCATCGTCTCCACCACCCGGCGCATCCACGAACGGGCCAGCGAGCTGGGGGTGACCGGGTTCGTCGCCGACCTCACCGACGAGTCCGAGGTCGGCGCGCTCGCCGACGCCGTGGCCGAGCAGCTCGGCGACGTGGAGGTACTGGTCAACAACGCCGGCCTGGCCAGCCGGGCCAGCCCGGAGGTGCTGCGCCCGGTCGCCCAGCTCAGCTACGACGAGTGGCGGGGCGAGATCGACCGGAACCTGACCACCGCGTTCCTGTGCAGCCGGGCGTTCATCGGCGGGATGGCCGAGCGGGGCTGGGGGCGGATCGTGAACCTGGCGGCGACCGCCGGCCCGGTCAACGCGCTGCCGACCGAGGCGGCGTACGCGGCGGCGAAGGCGGGCGTGGTCGGGCTGACCCGGGCGCTGGCGATGGAGATGATCGCCGACGGGGTGACCGTGAACGCGGTCGCGCCCGGCACCATCTACACCGCGGCGTCCACCATGGCCGAGATCAAGCAGGGCCTCGGTACGCCGGTCGGCCGGCCGGGCACGCCGGACGAGGTGGCCGCCGCCATCGCCTTCCTCTGCTCGCCGGCCGCCTCCTACATCACCGGCCAGATGCTGGTGGTGGACGGCGGGAACAGCGTCCGCGAGGCGCAGTTCCGTCAGTAGTTGGTGCTGTCGACGCCGGCGAAGGCGACCAGCGCGATCCAGCCGCAGCAGACGAGCAGGCCGAGCCCGGTGAAGACGTAGCTGAGGATCAGCCCCCAGGTGGCCAGCTGGTCGCCCTCCTCGCCGCTGGTCCGCAGCTGTCGCTTGGCCAGGTGGCCGAGGACGATGCCGGCGGGCGAGAAGACGAACGCGAAGACCAGCGAGAGGATGGCCAGCACGTTCGTGCCCCGGGTCGGTCCGGGCGACGGCGGGCCGTACTGGCCGTAGGGCCCCTGCGGGGCGTACGGGGGTTGGTGTCCCCACTGCGGGGCGTGTGGGGGCTGGCCGGGCTGCTCGTACGACGGCTGCCCGTATGCCGGCTGCTGCTCGTAGGACGGCGGCCCGTACCCCGAGCGCGGCTCCTGCCCCGGCGGCGGCCCGTGTCCCGACGAGGGCTCCTGCCCCGGGAACGGCTCCTGTCCAGGGGGCGGTGGCTCCCAGGGCGACGGCGGTCGGTCCGGATCCGGCGGACCCGGCGGTGGCTGGCTCACGGGTGTCCTCCTCCTACCGGTGGCGGATCACGCCCCTCTTGCCGGACGCTACCGGTAGCGGTGAACCTTTTCACAGCGGTTGTGTGGACTGGTCACCTTGGCGTCGCCGGTCGCGCGGCCGATACTGACCGAGCGTTCAGTTACCCATGAGTAAGGCGCCGATTCCCCCGGAGGCTGAGATGGCTCGACTCGCCCAGACGCCCGGCCTGACCGACGAGCAGCGGTCGATCCTGGAAACCGTCCGGGAGTTCGCCGACAAGGAGATCATCCCGCACGCCCAGCGGCTGGAGCACGCCGACGAGTACCCCAGCGACATCCTCGACGGGATGCGTGAGATGGGGCTGTTCGGGCTCACCATCGCCGAGGAGTACGGCGGCCTGGGCGAGTCCCTGCTGACCTACGCCCTGGTGGTGGAGGAACTCTCCCGCGGCTGGATGTCGATCTCCGGCATCGTCAACACCCACTTCATCGTGGCGTACCTGATCTCCCAGCACGGCTCGGCCGAGCAGAAGGCCCGGCTGCTGCCGAAGATGGCCACCGGTGAGGTGCGCGGCGCCTTCTCGATGTCGGAACCGGAGTGCGGTTCGGACGTCTCGGCGATCAAGTCGAAGGCGGTCCGCGACGGCGACAACTACGTCATCAACGGCCAGAAGATGTGGCTGACCAACGGCGCCTACTCGTCCGTGGTGGCCACCCTGGTCAAGACCGACACCGGCGCCGACTCGGTCTACGGCAACATGAGCACCTTCCTGTTGGAGAAGGAGCCCGGCTTCGGCGAGACCGCGCCCGGCCTGACCATCCCCGGCAAGATCGACAAGATGGGCTACAAGGGCGTCGAGACCACCGAGATGGTGCTCGACGGGGTGACCGTGCCCGCCACCGCCGTGCTCGGTGGCGAGGAGAAGGTCGGCCGCGGCTTCTACCAGATGATGGACGGCATCGAGGTCGGCCGGGTCAACGTCGCCGCCCGCGCCTGCGGCATCTCCATCCGCGCCTTCGAGCTCGCCGTCGCGTACGCCCAGCAGCGCCGTACCTTCGGCCAGCCGCTCGCCAGGCACCAGGCCGTCGCCTTCAAGCTCGCCGAGATGGGTACGAAGATCGAGGCGGCGCACGCCCTGATGGTGAACGCCGCCCGGCTCAAGGACGCCGGCCAGCGCAACGACGTCGAGGCCGGCATGGCCAAGCTGCTCGCCTCCGAGTACTGCGCGGAGGTGGTGCAGGAGGCGTTCCGCATCCACGGCGGCTACGGCTACTCCAAGGAGTACGAGATCGAGCGGCTGATGCGGGAGGCCCCGTTCCTGCTGATCGGCGAGGGCACCTCGGAGATCCAGAAGACGATCATCTCCCGCGGCCTGCTCAAGGAGTACAAGCTCTGACCCGGGCGGCGGTCGTCCGACCGGCCCGCCCGGTCAGCTCAGCCGGGTGAGGCCGGCGGCGGCGCGCTCGACGATCAGGCAGCGGTCCTCGACGTAGTCGATGCCCGCCTCGGTGGCGATCCGCCGCGCCTCGGGCGAGACGATGCCGAGCTGCAGCCAGACCGCGGGTGCGCCGATCGCCACCGCCTCGCGGACCACCTCGACCGCGTCCGCGGCCGGCCGGAAGATGTCGACCAGGTCGACCGGGTGCGGGATGTCGGCCAGCGAGCCGTAGGCCCGCTCGCCGAAGAGTTCGTCCACCGTCGGGTTGACCGGAATGATCCGCCAGCCGTACCGCTGCATCTGCAACGGCACGCTGTGCGCGGCCTTGCGGGGGTCGCGGGACGCGCCCACGACGGCGATCACGGCGGAGTCGGCGAGGATCTGCTGAGCGGAGCGCACGCGCCGACTCTAACTCTGCCGGGCGGCCCACCGCCGCCGAGCGGCCGGCTCGCACGGCGCCTCACAGCAGGGTGAGCTGCTCGGTGACCGGGAGCGCCGGCGGCTCGGGCAGGTTACGGTTCTCGCCGCGTTCGGTTCGGTGCAGGCCGTGCCGGCGGGCGGCGATCCGCACCCGCGCGGTCAGCTCCCGCTGGTACGCCTGCGGGGCGTAGGCGCCGGAGCGGTAGAGCTCGCGGTAGCGGGGCACCAGGTGCGGGAACTCCCGCCCGAGCCAGCGCGCGTACCACTCGCGGGCGCCGGGACGCAGGTGCAGCGCCAGCGGGGTGACGCTGGACGCCCCCGCCGCGGCGATCGCGGACACGGTGGCCTCGATCGACTCGTCGCCGTCGCCGAGGCCGGGCAGGATCGGCGCCATCAGCACGCCCACCTTGAAGCCCGCGTCGGTGAGCGCCCGGACGGCGTCCAGCCGCCGGCGTGGGCTGGGTGTGCCGGGCTCGACGGTCCGCCAGAGCCGCTCGTCGACGAAGCCGACCGAATAGGAGACGCCGACCCGGGTCACCTCGGCGGCCTGCCGCAGCAGCGGGAGGTCGCGCAGGAGCAGCGTGCCCTTGGTGAGGATGGAGAACGGGTTGGCGAAGTCCCGCAGCGCCGCGATGATCTGCGGCATCAGCCGGTAGCGCCCCTCGGCCCGCTGGTAGCAGTCGACGTTGGTGCCCATCGCGATGTGCGCGCCCCGCCAGCGCGGCGCGGCCAGCTCCCGCCGGACCAGTTCCCCGGCGTTGACCTTGACGATCACCTTCCGGTCGAAGTCGGCTCCCGCGTCGAGGTCCAGGTAGGTGTGCGTGTTCCGCGCGAAGCAGTACACACACGCGTGCGAGCAGCCACGGTAGGGGTTGATGGTCCACTCGAACGGGACGCGGGAGGCGCCGGGGACCTTGTTGATGATGGACTTGGCGTGCACCTCGTAGAACGTCATCCCGGCGAAGCCCGGGGTGTCGAAGGTGCGGACGACCGCGCCGGGCAGCGCCAGCGGCAGGGGTGGCGTCGCTGGCGCTGCCCGCCCGGGAACGCCCTCGTCCGGGGGAGCGGAGAGGTTGTCCCAGCGCATGGGCCCCATTCGAACATGCGTACGAGTCGAGCGCAAGCGACCCGCCGTGTTCCCGGCCACCTCGACCACCGGCCCGGGCGGGGGTGGGTGGAGGATGGGGGCATGGAGAGGTCGACGTTCGTCTACGACGGGGACTGCGCGTTCTGCACCCGCTGCGCCGAGTTCATCGAACGGCGGATCCCGACCGGCGTCCGGGTGGTGCCCTGGCAGTTCGCCGACCTGGCCGCGCTCGGCCTGACCGAGGCCGAGTGCGAGGAGGCGGTGCAGTGGGTGGGCGCCGACGGGTCCCGCGCCGCCGGTCCGGACGCGATCGCCAAGCTGCTCGGCGACAGCGGGCCCCTCTGGCGGGTCGCCGGCGCCGGCCTGCGCTTCCCGCCGGTGCGCGCGGCCGCCTGGCCGGCGTACCGCTGGGTGGCCCGCAACCGGCACCGGATGCCCGGCGGCACGGCCGCCTGCTCCCTGCCGCAGGAGGCGCGGGAGCGGCTCTACGGCCCGGCCGGCCGTCCCGGCGCCTGATCGGCGCCCGGCCCGGCGGTCGGTCGCCCGGCCCGGCGGTCGGTCGCCCGGCCCGGCGGGTGGCCGCCAGGCCGCGTCCTACTGTCCAGCCGGCTCCGGCTCCGTGACCGCCGGTCCGGCGCGCGGTGGCGCCGGTGGGGCCGCCACGTCGACGGGTCCGGTGTCCGCCGGGCCGCGCCGGCGGCCGACGAGGCGGCGGGCCCAGACCAGCGGGCGGACCCGCTCCAGCGGCAGGAAGCTGGTCATCGCCGCCAGGTGCGGGGCGAACGAGATGGTGATGGTCGCGAACGTCACCAGGTGGAACGAGTAGAAGAAGCCGACCGTGTAGAGCCGCCGGCGCTCCCGGAGCAGGAAGATCGCCGGGCTGGCGAGTTCGAACGCGACGATGCCGAACTGGGCGACGATCAGCAGGTAGGGCACGCTGGCGATCAGGTCGGCCAGTTCCGTGCCGCGGCGGATGATCGCCCGGGCCAGCACCGAGCCGGTCAGCCAGTCCAGGCCGCCGAACCGCAGCTTGGCCCAGGCGGCGAGGAAGTACGTGCAGACCACCGCGATCTGGGTGACCCGCAACGCCCACCCACCGGCCTCGGTGCGGGTCGGGTCACCGTGCCGGGCCCGGCCGGCGGTGGGCAGCACCGCGAGCGCCACCAGCAGGCCGAACCGGTCGTGGTCGACCTTGCCGTAGCTCATCGCGACGATCATCCACTCGAAGTACAGCGCGAAGACCGCCCAGCCGAGCAGCCGGGGCGCCCGACCGGTGGCGGCGAGCAGGGCGAGCAGCAGCAGCGCCCAGAAGATGACGCCGACCACCGCCGGGGTCGGGGTGGGCAGCGGCAGCAGCCGTCCGACCAGCAGCGGCTGGTAGAGCTCGCCGGGCACCGCGACCCGGGTGCGCACCCAGGGGGTGAACAACACCAGGTCCGCGGCGACGAAGAGATAGATCAGCGTACGGAAGGCGGCCACCCGCCCCCGGGGGACCGGCTCGGTCAACCAGCGGGTCATCGGGGCGCCTGCCAGCTCACCACGGTCTCGTCGGTCCACCGGCCGGTGGGCCGGCCGTCCCGGATGCCGTGCCAGCGGATCACGATGCGGACCTCGACCAGCCGCGCCGCGTCCGGGTTGCGTTCGGCGTACGCGTCGGCCACCTCGGCGAGCAGCGCGGGGTCGGCGGCGTAGCGGTCCTGCTGGCCCTCGATCTCGGCCCGGCGGATGCCGGTGGCCTGCTCGCCCAGGCCGACCACCGCGCCGGTGGCGTCGACTCCCTCCACCCGGGTGTCCGGGGCGGGGGAGCTCGGCGGGTTGGACGTCGAGTACATCCGGAACGGCCCGAACGGGAAGTGGTCGTCGGTGCCCCAGACGGTGCCCGCCACCAGTACCGCCAGCCCGAGCGCGGTGGCGGCGAGTCGCGCCGCGCGGCCGCGGGTGGTCAGAGTCTCCATCGGGTCGTGACGATACGCCACGCGCGCCGGCTCGCGGGGTGCCTCCGGCGTCCGCTGCGCGGCGCGCCGGCGGAGCACGACGACGGCCGGGCCCCGTGGGTGGGGACCCGGCCGTCGTGGTGGTCGGTCAGTGCTTGTGCTCGGCCAGTTGCTTGCGGACGTCGTCCATGTCGAGGGCCTCGACCTGCTCGATCAGGTTCTCCAGCGCCGACTCGGGCAGCGCGCCCGGCTGCGCGAAGACGATCACACCGTCACGGATAGCCATGATCGTGGGGATGGACCGGATGTCGAACTTGGCGCCCAGTTCCTGCTGCGCCTCGGTGTCGACCTTGCCGAAGACGATGCCCGGGTGCTTCTCCGACGAGCGCTCGTAGACCGGGGCGAACCGCTTGCAGGGACCGCACCAGTCGGCCCAGAAGTCGACCAGGACGATGCCGTCGCCGCTGGTCACCTCGTCGAAGTTTGCCGTGGTCAGCTCTACGGTTGCCATGGGAGTCCTTCCGATCACCGCGAAATAGCTACGTCTGGTGGAACGAGGACGTACCCCGTCGGATTCCCGCCCGGGGGGTGCGGAAACGTGCCCGGGAAGGTGATCCTCGTCATCGACCGCCATCTGTCCGAACGGCGTCGTGCGGTCCGCATGTGCAGTACGCATTTGCGTGACCCCATGTGATGGGAGCGTTTCCAAGGAGATCGGCACGGTTCCGCAACACCGATCGGTAACTTCACGCTTGACAAGCGGGGATTCGGCCCCTGGAGATCGCTTACGGCTCGACCCTTAATTGCAGAGAGTAGTGTTACAAAAAGATAAATGTGACCTCCGTCTCTGTCCGCTGCGGGTGGCGTCCGGCAGAATCTTTCGCATCAGAGCGTGGGCGGCGGGTGCCGGGGAGGGCCCCGCCGCTCATTGCGTCTCCCCTCGGGTCGGCCGGTGTGACATTTCCCCACGGCCCACGCCCCGCTCATCTCCTTAACCCTCGATAAGGCATGCTGTGCCGAACTCCATCGCCGCCCGTCGAAGGGGACAAGGATGCAGTTCGGCCGCTACTACGAGGAGTTCGAGGTCGGCGCGGTCTACCGGCACTGGCCGGGCAAGACGGTCACCGAGTACGACGACCACCTCTTCTGCCTGCTCACCATGAACCACCACCCGCTGCACATGGACGCGCACTACGCCGAGACGGCGAGCCAGTTCAAGCGCAACGTGGTGGTGGGCAACTACATCTACTCCCTGCTCCTCGGCATGTCCGTGCCGGACGTCAGCGGCAAGGCGATCGCCAACCTCGAGGTCGAGTCGCTGCGGCACGTCGCGCCGACCTTCCACGGCGACACCATCTACGGCGAGACCACCGTGCTGGACAAGCGGGAGTCCTCCTCGAAGCCCGACCGGGGCGTGGTCGCGGTGGAGACCCGGGGCTACAACCAGGACGGCACGCTGGTCTGCGTCTTCCGCCGCCGGGTGATGGTCCCCAAGCGGGAGTACGCGGCCGGCGCGGTGCCCGAGGGCGTCGACCCGGAGCGCCCGAGCTTCCCCGAGCCGCGCTGACCCGGTTCCGCCGGTCGCACTTCGACGACGGGTCCGCGACGCGACGGGCCCCTTCCACCCCGGTTCCGGATGGAAGGGGCCCTTTTCCCGATCCGGGGCATATGCTGGCGCCGGAGGTCCCCATGAGCCACTCCCTCGCCGGAGAGCCGCCCTCTGCCGGTCGCCGTACCGCACCGCTGACCACCGCCGTCTACTCCGCCGCCGAGTGGGATCTGCTGACCGACCTGCCCGGCCGGGTCGTCGTGGCCGCCGCCGCGCCCGGTCCCGGGCGGCCCCGCCGGGGCGTCGCCGCCGGGCTGGCCGGCCTGGACGCGGTCGCCGCCGGCCGGGCCTTCGACAGCGACCTGGTCCGCGCGGTGGTGGCCGCGATCTATGCCCGGCACGACGGCGCACCCGAACCGACCGACCGGCTCACCGACCTGGTGGACCTGCTCGCCGCCTGCCGCGCCGCGGTCCGGGTGCTGCGCCGGCGCGCCGACCCGGCCGACTCGGCGGCGTACCGGCAGTGGGTGCAGTCGGTGGCCGCCCGGGTGTGCCGGGCGACGCCGGTCGGCGCACCGGGGCCGCCCGCCGGCGAGTCGCCCGCCGACCGCCGTTTCCTCGACCGCCTCGGCGGCGCGCTGGGGCTGCGCTGAGCCGCACCGGTCCCCGGGGTCACGCCGGCGCGCCGGCGCCCGGGCCGTACCCTCTCCAGACCGTGACCGATGAGCAGCTCGACGTCGGCGTGGGACCGTGGCGCGGAGACCCGCCGGACGACCCGCGCTACGACCCCGTCCTGCTCGCCGAGGGCGACCGGCGCAACGTGGTGGACCGTTACCGGTACTGGCGGCACGAGGCGGTGGTGGCGGACCTGGACCACCGCCGGCACGACTTCCACGTGGCCATCGAGAACTGGCAGCACGACTTCAACATCGGCACCGTGGTCCGCAACGCCAACGCCTTCCTCGCCGCCGAGGTGCACATCGTCGGCCGGCGCCGGTGGAACCGCCGGGGCGCCATGGTGACCGACCGCTACCAGCACGTCCGGCACCACCCGACGATCGAGGAGTTCGTCGCCTGGGCGGCCGGGCGGGAGCTGCCGGTGGTGGGCATCGACAACCTGCCCGGCTCCCGGCCGCTGGAGACCACGACGCTGCCGCGGCGCTGCGTACTGCTCTTCGGGCAGGAGGGACCGGGGCTCTCCGACCCGGCGCGGGCCGCCTGCGCCCAGCTCTTCTCGATCGCGCAGTACGGCTCCACCAGGTCGATCAACGCCGGGGTGGCCAGCGGGATCGCGATGCACGCCTGGGTCCGCGCCCACGCCGGCCCGGCACCGGACTGAGGCCCGGCACCGCCCGGGCGATCACCGGCCACCGAAACCGGCGCTCCGCTTGACGGACCGGCGGTGCGGGGCGACGGTGGAAAGGTGAGTGTCGCGGTGAGTTGTCCCAGGTGCGGTGGTCCGGTCCGGGCGCCGGACCTGATGCACACCGAATCGCGCTGCCTGAACTGCGGGCCGGTCCCGCCGCTGCACGTGCCCGAGCACATCGGAGCGGAGATCGTGGCCAGTGTGGTCGACCGGATCACCGCCGCGGCCGAGCCGCCGAAGCGGCCGGCCGTCCCGCTCTGGTGTCCGTGGCCGCTGCCGACCGGCTGGACGATGACCGGCGTGGCGTACGCCGGGGACGACCGCACCGGCGTCCGCGCCACCGCGGTCGCCTGCGCGGGGCCGTCGCCGCTCGCCGGCGGCCCCGCCGACCTGGTCTTCGTGGCCGAGGAGCCGGGCGTCGGCCTGGGCACCCGGCTCGCCGGCATGCCGGGCCCGGATCCGGGTCCACAACTGGCGGACGCGTTGACCGACCCCGGACCGGGTCATCCCGAGCACGTCGGACAGGCTCGGATCAGGGTGGGCGGTCACCCGACTCCACTGTGGTTGGTGAATTCACCGGCGGATCGAAGCGCGTACGCGGGCGAGGCTCGGGGAATGTGGCTGCATGCGATAGCCTGGCCGGCGAGTGCGGGGCACCTGCTCGCGGAGGACGTCGTGCTGCACGACCTGACCGAGTGGACGCCACCCGAACTCGTGTACGGCGCACCGTCTCCGTACCTGCACGGGAGGGCTTGACATGTCTCCCGGAATGACGGAGAACGGACGCAGATATTCACTGTACGACACCACACTGATACTCTGGGTGCCGCTGCGGTAATGGGACCCGGCGCCGCGCGAGAGGATGGCCCGCCATGGTCAAGAAGGTCCTCACCTGGGCCGGAATCGCATTCTTGATCTTCTTCGTCGCCTACCGGCCGAACTCCGCGGCGGATGTCTTCAAGTCGCTGGGCGGCGGCATCATGGACATCGCCCAGGGCTTCGGCGATTTCTTCACCAGCCTCGTCGCCTGACCGCCGATGGGCAGCCCCTCCGGTCCACCCTTCGACCCCGACGACCCCGACGACCGGGAGCGCCGGGAGCGCGACACGGAGCCGATCCCGCCGTACCGGCCCGACGACGGGCCGGGCTACGGCACCGGCCCGGGCCTCTCCGACGGCCCCTCCCTCTCCGACGACGCCGGCTACGGCGCCGGGGCGGGCTACGCCCGCGAGGGCCGCTCGGGCCGCGCCTGGGTCCGTGACCCCGAGGCCGGCTACCCGTCGATCTCCGAAGAGGAACTGGCCGGGCTGCGCGCCGACGCCGCCGGCATGACGCCCCGGCGGGTGCTGCCGCTGGAGGACGAGCCGAGTTCGCTGGTCGCCCGCTACCTCTTCCCCACCGAGCGCTACCGGGGCGAGTGGAAGCGGCACTGGATCCACCTCTCCACGCCGCTGCTGGTCGGCATCGCGGCCACCTTCGTGCTCGGCTACCTCTCCGGCTTCCTCGCCGGCCAGGACGTCGGCGCGCTCACCACCATCGCCGTGCTGCTCTGGTTCGCCGTGATGGGCTGGGTGGCCTGGAAGGTCGCCGACTGGTGGTACGACCGGTTCATCCTGACCAACAAGCGGGTCATGGTGGTCAACGGCATCATCACCCGCCAGGTGGCGATGATGCCGCTGGTCCGGGTCACCGACATGAAGTACGAGCAGACCCCGGCCGGCCGGGCGCTCAACTACGGCACCTTCGTGCTGGAGTCCGCCGGCCAGGAGCAGGCCCTCCGCGAGATCAAGAACCTGCCCAACCCGAACGAGCTCTACCTGCGTGTGGTCGAAGAGATGTACGAGCCGCAGGCGGTCGAGGCGCGGCTGGGCAAAGAGGCCGACGAGGCCAAGGCCGACGACGGGGCGTGAACGTTTTCGTCCGAACATCGGATGAACTGCACACCTTTGGGCGTCGACCCGACCCGTCCGGACATGGCAGCGTGCCAGGCAGGACAGGGCGCGGAGGTGGACGTGGCGAGCAGGGACCCGCTGGAGGAGGAGTTCCGCGACTTCGTCGCGGCCCGCTCCGGCCCCCTGCTGCGTACCGCGTACCTGCTCACCGGTGACTGGGCCACCGCCGAGGACCTGCTCCAGACCGCGCTGACCAAGACGTACCTGGCCTGGAAGCGGCTCGGCGGGATCGAGGCCATCGAGCCGTACGCCCGCCGGGTCATGGTGAACACCTCGACCAGCTGGTGGCGGCGGCGCTGGCACGGTGAGCGCCCCACCGAGGTGCTGCCCGAGCGGGCCGGGGTCGACGAGATCGAGCAGCAGCTCGACCGGGATCTGCTCTGGCGGCACCTGAAGGCCCTTCCCGCACGGCAGCGGGCGGTGCTGGTGCTGCGCTTCTACGAGGACATGTCCGAGGCGCAGACCGCCGCCCTGCTGGAGATCTCGCCCGGCACGGTGAAGAGCCAGACCTCCCGCGCGCTGAACACCCTGCGCCGCCGGCTGGGCGCCGAGGGAGCGCTCGGCCTGCCCGCCGAGACCGAACCGGCGCCGGCCCGGCCGCCCACCGCGCGCCGCGCCGCCGGCCGGGGCGCCACCGCCGCACCGACCCCCCGGCCGGGCGCCGCACCGGCCACCCCGGGCCCCGAACGCCCGCCCACCCCGGCCGCCCCCACGGCGGTGCCCGCCGGGGCGCCGCCCGAGGCGGCGGACGCCCCGACGTCGGAGGCGGACGCCGAGGTCGTCCCGGTGACCGTGCCGGCCCGCTCCGGCGTACCGGCGGGCACCGCCATGGAGGCTCGGTGACCGCCCGGTCGGGTCGCCGTGGCAACCAGACGGTCGGCCCGACGCGTCCACTCCACGTGCGGCAGGACGAGCTGGAACGAGCGGTGCGGGAGACGCTGTCCCGCCAGGTCGCCGTGCCCCACGCGCTCGCCGCCGACCCGGCCGGGCTGGCCATCCGCCGGGCCGACCGGATCCGCCGCCGGCGCACCGCCGCCGGGCTGGCCCTGGCCACGGTGGCCACCGCGCTGCTCACCACCGGAATGGCGCAGCTCGGTGAGGAGCAGGGGCCGCCCAGGACACCGACGGTGGTGCTCGGTGACCCGTACGCCTCCCCGCTGCCGGAACCGACGGCGGCCGTGACCGCGCCGGTCGGCCCGGATCGCGGCGAGGTGGATCTGATCATCGGAAGCACCATCGCCGGCGCGGACGGCAGCCGGATCCCGTTGCTCGACGTCGGCCCGGTCGAGCGGGCCCAGCGGGCACCGGACGGCGGCGGCTGGCTGGTGGTCGGCGCGCCCACCGTGGCCGGCCGGTCGCTCTGGCTGGTGCCGCCCCGGGGCACCGCGCAGGTGCTGCTCGCCGGCGCGGCACAGATCACCCTCAGCGACGACGGACGCCAGGTCGCCTGGCGGGAGGGCACGGATCTGGTCGCGGCCGGCATCGTCGGCGGACAGCTCGTCGCCACCGTCCGGACGGCGCTACCGGCCGGGGCGGAGCCGGTGCGGTTCGCCGGCGACCGCCTGCTGACCCGCCTCGACCCCACCCGGCCGGGACACCTCGTGTGGCGACCGGGCGGCGAGGCGCCGGTCCCGGCCGCCGACGACACCAGCACGTACGTCTACGGCAGCCTGCCCGACGGCCGGCTGGTCGCCCAGGTGTCCGCCGGCACGCCGCGCCGACCCTGCCTCGCCCTGCTGGATCCGACGCTCACGCCGGCGCGTACCGCCTGCGGGCCGAGCCTGGGCACCGACGGCCGCGGCGCGGTCTCCGCCGACGGCCGGTGGTTGGTGCTGAACGGGCGCGCCGCCGGCAAGGACGCCGCGCTCCTGGTCGACCTGACGGCGCTCGGGTCCGGGACGCTGACCGCGCTACCGGCCGGGCCGCCGCTGGCCGGGGCGGCCGCCTGGGCGGCGGACCAGACAGTGGTCTACGGTGACGCGGCGGGCGGCCTGGTGCGGGCCCGGGTGGACGCGGTGCTCGCCGGCGAGCGGGCCACCCCCGCCCCGGTGCCGGGGCTGCGGTCCGGGGAGCGCCTGGTGGTGGTCACCGGATGACCGGGGCGTCCCGGGCCGGGTAGCGTCGGGCGGTGAGTTCCCGCCCGCGGATCGACCTGCACACCCACTCCACCGCCAGTGACGGCACCCTCGGCCCCGCCGAGCTGGTGCGGGCGGCCGCCGACGCCGGGCTGGACGTCGTGGCGCTCACCGACCACGACACCACCGCCGGGTGGGACCCGGCGCTGCGGGCGCTGCCGGCCGGGCTCCGCCTGGTGCGCGGCGCCGAACTCTCCTGCCGTTGGTACGGCCCGGACTCGGCGGTGCCGCTGCACCTGCTGGCGTACCTGTTCGATCCGGACCACCCGGCGCTGACCGCGGAGCTGGCCCGGGTGCGGCTCGCCCGGCAGGTGCGCGGCGAGCGCATCGTGGCCATGCTGCGGGCCGACGGCGTTGACGTCAGCTGGCCGGAGATCCTCGCCGCTGCGGCCGGCGGCACGGTGGGCCGCCCGCACATCGCGCAGGCGCTGATCCGGGCCGGCCTGGTGGCGAGCACCACCGAGGCGTTCGGGCCGGACTGGCTGGGGGAGCGCTACCGGCTGCCCAAGGACGACATCGACGTCTTCCACGCGGTCCGGCTGGTCCGGGCGGCCGGCGGCGTGCCGGTTTTCGCCCATCCCCGAGCCAGCCGGCGGGGACGGATCGTGCCGGACGAGCTGATCGCAGAGCTGGCCGGGGTCGGCCTCGCCGGCCTGGAAGCCGACCACGAGGACCACTCGCCGGCCGAGCGGGCGCACGTCCGCGCGCTCGCCGCCGAGCTGGGCCTGCTGGTGACGGGGTCGTCCGATTTCCATGGCACGCACAAGACGGTCCGGCTCGGCGCGTTTTACACCGAACCCGAGGCGTACGAGCGGCTCGTCGCCGAGGCGTCCGGGGTGACCGAGGTCGCTTCCGGCTGATCCGCGTTTCCGCCTCCAGCGCCACGGCTACCTTGATCGCGTGGATGTCAAGCTGTTCGGCGAGGTCTTCGTGACCCTGCTGGTGATCGTCGACCCGCCGGGCATGATGCCCATCTTCCTCGCGCTGACCGGTCCGTTGCCGGCCCGGGACCGCAACCGGGCGGCCTGGCAGGCGGTGGCGCTGGCGCTCGGCGTGATCGTCGTCTTCGCGGTGGCCGGGCAGACCATCCTCGACTACCTGCACGTCGACCTGCCCGCGTTGCAGGCGGCCGGCGGCCTGCTGCTGATCCTGGTCGCGCTGGAGTTGCTGACCGGCAAGACCGACGACCCGAGCCAGCAGGTCACCTCGAACATCGCCCTGGTGCCGCTCGGCACGCCGCTGCTGGCCGGGCCGGGCGCGATCGTGGCGACCATGCTCTTCGTGCAGCAGGCCGACGGGGCCACGGACTACACCGCCGTGGCCGCCGGGATCGTGGCGGTGATGCTCGCGGTGTGGATCGTGCTCCGGTTCTCCGGCGGGATCGTCAAGATCCTGCGTCCGGGCGGGATCGAGGTGCTCACCCGGATCGCCGGCCTGCTGCTGGCCGCCATCGCGGTGCAGCTCATCGCGGACGCGGTGGCCGCCTTCGTGGCCCAGTACACCGGCGCGGCCTGACCGCCGTACCGGTTCTGTCGGCCTCGGGTGGCAGGATCCCGGTGTGCGACGAGCATCTTCAGCCGGTCGGCCCTCCGCCGCGGGGGGCCGGGCGCCCCGACCGCGTGACGCCCAGCCCGAGCAGCTCGGCTTCGACGGCATGCCGGAGCGGCTCTTCGTCTGCACGCCCAGCAAACTCGGCACGTACGCGGACTGCCCCCGGCGCTACCGCTACTCCTACGTCGACCGTCCGGCCCCGCCGAAGGGCCCACCCTGGGCGCACAACTCCCTCGGCGCCAGCGTGCACACCGCCCTGCGCAACTGGTACGCGCTGCCACCCGAGCGACGCCGGCCGGAGGCGCTGGCCGGGCTGCTCAAGGGCACCTGGGTCCGCGAGGGCTACCGTGACGACGAGCAGGAGCGGTCCGCCTACCGGCGGGCGCTGAGCTGGCTGGAGTCCTACGTGGCCACCCTCGACCCGGAGGTCGACCCGCTCGGCGTGGAACGGGTGGTCGCGGTGAAGACGGCGGTGCTGGCCTTCAACGGCCGGGCCGACCGGATCGACTCCCGCCCCGGGCCGGCCGGCCCCGAGCTGGTCATCGTCGACTACAAGACCGGCCGCACCGGGCTGGACGCCGACGACGCGCGCGGTTCGCAGGCGCTGGCCCTCTACGCGTACGCGGCCGAGCGGGTGTTCCGCCGGCCGTGCCGCCGGGTCGAGCTGCACCACCTGCCCACCGGCACGGTGGCCGGGCACGACCACACCGTAGAGTCGCTCGCCCGGCAGGTGTCCCGGGCCGAGGAGACCGCGCGCGACATCATGGCCGCCGAACGGGCCGTCGCCGACGGCGGCGACCCCGACGAGGCGTTCCCGACCACTCCGGGCCCCCGGTGCGGCTGGTGCGACTACCGGCGCAGCTGCCCGGCCGGCGCACAGGCCCCCGGCAAGGAGCCGTGGGCGGCCATCGAGCGGCCGAGCGACGCGCTCCCCGGTCAGGAGTGATCGTCTCAACGCGTCGACCGTCCCGGGTCGCACGAGGTGACTCCGCGGGTGCGGCCCGGCCGGCGGTCAGCCGGGCAGCGGAGTGGCGGTGAGCCGGGCGGCCCGTTCCTTGGCCGCCTGCTGCATCGGCCCCTCCCGGTAGCGGCGGGGCAGCGCGGTGAGGGCGAGGCGCAGCGCCCGTACCGTCAGGTCGGCCGAGAGCGCGGTGGTCGGCAGGCCGAGGCCGCCGTACATCCGCCGGGCCCAGGCCGGCAGCAGCGCCAGCGCGGTGCCGGCGATCCCGAAATACGCCCACCGGGGCGGGCCGAGGGTGAGGCCGACCCGGACCGGCAAGCTGAGCTTCCACGGCAGCGGCGGGGCGGTGAGGAACAGCGCGGTCTCCGCCGCCTCCCGGGTCATCCGCAGCTCCGGACGGATCCGCCGGTAGTACTCCGCCACCTCGGCGGCGGTGCCCGGCACGGTCCGTGGATCCAGGCCGACCAGGGCGGCCGCCCGCCGCTGCTCGGTGTAGTAGCCGTCCACCTCGTCGTCGGTCAGCGGCAGCCCGGCCCGGCGTGCGGTGTCGAGGAACGACTCGATCTCGGTGACGTGCACCCAGCGCAGCAGGTCGGGCTCGTCGATCCGGAACTGCTCCCCGGTGGCCGGGTCGGTGGCCCGCATCCGGGCGTGCAGCCGCCGCAGCCGCAACCCGGCCGCCTCGGCCTCGGCGGTGGTGCCGTAGATGGTGGTGGCCACGTAGGTGGCGGTGCGGACCAGGCGGCCCCAGGCGTCGGTGCGGTAGTTGCTGTTCTGCGCCACCCCGGCCATCGCCCGCGGGTGCAGCGCCTGCAGGTACAGCGAGCGCAGGCCCGCGACGAGCAGGATCGGCTCCTCGTGCACCTTCCAGGTGACCGAGCCGGGACCGAACAGGCCGACGTCATCCGAGTTCACCGAACCAGCGTGCCACGGCCGAGGGCTGGTCCGGCGGTCGTGGGTGCGCGGCCCTGGTCAGTCGTCGGCGGAGCGGCGAGCCTGGCAGGCCGGGCAGAGGCCCCAGAAGGTCACTTCCGCCTCGTCCACCTCGAAGCCGTTGTCGACGTTCGGGTCGAGGCAGGGGGCGGAGCCGACCGCGCAGTCGATGTCGGCGATCTCGCCACAGCCCCGGCAGACCACGTGGTGGTGGTTGTCGCCGACCCGGGCCTCGTACCGGGCGGGACTGCCGGCCGGCTCGATCCGGCGGGACAGGCCGGCCCGGGACAGCGCACCGAGGACGTCGTAGACGGCCTGGGTGGAGACCGAGTCGAGCCGCTCGCGCACCCGCCGGGTGATCTCGTCCACCTCGAGGTGGCCGCCGGCGGACAGCACCTCGAGCACGGCGAGGCGCGGCCGGGTCACCCGCAGGCCCCTCGACCGGAGCAGATCCTCGCCACTGGACATGTGCCAATGACAGCACGGGTGCGGAGGGTCGACAACCGAGCTCCGGGACGAGGTGGCCCCGACCACAGCCTGGTGACCGGCGTTGATCTTTCGGTGCAGCTCGATGGGAGCGCTGGCGAATCTTCGGTGAAGATCGTTGCCAGTCCGGTGAACCGGACCGGCCGGGGGCGCGTGTGACCCGGGTGAGAGTCCTGGGCGGGTCGACCGGCGCACCGTACGCTGGCATCCCGCGACCGCGAACTGCCCCGGAGGTTGTCGATGTTCCTGAAGGTGCTGGGTCTTCCAGTACACGTGCTGGTGGTGCACGCGGTCGTGTTGTTCGTGCCGCTGCTGGCGCTCTTCTCCGCCGCGTACGTGGCGCTGCCCCGGTTCCGGTCCCGGCTGGACTGGGCGGTCGGGGCCCTCGCCGTGATCGCGCCGCTGACCGCGTGGGTGGCCGTCCAGTCGGGGGAGCGGCTGACCGACCACCAGGTCGCGCGGGGCTTCCAGGGCGAGATCCTGGACAAGATCTACGAGCACTCCCGCTACGGGGACCTGCTGTTCCGGTACACCCTGCCGCTCGGCGTCGGCGCCCTCCTGCTGGTGGCGCTGACCAGTGGGCACCCCCGGGTACCGCGGCTGCCGAACTGGGCCGTCCCGGCGCTGTCGGTGGTGGTGATCGCCCTGGGGGTGGCCTCCCTGGTCTACGTCTACCTGACCGGGCACTCCGGGGCCGACGCCGTCTGGGGCAACACCTTCTGATCCGGCGGCGGCTGCTCCTGCCGGTGCGCTCGGCGGGGAACCGGGCATCCGGGTCGTCGGCGGCGGTCGCTCAGAAGAGGATGCGCGAGCAGAGCAGGCAGCACAGCACCACCAGCACCACCCCGGCCACCACGCCCACACCCCAGGTGACCCGCTGCGCCCGCTGCTCCGCCGCATCGAGGCCGACCATGTCCTGCGGCGGCAGGGGCCGGGGCGGTGGCGGCTGCAGGTGCACCGGCGGTCGCCAACCGGCCGGGGGCGGCACGGTCGGCGGGGGTCCGGCGTACCCGCCCGCCGGTCGGCCGGGCGCCGCCGGCGGCGGGGGGTGGGCCGTTCCGGTCGGCGTGGCCGGAGCGGGCTGCCCGGTCGTCGGTGCTGGCGGCGCCCAGGCGGACCCGTCCGGCGGTGGCGGGGTCCGGGCCGGCTCGGTCGGCACGACAGGGGGCTGGTTCGGCGATCCCTCGGCGCCGGCGTCGGGTCGCCGCCACTGGTCGTCCGGGGAGCTGCCGGAGCTGGGGGTCGTCACGCCGTCCGACGCTACCAACGCACCCGCCCCGCGGCCGGCCGGACGCGGCCGGTCCGGCCGGCTCGGTGCCGGTCGGCCGAGGCGCGGCTGCGTTAGTCTTGCCGCTCGTGAGCACCGAGGACCCCGGGACGCCGGTACGCGGCGACGACGACCGCACGGTCGACCTGAGCGACGACTTCGTGGTGCTGCCTGAGCAGACCGCCGACGACACCGACCGGGGCTGGGGCGAGCGGGCCGGCGGGAACGACGACTGGCTGCTCGCCGAGCGCCCGCCGCACTGGGACTGACCCGCTCGGCGGAGCGCCGACCGCACCACCGGCCTGGCCGGCAGATATCGACCGGCACGGCGACGGCGTTCGTCGGAGATCCACACCGATCCGGCGATGACGGGGTGTCGTCGTCGCCTGACGACCGCCACCTCGGCGCTACGGAGTCGATCAAAGCGCGGCGCCGGTCATTCGCGTACCACGATGGCGAAGCGGCTGCCCTCCGGCTGGCTGACCGCGCGGCGCGCCTGATCGGGCGGGAGCGCGAGGTAGAGCGCCGCCCCGGCGTCGAGGGCGTCCGCACCGACCACGTCGAGCACGAGCGCCCGGGCGGCCAGCAGGGTGCCGGAGCCGTCCGTACCCGGCGGCAGGGCGAGCAGGTCGACCCGGGACCCCGGGCGCAGCACCGCGAGCACGGCCGGCTCGGCCAGCCGGACCGGCACGCCGACCGCCCCGCTCGGCAGGGGCAGCGGCGCCGGCCGCCCGTCCCGGCCGGCAGCCGGCTCACCACCCCCGGGACCGGTCCCGCCATCCGTGCCGTCGAGCGCCCCGGCCTGCTCTCCGGCCCCGGGAGCGGCGGACCGGTCGCCCACCGCGCCAGGCCGGTCTCCGCCGCCCAGGTCCGGGCCGGCGGGACGACCGGTGCCGGACGGTCCGCCGCTGGCCGGCCCGCCGCCGGGCGCGCCGGACGACGGCCCGGTGAGCGGTGGACGGGAGCCGGCCGGGCCGGGCGGGCAGCCGGCCGGGGTGTGCAGGACGGCCGCCGCCACGCCGAGCAGCGCGACGGCCAGGCCGGCCCGGAGCAGGGTCGTGCGCCGGGGCAGCCGGGGTCGGCGCAGCGGACGCAGCGCTCTCGCCGAGACCGCGTCGCCGGTCGCCATGGCCGCCTCCTCCCGCCTGGAGCGGGTGCCGGCCCCGGCACCCGTGGGCAGGAGGCTAGGCGGCAGGGCGCGGATCCGTCGGTCCCCCGCCGGCGGCCTGTGGACAACTCAGCGGCCTGTGGACAACGCCCTCACGGCAGCGATTTCTGCTAAGGCACCGTGGCCGCCGGATCGGCGCCCGGTGCCGGCGGCGTCGCCTCAGGAGGCGGTGCTGCTCGCGGCGGGGGCCTTGCTGGTCGACCCGCCGTTGGACGAGCCGGAGGAGTTGGACGCCGCCGAGGAGCCGTTCGACGCCGAGCCGCTCGACCCGTTCGACGAACCGGAGGTGCCGGTCGAGGACGTGTCGCTCTTCGCCGGCTTGCTGGCGCCGCTGCTGGCCGTCTCCGAGCCGGACGAGCGGGAGTCGGTGCGGTAGAAGCCGGAGCCCTTGAAGACGATGCCGACGGAGTTGAAGACCTTCCGCAGCCGCCCCTCACACGCCGGGCACTCGGTCAGCGGCTCGTCAGAGAAGGACTGCACCGCCTCGAGCTGGTGGCCGCACGCGGTGCAGGCGTACTGGTACGTGGGCACGTTCTCCTCCGGAATCTGGCACGGCCGGTTGGCACTCGACGTATTCGAGTGCCAATGGTGCGTCATGTGCCCCGGGTTCGTCCAGCGGAAGTGTGGGGCGCGACACCTGGCGCGATGCCCGACGCGCCGTCCAGCGTACGCAGGCCCTCGGCGGGGGTGACCACCGCGCGTACCGGGCGGTCGTGCGGCTCGGCGGGGACCGCCTCGACCAGCTCGCCGTCGTGCAGCGGCACCACGGTGAGCGCGGTCGCCGGCACCCGGGCCAGCGCCCGGTCGTACGAGCCGCCGCCGCGGCCCAGCCGCAGCCCCCGACGGTCCACCGCCAGGGCCGGCACCACCAGCAGTTCCGCCCCGGCCACCGCGCTCCGGCCCAGCCGCGGCCCGACCGGCTCCCGCATCCCCCGGCCCGCCGCGACCAGCCCGTCCGGGCCGGTCCAGGCCGCCCAGTCCAGGTCGAGGTCCGCGCGCAGCACCGGCAGCAGCAGCTCGCCCCCGGCGGGCAGCGCCGCGGCGAGCACCTCGGGCAGCTCCGGCCCGCCCGGCTCGCTGCCCACCGGCACGTACGCGGTCATCCGGCGCGGGCGCAGCCGGCGTACCAGAGCGGCGAGCTCGGCCTGGACGCGCGCCGCGGCGGCGGCCCGCCGCGCGGCGGGCAGCGCCCGGCGGCGGGCGAGCAGCGCGGCGCGGGCGTCCCGCTTGACCACATGTGCCACATCGGCCGCTTGCGCTTCATCAGAAAAATCCGGCACGCAACACTCCTGACGCAACGCCTTCCGCCTGGTCGCTCTGTGTCAGCATCGCAGCATCGGCGGAACTTCCGGGGGGACCGAGTGACGCTACGTGGGCGGTTGACCGCAGCCTTCCTGGCGGTGGTGCTCGGCCCGGTGCTGCTCGGAGCGTTCTTCGTCGCCTCGACCGTAGCGGCCGTCGACCGCAGCCGCTCCACCGAGCGCCTCGCCGTGGCGGCGGCGACCGTGCGTACCGCTGTCGACGCCCTCTGCCAGCAGTTGCGCGCCGCCGCCGACGCGGTCGCCCTCACCCCCGACCACGCCGGCGCCGCCGGCCAGGTGGTCAGCCGGGGCCTCGCCGCCGCCGTGCGGGTCACCGACCAGGCCGGCCGAATCACCTACGCGACGCCGGGCTCGCCGCCGGCCCCGTGGCGGGACTGCGCGGCCGCCACCCCGGCGTTCGGGCCGGTGTCGGCCCTCGCCGTGCGGGTCGACGTGCGCGACCCGGCCGGCGCCGGGTTGGGCGCGGTCGCCGCGGCGCAGCCGGTGGACCCGGCCTTCGTGGCCCGGCTGGCGGCGGTGACCGGCGTGGCGGTCACCCTGCTCGACGGGGCCGCGGCGCCCGCCCGGGTCGCGCACACCACCGAGGCCACCGGGGTACGCGACGCCGTGCTGGCCGCCGCCGGCACGGTCGACGGCGAGGCGGTCACCGAGACCGCCGACGGCCGGTACGTCCGGCGGGTCGGCCCGACCTCCGGGCAGCCGCTGCCGCTGGTGCTCTCCGTGCCCAGCGACCAGCCGCCGGGCCTGCGGGCCGCGCTGGTCGGCGCGGTGCTGCTGGCCGCCCTGCTGGCGGTGGCCGTCGCCTGGCGGCTGGCCCGGGTGACCACCCGACCGCTGGTGGAGCTGGCCGGCGCGGTGGACCGGGTGGCCGGCGGCGACCTGGGCACCCGGGTCCCGGTGCGCAGCCGCGACGAGATCGGCCGGCTGGCCGGCGCCTTCAACCGGATGACCCGGGAGACCGGCAGCTACGTGGCGGCGCTGACCAGCAGCCGGGACCAGCTGCGCGGGCACCTGGCGGTGCTCGGCGACACCCTGGCCAGCACCCACGACCTGCAACGCATCCTGCGGGTCATCCTGCACAGCGCGATCGCGGCGACCGGCGCCCGGGCCGGCGCCGTGCTGCTGCTGGACTCCGGTGGGGTGCTCGTGGCGCAGTGCACCGAAGGGCTGGACGGGCGCCTGCCGGCGGACGACCCGCCCGGTTCGGCGCCGTTGCGGGTGCCGGTGGGCGCCGGGGTGGTGGGCACGGTCGCGGCGACCGGTGAGGCCCGGCGGGGCCGGATCGAGCCGTCCGAGGTCCCGGCGGGGGAGCCGCGCTGCCAGACGTACGTCGCGGTGCCGTTCGCCGCGCCCGGCGCCGCACCGCCCGACCCGGCCGGACGTGGCGCGGAGAGCGCGGCCCGCCCCGGCGACCCGGCGGCGCGCCCCGGGGCCGACCCGCCGCCGGAGGCCGGCGCGCTCGGCGTGCTCGCCCTCTACGACCGGCTCGGCGCTGACGAGTTCGACGACGACGACCTGCGTACCCTGCGCACCTTCGCCGGGCACGCGGCGGTGGCGGTGGACAACGTGCGGGTGCACGAGGAGGCGCAACGGCTCTCCCTCACCGACCCGCTGACCGGCCTGTGGAACTACCGCTATCTGCGCGAGTCGATGCGCCGGGAGGTGGAGCGGGCCAACCGGTTCGGCCGGATGCTCAGCGTCCTCGCCCTCGACCTGGACCGGTTCAAGCAGGTCAACGACACGTACGGGCACCCGGCCGGGGACGCCGTGCTGGCCGAGTTCGCCCGCCGGGTGCGCGGCGAGATCCGCGAGGTGGACCTCGCCTTCCGGCAGGGCGGTGAGGAGTTCGTGGTGCTGCTGCCGGAGACCGACGCGCGCGGCGCGGCGATCGTGGCGGACCGGCTGGGCGCGGCGATCCGGGACACGCCGATCGCCGTGCACGGCCACGGCGGCACCCCGGTGACGCTCCGGGTCACCGTGTCCATCGGCATCGCCGTCTACCCCGACCACGGCGCCACCGGCCAGCAGGTGCTGGACGCCGCCGACGACGCCCTCTACACCGCCAAGGACGCCGGCCGGGACACCTGGCGGGTGGTCAGCGCGCGCCGTACGCCGCCGGTGCGGGAGATCCCGGTCCCGGCGGCGGCGGTCAGCCCGGCGGACGGGTTCCCCCGGGCCGGCACCGGTCCGGCCCCGCCGGTCGGCGGGACGGCGCCCGGCGAGCCCGAGCCGTGCGGGGCCGCGCCGGACGGCGCCCGGGCCGGCCCGGCCGGCGGCGCGTCTTCCGGGCCACACCCGCCACGGCAGACCCGTGGCCGATAGTCTCGCGACATGTCGGAGCACTCAGCGAAGCCCTCCACGGCGACCGCCGCGACCGGTCGTCCCCGCGCGGTCAAGGCCGTCATCCCGGCCGCCGGTCTGGCCACCCGGTTCCTGCCGGCCACCAAGGCGGTGCCCAAGGAGCTGCTGCCGGTCGTCGACCGGCCGGTGTTGCAGTACATCGTCGAGGAGGCCACCCAGGCCGGCATCACCGACGTCCTGCTGATCACCGGCCGGGGCAAAACGTCGATGGTGGACCACTTCGACCGCCGCCCCGACCTGGAGGCCCGGCTGGAGAAGAAGCCCGACATCCTGGCCGCGGTGCAGCGCCCCAGCGAGCTGGCCGACATCTACACCGTCCGGCAGCCCGAGCAGCTCGGCCTCGGCCACGCCGTCGGGTACGCCGAGTCGCACGTCGGCGACCAGCCCTTCGCGGTGCTGCTCGGCGACGAGTTCGTGAAGCTCGACCAGCCGCTGCTGCCGGCCATGTTGGAGCTGCAGGCCCGCACCGGCGGCGTGGTGCTGGCCTTCTTCGAGGTCGACCCGGCCGAGACGAAGCGGTACGGGATCGCCTCGGTCGAGCCCGCCGAGGCGGAGCTGACCGACATCGGCGAGGTCGTGAAGGTCACCGGAATGGTGGAGAAGCCCCAGCCGGAGGACGCGCCGAGCAACCTCGCGGTCCTCGGCCGCTACGTGCTCCCCGGCCGGATCTTCGACGCGATCCGGCGTACCGAGCCGGGCAGCGGCGGGGAGATCCAGCTGACCGACGCCATGGAGATCCTGCGCAACGAGGGCGTCCCGGTGCACGCGATCGTCTACCGGGGCACCCGCTACGACACCGGCATGCCGCTGGGCTACCTGCAGACGGTGGTGCAGATCGCCGCCGAGCGGGAGGACCTCGGCGCCGAGTTCCGCAAGTGGCTGGTCGAGTTCGTCAACGCCGACACGGCGGGCGGATCTGGTACATGACGGCGACGGCCGACGCCGAGGCGGCCGCCAACGAGTTGACGCCGCTCGCCGACTACCTGGGCAGTGTGCTGCGCAGGTTACGCGCGCTGCCTCCGCTCGACCTCGACCTCACCCAGGCGCACGGCAACGTCCTCGCCGAGGACGTCGTCGCGCCGCACGCCTTCCCGGCCTTCGACCAGGCGGCCGTGGACGGCTACGCGGCCCGCTGGGAGGACATCGCCGGTGGCGGGCGGGGCGTCGGCTACGTACCCGCCCAGGCCGGGTCGCCCGGCGGCCGGAACGTGCGGCTCAACGTGGTGGGCGACCTCGGCGCGGCCAGCTGGCGGCCGGTCCGGCTCACCCCGGGCTCGTGTTTCTCGGTCGCCGCCGGTGCGCCGCTGCCCATCGCGGCCGACGTGGTGGTCCCGGTGGAGTGGACCGACCAGGGCATGGCCGCCGTGGAGATCTTCCGCGTCCCCAAGCGGGGGTACGGGGTGCGCCGCGCCGGCGAGGAACTGCCCGCCGGCACCCTGCTCGCCCGGGCCGGCACCTACGTCTCGCCGGCCCTGGTCGCGGTCTTCGCGGCCACCGGCATCGGCCATGTGGTGGTCCGGCCCAGCCCCCGGGTGGTCATCGTGGCCACCGGCGACGAACTGGTCGACGTCGGCCGGGGCAGCCAGCCGGGGCAGGTGGTGGACGCCAACTCGCACGCGCTGACCGCCGCCGCGGCCGAGGCGGGCTCGCTGGCGTACCGGGTGGGCATCTGCGACGACGACCCGGAGGGGCTGCGCGGGCTGCTGGAGGACCAGACCCTGCGCGCCGACCTGATCATCACCACCGGCGGCACCGGCACCGGGCCCGGCGACATGGTCCGCCGGATCCTCTCCCGCCGGGAGGGCGGCCGGGCCGGGCCGGTCACCTTCACCGAGGTCGCCCTCTACCCGGGCACCGCGCTCGGCTTCGGCACCGTGGGCGCCGAGGAGGTGCCGGTGGTCTGCCTGCCCGGCGACCCGGGCGCGGCGCTGATCGGTTTCGAGGTGCTGGCCCGCCCCGCGATCAACCTGCTGGCCGGCGCGGAACCGGTGTTCCGGCCCAGCGTCCGGGCGCACCTGCTGGAAACCATCTCCTCCCCGGCCGGGCTGCGCGAGTTCCGGCCGGCGCACGTCGCCGAACGGCGCGGCGGCGGCTACACGGTGCAGCCGCTCAGCGGCGGGCCGTTCACCCTCTCCGGCCTGGCCGAGGCGAACGGGCTGATGGTGCTCGGCGAGCGCGTCACCACCGCGGCCGCCGGATCCACCGTGGACGTGCTGTTGCTGGATCGACGTCGGTGAGCCTGCGGCGTGCCCTTCCGAGGCCCGTGGTCGCGGGCGTAGGGTCCGCCCGGTGAGTTTCTTCAACGCCGGCCGGGCACCCGGCTGGCCGGTGGTGCTGGTGGACGGTCCCGTGCTGCTGCGCCCGTACCGGCGCTCGGACGCGGCCGCCTGGTCGGAGGTGCGCCGCGCCAACCAGGCCTGGCTGTCGCCCTGGGAGTCCTCGCTGCCCGGCAGTTGGGACGAGCTGAACTCGCCGGCCGCGTTCCGCTGGGTCTACCGGGACCAGCGACGCTCGGCGCGGACCGGCGAGGGGATGCCGTTCGCCGTCTGCCTGCGCGAGGGCGGGCGGGAGCGGCTGGTCGGCCACCTCAACCTGGGCAGTATCGTCCGGCGGGCGTTCTGCTCCGGCTACGTCGGCTACTGGGTGGACTCCAGAGTGGCCGGTCGCGGGGTCATCCCCACCGCGCTGGCGCTCGCCGTCGACCACGCGTTCGGCCCTGGCGGGCTGCACCGGGTCGAGGTGAACATCCGGCCGGAGAACCGGCCGTCCCGGCGGGTGGTGGAGAAGCTGGGCTTCCGCGAGGAGGCGTATCACGTGCGCTACATGCACATCGACGGCGCCTGGCGTGACCACATCGGATACGCGATGACCAGCGAGGAGGTCGCCGCCGAGGGCGGGCTGCTGGCCCGCTGGCGGCGGATCCGCGCCGGCGCGGGGTGAGCCGTCCCACGCACGGGATCGGCGCGGCGCGTCAGCATCCGGGCAGGTGGACCGTAACCTCAAGTAACTGCAAGCTGTGGCAAGCGCTGTCCGCCCGTACGATCCGCGCACCCGAGACCGATCGGCGGAAGATCCTGCGGTCGGCCAGCGGTTGCTCCGAACTCGGTGACGGGAGGGGTGAGGGTGCCGACGTCGGTGCTCCTCGCCGTCCTCGCCGCCGCCGGCCTGCTCGCCCTCGCGCCGGCGCTGGTCCGCCGGTACGACGCCACCGAGCGGCTGGTGGCGGAGCGGGCGCAGTCGACGGCGCGGGTGCTCCAGCGCCGCCGGCGGCGCCGTACTGTCCCGGGGCGGCGGCCGGTCAACCCGTCCCGTGCCCTCGTCGTCACCCTCAGTGAGAACGCCGCCACGGGCGGGCTGAGCGCCCCGGTCTCCGCCCCGCCGGCGCCCCGCCGGTCGAACCGGCTGCGCGCCGTCTCGCCCGCCACGAACCGGTCCCGCCGCCGGCCCCCACCGCGCCGGCAGCACACCCCGGCCGTCTACCGCCGCCGGCGGGTGCTCGCCGCGCTGCTGCTGCTCAACTTCGTCGAGCTGATCGGCGTGATCGTGGTCAGCCCCGGCTTCTGGATCAGCTTCTCGGTGACCGCCACCCTGCTCGTCGCGTACGTCGTACACCTGCGCAGCCGGGCCATCGCCGACCGCCGGCGGCGGCGGGCGCGGGCCCGGGAAGCGGCCTGGCTGGCCGCCCGGCAGGCCGAGGTGCGGCGGGAACAGGCCCGCCGGGCGGCGGCCCGTCGGGAGGCGCAGCGCCGGCTGGCCGCCCAGCGCGAGGTGGTACGCCGCGCCGCGATGGGTCTGGACCGCCCGGCCGACCTGCCGGCGGCGGCCAGCGGCGGCTCGGTCTCCTACCGGCGGGCCGGTGGCCTGCGCGGCCGCCCCTACCAGTCCGGCCGCGGCTCCCACTCGGCCTGACCGGTTCGTCCCCTTCTGGGGGTGGCAGGCCGGCTGCGTCGGTCGGTCGCCGGTCGCAGTATCGGCGATCTGGGGGTGTCCCGGCGCCGGGACACCCCCAGATCCGCGATTCGGAGTCGATCAAGGGCGCGGCGCGCCGGGGGCGATTCGCGGTGCGGGCCGGCGACCTGTTAGCCTTGTCGCCGGCCCGCCCGGTGTCAGCCGGGTGGGACCTCGCCGGTCCGCCGGCGGAGGGGCTGTGGCGCAGACCGGTAGCGCACCTCGTTCGCATCGAGGGGGTCAGGGGTTCAAATCCCCTCAGCTCCACCCAGTTCAAAGGCCGTTTCCGCTCGCCGGAGACGGCCTTTCTCGATCTTGTACAGCAGCGAAGTACAGCAGTGCCGAAGGTACGTGCGCAGGTAGGCGTCCCTCGATGATCGCCTCGCAGTACGTGTACTTCGCGCTGAGCTCCGAGCGGGTTTCGACCGCCGAGATCACGGCGAGGTTCGGCCTCGAGCCAGACGAGATTGCCGTTCGTGGTAGGCGCGTGGCCAGCCCGCCCAGGCCCGCCAGCCACCGGTGGAAGATCACCTGTCGCAAGCCCGGGTTGACGACAGCGAACGGCTCGGGCGGGTGCTCCATGACCTCTGGCGCGCCTTGGGCGTCTCGTTTCCGTACGGTGGCGCTCGCATGAACGAACCACGTCGCCGGACCTGATGTCATTCCCGCACCAGGAGTGGACGGACCTGGCAGGACGAAGCGCCTAGGACTTACAAGCGACAGGTCATCGATGCACGGCGTAGCGGGGTACCGTCGAGAGCGTTGGCTTGCTGGGTTGCGGCCGGGTGAGCCTGCTTGAACCCTTCAGCTTGGAGCGGCGCTATGGCCCCATCCGTCGACCCTCGCTTCGGCGTAGCTTTGCGTGAGTTCCGGGAGCGGCGTGGTCTGTCGCTTCGGTCTCTCGGGCAGCTCGCCCATCGGAGTAAGAGCCATCTGCACGAGCTGGAGACGGGGCTCAAGGCTCCGACGGTCGACACGGCGCGCCACCTGGACCGGATTCTCGACGCGGGAGGCGTGCTTGCGCGCTTGGTCGATGCGCCGATTGACCATGCGGCCGAGGCTGGGGAGCTGCTGGCGAGAGTTGTCGCCAGCGACGTCAGTAGGGAAATGCTCGACCGGATCGAGCAAGGTGTTGATGACCTTGCCAGTGCCTATCCAACGATGGCACCGGCTGACCTTTTGCCGTTGGTGCGGCGGCACCTCGCCTATGTCGGGCGGTTGCTGGACGGACGGGTCACGCTCGCTCAACGACGACGGTTGTTGGTCGCAGGTGGCTGGTTGGCGGTGCTGCGGGCCACCGTTCACATCGACCTGCGGCAGCGGCAGGCAGCGGCTGCTCATCTGCGGGCGGCCCGTGATCTTGCCGAACACGCTGAGCACGCCGAGATTCAGGCCTGGTGTCTGGAAACCCGGGCCTGGGACGTTCTGACTCAAGGTGACTATCGGACGGCACTCGATCTTTCCCATCAAGCTCAGCGGGTCGCCCCGAAGGGCAGCTCTGCATGCATCCAGGCGACTGCTCAGGAGGCTCGTGCGTGGGCGCGGATGGGGGACGTCGGTGCGACCCGGCGAGCGTTGGACCGGGTAGAGCGGCTGACGGCGAATCTGCCCGTTCCTGAGCGAGCCGAGCACCACTATCGCTACGACCCGGCCAAGGCCGCCGCGTACACAGCCACGACTTTGGCATGGGCGGGTGACCCCGGTGCCGAGCAGGTAGCGCGGGCGGTACTGGCCGACCTGGACCCGGACGGCGATGGCGGAGCGCGGCCCCGCCGGTCCGCGTCGGCTCGTCTCGACCTTGGTCTTGCCTTGGTCACCGCCGGGCAGCCGGACGAGGCGGTCGTTCTCGGGACGCAGGCCGTGGCGTCCGGGCGCGTGGTGCCGTCGAACTGGTGGCGGGCTGCCGAGTTGCTGGCGAAGGTGGAGCAGACAGGGGTGCCAGAGGCCGCGACATTGCGCGACCTGTGCACCGAGTACGCCCCTGGACGCCGACCACCAGCGGACAGCACGGTTGGCTAGCGGACAGTCACCTTCTGGATCGATGGCGCCCGCGGCTTGAGGCTGGTCCTCAGTGCACTCGGGCGCGGGATTGTGCATCACCAGGTGGCACTTCCGCGCCCTCGACACGGAGGGCCGGACACGTGACGTTGACTGTCGGATTTCTACGTCTGATCGTTAGCCGGTACCTACCGCCGCCGCCAACTGCCCCTGGCATCGGACAGCGCATCCAGGCACAGCAGCACTCGTCAGCGGACGATGGGTCGCCCGCTCGTGACACGGGGACGCGCTTCGGCGAGCACGGCGAATGACCGCCCACATGCCGGTGCCACCTCTCTGGAAATGCGGCTGCTGTGGCGCACCCTGGCCATGCCGTACCCAGCACCGGGAGCTGCACGCGGATGTCGACGAGGCTCCGGTGCCCCGGACACAACGCGTCTCGTACGAGGAGTACCTGGTCGCCGTCGCCCTCACCCTCGCCCGCCGGCATCGGCCAGCCTGGTCCTGGCGGAAATGGCGGCGAATCTGCCGGTGTGGAGCTGTTCTGCCCTGCCGTGCCCGGCATCGCATCCCGATCAACCGTGGCCACTGGCCGGGCGAGGAGGCGCTGTGAAGGACGACCAGGAGCAGGTGATCCTGTCGGTGCACGTGCGAGGCCTCGATGGCCTCTGCATCGGCTGTCGCGTCTGGTGGTCCCAGCTGACGCCGTACCCGTGCTGGCAGGTGGAGTGGGCGACCAGCCGGCAGGCCCGGACGATCACCGCCCGGTTCTTGGACGGTGTGCGATGATCGTCCACGGCCCGGTCATGCCGATCTGGAGTTGCGGCGGCTGCGGCCTGCCGTGGCCCTGCCCGACGCGGCGGCGGGAGCTGCGGGCGGAGTACGCGGACGCTCCGGTGTCGCTGGCCCTCTACCTCGGCTCCTACCTCGTCCAGGCCGCCGAAGACATGACCTGGACGCCAGCCGGGGTGCTGCACCGCCGCTTTCTCGGCTGGGTCAGGGCGGCCGATCCGTCGATGCCAGCAGTGTGAGGTCGACCCCCAGTAACAGGTATGACCTGGGGAAAGCCCGCCGACAAGATCGGGGCCGTCACGGTTAATTGGCGCCGGGACCCCGGCGGTCGGTGACCGGCCGCCGGGGTTTGCCCGGTCAGGACTCGAAGGTCCTGCGGCGGTAGGCGAGAAGCAGGGCGGCGCCAGCAGCGACGGCGACGGTGCCGAGGCCCGTCAGGGCGGGTATCAGCCCGCTACCGCCGCTACCGCCGGTCACTGGTAGCTGTGTGCGGCTTGGGGTCGGAGCCCCGGTCGGAGCTACGGTCGGCTGGCCGGTCGGGCCGTCTGTGGGGCTTCCGGTGGGCTGGCCGGTCGGGCCGTCTGTGGGGCTTCCGGTGGGCTGGCCGGTCGGGCCGTCTGTGGGGCTTCCGGTGGGCTGGCCGGTCGGGGTGCCGGTGGGCGTGCCCGTCGGGGTGCCCGTCGGGGTGCCGGTTGGTGTGCTCGTCGGAGTGGTTGTCGGGGTTCCGGTGGGTTGGAGGCAGACCGGGGCGTTGATGGTGTTGGTGTCGAGGGTGACGGCGCCGGTCTGGGCTAGGGCGCGGCCTTGGAGGGTTGCGCCGGTGTTCATGGTGATCGAGGTCTGGGCCAGGATGTTGCCCACGAATCGGGTGCCTGTGCCGATCGTGGCCGAGCTGCCCACCTGCCAGTAGACGTTGCAGGGTGAGGCGCCGTTGATGAACACGACGCTGCTGTTGGCCGCCGTGATGAGAGTGGACTCGATCTGGAAGATGAACACAGCCGCCGGGTCGTTCTGGGAGTTCAGGGTCAGGGTGTCGGTCAGTTGGGCGGCACCGATGCGGTACACCCCGGGGGTGAGCGTGGATCCGCCGAGTTCGGCGGGGAGGCTGGTGAACGGGGTCCGGCCTGCGGCGTTGTTGTAGGCGGTGGTCAGGTCGTTCTTGGCTTGTAGGGCGACGCCGTCGGCGAGGTGGATCTCGCCGGCGACGGTGCCCGGGGGGAAGCCGGTGGCGGTGTTGCCGGGGTGGACACCGAGGTTTTGCGCGAGAAAGCTGTCGCCGATGTTGGTGACGGTGGAGCCGGCCAGCACGGAGAAGTTCGCCGCTGTCCCCAGGCCGACCGGCGCTGGCTGAGCGCTGGCGCCGGTTCCACTGAGCATCAGGACGGCGGTGGCGGTGCCGGCAGCGGTGACGGCCGCCAGTGCCGGCAGCACGGCGCGTCGACGATGACGGATTCGAGTGAATGTCACGATGTGGACCTCTCATGGTGTGTCTCCGGCAGTCGCTGTCACGACAGCGACGCCGAGTCACGCCGATGTGCAGATATATAGGTAACCGGACTTTCGCACATATAGCTCCCAAATGGCGTCAAACCGAAGAAGCTCCTGCCTGGTCATCGGCGAGTGAGCGCTTCCGCGGTCGTCGGCACTCCGTAGCCGACCTTCGGTTCGGGCTCGCCCGCTCCACCGAGCGCGGACGAAGGCCGACGGGACGGGCGGGAGTGACGGGCGAGCGAACGCGGGCGAGTGGTGCGCGCAACATCATCAGAAACCGATTCGCCACAACTGAGAGCGAACAACGGCGGCGAGCGTTGGCAATGGTTGCAACTCCTGCCCTGCTCATGGCGTCGATCGGTCCGACTCGCGTACCAGGGACTGGGCGGGGCACCGCAGCGGGCCGGGTTACACGGTGCGGGGCAACCGCCTGGTGGGACCGGAGACGCTCGCGGAGATCGTCCGGGTGTTCGCGGACAGCCGGGACCTCGACCTGGCGGAGCGGCTCGTGCTGGCCATCGAGGCCGGCGGAGCGCGGCGGCGGTACCACCGTGACGCAGACCCGCGGCCGGCCCGATTCCGCTGTTCGGTGGTCGATGAGGTGGCAGGCTGAGGCTTGTGGACAGGGAGCGGGTGACCGGCTGGCTTCGGGCCTACGAGCGGGCGTGGCGGACACCGGGGACGGAGCCGCTCGCCACGATCTTCACCGAGGACGCGAGCTACCAGCAGGACCCGTACCGGACCCCGGTCGTCGGCCTGCCGGCCATCGCCCGGATGTGGGAGGCCGAGCGCGCCGGCCCGGACGAGGTGTTCCACATGACGAGCGAGATCGTCGCGGTCGAGGGCGACACGGCGGTGGCGCGGCTGGAGGTCCGCTATGGCGACCCGGTCCACCAGGAGTACCGCGACCTGTGGGTCATGCGTTTCGCCGAGGACGGGCGCTGCAGCTCGTTCGAGGAGTGGCCGTTCTGGCCGGCGCAGCCGACCACCGCCAATCCTGGGGACGGCTGACGGGAGCGTGCGACGGAGTGAGCCGGTCGGCGCAGCTGGATGTCCCCAGCGCAATAGCTGGCGGCGGGACGGGGCGCGATCCTGCTACCGCGCCCCGCCCTGCCGGCGCCGGCTCAGCCCCAGTTCTGGGGTGCGGGCTGGCGGGTCGTGGCGTTCAACCGGTTGAAGAAGTTGGTGGTGGCGACCCAGAGCACCACCGCGGCCAGCTGCTTCTCGTCGAAGTGGCGCGCGGCCTCCGCCCAGACCTCGTCGGAGACCGGGTCGGCCCGATCGGCGAGCCGGGTCGCGGCCTCGGCGAGCGCGAGCGCCGCCCGCTCGGCGTCGGTGAAGTACGGCGTCTCCCGCCAGGCGGCCACCGCGAACAGCCGCTCCTCGCTCTCGCCGGCCTTCCGGGCACTACGCGCGCCGGAGTCGACGCAGGCGCTGCACCCGTTGATCTGGCTGGCGCGCAGGTGGACAAGCTCCAGCGTGCTGGTGTCGACGCCGGCGGAATGCGCCGCCTTGTAGAGCAGGTTGATCGCCTGCACCGCGTCCGGGAGCAGCCCTGCGGGGTTCGGCATACGGGCCTGCACGGTCATCTCGTCCGGTCCTTCCTGTTACGCTCGCCGGCGTTCGTCGCCGGGTCGCTCTCGTCCGTCACCGAGATGTCGACAGCGGGACGAGCGGCGTGACAGATGTGACAGCGGTCACGCCAAGGCCGGAAATGCCGGCCGGAATGGCGGGGCGATGAGCGACACCGAACTGCTGGCCCAACGCTTCGAGGAGCAGCGTCCGCGCCTGCGCGCGGTCGCCCGACGGATGCTCGGCTCCCCGGCCGAGGCGGAGGACGCGGTCCAGGACACCTGGCTGCGGCTCAGCCGGGCCGATGTCGAGGGCATCGACAACCTGCCGGGCTGGCTCACCACCACCGTCGGCCGGGTCTGCCTCGACCGGCTGGGTTCGAGCGCCACCCGGCACGAACAGCCCGCGGACGTGGTTGCCGATGAACCGGGCACGGCCGGTCCGGGGGAGGTCGATCCGGAGCGGGCGGCGCTGCTGACCGAGTCGGTCGGCCGGGCGCTGGACGTCGTGCTGCGCACCCTCGGTCCCACCGAACGGCTGGTCTTCGTGCTGCACGACATGTTCGCGGTCTCGTTCGACGAACTCGCGCCGGTCGTGGACCGCAGCCCGGCCGCAGTACGGCAGATCGCCAGCCGGGCCCGCCGCCGGGTGCAGAGTGGACCACCGGCGCCGGAGACGGACCCGGCCCGGCAGCGCGGCATCGTCGAGGCGTTCCTCGCCGCGTCCCGTGAGGGGCGCTTCGACGACCTGCTCACCCTGCTCGACCCGCATGTCGTCCTGCGCTCCGACCCGGCAGCCGTCGAGCGGGGCGGGGCCGGCGCGGCGCACGGCTCCGCCGTCGTGGCCGCCTTCTTCTCCGGACGGGCGCAGGGCGCCGTGCCGGCGTTCGTCGACGGCGCGCCGGGGGCGGCGGTGGTCGTCGGCGGCCAGGTCCGCATCGTGCTCAGCTTCGTGGTCACCGACCGGATCATCGGCATCGAGGTGGTCGCCGATCCCGAGCAGATCGCCGCCCTCGACCTGGTCGTCGGCTGACTCCCGTGGGACGAGGGGCGGCGGACCGGCGGCGGGCGTGAGTAGGGCCGTCTCCCGGTGGGAAACGGCCCTACTCCGATCGGCCCCGCCGCCCGATCCCGTCGGCCGGACGGCGCTACCCGGTCCGACTCCACCCGCCGGGCCACGCAGTCGGGCGCCGGTACGAAGTCAGCCGGAGAAATCCTCCCGTACGTCCCGGGCGTCCTCCTGGACGTGCTCCCCGGGCTGCCTGCCCCGGATCCGGTCCCGCTGCATCACCCGTTCCGCCTGTGCGCGTTCGTCCTGGTTCATGTCGCCCAGCTGGGCCTTGGCGGGGCCGGCCACCTGCTCGACCCGGTCGTTCGCCCGTTCGAAGCTCATGTCGCCTCCCTGTCGATCCGGGCGGATGCGCGGTCTCCGCCCTTGAACCCGGGTCCCCGCCCGTCGGTGGGGAAAACCCGCCGCGGGCGGCGAACCGCGGTCAGCGGATCAGCTCCACTTCAGCCGGGCGAGTTCCCGCTTGAACTCGTTGAGCGTGAACGAGCCGCCCTCACGGGGCATCAACCGCAGCGAGTAGGTCACCTCGCCGGCCTCCCACCACACCGTCCACCACCGTCCCTCCTGGCCGGTGACGGCCCCGGCGCGCGAGCCGATCCGTACCGTGGCGACGGCCTCGGGCCGGGACACCGCAGCCGTCGGCAGCGCGCTCAGCAGCAGCCCGGAGCCGTTGGGGCCGTTGTAGCCGCGGTGCCAACCCTCGTCGGTGGACATCCAGTGCGACGGGTACGGGCTCCACCGCTGGTCGGCGGTCGCGTCGGGCAGGTCGCGTTCGTGGTAAACGGGGTGCGGAGTACCGCTGGCGGCGTCGCGCAGCGCCCGGTCGCCGAGCGGCTCGCGCAGCGACACCACCAGCGGTACGGCGCTACCGCTGGCGGCGCAGTCGACCGACTCGATGACGCGGCCGCGCACCGCGACGACGACTTGGGCGGCGTCCTGCTCGGTGACGGTGGCGCGCGGTTCGTACAACTCCTTGCACCGCGCGTCGCCGGGCCCGGTGTACACGGTGACCTCGGTGCCGTCGCGGGCCACCAGGGCCGACACCCACGGCACCACGCCTGCCGCGTCGGGCGTGGCCGCCGCGGTGGTGGGCTGCCCGGGCGTCCCCTCGGCGTCGGCGTGCTGGCCGCAGCCACCGGTGAGCCCCAGCACGACGGTGGCCACCACCGCCGCCGGCACGGCGACGCCTCGGCCGCGGCCGGCGCGCCCACCCGCCGACCGCTGCCCGGCCGCCGGACGGCCGGTGTGCCCGTCGGTGTACTCGTCGTCGATGCCCATCGCGGCATTCGCCTCCTGTCCGGACGGGAACGGGTGACATCGCGCCGGCTCCGTCCCGCCCGGCGTGGCGCAGGCCGCCGGCTCGGCGCGGAACCGACCTGGTCACGGCGACCGCCTGCCGGACCCGGGTCCAGCGGGTGCGGCTCCGGCGGCGACGTGCGGCGGGCGGGAACGCCGGCACACCCGGCCTGCGTCGCGGTCGCGGCCGGCCGCTGACGCCGGGGGCCGAGCGGGGCCGGCCCTCCAGGTCGGACGCTCGGACTACGGCTTCCAGGAGCCGGCGGCCTCGAACCGGTGCTGGTACTCCAGCGCGCCGTTCTTGTCGGCCACGTCGAACACCACGGTGCCCGTCCGCTTGCTGCCGGCCCGCAGGTTGTTGCCCGAGCTGAGCGTGTCGCCGCAGCCGGACAGGGCGCTGGCCAGGCCGTTGACCGTGGTGCCGTCGGCGGCCACCCACTCGAAGTAGAACGGGTTGATCGAGCCCTTGCCCTTGGTCACGGTGGCCGTCACGTGCGCGATCAGGTAGAGGCCCTTGTCGGGCTTCGGGGCGTACGGGCGGCAGCCCTTGGTCGCGGTGGTGAACTTCGTGACGGTGATCTCGACAGTGCCCTCGTTGTCCGAGAGGACCAGCGTGTCACCGGGCTTCATGTTGAAGGTCTCCCCGTCGGTCTCGCCACCGGCGGAGGCGCTCGGCGCGCCGCTGGGCAGCCCCGGCGCGGCGGTGGTGAGCGGGGTGGGCAGCGCCTCGGCCACCTCGTCGGCGGCCTTGTCCGCGCCGGCGATGACCGCGGCGATGCCGCCGACGCAGCAGAGCAGGGTCAGCACGACCGCCGCGATCGCGATGATCAGGACGGTCTTCTTCTTGCCGCCGTTCGGGGCGACCGGCTGCGGAGCGCCGAGCGGGTAGCCGGGCGCACCGGGCGCGGGCATCCCGTAGGCGCCGGGGACGCCCGAGGTGGGCGGCTGCGGCGCGCCGGAGACCGGCGGCGCCCACGGCTGCCCGGGAACCGGCGGCTGGGGCGTACCCGGGACCGGCGCCTGCGGCGCCGCCCACGGCTCGCCGGAGACCGGCGGCTGCGGGGCGCCGGACACCGGGGGCTGCGGAGCGGCCCACGGGTCGCTCCCGGCGGAGACGGGTGGCTGCGGGGCGCCGGACACCGGGGGCAGCGGGGCCCACGGGTCGCCGGGCTGCGGCGCGGCGGGCGGGGGCGGCGGGTAGCCGCCCTGGTCGGTGGGGAACTGCGGCATCGGGGCCGTCGGCGGGTACGGCTGCTGCTGCTCCGGGTTCTGCTGGTGGGGATCCTGCGGCCCGTAAGGGGGCTGGGGGTGGCTCACCGTACTCCTAGGCACCTGACGACGATCGAGAACTGCCTGACGCTACCGTGCGCAAACAACCCCGCATCCTTCCGTGCCCGGTGCCCGCCGGTGGTCCCCTGTTCGGGTCGATGATCCGCCCTGCCGGTCAGCGGTCAGGGCAACAGGACCGCCGCCGTCCGGACCAGCCCGCCGTCCACGGTGAACCGGCCGGTGATCCGGGCCGGAGCGGCCACCGGTGCGGTGTCGACGCGGGCCGGCGCGATGCGGGCGGTGAACGTCCCCGCCTCCGGGTCGAGCGTGACCAGGGCGTCGTGGAAGTCCAGCCAGGTACCGACGACCGGGTGCCAGACCTTGTAGACGGTCTCCTTCGCACTGAACAGCACCGCCGGCCAGGAGGTCCCGGCGGGCAGCCGGGCGCACCGGTCGTCCTCCTCGGGCAGGCAGATCAGCCGCCGTACGCCCGGATTGAGCTCGCGGTGCTGCTCGGCGTCGATGCCCACGGAGCGCACCTCGGTGGCGCGCGCGGCCGCGGCGGCGCAGTAGCCGCGGGTGTGCGTGATGGTGCCGACCACCCCGGCCGGCCAGACCGGCGACCGGTCGGCGGCCGACGGCACGGCGGCGGGGGAGAGGCCGAGCGCGGCCATCGCCCGCCGGGCGCAGACCCGCCCGGCGGTGAAGTCGCGGCGGCGGGTCTCCACCGCCCGCTCGCCGAGGCAGTCCCGCTCGGCCGGCAGCAGCTGGCCGGTCCAGTCGGCCGGGCATGCCACCGCCACGGCCACCGCGACCGGCAGCAGGTCACGCACCGCGGCCATCCGCTGTACGCTGCCGGCGTGCCGGCCGGACCGACGCCCGGACCGCGAACTGCCCCACCCTCGCCACGACTCGGCAACCTACCGCACCGTGTAACGCGGCGGCAGTCGCCGGCGCTACACGCAGTACCGACTGGGGAGCATCCGGTGTCCGTCCGCACTGTACGGAGGTCGGCGAGCCGCGCGTCGTCGTTCTCGGACCGGAAAGGGCCATGTCGCCATGAACGGTGGTGCATCTGACCCGGGCAACGACCACCTGCCGGTGGTGCCCGCCTGGACCTGCGAGACCTGCGGCGGCGAGTGGCCGTGCGCCGCGAAGCAGCGCCGCCTGCTGGAGGAGTTCCGGGGTGAGCGTCCCGCCCTCGCCGTCTATCTCGGGTCCTGCCTCGCCGCCGCGACGCAGGACCTGCGGGGAGTTCCGGAGCGGATCCTGCAGCGCAGGTTCACCGGCTGGCTGCCGCGCCAGTCGAGACCCTGGTGACGCGGACGGGCCCGGCCGCGCCGGCGCCCGTGCCGCGCCTTGATCGTCCACGCCGATCGAGATAGGTCAATGTCGGGCAATCAAACACAAAAGCGACGGATCACCGACTGTCGGATGTAAACCATGTGTCCGGCGGCGCATCCGTCGGAAATCTGACCCAAGTCGACCCGTTGTGCCGGTGGTGCGCGGTGGTTAAGCTCTTCATGCGCGCCCCAATCGCCCGCTTCCCCCGTGGCAGGCGATCGGGGCGCGCATCTATGTGCGTGGCGTGTTTCCAGTGGTCACCGGCGGTGTCGGCGGTCAGATCCAGCGACCGTCCAGCCACATCCGCGCCGACCACTCCGCGTACGTCATCAGCTTCCCGACGAAGATCGGGTAGAAGTACGCGAAGCAGAGTGCGACCAGCAGCACGTACCCGCCGGCGATCACGCCGCCCACCAATCGGCGGTCCCGGCTGGCCTCGGGGTCGACGGCCACCCGCTCACCCGGCGGGCCGGCCGGCGACACGATCGCGCCGAGCACGTAGACCACGGCCAGCACCAGGAACGGCAGCGCCGGCGCGGTGTAGAAGGAGAACATCGTCCGGCCGTCGAGGGCGAACCAGAACCAGGGCAGCAGCCCGGCGGCCACGCAGAGCAGGATCGCCCCGGCTCGCCAGTCCCGCCGGGCCGCCCCCAGCCAGGCCAGCGCCACCAGCGCGGGCAGGAACGACCACCAGAGCAGCGGCGTGCCGAGCAGCAGGATCTCCGACGCGCAGCTCGGCGCCCCGCAGGCCCCGTCGCCCGACCAGTAGAAGGCCACCGGCCGGCCCAGCAGCAGCCACTGCCACGGCCACGACTGGTACTTGTGCGGGTCGTCCAGGCCGGTGTGGAAGCCGTACGCGGCCTTGTGGTACTGGAACAGGTTGTGCAACGCCCCGATCACCGGGGTGTCGCTGAGCGGGGCGTTCGGGTAGCGCTCGGCCAGCCGGTAGTAGCCGTCGTCGCTGAGGAACCAGCCCGTCCAGGTGGCCAGGTAGGTGGCGACCATCAGCACCCCGGCCAGCACCAGCCAGGGCAGCTCGTCGAGCAGGGTGTCCCGCCACGGCCGGCGTACCCCGGCGGAGCGGCGCACGCCGACCTCCCAGAGCAGCACCAGCAGCGCGAACGCGGGCAGGAAGTACAGCGCGCTCCACTTCACCGCGCAGGCGCAGCCGAACAGCACGCCGGCCGCCAGCCGCCACCAGGGCCAGTCCCGCCAGCCGGTGTCGGGCCGCCCGGCCCGGCCCGGTCGGGACGGGTCCAGGCCGACGTCCAGCGCCCGGGCCCAGCGGCGGCGCCGCGCGTCCCGGTCGAGCACCAGCGCGCCGAACGCCGCCAGCACGAAGAAGAGCAGGAAGATGTCGAGCAACGCGGTGCGGGACAGCACCAGGTGGAAGCCGTCCAGGGCGAGCAGCAAACCGGCGGCGCAGCCCAGCGCGGTGGACCGGAACAGCCGCCGGCCGATCCGCACCAGCAGCAGCACCGACAGGGTGCCGACGACCGCCGCGGAGAAGCGCCAGCCGAACTCCGGCGCGGTGGTGACCAGGTGCCCGGGGACGGAGATGTTGTGCTCGGCGTCGGAGTAGCCGAAGGCCCACTCGCCCAGCCCGATCAGCCACTTGCCCAGCGGCGGGTGGACCACGTACGACGGCCCGCCGTCCTTGTAGTTCCACTCGACGCCCTTGTCGACCAGCCCCCAGCCGTCCCGGGCGTAGTAGATCTCGTCGAAGATCTTGCCGTTCGGGCCGCTGAGCCCGACGAAGCGGAGGATCGCCGCGATCGCCACGACCACGGCGGTGGCCAGCCAGGACCGCCCGTCCAGCCGGGCGTCGACGGTGGCCAGCCGGCGGCGCACCACGCCGGGGACGCCGCCGGCCTCCTGCGACGCCCGCCCGGGGGCGTCGCCGGCCGCCGTGCGCTCCGCCTCGGTCCGACCCGCGCTCTGTGCTGTCGACGCACTCGTCACCCGGCGATCGTAGGCTCCGAAGGTGCCCGGTGGCGCCCGTCGTCTCCGATACCGGTACGGCCGTCGATGAAGGAGCATCAATCGTGGGTGAAATGTCCGACACCGGGCGCCTGGTCCTGCTCGGCGCGCCGCTCGGCAACCCCGCCGACGCCTCCGCCCGGTTCCGCGAGGTGCTCGGCGCCGCCGACGTGGTCGCCGCCGAGGACACCCGCCGGCTCACCCGGCTGGCCCGCGACCTCGACGTCACCGTGCCCGGCCGGATCGTCTCCTACTTCGAGGGCAACGAGGAACGACGCACCCCGGAACTGGTTGACGTGCTCACCGCCGGCTACCTGGTCGCCCTGGTCACCGACGGCGGCATGCCGAGCGTCTCCGACCCCGGCTACCGGCTGGTCCGGGCCGCCCTGGACGCCGGCGTCCCGGTGACCGCCGCACCCGGGCCCAGCGCGGTGACCACCGCGCTGGCGCTGTCCGGGCTGCCCAGCGACCGGTTCTGTTTCGAGGGCTTCCTGCCCCGCACGCCGGCCGCCCGCCGGTCCCGGCTGCGCGCGCTCGCCGCCGAGCCGCGCACGCTGGTGCTGTTCGAGGCGCCGCACCGGATCGCCGGCGCGCTGGCCGACCTGGCCGCGGCGTTCGGCGCCGACCGGCCGGCCGCGCTCTGCCGAGAGCTGACCAAGACGTACGAGGAGGTGGTCCGCCGCCCGCTCGGCGAGCTGGCCCGGTGGGCCGTCGAGAAGGAGCCCCGGGGTGAGATCACTCTGGTGGTGGCGGGCGCCCCCGAGGTGGCGCCGGAACGCCCCGACGACGACGCGCTGCGCGCGGCGGTGGCCGCCCGGGAGGCTGCCGGCCTGACCCGCCGGGACGCGATCACCGAGGTGGCCGCCGAGTTCGGCCTGCGCCGCCGGGAGGTCTACACGGTGGTGCACGCGTAGCGCCGGTGCCGACGGTCGCGGCCCGGCCGCGTCGACACCGGTGGCCGAGAGCGGCCAGGGCAGGTCCACCCCGCGTACCGCCGGCAGCGCCACCCGTGGCCGGGCCGGAGCGGCTACCAGGCGGCCACCAGAAAGCCCGCGGTGATCAGCGCGGGGCCGGCTGCGGCGGCGGCCACCGCCCAGCGGCGGTGCCGGGGGGCGGCGAGCCGGGTGGCCCCGGTCCACCGGGCGGTCCCGGCCGCGCAGCCGGCCACCGCGAGCAGGCCCAGCAGCCAGCGCAGCTGGGCCCCGACGCCGTGGTCGGCGTACGCGGTGCCGCCGTCCGGGCCGGTCATCCGGGCGGGCAGGGTGGACCCCGGCGTGGTGCGTCCGGCCGGCACCCCGCTGACCCGGACGCCGTGCGCGACGTAGCGCCCCTCGACGGCGGTGAAGATGCCCCGGCAGCGCTGGCCCAACCCGTCACCGGCGCAGTCGAGCACCACCACGGTCCCCGGCGTGGCGTGCCCGACCGCGACCCAGAACGGTCCGGCGCTGACCCAGGCGAAGAACGCCGCCGCCAGGCTCAGGCCCACCAGCACGGCCAGCCCGCGCGGCGGGTCGGGTGGGCGCGGGGTCCGGTCGGCCCGCCGGGTCCGGCTTCCGCCGTCGCCGGCCGGCCGGGTCCGGTCCGGCTGCGGGTCCCGCCGGATCGGGGTGCCGTCCCAGTGCACCTCCTCGATCGGCGCCCAGAACTCGTCGTCGCCGGTACTCCCGGCGGAGAGCGGGCCGCGCCGGCGCCGCACTCCGTGCGGCTGCCGGACCGGGACCCGGCGCGGGACGGCGTCCACCGGCGCCCCGGTGGTGGGTTCGACCTCGACGGGCGGTCCGGTCGCCGGGTCGTCGGCGGTGGGAGCCGCCGGGGTGGCCTCCGGCCGGGGATGTGGCGCGACGGCACCGGCCCGTGGCGGCCCGACCGAGTCCCGGCGGGCGTCCCCGACGGCCGGGCCGGATGGACGATCGTCGCGGTCGTGGGTCGCTCGGCTGCCAGTCACGACGTTCATTGGACAACGGGGTCGGAGGGCGTATTGGCAGTTCACGGCGCGTGTCGGGGACAAATCGGACCAATGGTCGAGGCGGCTCGGCCGGACTGCCGACCAGCGAGGCCCTATTGGTTCGCGACCGCGCCGCCCGGGTCACTAGGCTTGCTGCTCATGAGTCACGTTCTCGCGGCGGTAGCCTGGCCGTACGCCAACGGCCCGCGCCACATCGGCCACGTCTCCGGTTTCGGCGTTCCCTCCGACGTCTTCAGCCGGTACATGCGGATGGCCGGCCACGACGTGCTCATGGTCTCCGGTACGGACGAGCACGGCACCCCGATCCAGGTGCAGGCGGACGCCGAGGGGGTCACCCCGCGCGAGCTGGCCGACCGGTACAACCGGGTGATCGTGGAGGACCTGCACGGCCTAGGCCTCTCCTACGACCTGTTCACCCGCACCACCACCGGCAACCACTACGTGGTCGTGCAGGAACTGTTCGAGGGGATGTACCGCAACGGCTACATCGTGCCCAAGACCACCATGGGAGCGATCTCCCCGTCCACCGGCCGGACTCTGCCCGACCGCTACATCGAAGGCACCTGCCCGATCTGCGGCTACGCCAGCGCCCGCGGCGACCAGTGCGACAACTGTGGCAACCAGCTCGACCCGATCGACCTGATCAATCCCCGCTCGAAGATCAACGGCGAGACGCCGGAGTTCGTGGAAACCGAGCACTTCTTCCTCGACCTGCCGGCCCTGGCCGACGTGCTGCGGCAGTGGCTGGACACCCGCGAGGGGTGGCGGCCGAACGTGCTGCGCTTCTCCCGGAACCTGCTCGACGACCTCCAGCCCCGGGCCATCACCCGGGACCTGGAGTGGGGCGTGCCGATTCCGCTGGACGGCTGGCGGGACCGCCCGGACAAGCGGATCTACGTCTGGTTCGACGCGGTGATCGGCTACCTGTCCGCCTCCATCGAGTGGGCCCGCCGCTCCGGCGATCCGGAGGCGTGGCGGAAGTGGTGGTCCGCCGACGGCGAAGGCAAGGACGCCCGCGCCTACTACTTCATGGGCAAGGACAACATCGTCTTCCACTCGGTGATCTGGCCCGCGCTGCTCGCCGGCTACTCCGGCGAGGGGTCACGCGACGGCGAGCCGGGCCAGCTCGGGCGGCTCAACCTGCCCACCGAGGTGGTCTCCAGCGAGTACCTGACCATGGAGGGGCGCAAGTTCTCCTCGTCCCGCCGCGTGGTCATCTACGTCCGGGACTTCCTGGAGCGCTACGACGCCGACGCGCTGCGCTACTTCATCGCCGCCGCCGGCCCGGAGAGCAACGACACCGACTTCACCTGGGCCGAGTTCCTCCGCCGCAACAACGACGAACTGGTCGCCGGCTGGGGCAACCTGGTCAACCGGTCCATCTCGATGGCGGCGAAGAACTTCGGCGCGATCCCGCCGGTCGACCCGGCCGGGCTCGCCGAGGCCGACGAGGCGCTGCTCGCGGTGGCCCGGGCCGGCTTCGCCACGGTCGGCGACCTGATCGCCCGGCACCGGCAGAAGCAGGCCATCGGCGAGGCGATGCGGGTGGTCGCCGAGGCCAACAGGTACCTCTCCGAGCAGGCCCCGTGGAAGCTGAAGGACGAGGCGGACAAGCCGCGGATGGGCACCATCCTGCACGTCGCCCTCCAGGTGGTCAGCGACGCCAACACGCTGCTCACCCCGTTCCTGCCGCACTCGGCGCAGAAGGTGCACGAGCTGCTCGGCGGCACCGGGGTGCACGCCCCGATGCCGGTCATCGAGGAGGTCGAGGACCTCGACGGTGGGCCGGCGTACCCGGTGCTGACCGGGGACTACACGGTCGGCGCGCGCTGGGAGTCGGTGCCGCTGGCGGTGGGCCGGCCGCTGGCCGCCCCGAAGCCGGTCTTCCGCAAGCTCGACCCGTCGATCGTGGACGAGGAGCTGGCCCGGCTCGGCGGCTGAGCCCGCGTACCCGCCGCGGCCCCGGGGGAATTCCCCCGGGGCCGGGCCGCGTACCAGGTCAGTCAGGCGCGGGCCATCGCCGGCGCGCCGATGAACTCCATGATCGCCTTGTTCACCTCGGTCGGGTGCGTCCACGGGGTGCCGTGCGGCGCCCCCGTCAGGGTGACCAGCTTGCCGTCGCGCAGCATCGGCGCGAGGCGCTGGCCGGTCACCGGGTAGGGCAGCACGTTGTCCTTGTCGCCCTGGATGATCAACACCGGGACGTCGATGTTGGGCACGTCGTTGCGGAAGTCGGTCTGCCAGGCGTCCACGGAGTCGTGGGTGCCCTTCGCCGAGGCCCGCGCGCCGATCTCCCAGTGCGCCCGGTACGCCTCCTCGCTGACCACCTTGCCCTTGTTCTCGTCCCAGTTGAAGAAGTTGTTGCAGAACTGGGTGAGGAAGGCGAAGCGATCGTCGATGATCGCCTCCTGGAAGCCCTCGAAGATGCTCTTCTCCACGCCCTCCGGGTCGTCCGCCGTCTTCAGCAGGAACGGCGCCAGCGGGGCCATCAGCACCGCCCGGTCCACCCGGTTCGAGCCGTACACCCCGAGGTAACGGGTCACCTCGCCGGTGCCCATCGAGTGGCCGACCAGGATCGCGTTGCGCAGGTTCAGCTCGGTCATCAGCACGTCGAGGTCGGCGGCGAAGGTGTCGTAGTCGTAGCCGAAGCTGGGCTGCGCCGAGTTGCCGAAGCCACGCCGGTCGTAGGTGATCACCCGGTAGCCGGCCGCGAGCAGCGGGCCGCTCATCTTCTCCCAGGTCGCCCCGTTGAATGGGAAGCCGTGGATCAGGACGACCGGCTGACCGCTGCCGTGGTCCTCGTAGTACAGGTCGATCGGGGCGGAATTCTCCGTACCCACCGTGATGAAGGGCATGCTCACTCCTGGACTCGGGCTCGTCGTCAGCTCGGCGCATTCCCGCACGTGGGGCCGGTATTCCGGTCAGAGCTGGTAGGGCAGGTCCACCACCCGGTCGTCGGTGACCTCGGTGGCCGGCGCCCAGGTCTCGTAGACGCCCCGTTCCTGGCACTGCGCCCCGGTCGCGACCACCGCGTCCGGGTCCGGCCGGCGCAGCCGGACCCGCAGCCAGCCGGCCTCCTCCCGGAGCACCAGGCAGTCCGCCCCCCGCCACCGCGCGTGGCGCAGCCGCCGGGCCACCGCGTCCACCGGGTAGCGGGCGGCCCGGGTCACCGCCAGCACCCGGAAGCCGCCGGGCAGGTCGGCCACCGCCTCGTACTCGCCGCCGCCGTACGCGCCGACGAGCTGGGTCGAGCGGGGCACCTCACCGGTCGGCAGGTATTCCTGGTCGGGGGAGAGCCCGGGCACCGCGGCGAGCAGGTGCCGCCACTGCGGGCCCACCATCCGCAGCCAGCCCCGCTGCTCCGCCTGATAGCTGTAGAGGACCACCTCCACCCCATCGGCCGGGTAGGCGAGCAGGGTGGCGTTCGCCGGCATCGGCAGGTCGGCGAAGTCCCGGGTGACGAACTCCGGGACGAGCTGGCTGCCGCTCGGCACGAACCCGGTGCCCAGCACCGGCGGGCCCAGCCGGTCCCGGGGCGGCAGCGCGGTCAGCCCCCGGTGTGCCGCGCCGACCGGCGTCGCGTAGTCGCCCGGGTCGGCCGCCCGCCAGCGCAGCACGTAGGTCACGTCGCCCGGCCCACTGTCCCCATCGGTACGCAGCACCGCGGTGGTCGCCGCGCTGCGCAGGTGCGCCACGTCGTGCTCCCGGTAGCAGAACCCGTGCGGCAGCCAGCCCCGCAGGTAGCCGGCGAGCTGCCCCGGGGAGAGCACCTTCACCATCCGGGTGCCCCGTCGGATCACCGCCGAGGCGCGCACCGCGGCGAGCACCGGGTGGCCGGCCGCGGCCGGCTGCTGGCTCAACTGCTGCACCTGCGCCCAGCCGCGCTCCCGGTGCGCCGGCAGCATCAGCGGCGCCTCCGGCTCGTCGGCCGGCGCCGGCGCCCCGTACACCGCGCTCACCTCGGTGACGTGCACGAACCGGCGCCACGGCAGCGCGCTGCCCGGCCGCGGTGACCGCTCGAAGCCGGCCACCTCGTCGGCGCTGAACAACTCGTACGCCGCGCCGCGGGCGATCTCCTCGGCCGGGTACACCGCGCCGCCGTACGCCACCCGCAGCCCGGCCCGCTGGCCGGCGTCCCCACCGGCCTGAGGCAGGACACTCATGCCGGCACTCCGCTGCGCTCCGTGCCGTCATGAGGCACGTCCGCGCTGAGTCGATGATTCGCTCGCTGACGCTCGCTCATGCCGGCACTCCGCTGCGCTCCGTGCCGTCATGAGGCACGTCCGCGCTGAGTCGATGATTCGCTCGCTGACGCTCGCTCATGCCGGCACTCCGCTGCGCTCCGTGCCGTCATGAGGCACGTCCGCGCTGAGTCGATGATTCGCTCGCTGACGCTCGCTCATGCCGGCACTCCGCTGCGCTCCGTGCCGTCATGAGGCACGTCCGCGCTGAGTCGATGATTCGCTCGCTGACGCTCGCTCATGCCGGCACTCCGCTGCGCTCCGTGCCGTCATGAGGCACGTCCGCGCTGAGTCGATGATTCGCTCGCTGACGCTCGCTCATCCCGTCACCTCCCCGCCACGGTCCGCTCACTCACCCGGCGACCGTAGAGTCGCCCCGGGTAGCCGAGGTGAACATCAGGTGGCGGTCGGATGGCCCCGGCCGGTGTGTGATCCTTTGGTTGATGACCGAGCCAACCGAAGAGACGACCGGGCGCGCCGAATCCCGCCGCGCCCGGGCCGCCCGCCGCGCCGGGGAGTTCCCGCCCCCGCCCGAGCCGCTGCCCGGCCCGGTGCTGGACAGCCACACCCACCTCGACATCACCGTCAGCGAGGCCGGCGTACCCGGCGGCGGGCCCGCCGACGACCCGGTCGCCGCGGCCGTCGCGGTCGCCGCCGCCGTCGGCGTCGACCGGCTGGTCCAGGTCGGCGTGGACGTCGACTCCTCCCGCTGGGGCGCGGAGACCGCCGAGCGGCACCCGGCGGTGCTGGCCACCGTGGCGCTGCACCCCAACGAGGCACCCCGGCTGGCCGACCTGGACGAGGCGCTGCGCGAGATCGAGGCGCTGGCCGCCCGGGACCGGGTCCGCGGCGTCGGCGAGACCGGGATGGACTTCTACCGCACCGGCGACGAGGGCCGCGCCGCCCAGGAGGAGAGCTTCCGGGCGCACATCGCGATCGCCAAGCGGTACGGCAAGGCGCTGGTCATCCACGACCGGGACGCGCACGCCGACGTGCTGCGCATCCTCGACGACGAAGGCGCGCCGGACACCGTGGTGCTGCACTGCTTCTCCGGCGATGCCGACTTCGCCGCCGAGTGCGTCCGCCGCGGCTACCTGCTCAGCTTCGCCGGCACGGTCACCTTCGGCAGCGCCGGCGCGTTGCGCGAGGCCGCCGCGCTCACCCCGCTGGACCAGATCCTGGTGGAGACCGACGCTCCGTACCTCACCCCGATGCCGCACCGGGGCCGCCCCAACGCCTCGTACCTCATCCCGCTGACCGTCCGGTCGCTCGCCGCCACCACCGGCGCCGACTTGGACGAGCTCTGCGCGGCCATCTCCGCCACCGGCGACCGGGTCTTCGGCCCGTGGTGAGCCCGGCCGGCGCCGAGCCGCCGCGCGGGCCGGGCGGCCTGCTCGGCCCGGCGGAAATCCGGGACCTCGCCGCCCGGCTGGGCGTCGCGCCCACCAAGAAGCTGGGCCAGAACTTCGTGCACGACCCGAACACCGTCCGCCGGATCGTCACCGCCGCCGGGCTCACCCCGCAGGACGTGGCGCTGGAGGTCGGCCCCGGCCTCGGCTCGCTCACCCTGGCCCTGCTCCCGGTCGCCGCGCACGTGCACGCCGTCGAGATCGATCCGGTGCTGGCCGGGGCCCTGCCGGAGACCGCCGCGCGGCACGCCGGCCCGGACGCCGGCCGGCTCACCGTGCACCAGGCCGACGCGCTGCGTGTCGGCGCCGCCGAACTGGCCGACCCGGCGCCGACCGCGCTGGTGGCGAACCTGCCCTACAACGTGGCCGTGCCGGTGGTGCTGCACCTGCTCGCCGAGCTGCCCAGCCTGCGGCACGGCCTGGTGATGGTGCAGAAGGAGGTGGCCGACCGGCTGGTCGCCGGTCCCGGCTCCAAGGTGTACGGCGTGCCGTCGGTCAAGCTCGCCTGGTACTCCCGGGCCCGCGCCGCCGGCCGGGTGCCGCCGAACGTGTTCTGGCCGGTGCCGAACGTCGACTCCGGGCTGGTCGCCTTCACCCGCCGCGAGCCGCCCCGGCCGGACATACCCCGGGAGCGGGTCTTCGCCGTGGTGGACGCGGCCTTCGCGCAGCGCCGCAAGACCCTGCGTGCCGCGCTGGCCGGCTGGGCCGGCGGCGCCGACCGGGCCGCCGCCGCGCTCACCGCGGCCGGGGTCGACCCCGGCGCACGCGGGGAGTCACTCACCGTGGAGCAGTTCGCCGCCATCGCCGCGTCGGCTCCGGCCGCCGCGCCCGCCGCCCAGTAGGCTGGCGCCGGGTCCGCCGAGGGCCGGTGCACGTGTACCCGTACCCCCTGGTCGGCGGCCGGCGCGAGCCCGGCCGCCACTGCGCCGAGGAGCAGATCGTGGAGAAGCCGTTCGAGGTCCGCCCGCGCGTCCGGGACGACGTCCCGTGACCGAGGCGTGGCGACCGGAGGACGAGGACCCGCAGCGGCGGGGCGCCAGCGGGCCGGTCCGGGTCCGGGTGCCCGCCAAGGTCAACCTGCACCTCGGGGTGGGTCCACTGCGCCGGGACGGCTACCACGAACTGAACACCGTCTACCACGCCATCTCGATCCACGACGAGCTGACCGCCCGCCGGGGCGACACGCTCACCCTCACCATGGAGGGCGAGGGCACCGGCGAGTTGGCCCTGGACGACTCCAACCTGGTGATCCGGGCGGCCCACGCGCTCGCCGGGTACGCCGGCGTCCTCCCGCACGCCCGGCTGCACCTGCGCAAGCAGATCCCGCTCGCCGGCGGGCTGGCCGGCGGCAGCGCCGACGCCGCCGCCGCGCTGGTCGCCTGCGACGCGCTCTGGGGCACCGGGCTGTCCCGCGACGAACTCGCCGGCATCGCCGCCGACCTCGGTTCCGACGTGCCGTTCCTGATCCACGGCGGCACCGCGCTGGGCACCGGCCGGGGCGAGGCGGTCAGCCCGGTGCTGGCCCGCCCCACCTCCTGGCACTGGGTGGTGGCCATCGCCGACGGCGGGCTCTCCACCCCGGCCGCGTACGCCGAACTCGACCGGCTCCGCGCGGCCGGCGCCGCCCGCCCCCCGCTGGGCAGCACCGACGCGCTGCTCGCCGCGCTGCGCCAGCGCGACCCGCGGGTGCTCGCCGCCGCCCTCGGCAACGACCTCCAGGACGCCGCGCTGGCCATGCGCCCGTCGCTGGCCGCCACCCTGAAGGCCGGCGAGGCGGCCGGCGCGCTCGCCGGCATCGTCTCCGGCTCCGGGCCGACCTGCGTCTTCCTCGCCACCGACGAGGCGCACGCCGGGCGGATCGCCGCTGACCTGGCGGCGGCCGGGGTGTGCCGGGAGGCCCGGGTGGCCCACGGACCGGTCGCCGGGGCGCGCGTCGTCTGAACCGGCCACCGCCACCCCGGCCGTCGTCGCACCCGTCCCGGCCGACCGCCGCCCGGCTGCCCGCTCGGCGGGACGGAACAAGCGGGCGCGGGCACCGGTTCACCGACAGGGGCCCGGCGCCCGGCCGGCCGGCCAGGCCGCCCGCGTACCCTCAACTGTCACAGGCGTCCCGCACCCGGGACGCCTTGATCATGGGAGGTGGGTAGTGGCCAACATCGTCAACCTGGACCGGGTGTCCAAGGGCTACGGCGCCGCCGGGCCGCTGCTCACCGACGTCTCGCTCGGCCTGGACGACGCCGACCGGATCGGCGTCGTCGGGCTCAACGGCGCCGGCAAGTCCACCCTGCTGCGGCTGCTCACCAAGCAGGAGGAACCGGACGACGGGCGGGTCACCCACCGCCGCGACCTACGGGTCGCCTGGCTGCCGCAGAGCCTCCAGCTCGCCCCCGACGCCACCGTGCGGGACGTCGTGCTCGGCACCGCCTGGCTCGGCGAGAGCATGGGCGCCGAGCACGAGTGGGCCGGCGACGCCGGCGTCCGCGCCATCCTCGACGGGCTCGGCATGCCGCACCTCGGCCTGGAGCAGCCGGTCGGCCCGATGTCCGGCGGCGAACGCCGCCGGGTGGCCCTGGCCGCGCTGCTGGTGCGCGACTCCGACCTGCTCATTCTCGACGAGCCCACCAACCACCTCGACGTCGGCGGCGTCGACTGGCTGGCCCGGCACCTGCTCGGCCGCAAGGGCGCCCTCGTCGTGGTCACCCACGACCGCTGGTTCCTCGACGCCGTCTGCACCACCACCTGGGAGGTCGCCGACCAGGCCGTCCGCTCCTACGACGGCGGCTTCGCCGCCTGGACCCTGGCCCGGGCAGAGCGGGAGCGGGTCGCCGCCGCCACCGAGGCCCGCCGGCAGAACCTGCTCCGCAAGGAGATCGCCTGGCTGCGTCGCGGCGCGCCGGCCCGCACCTCCAAGCCGCGGTTCCGCATCGAGGCCGCCAACGCGCTGATCGCCGACGTCCCACCGCCGCGCGACACCATGTCGCTGCAACGGCTCGCCACCGCCCGGCTCGGCAAGCAGGTGTACGACCTGGAGCAGGTCACCCTGCACGCCGGCCCGAAGACCATCCTCGACGGCGTCACCTGGCAGGTCGGGCCCGGCGACCGGATCGCCATCCTCGGCGCCAACGGCGCCGGCAAGACCACCCTGCTCCGGATGCTCGCCGGCGTCACCCGCCCCGACGGCGGCCGGTTCGCCACCGGCTCCACCGTGCGGCCGGCGTTCCTCTCCCAGGAACTCGCCGAACTTCCCAGCCAGCTGCGGGTGCTCGAAGCGGTCGAGGAGGTCGCCCGGCGGGTCCAGCTCGGCGACCGGGAGATCTCCGCCGCCCAGCTCGCCGAGGTCTTCGGCTTCGACGACCGGCGGCTCTGGACCCCGGTCGGCGACCTGTCCGGCGGGGAGCGGCGCCGGCTGCAGATGCTCCGGCTGCTCGCCGGGGAGCCGAACGTGCTGCTCTTCGACGAGCCCACCAACGACCTGGACACCGACACCCTGGCCGCGCTGGAGGACCTGCTCGACTCCTGGCCCGGCACCATCGTGGTGGCCAGCCACGACCGCTACCTCATCGAACGGGTCACCGACACCGCGTACGGGATGTTCGGTGACGGCCGGCTGGTGCACCTGCCCGGCGGCGTCGACGAGTACCTGGCCCGCGCCGCCGGCCGGGCCGCCCCGGCCGAGACCGCGGCGCCCGCCCAGCCGAAGACCCCCGCGGCCACCGGCATGTCCGCCGCCGAGGCCCGGCAGGCCCGCAAGGAACTCGCCCGGCTGGAACGGCAGGTCGCCAAGCTGGAGCAGAAGGAGGCGGCCCTGCTCGACCAGCTCGCCGCGCACGCCACCGACTACGCCAAGGTCGCCGAACTCGACGCCCAGCTCAAGGAGCTGCGGGCCGAGCGGGAGCGGACCGAGGAGACGTGGCTGACCCTCGCCGACGAGATCCCGGCGAGCTGACCGGCCCCGCCGCGCACGGGTGCCCGGCACACCGGCACCCGTGTGCGGCGTCACACCTCGACGTGCGGAACAATCGTCGGCGAACCCTCACCCGAACGGCGTTGGAGACTCAGACATGGCCCACACCCCCGTCAACCACCCCGCGCGGCCGATCTACCGGGCGATCGGCGGGCTCACCGGTCTGTACCTGGTTGTCTTCGGCGTGCTCGGCATCATCGCCAGCGCCGGCAACGAGGTCCTCGCCCAGGACGACACCCGGGCCATCGGGCAGGGCACCAACCTCGGCTTCTCGCTGATCAGCGTCCTGCTCGGGCTCGCCGTGCTGGCCGGCACCGCGATCGGCCGCAACCTCGACGTGGTGGTCAACCAGTGGCTGGCGTACCTGCTGATGGCGGTCAGCCTGGCCGGGCTCGCGTTCCTCCGGACCGAGGCGAACATCTTCAACTTCAGCGTCGCCACCGTCATCGTGCTGATGGTGCTCAGCCTGGTGCTGCTGATGGTCGGGATGTACGGCAAGGTCGGCACGGACGAGGAGCGGGAGGCGTTCGAGAAGGCGCGCCTCGTCCTCTGATCCTTCCTCCCTGCCGCGGGCCCGGTTCGTCCGGGCCCGCTCTCGTTCGTGCCGCTCCGCCCGTGCGGCTGGCGGTTCGGCGGACAGACGCCGGTGGCCCGGGTGACAATCCTGGTGAATTGCTGCCATTCGGACGGAGGACGGGCGATGGTGCACTTTCCGGTGAACCATCCGGCGCGACCGATCTACCGGGTCCTGGCCGGGCTGGTGGGGCTGTACATCCTGGTCTTCGGCGTCTGGGGCGTCGCCCTGACCTGGGGTGATCCGCTCTTCGAGCGCGACGGCGACTGGGTGCTCGGGCTCCGGACCAACCTTGCGTTCTCGCTGGCCTCAGTGGTGTTCGGCGTCGTGCTGATCGTCGGCGCGTCCCGGCGCGGCAACCTCGGCCACTACATGAACCTGACCGCCGGCGTCGTCTTCCTGGTCACCAGCATCCTCATGATGTCCGTGCTGCAGACCGAGGCCAACTTCCTCAACTTCTCGATGTCCACCGTCGTGGTGTCGATGCTCTTCGGCCTGCTCCTGCTCGGCACCGGCCTGTACGACAAGGTCGGCACCGACGAGCACGCGGAGGAGCAGCGGCGCCGCCGGAACCACCCGGTGCACGAGACCCACCTGCGCCGGCCCTGAGGCCGCTCAGCGCCCCCGCACCGTGATCAGGCCCGGCTTGGCCTCCAGGTGCGACAACCCGTTCCAGGCCAGGTTCACCAGGTGCGCCGCCACCGTCTCCTTACGCGGCTTGCGCACCTCCAGCCACCAGCGGCCGATCAACGCCACCATGCCCACCAGCGCCTGCGAGTAGAGCTCGGCCAGCTTCGGGTCGTACCCCCGGCTGGAGAACTCCGCGCCCAGGATGTGCTCCACCTGGTGCGCCACGTCGTTCATCACGCTGCTGAAGTTGCCGGTCGCCGACATCACCGGCGACTCGCGCACCAGCACCCGGAACCCGCTGGTCTCCTCCTCGATGTAGCCGAGCAGAGCCAGCGCCGCCTGCTCCAGCAACTCCCGCGGGTGCCCGGCGGTCAGCGCCGTGGTGATCCGGTCCAGCAGGGACCGGACCTCCCGGTCCACCACCACCGCGTAGAGCCCCTCCTTGCCGCCGAAGTGCTCGTAGACCACCGGCTTGGAGACCTTGGCGCGCGCCGCCACCTCCTCTATCGAGGTGGCGTCGAAACCGCGCTCGGCGAAGATCTGCCGGCCGATCGAGATCAGCTGCTCCCGGCGCTGGGCCGCCGACATGCGTACCCGCGAGGTCTTGCCCGCCGCCGGGACCACCCGCCGCCGGCCGGTGCCCACGTCCTTGCCCGCGGCGTCCGTCATGTCGTCACCTCGCCGGCGTGCGGTGACGCCCTGTCGTGGGATGGAGCCAGCGTCTCGCTCGGTCACCCGGCAATACTGCCAGGTAACCTCCACCCGCACCGCCCGGTTTACCGCTCGGCGACCGGCTTGACGAGCTTCGCGGCGATCCGCTCGGGCTTCGGCCACCGCACGTTGTACGCCGCGCCGACCTTCTCGAGCAGCCAGATCACCCGGGCCGAGATGTCCACCTGCCCGCGCAGCACGCCGTGCCGGGCGCTGGTCGGGTCGGCGTGGTGCAGGTTGTGCCAGCTCTCGCCGAAGGACAGGATGGCCAGCGGCCAGAAGTTGGACGCCCGGTCGCCCTGGCGCACCGCGAACGGGCGCTCACCGTAGACGTGGCAGACCGAGTTGATCGACCAGGTGACGTGGTGCAGCAGGGCGATCCGCACCAGGCCGCCCCAGAAGAGCGCGGTGAGCGCGCCCTGCCAGGACCAGGTGAGCAGGCCGCCCAGCAGCGCCGGGCCGAGCACCGAGACGGTGACCAGCAGCGGGAAGAGCCGGTCCACCCGGCGGATGTCCCGGTCGGCCAGCAGGTCCGGCGCGAAGCGCCCCCGGTTGGACAGTTCGCGGCCGAAGAGCCAGCCGACGTGGGCGTGGAACATGCCGCGGGTCAGCCCGCCGAGGCTCTCGCCGAACCGCCACGGCGAGTGCGGGTCGCCCTCCTGGTCGGAGAAGGCGTGGTGGCGGCGGTGGTCGGCGACCCACTGGATGATCTCGCCCTGCACCGCCAGCGAACCGGAGGCTGCCAGCGCGATCCGCAGCCAGCGCTTGGCCTTGAACGAGCCGTGCGTGAAGTAGCGGTGGTAGCCGACCGTGATGCCGAGCCCGGAAACCACGTACCAGACCAGTGCGATGGCGACGTCGGTCCAGCTCAGCCAGCCGCCCCAGGCGACCGGGACGGCGGCGATCAGGGCCACGAAGGGGATCACGACGAATGCCCAGAGGGCGACCAGGATGCCTGGCGACTGGGTGCCCTGGGTAAGTGGCTTCGGTCCGGCGGCGTTCGGGTCCAGCAGAGCGGTCGACATGGCACCTCGCAGAGGGGTCGGGCAAGATCGCAAAGTTACGCCTACGTCACCGTAACTTGCGGCACCGCGGTTCGCACGAAAGAGTTCCGGGAATGAATGGGTGAGAACGTCGTACGTGCGTTCTAACCTGCTGGTCATGGTTGATCCGCTCGCCGCCGAGGTGTGTCGCCTGCGCACCGTCGAACAGCTCTCCGTCCGCGAGATCCGGGCCCGCACCGGCCTCAGCCGAACCAAGGTCTACGAGTTGCTGCGCGGCGCGCCGGCACCGGAGCGCACCCGCCGCCCCAACGCCAAGGACGAGTTGCGCCGCGGCACGGTGGTGGGCCGGAAGGCTCGGGCTGCCGGTCGACCGCTTCCAGCGCGCCACGCTGAAGAAACACAATCCGGCCACCATGCGCCGAAACACCGGCGACGACTATCGTGGCTGTCTGGTGATCACGGTGCCGCGCAGCCGCGAGCTCTACTGGCGGATCGAAGGTATGATCGCCGAGCTGTTCCAGATCTCCGGCGGCGCGGACGTGAATTGACGAGTCGCCGGGATTGACATTCTATGGGGTGTGGGGTAACGGCAACCCGCAGGCCTTTGGAGCCTTGAGCTCCTGGTTCGAATCCAGGCACCCCAGCTCAACGCATTCGTTGTGGCCGCGCCAACGGCAACCCGCCATCTGGTTAGCATGGCCGCGAGACTGTCCGTCGTCCCGACTGGAGCCGCGTCGTGTCCCAGCCCCACACCCGCACCGTCGTCGTGCTCGCCGCCGGTGAGGGCAAGCGGATGAAGTCGGCGCTGCCCAAGGTGCTGCACCCGCTGCTCGGCCGTACGCTGCTCGGCCACGTGCTGAGCGCCGCCGCGCCGCTCGGCGCGGACCGCACGGTGGTGGTGGTCGGCCACGGCGCCGACCAGGTGCGCGGCCACCTGACCGAGATCGCTCCCGAGGCCACCCCGGTGCTCCAGGCCGAGCAGCTCGGCACCGGTCACGCGGTCCGGATCGCGCTGGACGCGGCGCCGGACGCCACCGGCACCGTCGTGGTGATCAACGGTGACGTGCCGCTGCTCCGGCCGGAGACGGTCGCCGCGCTGGTGGCGGCGCACGAGGGTGCGCGCGCGGCGGCGACCGTGCTCGCCGCCGAGGTGCCCGACCCGACCGGCCTCGGCCGGATCGTCCGCAACGCCGACGGCCGACTGGAGCGGATCGTCGAGGAGCGGGACGCCACCGCCGCGCAGCGCGCGATCCGCGAGATCAACGCCGGGATCTACGCGTTCGACGCGGCCCGGCTGCGGGACGCGCTGGGCAAGCTCTCCACCGACAACGACCAGGGTGAGGAGTACCTCACCGACGTCTTCGGCCTGCTGGTCTCGGCCGGCGAGCCGGTGGCGGTGCACGTCGCGGCCGACCACGTCGAGACGCTGGGCTGCAACGACCGGGTCGAGTTGGCCGCGCTGCGCCGGCTGCTGCGCGACCGGGTGAACGAGGCCTGGATGCGGACCGGCGTGACCCTGCTGGACCCGGACACCACCTGGATCGACGTGACCGTCGCGCTGGACCGGGACGCGGTGGTGGACCAGAACACCCAGCTGCGCGGCGCCACGGTGGTCGGCACCGGGGCGGTGGTCGGGCCGGACGTCACCCTGATCGACACCGTGGTCGGCGCCGGTGCGACCGTGCTGCGCAGCCACGCGGTGGGCGCCGAGGTCGGCCCGGGGGCCAGCGTCGGGCCGTACGCGTACCTGCGGCCGGCCGCGCGGCTGGCCGGGAAGGCGAAGGTCGGCACGTTCGTCGAGGTGAAGAACTCCGAGGTCGGCGAGGGCGCCAAGGTGCCGCACCTGTCGTACGTGGGTGACGCGACGATCGGGGCGAAGGCCAACATCGGCGCGGCGACGATCTTCGTGAACTACGACGGGGTGAACAAGCACCGGACGGTCGTCGGCGAGGGGGCCTTCGTCGGCTGCGACACCAGTCTGATCGCACCGGTCGAGGTGGGTGCCGGGGCGTACGTGGCGGCGGGCAGCGCGATCGCCCAGGACGTGCCGCCGGGCGCGCTCGGGGTGACCCGGGCGCCGCACCGCAACATCGAGGGCTGGGTGGCCCGCAAGCGGCCGGGCACGGTCTCCGCGGCGGCGGCCGAGCGGGCGCTGCGGGCCGCGGAGGGTGCGTCGGGCGGGGCGGGTGCCGCAAGTGAAGGTGAGGCAATCCACGGGGATGCCGAGGCGGTGGGCCCGGCGTCCGGCGGGGGAGATACTGCAACCGAATAGTCCCCGGCCCACCACCACCGCGCGCCGGGTACCACCGACCACAACGGGAGCAGACGGGCCATGGGCAGCATCGTCGCCGAAAACCGCAAGAGCCTGATGCTCTTCTCCGGACGGGCCTTTCCGGAGCTGGCCAGGGAGATCGGCGAGGTGCTCGGCGTCGCGCCGACGCCGGCCGACGCGTACGAGTTCGCCAACGGTGAGATCTTCGTACGGTTCAAGGACTCGGTGCGTGGTTCGGACGCCTTCGTGGTGCAGTCCGTCACGCACGGAGTCAACACCTGGGTCATGGAGACCCTCATCATGATCGACGCGTTGAAGCGGGGTTCGGCGAAGCGGATCACCGTGGTCCTGCCGTTCTACCCGTACTCGCGGCAGGACAAGAAGCACCGGGGTCGGGAGCCGATCTCGGCGCGGCTGATCGCCGACCTGCTCAAGACCGCGGGCGCGAACCGGATCCTCACCGTCGACCTGCACACCGCGCAGATCCAGGGCTTCTTCGACGGTCCGGTGGACCACCTCTTCGCGATGGACGTGCTCGCCGAGTACGTCCAGCACCGGTACGCGGGCCGGCCGATGACCGTGGTGGCGCCGGACTCGGGCCGGGTGCGGGTGGCCGAGCGGTGGACGGACCGGCTGGGCGGCTGCCCGCTGGCCTTCATCCACAAGACCCGGGACCCGTTGAAGCCGAACCAGGTGGTGGCGAACCGGGTGGTCGGCGAGGTCGAGGGCCGGGTCTGCCTGATCGTCGACGACATGATCGACACTGGTGGCACGATCTGCCGGGCGGCGGACATCCTCCGGGAGTCCGGCGCGGCGGACGTGGTGGTCGCCTCCACCCACGCCCTGCTCTCCGACCCGGCGACCGAGCGGTTGAAGAACAGCCCGATCAGCGAGGTCGTGGTGACCAACACGCTGCCGCTGCCCCCGGAGAAGCAGCTCGACAAGCTCACCGTGCTGTCGATCGCGCCGCTGCTGGCCCGGGCGATTCGTGAGGTGTTCGACGACGGGTCGGTGACCACCCTGTTCGGTGGCCTGAGCTGAGCGACCGGCGGGGGTGGGGCGGCGGCCCGACCCCCGCCGGCCCGTTTCACCGACCGCCGACGCGGGCGGCGGGGCGGAGACATGGGGACTGCCGGAAGGCGCGGAATCAGCTCGGGTAGACTGGTGCGGTTGCCACGGCGAGGGTGCCCGGCGGGCCGCTGACAAGCGCCGCACGGAGGCACCGTGATCGACGCGGTGCTCCGGGCAGTCGTTCATGACGCATGAGCCCCAGCGAGCCCCTCGCCCCAGCACCGCCAGACGACAAGCCGCCGCAGCGAAGCATCAGGAGTTTCCCCGTGTCCGAGGTAAAGATCAGCGCCGAGCCCCGTACCGAGTTCGGCAAGGGTGGTGCCCGTCGTACCCGCCGGGCCGGCAAGGTGCCCGCCGTGCTGTACGGCCACGGCGAGAAGCCCAAGCACATCGCGCTTCCCGCCCGGGAGTTCGCCGCGGCGATCCGTAAGGGTGGCGCCAACCAGCTCTTCGCGATCGAGGTGAGCGACGGCACTCAGGCGCTGGCGCTGCCGAAGGCGATCCAGCGTGACCCGATCAAGGACACCTTCGAGCACGTCGACCTGCTGCTGGTCCGGCGTGGCGAGAAGGTCACCGTCGACGTCCCGGTCCAGCTGACCGGTGAGGCCGCCAAGGACACCCTGATCGTGCACGACCACGACACCCTCTCGGTGACCGCCGACGCCACCAAGGTGCCGGACCACCTGGAGGCCTCGATCGAGGGCCTGGAGCCGGGCTCGCAGATCACCGCCGGCGACGTGGCCCTGCCGGCCGGCGTCGAGCTGGCCGCCGACCCGGAGCTGCCGGTCGCCGCGGTGACCGCCGCGCCGACCGCCGAGCAGCTCGAGGCCACCCTGCCCGAGGTCGAGGAGGCCACCGAGGAGGCCGAGGCCGAGGTCGGCGAGGTCACCGAGGGTTCCGAGGGCGCCGAGGAAGCTCCGGCCGCCGAGGGCGGGGAGAACGCCGAGGCGCGTACCGAGGCCTGATCGGTTCGCTTCGTGCGACAGGCGTCCCCGAGCGGTTGGGGGCGCCTGTCGGCGTATTCGGGGTCTGGTGAGAGCGACAGCGGGAGGGGCGGGTCGTGACGGACGAGGCGGGGCCGTGGCTGGTGGTCGGCCTGGGCAACCCGGGCCGGGAGTACGCCGGTAACCGGCACAACGTCGGGTTCATGGTGGCCGACCTGCTGGCCGGGCGGCTCGGCGCGAAGTTCGGCCGGCACAAGCGTGCGGTGGCGGAGGTGGCCGAGGGGCGGCTCGGCTTCGGCGGGCCGAAGCTGGTGCTGGTGAAGCCGCTGACCTACATGAACCTCTCCGGCGGGCCGGTGGCGGCGCTGGCGCAGTTCTACAAGGTGGCGCCGGGCCAGGTGATCGCGGTGCACGACGAGCTGGACATCGGCTACGGGCAGCTGCGGGTGAAGTGCGGCGGTGGCGAGGGCGGGCACAACGGCCTGCGGTCGATGTCGAAGTCGCTGGGCACCAAGGACTACGTCCGGGTGCGGTTCGGCATCGGCCGGCCGCCGGGACGGCAGGACCCGGCTGACTACGTACTGTCGGATTTCGGCGCGGTGGAGCGCAAGGAGCTGGAGTTCCTGGTGGACCGGGCCGCGGACGTGGTGGAGTCGGTCGTCAGCCACGGCGTGGAGCCGACGCAGAACCTCTACCACGGCTCGTGAGCTGGGCGGGGCGTCCGGGACGGGACGTCGCCGGCGGGTAGTCTGCGCCTTTCGCCCGAGTGACGCGACCGGCGGCGCGGGTCGTCGGCGGCGCGCCGGGTGGCGCGGGACGGGACGAGGCGACGGGAGCGGAAGTCATGGGCAGTCCTCCGATGATCGACGGCGCGTTCGCCCGCTGGCTGGCCGCCCGGGCCGGCCAGGCGCTGCTGGCGTTGCGGGCCGAGCTGGGGTTCGCGGACGCGGGAGCGCTGAAGTCGGCCGGGGACAAGGTCTCGCACGACCTGATCCGGACGGAGTTGGCCAGGTGGCGGCCGGGCGACGCGGTCCTCTCCGAGGAGGACGAGGGGTCGCGGTTGGCCTGGGCGGCGGAGGTGAACACCGGGGCGGTGTCGCGGTTGACCGCCGACCGGGTGTGGATCGTCGACCCGCTGGACGGCACCCGGGAGTTCGCCGAGGAGGGCCGCGCGGACTGGGCGGTGCACGTGGCGCTCTGGTCGCGTACCGCGCCGACGCCGCACCGGCTGGTCGCCGGGGCGGTGGGGTTGCCGGCGCAGCAGCGGGTGCTGGCGACCGACTACCCGCCGGCGTACCCGCCGCTGACGGTGGAGGCGGCGGCCGCGGGCGGGCGGCGGACCATCCGGTTGGCTGCCAGCCGGAGCCGGCCGCCGGTCTTCCTCACCGACCTGGCCGAGGAGGTCGGGGCGCACCTGGTGCCGATGGGCTCGGCCGGCGCCAAGATCGCGGCGGTGGTGACCGGTGAGGTGGACGCCTACATCCACGCCGGCGGCCAGTACGAGTGGGACTCGGCGGCGCCGGTGGCTGTGGCGACGGCCACCGGGCTGCACGCTTCCCGGATCGATGGTTCTGCGCTGAAATACAACGAGGCGGATCCGCGCCTGCCCGACCTGCTGGTCTGCCGTGCGGATCTCGCTCCCCGGTTGCTTGCGGCGTTGCAGAGACATTCGGGGTAGCCTGAGCGTCTTCCTGACGTACCCGACCGGAAAGGTCTGGAATCGGATGAGCGAGCGAATCGAGTCCCGGTCGTGACCCGCCCCGCCTACCAGGTCTCGCACCTCGACGCGCTGGAAGCCGAGAGCATCTTCGTGATGCGCGAGGTGGTCGCCGAGATGGAGCGGCCGGTGCTGCTCTTCTCCGGCGGCAAGGACTCGATCGTGATGCTGCGGTTGGCGCAGAAGGCGTTCGCGCCGGCCAACATCCCCTTCCCGGTGATGCATGTGGACACCGGGCACAACTTCCCCGAGGTTCTCGAATACCGGGATCAGCGGGTGGCCGAGCTGGGCCTGCAACTGGTGGTGGCGAGCGTGCCGGAGGCGTTGGCCAGCGGGCTGGTGCGCGAGTCCGCCGACGGCATGCGCAACCGGATCCAGACCCCGGTGCTACTGGACGCGGTGGAGAAGCACCGCTTCGACGCGCTCTTCGGCGGCGCCCGCAGGGACGAGGAGAAGGCCCGGGCCAAGGAGCGGGTGTTCAGCTTCCGGGACGAGTTCGGCCAGTGGGACCCGAAGAACCAGCGTCCCGAACTGTGGGCGCTCTACAACGGCCGGCACCACCCGGGCGAGTCGATCCGGGTCTTCCCGCTGTCCAACTGGACCGAGCTGGACGTCTGGCACTACATCGCCCGGGAGCGGATCGCGTTGCCATCCATCTACTACGCGCACGAGCGCGAGGTGGTCGAGCGGGACGGGATGCTCTACGCGGTCAACGAGTTCTTCCGCCCCCGGGCGGGTGAGGAGCGGTTCAAGGCGCGGGTGCGCTACCGCACGGTGGGCGACGCGTCCTGCACCGCCGCCGTCCGCTCGGACGCCGACACGGTGGAGAAGGTCATCGAGGAGGTCGCCGCCACCCGGATCACCGAGCGCGGCGCGACCCGGGGCGACGACCGGGTCAGCGAGGCCGCCATGGAGGACCGCAAGCGGGAGGGCTACTTCTGATGACCACCGAGACCGTGGCGCCGGCGGCCACCGAGACGCCCGGCCGCCCCATGGACCTGCTGCGCTTCGCCACCGCGGGCAGCGTGGACGACGGCAAGTCGACCCTGATCGGCCGGCTGCTGTACGACACCAAGTCGCTCTTCACCGACCAGCTCGCCGCCGTCGAGGCGGTCAGCGCGGCCCGGGGCGACGAGTACACCAACCTGGCGCTGCTCACCGATGGCCTGCGGGCGGAGCGGGAGCAGGGGATCACCATCGACGTGGCGTACCGCTACTTCGCCACCCCGCGGCGGAAGTTCATCATCGCCGACACCCCCGGGCACATCCAGTACACCCGGAACATGGTCACCGGGGCGTCCACCGCGGACCTGGCGCTGATCCTGGTCGACGCCCGCAAGGGCCTGGTCGAGCAGTCCCGCCGGCACGCGTTCCTCTGCTCGCTGCTGCGGGTCCCGCACCTGGTGCTCTGCGTCAACAAGATGGACCTGGTCGACTACTCGCAGGAGGTCTTCGAGCGGATCGCCGACGACTTCACCGCGTTCGCCGCGAAGCTCGACGTGCCGGACCTGACCGTGGTGCCGGTCTCCGCGCTCAACGGCGACAACATCGTCAGCCGGTCGGCGAACATGCCCTGGTACGAGGGGCCGTCGCTGCTGCACCACCTGGAGCGGGTGCACATCGCCAGCGACCGCAACCTGGTCGACGTCCGGTTCCCGGTGCAGTACGTGATCCGTCCGCAGTCCACCACCGTCACCGACTACCGGGGCTATGCCGGCCAGGTGGCCTCCGGCGTGCTCAAGCCGGGTGACGAGGTGATGGTGCTGCCGTCCGGCTTCACCAGCCGGATCACCGCGGTGGAGACCGCCGACGGGCCGGTCGCGGAGGCGTTCCCGCCGATGTCGGTGACCGTACGCCTGGCGGACGAGATCGACATCTCCCGGGGCGACATGATCTGCCGGCCGAACAACGCCCCGGCGGTGGCCCAGGACATCGAGGCGATGGTCTGCTGGATGGACGAGACCCGGCCGTTGCGGGTCGGCGGCAGGTATGCCGTCAAGCACACCACCCGGTCGGCCCGGGCGATCGTCCGCGGCCTGCACTACCGGCTGGACATCAACTCGCTGCACCGCGACGAGGCGGCCGGCGAGCTGCGACTCAACGAGATCGGCCGGGTGCGGCTGCGCACCACGATCCCGCTGCTCGCCGACGAGTACCGACGCAACCGCACCACCGGCGGCTTCGTGATCATCGACGAGGCCACCAACCGCACGGTCGGCGCGGGGATGATCGTCGAGGCGCAGTGAGCCTCACCGACGGGCGGGTGCCGTCTCCCGCCCGTCGCCCGCCGCGTTGACCGCGCCGGCTCCTGCAGTTTCCGTCATGGCGGGCGGCGGTGTGCCGGTGGCGGCCGGGGCCGGCGCGTTCGCGCGGGCCATGAGGCGGGTCCAGATCCGGTAGCCGACCCACCGGACCACCGGGACGGCCCGGCGCGTGAGCTGCCGCCAGGCGCGGAAGGCGAGGACCGCGCCGACCGGGATCAGCAGCAGCGCGGCCATCCCGCCGGCCGGAGTGTCCCGCCCGGGGGCGAGGCCGCTGACGACCAGCCCGCCGAGCGCCGCCGCGGTGAGCGCCAGGCACAGCACGACGGAGGTCGAGCCGAGCTGGCGACGGAGCTGGCGGCGGACCGCCGGCGGCTGCCGGCGCCAGACCGGCACGACCGCCCCAGCGACGACCGCCAGGAGGGCCACGGCGGCGGCGAGCCGCCCGGGCCGCCCGGTGTCGACCAGCGCGAACACCGCCCAGTGGCCGACGCCGGCCAGCGCCGCCGCGTCGAACAGCCGCCAGCACAGGGCCGCCGTGACCGCCTCGTGCGCCACGGCGGACGGGCGCGCCTGTGGGTCGGCCGCCAGGGCGTCGGTGAACCCGCGGGCGGCCCGAGCGACCCGGTCCCGCGACGCGTCCATCCGCGCCAGCAGGGCCAGCGCCGGCTCGTACGCCGGGTCCAGGACGATGGCCTGCCGGCAGGCCTCCCGGGCCGCGCTGAGCCGGCCCATCCGCAGGTGGATCCGGGCGTCCAGCAGTTGTACGTCGGGGATGTCGCGGCGGATCTCCAGCGCGGTGTCGGCGTGCCGGCGGGCGACCACGACGCGGGTCGGGTTGCCGAGGGTCAGCAGCGCCTCCGCGAAGAGCGCGTGGGCCTCCCACGATCGCGGCGCGAGTTCCAGGGCGCGCTGGGCGGCGGCCGCCGCGTACCCAGGGTGCCCGGCCGCCAGCAGGATCCGGGCCTTCTCGGCGAGCAGGTGCTCCTGGGCGCGGGCGACGCCGAGGGCCTGGTCCACCAGGCGCATGGCCTCCGCCAGTTGCCCCGTCGACCGGTGGCAGCGGGCCAGCTGGACCAGCAACCCGGCGTGCTGGGGCTGCGCGGCCAGTGCGTCGCGCAGCACCTGAGCCGCCTCGGCGTGCCGGCCGACGCTGCTCAGCGCCTGCGCCCGCTCCTGCGCGACGATTCCGGCATCGGCCACGTCGTCTCCCTCCCCGACGGGATCCTCGGCGGGCACACCCTACCGTCCGTCGTGATCGGACGGCGGGCGCGGGCCGCTGCGTCCCGGGTTCAGTCCAGCCGGGTGGCGCCCGGGCCGGGCAGCACGGTGACGTGGCCGGGGGCGGTGAAGCCGCGCTCGGCGTACGCGGCCGTGACGGCGGCGGCGACCGCCTCGGCCCGGTCGGCGTCGACCAGGGCGAGGACGCAGCCACCGAACCCGCCGCCGGTCATCCGCGCGCCGAGCGCCCCGGCCGCCAGCGCCGCCTCGACCGCGGTGTCGATCTCCGGGACGGTGATCTCGAAGTCGTCCCGCATCGAGGCGTGCGAGGCGGTCAGCAGCGGGCCGATCTCGCGTACCCGGCCGGTGCGCAGCAGCGCCACGGTGTCCAGCACCCGCTGGTCCTCGGTGACCACGTGCCGGACCCGGCGGCGGGTCTCGTCGTCGTCGAGGCGGGCGAGCGCGTCGTCCAGGTCGGCCACGGCGACGTCCCGCAGCGCCGGTACGCCAAGCTGCTCGGCGGCGTGCTCGCAGGACTTCCGGCGGGCCGCGTACTCGCCGTCGGCGTGCCGGTGCGGTGCCCGGCTGTCGACCACCAGCATGGCGAGCCCGGCGGCGTCCAGGTCGAACGGGATGTGCTCGACCGATTCGTCCCGGCAGTCGAGGAAGAGCGCGTGCCCGGCCCGGCAGCGGATCGCGGCCGACTGGTCCATGATCCCGGTGGGCGCGCCGACGTAGGCGTTCTCGGCCCGCTGCGCCAGCCGGGGCTGCCGTTCGGCGGGCAGGTCCAGCCCGCCGAGGTCGACCAGGGCGGCCAGCACGGCCGACTCCAGCGCGGCCGAGGAGGAGAGCCCGGAGCCGAGCGGCACGTCGGAGGCGATCGCCAGCCGGGCGCCGGGCACGGCGTGGCCGGCCTTGCGCAGCGCCCAGACCACCCCGGCCACGTACGCGGCCCAGCCGGTGACCCGGCCCGGCGCGGCGACCTCGGCGGCGCCGAAGGTGACCGTCTCGCCGGTCAGCTCCGACCAGACGGCCCAGGTCTCGTCGGGCCGGGCGGCGGCCGCCGCCACGGTGCGCAGGGAGAGCGCGAACGGGAGCACGAAGCCGTCGTTGTAGTCGGTGTGCTCGCCGATCAGGTTGGCCCGCCCGGGAGCCGCCCAGCGGCCCGCCGGTTCCGCCCCGTAAGCCGACCGGAAGCCGGCGGTGGCGCGGGCCGCGACGTCGTCGGTCACCGCTGCTCCAGCACGTGCGCGCGGTAGAAGGCCCAGGCGTCGCCGACCATGTCGTGCAGGGTCGGCTTGCGCGGCACCCAGCCGAGTTCGCCGCGGGCCAGCGCGGACGAGGCGACCAGCTCGGCCGGGTCGCCCTCCCGGCGCGGCGCGACCTCGACCGGCACCGGGTGCCCGGTGACCTCGCGGACCACGTCCACGACCTGCCGGTTGGTGAAGCCGCTGCCGTTGCCGAGGTTGTAGATCCGGTGCTGGCCGGGGGTCGCCGTGTCGAGCGCGAGCAGGTGGGCCCGGGCCAGGTCGGCGACGTGGATGTAGTCGCGCACGCAGGTGCCGTCGACGGTGGGGTAGTCGTCGCCGAAGAGCTGGAGCTTCTCCCGGCGACCGGCGGCCACCTCGAGCGCGATCGGGATCAGGTGGGTCTCCGGGTCGTGCCGCTCGCCGAGCGCGACGTCGCCGTCGAGGTGGGCGCCGGCCACGTTGAAGTAGCGCAGCGAGACGGCGGCCAGGCCGTGCGCGATCGCCTCGGAGGTGAGCGCCATGTCGACGGCGAGCTTGGTGGCGCCGTAGGTGTTGGTGGGCGCCTTGACAGCGGTCTCCGGGATCGGCAGCTCGGTCGGGTTGCCGTAGACGGCGGCGGTGGAGGAGAAGACCAGCCGGGGCACCCCGGCGGCGCGGACCGCGTCGAGCAGCGCGAGCGTGCCGACCGTGTTGGTGTGCCAGTAGAGCTCGGGCTTGACCATCGACTCGCCGGCGGCGATCAGGGCGGCGAAGTGCAGCACCCCGTCGAAGCCCGCCTCGGGGGTGACCACCCGGGCCGCTTCGTGGATGGACGCCTCGACGTGCGTCGCCTCGGGGGCGAGCGCGGCCCGGTGCCCGGTGCGCAGGTCGTCGAGGACGACCACCTGGTGACCGGCGTCCAACAGCATCCGGGTCACCACGCTGCCGATGAAGCCGGCGCCGCCGGTGACGAGCAGTTTCACGTCGCTCTCCTTCTGCCTGGCCGCTCCGGCCGCCACCATGTGGTGATCACCCTACGGCCGCCGGTCGGGGCGCGCTCCGCGTCCGTCACGGCCGTCATCCCATCATAAACTGTCACGATTAAACAGACTCGAACATGCGCGGCTGCGGGTGGCGACGGCCTCCGATGTCTACCATCCAAGGCATGCGGGAAGCGGGTCGTCCCGGGCTCCGGCGGCGGACGCGGGAGCGGCGGCGCCGCGAACCGGGCCCGCTGGCCCGGGCGGTCGCCCGGGTGGTGGTCCGCGCCGCGGACGGCGCCACCCGGCTGGTGACCGACCTGCTGGGTGCCAGCCCGGCCGCCGGTCGGGAGCGGATCAGCGAGGCGGACCTGCGCGACCTGGTCGCCGCCAACACGCTGCTGGACCCGGTGGAACGCCGGATCATCGACGAGGTGCTGGTGGCCGGCGCGAGCCTGGTCCGCGAGGTGATGATGCCCCGCACCGAGGTGGTCTTCCTCTCCGCCCGGATGGCCATCGCCGAGGCGGCCCGGCTGGTCCGCGCCGAGCCGCACACCCGCTACCCGGTGGTCGACGGCACCCACGACGACGTGGTCGGCTTCGTGCACCTGCGCGACGTGCTGTTGCGCCCCGAGGTCGATCCGTGCGCCACGGTCGGCGAGTTGACCCGGGAGGTGAAGCGGCTGCCCGGCAGCAAGCGGGTGCTGGCCGCGCTGACCGAGATGCGCCGGGAGGGGCACCACCTGGCGGTGGTGGTCGACGAGTACGGCGGCACCGCCGGCATCGTCACCTGCGAGGACCTGATCGAGGAGCTGGTCGGGGAGATCCACGGCGAGTACGACGGCCCGCCCGAGCCGGTGCGCGTCGGGCTGCCCGCGGTGGTCGACGGCCGGCTCAACCTCGCCGACTTCGCCGAACGCACCGGGGTGCGCCTGCCCGCCGGCCCGTACGAGACGGTCGGCGGGTACGTGATGGCGGCGCTGGGCCGGCTTCCGGTCGCCGGCGACGAGGTGCCGGTGGCCGTCGAGCCGGCCGGCGGGCCGGCGGGGGAGCCGCCCGGCGGTTGGCTGCTGCGGGTGCTGGCCCTGGAGGGGCGGCGGGTGGCCCGGCTCGCCGTCTCGGCGGTGCGCCTGCCCGAGCAGCGCCGCGAGGTCGACGCGCCCACCGCGACCGGCCCGCGTCGACGCGTGGGGCCGTCATGACGCCCGCCGGGCGTTGCTGACAGAATTGCCGGCATGTCCGACGTTCCCGCCCGCCCCCGTGTCTTCTCCGGCATCCAGCCGACGGCCGACTCGTTCCACCTCGGCAACTACCTGGGCGCGGTGCGGCACTGGGTGGCGTTGCAGGACACCCACGACGCCTTCTACTGCGTGGTCGATCTGCACGCGATCACCGCGGGGCACGACCCGAAGGTGCTGCGGCAGCGCTCCCGGCTGGCCGCCGCGCAGCTGTTCGCGGTCGGGCTGGACCCGGAGCGCAGCACGCTCTTCGTGCAGTCGCAGGTGCCCGAGCACCCGATGCTGGCCTGGGTGCTGGGCTGCATCACCGGCTTCGGCGAGGCCAGCCGGATGACCCAGTTCAAGGACAAGTCGCAGAAGCAGGGCGGCGAGCGGGCCAGCGTCGGCCTGTTCACCTACCCGATCCTGCAGGCCGCCGACATCCTGCTCTACCAGGCCAACGCGGTGCCGGTCGGCGAGGACCAGCGCCAGCACCTGGAGCTCTCCCGCGACCTGGCCCAGCGGTTCAACTCGCTGTTCGGCCCGACCTTCACCGTGCCGGCGCCGCACATCGTCAAGGACACCGCCAAGATCACCGACCTGCAGGACCCGGCCGCCAAGATGTCGAAGTCCAGCTCCTCCCCGGCCGGCATCATCGACCTGCTGGAGGACCCGGCCCGGTCGGCCAAGAAGATCCGCTCCGCGGTCACCGACACCGGCCGGGAAATCGTCTTCGACGCCGAGACCAAGCCCGGCATCGCCAACCTGCTCACCATCTACTCCGCGCTCAGCGGGCGGAGCATCGACGACCTGGTGGCCGCGTACGCCGGCAAGGGCTACGGCGACCTGAAGAAGGACCTGGCCGAGGTGGTCGGGGACTTCGTCCGCCCGATCCAGGAACGCACCCGCGGCTACCTGGACGACCCGGCGCAGCTGGACAAGCTGCTCGCCGCCGGCGCGGAGAAGGCCCGCGCGGTCGCCGCCGCGACGCTGCGCACCGCGTACGAGCGGGTGGGCTTCCTCCCACCGGTGCGCGGCGAGTAGCGCCGACGGCGCGACGGGTACGAGAGGTCGGCGGTCGGAGGGGTGGCGCGAAGCGTGGACGGCAGCAACGGGGCGCCCGGGGTGGACGACACCATCCAGATCGGGGTCGCGGTCGACATCCCCGAGCCGTGGGGGGCGATGCTGACCCGACGCCGGGCCGAGGCCGGCGACCCGCAGGCCGCGGACATCCCGGCGCACGTGACGCTGCTCGGGCCGACCGAGATCCCGGTGGCGACGCTGCCGGCCGTGGAGCGGCACCTGGGCGCGGTCGCCGCCGCCCACCTGCCGTTCACCCTGCACCTGCGGGGCACCGGCACGTTCCGGCCGGTGACCCAGGTGGTCTTCGTCGCGGTGGCCGCCGGGATCAGCGAGTGCGAGCTGCTGGCCGCCGCGATCAGCGCCGCCCCGGAGCTGCGCCGGGAGGCCCGCTTCCCGTACCACCCGCACGTCACGGTGGCGCAGGACGTCGCGCCGGAGGCGCTGGACAAGGCGTACGAGGACCTGGCCGACTTCTCCGCGATGTTCGAGGTGGAGGCGTTCACCCTCTTCTCGCACAGCGGGCAGACCCGGTGGCAGCCGCGCCGGGATTTCCGGTTGGGCGGCTGATCCGGCCGACGGCCGGACGGGCGCGCGGCGGGCGGGTTACCCGCGCGGGCGCCGGGGATCGGCGAGGATGACCGCGTGAAGGTGTTCGGCCGCCTGGAGGCGGGTATCGCGCGACGGTTGGACGCCGCCCGCCACCGCTCCGGCGCGTTCGACCACCTGTGGCGGGCCGGGGTGCGCTACAACGACGTGCTGGGCGGGCGGCTGGCCGCGGCGATCGCCTACTACGGCTTCTTCGCGGTCTTCGCGCTCGCGCTGGTGGCGTACTGGGTCTTCGGCGCGATCCTGCAGGGCAACCGCGAGGTGAGCGTGGCGGCCGCCGACTTCGTCCGGGAGAACCTGCCGTTCCTCGACCCGGTGCAGATCGCCGAGAGCAGCGGCACGGTCGGGGTGGTCGGCCTGGTCATCCTGGTCTTCACCGGGATCGGCTGGGTGGAGGCGATCCGCTCGTCGCAGCGGCTGATGTACGGGTTCGACCAGCAGCCGGGCAACCTGGTGATCCGCCGGCTGGTCGACCTCGGTGTGCTGATCGTCGTCTTCGTGCTGCTCGGCGTCTCGGTGGCCGCGGTCGACGCGCTGGAGTCGCTGCTGCGCTGGCTGCTGCGCAGCACCGGCTCGGTCGGCCTCACCACGGTCAGCGCCGTGCTGAGCGTGCTGGTCAACGCGGTGTTGGCCACCCTGCTGCTGGTCGCCGTGCCCCGGCTGCGGATGAGCCGGGTCCGGCTGCGCCCGGTGGTGCTGCTGGTCGCGGTCGGCATCACGCTGCTCAACACCGTCGGGCGCTACTACGTGGTACGCACCGAGCGGAACCCGGCGTACACCGTGGTGGCCGGGGCGGTGGGCCTGCTGCTCTACCTCTACCTGCTCAACCAGCTGCTGCTGTTCGGCGCGGCGCTCGCCGCGACGAGCACCCGGGGGCGGGTGGTGGACCTCGCGGCGGGCGGCCCGCCGCCGGGTGACCTCGACGTGGACACCGATCCCGGCACCCCGGGCGGGGCCGGATGAGGGGGAGGGAGGAGTCGGTGCTGATCGTCGTCGACCAGGACTCGTCGGTGCCGCCGTACGAGCAGGTGCGCGGGCAGCTCGCGGAGATGGTCGGCGACGGCCGGCTGCCGGTGGGCACCCGGCTGCCCACCGTCCGGCAGCTCGCGGCGGACCTGGACCTGGCCGCCAACACGGTGGCCCGGGCGTACCGCGAGCTGGAGGCGGCCGGCCTGCTGCGCACCCGGGGCCGGCACGGCACGTTTGTCGCACCCGGGCGGGACGATGCGATGGACCGGTTGCAGCGGGCGGCGGCCGACTACGCGGCGCGGGCCGTCGAGCTCGGGGTGCCACCCGCGGCGGCGCTCGCCCTGGTCCGTGCCGCGCTGGACGCGGCCCGGCCGGGCTGACGACGACAGGAGGAGACCGATGCTCGGATCGAACACTCTGGTGGTGGAGGTTCCGGTGGCCGCGCCGCCCGAGCGGGTCTGGTCGGCGCTGACCGTGCCGGAGCAGATCCGGGAGTGGTTCGGTTGGGAGTACGACGGGCTGGCCGACGAGATCCACTACATCTTCGTGACGCACGCCGAGCCCTTCCCGCCCGACCGGTTGGCGATGGCCGACGGTTCCGAGCTGCGGGTCGTGCCGGACGGTGCCGGGGCGCAGCTGCGGGCGGTCCTGCCGGCCCCGGCGGACGCCGCGGCAGCGGCGGAACGGGACGCCGTCGCGGAGGGCTGGCGGACCTTCTTCCAACAGCTGCGCTTCCTGCTCGAACGGCATCCGGCCGGCCGCCGGCGGACGCTCCACCTGACCGGCACGGCGACCGGCGCGCGACTGCTCGCGGCGCTCGACGCCGGCGGCCCGGTCGAGTCGTGGCACACGAGCCGGCACCAACGGCTGGCGGTCGACACCGAGGGGCGGCTGCTCGCCGCGCTCGCCGAGGCGCCGCTGGACAGTGGCGCCGCGTCCCCGGTCAGCCTGACCATCAGCGCGTACGGCCTGGACGACGCGGCGCTGGGCCGGCTGCGGGAGGACTGGACGGCCCGCTGGCGCTCCCTCGTCGCCGTGCCCGAGCGTGAATAGGGCGATTGCCGCCCAGGGTTCCGGCGGGACGGACCATGATGGGCCGGTGGGCGCACTCGTGACGTTGGACCTGCCGGACGACTCGCCGATGCTCGGCCTGCCCTGGATCATCACCTTCGGCCCGCTCGGCGAGGCCGACGAGTGGGAGCCGGTGGTCTGTGGCCCGTACGAGCGGGCGCACGCGCTGGCGCTGGCCGAGGCGGTGGTGGCCGAGGAACAGCTGATGGCGGTGGTCGAGCCGCTGCTGCCGGCGGTCTCCGCGGATGAGATCCGGGGCGAGATCGCGGCCGCGCAGATCGCCGCCGAGGACGAGATCGCGCAGATCGAGGGGGCCGACCTCTACGGCGACTTCGAGGACACCATCGACGAGGAACTGGAGGCGGCCGCCGCGGCGGACCAGCGCACCGAGCCGACCCGCCCGCCGAGCGAGGCCGAGCTGCGGGAGGGCTTCCGCCGGATTGCCGCGAAACTCACCGGCACCGCGTCCTGAGCACGGCGGCCACCGACCCGGGCGGGACCGGTCGCGCCGCTGGCGGGGGACCGTGGACGGTCGGGGCGCGGGACCGGTCCGGCGGTGCGGCCGGTCAACCGCGTCGCGGTGGACCGTCCAGTACGCAGAACTCGTTGTCCTCCGGGTCGGCGAGGACGACGAAGCCCTCGTCGCCGGTCTGTCCCACGTCGGCCGGCCGGGCGCCCAGCTTCACCAGCCGATCCACCTCGTCGGCCGGCTCACCGTCGGCGACCAGGTCGAGGTGCAGCCGGTTCTTGTCGCGCCTGGGCGTGCCCGACCCCTGCAACCAGACAGTGGGCGCGCCGGTCGCGTCCGGCGGCGGGTACAGCCCAGCCGCCCGTCGGCGCGGGGCACAACGGACGACCAGGTCGATGACGGGTTACCCGCTCAGCGCCGTTCGAACCAGGCAGCCGCGTCGACCGGGAGCAGATGGCCGGAGCCCTGCCCGGTGAGCGTCTCGCTGGCGGCGATCGGCTCGCCGTACCCGTCGATCAGGGCCGGGGCGCCGCTGATGTTGACCACGCAGGTCAGCACGGTGTCACCAGCGGCGCGACTGAAGGCCAGCACGCCCGGCGCGGTCTCCAGCCAGGTCACCGGGCCGGCGTCGGCAGCCAGCGCCGGGTGCGCCCGGCGGATCCGCAGCGCCGTGCGGTAGAGCTCCAGGGTCGAGCCCGGCACGCCGGTCTGCGCGGCGACCGAGAGAGCCCGCCAGGTCTCCGGGGCGGGCAGCCAGCTCAGCTCGCTGCCGGCGGGCCCGAAGCCGTACGGGGCCAGCTCGCCGCTCCACGGGATCGGCACCCGGCAGCCGTCCCGGCTCTCGCCGGTGCGCAGGAACGCCGGGTCCTGGCGCAGCTCGTCGGGGAGGTCGAGCACCTCCGGCAGGCCCAGCTCCTCGCCCTGGTAGAGGTACGCGCAGCCGGGCAGGGCGAGCATCAGCAGGGTGGCCGCGCGGGCCCGGCGCAGCCCCTCCGGGCCGTCGCCGTAGCGGGTGACGTGCCGCTGCTTGTCGTGGTTGGAGAGCACCCAGGTGGTGGGCGCGCCGACGATGGTGGCCTCGGCGAGCGCGGTGTCGATCACCTTGCGGAACGACTCGGCCGACCAGGTCGCGTCGAGGAAGTCGAAGCTGAACGCCTGGTGCAGCTCGTCCGGGCCGATGTAGCGGGCCAGCCGCTGCGGCGTCTCGGCCCACGCCTCGGCGACCGCCATCCGGCCGCCCGGGTAGCTGTCCAGGATCGGCCGCCAGGCGCGGTAGATGTCGTGTACCTCGTCCTGGTCGAAGTAGGGGAGCCGGCCCTTGCCGAGCAGCTCCACCTGGCGCTGGCCGGTGGTCATCGTGCTGAAGCCGACGTCCGGCAGGCCCTCGGCCTTGATCATCCCGTGCGCCACGTCGATCCGGAAGCCGTCCACGCCCCGGTCCAGCCAGAATCGCAGGACGTCCTCGAACTCGGCGCGCACCTCCGGGTGCCGCCAGTTCAGGTCCGGCTGGGCCGGGTCGAACAGGTGCAGGTACCACTGGCCGTCCGGCACCCGGGTCCAGGCCGGACCGCCGAAGATGCTCTCCCAGTCGTTCGGCGGCAGCTCGCCGTGCTCGCCCTTGCCGTCGGCGAAGAGGTAGCGCGCCCGCTCCGCGGAGCCGGGGGCGGCGGCCAGGGCGGCCTGGAACCACGGGTGCGCGCTGGAGGTGTGGTTGGGCACCAGGTCGACGATGATCCGCAGGCCGAGCGCGTGCGCGTCGGTGATCATGGCGTCGAAGTCGGCGAGGGTGCCGAACATCGGGTCGACGTCGCGGTAGTCGGACACGTCGTAGCCGCCGTCGACCATCGGCGAGGTGTAGAAGGGGGTCAACCAGAGCGCGTCCACGCCGAGGTCGCGCAGGTACGGCAGGCGCTCCCGGATGCCGCGCAGGTCGCCGATGCCGTCGCCGTCGCTGTCGGCGAAGCTGCGGACGTAGACCTGGTAGACGACGGCGGAGCGCCACCAGTCGGCGTCGGAGGTCTGCGGGGTGGGGTGGCTGGCGGTCATCGAGGCGTTCCCCGTTCTGTGGCGCGGGACGGCGGCACCCGGCGTGGGCGGTTGGCGCAAGGGTGCCTGAGCAGAATGCCGCTCCGGTGTTGCAAGAGTCAAGCAGTTCTTGCGCAAGAAATGACGCCGATCACCGGATCAGGCCGGCACGGCGAGCGCGGGCGGCGCGGGCCGTTGCCCGCTCACGCCGCCGCCGACCGGCCGGCCGCCGGCCGCCGGGGCGACCGCTGTCGAGCCGCGCACCACCAGCTCCGGGCGGAACAGGTACTCCGAGTGCGGCGCGGCGTGCCCGTTGATCTCGTCGACCAGGGCCCGCACCGCGGCCACCGCCATCGCCGTCACCGGCTGGCGCATGGTGGTCAGCGGCGGGTCGGTGAACGCCATCAGCGGCGAGTCGTCGTAGCCGACCACCGAGACGTCGGCCGGCACCGACAGGCCGCGCTGCCGGGCCGCCCGGATGGCGCCGAGCGCCATCAGGTCGGAGCCGCAGACGACGCCGGTGACGCCCCGGTCGAGCAGCCGGCCGGCGGCCGCCTCGCCACCCTCCACACCGAACAGTGACAGCTCGGCCAGCTCGTCGAGGTCGGCGGCGGGCAGCCCGGCCAGCCGGCTCATCGCGCTGCGCCAGCCGGCCACCTTCCGCTGCACCGGCACGAACCGGTCCGGGCCGGTGATCAGGCCGATCCGGCGGTGGCCGAGCGCCACCAGGTGGGCCACCGCGAGCTCGGCGGCCTCGCCGTCGTCGCAGGAGACGAAGGGTGCGGCGATGCCGGGCACGTAACCGTTGATCATGACCACCGGCAGCGGGCGGGCGATCAGCGCCCGGTAGCGGTCGTGGTTGGCGGCGGTGTCGGCGTGCAGGCCGGAGACGAAGACGATCCCGGAGACCTGCCGGTCCAGCAGCATCTCGACGTACTCGTCCTCGGTGACCCCGCCGGCGGTCTGGGTGCACAGCACCGGGGTGAACCCGCTCTGCGCCAGGGTCGACTCGATCACCTGGGCGAAGGCGGGGAAGATCGGGTTGTCCAGCTCCGGGACGACCAGGCCGACCAGGCCGGCGCTGCGCTTGCGCAGCCGGGCCGGGCGCTCGTAGCCGAGCACGTCGAGGGCGGTCAGGACGGCCTGCCGGGTCTCCGGGGCCACTCCCGGGCGGTCGTTGAGCACCCGCGACACCGTGGCCTCGCTGACTTCGGCCTGTTGGGCGATGTCGGACAGTCGAGCGCGCATGGCGGCACTTTAGCTCACGGGCAAGTTCTTGCGGACACTCTTGCAAGCCCTTCCATTCTCTGAAATGCCTTGCTAACGTCCCCGCAACATGCGAGAGCAGCGGCGCGGCACCCTAGCGCCGGTTGGCAAGAACTTACAGAGGTTTCCACTGGCGGGCCGCCCTTCCCCCGGCGGACCGCCATGACGACAGGAGTACCGATGCGCATCCGTACCGCGGGTGTGGTCGCCGCCTTCGCCCTGGCGCTCGCCGCGTCCGGCTGTGGCGGCGGCAGCGACGAGCCGGCCGCCAACGAATCCCCCAAGGCTGCCGCCGGCGGCAAGCTGGTGATCTGGGCCGACGACAAGCGGACCGCGGCCCTCAAGCCGTTCGCCGAGAAGTTCGGCCAGGAGAACGGCGTCACCGTCGAGGTGCAGGCCGTCTCCAAGGACCTGCAGACCAACTTCGTCACCGCCCACCAGCAGGGCAGCGGCCCGGACGTGGTGGTCGGCGCGCACGACTGGATCGGCAACCTGGTGCAGAACGGGGCCATCGACCCGGTCCAGCTCACCGCCGAGCAGAAGAACGGCTTCAACTCCACCGCCGTCAAGGCCGTCACGTTCAACGGTCAGCTCTACGGCGTGCCGTACGCGATGGAGAACCTCGCCCTGATCCGCAACACCGAGCTGGCCCCCGAGGCGCCGAAGACCATCGAGGAACTGGTCGCCACCGGCAAGAAGCTCAAGGCGGAGAAGAAGGCCAGCGAGATCCTCTGCCTGCAGTCCGGCCAGAACGGCGACGCGTACCACATCTACCCGCTGTACACCTCGGCCGGCGGCTACCTCTTCGGCACCGCCGCCAACGGCGACTACGACCCGAAGGACCTGGGCGTGGGCAAGCCGGAGTCGATCGAGGCGTTCAAGAAGATCGCCGCCCTCGGCGAGAAGGGTGAGGGTGCGTTGAAACGCTCCATCACCGCCGAGAACTCGATCGCCACCTTCGGCGCCAAGAAGTGCGCCTTCCTGGTCTCCGGCCCGTGGGCCATCGCGGACGCCAAGAAGGCGAACATCAAGTACGACATCTCCCCGGTCCCCGGCTTCGCCGGTGGCAAGGAGGCCCAGCCGTTCGTCGGCGTCCAGGCGTTCTACGTGGCGGCCAAGGGCAAGAACAAGGCGCTGGCCCAGGAGTTCGTGGCCAACTACGTCACCACCCCCGAGCTGGCCGTGGCGCTGTACAACGCCGAGCCCCGCCCGCCGGCGCTGACCGCGGCGCTGGACCAGGTCAAGGGCACCGACCCGGACCTGGCCAAGTTCCAGGAGGCCGGCAAGAACGGCCAGGTGCTCCCGGCGATCCCGGCGATGGCCGCGATCTGGGACCCGTTCGGCAAGGCGCAGGCCGCCATCATCGGCGGCGCCGACCCGGCCAAGACGATCACCGCGGCCGGCAAGACCATCTCCGGCCAGATCAAGTAATGAGCACGCCGCTGTCCGGCCCGGGACCTGCCCAGCAGGTCCCGGGCCGGGAGCCCGTCGGCTCCGGGCTCCCGCGCTCGTCCCGTACCGCGCGGAACCACGCGCCGATCACCGTGACCGGCCTGCTGGTCAAGGTGGTCCTGCTCGGCCTGGTGGCCGGGATCGCGATCTGGGCGGCCTTCCCGCTCATCGAGGCCGAGAAGTGGGCCGGGCTGGCCCTGCTGGCGGTCATCACCGCCGGACTGTTCTACCTCTACCTCACCCGCCGGCACGTCCCGGCCAAGTACCTGGTCCCCGGCACGCTCTTCCTGATCGCCTTCCAGGTCTTCCCGGTGCTCTACACGGCGAGCACCGCCTTCACGAACTTCGGCGACGGGCACCGCGGCAGCAAGGACGACGCGATCGTCGCCATCCAGACCGCCTCGGTCAAGCAGGTGCCCGGCTCCACCGAGTACGCCCTCTCCATCGCCACCACCGGCGACCCCGCCACCGGTCCGCTGGTCTTCCTGGTCACCGACCCGGCCACCGGGGTGGTGTCGGTCGGCGATGCCGACGGGCTGCGCCGGCTCGACCCGGCCGACGTCACGGTCGCCCCGGGCGGCAAGGTCACCGCCGCCGACGGCTACACGGTGCTGAACTTCGGCCAGGCCGGCGCCCGCAGCCAGGAGATCACCGACCTGATCGTGCCGACCACCGGGGGCGCCATCCGCTCCACCGGCCTCACCCGCGCCTACGAGGGCAAGGCGATGCGGGCGTACGACGCGGGCTGCGACTGCGTCCGGGACACCGAGAGCGGCAGGACCTGGACCGCTGACGAGTCCAGCGGCGCCTTCGTGGCCGCCGACGGCGAGCGGCTGGCGCAGGGCTGGAAGGTCAACGTCGGGTTCGACAACTTCGCCCGGGTGCTCACCGAGCCGGCCATCTCCGGCCCGTTCTTCGGCACGCTGGTCTGGAACTTCGCCTTCGCGATCGGCTCGACCGGACTGACCTTCCTGCTCGGCATGGGCATCGCGCTGGCGTTGCACTCGCCCCGGATGCGCGGCACCAACCTCTACCGGGTGCTGCTGATCCTGCCGTACGCCATGCCGTCGTTCGCCATGCTGCTGGTCTGGCGGGACATGTTCAACACCGACTTCGGCCTGATCAACAACCTGTTCGGGCTCGGTGTGGACTGGTTCGGCCAGGACTGGTCGGCCCGCGCCGCGGTGCTGCTCGTGCAGCTCTGGCTCGGCTACCCGTACATGTTCCTGGTGGCCACCGGCGCGCTCCAGGCCATCCCGCGCGAGCTGACCGAGGCCACCTCGGTCGACGGCGCGTCGCCGTTGCAGTCGTTCCGGTCGGTCATCCTGCCGCTGCTGCTGGTCGCGCTCTCCCCGCTGCTGATCGCGTCGTTCGCGTACAACTTCAACAACATCAACGCGATCTGGCTGACCACCGAGGGCGGGCCGTTCCCGGCCGACAACCCGACCAACGGGGCCACCGACCTGCTGATCACCTACACCTACCGGTTGGCGTTCGGCGCGCAGGGCGCGGAGTTCGGCATGGCCGCCGCGGTGTCGATCTTCATCTTCGCGATCGTCGCGACGGTCTCGGCGATCAGCTTCCGGCGCACCCGCAAGCAGGAGGAGGTGTATTCGTGAGCGCGAGGAGTGAGCTTGCGAGCCCCGCAGTCGCGAACGGAAGGTGGGTCCGGTGAGCGCGAGGAGTGAGCTCGCGAGCCCCGCAGTCGCGACCGGAGGGTGGCTCCGGTGAGCACCCTCAGCAGCAGCGGCGTCCGGGCCGCCGGTGACACGGCCGGCGGCGCGCCGGTCGCCAACCGCAACGCCCGGGGCGGGCGGCGCAACCAGTGGTTCCGCCAGGTCGGCTGGCGGCACGTGGTCGGGGTGCTGGCGGTGGCGTTCAGCCTCTTCCCGATCCTGTTCGTGCTCTCCGCGGCGCTGAATCCGCGCGGCACGCTCTCCTCGACCGAGCTGGTGCCGACCGGCGGTGTGTCGTTCGAGAACTTCGGCAACCTCTTCGAGCGGACCGCCTTCGGCCACTGGTTCCTCAACAGCCTGCTGATCGCCGGCACGGCCAGCTTCGTGTCGATCTTCCTCTCCGCGCTGGCCGCGTACGCCTTCTCCCGGATGCGGTTCGCCGGCCGCCGGATCGGGCTGCTCACCCTGCTGCTGATCCAGATGTTCCCGCAGTTCCTGGCGATCGTGGCGATCTTCCTGATCTTCACGACGGTCACCGACCTGTGGCCGGGCATCGGGTTCAACACGCCCTGGGGGCTGTTCCTGCTCTACATGGGTGGCGCGCTGGGCGTGAACACCTGGCTGATGAAGGGGTTCTTCGACACCCTGCCCCGGGAGCTGGACGAGTCGGCCACCATGGACGGCGCCACTCACGCCCAGGTCTTCTTCCGGATCATGTTGCCGCTGGTGGCGCCGATCCTGGCGGTGACCGCCCTGCTCTCCTTCATCGGCACCATCAACGAGTTCATGATCGCGAACGTGTTCCTCACCGACACCGAGTCGAAGACCCTGGCGGTCGGCATGTTCGGCCTGGTGGCTGGCGAGCGGAACAACAACTTCGGGATGTTCGCGGCGGGCACCCTGCTCACCGCGATCCCCACCGTGCTGGTGTTCCAGCTTCTCCAGCGCTACATCGTCTCCGGGCTGACCGCCGGAGCCGTCAAGGGATGACCCGCGGTGGTGGCCGCTCGCCGTCGTGAGCGCGGCGAGCGGTGCCACCGCGCTGAGGTACCGCCGGCGACCGTGCGAGCGGCCGCCATCCCCGCACCGCGACCGCGGCGTCCGGTGCGAGCTGCGGCAAGGGCGTCGTGTCGACGTACACCGGAGCAGCCACGGGCTGCCCGCCGCGGCCGGGAAACCGGCCGCGGCGGCGTCCCTTCCTCTCCCCGGCCGACCCAACCCGAAAGGTCCGACCATGCCGATCCAGCCGCACCACGACGGGTCCGAGCTGTACGTCCCCGAGCAGGAGCCGTCGCTCGGCGACACCGTCGACGTCTTCGTCCGGGTGCCGGCCGGCGCCGACGTCCGCCAAGTGCACGTGCGGACCACCGGCGACGGCGAGCCCCGGTTCACCGAGGCGGTCGTCGACCGCTCGGCCGGCGGCGAGGTCTGGTGGCGGGCCGCGGTGCAGGTGCGCAACCCGGTCAGCAACTACCGGTTCCTGCTCACCGGCGCGCGCGGCCGCCGCTGGTTGAACGCCGCCGGGCTGGTCGACCACGACGTGCCGGACCACGGGGACTTCCGGCTGGTCGCGTACGACCCGCCGCCGGCCTGGGCCCGGGACGCGGTGGTCTACCAGATCTTCCCGGACCGGTTCGCCCGCTCGGCCGCCGCCGACGGCCGGCCGCTGCCCGACTGGGCGATCCCCTGCGACTGGGACACCCCGGTCATCGGGCGCGGCCCGGAGACCCCGCGCCAGTTCTACGGCGGCGACCTGGACGGGATCGCCGAACGGCTGGACCACCTGGCCCGGCTCGGCGTGAACACCGTCTACCTGACCCCGATCTTCCCGGCCCGCTCGAACCACCGCTACGACGCGGCCAGCTTCGACACCGTGGACCCGCTGCTCGGCGGGGACGCCGCGCTGGTCCGCCTCGCCGACGCGGTGCGGGCCCGGGGCTGGCGGCTGCTCGGCGACATCACCAGCAACCACACCGGCGACGCGCACCAGTGGTTCACCGCCGCCAGCTCGGACGTGCGCGCGGCCGAGCGGGAGCTGTACTACTTCGACGAGGTGACCGGCGACTACGAGTCCTGGAACGGGGTCAAGTCGCTGCCGAAGCTGAACTGGGGCAGCGCCGAGCTGCGCCGCCGCTTCGCCACCGCCGACGACGCGCTGCTGCGCCGCTGGCTGCGCCCGCCGTACGGGCTGGACGGCTGGCGGGTGGACGTGGCAAACATGACCGGCCGGCGGGGCGCGGACGCGTACACCCACGAGGTGGCGGCGCTGCTGCGCCGGGTGGTCTCGCAGACCCGCGCCGACGGGCTGCTGATGGCCGAGCACGGTCACGACCACACCGGTGACCTGGACCGCGACGGCTGGCACGGCACGATGAACTACGTCGGGTTCACCGACCCGGTCTGGTCCTGGCTGCGCCACGGCGACCAGCCGCTGCCGAACTTCCTCGGCACCCCGGGCGGGGTGGCCCGCCGGGACGCCGACGCCGTGCTCGTCACCATGAACTCCTACCGGTCGCTGGTCTCCTGGCGGTCGTATGTGCACTCGTGGCAGCTGCTGGGCTCGCACGACTCGGCGCGGATCCGCACGGTGGTCGGCGACGCGGCCCGGCACGAGGTCGCCGCCGGCCTGCTCGCCACCATGCCGGGCATTCCGATGATCTTCGCAGGGGACGAACTGGGGCTGACCGGCGACAACGGCGAGGGGTCGCGCACCCCGATGCCGTGGCACCGACCGGAGCGCTGGGACGCCGGCACGTTCGCCACCTACCGGGCGCTGCTCGCCCTGCGCCACGCCGAGCCCGCGCTGCGCCGGGGCGGACTGCGCTGGCTGCACGTCGACGCCGACACGCTGGTGTTCCTCCGCGAGGCCCCGACCGGGGCGGTGCTGGTGCTGGCCCGGCGGGCGGCCGGCGCGCCGGTCCGGTTGGCCGGCCTGCCGGCCGGCGAGAACGTCCACGGCGGAGCCCCGGCGCTGCGCCCGGACCCGGACGGCGTGTCCACCCTGCCGGGTGACGGCCCGACCTTCCAGGTGTGGCGGCTCTGACGGCGGTGCCGATCGCGGATTTCCGGCTTCCGGGCGTACCTCGGTACGGAATTGCCGGTCCGGCGGAATGAGTGGACGTACGAACGTCTTCAACAATTACCCGAACGACGTGCAACCTGCTGGCTGTTGCCGCCGATTCTGATCGTCCACCCGTCGGTCGACGCGCTGGTCAGGGTCGAATCGGCGGCATGGGTGGCAATTGCCTCGGGCGTGCCGCTTCCGTTATGGGTCCTTTTTCCATAGGGGCGGCGGCTCGATGTCCGATCTGTTTCACTGACGCCTTCCTGTCGGTCACCCGCGAGCCGGCGCCATCGGCGCCGTCGATTCTTCGGAGATTCCTTTGAAGCTGTCGATCCTCATGCCCGTCTACAACGAAGCGGCACGCGTAGCGGATGCCGTGAAGCAGGCGCTGGCGGTCGACTACCCGTGTGCGGTCGAACTCGTCGTGGTCGACGACGGCAGCCGGGACGGCACCGGTGAGATCCTCGGCCGCGCCGACGACGCCCGACTGCGGGTGATCACGCATGCGCGTAATGCGGGCAAGGGCGCGGCCATCAAGACAGCTGTCGACAATGCCGAGGGTGACTACCTGGTCATCCTCGACGCCGATCTGGAGTACGACCCGCAGGACATCCCCAAGCTGCTCGACCCGGTGCTCGACGGCCGGGCGACGGTGGTTTACGGCAATCGCACGTTCGGCAGCCACAGCGCCTACAGCTTCTGGTACGTGATGGGCAACAAGGGCGTCACGATGGCGGCGAACGTGCTGTTCAACTCCTACATCGGCGACCTGGAGACCTGTTTCAAGCTGATGCCGGTGGCCCTTTACCGCTCGCTCGACATCCGCTCCCGCGGTTTCGGGATGGAGGCCGAGGTGACCGGCAAGCTGCTGCGTCGCCGGATCCGCCCGTACGAGGTGCCGATCAGCTACCGGGCGCGGGGCCGCGAGGAGGGCAAGAAGATCACCTGGAAGGACGGGGTCGAGGCGCTCTGGATCCTCGGCCGCGAGCGCACCCGCCGCCGCCCCACCGGCACCCCTGCCCACTGAGCGCGGCAGGTCGTGATGGCGAGAGAGCGTGGTGCGGGGGCCGTCGGTCGCCTCGTCGTCCGGGTCGTCGTGGCGACCCTCGGCGTCGGTTGTCTGGTCGCGACCGGTGAAGGGGCCTGGCAGGCCACCGGTCACGGGGTCACCTATCTGCGTAACCCCGAGCACAACCAGGGGGGCCGGCGCTCCCAGGTGGACTTCGAGTCGCTGCGCCGGGAGTTCGCCGACCAGGTGCCGCCCGGAAGTCGGGTCTATCCGGTGCCGGCGGCCGCCGACCGGACCCTGTGGCGGCAGCGGTTGGCCGAGTTCGCCGCGCTGGCCGGCAGCCTGGTCGTCGGCACCCCGGAGGCGGCCGACTTCCTGGTGAGCGTCGCGGCGGTGGAGCAACCGGGGCCGACCGGCCCGCGGGTCCGGCTGATCGTGCGGCGGGCCGACCGATGACGCCGGTCGTCGCCGGCCTGTCGCTCCTGGTTGGCGGGTTTCCGCTGGCGTACGCGCTGCTCCGCAGCCCGTACCTCGCCGTGCTGCTGGCGCCCCTGGTGTCGGCGCTGCTGAGCACCGCCGCGGTGATCCTGATGCTGCTCGCCGGCGGGCCCCTGGTGCTCTGGCTCGCGCTGGTGCTGCCCGCGGCGGCGGCGCTGGCGTGGTGGCTGCTGCGCCGGCCCGGCGAGCCGGTGCCCTACGGCGGCTGGTCGTCCGCGCTGCTGACCGCCCTCCCGCTGCTCCCGCCGCTGCTCTTCGTCCTCGAACCGGCGGTCCGCTGGGATCCGCACTCCATCTGGTGGTTGCGCGCCGGCTACCTGTCGCACGACGGCGGGTACGCCCGGGAGGCGATCGGCAGTGCCGGCTTCGTCTTCTCGCACACCGACTACCCGCCGCTCGCCTCGGCTCCGCTGGCGGCGGTGTGGAGTGTCGCCGAGCCGGATTTCCGGACCGCGCAGGCGGTGGGGATCCTGATCGGCTTCTCGGCGATCGCCATGCTGGTGCACCTGATGCGCCGGGTGCTCGCGTTCGCCCCGGCCCCGGTCGCCTGGCCGCTCGCCATCGGGGTCGGCCTGGCCACCTGGTCGACCGCGCCGCACGCGCTCACCAGCGGCTACGTCGATCCGCTCTGGTCGGCCGCCGCGGCCGGCGCCGCGGTCGCCCTGCTCCTCGCGGCCGACCCGCTGCGCCGACCGGCGCTGGCCCTGCTGCTGCTGACCGTGGCCGCGCTGGCCAAGAACGAGGGCCTGGTGGTCGCCGGCGCGGTCGCGGTGCTGGCCACGGTGCGGGCCCGGGCCCGGTTGCGGCGGGCCGGGCTGGTCTGGCTTCCGGTGCTGGCCGGGGTCGGCTGGGCGCTGCTGGCCCGGCTGCTGGGTGCCCGCTCCGACATCACCGGGCACGCCGGCCGGGGCACGGTGTCCGGCTGGGACCCGGAGACGGTCGAGCGGTACCGGACGACCCTGCGGGTGCTGCGCGACGTGGTCGGGCCGGTGACGGCGGCCGCGCTGGCCGTGGCGTTGCTGGGCGCGCTGTTCCTGCGGCGTCGACGCCGGCGGGCCGGACTCGGGTCGGACAGCTGGCTCTGGGCGCTCTGCGGGTGCTACCTGGCCGCCCTCACGCTGACCTACGCGTTGGGGCCGAACGACATCGACTGGTGGCTGCGCACCTCGGCGGCCCGGGTCGCCGTGCTGGTCGTCCTGCTCGCGGCGCTCAGCTGCGCCGGCTGGGTAGCGGTCGCCGTCACCGCCGACCGGAGCGACGAGCCGGCGGTCGCCGAGCCGCCGCCGGAGGAGATGACGGGACCGGCCGGCGGGGACGCGGAGCCCGACCCGCGGGTGTCGGCTGACCGGGCGGTGTCGGCCGCCGACGGGCGCTGACCGGGGCGTCGGACGTCGCCGGAGCTAGCCGCGCGGCGTCGCGCCGAGCAGGGCCCGCACCCCGGCCAGGTAGGTCCGCCGGTCCGGCCCGCCGGTCAGGATGCGCTGGGTGAACCAGCCCGGTATGAGGGCGAAGAGTGCCGCGGCGATGGCGTCCGGGTCGGTGTCGGCAGGCAGCTCGCCGGCCTGCTGAGCCCGCCGCACCAGCAGCCCGAACTGGCTGCGGAAGCCGGTGTACTTCTCCGCGACGAACGTGGCCAGCGCCGGGTCGCGCTGCGCCTCGCCCCAGACCTGGATCGCGATGCGCAGCACGCCGTCGGTGCCGAGCTGGGCCTCCACGTACGTCAGGACGCGGTCCAGCGCCTCGACCAGCGGCAGCGGCGGGTCGTGCCGGGCCAACCCGGCGAGCACCTCGCCGGCCCCGCTGACCGCCTCCTCGGCGATGGCGCTGATCAGGTCGTTCTTGCTCGGGAAGTAGCGGTAGACGGCGCCGACCGAGAGTCCGGCCTCGGCGATCACGTCCTGCATCGAGGTGCGGTGGAAACCCTCCCGCAGGAAGCAGCGCCGGGCCGCGTCGACGATCTGGCGGCGGCGGGCGGCGAGGTGTTCGGCCGAGACACGTGGCACGGGATACATCGTAAAGCGAACGATCGTTCTTGACAGCGGGGTGGAGCGGGAGGAGCCTGAACCTCAAAGAGAACGAGCGTTCGTTTTAGGAGATGGGACATGTCGACCCGTACCCGCTCGCCGTTGCTGCTCGCCGTCCTGGCCGCCGTCCTGGTGGTGGGCGTCCAGGCGCTGCTCGTACCACTGTTCGCGGCACCGGCCGCCAACCTCGCGCCGCGCGACCTGCCGGTCGCCGTCGCCGGCCCCGCACCCGTCACCGCCGAACTGGCCGGCCGGCTCGCCACCGCGCGGCCCGGCGCGTTCGAGGTCACCACCCTGCCGGATGCGGCGGCGGCCGACCGGGCGCTGCGCGACCGCGAGGTCTACGCGGCCTTCGTCGCCGGCCCGGACGGGGTCGCGCTGCACACCGCCCCGGCCGCCAGCCCGACGGTGGCGGCGCTGCTCACCGAGGCGGCCGGCCAGCTCTCCGCCGGGCGGCCGGTGCCGGTGGTCGAGGTGGTTCCCGCCGACCCGGACGATCCGCGGGGCGCCGGGTTCGCCGCCGGCTTCCTGCCGCTGGCGCTGACCAGCATGCTCGCCGGGGTGCTGCTCGCCCTGCTGGTCACCGGCCGGGCGGCCCGGCTGGCCGGGCTGGCGGCGTACGCCGTGCTGGCCGGCGGGGTCGGCGTGGCGGTGCTGCACGGCTGGCTCGGCCTGCTCGGCGGCGGCTGGCTCGCCGAGGCGGCCGCGATCGGGCTGTTCGGGCTGGCCACCGCGGCCACCGTCACCGGCCTGGGCGCGCTGCTCGGCCGTGCGGGGATCGGGCTGGGCGCGCTGCTGATCTTCCTGGTCGGCAACCCGCTCTCGGCGGTCGGCGCGGCCCCCGAGCTGCTGCCGCAGCCGTGGGGCGCGGTGGGCCAGTGGCTGCCCGTGGGCGCCGGCGGCACGCTGCTCCGCTCGGCGGCGTTCTTCGACGGCGCCGGGGCCGGCACGCCGCTCGCCGTGCTCGCCGGGTACGCCGCGGTCGGCCTCGCCCTGGTGCTGCTGGCCCGGCCTACCCCGGCCCCGGCCGGCGAGCCGGTCGCCGCCCGGCCGGCGGAGGTCGCCGCCTGACCCGCGCCGCCAATGACCATCCGCCCCCTACTACAAACTGTCGTTGATAGGGGAGGATGGTCGCCGTGGAAGCTCTGAGACTGATACTGCGCTACGTCCACCTGATCGGGTTCGCGTTGCTGCTGGGCGGGGCGATCGTCCAGTACCTCAGCGGGCGGCTGCGGATCAACCCCGCCATGCTCTGGGGCTCGGTGATCATGCTGCTGACCGGCATCGGCCTCGCCGCACCGCTGCGCGACGGCGACGAGCCGGCCCCGGCGAAGCTTGTTACCAAGTTGGTGCTCGCGCTGCTGATCTTCGTCATGGTCTTCTTCTCCCGGAAGCGTGACGTGGTCAACCGCGGCCATTTCCTCGCCATCATCGGTCTGACCCTGGTCAACGCGGCGGTGGCGGTCTTCTGGCGGTAACGTCCCCGAAAGCGGGACGGCCCGGGAAAACGGACGTTCGCGACGCCCGGACGCTTGCCTACCAGCACCGAGAGTGACTTGGCCCACCCAAGGGTTACATAGGGGTAACAGGCACTCAACAGTCGTGCACGATTGTCGGCCGGTGGGTGGGCGCGGGCGTACGCTCCCGTCCGTAACGTGGGACGCCGGCGGCAAGTCGCCAGGCCGGCTAATGGGCTGCCACCGCGCGACCCGCGGTGTGCAATGGGAAGGAGACGTCTTGCGCTCGGTGCGTGGGATGCGGATCGCCTCGGTCCTCGCGGTGGGTGGGCTCGTGCTGAGCGCCGCCGCGTGTGGCGAGGCCCCCGATGAGAACAACGGCGCCGGTGACGGCGGCAAGAAGTACAGCGCCTGCATGGTGACCGACGTCGGCGGCATCGACGACAAGTCGTTCAACACCTCCGCTTGGCAGGGCCTGCAGGCCGCCAAGGCCGAGAACGACAACATCGACATCAAGTACGTGGCGTCGAAGGCCCAGGCGGACTACGAGCCGAACCTGACCCAGTACGTCAACCAGAAGTGCGACTTCATCCTCGCGGTCGGCGGCCTGATGGCCGACGCCACCTCGAAGATCGCCAAGGCGAACCCGAACCAGCAGTTCGGCATCGTCGACGCGAAGCTGCCGGAGAGCAACGTCTACCCGATGCAGTTCGACACCGCCCAGGCCGGCTTCCTGGCCGGCTACCTGGCCGCCGGGATGACCAAGTCCGGCACCGTCGGCACCTACGGCGGCCTGAAGATCCCGCCGGTGACCATCTTCATGGACGGGTACGCCGACGGCGTGGCCCACTACAACAAGACCAAGAACAAGACCGTCAAGGTCCTGGGCTGGGACAAGGCCACCCAGAACGGCTCCTTCACCAACTCCTTCGAGAAGCAGGACGAGGGCAAGAAGGTGAGCGACGCGCTGGTCGCCCAGGGCGCCGACATCATCATGCCGGTCGCCGGCGGCGCCGGCCTCGGCACCACGGGTGCGGCGAAGGCCTCGGGCGGCAAGTACAACACCATCTGGGTCGACGTCGACGGCTGCCAGAGCACCCCGGACTGCCCGGCCATCATCACCACCGTGGTGAAGAACATTCCGGACGCCGTCAAGGAGGCCGTGCTCAAGGCCGCCGGTGGCGAGAAGCTCAGCGCCAACCCGGGCTTCCTGGGCACCCTGGCCAACAACGGTGTCTCGCTGGCCCCGTACCACGAGTTCGAGAGCAAGGTTCCGGCCGAGCTGAAGGCCGAGGTCGACAAGCTGAAGGCGGACATCGCCGCCGGCACGGTCACGGTCACCTCCAAGGCCCAGCCGAAGTGACGCTCTGCCGGCCGCCCGTGGTGAGACGATCACCCGGGTAGGCCGGCGAGCGGTACGGCACGACGATCCGGCCGCCCCGGGCGCCGCGGGAGTTCACCCGCGGGGCCGGGGCGGCCGATCCGCTCCACCCCACGACCGGCCCCGCGCCGCGACCGGCCGGCAGCTACGCTGCACCATCGTTTCGCACTCCAGGAGGTTGCGCTGAGACTCGAACTGCGCGGCATCACCAAGCGGTTCGGTGATCTGGTCGCCAACGACCACATCGACCTGACGGTGGAGCCTGGAGAGATCCACGCCCTGCTCGGCGAGAACGGCGCCGGCAAGTCGACCCTGATGAACGTGCTCTACGGGCTCTACCAGCCCGACGAGGGCGAGATCCTGGTCGACGGCCAGCCGCTGAAGCTGAAGGGCCCGTCGGACGCGATCTCGGCCGGGATCGGCATGGTGCACCAGCACTTCATGCTGGTGCCGGTCTTCACCGTGGCGGAGAACATCATGCTCGGCGCCGAGCAGGTGCGCGGCGGCCTCGCCGGCTTCCTGGACCGGCGCCGGGCCCGGCGCGAGGTCGCCGAGGTCTCCGAGCGGTACAACCTACGGGTCGACCCGGACGCGGTGATCGAGGACCTGCCGGTCGGCATCCAGCAGCGGGTGGAGATCGTCAAGGCGCTCACCCGCGACGTCGACCTGCTGATCCTGGACGAGCCCACCGCGGTGCTCACCCCGCAGGAGACCGAGGAACTGCTCGCCGTGATGCGGTCGCTCAAGGCCGCCGGCAAGTCGATCGTCTTCATCACCCACAAGCTCGGCGAGGTCAAGGCGATCGCCGACCGGATCACGGTGATCCGGCGCGGCAGGACCGTCGGCACCGCGTCGCCGGAGGCGAGCCGGGACGAGTTGGCCGCGCTGATGGTCGGCCGGAGCGTCCGGCTCACCGTGGACAAGACCCCCGCCACGCCGGGCCGGCCGGTCCTGGAGGTCGCCGGCCTGGTCGTCGACGACGACCGGCAGGTGCGCGCGGTGGACGGCGTGGACCTCACCGTGCACGCGGGCGAGGTGCTCGGCATCGCGGGCGTGCAGGGCAACGGCCAGACCGAGCTGATCGAGGCGATCATGGGCCTGCGTCCGCTGCTGGCCGGGACGGTCACCCTCGACGGGCAGCCGGTGCACGGCTGGTCGACCAAGAAGGTGCTCCGCGCCGGCGTCGGCTACGTGCCCGAGGACCGCAGCGTCGACGGCCTGGTCAAGGAGTTCAGCGTCGCGGAGAACCTGGTGCTGGACATCTACGACCAGCCGCCGTTCGGCGTCGGCCTGGCGCTGAAGCCGGACGAGATCGCCCGGTCGGCCAGGGAGCGGATCGAGCAGTTCGACGTCCGTACCTCCTCCGCCGAGGCGGCGGTGGGCACCCTCTCCGGCGGCAACCAGCAGAAGGTGATCGTGGCCCGGGAGCTGTCCCGGCCGCTGAAGCTCTTCATCGCCGCCCAGCCGACCCGCGGCGTGGACGTGGGCTCCATCGAGTTCATCCACAGCCGGGTCATCCGGGAGCGGGACATCGGCACCGCCGTCATGGTGGTCTCCAGCGAACTCGACGAGGTGATCGGCCTGGCCGACCGGATCGCCGTGATGTATCGCGGCCGGATCATCGGCGTGGTCGGCCCGGACACCCCGCGCGAGGAGATCGGCCTGCTGATGGCCGGCATCACCCCCGACGCGACCGGCGCCCCCGACACCTCCGGCGGCGCCACGGCCCCGGACGGCGCGGCGGCTCCGGCCCCCGAGGTCCCAGGCAGCGAGGACAAGGCATGACGAACCCAGACCCCCAGTCGGGCTCCCCGGACAAGGAGCCGGCGACGGAGGCGCAGGCCGCACAGACCGCGCTCGGCAACACCGAGCGGGCCGAGACGGCGACCACGCCGAAGCAGCCGGGCGACGGGGGCCGGCCGTCGCTGGGACGGCTGTTCCTGGACAACCTCTGGGCCGCCAACACCTTCACGGTGACCCTGCTGTCGCTGGTGCTCGCGATGCTCGTCGGCGCGGTCCTGATCATCGTCTCGGACCCGGACGTGCTGGCCACCTACGGCTACATCACCGCCCGGCCGTCCGACGCGATCAACGCCAGCTGGACGCTGGTCAGCGAGGCGTACGCCAACCTGTTCAAGGGCGCGGTCTTCGACCCGGAGGCGTTCTCCGGTTGGCTGAACGGCAGCAACGGCTGGGAGGCGGTCTTCGCGCCGATCTCCGAGACGCTCACCTACACCGCGCCGCTGGTCTTCACCGGGCTCTCGGTCGCGCTGGCCTTCCGGGGCGGCCTGTTCAACATCGGCGCCCAGGGCCAGGCCACCATCGGCGTCATCCTGGCCGCGCTGGCCGGCTTCCTGCTGCCGCTGCCGCCCGTCCTGCACGTGCTGGTCGCGGTGCTCGCCGGTGCCGTCGGCGGGGCGATCTGGGGCTTCATCCCGGGCATCCTCAAGGCCCGGGCCGGCGCCCACGAGGTGATCAACACGATCATGCTCAACTACATCGCCACGTACTTCCTGACCTGGCTGATCGTGCAGAACGGCGTGCAGGACCCGAGCCGGACCGACGCGATCAGCCGGCCCGTGGACGCCTCGGCCCAGCTGCCCCGGCTGCTCGGCGACAACCTGCGGGTGCACGCCGGCATCCTGGTGGCGGTGCTGGCCACCTGGGCGGTCGCCTGGCTGCTCAACCGGTCCACGCTCGGCTTCGAGCTGCGCGCGGTGGGCGCCAACCCGGACGCCGCGCGGACCGCCGGCATCAGCGTCACCCGGACGTACGTGCTGATCATGGTGTTCTCCGGGATCCTGGCCGGCCTCGGCGGCTCGAACATGGTGCTCGGCTCCACCGCCAGCGCGCTGACCCCGCTGGTGGTCGCGCAGATCGGCTTCGACGGCATCCTGGTGGCCCTGCTCGGTCGGGTGAAGCCGTGGGGCGTGGCGCTGGCCGCGCTGCTCTTCGGCGCGCTCCAGGCCGGTGGCAACCGGATGCAGTCGTACTCGGGGATCTCGCTGGAGCTGGTCACCGTGCTCCAGGCGCTGATCGTCATCTTCATCGCCGCGCCGGCCCTGGTGAAGGCGATCTTCCAGCTCCGGGCCGCGCGCGCCGCCCGGTTGCAGACGAGCCTGGCGAAGGGCTGGTAAGTCATGTCCACCATGGCTGTCCCCGACATCGCGGTCGCCCCGGTCGACGAGGGCTTCTGGACCCGTACCCGCAAGGTCGGCCTGACCCTGCTCGGCCTCGGCCTGATCAGCGCGGTGCTCTTCGGCGCGCTCGCCACCGACCAGCCGGCCCGCTTCACGTTGAGCGAGGACGCCGCCGGCGCCGCGCTGAAGATCAACGGCACGGTCGGCGCGATCCTCTTCGGCGTGGTCGCGATCGCCGCCGGCGTGGCGATGCTCGCCGGGCTGCCGAAGCGCTGGTTCACCCTGGTGCTCGGCGTCGGGCTGATCGGCTTCGTGCTCTCCTTCCTCTGCTGGCAGGTCTCCGCGGCCCCGACCGGGCAGAACTTCATGCCCCTGGTCAACATGGTGCGCGGCACGTTCGTGCTGGCCCTGCCGCTGATCTTCGGCGCGCTCGCCGGCGTGCTCTGCGAGCGCTCCGGCGTGGTCAACGTGGCGATCGAGGGCCAGCTGCTGATGGGCGCCTTCAGCGGCGCGCTCTTCGGCAGCATCTCCGGCAGCGTCTGGGTGGGCCTGGTCGCGGCGGCGATCGGCGGTGCCTTCATCTCGCTGCTGCTGGCCGTCTTCGCCATCCGCTACCTGGTCGACCAGGTCGTCATGGGCATCGTGCTCAACCTGCTCGCGGTCGGCGTCACCGGCTTCATCTACGAGCGGCTGATGCAGACCAACGCGCAGCGGTACAACAGCGCCCCGCGGTTCAGCAACTGGGAGATCCCGCTGCTCAAGGACATCCCGGTGCTCGGACCGGCGCTGTTCCGCGGCAACATCTTCCTCTACCTCGGCCTGCTGCTGGTGCTGGTGATCCACATCGCGCTGTTCCGCACCCGCTGGGGGCTGCGGACCCGCGCGGTCGGCGAGCACCCGACCGCGGCCGACACCCTGGGTGTGCGGGTGCTCGGGCTGCGCTACCGCAACGTGCTGCTCGCCGGGGTGGTGGCCGGCATCGGTGGCGCCTCCTACACGCTGGCGCTCTACTCGTTCACCAAGAACATGATCGGTGGCAAGGGCTTCATCGCCCTGGCCGCGCTGATCTTCGGCCGGTGGAGCCCGACCGGTGCGCTGCTCGCGGCGCTCTTCTTCGGCTTCGCCGACCAGCTCGGCACCTACCTCGGCGCGATCAACAGCGTGATCCCGAGCCAGTTCCTGGCCATGCTGCCCTACCTGGCGACGATCCTGGCGGTGGCCGGGCTGGTCGGCCGGGTCCGGGCGCCGGCCGCGGACGGCAAGCCGTACATCAAGGGCTGACGGGGGAGTACCCATGGAGATCGACTGGGAGCGGCTGCGGGCCGCCGCCACCGAGGTGATGCGGCACGCGTACGCGCCGTACTCGAAGTTCCCGGTCGGGGCCGCCGCCCTGGTCGACGACGGCCGGGTGGTGGTCGGCTGCAACGTGGAGAACGCCGCGTATGGCGTGGTGCTCTGCGCCGAGTGCGGGGTGGTCTCCTCCCTGCACGCCACCGGCGGCGGCCGGATCGTCGCGCTGTCCTGCGTCGACGCCACCGGTGAGCCGCTCATGCCGTGCGGCCGGTGCCGGCAGCTGCTCTGGGAGAACGGCGGCCCGGAGTGCCTGATCGAGGCGAAGGGCCGGCCGCTGCGGATGGCCGAACTGCTGCCGCACGCGTTCGGCGTGGAGGACCTGGAGGCCGTCACCGGCGAGACGCCGGTGCCGGTCGTGCCGGAGCGGCTGGCCGCCTGGCGGGGCCGCGGCACCGTCTTCGTCCACCCGGACCTCTCCGCCGGCCAGCAGGTCTGGACGGCGTACTGGGAACGGTCCGCCGGGGCTGACGCGGGCGCCGAGACCGGGGTGCTGGAGGAGGGCCCGAGCTGGGACGACCCGGCGGAGGCGATCACCTGGGGGTTGGCGCGGACGCCGCGGGTGGTGGTGGTGGACGCGGCCGGGACCATCTTCTGGGCGGGTGAGGGTGAGCCGCCGATGGAGATCCCGGTTCGTTGGTCCGCTTGAACGTGGCCTGTCCGGTCCCACGTGGTCGAGCTTGGGGATCGGGCCGACCGCACCCGGCTCCGGGCGGTCAGGCTTGATCCCTCCGCCGGGCGCGGTCGGCCCGATCCCGTGGTGGTCGGCCGCCGCGGGTCGGTTGCGGCGTGGCACCCGGGCGGGGCACGGTTTCTGCCCTACGACGAGGAAAGATCTAGCTGATGAGTGCTTTCACGGCGGTTGACGTCATTCGGGTCAAGCGGGATGGCGGGGTGTTGTCGGACGGGCAGATCGACTGGGTGGTGGACGCGTACACCCGAGGGCTGGTCGCCGACGAGCAGATGTCGGCGCTGGCCATGGCGATCCTGCTGCGCGGCATGACGCCGGCCGAGATCGCCCGGTGGACGGCCGCGATGATCGCCAGCGGGGAGCGGCTCGACCTCTCCGCGGTGGACCGCCCGACCGCCGACAAGCACTCCACCGGAGGCGTCGGCGACAAGATCACCCTCCCGCTGACCCCGCTGGTAGCGGCGTGCGGCGCGGCCGTGCCGCAGCTCAGTGGACGCGGCCTCGGGCACACCGGCGGCACGCTGGACAAGCTGGAGTCGATCCCGGGCTGGCGGGCGGCGCTGAGCAACGACGAGTTCATCGGCCAGCTGCGGGATGTCGGGGCGGTGATCTGCGCGGCGGGCGCGGGGCTCGCCCCCGCCGACCGCAAGCTGTACGCGCTGCGCGACGTGACCGGCACCGTCGAGGCGATCCCGCTGATCGCCAGCTCGATCATGAGCAAGAAGATCGCCGAGGGGACCGGCGCGCTGGTGCTCGACGTCAAGGTCGGCTCCGGCGCGTTCATGAAGTCCGTCGACGACGCCCGCGAGCTGGCCCGGACCATGGTGGAGCTGGGCGGCGCGCACGGGGTGCGGACCGTCGCCCTGCTCACCGACATGTCCACCCCGCTCGGCCGGGCCATCGGCAACGCGGTGGAGGTGACCGAGTCGGTCGAGGTGCTGGCCGGCGGCGGCCCGGCCGACGTGGTGGAGCTGACCCTGGCGCTGGCCCGGGAGATGCTCGACGCGGCCGGCCTGCCGGACGCCGACCCGGCGGCCGCGCTGCGCGACGGCCGGGCGATGGACGCCTGGCGGGCGATGATCCGGGCCCAGGGCGGCGACCCGGACGCCCCGATGCCGACCGCGAACGAGGTCGAGGTGGTGCGCGCGGACGCGGACGGTTTCGTCGCGGCGGTCGACGCGTACGCCATGGGGGTGGCCGCCTGGCGGCTCGGCGCCGGCCGGGCCCGCAAGGAGGACCCGGTCAGCGTGCCGGCGGGCGTGGTGCTGCACAAGCGCCCGGGCGATGCGGTGCGAGCCGGCGAGCCCCTCTACGAGCTGCGCGCCGAGCACGCCGGGCGGATCCCGGCGGCGCTGGCCGAGGCGGAGCCGGCGGTGCGGATCTCCCCGACCGCACCGGCCGCGACCCCGCTGGTGATCGAGCGGATCGGCTGAGCGGTCGCCGGGGCGGCATGGTGCTGGTCACCTCGGAGCGCTATTCTCCCAGGCCAAGGGGGGAACACCGGCGCTGAGCCGTCGCGAGCAGACAGGAATTTTCCGCCGTGATCGTTGCTGCCCCCGACCCCCGTGAGGTGCGCGAGGCCAGCCTGGACGAGCTGTCCCGGTTGCGCCTGCCCCTGCCACCGCCGCAGTTCCCGCTGGTCTGGGAGCCCGGCGACCAGATCGAGCTACGCCCCACGGTCGAGATAGAGGCGCGGGTCGCGGTGCTGCACCTGATCCTGGCGCGCTGCTTCGGCATGCCGCCGCAGGCCGCGATGAGCTGGCTGCTCGCCTCGCACCTGGTCGAGATGGTCACCCCGCCGGAGTGGCAGTTCGTGACCGGCGGCCGGGGCGACCACCGCTCGTTCGTGCTGCACCACGACGCGCTCTTCGCGCTGGCCTGGGTGCTCGGGCTGACCAAGCAGCTCGACCCGACGCTGCCGGTGGACGAGCGGCTGGTGGAGCGGATGCCGTACATCGCCGGCGGGGAGACCTTCGGGCAGTGGCGCTCGCGCATCCTGGCCGCCCCGCAGCACCCGGCCGACGCGGCGGCCCTGCTCGACCTGCACTACTGCCTGGACTGGGCGTACCTGGACGTGCAGCGGGCCGGCCGGACGCCGCCCGGCCTGGTGGACGCCAACGCGATCGGGCAGCGACGGTGGGCGCTGGAGTGGGCGGTGATCCTGCGCGGGCCGTACCACGACGAGCCCCCGGGCTGGGAAGAGGTCGACCTCTCCACCTGAGCGATCAGCGCGGCCGGTACGCGCCCAGCCGCACGGCCACGGTTACCTCGACCGGCTCGGGCAGGGCGGCGATACGAGCGGCCAGGCCGGCCGGGTCGGTGTGCCAGGCGCTCGGGCCCATGCCGACCAAAGTGGCGACCTCTGGCGCGGTGAGCCGCAGCTCGCGCCGGTGCTCGCTCGCCACCATCTCGGTGAAATGTCCGCCGAGGTTGTCCGCAACCCGTCTTGCCTTGGCCGGGTCCACGCGCAGTAGCCCGAGCCGCCCTACCAGTTCCGCGAGGTGGTCCTCGGCCGGAGTGACCACGAGCAGCGCCCCCGCCGGGTCGAGCACCCGGCGGAACTCGGCGCCGTTGCGTGGGGCGAACACGTTCAGCAGCACGGCCGCGGAGGCGTCGGCCAGTGGCAGCCGCTGCCAGGTGTCGGCCAGGGCCGCCGCCCCGCGTTCGTGGGCGCGGGCCGCGCGGCGCAGCGCCGGTTTCGACACGTCCAGCGCCAGGCCGACGGCGTCCGGCAGCGCCGCCAGTACCGCGGCGAGGTGCCGGCCCGTCCCGGCGCCAGCGTCCACGATCAGGGGGTGCACCCCGAGGCCTGCTCCGTCTGCCGGCGTACGCGCCGCTGCTGGCCGAGAACGGGCGGCCCGGTAGCTGGCGGCGGCCTCGGTGGCGGCCCGGGCGAGGGCGGCGGAGATGAGGTCGTAGTGGCCTGCGGCGAGGAAGTCAGCGCGGGCCGCGACCATTTCGGCGGTGTCTCCGGCGTGCGGGGCGCGGCCGGCGAGCAGGTTGACGTAGCCCTGACGGGCGATGTCGAAGGTGTGCCGGCGCGGGCAGCGCAGCCCTCGGGTGTCGCCGGCCTCGGCCAGCGGCTCGCCGCAGACCGGGCAGCGTAGTCGTTCGAGCACCCTGGGGTGCAGCGCGCCTCCGGGTTGGTCGGACGGGTGCGGCGCGGTCACCAGGGCAGCGTACGGGAGTGGGGTCGGGGAATCGTGCGGTGAGCCGTGCCAGCGGCGGCCGTATTCCGACGGGCGAGGAGCGGCCAGCCGGTCGACGACGCGGGTGCGCCCGTGCAGGGCGGCTAGCTCGTCGGGGTGAGCAGGTTGGCCAGGGTGCCGGCGGAGGCGGCGACGTGACCGAGACGGTCTGCTCGATGCCCGGCGGCCGTCGGCGGGCATCACACCGAGCGTGGTTATCGATGGCGTACCTCTCCCCATCGGGAGCGATCCGGTCATTTAGGTAGCCGCGCCGGCCGGGAGGCGAACGCCGGGGCGGCGGCGGGTCGGTCGCCCGGTCCCGGCGCCCTGGACGCGAAGATCACCTTCCGTGTCCGGCTGACACGGCGAGCGAGCCGATCGCGGGTGGCCGGCCATCACGAATGCCCTGGCCAAGCGGCCCGAGGAAACGGAGAATGACAAACGGAAGCGTGACGGAGATGATGAAGACCCGCGCCGAAAGTTACCTCCAGTAATCTTTCTAGCGTCAATGTGTCCTCCTGTACACGACTGGCTGGAACTGATAACGTTCCAGTCACGTCGAGCAGCGGACTTAACGGGATTGCGCCGCTGGTGTTGAAACGGGGAGGAACATGAACATCCGAAGAATTGCGGCTTCCGCATTGTCGTGCGCGGCGATTGTCGGTGGCCTGGTCGCCATGAGCGGGAGCCCGGCGCAGGCCACGCCGCAGAGCTGCTCCCACGGGAAGTACAGCGCGACCGCCGCCCTCGCAATCTGCAACAGTGGCACCGGCAGTTTCCGTTCGGTCGTGCGCTGCCACTACTCACCCTACGAGGGTGCGACGCGGTACACCAACGGATACGGCCCCTACAAGACCGCTGGAAGCGGTCAGGTCTCGTACTCCTACTGCCCCAAAGTCAACAATGTGCAGTCCTACTATTCTTCGGACTGGATCGAGATCTCCTGACCAGCGCCTGTCGTTGTCCCGTCCAATGAAAACCGTGTTGGCAAATTCGGAGGAATTTCGTGGGAATTCGTAGACTCGCTGCCGGGATATTCGCCGCTTCGGCGATGACGGTCAGCGCGCTCGCCGCCACTGGGTCACCCGCGCTCGCCACCCCGACCGACTGTTCATGGGCCCGCTACACGACCAACTCGATCGTCGCGGTGTGCCACGGTGGCACCGGCTACTACGCGGCAAAGATCACCTGTAGGCACTGGTACGCCGGCGGGACCGAGTACTACTACACGTACGCCTATGGCCCGTACAAGACCGCGGGCAGTGGCCAGCCGTCGTACGCGTACTGCCCCTCGGGCGATCAGTACTCCACGGGCGGCGTGGCCCTGAAGTAACCGATCGTTGTCCGCGACCTGAAGGGGTAGCGGCGGCAGGGCGAAGCGGTGGGGCGGGGTCGGCGTTACTGGCGTCGACCCCGCAACACTTGTCGCCACGCTCACCGGCCGCGGCTACGCCGCGTCGTTGGCCGCCGCGCAGTAACGCCGTCCCTGTCCGTAGGTGATGCCGCTAGGGGTTGAGGGCTCAAGGGCGGACGGCTTCACGGTCGACTGCGCTGGATGCTCGGCACGGCCGACGAAGGCGCACGGTTCGGAAGATCGACGGTCCGGCGTTGGACGCCACCCGGAGGCCGAAGCGGGGGTGCGGCCTCCGGTGGGTCTGCGCCCTCAAACCGGGATCTGTGAGCCGAGCTTCCCGATCAGGGGAGCCCGGTCCGCCCCACCGCACCCTGGCCCGGTCGGGTCGGCGCCGCACGGCGGTCGGGATCGGTCAGGTGGGCGATCACCCGGTGGGTGAGCGCGTCGAGGGCGGCGATCTCCTCGGATGTACACAGGTCGATGAGGTGCCGCCGGACGGCCGCCGCGTGGCCGGGGGCGGCGGCCTCGATCGCCTGCCGGCCCGCGGCGGTGAGCGCGACGATCGCGCCCCGGCCGTCCGTCGCGCACTCCTCGCGGGTGACCAGCCCGCGTTGCTGCATCCGGGTGAGGTGGTGGGAGAGCCGGCTGCGGGACCAGAGCATCCGGTCGGCCAGTTCGCTGAGCCGCAGCCGCTGCCCGGAGGTCTCGGAGAGATCGGAGAGGACGTCGTAGTCGGGCTCGGAGAGCCCGGCGTCCCGCATCAGCTCGCGGGCCAGTTCGAGGTCCAGCAGGCGGCGCATCCGGCGGTAGCCCCGCCAGGCGCGCTGCTCCCGCTCGTCGAGCCAGCGTGGTTGCTCCATGCCGGTCAGCGTAGTCATCTGGTTGACACGTCACCAACCTGCTCCTAGGGTGAGTGACATGTCAACTACCCTGCCCGACCCCTGGCCGACCCGATTCACATCGGAGTGATCCCGCCATGCCCCGCCTGACCGTCATCGTCGCGAGCACCCGGCCCGGCCGGGTGGGCCGCCGGATCGGCGACTGGTTCACCGAACTCGCCACCCGCCACGGCGCCTTCGACGAGGTGCGCCTGGTCGACCTCGCCGAACTCGCCCTTCCCTTCCACGACGAGCCGCACCACCCGTCCGAGGGGCGCTACCTGCACCAGCACACCCGCGACTGGAGCGCCACTGTCGCCGCCGGGGACGCCTTCGTCTTCGTCATGCCGGAATACAACTACGGCTTCAGCGCTCCGTTGAAGAACGCCATCGACTACCTCTACACCGAGTGGCAGTACAAGCCGGTCGGCTTCGTCAGCTACGGCATGACCTCCGGCGGCCTGCGCGCGGTCCAAATGATCAAGCAGGTGGTGACCACGCTCAAGATGGTGCCGGTGAACGAGGCGGTGACCGTGTTCCTGCGGGAGGCGTTGGACGACACCGGCGCGCTGCGGCCGGACGCCGGGCGGGACGCCGCCGCCGAAGTGATGCTCGCCGAGGTGGCCCGGCTGGCCGCCGCCCTGACGTCGCTGCGGGTGCCCGCGTGAACGCCCGGCTCTGGGAGCTGTTCGGGCAGCGCGGCCGGGGCGTCCTGGTCACCCTCCGCCGGGACGGCCGGCCCCAGCTCTCCAACGTGGACTACCTCGCCGAGCCGGGCTTGATCCGATGCTCGACCACCGCCGACCGGGCCAAGGTGCGCAACCTGCGCCGCGACCCGCGGGCCAGCTTCCACGTCAGCACGCCGGACGGCGGGGCGTACGCCGTGGCCGAGGGGACGGTCAGCTTCAGCGCACCGGCCGCCGCCGAGGACGACGCCACGGTCGAGGAACTGGTCGAGGTCTACCGGAAGATCCGCGGCGAGCACCCGGACTGGGCCGACTACCGCGCCGCGATGGTCGCCGACGGCCGCCTGGTGCTCCGGCTCACCGTCGACCGGCTCTACGGCTGGCGCCCGTGAGGGCCGGTCGGGTCGGCGGCCGGTCCGCCGCCGACTAGGGTCTGAGCATGGTCGCAACGATCCGGTACGAGGACATCGTCAAGGTCCCCAAGGCGCTGCTGCACGACCACCTCGACGGCGGCCTGCGGCCGGCGACGGTCGTCGAGCTGGCCGCCGAGGTCGGTCACGAGCTGCCCACCACCGACCCGGTGGCGCTCGGCCGCTGGTTCGTCGAGGCGGCCGACTCGGGCTCGCTGGAGCGCTACCTGGCGACGTTCGCGCACACCGTCGCCGTGATGCAGACCGCCCCGGCGCTGCGCCGGGTGGCCCGCGAGTGCGCGCTCGACCTGGCGGCCGACGGGGTGGTCTACGCCGAGGTGCGGTTCGCCCCGGAACAGCACCTGGAGCGGGACCTGACCCTGGACGAGGTGGTCGAGGCGGTGCTGGCCGGATTCGTCGAGGGCAGCGCGCTGGCCGCCGAGGCGGGCACGCCGATCCGGGTCGGCACCCTGCTCACCGCTATGCGGCACGCCGCCCGCTCGCAGGAGATCGCCGAGCTCGCCGTGCGGCACCGGGACGCCGGGGTGGTCGGCTTCGACATCGCCGGCGCCGAGGCGGGTTTCCCGCCCACCCGGCACCTGGACGCCTTCGAGTACCTCCAGCGGGAGAACTTCCACTTCACCATCCACGCCGGCGAGGCGTTCGGGCTCCCGTCGATCTGGCAGGCGATCCAGTGGTGCGGTGCGGACCGGCTCGGCCACGGGGTGCGGATCGTGGACGACATCACCCCGGGCCCGGAGCCGACGCTCGGCCGGCTGGCCGCGTACGTGCGGGACAAGCGGATCCCGCTGGAGCTGTGCCCGTCCTCGAACGTCCAGACCGGCGCCGCCCCGTCGATCGCCGAGCACCCCATCGGGCTGCTGCGGGACCTGCGCTTCCGGGTCACCGTCAACACCGACAACCGGCTGATGAGCGGTACCTCGATGTCCCGCGAGATGGCGCTGCTGGTGGAGGCGTTCGGCTACGGCTGGCGCGAGTTGCAGTGGTTCACCATCAACGCGATGAAGAGCGCGTTCATCCCGTTCGACCAGCGGCTGCGGATCATCGACGAGGTGATCAAGCCGGCTTACGCCAAGCTGCTGCCCTGATCATCGGCGGTGCGGGTGGCCGGCGAGCAGGCCGGCCACCCCGCGCAGCACCTGGCGGGCCCGGGCCGCCTCCGCGCCCAGGCCGGTCTGCCGGCGCAGCACCGCCGGCTCGGCGCGCAGCAGCGCCACCCCGCGCCGGATCAGCACCCGGGGCGCCTTGCGCTGTTCGGCCAGGTCGCGGGCCAGCCGGCGGACGAAGGTCGCGCCGCGCGGCCGCCGCAGGGCGTACGCCCCGGCGAGCAGCCCCCGTCGCCGGCACTCCTCGACGATGTCCGCGGCAAAAATGCCTTCGGCGATGAAAAGTGGCGAACCGGCGACATCAAATGACCGGGTGGCCACCCGACGATCAGCCTCGATGGCATAGACCGGCACATCCGCCCGACCCTCCCGGGCCAGGCGGGCGATCGCCTCCACCGCCGCGTCGGCGTCCCAGGACAGCGGGGACTCCCAGTCCACCTGGCCGTTTCGTCGCGGCAACGTAGGGTCATCACCGTCCTTGTAGAAGTCGTCCAGGCACAGCACCGGAAGCCCGGTTCGCTGCGCTATGTACGACTTTCCGGACCCGGAGGGGCCCGCGAGCAGCACGACGCGGTGGGGGTGATTCATTACCTTCAGTTACTCCGGCCAGACGGATTGCTATCAAATCGCATCAACATCTCATCACACCGTCCGCGACGGCCAACCTGGGCTTTCTCTTTGCCGGACGGCGTGATGGAATCTCGGATGGTCCGACCCGCCGGGTCGGCCGCTAGGCGTTGCCCGAGGGCAACGCGACGCTGAATCGCGAGGGCGGTGACGTGAGCAAACGGCCAAAGACGGCGGGCTCTTTCCTGTCGCGGCTGCGCCGGCCGGCCGGTCGGCTCCGCGACATGCCGATCTGGTCCAAGCTCGGTCTCATCATGATCGTGCCGACCATCGCCACGGTCGTCGTGGGTACCAGTGGTCTGATCGACCACCTGCAGACGCTCAACAACGCCAACCGGGCCGGCGAGCTGGCCAGCCTGGTCGGCTACTCCGGAGAGCTGGTCGACACCCTCCAGGACGAGCGGACGGCTGCGCTGCGGCTGCTCGGCGCGCCGCCGGCGCAGGCGGACCCGTTCAAGGACGCGTACAACCAGGCGAACGGCCTGGTGGACAAGGCCAGGGTGCCCTACTCCTCGCAGCGGACCGAACTCGAGGACCTGCCGTCGAGCCTGAACGGGCACCTGAACGAGATCGACCAGCTCCTCAGGGACCTGCCCGCCGCGCGCAGTCAGGTGCTCAACGGCAAGCAGGGCCTCGTCGACGCGCAGCGGAGCTACGACGAGCTGATCAGCGGCCTCATCGCTATCCGGGACTCGGCCACCCAGCTGGCTGGCGACAACAACCTGAGCGACCGGATGCGCGCCGCCACCGCCACCGCCCGTGGCAAGGAGTTCCTCTCCCAGCAGCGGAACGTGGTGCACCTGGCACTGATCCGCACGGAACTCACTCCGACCCTGCGTAACGACTACATCGCCAGCGTCACCGGCCAGGACCAGGCGAAGCAGAGCTTCGATGTGGTCGCCAACCAGGCCGAGACCGACTTCTACTCGCGTACGATCGCCGGTCCCGACCGACGCGAGGCGCTCCAGTACAGCAGCTGGGTAACCGAGATCAACACCAGCGACAACCTGGCGGGCGCGCCGTTCGACGCCAACCAGTGGGACGCGGCGATGGTCGCCTTCGCCGACCTGCACCGCACCGCGGAAGCGAAGTTCGACCGCGACGTGGTCGCCCTCGCCGACGACCTCCGCGCGGAGGTGCAGCGCCAGGTCTTCCTCGAGTCCGGCCTGCTGCTGAGCATGCTGCTGCTGGCCATCCTGTTCGCCTACCTGGTCGCCCGCTCGATGGCCCGCTCGCTGCGCGACCTGCGCCAGGGCGCCCTCTCCGTCGCCCAGTACGGCCTGCCGCAGGCGGTGGCCCGGCTGCGTGACCCGCAGGTCACCGGGTCGCTGACGCCGACCCAGCTGGCCAACCAGATCGCCGAGCCGCTGCCGGTGCGCAGCAAGGACGAGTTCGGCCAGGTGACCGAGGCGTTCAACGCCGTCCACCTGGAGGCCGTCCGGACCGCCGCCGAGCAGGCCGCGCTGCGTGCCTCCGTCGCGACGATGTTCGTCAACCTGGCCCGCCGGTCGCAGATCCTGGTCGACCGGCTGATCGGTCACCTGGACCGGCTGGAGCGCGGCGAGGAGGACCCGGACCGGCTGGCCGAGCTGTTCCAGCTGGACCACCTGGCCACCCGGATGCGCCGCAACGACGAGAACCTGCTGGTCCTCGCGGGCGCCGACTCGACCCGCGTGCAGCGGGAGCCCGCCGCGCTGATCGACGTGCTCCGGGCCGCGCAGTCCGAGGTCGAGCACTACACCCGGATCGAGTTCGGGATCATCGACCGGGACATCGAGGTGGCCGCGCACGCCGTCAACGACCTGGTCCACCTGGTCGCCGAGCTGTTCGACAACGCCACCGCGTTCTCGCCGCCGGACTCGCAGGTGCTGATCGAGGCCCGCCGGGTCGGCGACCGCGCCTCGCTCTACGTCGAGGACCGCGGTATCGGCATCAGCCCCGACCAGCTGCACGAACTCAACGAGCGGCTCGCCACGCCGCCGCAGGTGGACGTGGCCGTCTCCCGGATGATGGGTCTGGTCGTGGTCGCCCGCCTGGCGTCCCGGCACGGGGTGAAGGTCGAGCTGCGTCCGGGTGCCGACCGGGGCACGGTGGCGGATGTCACGCTGCCGCCGTCGGTGCTGGTGCCGCGGGCGCTCGCCGGGCGGGCCCAGCCGGCCCCGGCGCTGCCCGCCGGCAACGCGCCGTCGTCCGGCCCGGCACCCGTCTTCGGTGCGCTGCCGGCCCTCGGCAACCTGCCGAACAGCCCGCGCCCGAGCGGGTCCGGCAACCAGGTCACCCTGGGCGGCCGGCCGTTCGATCCGGCACCCGCCAACGGCACCGGCAGCCCGGCTCCGGCCGGCGCCGGCCGGAGCATGCCGGCCTGGTCCGATCTCACCGGCGCGACCGCGGCCAACGGCAGCGACGCGTTCGCCCCGCGCACCTCCAACGGCCAGCCGATCGACCCGCTGCCGCAGCGGCGGGCCACCGACGGCGACCCGGCCAGCACCGGCCAGCAGTCCGGTATCCCGCGGCAGTTGCCGAGCAGCCCGGAGGCGCAGCCGTACCTCCCGCCGCCGGTGTCGGCTCCGCCGGTGCCGCCGCACTCGGCGCCGCCGTACTCGGGGCAGCCGTACTCCGGGCCGCCGTACTCCGGACCGGTCTCCTCGCCGCCGGTCTCCGGGATGCCGGTCTCGTCGTCCCCGGTCTCCGGGATGCCGGTCTCCGCGTCGCCGGTGTCGGGCATGCCGGTCTCCGGGCAGCCGATGTCGTCGCCGCCCGGCGGCCCGCTGCCGCAGCGCCCGGTGACGCCGCCGAACACCTCGGCGCCGCCGGCCTGGCCGCCGGTCGCCGGGACGGACCCGGCCACCCCGCCGGTCCCCGAGCGGCTGGCCGCCGCGCTCGACATGACCACCGAGCTGCCGCGGATGCCGCGTACGGACCAGCCGGCCCCGCCGACCCCGAACCCGGCGCAGGCCGCGAACCCCGCGCCGGCCCCGGCGGCCCGGCCGACCACGCCGCAGCCGCAGAACCGGCAGCGGTACGCGGACGAGACGATGGAGCTGCCGATCTTCCGGGAGCTCGAGTCCGCCTGGTTCCGTACCCGGCGACCGGGGCCGGAGGAGGCGGCCGGCGCTCGGCAGCCTGCGACGAACGGCTCCGCCGCGACCCAGCAGTTCAGCAAGGTCGACGCGGCGGGTCGCGCCGTACAGCAGACACCACCCGCAACGACAGGTAACGCACCGATGGCACAGACACCGACGGCCGGAGGAGCGCCGCGCGAGAACGGGGCCACAGCGAACGGCGGGGCCCGCCCCGCGTCCGCCGAGAGCCTGCCCAACCGCCGCCCGCAGCCCAGCGACGGCGGCGGCTGGGCGACCGCGGCCGACGAGGGCTGGCGGGCGGCTTCGGCCGCCAGCGCGGTGCCGGTGGCGGCCACCACGCCGACGGGCCTGCCGAAGCGCACCCCGATGGCCCAGCTGGTGCCCGGCGCGGTGGAGAAGCCGACCACCTCGGTGCAGCGGCGGACGCCGGAGTCCGTACGCGGCCTGCTCTCCGCCTACCACCGCGGCGTCCAGCGAGGGCGTAGCCACCCGTCCGACAGCAACCCGACCAGCCCGGAGGCGACTCCGGGAGGGCAGCAATCCTCGCAGTCTGGCTCAGGCCCGGTGGCCGGGAGCGGGCAGAAGGAGCAAGAAGGATGACTACTACGCAGGATCTCGGTTGGCTGCTCGCCAACTTCGCCGATCGGGTTCCCGGTGTCGCGCACGCGGTCGCCGTCTCCGCGGACGGCCTGCTCCTCGCTGCGTCACGGGATCTCCCGCGGGACCGGGCCGACCAGCTGGCCGCGATCGCGTCCGGCCTGGTCAGCTTGACCCAGGGCGCGGCTCGCTGCTTTGAGGGAGGCGCGGTGCTGCAGACGGTGGTGGAGATGGACAATGGCTTCCTGTTCCTGATGTCCATCTCGGACGGCTCGTCGTTCGCCGTGCTCGCCGCTCGCAGTTGCGACGTCGGGCAGGTCGGGTACGAAATGGCGTTGCTGGTCGACCGGGTGGGCGACGCGTTGACCCCGCAGCCGCGCGCGGCAGCGGGCATGCTGGGCTGACGTCCTGCTGACCTTGAGGTCGGCGGGGCGGCAACGACGGGACGGACGGGCTCCAACGGACGGAGCCGGTGTCGGGTACGAAGGAGGTGAGCGGCGACATGGTTGATCGTGACGAACCGACCGGAGCGTTGGTCCGTCCATACGCCGTGACCCGTGGTCGTACCCGCCCCCGACTCGACATCGCGCTGGAGGCGCTCGTCGAGACGACGGTGCGCGGCCGGGCCGCTGCCAACGGCAGTGGCGGCCAGGGCCGCGAACACCAGTACATCGCCGCGCTGTGTGACGGACGCGTGCAGTCGCTAGCCGAGATCGCGGCGCGAATGCAGCTCCCGCTCGGTGTGGCCCGGGTGCTCATCGCCGACATGGCGACGGACGGCCTGGTCGCGGTCCACGAGCCGACCATCCTGGACGACTCGGACGACGCGGTGGGCACTGAACTGCTGGAGAGGGTGCTGAGTGGACTTCGCAGGCTCTGACATGTCGCACCGCCCGCCGACCCCGAGCGGGCGCGTGACGTCGGCGAAGATCGTTATCGCCGGTGGCTTCGGCGTCGGCAAGACGACGCTGGTCGGCTCGGTCTCGGAGATCACGCCGCTGACCACCGAGGCCATCATGACCTCCGCCGGCGTGGGCGTCGACGACAACCGGCAGGTGCCGGGCAAGACGACGACCACGGTGGCGATGGACTTCGGCCGTATCTCGATCGACCGTGACCTGATCCTGTACCTGTTCGGTACGCCGGGTCAGACCCGCTTCTGGTTCATGTGGGACGAACTGGTGCGCGGGGCGATCGGCGCGGTCGTGCTGGTGGACACCCGCCGGCTGGCCGACTGCTTCGCGGCGATCGACTTCTTCGAGCACCGGCGGCTGCCGTACCTGGTGGCCATCAACTGCTTCGACGGGATGCAGTACCACGACCCGCAGGACGTCCGGGACGCGCTGGCGATCTCGAACGACGTGCCGGTGGTGGCCTGCGACGCCCGCAACCGGGAGTCGACGAAGCACGTGCTGATCTCGCTGGTCGAGTACGTGCTCACCATGCGTCGCTCGCGCCAGGTCGCGCCGGCCTGATCGTTCCGCCCAGCGCCCGGTGGCCGCTCCGCCACCGGGCGCTGGACGCTGTCCGGGTTCCGGCGCGGCCGCCGTCCAGCGCCCGACGGGCCCCGCCGCCGTCGGGCGCTGCCCGCTGTCCCGGCCCGGGGCGCCGTCCACCGTGGACCGCCGGAGTGGCGGCACCTCGTGTGCGCCTCGTCGTTCAAGGCGGTGGTCGCTCCGCGATCCCCCGCGGGTGCCGCGTCCCGGCCGGGCGTCGAGCTGTCGTCGGCCACTGTGGCCGGTCCGCCGTCGTGGTCGCGACGGCGGCCGTCGGGCAGGGTGGCCTCCGGCCCGGTGTAGTGCCCGCTGGCGGACGGAGGCGGCGTGACGGTACCTCTCTAGTGGCCGGACTCGTCCTGGCGCCGCTGACGGCGACGTGCGGGCGGTGCGGTGCAACCCGGGACCGTGGGCCGGGGAAGGCCGGAGTGTCGCCTCGGGTGCCCACGCCGGTCCGGTCGCCGGCATCGGTCGCTGGCACGGCCGCGCCCCCGGTCACTGTGGACGTCCACGGTGACCGGGGGCGCGCTGCCAGGTGTGGCGTACCTCCGCCGGTCAGGAGCGGTAGCCGGCGGACCGGTACTCGTACTCCCGATCGTCGTCGCGGTCGCCGGTGTCGCGGGTGAAGTCCCAGCCGCCGGCGGCCTCGCGGCCCGGCCGACCGCCGACCGCGAACCCGCCGATCTCCTGCCCGCGGCGCCAGCCCCGGAAGTAGCCGGTGGTGTTCTCGGCGAGGCTCGCCGCGTCCCGGACGATCCGCAGTGGACGCTCCTCGCGCAACGGTGAACCGGGGACGAGGTTGGCCTGCGGGACCCGCTTGGGCAGCCCGGCCTTGGTCTCGGCGCCGACCGACGGCCGGGCCGCCTGCTCGGCCGCCTGCCAGCCGGTGTCGGCCGTGGTCGACCAGTCCAGGTCGGCCGAGTCGCTGTGCCCGACGAACCAGGCGGACTTTGCCTGGGCGAAGATCAGCAGGTCGCCGTCGCCCTCGTCGGAAACGGGCGGCGGACGCCGCTCCACCGGCGGCGCCGGCCGGTGCTCGGGCGCCGGGCGCTCGGCACGCGGGGGGACGGGCCGGCCGTTGCGCGGGGCCTCCTCCCGGTCGACCAGGCGCAGCGGCGGGTTCTCCAGCTGCGGGTCGGTGGGCGGGTTCGGCCCGTCACGCAGCGCCCGGTCGGCCATCGGCGGGGGCTCCACGAGCCGCAGCATCGGCGGCTCCTGAGGCAGGTCGTCGGCGAGCCACGGCGGGGTGACCCGGCGCTCCGCGCCGGGATCGGTCGGCGCGTCCACGCCGCGCCCGCCCCGGTCGCCGTACGAGCCGACCACCGGGTTCGTGGCGGAGCTGTCGGCCGGGTCCTCCGGGTTGTTGACCAGCGGCCAGTTGGCCCGGGAGCCCGGCGGGGCGGACTCCGTGCCCGGCCGCGGCGTGGGCACCGGGATGCTCAGGTCGGTGGCGCTGAACCCGCCGGTGGGCGCCTCGCCGTTGGTCTTCGGGCGGGGCGGGATGACGGTGCGCTGCCGCTCGGCCCGGGCGCTGTTGATCGCCGCGGTGGTCAGCGTGGGCCGGAACGGCTCCCCGGCCTCGGCCGGAGGCACCGTGCCGCGCTGTGCGGGCGCGATCGGGGTGATGCCGGGCGGCGGCGGTGGCGGTGCCGAGATCGGCCGGTTGGTCGGGCCGTCCACCCGACGCGGGGCGGGCTCGGTGTGGCTCGGCGCGCCGGAGACCGGGGTGCCGGCCGCAGCGGCCGGCGTGACCGGCTGCGGCGCGACTGGCGGCGGGGCGACCGGGGCCGGCGCGACCGGCGGCGGGGCGAGCGGGCGGGGCGACGGCGGCGGGGTGGCGCCGGAGACCGGCTCCGGACGGCTGCGCCGCCCACCGGACGGGGTCGGCTGCTCGGCCGGGCGGATCGTGCGCAACCCGGCGGTGCTGGTGTTCAGGCCGGGCCGGTCGCCGACCGGCTCGGCGCGGCGGCCGGCGGCGCGACGGCCGGGCGCCGCCGGAGCGGGCGTGCTGACCCGGGCGCTGAGCGCGCCGACCAGCGCCTCGCAGCCGGCGTCGCAGGCCCGGACCGAGGCGACGGCCTGGCGCACGGTCTCGGCCACGGCGGCGGTGAGGGCGCGGTTCACGGTCGCCCGCCGGGGCGTCTCGGAGATGGCCACCCGCAGCGCGGTCACCGCCTCCTCGATCTCCTCGGCCTCGGCCACGCCGTCCGCGGCGAGGTGGGCCGCGACCGCGTCGGCGGCGACCGAGACCTCCCGACCCCGGGCGACGGTGCCGGCCAGCATGCCGGGCTCCGGGAGGGCGTTGAGGACGGCCAGCGGGACCGGCTCGGCCGGGTCCGGGTAGGCGCGCAGCGCGGCCGGGTAGAGCTCGCGGAGCACCTCGCGCAGCGCCACGGCGGCCGAGTGCCGGCCGCTGGCCAGCGCGGCGTGCGCGGCGAGCACCTGCTTGTAGCCGGCGAGGTCGCGGTGCGCCGGCAGGGTGACCGCGGAGAGGGCGCCGGCCTGCAGGGCGCGGGCCAGGCCGACCGCGCGCCGCTCGGCGGGCGGGGACTGCATCTCCTCCAGCGAGTCGTCGTCGGCGAAGCGCTCGGCGAAGTCGTCGACCGAGTCGTCGTCGGCGATCGCCAGTGGGCGGCCCGCGGCGCTGAGCAGCGAGGTGACCGTGTGGTCGTCGCTGTCCGCGGCGATCGCCGCACCGCTCGGCCCGCCCGACCGCTCCACGAGCAGCGCGACGAGCCGGGCGTAGCCCGCCGCGTCGTCGCCGATCTCGCAGACATGCAGCAGACGGCCTGCGTCGTCGACCACAGCGGACGTCAGCGTCGAACCGGCCGAAGCCGGTCGGTCGGCCGGATCCGCCGAGGCCAAACCGCAGTACACGCGCACGAGCGCCACGGCGTCGTCCTCCTCCCGGGACACAGGTCTTTCTCTGCCAGAGACTGATGCTCCCCGTTAAGGGTCAGTCGCGCCAGTCCACGACCGCAGAGATCTTGCCGACAATGGTGCGCCAACCCAGACTTGCGGTTTGTGCCCCGATTTTCTTCAGCCGCCGACGGCCGAGGAAGCCGCCGATGCCGCCGTCGACCGTGGCCCGCAGCGCCTCGTCCAGGTCGTCGAGGCTGGAGCCGGCGGAGAGCATGTCCAGCACGGCCGGCAGGCGCAGCGCGTACGCCAAATCGCGGGCGATCTCGCCGGCCTCGATCAGCAGGGTGCTGTCCCAGGCGTCGTGCCCGCCGCGCAGGTTCTCGACCACCAGGTCCAGCTCGTAGATGTCCTCGTCGAGCGGGGCGATGTCGGCCGGCTCCACCCGTTCGGACAGTTCATCCCAGCTGTCCAGTTGGGACAGATCGTTCGGCGCGCCCGAGCGGATGAAGCTGACCAGCGACTCCGGGGTCTTGAAGAGCAGCAGCCGGCCCCGGTGGCTGAGGAAGACCGGGACCTCCTCGTCGCCCGCCTCGTCCTCGGCCTCCTCCGCCTCGGCGTCCTCGGCGTCCTCGGCGTCCTTGTCGCCCTTGGTGCGACGGCGGGCCTTCGCCTCCTCCTCGTCGCTCTCGGCGAACTCCTGGGCGACCTCCTCGTCGAGGATCACGACGGTCTCGTCGTCCTCGTCCTCCTCGACGACCTGGCGGCGGGCCAGGAACGGGTCGTCCTGGTCGCGCTCGGCGACGTCGGTGGGGGTCAGCTCCCGGGCCGGCCGGTACGCCCGCAGCGTGTATCCGGTGCCGGCGGGCAGGGCGATCTCCACCGGGTCGATCCGCAGCTCGTCCCAGAGCGCGCGGGCGGCCTCGGCCGACGCGGACGCGGTGTCGGACTCGACGCTGCCCTCGGTCTCGTCGAGCTCCGGCTCGTCGGCGTCGGGCCGTTGGGGCGACTGACGGGCCACGCTGACCTCCGTGTGCTTCGGGTTTGCCCACCCGTCGGCGTCCCGTGCCGACGAGTGACTCTGGGCACATACCCTAGTGGGCGGCTCCGGGAGGCCGGTGCCCGCACCCCGGTGGCGATCCGGCCGGCAGACAAGTAGCGTAGCTACACATGAAGGCCCAGGCGCTGCACGGACACCTCGACGCGCTGCTGCTGGCGGTGCTGGAGCGGGGCGCCCTGCACGGTTACGCGATCATCGAGGCGCTGCGCATCCGCAGCGACGGCCACTTGGACCTGCCCACCGGCACCATCTATCCGGCGCTGCGCCGGCTCGAGCGGGCCGGGCACGTGGCCAGCAGCTGGAGCACCGTCAACGGGCGGGAGCGCCGGACGTACGAACTCACCGACGCCGGCCGGCGGGCGCTGGCCGGGGAACGCTCCGGCTGGCGCGAGTTCAGCTCGACCGTCGGGCGCTTCCTCGACCCCGCGGCGCCGCCGGTCACCCCGACCTGACCCGCGCCGCAGCCCGACCGCGCCGCAGCCGGACCGCGTCGCAGCTCGACCGCGCCGCAGCCGGACCGCGATGCGGCGCGGGTGCGGCGGGGCCGGGCGGCCGCGTGGCCCGAGGGCGCTGGCCGGGCCAGTGGCAGGGCCCGGCGTGAGTGCCGTCGAGGTCGGCGGGGCGGCGCCCGGGCGGCGGGGCGGGAGGGCGGGCGTCAGCGGGCGGTGGTCAGCGTGGCGGACAGCCAGTGGCGGGCCGCCCGACCGATCCAGAGCAGGGCGGCGCTGACCATAACCGCGCCGATGATCATCGGCGGCCAGGTGAGGGCCGCCTCCCAGAGCCCCATGGACCAGGCGAAAAGCCCCGTCCCGGCGGCGGCGGCGAGGACGAGGACGCCGGTCAGGGCCGCGCCGACCGCGCGGTTGAGCACGCCCCCGGCCGGCACGCCCCAGCGGGCGGCGCCCGTCGCGACCAGCAGCCCGGCCGCCGCCAGCACGAACGCGGTGATCCACAGCCAGTCCATCGAGGCGGAGAGCAGCAGGTAGCCGGCCGGCGGCCGGGGACCCTCGCTCCAGCTCGCCCCCTGCCAGGTCAGGTCGCCGGCGACGATCGCGACGGCGGCCACTGTGACCACCCGCAGCGCGAGCCCGCGCAGCGCGCCGACCGCCAGCTCGGCCTGGTACGCCGGGGCCAGCTGCGCCGGGCTGCCGAACTCGGTCACCGCGCGCCACTGTGCCTCCGCCGCCGTCAGCCCGCCCTCCCGGTACGCCTCGACGGCGTCCAGCAGGCCGTGCCGGGCCTCGGTCAGCAGGTCGGACTTGAGCCGTACCGGCCCGCGCAGCCGGTCACCCAGCTCGCGCAGGCGCTCCTCCACCAACACCTCGTCACCGCCGGCCATGGCACCACCCTGCCACGATCGGCCGCCGGGCGTCGTCCGGGACATCCCTGGGCCGACCCGGAGGCCCGGTCAGGGGGTGAGCGCGAAGTACCCCCGTTCGGCCGCCTCCTGGAGCCGCCACTGGTCCCGGTACCAGCCCGGAGCGGCGACCAGGTCGGCGTGCCGGCCGCGCTGCACCACCCGCCCGGCGTCCAGCACCACGATCTCGTCCAGCCCGGCCAGCCCGCTGAGCCGGTGGCTGATCAGCAGCACCGAGTGCCCGGGCGGGGTGGCGGCCAGCGTCGAGGCGAGCACCGCGTCGGCGGCGGCCGGGTCGAGCCCCTCGGTCGGCTCGTCGAGCACCAGCACGCCCGGGGCGGCGAGCAGCGCCCGGGCCAGCGCGAGCCGCTGCCGCTGGCCGCCGGAGAGCTGCCCGCCCTCCTCGCCGACCACCGTGTCCCAGCCGTCCGGCTGCTCGCGTACCCAGTCCAGCAGGCCGGCCGCCGCGGTGGCCGCGGCCAGCTCGTCGTCGCTCGCCCCGGCGCGGCCGAGCAGCAGGTTGTCCCGGACCGAGGCGTGGAAGACGTACGCCTCGGCGAGCAGGCCGCCGACCGCCCGGGGCAGCTCCCGCTCGGCGTACGCCGACAGGTCCCGGCCGTCCAGGGTGACCCGGCCCGCCTCGGGCCGTACCGACCCGGTGAGGACGGCGGCGATGGTGCTCTTGCCCGCCCCGCTCGGCCCGACCACGGCAACCCGCCGCCCGGCGGGCAGGTCGAGGTCGAACCCGACCAGGGCGGGCGCGGCGCCGCTGCGGTAGCGCACCGTCACGTCGGTGAACCGCACGTCGTGCGGCGCCGCCGCGCTCACCGTGCCGGGCGCCGCCTCGCCCTCCGCGCCGGCCGGGCCGGGGGCCGCCGGCCCGGTCGCCGCCGGTGTGGCGTCGGTCGGCGCGGCGTCGAGCAGGGCCGCGACCCGGGTCAGGCCGGCGCCCAGCTGGGTGCGCTGCCGCGCGGCGCCGACCAGTGCCAGCGTCACCTCGACCGCGGCGAGCGCGCCCACCGCGAGCACGCCGACCAGCACCCCGTCGACGTCCCGGGCCAGCGCGACGAACACCACGGCGGCGGCGGTCAGCCCGGCGACCAGCACCCCGGCCGCGTCGACGGCGAACCCGGCGGCGGCGAGCCGCCGTTCCAGCCGGGCCAGCCGTGCGGTGCGCCGGCCGGCGGCCGCCAGGGCGGAGCCGGTGGCGCCGAACGCGGCCAGGTCGGCGGCGCCGTGGGTGAGGTCGACCGCGTCGGCGGCCAGTGCCCCGCGCAGCGGCGCCACCTCGGCGGCGGCCCGCCGGGTCAGTGCGGTGGCCAGCGCGGGCAGCGCCACGCCGGCGACCAGCAACCCCACGGCGAGCGCCCCGGCGGCGGCCGGGGAGATCATTGCCGCCGTGCCCACCGCCAGCACGCTGACCAGCGCCGCCGCCGAGGCGGGGACGAGCACCCGCAGCAGCAGGTCCTGCACCGCCTCCACGTCGGAGACCAGGCGGCTCAGCGCGTCCCCGGTGCGCTGCTCGGGCGCCCGGCGGGCGGCGAGGGCGGCGAACACCCGGGCCCGGACGTCGGTGACCAGCCGGAGCACCGCGTCGTGCCCGGCGAGCCGCTCGGTGTAGCGGAACACGCCCCGGCTGACGGCCAGGGCCCGGACCGCGACGATCGCCACCGTGAGCCGGTCCAGCGGCGGCCGGCCGGCCGCGCTCATCAGCAGCCAGGTGGCGGTGGCCATCAGGGCCAGCCCGGCGAACTCGGTCACCGCGGCGAGCAGCCCGGCGCCGAGCAGCCGGCCCAGGTACGGCCGGGCCAGCCGCAGCACCGCCCGCTCGGGACGGGTCGCCGCGATCACCGGATCACCTCCGCGGTCGGCACCCGGGTCAGCTCGGTGACCCGGCCGTCCTCGACCCGCAGCACCCGGTCGGCGTCGGCGAGCAACGCGGGGCGGTGCGCCACCAGCAGGGCCGTCCGGCCGGCGACCAACCGGCGGGTGGCGGCCAGCACGACCGCCTCGGACGCGCTGTCCAGCCGGGCGGTCGGCTCGTCGAGCAGCACCACCGGGGCGTCCCGCAGGAACGCGCGGGCCAGCGCGACCCGCTGCCGCTGGCCGCTGGAGAGGCCGTGCCCGCGCTCGCCGAGCACGGTGGCCAGCCCGTCCGGCAGCCCGGCGACCACGTCGTCCAGCGCGGCGTCGCGCACCGCGGCGGCGAGCGCGGCGTCCGGGGTGTCCGGGGCGCCGAGCCGGATGTTGTCGGCCAGCGAGGCGGCGAAGAGGTGGGCGCGCTGCGGCACCCAGGCCAGTTGCCGGCGCCACGCCTCCGGATCCGCGCCGGCCAGGTCGACCCCGCCCACGGTGATCCGGCCGGCGGTCGGCGTGACGAAGCCCAGCAGCAGGTTGAGCAGGGTGCTCTTGCCAGCGCCGCTGGGCCCGACGATCGCGATCCGTTCGCCGGGCCGGATGGTCAGCGTGACGTCCCGCAGCGCGGTGGTGCGCTCGTACTCGACGGTCACCGACTCGAACCGGATCTCCGCCCGCCCGTCCGGGGCGGGACCGCGCCGCTCGGCCCGGGCCGGTGGGGTGGCCGAGACGGTGAGCGCCTCGTCCAACGCGGTGAGCCCCTCCATGCTGGCGTGGAACCGGGCGCCGGCCGCCCGCAGCGGCAGGTACGCCTCCGGCGTGAGCAGCAGCACCAGCAGCGCCGTCTGCAGGGTCAGCCCGCCGCCGAGCAGCCGCAGGCCCACCGGCACCGCGACCAGCGCCACCGAGAGGGTGGCCACCAGTTCCAGCACCAGGGCGGAGAGGAAGGCGATGCGCAGCGTCTTCATGGTCGCCACCCGGTGCCCGTCGGCCATCCGGCGGACCACGTCCACCTGGGCCCGGGCCCGCCCGAAGGCGCGCAGCGTGGGCAGCCCGGCGACCATGTCGAGGAAGTGCCCGCCGAGCAGTGACAACCGCCGCCACTGGCGTTCGGTGGCGGCCTGGGCCTGCCAGCCGAGCAGCGCTCCGAAGATCGGGATCAGCGGCAGGGTGACCGCGATGATCAGCGCGGAGCTCCAGTCCGCGAGGAAGATCCGGCCCAGCACCGCCACCGGCACGGTGACGCTGAGCACGAGCTGGGGCAGGTAGCCGGTGAAGTAGGCGTCCAGGGCGTCCAGCCCGCGCCCGGCCAGGGTGGCCAACTGCCCGGCGCGCTGGCCGGCGACCCAGCCGGGGCCGTGCCGGCCGACCGCGCCGAGCAGTTCCACCCGCAGCGCCGCCTTGACCGTCGCGGCGACCCGCGCCGACACCGTGCCCTGCGCCCAGACCAGCAGCGACCGCGCGGCGACCGCGGCGACCAGGCCGGCCAGCGCCGGCCGGTCGAGCCGCCCGTCGAACGCGGTCGCCAGCAGCGCCGCCAGCGCGGTGGCCTGGGCCACGACCAGCCCCGCGGCGACCACGCCGAGCAGGGCGAGCACGGCGAGGTCGCGCCGGGCCGCGGGGACCCGGCGCAGCAGACGCGGGTCGAAGGGACGGCGGTTCACCAGTACACCGGTGCCCTGCCGTCGGTCCGTCCCCGGAAAACCCACCAGCACATCAGTTGAAAGCCTAGTAGGGCCGGCAGGAGCGGCACCGTCAGCCAGCCCAGCAGCCGCAGCGTGGGGCCGCTCGCCGCCGCGTCGGCCACGGTCAGCGACGCGCCGGGGTCGACGGTGGAGACCAGCGCGTACGGCCAGAGGGCCGCGCCGACCAGCACCACCAGCGCGGCCAGGGCAGTGCCGGTGGCGGCGAAGGCCAGTCCCGGCCGCCGGCGGGCGAGCGCCGTCCGGGCCAGCAGCAAGGCCCCGGCCAGCAGCACCGGCGCGAGCAGGCCGGCGACCGGCTGCTGCACGGTGTCGCGTACCCGCTCGGAGAGCAGGCCGAGGACGGTGGCCGCGCCGACCGCGGCGAGCGCCACCGGAACCAGCCGGCGGGCCAGCCGGCCGGTCGGCTCGGCGTCGGCGGCCGGCAGCCGCAGCGTGAGGAAGGTCGCACCGTGCGCCGCGACCAGCGCCAGCACGGCGAGCCCGGCGGCGGCCACGAACGGGGTGAACAGGTGGGTCACCCCGGCGACGTGCCCGTCGGCGTGCAGCGGTACGCCCTGGAGCAGGCCGGCGAGCAGGGCGCCCCAGCCGAGCGCGGCGAGCAGGCTGCCGATCACCACCACCCGGTCCCACCCGGCCCGGGACCGCTCGCCGGCCGGGCGGCTGCGCAACTGCACCCCTGCGGTCACCAGGATCACCCCGACCAGCGCGCCGACCACGGCCGGGTAGAACCCGGAGAGCAGTTCCCCCTCCAGCATCGGGAAGGCGCCGAAGAGGATGCCGACGGCGGCGACCAGCCACACCTCGTTGCCGAGGAAGAACGGGCCGACGGCGTTGAGCGCCGCCCGGCGGCGGGCCGGGTCGGTGCCCCGGGCGAGCAGCAGGCCGACGCCGTAGTCGTAGCCGCCGAGCACCAGGTAGGCGGCGAAGAAGAGGCCGAGCAGGGCGTACCAGGCGAGTTCCACGATGGTCTCCCTCAGGCGAAGGCGGGCGCGGGGCGGGTGTCGGCGGGCGGCTGGGTGGGCGGCCGGCCCAGCGCCGGGTCGGCGGCGCCCCGGGCGGCGTGCCGGGCCAGCAGCACCCAGTTGGCCACCGCCAACGTGCCGAGCAGCAGGCTGAAGCCGATCAGCGAGGCCAGCATCACGCCGGGGGCGACGCCGGAGACGGCCTGGTCGGTGGGGAGCAGGCCGTAGGCCACCCAGGGCTGCCGGCCGACCTCGCGGGCGATCCAGCCGAGGATCACCGCGACGAACGGCAGCGGCACGGCGAGCAGGATCAGCCAGAGCGGGAAGCGCAGCCGGATGGCCCAGTCCCGCCAGAGCAGCGGCAGCAGCAGCCAGAGGGCGCCGAGGGTGAAGCCGATCAGGATCATGAAGCCGAGCCCGACGCTGGCCAGCACCGGCGGGGTGTAGTCGCCTTGGCCGAACCGGGTGGTCCACTCGGCAACCAGGGCGTCCGCCTCCGGCCCGCCGCCGAACTTGGTGGGCTGCACCTGCCCGACCGGCGCGAACTGGGCGAAGCCGAAGCCCTGCACCATGGTGATCGACAGCGCCGCGGTGACCAGGCCGATCCGCAGCGAGGTGCGGAACAGCGCGTGATCCGGGGTGCGCCGGATCAGGTGCCAGGCGCTGACCGCGGCCATCAGCATCCCGCCGACCAGCAGCGCCGCGAAGACCACGTGCCCGAAGGCCATGCCGAGGCTGGGATTGGTGAGCAGGGCGGTGAAGTCGGTGAGGTGGGCGACCCCGTCGCGCAGTTCGTAGCCGACCGGGTTCTGCAGCCAGGAGTTGGCCACCATGATCCAGAACGCCGAGGCGTACGCGGTGAGCGCGACCCCCCAGAGCAGCGCGAGGTGGACGCCCTTGCGCAGCCGGTGCCAGCCGAAGATCCACATGCCGAGGAAGGTCGACTCGAGGAAGAACGCCACCAGCGTCTCGATCGCCAGCGGGGCGCCGAAGACGTTGCCCACGTAGCGCGACAGCCCGCTCCAGTTCAGCCCGAACTGGAACTCCATCACGATGCCGGTGGCGATGCCCAGCACGTAGTTGATCAAGTAGAGCTGACCCCAGAACCGGGTCAGCCGCCAGTAGACCGGCTTGCCGGTCAGCACCGCGGCGGTCTGCAGCCCCACCAGCAGGGTGACCAGGCCGAGCGTGACCACCACGAACAGGAAGTGGATCGAGGTGGTGGTGGCGAACTGCAGTCGGGCGAGGAGGAGGGTGTCCATGGCCGGCTCTCCGTACTGTCGGCTCACTTGTCGTAGCGAGCCTACACGTAGATTCTCTACGCATCACTACTACGCCTTGTCGTAGGAGACGGTACGACAAGGCGTAGTAGTTCGAGGGGCGCATGCGGCGCGCCGGAATCAGCTGAGGAAGAGCGAGATCGGCAGGGCGGCCACCGTGGTGGCCACCGCCAGGGCGACCGCGCCGAGCACCCGGGGCGGCCGGTCGGGCACCAGCAGCCGCTGCACGCGCACGTCCAGGTCACGGTCGCCGAGGCCGAGGGCGCCGGCGGGGGTGATCTTGTCGCCGGCCGCGGCGAACCGGCGCAGCGCCCGGCCCAGCGCCTCGGGGTGCGCCTGGCGGGCCTTGTCGTCGGCGCGCATCTCGACCAGCAGGGCGACCCGCTCGTGGATCCCGCGGACCCAGCCGAACCAGGGCAGCGCCCGGCAGAGCGCGGTGAACGGCAGCAGCACCAGGTCGTGCCGCTCCTGGGCGTGCGCCCGCTCGTGGCTGAGCACCGCCGCCAGCTCGGCGCGGTCCAGCAGGCTGAGCGTCCCGGCGCTGACCACCACCTGCGGCTTCACCCCCGGCAGGCAGTACGCGGCCGCGCTCGGGTGGTCGAGCACCAGCGCGCCGGGCGCCGCCGGGTCGTTCCGGGCCACCAGGGCGAGCAGCTCCCGGTGCCGGCGCTGAGCGCGCACGGTGTGCAGCAGGGTGCGTACGGTCGTGGTCAGCAGCACCCCGCCGATGCCGAAGCCGAGGGCGACCAGGCTCAGCTGGACGGGCCCGAGGCCGGGCGGCAGGGTGCCGTGCACCAGATCGTCGCCCAGGGCCAGCAGCGCGCTCCCGGTCGGCCGGTCGTACGGGGCCAGCCCCACCGCGATCGGCAGGCCCATCTCGGAGAGGCCGAGCGCCAGCCCGACCGCCTGCCAGCAGAGGATCGCCACCCGGGGGCTGCGCCACGTCCAGGTGGAGCGGGCCAGTACCTGCGCGGTCAGCAGGCAGGCCGCCATCGACGCGGCGAAGTGCAGAGCGTACGCCACGGCCGCCGCCCTACCGGTCCGCGGCCTCGTCGGCGACGGGCGGGCGGACCACCCGGTCGGTCGGCGCCTCGACCCGGTCGGTCAGCTCACCGGAAGCGGCCAACCCCACGGCGGCGGCGTCGGCGGCCAGCGCGGCGCGCAGCACCTCGGCCTCGGTGCCGGTCACCGAGCGGGCGAAGCGCACCAGCGCGGCGTCCCGGCTGCCGCCCAGGTCGAGCGCGTCGAGCATGAGCTGGGCGATGTACGCCTCGCGGCTGGCCGCGGCCCGGTAGCGCCAGGCCCGCCCCTCCCGCTCGCGCTGCACCATTCCCTTGCCGGCCAGCCGGTCCAGCACGGTCATCACCGTGGTGTACGCCAGTTCGCGCCCGGCCAGCGCGTCCGCGACCTCCCGCACGGTGACGCCGTCCGACGCGGCGGGGACCGAGTCCCACAGTACGTCCATCACCGCACGTTCGAGATCACCAAGCCGAGTCACCCCGCAATCCTACCCCCGGTAGTAGACCCCTCTCAGCGCGGTACACCCGAGCTCAAGATCCGCGCACTTTCACGGAAAGAGTGGCCTCCGCGCGAGCTGAGGCCACTCTTTCACTGAAAGTGCGCGGATCTTGAGTTGCGGGCGAGCGGGATCAGACGCCCTTGGGGTGCCAGACGGTCTTGGTCTCCAGGAGGGAGGTCATCCGGGTGACGCCGGGGTCGGCGAACCAGTCGTGGTCGGCCGGCGCCGGCCGGAGCACCCGCTTGAGGTTCTCCGCCGCCCTGACCTCCAGGTCGGCCGCCAGGTCGGCGTCGGCCACCCCGGTCAGGTCGATCGCGTTGACGTCCATGTGGCTGGCCAGCGTCGGCACCGTGTCCGACAGCCGGCCGGTCAGGATGTTCACCACCCCACCCGGCAGGTCCGAGGTGGCGAGCACCTCGGCCAGGGTCACCGCCGCCAGCGGTTCGGCCGGCGAGGCGGCCACCACCACGGTGTTGCCGGTGACGATCGCCGGGGCGATCACGCTGACCAGGCCGAGCAGCGCCGGCGACGCCGGGGCCACCACGGCCACCACGCCGGTCGGCTCCGGCGCCGACAGGTTGAAGTACGGGCCGGCGACCGGGTTGGCGCCGCCGTACACCTGGGCGAGCTTGTCCGACCAGCCGGCGTACCAGACCCAGCGGTCGACCGCGGCGTCGACCTCGTCGCCGGGCACGCCGAGCGCGACGAACTGCTCGCGCCGGCCCTCCAGCATCTCGGCCGCCCGGTAGAGGATCTGCCCCCGGTTGTACGCGGTGGCGCCGGCCCAGCCCTTGACCGCGGCGCGGGCGGCGACGACGGCGTCCCGCGCGTCCTTCCGAGACGCCAAAGACACGTTCGCGTCCTGCACGAGATACGACCGTCCCGACTCGCTGCGCGGGAACTTCCCGCCGATGAAGAGCTTGTACGTCTTGCGTACCGCGACCCGCTCAGACATTGAGGTAGCCCTCCAGCCCGTGCCGGCCGCCCTCGCGACCGTAGCCCGACTCCTTGTAGCCGCCGAACGGCGAGGTGGGGTCGAACTTGTTGAACGTGTTGGCCCAGACCACCCCGGCCCGCAGCCGGTCGGCCATCCACAGGATCCGGGAGCCCTTGTCGGTCCAGATCCCGGCCGACAGCCCGTACGGCGTGTTGTTCGCCTTCTCGACGGCCTCGGCCGGGGTGCGGAAGGTCAGCACGGACAGCACCGGGCCGAAGATCTCCTCGCGGGCGATCCGGTGTGCCTGGGTGACCCCGGTGAAGATGGTCGGCGCGAACCAGAAACCGCGCTCGGGCAGCTCGCACGGCGGCGACCAGCGCTCGGCACCCTCGGCGGAGCCGGCCTCGGAGAGTTCCCGGATCCGGGCCAGCTGGGCGGCCGAGTTGATCGCGCCGATGTCGGTGTTCTTGTCCAGCGGGTCGCCGACGCGCAGCTGGGCCATCCGCCGCTTCAGCGACTCCAGCACCCGGTCGGCGACGTTCTCCTGGACCAGCAGCCGGGAGCCGGCGCAGCACACGTGCCCCTGGTTGAAGAAGATGCCGTTGACGATCCCCTCGACCGCCTGGTCGACCGGGGCGTCGTCGAAGACGATGTTGGCGGCCTTGCCGCCCAGCTCCAGGGTGAGCTTCTTGCGGGTGCCGGCCACCGCGCGGGCGATCGCCCGGCCGACCTCGGTCGAGCCGGTGAAGGCGACCTTGTCCACGCCCTGGTGCTCGACCAGCGCGCGGCCGGTGTCGCCGGCGCCGGTGACGATGTTGACCACACCGGCGGGCAGGTCGGCCTGCTGGCAGATCTCGGCGAAGATCAGCGCGGTCAGCGGGGTGGTCTCGGCCGGCTTCAGCACCACCGTGTTTCCGGCGGCCAACGCCGGGGCGATCTTCCAGGCCAGCATCAGCAGCGGGAAGTTCCACGGGATGACCTGCGCGGCTACCCCCAACGGGCGGGGGTTGGGGCCGAACCCGGCGTGCTCCAGCTTGTCGGCCCAGCCGGCGTAGTAGAAGAAGTGCGCGGCGACCAGCGGGATGTCGACGTCCCGGGACTCCTTGATCGGCTTGCCGTTGTCCAGCGACTCCAGCACCGCCAGTTCGCGGGAGCGCTCCTGGATGATCCGGGCGATCCGGAACAGGTACTTGGCCCGGTCCCGGCCCGGCATCGGGCCCCACACCTTCTCGTACGCCGCCCGGGCGGCACGGACCGCGCGGTCGACGTCCCCGGCGCCGCCCTCGGCGACCTCGGCCAGCACCTCCTCCGAGGCCGGGTTGATCGACTTGAAGGAGCCACCGTCGGTGGGGTCGACGAACTGGCCGTCGATGAAGAGCCCGTACGAGGGCTTGATGTCCACCACCGAGCGGGACTCGGGGGCGGGGGCGTATTCGAACATGGCGCTCAGTCCAGGGTGAAGTAGTCGGGACCGGAGTAGACGCCGGTCGTCAGCTTGGTGCGCTGCATCAGCAGGTCGTTCAGCAGGCTGGAGGCGCCGAAGCGGAACCAGTCCGGGTCCAGCCAGTCCGCGCCGACGGTCTCGTTGACCATCACCAGGTACTTGATCGCGTCCTTGGTGGTCCTGATGCCGCCGGCCGGCTTCACGCCGACCTGCCGTCCGGTGGCCGCGCGGAAGTCGCGGACCGCCTCCAGCATCACCAGGGTCACCGGCGGGGTGGCCGCGACCGGCACCTTGCCGGTGGAGGTCTTGATGAAGTCGCCGCCGGCCAGCATGGCCAGCCAGGAGGCGCGCCGGACGTTGTCGTAGGTGGCCAGCTCGCCGGTCTCCAGGATCACCTTGAGGTGGGCGTCCCCGCAGGCCTCCTTGGTGGCGACGATCTCGTCGTACACCTCCTTGTAGCGGCCGGCCAGGAACGCGCCCCGGTTGATCACCATGTCGATCTCGTCGGCGCCCGCCTCGACGGCGGCGCGGGTGTCGGCGAGCTTGACCTCCAGCGGCGCCTGCCCGGAGGGGAAGGCGGTCGCCACACTGGCCAGGTGCACGTTGCTGCCGCGCAGCACCTCGGCCACGTACGGGACCATGGCCGGGTAGACGCAGACCGCGCCGACGTGCGGGCAGGACGGGTCGGCCGGGTCGGGGCGCAGCGCCTTGGCGGCCAGCGCCCGCACCTTGCCCGGAGTGTCCGCGCCCTCGAGGGTGGTCAGGTCGACCATCCGGATCGCCAGGTCGATGGCCTGGGCCTTGGCGGTGGTCTTGATGGAGCGGGTGCCGAGCTGTGCCGCCCGCTGCTCCGCGCCGACCTGGTCCACGCCGGGCAGGCCGTGCAGGAAGGTCCGCAGAGCGGTCTCGGATCGTCCCAGCTCGGAGAGATCCGACCGGGCCGACGTCGCTGTCGCCGTCATGCCTGGAAGTCTACGCATCCGGCCGCCCAGTGATCTTGGTCACGGCGCCGGCCGGTGAGCGGGATCGCCGGTCCGCCCGCACCGGCAGTGCCCGGGCCGCCGGTTCGGTAGGTTGAGCGACCGTGGACGTACTCGTCATTGACCACCCGCTCGCCCAGTCGCGGCTGACCGCCATGCGGGACGCGCGCACCGATTCCGCCAACTTCCGGGCGGCGCTGCACGAACTGACCACCATGCTGGTGTACGAGGCGGCCCGGTCCTTCCCGGTCGAGCGGTACCCGGTGCAGACCCCGGTCACCGGCACCGAGGGCACCCGGCTGGCCAACCCGCCGCTGCTGGTGCCGGTGCTGCGGGCCGGCCTCGGCATGGCCGACGCGGCGCTCGGGCTGCTGCCGGAGTCCTCGATGGGCTTCGTCGGGCTGGCCCGGGACGAGGAGACCTACGAGCCGCGCGCCTACATGGAGTCGCTGCCCCGGGACCTGGCCGGGCTGCCGGTGCTGGTGCTCGACCCGATGCTGGCCACCGGCGGCTCGCTGGAGCACTGCTGCCGGCTGCTCGCCGACCGGGGCTGCACCGACATCACCGTGCTCTGCGTGCTCGCCGCCCCGGTCGGCATCGACCGGCTGGAGCGGTCCGGCCTGCCGCTGCGGCTGGTCACCGCCTCGATCGACGAGGGCCTGAACGACCGGATGTTCATCGTCCCGGGCCTCGGCGATGCCGGGGACCGCCAGTTCGGCGGCATGCCCCGGTTCTGAACCCGCCGGGCGCGCCCCACGCCGAGTTCGTGCGTGGGGTGCGCGCACCGGCTAGCGTCTCGGGCCATGACAGGTGTCGCGCTCGCCGAAGAGCTGCTCCTCCTCGCCTACGACGACGAGACCGGCAAGGCCACCATGCCGCGGATCACCCTCGACCTGGGGATGGCCGCGGCGGTGCTGATCGAGCTGGCGCTGGCCGGCCGGATCGCGTACTCCGAGGGCGCGCTGACGGTGGTCGACCCGGCGCCCACCGGCGAGCCGGTCACCGACGCCGTCCTGGAGCGGATGGCGGCGGACACCCCGCACTCCCCGTCGTCCTGGGTGCAGCGGCTGCGACACGGCCTGCGCGACCGGATCCTCGGCGACCTGTGCCGCCAGGGCGTGGTGCGGGACGTGGACGAGACCGAGCTGGGCTTCATCCACGTGCACCGGTATCCGGTGGTGGACCCGTCGGTGGAGGCGGACACCCGGCGCCGCCTCGCCGAGGCGCTCACCGGCGGGGCCGTACCGGACGAGCGCACCGCCGCGCTGGCCACCCTGGTCGCCGTGCTCCGGATGGAACCGGCGCTCGGGATCAGCCCCGAGGCGACCGCGGACGCCCGCCGCCGGCTGGCGGAGATCGCCAGCGGCGCCGGCTTCTCCGGCGAGGTCAGCCTGGAGGACTCGGTGGTCCGCCCCTCCGTCGGCCTGGTCGTCGTCGCCCTCGGCCAGGCCGTCGACGCCGCTCTCGGCCCCCGCCGCTGACCCGCCCGTCGCCCGGTGCCCCGCGGGCGTACCTCGGCTAGAGCCCGAGCGCGGCGGCGATCTCGGTGCGGAGGGCGGCGACGGCCTCCGTCGCCCTGGCCCGCGCCGCGGCCACGTCGCCGTCCGCGACCGGCTCGACCACCTCGAGGTACGCCTTGAGCTTCGGTTCGGTGCCGGAGGGCCGGATCACCACCCGGGCGGCCGCGGTGCGCAGGATCACCACGTCGGCCCCGGGAAGCAGGTCCTGCGCCGAGGTGACCGGGTGGCCGAGCAGCTCGGTGGGCGTGGCCGCCCGGATCCGGGCCATCGCGGCGGCGATCTCCCGCAGGTCGTCCACCCGCACCGAGAGCTGGTCGGTGTGGTGCACGCCGAACTCGGCGGCCAGCTCGTCCAGCCGGTCGGTGAGCGTCCGGCCCTCCGCCTTCAGCCCGGCGGCCAGCTCGGCCACGGTCAGCGCGGCGGTGATGCCGTCCTTGTCGCGTACGTGGTCGGGAGCCACGCAGTAGCCCAGCGCCTCCTCGTAGCCGAAGACCAGCGGGGCGCTCCCGCCGCCGGCCCGGACGATCCACTTGAACCCGGTCAGCGTCTCGTCGTACGGCACGTCCCGCGCGGTGCACATCGCCCGGAGCAGGGACGAAGACACGATCGTGGTGGCGTAGAGGCCGGTCACCCCGCGCCGCATCAGGTGGTCGGCGAGGAGCACACCCACCTCGTCGCCGCGGAGCATCCGCCACCCGGTCGCCGCGTCCCGGACGGCCACCGCGCAGCGGTCCGCGTCCGGGTCGTTGGCGATGGCGAGGTCCGCGCCGGTCGACTCGGCGAGCGCCACCAGCAGGTCCACCGCACCCGGCTCCTCCGGGTTGGGGAACGAGACGGTCGGGAACGCCGGATCCGGCTCGGCCTGCTCCGGCACCACCCCCGGCACCGGGAAGCCGGCCCGCGCGAAGGCGGCGGTGAGCACGGCCGCCCCGACCCCGTGCAGCGGGGTGTACGCCACGGCGAGATCCCGTGGCCCGTCCGGCGCGATCACCGCGGCGGCCCGCTCCACGTAGGACGCCACCAGGTCGTCGCCGAGCACCTGGCCGGGCGGGCCGAGCGGCACCTCGGCCAGCCGCCCGACGGCCCGGATCGCGGCCTCGATCCCGGCGTCGGCCGGCGGCACGATCTGCGCGCCGGCGCCCAGCTCGCCGCCCAGGTCGGCACCGAGGTAGACCTTGTAGCCGTTGTCCTGCGGCGGGTTGTGGCTGGCGGTCACCATCACCCCGGCCACCGCACCGAGGTGGCGCACCGCGTACGCCAGCACCGGGGTGGGCAGCGGGCGGGGCAGCAGCAACGCGGGCCGGCCGGCGCCGGTGGCCACCTGGGCGGTCCGCTCGGCGAACTGGCGGGAGCCGTGCCGGGCGTCGTACCCGATCACCAGCGGGCCGGAGCCACCCTGGGCGGCGAGCCAGCCGACCAGCCCGGCGGCGGCCCGGGTGACCACCGCGAGGTTCATCCCGTTCGGCCCGGCGCGCAGCGGGCCGCGCAGCCCGGCGGTGCCGAAGGCGAGCGGCCCGGCGAACCGGTCGGCCAGCTCCGGGGCGCTGGTGGGCAGCCGGTCGAGCACCGCCTGGAGTTCCGCCCGGCTGGCCGGGTCCGGGTCGTCGTCGAGCCAGCGCCGGGCTTGCTCGCGAATGTCGTCGATGTCAGTGGTGTCCGCCGGCATGCCTCTTGATAGCACGCCGGCGGATCACCCCGTCCGCTTCCCCTGGCCTCAGCCGGCGTCGGTCAGCTGGAACGTCTTCACCATCTCGTCGAAGATCGGCTTGCTCTCCGCGAACCGGGCGTCGGTCGCGGACAGGTAGAACGAGTAGATCTTCCCGTTGCTGACCACGCCCCGCCACACGCCGTGTCGCATGGTGTCGCCCTCACCGCAGGTGTACTCGAATTCGGCCGCCTGCTTGCCGGCCAGTTCCTGCTCCGTCATCGAGATCTGGGAGTAGGGCTTGGGGCAGCTCTTCGCCTTCTTCAACCCGCCCTCGGCGATCTCGGCCCAGCGCATCGAACTGCTACCGCCGAAGTTCTCGGTGAGAATGCGCACCTTCCGGCCGTCGTCCTCCGGATCGACGTAGTCGATGTACACACCCCCGGTCGCCTTCTCCCAGCCCTTGGGCACCATCACCCGGACGCCCCGGGCGGAGTGCTCCTGCATCTCGACGCCGGGGTCGGCCGGGGCGGTGGTGGTGGGCTGGACCTGCGGGGGCGGGGGCGTGGGGTCGTCCCCGCCGCTGAACAGGGCGACCGCCCCGATCAGCAGCACCACTGCCAGCCCGCCGGCCGCGGCCAACTGCACCTTGCGGGGCCAGCTCTTGACGGTGCCGACCAGTTCCCCGCCGACCCGGCGGACCCGGTCGACCGGGCTGCCGCCGCCGGCGGGCGCGGCGACCGGCGTGGTCCACGGCTGGCCGGTGCCCGGCACCGACCACTGGGCGCCATCGCCGTAGGTGCCGCCCACCCGCTGGGTGGCGTCCGGCGCGGCGGCGTAGGGGACCGCCTGGGTCGCGTCCGGCCGAACGCCCCAGGTGACGCGCTGGGTCGCGGCCGGCTGCTCCGCGCCGCCCACCCGCTGGGTGGCATCGGCGCCGCCGTAGGTGCGGCCGGTGCGGGGCGCGGCCGGCGGCGACATCGCGCCGGTCGGCGTGTGCAGCGGACCGGCCAGCGCGTCGGCGCTGGTCTCGTCCAACGCGGCGGCGCTCGACAGGGCGGCCTGGCCGGGGCGTTCGCCCCGGCGCAGTGCGGCCAACCGGTCGGTCAGCGACTCGCCGGGGGCGAGCATCGCCCGGCCGCCGATCTGCCCGGTGGGCTTCGGCTCCGGCTGGGCCGGCGGCGGGGCCGGCACCGGCCGTTGGACCGGCACCACCGAGTAGGGGTCGGTCACCGAGTTCACCGCTGCCGCGGTGCTGGTCAGCGGGCCGGCGAGCAGTTCGCGCAGCATGGCCCGGGCGGTGTGCACGTCCAGCCGGCGGCCCGGGTCCTTCTCGAGCAGGCCCATCAGCACCCGGGTCAGCGGGCCGCTGCGCTGCGGGGTGGCGGGCGGGTCCTCGACCACCGCGTGCATCGTCTCGATCGGGTCGCCCCTGTCGAACGGGGGCCGCCCCTCCACCGCCGTGTAGAGCGTCACGCCCAGCGAGAAGAGGTCGCTCGGCGGGCCGAACTCCTGGCCCATGGCCCGTTCCGGGGAGATGAAGTGCGGCGAGCCGAGCACCATCCCGGGCGTGGTGAGCTGCACGTCGGTGGGCATCCGGGCCACCCCGAAGTCGGTCAGCACGCACCGGCCGTCGGAGCAGATCAGCACGTTGGCCGGTTTCACGTCGCGGTGCAGCACGCCGATCGCGTGGGCCACCTCGAGCGCGCCGAGCAGCGCGATGCCGATCTTGGCCACCACCCGGGGCGCGACCGGCCCGTCCTCGATCACCATGTCGGCGAGGCTGCGGGCGTCCAGCAGTTCCATCACGATCCACGGCCGGCCGCCCTCGGTGACCACGTCGTAGACCTGCACGACGGCCGGGTGCTGGATGGCCGCGGCGGCGCGGGCCTCGCGCAGGGTGCGCTCGTACATGGCGTCGCGGTCGCTGGGCGCCAGCCCCGGCGGGAGGACGACCTCCTTCACCGCCACGTCCCGGCGCAGGAGTGTGTCTGTGGCACGCCAGACCGTGCCCATGCCGCCGTTGCCCACCGCCGACCGCAGCGAGTAGCGCCCACCGATGGTGGTGCCGGGTGCCGCGCGTCCGGTCGGGGGACTGACTGGTCCGCCGCTCCACGTCGGGATCTGAGTCACAGAAAAGCCACCGGGGGAAATCGAGGGGGCTGGGACACAACCCCCCTATCTTGCGGGTTCCGACGCCCGATGCGAAAGCCGACGCGGCGGACGTTTACCGAACTCGACGGTACGTGCCCGGACGTTCACCTCCCGTCGACCTTCGTCGACGCAGTGTGCGGTATCCCTCACCCGTCCGCGCCGCCGCTCGTCCTACCATCCGGTAATGAGCGAACGGCGGTCAAGCGAGTCCGGTTTCCCGATCAAGGGCGTCTACACGGCGACCGACCTCCCGGAGGACCTGGACTCCCGGCTGGGCGGCCCCGGCGAGTACCCGTACACCCGTGGCGTCTACCCCACGATGTACACCTCCCGGCCCTGGACGATGCGCCAGTACGCCGGCTTCGGCACCGCCACCGAGTCCAACGCGCGCTACCACCAGTTGTTGCGCGCTGGCACGATGGGCCTCTCGGTCGCCTTCGACCTGCCGACCCAGATGGGCTACGACTCCGACGACCCGATCGCGCACGGCGAGGTGGGCAAGGTCGGGGTGGCCATCGACTCCATCGAGGACATGCGGCTGCTCTTCGACGGCATCCCGCTGGACAAGGTCTCCACCTCGATGACCATCAACGCGCCCGGTTCCGTGCTGCTGCTGCTCTACCAGTTGGTGGCCGAGGAGAACGGGGTGCCCGGCTCGGCGTTGAACGGCACCATCCAGAACGACATCCTCAAGGAGTACATCGCCCGCGGGACGTACATCTTCCCGCCGAAGCCCTCGCTGCGCCTGGTCGCCGACACGTTCGGCTACTGCCGGCAGGAGGTGCCGAAGTGGAACACCATCTCCATCTCCGGCTACCACATGGCCGAGGCCGGCGCGACGCCCGCGCAGGAGATCGCGTTCACCCTGGCCAACGGCGTCGAGTACGTCCGGGCGGCGCTGGCCGCCGGGCTGGCGGTGGACGACTTCGCGCCCCGGCTGTCGTTCTTCTTCGTCGCCCGCACCACGCTGCTGGAGGAGGTGGCCAAGTTCCGGGCCGCCCGGCGGATCTGGGCCCGGCTGATGCGGGACGACTTCGGCGCGAAGAACCCGAAGTCGATGATGCTGCGCTTCCACACCCAGACCGCCGGGGTGCAGCTGACCGCCCAGCAGCCCGAGGTGAACCTGGTCCGGGTAGCGGTGCAGGGACTCGCGGCGGTGCTCGGCGGCACCCAGTCGCTGCACACCAACAGCTTCGACGAGGCGATCGCGCTGCCCACCGAGAAGGCCGCCCGGCTGGCCCTGCGTACCCAGCAGGTGCTGGCGCACGAGACCGACCTGACCGCCACCGTCGACCCGTTCGCCGGGTCGTACGTGGTGGAGGCGATGACCGCCGAGCTGGAGGCGGCGGCGACCGAACTCATGGACCGGGTCTTCGACCACGGTTCGGCGGTCGACGCCATCGAGGCCGGCTTCCAGAAGCGGGAGATCGAGCAGTCGGCGTACCGGATCGCCCAGGAGATCGACTCCGGTGAGCGGGTGGTGGTCGGGCTCAACCGGTTCGCCATCGACGCCGAGGAGCCGTACGAGCCACTGCGGGTCGACCCGGCGATCGAGAAGGCGCAGGCCGAGCGGCTGGCCGAGCTGCGCCGTACCCGGGACGCGGGCGCCGTGGAGCGGGCCCTGGCCGACCTGCGCGCCGCCGCCTCCGGCACGGACAACGTGCTGTACCCGATGAAGGAGGCGCTGCGGGCCCGCGCCACCGTCGGCGAGGTCTGCGGGACGCTGCGGGAGGTCTGGGGGCTGTACCGCCCGTCCGACCAGTTCTGAGCGCCGGCGGGTCCGGGCCGGTCGCCGGCGGGCCCGGCGCCGACCTGCGCGGCGCTACAGTTTCAGCAGGTACCCCGCCGCCGATCGGCGGCGCGGGCGTGAAGCGGGCCTGGCGACGCCGCCGGATCCCGCGTGCCCCGGGCGGCGCGGCCTACCGGCCGCGGCGTGTGCCGGGGAGGTTTACGGGTATCCCGGCCGGGTGATCGGGGACGCACACCGTGTGCGGTCGGATGGTGCCCGGACGTGTGAACGTCTGCCGACGCCTCGTTGCCGAGAGTGGTCGGGTAATTGTCGGAGTGTCAGTTCATCGAACCGACTAATGCGACAATTCGGAACAACGGCCCGAGGTCGGCGCTCGACTTCGTGACCCGCGAAACGGTTACGCGTTGTAGGAGGTGTGGGGCAGATGACGGCGTTCAATCGCGATCTACCTGCTGTCCCGCAGATCTACGAGCGCTCTCAGCAGGGCATTCGTAACGCTGTGCGGTCTGATCACTACCGTAACGAGGTTGCGCAGCGTCACCGCCGGAGGTCTAGGCTGTCTGCTGTTCCTGATGATCCATCCATCTCTAGTGATCGAGAATTCGACGTGACGAGTGCGTTGACGCTGCCCACGGGCAGCCAGCTGGCGTCGTCCTGGCCGGAGGCGCCCACCGGGTCCCAACCCCTGCCGTTCGAGCTGGACCACCTTCTCGCCCTCCGGGTACCCGGGCTGATCGCCACCCGCCGTCACATCCACTCGCACCCCGAACTCTCCGGCGAGGAGTTCGAGACCGCCGCGCTGGTCGCCCGGGAGCTCTCCCTGGCCGGGCTGAAGCCGCGGCTGCTGCCCAAGGGCAACGGGGTCATCTGCGACATCGACGGCCGGCCGGACGGCCCGGTGGTCGCGCTGCGCGCCGACATCGACGCGCTGCCGCTGACCGACGTCAAGGACGTGTCGTACCGGTCGACCGTGGACGGGGTCTGTCACGCCTGCGGCCACGACGTGCACACCTCGATCATGCTCGGCGTGGGCATGCTGCTGGCCCAGCTCGCCGACCGCGGCGAGCTGCCCGGCCGGGTCCGGCTGATCTTCCAGCCGGCCGAGGAGATCCTGCCCTGCGGCTCGCTCGAGGTCATCGAGGCCGGCGGGCTGGACGACGTGGTGCAGATCTTCGCGCTGCACTGCGACCCCAACCTGCCGGTCGGGCAGATCGGCCTGCGGGTCGGCCCGATCACTGCGGCCGCCGACAACGTCACCGTCCGGCTGACCGGGCCGGGCGGGCACACCGCCCGGCCGCACCTGACCGTCGACCTGGTCGACGCGCTCGGCCGGCTGATCACCGAGGTGCCCGCGCTGGTGAGCCGCCGGGTGCCGGCCAACAGCGGGCTGCTGCTGGTGTTCGGCCACGCCTCGGCCGGCACCCGGTACAACGTCATCCCGTCCGAGGCGTGCGCGGCCGGCACCCTGCGGGTGATGGACCGCGACACCTGGGAACTCGCGCCCAAGATCGTCGGTCAGGTGATCCGGGACGTCATCGCACCGACCGGCGCCACCGTCGACCTGGAGTACCTGCGTGGCCGCCCGCCGGTGAGCAACGACTCCCGGGCCATCCAGGTGCTGACCGCCGCCACCGCCGCCGCGCTCGGCCCGGACGGCGTCGCCGAGACCCCGCAGAGCATGGGGGGCGAGGACTTCTCCTGGTACCTGGAGTACGTGCCGGGCGCGCTGGCCCGGCTCGGCGTCGGCCGCTCCGGCCCGAACGTGGACCTGCACCGCGCCTCGTTCGACGTCGACGAGCGGGCCATCCCGGTCGGCGTACGCGTCATGGTGCAGACCGCGCTGCGGGCACTGGCGGCGGCGCGCTGACCGGCGGCGCCGGCTGGCGACGCCGCCGCCGGCGCAGCACCACCAGCAGCACCGTCAGCGGTACGCCGAACGCGATCAGCCAGGGCAGCAGCGCGCCCAGCACGGTCAGCAGCAGCGTCATCGAGGCCAGGAAGACCTTCCAGCCGCCCGCCAGCCCGACCAGGAAGCCGGTCTCCGGCTCCTCCTCGGCGGTGGTGGCGTCCGGGCCGACCAGCGACACGGTGATGGTCGACAGGGCGGTGAGGTCGGCCAGCCGGCGCTTCTTCGCCTCCAGCGAGGCGAGGTCCGCCTCGCGGCGGGCCAACTCGTTCTCCAGCGACACCAGGTCGGTGATCGACGTGGCCCGGGCGAGCAGGCGGCGGGCGCTCTCCACCCGGGCCCGCTGGCTGGTGATCCGGGCGTCGAGGTCGATCGTCTCCTCGGTGACGTCCTCGGTCTTGATGTCCCGGCGCTGCTGGCGGCCCAGCTTCGCGATCTCGTCGACGACCTCGTTGAACCTCGCCGCCGGCACCCGCAGCTGAAGCTCCGCCACCGCGTCGGCCGCCGAGCTGCGCCGCTCGTCACCGCCGACGAAACCGCCGGCCCGGGTGGCCGCGGCGGTCGCCTCCCGCGCGGCGGCGTCCACATCGTCCACCTGCACCCGCATCGTTCCGGTGTAGATGATCGCCCGCTGGTCGACCCGCAGGTCCGGTGCGCCGGCACCGGCCTGCTCCGGCGCCCCCGGGCCGGCCTTGTTCTGGTCCGCCGCGGCACCCGCCTCCTGCCCACCCGGCGCCACGGCCGCCGAGTCCCGGGCGCCGCCGGAGTCGCCGCTCCCGCAACCCGCGAGGGCCACCAGCGCGACGAGACCCGCCGCGACCAGCGCCGTCCCGCGGCAACGTGCTCTACGTCCGTCCATCCCCGTCCCTTCCTCCACCGCCCCGCTCCGGGGCGATAGCTCAGACGCGACGCGTCGGCACGTCGGTTCCGGCAGACTGCGCTCAGGACGTCACGATTCGATAATCGAGGAGTCACGATGCAGCTCACCAAGTACGCCCACTCCTGCGTGCGGCTGGAGCACGACGGGGGAGTGCTGGTCATCGACCCGGGCGGGTTCAGCGAGCCGGCGGCGCTGGACGGGGCGGACGCGGTGCTGATCACCCACGAGCACCCCGACCACGTCAACGTGGAGGCGCTGGTCCGCCACCTCGACCGGCGGCCGGTGCCCGTGTACGGGCCGTCCTCACTCGCCCGCACCCTCGGCGACGCGGCCGAGGCGCTCGAACCGGTCGAGGCGGGCCAGTCGTTCACCGCCGCCGGGGTGGCGGTCCGCGCCTACGGCGGGCGGCACGCCGTGATCCACCCCGACATCCCGGTGGTGGACAACCTGGGGTACCTGGTCAACGACGTCGTCTACCACCCCGGCGACTCGCTGGTCGTCCCCGACGACGTGCAGGTCGACACGCTCTTCGCGCCGATCCACGCACCCTGGTCGAAGTTCTCCGAGGTGGTCGACTTCATCCGGGCGGTCGCCCCGCGACGCGCCTTCGCCCTGCACGACGCGCTGCTCAACAGCAACGGCTACGGCGTACTCGACCGGCAGTACACCGCGCTGTCCAACTGCGAGTACCAGCGGTTGGAGCCGGGCACCAAGATCGACGGTTGAGGCGATGGCCGGCCCCTCCCGCGACCTCGTCCAGCAGCTCTACAGCACGCCGCCCGACCGGTTCGTCGCGGCCCGCGACGCGGCCGCCGCCGAGGCCCGCCAGGCCGGCGATCCGAAGACCGCCCGGGAGATCGCCAAGCTGCGCCGGCCCACCGTGGCCGCCTGGCTGGTCAACCTGCTCGCCCACCGCCGTCCCGAACTGGTCGCCGACCTGACCCAGCTGGCCGAGGCGCTCCGGTCCGCCCAGCGCGAGCTGCGCGGCCCCCGGCTGCGGGAACTCTCCGCCCAACGGCGGGCGGTGGTCGGCGCGCTGGTCGGCGAGGTCCGGAAGCTGGCGGCGCGGACCGACGGGGCGCCGCCGGCCGGAAAGCTGCCGCTGGCCGAGGTGGAAGCGACGTTGCACGCTGCGCTCTCCGACACCGAGGTGGCCGAGCAGGTCCGGGCCGGCCGGCTGCTGCGGGCGGCCAGCTACGCCGGCTTCGGCGAGGTGCCCCGGCCGCAGCTGCGGCTGGTCACCGGCGGGGAGGAGGCGGAACCGGAGCCGCACCGGCCGGAACGCGGCCGTCCGGACCGGGCCGCCCTCCGGGCGGAACAGGCCGAACGGGCCGCCCGGGCGGAGCGGGCCCGGCAGCGCCGGGCGCTGGAGAAGGAGCTGGCGAAGGCGCGTACCGAACAGGAGCGGGCGGAGGCGGAGCTGGCCGGCGCGGCGGCGGCCGAACGCGACGGGGCCGCCGCCCTGGACGCCGTCGAGGCGGAGCTGGCCGAGCTGGAACGCCGGCGGGCGGTCGCCGAGCAGGAACTGAGCCGGTCCAAGCTGGCCCGCCGCGCCGCCGAACGGTCGCTCACCGCCGCCCGCCGCCGCACTGGCGAGGTGGAGGCGGCGGTGGAGGCTCTGGACGCCGAAGAGGGGGGCTGACGACGCGTACGGGGCAGGGCACACTGATCCCCGATGAGCGGACGGCGGGGAGCGGGCGGATGACGCCGGAACAGCTCGCCGCGGCCAGCAAGCCGATCGTGCTCGAACTCGGCGACGCGTACACCCGGTGCCCGACCACGCTGCGCCGGGCCCGGCTGCTCGGCATCTCCGGCTGGGCGTTCTACATCACCGGCCGGGCCGGCGCGCTCGGCGACGTCCGGGCCGAGACGGCGGCCGCGGCGCTCGGGTTCATCGAACCCGGCGCGGTGGCCGACGGCTGGGACGCGGCGGCTCGGACCATCCGGCCGTTCGAGGTGGCCCTCGCCAGCCTCGCCGAGTGCTGCCGCTGGGGCGACGAGCGGCTGGCCGCGTTCCCCGCCGTGGAACGCCTCGCCGACCTGCTCGAACGCGCGGTGCTCGCCGCCGACGCCAGCGGCATGCCGCTCTTCGCCGCCTGGCGCGCGGTGACCGTGCCGGGGCAGACCCCGGGGGCCCGGGCCGCGGCCGGGCTGCGCCTGCTGCGGGAGCACTTCACCGGTGCGCACCTGCTCGCCGTACGGGCCAGCGGGATGAGTCCGCTGGAGGCGGTGCTGGCCGGGCCGGAGGGGGAAGCCGGGGCGGTGGCCTGCGGCTGGCCGCCGCCGTACCCGCCGGTGGGGCCGCTGGTGCGACGCCGGCTCTGGGCCGAGGCGGTGACCGACCGGCTGACCACCGCCGCGTTCGGGGCGCTCGGACCGGCCGACGGCACCGAGCTGCTGGAGCTGCTCGCCGCCACCCGGGCCCACCTGATCCCCCGGTAATTCGGCGGCGCTTCCCGGGCCGGCCTGTCAGGATCGCCCCCGTGAATCTCCCCGCCGGCTGGATGGCCCGCCGTCCCACCCTCGACGACACCGACGCGATCCTGGCGGTGGTGCACGCCGCCGACACCTTCGCCGTCGGCTACCCCGACTTCGACGCCGACGACGTGCGGGACGCGCTCACCGCGCCCTTCGTCGACCCGCGGCACGACTCGTGGCTGGTCACCGACCCCGAGGGAGCGGTGGTCGGCTGGGCGATCCTGTCGAATCCGACCGGCGTGGGCCGCGAGTTCGTCGAGGTCTACGTCGACCCGGAGCGCGGCGAGGGGGTGCGCGCGCCGCTGCTCGCCCGGCAGCTCGACCGGATCGCCGAACGGGCCGCCGAGCGGGGGCGGCCGGAGCTGACCGTACGTACAGCGGTGTTCGCGCCGGAGACCCGCTGGGCGGCCGAGCTGGCCGAGGCCGGGTTCAACCGTGCCAAGCGGTATGTGCGGATGCGCCGCGAACTGTCCGACCTGCCCGCCGAGCCGGCGCTGCCGCCGGGCATGGCGGTCCGGCCGCTGCGCGCCGACGACGAGGCCGACCTGCGGCAGTTCCACCAGATCTACGACACCGCGTTCCGGGACACCCCGGATTACGAGCCGGCCGGCTTCGACCGCTGGCGCGAGGCGATCCCCGCGCACCGCGCGCTCTGGGACGAGTGGTTCGTCGCCGAGGTCGACGGGGTGCCCGCCGGCGCGCTGCAGTCCTCCGACCAGGCGCTGGACCAGGACGAGGGCTTCGTCCGGACGCTGTCGGTGCTGCCCGCGTACCGACGGCGCGGGGTGGGCGCGGCCCTGCTGTGGCGCGCTTTCACGACGTACGCCGCGAAGGGGCGCAAGTACGCCGGGCTGGGCGTGGACCTGGCCAACCCGACCGCCCCGGTGACCCTCTACCGGTCGGTCGGGCTGCGCGAGGTGCGCTGGACGGACATGTACGAGCGGGTGGTACCGGCCACCGGTGTGTGATTGACGACCCTGGCCGGGGCCGCCTCGTCGGCCGGTCCCGGCTGGGAGCAGACTGTGGGTCGTGGGATACGCGCGGCTAGGCCGAAGCGGTGCCGGTGGGACGGGACCGCAGCTCCGTGACGTAGTCGTCCGGCGCACCCGCCTTCTCGGCGGCGTTCGCGATCTCCGAGAGGTACCACGAGGTGGGCAGCCCACCCTCGTAGCCGTCGAACACGTAGATCCACGCGGTGACGTCCCCGTCGAGGGTCGAGATCCGCACGTGCAGCTTGCGGTACGTGCCGGAGGTCACCCCCTCGATCTCGTCGAGCTGGGCGGCGTCGTACGGGTGGATGTCGTAGAGCGCCACGAACACCCGGTCGCCGGGGGACTCGACGACGGTGCTGACCGCGCCCTCCCAGCCGATCACGTCCTCACCCGCGAAGGTGAGCCGCCAGCCCTCCAGCCAGCCGGTGCCCACCATCGGCGAATGCGGACAGTAGGCGCGCATCCGGGCGGGGTCGAGGTTTGAGCCGTAGGCGGCGTAATGACGCACGGCGATGACGATAGCCCGGCCGGCGGGTGGGGGAGAATACGACGGTGCGTGTCGGACGCGTTCGGGAGAAGAAAGTCACTGTGAGCATCGACGAAGGGCGAGCGCTGTGAGCCGGATCGTGATCATCGGCGGGGGGCCGGCCGGGTACGAGGCGGCGCTGGTCGCCGCCCAGCTGGACGCTGATGTCACCGTGGTGGAGGCCGAGGGTGCCGGCGGGGCGTGCGTGCTGTCCGACTGCGTCCCGTCGAAGACCTTCATCGCCAGTTCCGAGGTGGTGACCGGCTACCGGGACACCGAGGAGTTCGGCGTGCACTCCGACGGGCTGGAGGCGGTCACCGTCGACGCCCGGGCGGTGCACGAGCGGGTCAAGCGGCTCGCCCTGGCCCAGTCCGCCGACATCCACGCAAAGCTGCTCAAGGCCGGGGTGACCTTCGTCGCCGGCAGCGCCCGGCTCGGTGAGGACACGCTGGGTCACACCCACCGGGTGGTGGTCACGCCGGCCGAGGGCGGTGCCGAGTACTCGATCGACGCGTCCACGGTGCTGATCGCCACCGGCGCCACGCCGCGCCAGCTGCCCACCGCCGTGCCGGACGGCGAGCGCATCCTGACCTGGCGCCAGGTGTACGACCTGCCCGAGCTGCCCGAGCACCTGATAGTGGTCGGCTCCGGCGTCACCGGCGCCGAGTTCGCCAGCGCCTACCTCGCGATGGGCGTCGAGGTGACCCTGGTCTCCAGCCGCGACCGGGTGATGCCGCACGAGGACGCCGACGCGGCGATGGCCATCGAGCGGGTCTTCCGCAACCGGGGCATGAGCATTCTGAACAACTCCCGGGCCGACGCGGTCCGCCGGACCGACGACGGCGTCGAGGTCGAGCTCTCCGACGGCCGCAAGGTGTACGGCTCACATGCGCTGATCGCTGTCGGCTCCATCCCGAACACCGCCAACCTGGGCCTGGCCGAGTACGGCGTCGAGCTGGCCAAGGGCGGCTACGTCACGGTCGACCGGGTCTCCCGCACCAACGTCCCCGGCATCTACGCCGCGGGCGACTGCACCGGGGTGCTGCCGCTGGCCAGTGTCGCGGCGATGCAGGGCCGGATCGCGATGTGGCACGCGCTCGGCGAGGCGGTCCGGCCGTTGCGGCTGCGTACCGTCGCGGCGAACGTCTTCACCGACCCGGAGCTGGCCACCGTCGGCGTCTCCCAGGACGAGGTGGACGCCGGCAAGGTGCCGGCCCGGCAGGTGATGTTGCCGCTCTCCGGCAACGCGCGGGCCAAGATGGCCGACCTGGCCGACGGCTTCGTGAAGCTCTTCTGCCGGCCGGCCAGCGGCCAGGTGATCGGCGGCGTGGTGGTCGCCCCGAAGGCCAGCGAGCTGATCCTGCCGATCACCATGGCGGTGGAGAACAACCTGACCGTCAACGAGCTGGCCCAGACCATCACGATCTACCCGTCGCTGTCCGGCTCGATCAGCGAGGCGGCCCGCCAGCTCATGCTCCACGAACTGGAGTGACCCGCCGCCGGGGCTCGTCGATCGTGGCCCTGGGGTGCCGCGCGTTCCACCCCGGCACACCGGTCGCGCCGGGCACCCGGACGGCGTGTTCCACGCGGCGGCGCAGCAGGGTCAGCGCGACCGTGGCGAGCAGGGTCACCTCGGCGAGGATGAGCAGCCGCTCGATCAGGCCGAGCAGCACCCGGTCGCCGGGGTAGGCCGACCAGACCATCACCGCCGCCAGGGTCAGGCTGGCCAGGGCGAACCCGCGTACCCAGCGGCCGGCGGAGTCCGGCAGCCGGCGGGCGAGCAGCCAGCCGCCGACCGGCAGCGCCAGGAAGGCGACCACCGAGGCGTACCGGTGCACGTAGGCGGCGGTGTCCATGGGCAGCCCGGGCTCGTTGGTCGGCACCACCGCCGCGAGCAGCAGTCCGCCGACCCACGCGGCGAGCAGCACCTCCGCCAGCCGGCCGGCTCCGGTCTGGCGGGCGTCGGGTCGGCGGGCGTCGGGTCGGCGGGCGTCGGGTGGCGTGGCGGCCCGCCGCAGGGCGGGCAGGAGTGTGGCGGTGGCCACCGCCAGCACGACCATGGCCACGTCGATCACGCCGCCCCGGTCGGAGACGGCGTAGTCGCTGACGGTCAGCGACCAGGGATTCAGGTCCTCGTTCACCTCGAGGTGACCGATCACGGCGAGCAGCGCCGCCAGGGCGATCCCGCCGAGGGCCAGCAGGCCACTGTTCCGGGTTCCAGGCATGCCTCAGCCTGCCGCCGGAACCACCCGAAACGGATCGGGGCCGGACACCGAAATCGATCCCGGGGACCACCCCTAGAGGTCGGGCTTGATCGACTCCGGGTCGCCGATGTGGCGGGATCGACCGGACCCGGATGCTGCCATGGCGCCGACATGGCGCGCCGAGCCCCGCCCAGGGCGGCTAGTACTAGAACTAGTCGGCGGTCGCCTCGGCCGGGGTGGGGGGCTGCTGGCGGGCGCTGAGCAGGGTCATCGCCCAGCCGGCGGCGGCGAACCCGAGCGCGGCCACCCCGGCGACCACGGCCAGCCGCCACGCCGACCCGGTCAGCGCGGTCCCACCCAGGTGCCCGACCAGCGCGCCGTACGACGCCCAGGCCAGCGCCGCCATCGCCTCGTAGAGCAGGAACAGCCGGTACGGGTACCGGCTGCGCCCGGCCGAGAAGCAGGCCGCCATCCGCCCGCCCGGCACGAACCGGCAGAGCAGGATCACCAGCGGGCCGGGGCGGCGCAGTCCCCGGGTGACCCGGCCGGCGACCCGCCGGGCGCGGCCCGGTCCGCCCGGTCGGGGCGGCCGGCGGTCGGGCGCGCTCCGGCCGAGCAGGTAGCAGACCAGGTCGCCAACGAAGACGCCGAGCGCGCCGACGGCGATGGTCAGCGGCAGGCTCAGCCCGCCGTACACGGTGAGCGCGCCGCTGGTGATCATGACGACCTGGGTGGGGATCACCGGCACGAAGGCGTCCGCGACCAGCAATCCGAGCAGCGCGAGGTACGCCCAGGTCGGCGATGCGACCTCAGTGAGTAGTTCGGGCACGACTGCCACCTCGCCGGACGGGGCCGATTGGGTGTACCGAGCCTGACGTCTCCGCCGGCGCCACCGGGAACGGGCCTGGCCGGTGGTGACCACCGACACGGCTGCGCCACCCCGGGTCCAACGATCGGACGTCCGGGACGTGACGGCGGCGTCGGCGGTCGGCGGATCGGCGGTGGTCGGCGTACCGTTGTCGGCGCGCGGCCCAGGACCGTCGGGTCCCCCGTTTCCGACGGCGGGCCGCCGCGGGCCGCCGGCAGGTCCCGTGCCGGCGGCCCGCCACCGCTTCCCACCCGTCCGGCCGCGCTCCGCCGGGAAATGCGGGTGCGGGCCGCGCCGCGGCCGGCGTACCGTCGCGGCATGCGCAGTGCGGTGCTGACCACGACGCCGGGGAACCCCGGCGTGCCGTACTGACCAATCCGTCGACGAGGCCCCGGGGCGATCCGCCCCGGGGCCTCATGGCGTTCCGGACCGGCTCGCCCGCGGGGCGTACCCGAACCAGGAGCGCGACATGATCGACCACCGCAGGCTCGGCCGGGAGCTGGACCTGTTCGTCTCCGACCCGCTGGCCGGCGCCGGACTGCCGATCTGGCTGCCGGCCGGCGCCGCCGCCCGGCACGCCGTCGAGGAGTACGTGCGGGAGCTGGAGCGCCGGGCCGGCTACCGGCACGTCTACTCCCCGCCGCTGGGCAAACGGCAGCTCTTCGAGATCTCCGGCCACCTCGACCACTTCGCCGACGACATGTTCCCGCCGCTGCGGCTCAGCGCCGACGACGAGTTCGTGCTCCGGCCGGCGCTCTGCCCGCACCACGCCCTGGTCTACCGGTCCCGGGGGCGCTCCTACCGGGAGCTGCCGCTGCGGATCGCCGAGCTGGGCGGGATGTACCGGGCCGAACGCTCGGGGGTGCTCGGCGGGCTGTCCCGGGTGCGCGCCATCTCGCTCAACGACGCGCACAACTTCTGCGCGCTGGAGCAGGTGGGTGCGGAGGTCGCCGCCATCCTCGGGCTGATCCGCGAGGCGCACGGGGCGCTCGGCGTACGGCCCGCCGGCTACCGGCTGTCGCTGCGCGGGCCGGAGCAGCGCTACGTCGGCGACGACGCGCAGTGGGCGCGGGCCGAGGAGCTGCTGCGGGAGGCCCTGGCCGGGGTGGAGTACGCCGAGGCACCCGGCGACGCGGCCTTCTACGGCCCGAAGATCGACATTCAGATCGTGGACGCCGCCGGCCGGGAGTCGACCCTGTCCACCGTGCAGCTCGACTTCGACAAGCCGGCGAAGTTCGACCTCTGGTACACCGACGCTGACGGGGCGCGGCGCCGTCCGGTGATGGTGCACCGGAGCCTGGTCGGCAGCATGGAGCGGCTCTTCGCGTACCTCATCGAGGTGCACCAGGGTGCGTTCCCGGCCTGGTACGCCCCGGTCCAGCTCGTGGTGCTGCCGGTCGACGACGGGCAGGCCGGGGCGGCCGACCGGTTCGTCGCCGACGCGCTGGCGGCCGGGCTGCGGGCCGAGGTCGACGCCGCCGGCTCGCTGGGCGCCCGGGTACGCGACGCCGCCCGGCGGCGGGTGCCGTACGTCGCGGTGATCGGGCCCCGCGAGGCGGCCGACGGGCGGGTCTCGCTGCGGCTGCGCGACGGCCGCGGGTTGGATCCGATGCCCGCCGGCGACGCGCTCGGGCTGGTCGCCCGCGTGGTGGCCGCCCGCTCGGCCGACCTGCTCGGCGAGGGCTGAGCCCGCGCCGGGCAGGTCCGCGACGCCCCCGGCCCGGTCGGTTCCGATGCGGGCCGGGGCGTCCGACCGTAGCGTGGCGGACAGGAGGAGACCGTGGCCCACGCAGCAGTCGCGCACCGCACCGTCGACGTCGACGGGATCGACGTCTTCTACCGGGAGTCCGGGCCGCCGGACGCCCCGGTGATGCTGCTGCCGCACGGCTACCCGTCGTCGTCGTTCCAGTTCCGCAACCTGCTGCCCGCACTCGGCGATCGGTGGCGGGCGATCGCGCCGGACCTGCCGGGTTTCGGCTACAGCGACACGCCGGACCCGGCCCGGTTCGGGTACACCTTCGACGCCTACGCCGAGCTGCTGCGCCGGTTCGCCGAGGTGCTGTCGCTCACCCGCTACGTGATCTACCTGCAGGACTACGGCAGCCAGTTCGGGCTGCGGCTGGCGATGGCCGCGCCGGAGCGGGTGGCCGGCCTGGTCATCCAGAACGGCGATATCTACCCCGACCAGCACGGCCCCAGGTACGAGCCGCTGAAGCGGTTCTGGCGCGACCCCACCGACGAGGGTCGGGCCCGCCTCGCCCAGGCGGTCAGCGAGGCGGGCTTCCGCGGCGAGTTCCTCGGTGAGCTGCCGGACGGGCTGACCGACCGGGTCAGCCCCGACCTGTGGCGGCTGTCCTGGGCCCAGGTCCGGGCCGAACCGGCGCGGCGGGACAACCTGGTCCGCCTCCTGGCCGACCAGGGCAGCACCGTCGCCTGGTTCCCGCGTCAGCAGGAGTACCTGCGGACCCACCGGCCGCCGACGCTGATCGTGTGGGGACCGCACGACGGCTACATGCCGGCCGGCGCGGCCCGCGCCTACCTGCGGGACCTGCCCGACGCGGAGCTGCACCTGCTCGACGGCGGGCACTGGTTGCTGGAGACGCATCTCGACGAGGTGGTGCGCCTGCTGCGGGACTTCCTTGACCGGGTCCACCGCTGACATTCACCGCGCCACCGGCTCGGCGGCGACCTCGTCGTCGACCACCGATCGGGCGAACTGGGCCTGGTGCAGCCGGTGGTACGCGCCGCCGGCGGCGAGCAGCTCCTCGTGCGTGCCCTGCTCGACGATCCGGCCGTCCTCCATCATCAGGATCAGGTCGGCGTCCCGGATGGTGGAGAGCCGGTGCGCGATCACGAAGCTGGTCCGGTCCGACCGCAGCGCGGCCATCGCCCGCTGGAGCAGCACCTCGGTACGGGTGTCCACCGAGCTGGTCGCCTCGTCCAGGATCAACAGCGACGGCTCGGCCAGGAACGCCCGGGCGATGGTGATCAGCTGCTTCTCGCCGGCGCTGACGTTGCTGCCCTCCTCGTCGATCACCGTGTCGTAGCCGTCGGGCAGGCTGCGGACGAACCGGTCCACGAAGGTGGCCCGGGCGGCGGCCAGGATCTCCTCGTCGGTGGCGTCGGGTCGCCCGTACGCGATGTTGTCCCGGATGGTGCCGCCGAAGAGCCAGGTGTCCTGGAGCACCATCCCGATCCGGCCGCGCAGGTCGTCGCGGCGCATCGTGGTGACGTCCACCCCGTCCAGGGTGATCCGGCCGGCGTCCAGCTCGTAGAAGCGCATGACCAGGTTGACCAGGGTGGTCTTGCCGGCCCCGGTCGGGCCGACGATGGCCACCGTGTGGCCCGGCTCGGCCACCAGCGACAGGTCCTCGATCAACGGCTTGTCCGGCTCGTACCGGAACGACACGTGCTCGAACTCGACCCGGCCGCGCGGTTCGCGCACCCGGGCCGGCTCGGCCGGGTCCGGGCTCTGCTCCTCGGCGTCGAGCACCGCGAACACCCGCTCGGCCGAGGCCACCCCGGACTGGAGCAGGTTGGCCATCGACGCGACCTGGGTCAGCGGCTGGGTGAACTGCCGGGAGTACTGGATGAATGCCTGCACGTCGCCGAGGCTCATCGCCCCGGTGGCCACCCGCAGGCCGCCGACCACGGCGATCGCCACGTAGCTGAGGTTCCCGATGAACATCATCGACGGCATGATGATCCCGGAGATGAACTGGGCGCCGAAGCTGGCCTTGAACAGCTCCTCGTTCTTCGCGGCGAAGGCGGCCTCCACCTCCCGCTGACGGCCGAAGACCTTGACCAGCTCGTGCCCGGTGAACGCCTCCTCGATCTGGCCGTTCAGCTGGCCGGTGTGCGTCCACTGGGCGATGAACTGGCGCTGCGACCGCTTGGCGATCTGCTGGGTGACCAGCACCGAGAGCGGCACCGCGACGAGGGCGATGAGGGCCAGCAGCGGCGAGATCCAGAACATCATCGCCAGTACGCCGACCACGGTGAGCAGCGAGGTGAGCAGCTGGCTCAGCGTCTGCTGGAGGCTGGTCGAGATGTTGTCGATGTCGTTGGTGACCCGGCTCAGCAGCTCACCGCGCGGCTGCCGGTCGAAGTAGGGCAGCGGCAGCCGGTTGAGCTTGTCCTCCACGTCGGCGCGCAGCTTCTGCACGGTCCGCTGCACGACGCCGGTGAGCAGCCAGCCCTGCCACCACATCAGCAGGCTGGCGGCGAGGTAGAGCCCGAGCGCGAACAGCAGCACCTGGCCCAGCGCCGCGAAGTCGATGCCGACCCCGGGCACCACGTCCATCCGGGCGAGCATGTCGGCGAAGCTGTCGTTGCCGGCCGCCCGGGCGGCGGCCACCGCCTGCTCGGCGGTGGTGCCCGCCGGCAGTTGCCGGCCGATCACCCCGGTGAAGATCAGGTCGGTGGCGTGGCCGAGCACCTTCGGTCCGATCACGCTGAGCCCGACGCTGACCACCGCCAGCGCGATGATCGCACCGAGGTGGAGCCGGTGCGGCCGGAGTCGGCCGAGCAGCCGCCGCGCGGACGGCCCGAAGTTCATCGACCGTTCGGCGGGCATCCCGGCGCCCATCCACCCGCCGCCGCGCTGCCCACCACCGGGCAACCGCCTCGGCCCGTCGGCCGCCGGCTTCTGCGCGGGAACGGCCGCCCGCGCCCTGTGCTGCCCGGTCAGGTCGGCGTCGGCCCGAGGTTCGGCCGCGCTCTGCCTGGCGACTCGCTTGCTGCGCTCGCTCACGCCGGCACCTCCGCGGTCTGCTGGGAGGCGACGATCTCCGCGTAGGTCGGGCAGGTCTTCAGTAGCTGTTCGTGTCGGCCCACCCCGACCACGCCCCCGTTCTCCAGCACGATGATCTGATCGGCGTCGACGATCGTGGAGACCCGCTGGGCCACGATCACCACGGCGGCGTCGGCGGTGACCGGCCGCAGCGCCGCCCGTAGCCGTGCGTCGGTGCCGAGGTCGAGCGCCGAGAACGAGTCGTCGAAGAGGTAGATCTCCGGCCGGCGGACCAGCGCGCGGGCGATCGCCAGCCGCTGCCGCTGTCCACCGGAGACGTTGGTGCCGCCCTGCGCGATCGGTGCCGCCAGCCCTTCCGGCATCGCGGCCACGAAGTCCCGGGCCTGGGCGATCTCCAGCGCCGCCCACAGTTCCGCGTCGGTGGCGTCCGGGTTCCCGTAGCGCAGGTTGCTCGCCACCGTGCCGGTGAACAGGTACGGCCGCTGCGGCACCAGACCGATCCGCCGCCACAGCTCGTCCGGCGCCAGCTCGCGCACGTCGATCCCGTCGACCAGGACCGCGCCTGCGGTGGCGTCGACCAGCCGGGGGATCAGCGACAGCAGGGTGGTCTTGCCCGCGCCGGTGCTGCCGACGATCGCCGTGGTGGTCCCGGCGGTGACCCGGAACGAGACGTCCCGCAGTACCGGCTCGGCCGCGCCCGGGTACTGGAACCGCACCCCGCGCAGCTCCAGTTCGCCGCGCGTCGGCACCTCGGTCACCGGCGCCGTCGGGGGCAGCACCGACGAGTCGGTGTCCAGCACCTCGACGATGCGTTCCGCGCCGACCGCCGCGCGCGGGACCATCATCAGCATGAAGGTGGCCATCATGACCGCCATCAGGATCTGCATCAGGTACTGCAGGAAGGCGGTCAGCGCGCCGACCTGGATCGCCCCGGCGTCCACCCGCTGCGCGCCGAACCAGAGCACCGCGACGCTGGAGACGTTGAGCACCAGCATCACCACCGGGAAGACCAGCGCCATCAGCCGGCCGGTCTGCAGCGCGGTCGCGGTCAGGTCGGCGTTCACGGTGGCGAAGCGGCGCGTCTCGTGCGGCTCGCGGACGAACGCCCGGACCACCCGGATGCCGGTGATCTGCTCGCGCAGCACCCGGTTCACCGCGTCGATGCGGGTCTGCATGAGCCGGAAGCCGGGCACCATCCGCCGGGTCACCAGCCCGAGCGTGACGGCCAGCACCGGCACGCTGACCAGCATCAGCCAGGACAGGCCGACGTCCTCGCGCAGCGCCATCACCACGCCGCCGACGCTCATGATCGGTGCGGCCACCAGCATCGTGCAGCTCATCAGGACGAGCATCTGCACCTGCTGGACGTCGTTGGTGTTGCGGGTGATCAGCGACGGCGCCCCGAACCGGGCGACCTCGCGGGCCGAGAACCGGTTGACGTGCGTGAAGATGGCGGCCCGGACGTCCCGGCCGAAGCCCATCGCGGTCCGCGCGCCGAGGTGGACCGCGCCGATCGAGCAGACGATCTGCGCCAGGCTGACCAGCAGCATCCAGCCGCCGGTACGCAGGATGTAGTCGGTGTCGCCGCGGGCCACACCGAGGTCGATGATGTCGGCGTTGAGGCTGGGCAGGTAGAGCGAGGCCATGGTGCCGACGAACTGGAGCAGCACCACCGCGGTCAGCGCCCGGTGGTACGGCCGCAGGTGGTCGCGGAGCAGTCGGATCAGCACGCCGGACCTCCCGGCAGGTCGGCGCGGCCCGGCCCGGGCGGTTCCTCCGCGCTACCGATGACCTCCAGCAGGAACTCGCGGATGACGGCGGCCTTCGCCGGGTCGGCGTCGACCGAGGTGAGCGGGGGATCGGACTGGATCAGGGTGGTCAGGGCCGCCAGCCGCGCCCGGCCCCCGTCGGTGATCGCGAGCCGGACGCTGCGCCGGTCGCTCTCGTCGCGCTGCCGCTCGACCAGCCCGTCGCGTTCGAGGGTGTCGATGATGCCGGTCAGGGTGGCCGGCCGGACGAAGCAGCGTTGGGCGACCTCGCCGTGCGGCAGCGCGCCGTGCTTGTCGAGCGTCATCAGCGTGACCATGCCGGCCTGGGTGAGGTTGAACCGCTCCGCCAGGAGGCGGTTCCACCGCTGGCTGACCACGTGGCCGGCGACCACCAGGAGCCGGCCGATCGGTACGTCGTGAAGAGTGACCAGATGCACGGAGCTATGTTAGCCCCCTGATTGTCAGGCCCCAAACAAAATAGCCACGGCGGCGCCGACGAACACGACCTGGAGAGCGGTGCGCGGCCCGAGCGGGGTCACCGGCTTGCCGGCGAGGGTGAGCCCGCGCCGGGCGGCGGAGACGTTGGCCGGAAACATGGCGAGCATCAGCACGGCCAGCCCCGCCGCCGCCCAACCGGCGGTGGCCGGGACGAGCAGCGCCACCGCGCCGGCCAGTTCCAGCACGCCGGTGAGGGTGACCAGCAGGTCCGGCCGGGGCAGCCCGGGCGGAACCATCGCGATCAACCCCGACCGCCGTGGCTCGGCGAAGTGCGCGAAGCCGGTCAGCACGAACATCAGGGCGAGCCCGACCCGCAGGGCGGGGTGCCAGCCATCGAGAACGTCGACGCCGGCCAGCCCGACCAGCCGGGCGAGGGTGGTGCCGAGCGCCAGCGCGATCAGCGGAGCCATGGCGAACCTCCAACCAAAAACTTGTCGCTGACAAGATTGCCCTCCGGATACCCATCTTGTCAACGGCAAGATAGGCTGGCGGCATGACCGGCAAAGCTGCCTACCACCACGGCGACCTGCGCCGCGTCCTGCTCGCCGCCGCGGTGCAGGCGATCGAGGAGTCCGGCGTCACCGCGCTCAGCCTGCGCGACCTGGCCCGCCGGGCCGGCGTCTCACACGCCGCGCCGGCGCACCACTTCGGCGACAAGGCCGGGTTGCTCACCGCGCTCGCCGTCGAGGGGTTCGACCTGCTCGCCGACCGGCTGCACGGTGCCGGCGGCGACATGCTGGAGGCCGGCGTCGCGTACGTCGACTTCGCGGTCGGGCACCGCGCGCACTTCGAGGTGATGTTCCGCCCGGAGCTCTACCGGGCGCACGACGCCGAGGTGCGCGCGGCGCGGGCGCGGTCCGGCGCCGCGCTCAACGCGGGGGTGGCGAGGCTGCCCGACCGGCCGGGCGCCGACCCGGGGCAGGACGCCCTGGCCGCGTGGTCGATCGTGCACGGCTTCGCCACGCTCTGGCTTTCCGCGGCGCTGCCGGAGAGCGTCGGCGACGATCCCCGCGAGGCGGCCCGGGAGGTGATCCGCCGCCTCTTCTGGTGACCGCCGCCGACCGCCGGCCGCTCACCAACTGGTGGGCAGCGGCATCCCCTCGGTGTAGCCGGCCGTGCTCTGCACCCCGACGACGGCCCGCTCGTGGAACTCGGCGAGGTTCCGCGCCCCGGCATAGGTGAAGGCGCTGCGGACGCCGGCGATGATCTCGTCGATCAGGTCCTCCACACCGGGCCGGTTCGGGTCCAGGTACATCCGGGCGGAGGAGATGCCCTCCTCGAAGACCGCCTTGCGGGCCCGGTCGTAGGGGCTGTCGTCGGCGGTGCGCGCGCTGACCGCCCGCGCCGAGGCCATCCCGAAGCTCTCCTTGTAGCGCCGGCCGTCCGGCTCGGTGTAGAGGTCGCCGGGGGACTCGTAGGTGCCAGCGAACCAGGAGCCGATCATCACGTTCGACGCGCCCGCGGCCAGCGCCAGCGCCACGTCCCGCGGATGCCGTACGCCGCCGTCGGCCCAGACGTGCCGACCCAGGTCGCGGGCCGCCGCCGCGCAGTCCAGCACCGCGGAGAACTGCGGCCGGCCCACCCCGGTCATCATCCGGGTGGTGCACATCGCGCCCGGGCCGACGCCCACCTTGATGATGTCCGCGCCGGCCTCCACCAGGTCGCGTACGCCCTCGGCGGTGACCACGTTGCCGGCCGCCACCGGCACCGCCGGGTCCAGCTTGCGGACCGCCCGCAGCGCGGAGATCATGCGCTCCTGGTGCCCGTGCGCGGTGTCCACGACCAGCGTGTCCACCCCGGCCTCCAGCAGCGCCGCCGCCTTGCCGGTGACGTCCCCGTTGATGCCGATCGCCGCCGCGATCCGCAGCCGGCCCCGGTCGTCGACCGCCGGCCTGTAGAGGGTGGCCCGCAGCGCGCCCTGCCGGGTGAGCACCCCGACCAGCCGCCCGTCGGCGTCCACCACCGGGGCGAGCCGGCGCCGGCCGGCGGAGAGCCGGTCGAAGCCGGTCCGCGGGTCGGCGTCGGACGGTACGGTGTGCAGCTCCGTCGACATCACGTGGCGCAGCTGGGCGAACCGGTCGACGCCCACGGTGTCCGCCTCGGTCACCACGCCCAGTGGCCGGCCCGCCGGGTCGACCACGATCACCGCGCCGTGCGCCCGCTTCGGCAGCAGGTGGATCGCGTCGCCCACGGTGTCGGTCGGGCCGAGCGTGATGGCGGTGTCGTGCACCAGGTGGCGCTGCTTGACCCAGGCGACGACGTTCGCCACCACCTCGATCGGGATGTCCTGCGGGATCACCGCGATGGCGCCGCGCCGGGCCACCGTTTCGGCCATCCGGCGCCCGCTGACCGCTGTCATGTTCGACACCACCAGCGGGATGGTGGTGCCCGTACCGTCGCCGGTGGCCAGATCGACGTCGAGCCGCGAGCCCAGGTCGGAGCGGGCCGGCGCCATGAAGACGTCGTTGTAGGTCAGGTCGTGCGCGGGGACCGCGCCATGAAGGAACCGCACCCGGCCATCATCCGTGACCGCCGGTCGGCCCGCCCCCGGTGGTCACGGAAAACACCCTCACCCGCACCGCCGCCGGGCCGGCGGGTACCGCCGGCGGCGAGCTGGCGGCCGGTCAGCCGAGCAGCAGCGCGACGGCGAGCGCGGCCATCACGGCGGCGATCACGCCGTCCAGCAGCCGCCAGGCGAGGGTACGGGCGAGCAGCGGGGCGAGCCGGTGCGCCCCGACGCCCAGCGCGGTGAACCAGACGATGCTGGCCAGCGCGGCGCCGATGCCGAACAGCCAGCGGTGCGGGTGTTGCTGGGCGATCCCGCCGAGGAGCAGCACGGTGTCCAGGTAGACGTGCGGGTTCAGGTAGGTGAAGGCGGCGCAGGCGAGCAGGGTCGCCCCCAGCGTGGCCGGCGGGCGTTCGGTGGGCAGCAGCGCGCCCGGGCGCAGGGCCCGGCGGGCGGCCAGGGCCGCGTAGCAGAGCAGGAACGCGGCGCCGCCCCAACGGATCGCGGTGAGCAGGACGGGCCGGCCGGTGACCAGGGAGCCGACTCCGGCGATGCCCGCCGCGATCAGCAGCGCGTCCGAGGCGGCGCAGGTGAGGACCACCGGAACCACGTGCTCGCGGCGCAGCCCCTGGCGCAGGACGAAGGCGTTCTGGGCACCGATGGCGACGATCAGCGCGATGGACATGGAGAACCCGGCGACGGCGGAGGTGAGCACGGCACGACGCTAGAGCCGCCGCGGAACATCAGTCCAGCTAAACATTCTGAGGTGGCTTAAGCTGAGCTTATGACCGGCCTGGATTCGGCCCAGTTGCGTACGCTCGCCGCAGTGGTCGCCGAGGGCAGCTTCGAGGCGGCGGCCCGGCTGCTGCACATCACCCCGTCCGCGGTCAGCCAGCGGGTCAAGGCGCTGGAGGAGACCGTCGGCCAGGTGCTGGTCCGGCGCACCCGGCCGTGCGCGGCGACCGAGGCGGGCCGGCCGCTGCTGCGGCTCGCCGGGCAGCTCGCGCTGCTGGAGCGGGAGGCGCTGGCCGACGCGCGGGGCCCGCTGACCGGCGGCGGCCGCACCCGGGTCGCCGTCGTGGTCAACGCGGACTCGCTCGCCACCTGGTTCCCGGCCGCGCTGGCCCGGCTGCCGCAGCGGGCGGGGCTCTTCTTCGACCTGCGCCAGGACGACCAGGACCACACCACCGAGCTGCTCCGGGACGGCTCGGTGACGGCGGCGGTCACCGCCCAGCGGGAGGCGGTGCAGGGGTGCCGGGTGATCCGGCTCGGTGCCATGCGCTACCAGGCGCTGGCCACCCCGGAGTTCGCCGAGGCCCACTTCGCCGACGGGCTCACCACGGCGGCGGTGACCGCCGCGCCGCTGGTGGTCTTCGACCGCAAGGACCGGGTGCAGCACCGGTTCCTGCGCGCGCTGACCGGCCGACCGCTGGAACCGCCGGTGCACTACGTGCCGTCGGTGCCCGCCTTCAGCGAGGCGATCCGGCTGGGCCTCGGCTGGAGCCTGGTGCCCGAGCAGATCGCCGCCGCCGACCTGGCCGCCGGGCGCTGCGTGGATCTCGCGCCCGGCCGGCACCTGGACATCCCGCTCTACTGGCAGCACTGGCGGCTGGAGTCGGACGTGCTGAACGCCCTCACCGCCGCCGTCCGCGCGGTGGCCGCCGAAACCCTGCGCTGACTGTGAGGCCGGCCGGGTCAGGCGATGGTGCAGATGGTCGCGCCGGCGGTGATCACGGCGCCGACCTCGGCGTTCAGGCCGCTGACCGTACCGGCCTTGTGGGCGTGCAGCGGCTGCTCCATCTTCATCGCCTCCAGTACCACGACCAGGTCGCCCTCGGCCACGGTGTCGCCGTCGGCCACCGCGATCTTCACGATGGTGCCCTGCATCGGGGAGGTGAGCGAGTCGCCGCTGACCGCGGTGCCGGCCTTGGTCCCGCCGCCCCGGCGGGCCGGCTTGCGAGCGGCAGGGGCGGCCGTGGCCGTACCCCCGCCGAGGCCGGCGGGGAGGGTGACCTCCAGCCGCTTGCCGCCGACCTCGACCACGACGGTCTCCCGCTCGGCCGGCGCCTCGGCGGTGCCGGCGGCGGCGGTGAACGGCGCGACGGTGTTGTCGAACTCGGTCTCGATCCACCGGGTGTGCACGGTGAACGGCTCGGCGGTGAACGCCTCGTCCCGCACCACCAGCCGGTGGAAGGGCAGCGCGGTGGCCATCCCCTCGACCACCATCTCGTCCAGCGCCCGGCGGGCCCGCTCCAGCGCCTCGGTGCGGGTCTCGCCCGTGATGATCACCTTGGCCAGCAGCGAGTCGAAGTTGCCGCCGATCACGTCGCCGGCCGAGATGCCGGTGTCCACCCGCACGCCGGGGCCGGTGGGCAGCCGCAGCGTGGTGACCGTGCCCGGGGCGGGCAGGAAGTTGCGGCCCGGGTCCTCGCCGTTGATCCGGAACTCGATGGAGTGCCCGCGCGGCGTCGGGTCCTCGGTGAACCGCAGCTTTTCGCCGTCGGCGATCCGGAACTGCTCGCGGACCAGGTCGATGCCGGCGGTCTCCTCGGTGACCGGGTGCTCCACCTGGAGGCGCGTGTTCACCTCCAGGAAGGAGATGGTGCCGTCCGCGCCGACCAGGTACTCCACCGTGCCGGCGCCGTGGTAGCCGGCCTCCCGGCAGATCGCCTTCGCGCTGTCGTGGATCTGGGCGCGCTGCGCGTCGGTGAGGAACGGCGCCGGGGCCTCCTCGACCAGCTTCTGGTGCCGGCGCTGCAGCGAGCAGTCGCGGGTGCCCACCACGACCACGTTGCCGTGCTGGTCGGCCAGCACCTGCGCCTCGACGTGTCGGGGCTTGTCCAGGTAGCGCTCGACGAAGCACTCGCCCCGGCCGAACGCGGCGACCGCCTCGCGGGTCGCCGACTCGAACAGGTGCGGGATCTCCTCCATGGTGCGGGCCACCTTCAGCCCGCGCCCGCCGCCGCCGAAGGCGGCCTTGATGGCGACCGGCAGGCCGTGGTCGACGGCGAACGCCATCACCTCGTCCGGGCTGCCGACCGGGTCGGGGGTGCCGGGCACCAGCGGCGCGCCGGCGCGCTGGGCGATGTGCCGGGCGGTGACCTTGTCGCCGAGGTCGCGGATCGCCTGCGGGGTGGGGCCGATCCAGGTGAGCCCGGCGTCGATGACGGCCTGGGCGAAGTCGGCGTTCTCGGAGAGGAAGCCGTAACCGGGGTGCACCGCGTCGGCGCCGGCCTGCGCGGCGACCGCCAGCAGCTTGTCGATCCGCAGGTAGCTCTCGGCCGCGGTGTCCCCGCCGAGGGCGTACGCCTCGTCGGCCAGCGTGGCGTGCAGGGCGTCCCGGTCGGAGTCCGCGTAGACCGCGACGCTACCCAGGCCGGCGTCACGGCAGGCGCGGATGACGCGTACGGCGATCTCGCCGCGGTTGGCGATGAGTACCTTGCGCACCTTGAGGGCTCCTCCCGGATGGTCGATGCCGGGAGTTTATCGGCCGACCTCGCCACCCTAACGATCGCTCAATGTGGGATGCCGCACGTCTGAGCGACGTGAAGATCATTTAGGGCTGCGGGCAAGTAGGCACGTCAACTGTTTTCGCCCGCACCCGGGAGGGTCGCTCATGATCGATACCACCGCATGACTCTTTGCACAGACGACCTGCCAGGTAGGGAGCTGCGACTGTCCGCCGATCACCGCGATGCCGAGACGCTGTGGCGCTCGCGGACCGATCCGGAGGCGTTCGCCGAGCTCTATGACCGCTACTTCCACCCACCTGATCAAGCGGCACCGCCGTGTCGAGGTACGTGGCTATCGCGCCCTGGCGCGGATGTCCGCCGAGCCGCCGTCGGACAACTCCGACGAGCGCCTCCTCGCCCGGGCAGCGGCGTCAGCCGTACGCGGTCGGCTCGCTGGCGCGCTCGGCCGGCTCAAGGCCCGTGATCGTGACACCTTGCTGCTCGTGGCCTGGGCCGAGCTCTCCCAGGCCGGGGCCGCGGCTGCGCTCGGCGTACCGGTTGGCCCGGTCGCCTCCCGGCTGCACCGGGCCCGCCGCCAGCTCCGCAAGGCGCTGGGCGACACCGATCCCACCCAGGAAGTCTTTACCGGCAAGGAGTTTTCCAATGAACGAGCTTGACCTGCTGGCCGGCGTACGGTCGGTGCCGCCGCCGGCGCCCGAGGTGAAGGCGCGCGGCCGTGCCCGGTTGGATGCGGTGATCACCGACGCGACGGCAGGTGGCGTTCGACCGCACCTGGTCCGTCGGTCGCACCCAGATCGCGCTGGACGCCCGCGGTACGGCGCGGGTGACGGCGAGCACGGACCGTGCGGAAGCGCAGCTGACCGGGGGGACCGTACAGGTCATCCAACACACCCCAGGGGAGCTGATCTGGTACGCCGCGGACTTCGACCACCCGGGGGGCATCTACGTCCAGCCGACGAACCAGGTCCCCGGCCTTGATCTCAACGTGTACGCGGCACCCTGGTCATCGCTGTCCACCCGGCAACGAACCGCGTGGACCTTCACCTCGGCCCACCTCGACCAGGCAGCGGCCCTGCCCCTCCTCGCGGTCCGGTATGACCTGGGGCTGGACAATTTCAATCGGGCACCGGCCGGCGCCCCGTTCACCTTCGAGGTTTCAGTGGAGCAGAGTGGGCCGGAACAGCTCAGCAGCTCGAGTCGCTGACCCTGTCCGCATCGTTCGACGACGGCGCGACGTGGCAACCGATCAGCCTGACGCGTACCGGTGATCGCTGGACGGCTGCCCTCACCCACCCCGCCACCGGCGATTACGTCTCGCTTCGGGCCACGGCGACGGACGTCGTCGGTAACTCGGTCGACCAGACGATGATCCGCGCGTACGGGCTGGCCGGATAGGACCGGTTCCGGGTAGTCGGGTGGCCGGTGCTCGACACCGGCCGCCCGGCTGATCACGTCACCCGGCTTTAGTCAAACTTGTTTATTACGCTTGACCGGTGTCTGCCACCCGAATGATGATCCTCGGCCTGGTCCGTTGGATGCAGCCGGTGCACGGCTACGACGTCCGCCGTGAGCTGCTCAGCTGGAGCGCGGACAAGTGGGCGAACGTGCAACCGGGATCGATCTACCACGCCCTGCGCAAGCTGACCGAGGAAGGGCTGCTGCGCGAGGTGGCCACCGAGCAGGTCGGCGGCCGGCCGGCCCGCACCACCTACGAGGTGACCGCCAAGGGCGAGGACGAGTTCGAGACGCTGCTGCGCGGCCAGTGGTGGCACGTGCACCAGCAGCCAGACCCGTTCCTGGCGGCGTTCTCCTTCCTGCCCGCACTGCCCCGCCAGGAGGCGGCGGCGGCCCTGCGCAACCGGGCGAACCTGATGCGGGCCACCGCCGACTCGACCCGCGCGTCGCTGGAGTCCGACTGGATCCGGGCCAGCAAGCCGGCGCACGTGGCCTGGATGTTCGAGCTGTGGGTGGCCCGGGCGGAGACCGAGGCCGCCTGGTGCGAGCGGATCGCCGAACGCATCGACTCGGGTGTGTCGTACCTGCCTGATGGGGTGGCGGAGGCGGAGGGTTGGAACGGTTGGCAGGAGAGCGGAACCACGGGCGATGGGTCCGCAGCCGATTAGTCAACGTTGACCATAAGAGCTATATCGCGTTAGTCTTTCGGGGTACACGGGGTAGCGCGCGCCGTCCGGCGTCCGTCCCCAAGGGACAGCCGGCCGGCCACCGCCGGCCCGGACGACCAGGAGCAGAGATGATCGAGACCAGAGGGTTGCGGAAGTCGTTCCGCTCCCGCGCGGGTCGGGAGACGAAGACCGTCGAGGCGGTGCGCGGGGTCGACCTGCAGGTCGCGGAGGGCGAGATCTTCGGCTTCCTCGGCCCGAACGGCGCCGGCAAGACGACCACCCTGCGGATGCTGGCCACGCTGATCGAGCCGGACGGCGGCGAGGCCACCATCGCCGGCGCCGACCTGCGCAAGGACCCGGCCGAGGTGCGCCGCCGGATCGGCTACGTGGCCCAGGGCGGCAGCACCTGGGACGAGTCCACCGCCCGCGAGGAGCTGGTGCTGCACGCCCGGATGTACGGCATCGGCAAGGCCGAGGCGCACCGCCGGGCCACCCGCGCCCTGGACGCCTTCCAGCTCAGCGAGTACGCCGACCGCAAGTGCAAGACCTACTCCGGCGGCCAGCGGCGGAGGGTCGAGATCGCCCTCGGCATCATCCACGAGCCGAAGATCGTCTTTCTGGACGAGCCGACCACCGGCCTCGATCCGCAGAGCCGGGCGCACATGTGGGACGAGATCCGGCGGCTGCGCACCGAGGGGATGACCGTCTTCATCACCACCCACTACCTCGACGAGGCCGACGCGCTCTGCGACCGGATCGCGATCATGGATCACGGCGAGGTGGTCGCCGAGGGCACCCCGGCCGACCTGAAGCGCGAGATCTCCGGCGACGTCGTGCTGCTCGGGCTGGACGTCGCGGCCACCCCGCAGGCCGCGCAGCTGCTCGACAGCGAGCCGTACGTCAACAAGCTGGAGACCGCCGACGAGGGCGGGCTGCGGCTCTACGTCGACGAGGGGGCCACCGCCATCCCGCAGATCCTGCGCCGGGTGGACAGCGCCGGCCTGGCGCTCAGCTCCATCGAGCTGCACCGGCCCAGCCTCGACGACGTCTTCCTCACCAAGACCGGCCGCTCGCTGCGCGAGTCCTGAGAATCCGGAGAAGTCTGATGAAACTCGCCCGTGACACCTGGCTGATCTTCCAGCGCCAGCTCCAGCTGCTGCTGCGCAACCCGGTCTGGGTCTTCGTCGGCGTCTTCCAGCCGGTGATGTACCTGCTGCTCTTCGCCCCGCTGCTCAAGCCGGCGTTGAACGCGCCCAGCCAGGCGGAGGCCTACAAGATCTTCGTACCCGGCCTGCTGGTGCTGCTGGCCATCTTCGGCGGCCTGTTCCAGGGCTTCGGCCTGATCGCCGAGCTGCGCGCCGGGGTCATCGAACGCTCCCGGGTCACCCCGGTCAGCCGGCTGGCCCTGCTGCTCGGGCGCTCGCTGCGCGACGTGGTGTCGCTGATCGTGCAGGCGGTCATCATCACCCTGCTCGCGCTCCTGTTCGACCTGCGGGTCTTCATCGGCGACCTGCTGCTGGCGTACCTCATGCTCGCCCTGATCGCGCTGATGACCTCGGCCGTCTCCTACGGCGTGGCGCTCAAGGTCAAGAGTGAGGACGCGCTGGCCCCGCTGATGAACACCGTCGCCCAGCCGGTGCTGCTGCTCTCCGGCATCCTGCTGCCGCTCACCTTCGCGCCCGGCTGGTTGCAGGGCATCGCCGACTGGAACCCGTTCTCCTGGGCGGTCGACGGCACCCGCGCCCTCTTCGCCGGCGACCTCGGCGACGACAAGGTCTGGCAGGGGCTGACCATCATCGCGGTGCTGGCCGCGGCCGGCGTGGTCTGGGCCGCCCGGCAGTTCGCCCGCAGCGTCCGCTGACCCGCGAGCCGCGGTAGCGCTGATCGCCACCTTCGACATGATGGTGATCAGCGGGGTCAACGTCGTGCTCACCGCCCGGCACGGCCCCGCCGCGCCGGCCGCGCTCACCGAGGCCAACGCCGCCTGCGCCGGCATGGGCATCCTCGCCCCGCTGGTGATCGGCGCCAGCGTCGACGCCGGCTGGGGCTGGGGCTGGCGACCGGCGATGGCCGTCGAGGTCGGCCTCATCGCGCTGGTCGCGCTCGCCGCGCTGACCTTCCGCGTACGCCTGCCGGCCCCCGCCCCCGCCGTCCGGGCTGGCGCTGCCGTTCGGGTCGGTGCCGCCGTCCGTGGCGGTGCCGCTGCTGCTCGCGGCGCTGGGCGTGTCGCTGACCGGGTTCGCGGTGTTCTGGGTGGCCCCGGTCGGCTGGCTCGCGGTCGTCGGCCTGGTCGTGCTCGGTCTCGGCAACGCCCTGCACTACCCGCTGGCCATCTCGATCGCGCTGGCCGTGGCGGGGCCGGCAGCCGACCGGGCGGCGGGCTGGGCGTCGTACTCGATGGGGGTCGGCTTCGGCATCGCACCGGTGGTGCTCGGCTGGGTGGCCGACGGGGTCGGCCCGCACCTGGCCTTCCTGCTGGTGCCCGGTTTCATCGCGGCCGCCGTGCTGCTCGCCGTCCGGCTCGGCCGCGCGCTCCGCGCCCAGCGGCCCGACCGGCCGACCCTCGCCCCGACCGCTGCCTGAAGCGACCGTCGCGGCGGTCGCGGCGTTGATCCACACCATGTCCCGGACATCGCGGTGTCCGCGTCGCCCGGACACCCCGATATCGCGTATCCGGAGTGGATCAAGCCGGCCGGTCCGGGCCGCGGCGGTCAGTGCACTCGGGCGAGGGTGAGGCCGTCGGCGATCGGGAGCATCACCGCGTCGACCCGGACGTCGGCGAGGACCTCGTCGTTGAACGCGGCGATGGCCCGGTCGTCGGCGTCCTGCGGGGCGATCACCCGACCGCCGCGCAGCACGTTGTCGACCGCGATCATCCCGCCGGGACGCATCCGGGGGACCAGCTCCGACCAGTAGATCGGGTAGCCGGTCTTGTCGGCGTCGATGAAGGCGAAGTCCAGGTGACGCTCGTGGGGCAGCTCACGCAGCATGTCGCCGGCCGGGCCGATGCGCAGCTCGATCCGGTCGTCCACGCCGGCACGGGCCCAGTACCGTCGCGCGATGCCCGTGAACTCCTCCGAGATGTCGAAGCAGGTCAGTCGACCATCCTCGGGCAGTCCTCGGGCGATGGCCAGCGACGACAGCCCAGTGAAGGTGCCCACCTCCACGGCCTGCCGCACGCCGAGCAGCCTGGTGAGGAACGTCAGGAACGCGGCCTGCTCCGGCGCGACCTGCATGTGCGCGTCGCGGGGCAGGGCCGCAAGGGTCTCCTCGGCCAGGTCCCGCATGATCTCGTCGGGCGGCGAGCCGTGTGCCACCAGGTACGTGTGCAGTTCCGTCGTGAGTGGAATCGGCTTCGTGGTCATGATCGGACGCTAGCCGAGCGGTTCGACCGACTGATTGCCGGGTGCGACCTTTGTCCACAAGTTTGTGAGCCGCAGGTCCAATTCGGACAGGAGACGGCGCAGCGTCGGCAGCGACAGTCCGATGACGGTGCTCGGGTCGCCCTCGATCCGCTCCACGAACGGCCCGCCCAGCCCGTCGATGGTGAACGCGCCGGCCACGGCGAGCGGCTCACCCGTGGCCACGTACGAGGCGATCTCGTCGTCGCTGATGTCGGCGAAGTGCACGACAGTGGAGGCGACCGCCTCGGCCCTGCGGCCCGCCACGATGTCGATGAGGCAGTGCCCGCTGTGCAGCACGCCGCTGCGCCCCCGCATCCGCTCCCAGCGCCGGGTGGCGTCGGCCGCGTCGGCGGGCTTGCCGAGAATCTCGCCGCCGAAGGCGAGCACCGAGTCGCAGCCGAGCACCAGGGTCCGCTCGTCGTCGGTCGGCCGCAGCCGGGTGAGCACCGCCTGGGCCTTCAGGCGGGCCAGTTCCAGGCACAGCTCCTCGGCCCGGTCGGTGACGACGAGAGACTCGTCCACCCCGCTGACCAGCACGTCCGGCTCGATGCCGGCAGCCTGGAGGCTCTTGCGACGGGCAGGGCTCGCCGAGGCGAGCACGAGGCGAAGTGGCGCGGCATCTGACACCTCGCCGACGTTACCGGCCCCGTCGGCCTGATGTGGGTCGGCGGGCAGGGGAACGGGTCAGCGGGGTTGTGGTCAGCGGCTGATCCGGGGCGGTGGGTCAGCGCCGCGCCGGCGGTGGCGCGCGATCAGCGCCCACGCCACACTCGCCGCCACCAGCACGCCGAGGGTCACCCATCCGCGCACGGCGGCACCATGGTCGCCGCCGTCGCCCGGCTGGGCGGCGGCCGTCGTGCTCGGGGCTGCGGCGGCCGGCGCGCTCGCCGTCGCCGGCCCGAAACCCAGCGGCGGTACGTCCGCCGTCAGCGCCGCCACCAGGTCGATCACCCCGTAGCCGTACTGGTCGTCGCGCCCCGGCGGCCCCTTGTCGACGGCGGTAGCCGTAAGCCGATGCGCTACCTCGGACGCCGGCAGGTACGGGTACTTCGACCGAATCAGCGCCGCCGCCCCAGCCACGATGGCCGTGGCGCTCGACGTCCCGGTCCCCTTTGAGTATCTGGCCCCGTAGCTGGTGCTGTAGATGTCGACGGCTGGGGCGGCGACATCGATCCCTGGTCCTCTGATCGATATAGTCGCGTGATTACCGCTCTGATCTATTCCACTGACCGCGATGACGTCTTCGCGGGACGCCGGATATCCAATCCTGGTTGCTGCTGGCAGGTTCCCGACCCCTGCTACCACCACGATATTCGCTGCGATGGCAGCGTTCACTGCTTGGATAAGTCGCTGGCTCGTAGCTCCTGCGCTGGAAATGCTGATGACGCTGGCGCCGCGCTTGATCGCATACTCGATACCTGCGGCCAGATCATTTGCCTGGCCGAGATTATCGGAAGTTGAAACCCTGATGGGCAAGATTTTGGCTTTTGGCGCGATGCCTAGGGCTCCGAGATTTTTGATTTGACCGTGTGCGGCGATTAGGCCAGCCATTGAGGTGCCATGACTGTTTTCATCTTTGCGACCGTCGCCTGGGCCGCCAGGGATGATGTCGGTACCCGTCAACAAGTTCGTGCGCAAGTCAGGATGTGGGTCTACGCCGGTATCAGGCACGGCGACCGTAATATTCTCGCCCTGACTAATTTGGTGAGCCTCGGCGACCTTGAGGTAACTAAGGTGCCATTGGTCCTTACGGATGCGGTCGGCACCATCAGGTCGAGGTGCGAGGGTCACCGGACTGCCGTGTGCCGAAGTTGCCGCCATGGCAGCAGCTATCAAAGAGGCCAGGAGAGCGAACACGACTTGGGTAGAAGGGTGCCTCACCGGTCGAGGCCGATTGCAGGTCCAGGATCGATCGGGCCTTCATCGTCGGGTGGACGGACAACCGGAGCCACTCCTTGCTCCGTCTCCCACGGGCGGTCCGGGTCCCATCGATTCGAATCATCCTCGCGCTGGTCGTGGCGCCCGTTTCGGGAAGGCGCTCTGCTCCCGCCGGTTAGTCCAGGGGCGCCACCCATAGGCCACAAACCATTTGCCACTGCCACGCTTCGGCCTCCGCCGGGACGGAGACCGGCGCCACCGGCTGGCGTGGTACCCGCACCACCGCCGCCTATGACGCCTCCGATGGGGTTGACTCGGCGCGGTTGGGAGATGCCCGCACCGGGCTGGCCTAGACCGATCCCAGGTGCCCCGCCGATTAGTCCGCCAGGCGGCATTGGCCGCGGAGGAACCGGTGGCTTCGGGTGGGGCATGCCTTGGGGGTTTCCGCCGAGCGGTCTGTTCTGACCCGGCTGATTCGGTTGCGGCCAAGACGCTATCGGGCGAGGCGTTGTCCCGGGAGCCACGGCCGGTGGGACTCCGATCCCGGAGTGTGGGCCGGTTGGTGCCGACGGCGTCACCCCGGGCAGACCCGAGCCGACAGGTGCTCCTGCTAGCCCCATGCCCGCCCCTCCAAGCACTGGGCCTACGCCAGACGCGGTGGGCGGAAGCGCTTGCCGACCACTGCCAGACGGTCGGCCCAGGGACGATGCGGCCTGATTGCCCATGATCGGCACCGGCACGATAGGTGGAATGGCGGGTGCAGCAGCCGCGCCGCCATAGATGTCGGGATCGTTCGGTTGGATCCCAGGTCGAGGGGCTGCTGGCGGAGGCTGGCGGAGCATTACTTGGGCGTGTTGGAGTTCGGTGCTGAGGCCGTACATGATGCCGCGCGCCTGGACGTTGAGCCGTTCCAGGTCGGCGTCCGTCACCGGCTGGTCCGGCACCCGGCTACCCATGGCGGCCTTCGGGTCGGCGGCGGTCGCCTCGTACGCCTGCTTCTGCTGGAGCTTGACCGCGTACTCCTCGTACACCTTCTCCAGCTGCGCCCGGCTGGAGCCGATGGCCTGGGTGGCGGCGGACAGCGCCGTGTAGTTGGCGGTGGCGGCGTCGTGCGTGCGGCGCACCTTGTCGATCAGCTCGTCCAGCTCGCGCAGGTAGGCGCGGGCGGCCTCGTTGGTCTCCGGTGGCCACGCCTCGGCCAGGCCGCGCCGGTACTCCTGGAGCCGGGCCAGGTGGGTCTGGGCCAGATCGCAGACCTTGCGCCAGCCGGCGACCTGTTTCCAGTGGTTGGTGGTGTCGTGGTCCTGGAGGCAGGCCCACATGCTCGCCACGTCCATCAGGCGCCAGTCGGTGAGGCCGGACGTGCGGCCGCTGCCCCGTTCGATCACGGCAGCACCACCGGCCCGCTCTCCGGCCCGGTGGGGTCACCCAGCACCGGCGGGGGAGCGGTCGGCGCGATCGGGCCGGGCGTGGCGAGCGCCCGTTCGACGTCGGCCACCCGGGCGGAGGAGAAGGCGTCGGAACCGGTGTACTGCTCGGCGACGGTCGCGGCGGCGGCGGCGAGGTGCCCGGTGGCGCCGCCGACGCCCCAGACCATGTCGGCGGTGGCCTGTTGGGTCTCGTGGTGGGCGCGCAGGAAGTCGACCAGCTCGATGAAGGCGTCCGCCGGGTTGGGCACCTTCGCCGTCATGTCCTCGGCGATGTACGACAGGTGCGGTGCGTAGTTGCGCTCCACCTCGGCCTGGAGCCGGTCGGCGAACTCGCGCATCTTGCGGATGTCGGCCTCGATGCCGCCGTAGCCGCGGAGCCAGGACGCTGGGCGGTCCTCCTCAGGGATCATCGGCCCTCCCTACCTGTTACGGCGCCGTTTCCCTGAGTGAGGTTAATGGCTGCGCGACGACGGCGGCAGCCCCAAGGCCGTGGACATCCGTCACCCGGCCTCCGGATCACCGCCAGCGAGCTGCGGTGATCCGTACCGGGAAAAGTCAGCGGGGCAGGCCGGAGGCGCGCCACGCGCCGGGGCCGGCGGCGACGGCCGCGCCGGCCGGTCGCGCGCTGCGCGCCCAGGCCGAGACGGCGGCCGGCGCGGGCGCGGCGGCCGGCCGGGACCGTACGGCGATCGCGCCCACCAGGGCGGCCAGTTCCTCGGCGGTCGGTACGCCGCGGACGACCCGGAACAGCGGCTCTTCGGCAGACATGCCGTCAGCGTACGCGTCCAGAAGTTGACCTACGCCGCACCGTGGCGTGCCGCCGGTGTGACAGTCGGGGGCTCCGGGTACCGTCTCTGCGATGTCGAACCCGCTTCCCCAACTCGTCGCTGACCGATACCGGCTGATATCGCCGCTCGGTCAGGGTGGCATGGGTCGGGTGTGGAAGGCGCGCGACGAGGTGCTGCACCGGGACGTGGCGATCAAGGAACTGGTCCCGCCGCCCAGCCTCACCGACGACGAGCGCCGCGAGATGCGCGAACGGTCGCTGCGGGAGGCACGGGCCATCGCCCGGCTCAACCACATCAACGTCGTCCGCATCTTCGACGTGCTGCGCACCGACGGCGACCCGTGGATCGTCATGGAGTACGTGCCGTCGAAGTCCTTGCAGGACACTCTCGCCGAGGACGGTCCGGTGCCGCCCGCCCGCGCGGTGGAGATCGGGCTCGGCGTCCTTGGCGCGCTGAAGGCGGCGCACAAGGCCGGCGTGATGCACCGTGACATCAAGCCGGGCAACGTGTTGCTCGGCAACGACGGCCGGGTGGTGCTGACCGATTTCGGTCTCGCCACCATCCCGGGTGACCCGAACGTCACCCGCACCGGCATGGTGCTCGGTTCGCCCGCGTACATCGCCCCGGAGCGGGCCCGCGACGGCACCGCCGGGCCGGAGGCCGACCTCTGGTCGCTGGGCGCCACCCTCTACGCGGCGGTGGAGGGCAAGTCGCCGTACGCCCGGCCGTCGGCGATCGCCACGCTGGCCGCGCTCGCCACCGAACCGCTGCCGCCGCCGAAGAACGCCGGGCCGCTCAAGCCGGTGCTCAACGGCCTGCTGCGGAAGGACCCGAACGACCGGATCACCGCGGAGGTCGCCGAGCGGCTGCTGCGCCGGGCCGGCGGCAAGCGGTCGCGGGCCATCCCGCTGCTCGACGGCGTACGCCGGCCCGGGCCGAACGGTCCGCGCGAACCGCGCCCGCCGCTGGTGCCCGCGCCGCGACCGGCGGAGGAGCACCGACCGGTCAGCCCGCCGTCGCCCCGGGCGCCGCAGGCACCCGCCTCGACGGCCGCCGCGGGGGACGCCACCGCGAAGGTGCCGGCCGGCTCGGACGCCGCGCCCACGGCGAAGGTGGAGCCGCCGCCGCCGTCCAGCGTGGACGTTGGCCCCACCACGAAGGTCGACCCGCCGGCGCCGGCCGCCGGCGGCACGAAGGCCGAGCCGCGCAAGCCGGTCAACCCCACCTCCGTCATGCCCGCCCCGGTGAGCCCGCCGTCCGGGCGCGCGCCGGCGCTGCCGTCCGACGGTACGAAGCCGGACAACACCCGGCGCAACGTGCTGATCGGGGTGGTGGCCGCGCTGCTCCTGCTCGGCCTCGTCGTGGTGGTCCCGCTGCTCGACAGCGGCGACGACGAGAACCCGCAGGCCGACCCGAGCGGTGCCGCGGCGACCTCGGCCCCGGCGTCGACCTCGGCGGCGGCCCCGCCCCCGCCGACCAGCGCCGCCCCCAGCCCGACCCCGTCGGCCTCGGCCTCCGGGCTGGTCCTGCCGCCCGGTTGGAAACTGCACAAGGACCCGGCCGGCTTCACCCTGCCGCTGCCAGCGGGCTGGGTGCGCCGGCAGGTGGACGGCACCACTGTCGTCTTCGACCAGTCCAACGGGGTGGGTGAGCTGCTGGTGCAGTGGACCAGCTCGCCGAAGTCGGACGCGTACGACGACTGGAAGCGGATCGAGCCGGACCGTAGGAAGTTCGTCAACAACTACGAGTACATCAGCATCGAGCGCTGCGACTTCTGGAAGACCTGCGCGGACTGGGAGTGGCGGGAGACCCGCGACAACACCCGGATCCGGGTCCGCAACCGCGGCTTCGTCACCGCCAGCAACCGCGGCTACGCCCTCCGCTGGGAGGTGGCCGACAAGGACTGGCAGGCCAACCTGCCCAACTTCGAGCTGATCGCGAAGGGCTTCGTGCCCGACCGCAAGGACTGATCCAGGCGGCCTCCATCGGTGCGGGATGTGACTCGCACGGCCTACCGTTCTCCGGGGTATCTCAACCGGCACGACGGATGGAGGTACGGCTGCGCCTGACCCCGGGCCGGGCGGCGTGGCGGCAGCCGGACCAGTTGTCCACCGTACGGTGACAGCCGATCCCGCTGCCGCCAACTGCCTCCCCAGGGGGATCAGGGGCGATCAGGTGTTGTTGGCCAGTGCGATCAGCCGGCTCCGGTCGCCGTTCCAGTAGTTGCGGTCGACGTTGCCGCTGATGCCGGAGACGCTGCCGGTGCTGGTGTACTGCCAGAAGCTCCAGAACGGCGCACCGGGCGGGAGGGTGCCGGGCGAGCTCGCCCACCGGGCGATCCACAGCGGGTGGTTGCCCCACGGACCGCTCCAACTGCCGGTGCAGGTGTTCCAGAAGCTGGTGGTGGTGTAGATGACCGCGTACCGGCCGGTGCGGGAGCGGTAGGTGTTCAGGAAGTCCTGCACCCAGTTGCGCATGCCGGTCGTGCTCAGGCCGTAGCAGTAGCCGCCGGAGTACGGGTTGGCCTCGAGGTCGAGCGCGGCGGGCAGGGTGCGGCTGTCGGCCGACCAGGCGCCGCCGTTGGAGGCCAGATAGTTCGCCTGCACGGCGCCGGAGGAGATGTTGGGCCGGGCGAAGTGATACGCGCCGCGGATGACGCCGGCGTTGTAGGCGGCCACGTAGTTGGTGTTGAACCGCGGGTCCTTGTAGCTGGTGCCCTCGGTGGCCTTGATGAACGCGAACTGGATGCCGGCGTTGCGGACGCTGGTCCAGTTGATGGCGCCCTGGTAGTGGGACACGTCGATGCCGGGGACGGTGGCGGCCTGTGCCGGGCCCGCGGTGGCCACGATCCCCGCCGCCGCGGTGGCGAGGACGGTGAGGCCGGCGGCGAGCAATCTGCGCAGGGATGATCTGGTACGGGTCATGGATGCCTCCAAGGACGCCGATGGGATTGACGACTATCTTTGGAGGTAAATGTCCTCGATCACAAGAGGGACTAAAGAAATCTACATCGATGTTCGACGTTCTCTCCGGTCGAGCCGACGGGTAGTGGTCGAAACGGCGGGGGGCGGTAGGCTCGCGCCCCATGGTGTCGATCGACGGGTTGACCGGGTTCTGGGACCGCCTCTTCGGGGCGCAGCCGGATCCGCCGCCGCTGCTGGTGCTGCTCACCGCCGCCGTCGCCCTGGTGGTGGTCTGCACCCGGTTGCCCTGGCGGATCGCCCGTAACGCGGTCACCATCGCGCACGAGGGCGGCCACGCGCTGGCCGCCCTGCTCACCGGCCGTAGGTTGCGCGGCATCCGGCTGCACTCGGACACCTCCGGGCTGACCCTCTCGGCCGGCCGGCCCACCGGCCCCGGGATGATCCTCACGCTGCTCGCCGGCTACCTCGCGCCGCCGCTGGTCGGGCTGGCCGGGGCGTGGCTGCTCGGCGGCAACCGGATCACCCTGCTGCTCTGGGTCGCCGTGGCGCTGCTGCTCGCCATGCTGGTCATGATCCGCAACGTGTTCGGCGTGCTGTCGCTGCTGGTCACCGGCGGGATCGTGCTCGCCGTCTCCTGGTACGCCACGCCGCAGGTGCAGGCCGCGTTCGCGTACACCGGGGTGTGGTTCCTGCTGCTCGGCGGCGTCCGGCCGGTGCTGGAGCTGCAACGGCTGCGTGGCCGGGGCCGGATGCCCGAATCCGACGCCGACCAACTGGCCGGGATCACCCCGCTGCCGGCGTTCTTCTGGGTGACCGTCTTCGCGCTGGTCAACCTCGGCACCCTGGCCGCCGGCGCGCTCCTGCTGGCCGGCCCGATCCTCACCGACGCCGGCCTCACCCTGTGACCGCGCACGAACCCTGGTGACCAGCCCGAAAGCACGAACGACGGTCAGGAGGCGGGATGACGGAGCTGATCGAGCGGAACCGGGCGGCGTACGACCGGATCGCGGCGGACTTCGACGCGCGGAACCCGGAGGTGCCGGCGACCTACCGGGCGATGGTCGACGACTTCCGCGCTCGGGTCGACGGGCCGGTGCTCGACCTGGGCTGCGGGCCGGGGCGGGACCTGGCGTTTTTGGCCGAGTTGGGGCTCGCCGGTGTCGGGCTGGACCTGTCGGCCGGAATGCTGGCCCGCGCCCGCGCCCGGGTGACGGCGCCGCTGGTGCAGGGCGACCTGCTCCGGCTGCCGTTCCGGTCGACCACCCTGGGCGGCGTCTGGTGTTCGGCGTCGCTGCTGCACCTGCCGAAGGCCGACGCGCCGGCCGCGCTGGGCGGCGTCCGCCGGGTGTTGCGGACCGGCGGCCCGTTGCTGCTCAGCCTCAAGGAGGGCGACGGCGAGCGCTGGGAACGCTGGCCCGGCGAGGCGGTGGACCGGTACTTCGCCCGCTACCGACTCCCCGAGGTCGAGGCGTTGCTCGGCGGCGCCGGCCTGGTCCCGGTGCGCCGGGAGCGGGACGTCTCCCCGGTCGGCGAGTCGTGGCTGGCCGTCCTGGCCGTCGCCGCCGGCTGAGCCGGGCCGGGTACCAGGCAGAATGGGGCCGTGCGGTATGTGATCATCGGGGCGGGCGCGGTCGGCGGCACCATCGGCGTACGGCTGGCGGAGGCCGGCCACGACGTCACCCTGGTGGCCCGCGGCGCGCATCTGGACGCGATCCGGCAGCGCGGCCTGACCCTGCGCCAACCGGAGCGCGAGCAGACCGTCCGGCTGCCCGCCGTGGACCGGCCCGGTGACGGCCCGCTGCCCGCGGACACCGTGCTGGTGCTGACCGTCAAGTCGCAGGACACCGCCGGCGCGCTGGCCGCCTGGGCGGACGCGCCGGTGGCCGGCGGCGGTACGGCGGGAGAGCGGCTGCCGCTGTTCACCGCGCAGAACGGGGTGGTCAACGAACCGGCCGCGCTGCGGCTCTTCGCCGAGGTGCACCCGGTCTGTGTCTGGCTGCCCGCCACCCACCTGGAGCCGGGCCTGGTGGTGGCCAACGGCCACCCGCACCCGGGGATGCTCCACCTGGGTCGCTACCCGACCGGGTCGGACGCCGTCGACCGGGCCGTCGCCGCCGACCTGACCGGTGCCGGTTTCGTCGCCCCGGTCCGCGACGACGTGATGCGCTGGAAGTACGGCAAGCTGCTGGCCAACCTCGGCAACGGCCTGCAGGCGCTGCTCGGCCGGAACATTCCGGACGGCCTCGCCGGCCGGGTCCGCGCCGAGGCCGAGGCGGTGCTCGCCGCCGCCGGCATCGCGTACACCAGCCGGGCCGAGGAGGAGGCCGAGCGGGGTGACAAGGTGCAGCACCGGTCGGTCGGTGGGGAGGAGCGGGCCGGCGGTTCCACCTGGCAGAGCCTCGCCCGCGCCGCCGGTTCGGCCGAGGCCGACCACCTCAACGGCGAGATCGTGCTGCTCGGCCGGCTGCACGGCGTACCGACGCCGGCCAACGCGGCCGTGCAGGTCGCGGTGCGCCGTGCGGTGCGGGAGCGGATCCCGGCCGGCGGGTTCCCGCACGCCGAGCTGGCGAAGATGATCGGCTGAGCCGGCAACCGGTGGCACCGCCTCGCGCGTGTCCCCTGCGACCGCCACGGGGGAGGTAACCAGGTGTCGGACGTCGACGAGTTCGACGAGTTCTACCGCGGCAGCCGGCAACGGCTGCTCGGCTTCGTCTACGTGCTCACCGGCGACTTCGCCGAGGCGCAGGACGCGGTCCAGGAGGCGTTCATCCGGGCCTGGCAGCGCTGGTCGACGGTGAGCCGGTACGACGAGCCGGAGGCGTGGGTGCGGGTGGTGGCGACCCGGATCGCGGTCAGCCGGTGGCGCAGCCTGCGCAGCCGGGCGCGGGCCTACCTGCGGCACGGCGCCGCCGAGAGCGTCCCCGGGCCGGACACCGACACCGTCGAGGTGGTGGCCGCGCTGCGCCGGCTGCCGGAGGAGCAGCGCACCGCCATCGCGCTCTACTACCTGCTCGGGATGCCGGTCGCCGAGGTGGCCCGGGAGACGGCCGCCCCGGTCGGCACGGTCAAGGCCCGACTCTCCCGGGGGCGGGCCGCGCTCGCCGGGCTGCTCGCCGTCGCTGACCTGGAGGAGGCCGCCGATGCGTGAGGACGTGACGGTCGTCAACCAGCTGAACCGCGCGCTGCGGGAGGTCCACTGGCCGGAGCCGGCCGAGATCCGGGCGCGGGCCCGCCGGCGCAGTCGCCGTACGGCGGCCGGCGCGGCGGCCGCCGTGCTCGTCCTGGCCGGCGGCTTCGGGTATGTGGCGGCGGACCGGTCGGCGCCGTCAGGGCCGCTGGTCGCCGCGACCCCCGGGCCGCCGGCGACCGTCGGGCTGGCCGAGATCCCGCAGGAAGCCCTGCTCGATCCCGAAGACGTGCCGCTGAAGACCGGCACGCGCCTCGGTGAGGCCGGCCTGCGGGAGCCGGTGCGGGTCGACCCGATGCTGGAGTCCTGCGGCCGCCAGCGGGGCGTGCCGTCGACCGCGCCCACCTCCCGCTACTCGCGGTCACAGACCCTGCTGCCGTCGGCGACCGGACCGGCGGGCCAACGCCCGGTGCTCACCCAGGACGTCTACCGGATCGAACCGGACCAGAGCCCGGCGGTCTTCGGCCTGGTCAAGCTGCTGCTGCACGCCTGCGCGGAATGGGAGTTCACCGGTTCCGCCGTGTTGAACGGCCGGGTGGTGCCGACCGTGAACCCGCACCGCTGGGATACGCCGGGCAGCGACTTCGCCGGCGACGAGTCCGTGATGGTGCGGCACGTCCCGCTGGCGCCGCGCAGCCGCACCGGCGGGAAGCCGGTAGCCGCGACCCCGCCGGTCGAGATCACCATGGTGGTGCGGGTCGGCGACCTGGTCACCGTGGTCGCCACCGGCCCGGACACCGTGGCGGACACCGTGGACGGTGCCCGACCCGGCGGCCTCAGCCACACCGACCTGGAGGCACTGGGCAGGACCGCGGCGCGCCGGATGTGCGTGGCCGCGAACCCCGGCTGCTGACCGGCCACGGTCCGCGCGACGTCCGGACAAACTCCCGGAAGCCGCGTGGCGGGACCGCGCTCAGAGCGGGATGTTGCCGTGCTTCTTGGGCGGCAGGGTCTCCCGCTTGGTGCGCAGCACGCGCAGAGCGCGGACGATCTGGGCGCGGGTCTCGTGCGGCGGGATCACCGAGTCGACGTAGCCCCGCTCGGCCGCGATGTACGGGTTGGCCAGAGTGTCCTCGTACTCGGCGATCTTCTCGGCGCGTACCGCGGCTGGGTCCTCGGCGGCGGCCAGCTCCTGCCGGTAGAGGATGTTCACCGCGCCCTGCGCGCCCATCACCGCGATCTGCGCGGTCGGCCAGGCGAAGTTCAGGTCCGCGCCGAGGTGCTTGGAACCCATCACGTCGTACGCCCCGCCGTACGCCTTGCGGGTGATCACGGTGACCTTCGGGACGGTGGCCTCGGCGTACGCGTAGATGAGCTTGGCGCCGCGGCGGATGATGCCGTCCCACTCCTGGCCGGTGCCGGGCAGGAAGCCGGGCACGTCCACGAAGGTCAGCACCGGGATGTTGAACGCGTCGCAGGTGCGCACGAACCGGGCGGCCTTCTCCGAGGCGGCGATGTCCAGCGTGCCGGCGAAGTGCATCGGCTGGTTGGCCACCACGCCGACCGGGCGTCCCTCGACCCGGCCGTAGCCGATCACGAGGTTCTGCGCGTAGAGCGGCTGGACCTCCAGGAACTCGCCGTCGTCGAGGACGTGCTCGATCACCCGGTGCATGTCGTACGGCTGGTTCGCGGAGTCCGGGATCAGCGTGTCCAGCTCGCGGTCCTCGTCCGTGATCTCCAGGTCGGCCGGCGCCTCGTAGACCACCGGCTCGTCCAGGTTGTTCGACGGCAGGTACGACAGCAGCGCCTTGACGTACTCGATCGCGTCGGACTCGTCGCTGGCGAGGTAGTGCGCGTTGCCGCTGCGGGTGTTGTGCGTCCGGGCGCCGCCCAGGTCCTCCATCGCCACGTCCTCGCCGGTGACCGTCTTGATGACGTCCGGGCCGGTGATGAACATGTGCGAGGTCTGGTCGACCATCACTGTGAAGTCGGTGACCGCCGGGGAGTAGACCGCGCCGCCCGCGCATGGGCCCATGATCAGGGAGATCTGCGGGATGACGCCGCTGGCCCGCACGTTGCGGAAGAAGATCTCGCCGTAGAGGCCGAGCGAGGCCACGCCCTCCTGGATCCGGGCGCCGCCGGAGTCATTAATACCAATGACCGGGCAGCCGATCTTCATGGCCAGGTCCATCACCTTGACGATCTTCTCGCCGAAGACCTCGCCGAGCGAGCCGCCGAAGACCGTGAAGTCCTGCGCGAAGACGCAGACCTGCCGGCCGTCGATGGTGCCGTAGCCGGTGATGACGCCGTCGCCGTACGGGCGGGTCCGCTCCAGCCCGAAGTTGGTGGACCGGTGCCGGGCAAGCTCGTCCAGCTCGACGAAGGAGCCCTCGTCGAGCAGCAGCTCGATCCGCTCCCGGGCGGTCTTCTTGCCCCGCGCGTGCTGCTTCTCCACGGCCCGCGCCGATCCGGCGTGCACCGCCTCGTCGACCCGGCGCTCCAGGTCCGCCAGCTTGCCCGCGGTGCTGTGGATGTTGATCCCGGTCTCGGTAGTCACCCAGGGAATATAACGATGGTTCAGGTCGTCGCCGCTGTGCAGTTCGCCTCAGCTTGGTCGGGGCGACCCGGCGAGCCGCAGCCGGGCGGGCCGTAGGCTGGCGGAATGCCGGGCTCGCCGTACACCGATCTGGACCGCCCGCCGCTGTCGGCGGCGCGGCTGCGGCGGGCGCTGGTCGCGCCGTACGGGCCGTGGAACCGGCTGGAGCTGCGGGCCGAAACCGGCTCGACCAACGCCGACGCGGCCGAGGCGGCGCTGGCCGGTGAGCCGGAGGGCCTGGTCGTGGTCGCCGAGCGGCAGACCGCCGGGCGCGGCCGCCGGGGCCGGCTCTGGCAGTCCCCGCCACGGGCCGGGATCGCGACCAGTGTGCTGCTCCGGCCCGGCGAGGCCGTCCCGGAGCGCCGCTGGCCGGCGGCGCCCTCCTCCGGGTACGGCTGGCTGCCGCTGCTGGCCGGCGTGGCCCTGGTCGAGGCGGTGGCCCGGCTGGCCGAGCTGGACGCCGGCCTGAAGTGGCCGAACGACCTGCTGGTCGGCGACGCGAAGTGCGCCGGGATCCTCGCCGAGGCGGTGCCGGCGCCCCGGCCCGGCGACCCGCCCGCGATCGTGCTCGGTGTCGGGCTGAACGTCACGCTGCGCGTCGACGAGCTGCCGGTGAACCCGACCGGCCTGCCCGCCACGTCGCTCCAGTTGGCGGGCGCGGCGGCGACCGACCGGGACCCGTTGCTGCGGGCCCTGCTGCGCGCGGTCGCCGACTGGTACGACCGCTGGCGCACGGCCGGCGGCGACGCGGTGGCCAGTGGGCTGCGCGACGCCTACCTGGCCGCCTGCGTCACGGTCGGCAAGGAGGTGAAGGTGCTACTACCGGACGGGACGGACGTCACCGGCCTCGCCACCGGCGTGGACCCGGACGGCCAACTCCTCGTCCGTACCGCCACCGGTGAGCGCCACCTGGCCGCCGGAGACGTCCTCCACCTCCGCTGAACGCACACTCCCCGGCGATCTTGCAGTTGACGCCCCCGGCGAAAGGGGTGAAAGCCGCGAACGAGGGGCGCTAAATGCAAGATCGCGCGAGCGGGCCGGTGCCGCCCGCGCGGCTGATGTCCGGGCGCGCCCTGACCGGTTACGGTCAGCGCGTCCGTTCCTGCGAGGAGGTTCCCGTGGCGTTCCCCGAAGACGTGCTCACCGAGGACGAGCACGTCGTGCTGCACCTGCACCCGCACTGGAAGGCCCTGATCCGGCCGGTGGCGGTGCTGGTGCTCGCCGTCGGCGCGGTGGTGGCCGGTCTGGTCCTGCTGCCGTCCGGCGGGGGTGGGTCGATCGCGCTCGCCGTGATCGGGGTGCTGGCCCTGGTGGCGGTGCTCTGGCTGGCGCTCTGGCCGTTCCTGGTCTGGCGCACCACGCACTACCTGTTCACCAACGAGCGGGTGCTGCTCCAGCAGGGGGTGCTCTCCCGGGACCGGCGGGACATCCCGCTCACCCGGGTCAACGACCACGCGATGAGCCAGCGTTTCGTCGAGCGCCTGCTCGGCTGCGGCACGCTGACCATCGAGTCGGCCGGCGAGCGTGGCCAGTCGGTGCTGCACGACGTGCCCCGGGTCGGCCAGGTGCAGACCAAGCTCTACGAGCTGGTCGAGGCGCACCACGACAAGCACTCGCTCGGCGACTCGGAGATGCGCGAGATCCTCGCCGACCTGAACGAGGGCAAGCCGCTGCGCGACCCCACCGCCTGATCCACCCGTCGCTCGCCCCTGGCCCTCGGCCGGTGGGCGGGCGGTCAGCGGCGCGGGGTGCGGCGGGAGGTGGCCTGGAGTTCGGCGGCGAGCTCGGCCTCGAGTTCGCGGTCCAGCGCGCCGACGCCGGCGTCGAGCGGAACCGGGCGGCCCTGCACCGGGGCGCCCGGGCCGTGCGCCGGTTCGGCGGCCGGGCTGCGTCTCGCGCCGGGTGGCGGCTGGACCTCCTCCAGCTCGGAGATCGACTCGGCCAGTTCGGCCACCGGGTCCATCTCGGCCATGGTGTCCCACTCGTCGCGCGGGATGCTGTGCCAGGTCTGCTCGGCCTCGGCGGGCGCCGGCTGGAAGACGAAGGTGCGGTACGACCAGAACCGGAACAGCGTGGCCAGCAGCACGCCGCCGGTCTTCGCCACGTTCAGGGCGAGCAGACTCGTCACGCCCAGGCCGTACTTGGCCAGCGCGAGCACGCCCAACTCGATGAGCAGGCCGGTCGCATTGAACAGGAAGAACAGGGCGTATTCGCGTCGCAGGGCCGATTTGGGGCGATCCCGGTACGTCCAGTGCCGGTTCATCAGATACGACGTGATCGTCGCCACCACGGTGGCGATGACCGTCGCCTTCAGTTGGCCGTCGACAAAAACGGTGAGTGCCAGTGCGTTGAACACCGCGTAATTGATGACGGTGTTGACGCCGCCGACAATGCCGAATTTGAGCGCCTCGTGGATGAACTTCTGCCAGCGCTCGGGCAGCAGACGGACAAGACGCATGCGGAACACCTTAGGCCAGTGGATGGGGCCGGCAGGGGGCCGGCCGGACGAGGTGGGCGGCAGGTCACGCCCCGGGTCGGTCGTGCGTCACTTCCGGAACGGTCGGAGTTCCCGCTTCCACGAAGACGAACCGTCGGTACGACCAGAATCGGAACAGCGTGCCGAGCCCGGTGCCGACGATGAAGCTGGCGATGTTGTCCGCCAGCGGGGTCTGGAACACCTCCGGCCAGATGCTGCCGAGCCCGTAACGGCTCACCGCGAGGCAAGCGACCGCGATGCCCAGGCCCACGCCGTTGAAGAAGAAGAACAGTGCGTACTCGCGGGCCGGGTTGGCGCCCCGGCGGTGCCGCCACGTCCAGAACCGGTTGCCCAGGAAGGCGACGGTGGCCGCGATGACGGTCGAGATGGTCTTCCCGATGACCGGCTCGACGTCCCGCACGCCCGTCAGGTAGTTGAACAGCGCGAAGTCGATGAGGAAGGCGATCCCGCCCACCGTCGCGAACTTGCTCAGCTCCCGGACGAGATGACCGAACCGGTCCAGCAGCGAGCGGACGAGACCCGGGCGCTTCCCCCGAGAGCTCGGCTCCTGCCGGGAGCTCGGCTCCCCGGTCATCGTCGCGGCCACGGAGCGAGCGTACCGGCTGTCGTCACCCGGTACGGGTAGCTACGGCGAGCCGCCGCGGCGGGTGCGATGTCGATGAACGGAGCGTAACCGTCCGGAGGGGAATCCGGAGCCGGTTCGCGGGTAACCATCCGGCGTGCAGCCGGTCGTACCGAGACGCCCGGCGGGTCTGGCGATCCGCCGTCGGTCGAGGGTGCGCGACAGGATTTGCGTGAAACTGCGCGCGAAAGCGGGTATTAGCTCGTGATGCCGCAGCGTGGCCGTACCTTGTGCAGTTCTTCACAACCAGTACCACTGACTGGCGAGGTCCACCGGTTTACGCTGAGCCCAATCCCAGGTTTCCACGAAGGCGACGCATCGCGCCGCCGAGACTCGTGCATCCCATAGACCGGTCAGCGTCGACCACAAGGAGATGTGTCATGGTTGCTCCGGCTACCGTTCGGGGTATCGATCAGGCCCCGACGTCCCACCCCAAACTTCTCGCCTGGGTCCGTGAGGTCGCCGAATTGACCACCCCTGACCGGGTGGTCTGGGTGGACGGGTCCGACGAGGAATGGCGTCGGCTCACCGACGAGCTGGTCGAGGCCGGCACTCTGATCCGGCTCAACCCCGAGAAGAAGCCCAACTCGTTCTACGCGCGCACCGACCCGACGGACGTCGCCCGGGTCGAGGAGCGCACCTTCATCTGTTCCGTCGACGAGGCGGACGCCGGCCCCACCAACAACTGGATGGCGCCGGCCGAGATGAAGCGGACGATGACGGAGCTCTACCGCGGGTCGATGCGCGGCCGCACGATGTACGTCATCCCGTTCTGCATGGGCCCGGTCGAGGCCGAGAACCCCATGTTCGGCGTCGAGATCACCGACAGCCCGTACGTGGTCGCCTCGATGCGCATCATGACCCGGATGGGGTCGAAAATCCTGGAGGCGATGGGCGACGACGCGGACTTCGTCCACGCGCTGCACTCCATCGGCGCCCCGCTCGCCCCCGGCCAGCAGGACGTGGCCTGGCCGTGCAATGAGACGAAGTACATCTCGCACTTCCCGGAGACCCGGGAGATCTGGTCGTACGGCTCCGGCTACGGCGGCAACTCGCTGCTCGGCAAGAAGTGCTACTCGCTGCGGATCGCCAGCGTGATGGGCCGTGACGAGGGCTGGCTCGCCGAGCACATGCTGATCCTGAAGATCACCTCGCCGGAGGGCCGGGTCTACCACATCGCCGGCGCCTTCCCGTCGGCCTGCGGCAAGACCAACCTCGCCATGTTGGAGCCGACCGTCCCGGGCTGGAAGGTCGAGACCATCGGTGACGACATCGCCTGGATGCGGTTCGGCCCGGACGGCCGCCTCTACGCGATCAACCCCGAGTACGGCCTCTTCGGCGTCGCGCCCGGCACCGACTGGAAGACCAACGCCAACGCGATGCGCACGCTCGACCGCGGCAACTCCATCTTCACCAACGTGGCCCTGACCGACGACGGGGACATCTGGTGGGAGGGCATGGGTGAGCCGCCGGCGCACCTGATCGACTGGAAGGGCAACGACTGGACGCCGGAGAGTGACAGCCTCTCCTCGCACGCGAACAGCCGGTTCTGCACCCCGATCACGCAGTGCCCGATCCTCGCCGAGGACTACTACGACCCGAACGGCGTGCCGATCGACGCGATTCTCTTCGGCGGTCGTCGCCGGGACACCGTCCCGCTGGTGACCGAGGCGCGCGACTGGGTGCACGGCGTCTACATGGGCGCCACGCTCTCCTCGGAGACCACCGCCGCCGCCTCCGGCGCGGTCGGTGTGGTCCGTCGCGACCCGATGGCGATGCTGCCGTTCATCGGCTACCACGGCGGCGACTACTTCCGGCACTGGATCGAGATGGGCAAGGGCGCCGACGGCGACGAGTCCAAGCTGCCGAAGATCTACTACGTCAACTGGTTCCGCAAGGACCCGGAGGGCAACTTCCTCTGGCCCGGCTTCGGCGAGAACTCCCGGGTGCTCAAGTGGATCATCGAGCGGATCGAGGGTCGCGCCGAGGCGGTGGAGACCCCGATCGGCATGGTCCCGGCGCCGGACGCGCTGGACGTCGAGGGCCTGGACATGACCCCGGAGGACGTCCGGATCGCGCTCAAGGTCGACCCGGAGGAGTGGCGCAACGAGCTCCCGCTGGTCACCGAGTGGTTCGAGAAGTTCGGCGACAAGCTGCCCGGCGTGCTCTGGGCGGAGCTGGACGCGCTGCGCGCCCGGCTGGACGCGGAGCAGCCGCGCAAGTAGGTGTGACGGTTGCCCGTACCGGGCACCATCGGATCCCATGAGGACGGCCGCCGAGACCGAGGTCCGGCGGCCGTCCGCCGTCCGGGCGTTGACCGGCGGCGGGCCGCTGGTCGCCGCGGCCGGCCTGACCCTGTACGCCCTCCGGCGCGCCACCCGCGCCGAGGGCGCAGCCCTGGCCTGACCCTCCTGGGACGCCGTGCCCCGGCCCCTGCCCCTGCCGCCGGCTTCGGTCGGACCGGGCACCCCCGGAACTCGCCGTGCCGGACTGACCGTGGCCGGACTGACCGTGGCCGGACTGACCGTGATGCCCGGCCGTGCCGTCGACGCCGCTCTCCGGGCATCACCGATGCCTTCAGTGCCCTTTCGAGCTGCCCCATCTGTAGGACCACTGGCTGACGAACGGCCGGGGGGCGGCGGGGCCCAGATCTGGGTCACCGGATGCAGGACCGCCGGGCGCGGACCACCGGCGCCGGGCTGGCCCCGCCGCCGGTCCTCGCGCTCGCACCCCGAGCAGCGGTTTCCGGGCCAGGTCGCGACGCTGCCCCTACAGATGGGGCAGCTCGACAGCGCCTGCGGGGTGTAGTGGGGGTAGTGGATGCCCGGCTCCGGGGTGGGCCGCTCGACATGCGGTGTGGGCTGTGCGTGCCCCGATGCGTGGGGCAGCTCGACAGGGTGGGGCGCGGGGTCGGCGTGCCGATCGGAGGAAGGCGGAGATCGGCCCGGTGCGGTATCGGCGATCGTGACGGTGCGCGAGGCAGGATGGCCCGTGGGAGCCGGCCGGCGCGGGCGACGCCGGGCGACGTGATCGCAGCGCAACGGGCCTGGGCGTCGAGGAGCTGCGGGCCGGAGGGAGGCGACGCGGTGAGCGACGAGTTCGACGTGGTGGTGGTCGGGGCCGGTCCGGCCGGGTCGGCCGCCGCGCTCGCGGCCCGCCGCCGCGGTGCCGGTGTGCTGCTGCTGGACCGGGCCGACTTCCCTCGGGACAAGGCGTGCGGCGACGGCGTCGCCGCGCACGCGCTGGACGTGCTCGCCGACCTCGGGGTACCCGACGCGGTCGCCGGCTACCCGCCACTGCCGGCGCTGCGGCTGATCAGCCCCGGCGGCGGCGCGGTGGCCCGGGCGCTGCCCCGGCCGGCGTACACGGTCCCCCGGTCGGTCTTCGACGCCCGGCTGGTGGCCGCGGCGGTGGCGGCCGGCGCGCGGCTGCGCCAGCACACGGTGCGCCGCGTCGAGATCCGCGCCGACCGGGTGGTGCTCGACGGCGAGATCGCCGCACGCGCGGTGGTCGGCGCCGACGGCGCCGGGTCGGTGGTCCGGCGGGCGCTGGGCCACCCGGCGAACCCCGACCGGCACCTGGCCCTGGCCATCCGGGGGTACGCGCCGGCCCTGCCCGGCCCGCCCGAACAGCTCATCGTCACCTCGGCGCCGCGCTGGCCGGCGTACGCCTGGTCGTTCCCGATCGGCGACGGCCGGGCGAACGTCGGGTACGGGGAGGTGCTGCGCGGCGAGCCGCTGACCCGGGCGCACCTGCTCGACCGGCTCGGCGCGCTGCTGCCCGGGACGGACCCGGCCACGGTCGGCGAGCTGCGCGCCCACCACCTGCCGCTGTCCACGCACCGCCCGCCGCCCGGCCGGGGCCGGGTGGTGCTCGCCGGCGACGCGCTCTCGCTGATCAACCCGTTCACCGGCGAGGGGATCTTCTACGCCCTGCTCTCCGGGGCGCTGGCCGGCGCCGCAGCGGCCGATGTGCCCGAGCGGGCCGCCCGCCGGTACGCCGCCGCGCTCCGCCGCCGCCTCGGCACCCACCTGCGGCACAGCTCGGTCGCGGCCTGGCTGGCCCGGCGACGCCGGGTGGTCGACGCGGCGGTCCGCGCGGCCCGCCGCGACGACCGGACCTACCGCGCCATCGTGGAGCTGGGGTTGGGCGACGGCCGGCTGGACGCGCGGACGCTGGGCATGATCGGCATCGGTCTCTCGGCGTGGGAACGGGCTCCGGGGCCGTGACCGGCCCGGCAGGTCGCTACGCTGCAAGGTGATGACGCTGCGGAACCTTATCTACTCGGTGTACGAGCGCCGGCTGACGGCGAAGCTCGCGGGCAAGCCGGTGCCCCGGCACGTCGGCGTGATGTGCGACGGCAACCGCCGGTGGGCCAAGGAGATGGGCTACGTCGACCCGAACGACGGGCACCGGGTCGGCGCCGCCAAGATCAAGCACGTGCTGGGCTGGTGCGACCAGGCCGGCATCGCGCACGTCACGCTCTATCTGCTCGCCACCGACAACCTGCGCCGGCCGGCCAGCGAGCTGGACCCGCTGCTGGAGATCATCGAGCGCCTGGTGGTCGAGTTGGCCGAGGAGGGCAACCCCTGGCGGCTGCGCATGGTCGGCGCGCTCGACGTCCTCCCGGCGCAGACCGCCGCCTCGCTCAAGGCGGCCGAGGAGCGCACCCGGCAGCGCAGCGGCGGGGCCGAGGTCAACATCGCGGTGGGCTACGGCGGCCGGCGCGAGATCACCGACGCGGTGCGCTCGCTGCTGCTGGAGCACGCCGCGGCCGGCGGCACCATCGAGGAGCTGGCCGAGGTGCTGGACGTCGAGCACATCGCCGAGCACCTCTACACCCGCGGCCAGCCCGACCCCGACCTGGTCATCCGCACCAGCGGTGAGCAGCGCCTCTCCGACTTCATGCTCTGGCAGTCGGCGCACTCCGAGTTCTACTTCTGCGAACTCAACTGGCCCGACTTCCGGCACATCGACTTCCTGCGTGCCCTGCGCTCGTACGCCAACCGCCAACGCCGCTACGGCGCCTGACGCCCGAGCCCCACCCCGGGGCGTGCTCAGCGGAGGTGGTGGGCGGCCTGGGTGAGGAAGTCGCCCAGGGCGGCGGGGGAGTCGATGGTGAGGTCGGCGGCGGAGGCGACCTCGTCCCCGGTCTCCGGGTTGGCGACGGCGACGCAGACGCCGTAGAAGGTCGGATCGGCGGCGGCCCGGGCGCGCAGCGCGGCGAACGCCTTGATGTCGGAGACGTCGTCGCCGAAGTACCAGGCCGCCCCGGCGTCGCGGACCACCTCGCCGATCACCAGACCCTTGTCCCGGTCGACCGGGGGCTTGAGCTCCAGCACCATCCGGCCGGCCTGCATCCGCAGCCCGAGCCGCTCGGCCTGGGCTCGGCCCCACTCCTCGACGGCGGCGGCGAGCTGGGGCGCGGTGCGGTAGTGCAGCGCCACGGAGAGCCGCTTGTACTCGACCAGGGCGCCGGGCGGCAGCTCGGCCCGGGCCAGGTCGGTCAGTTCCGCCATGGTCGGCACCCAGGGCAGCGCGGCCGGCTCGGTCACCGTCTCGCCGCCGGAGTGGCTGTGCTCCAGCCCGTAGAGGCCGTACAGGTCCACGCCGCTGAGCCCGCCGAAGTGGTCACGGAGAAACTCGACCGGCCGGGCGGAGACGATCGCGATCCGCCGGACCGCCGGCGCGAGCTCCGCGATCGCCTCGAGCACCTTCGGCGCCGGCCGCACCGCGGTCGGGTCGTCGCCCACCGGGGCGAGGGTGCCGTCGAAGTCGAAGAAGAGCACGGTCTCGGCCGCCCGGGGCGCGGTCGTCCGCCACGCCTGGTCGACGTCCAACGGGGTCCTCGGCTGCTGGTTGCCCAGATTCAACGGCGGCACGCGCGACAGCGTACCCCGGCTCCGAGGGGTCATTCCTCGGCCGGAAAGGCGGCCTGGCGCGGGAGGGTCAGCCTTCGGCGGCTCCCCGTCCCCGGCGCCCGAACGGCACCACGGCCGCGTCCTGGCCGTGGCTGAGCAGGTAGCCCTCCACGAAGCCGGTGTTTCGGTCGCCGGTGTGGGCCTCGATCTCGTTGAGTCGCGCCACCAGGAACTCGGTGAGCGCGCTGACCCGGTCGTTCAGCCGGTCGTGCAACTCGGCGACGACGGCCAGGACGACCGCGGTGCCGGCGGTGGTGAGCGCGAAGAGATTGACGAGCACGGGAAGCTGCCCGCCGTCGACCGCGAGGGTCACCGCGTTCCCGGTCGCGCACAGTGTCAGCGACACGGTGGCCACTACGACTGCCAACCATTTCAGGGTCATGGACAGACCCCTCCTTCTGTCCCGCAGGGCTGGGTTCGGCCTTGTCCCGTCCCCCCGCCGACGACGAGCCCAAGCAGTACGAATAGGGACGCTAGCGCGCCTGTTCCGGCCCCGGAGCGAAACGAATGAGTCTGACCTGCTGTTCTTTCGCCATCTGAGGAACTACCCGGCTTGTTTACCTCGCTTTCGGACGTCGACCGGCAGGGTCGGGCGGTATGCGAGGTAACGGATGGTCTCTCGAATGTGGAACTTCTCCGCGTCGGAGACGTTGGGGTCGACCAGCCGGCGTAGCAACGCCTCGACGTCCGGGTCCATCGGTGGCGGGGTCGGGACGCTGCGCGGGCGGGCGGCCCGATCCCAGCCGAGTGCGGCGAACGCGGTGGCCGGGTCGAGCCCGAGGCCCTCGCAGAAGGCGACCACGCGTTCCGCTTCCGGGTCGCTGGCCCAGTCGCCGCGTACCCAGCGGTTGATGGTCTGTCGGGAGACTCCGGTGCGTCGGGAGACCTCGGTGCCGCTCCAGGCCCGGGTGGCGCGCGCCTCGTCGAGCGCGCGGCGGACGAAGGTGGCGAAGGCGATCTTCCGTGCGTTGGCCGTCTCGGTCACCTCGTGACGGTACGGCCAGTTCGTCGCCAGCGGGCGTCCCGGCACGCTCCTGTCACGCGGACGTGACGGGATCCTCGGATTCCCGGTTAACGATTCACTGCGCTTTTCGAGGGGTGTCACCCGGGCAGAATAGATGACCGTAGGTGCGGGGGTAAACGCACGAAAAGCTGATACTGTCACGCTCATGAGACAACCTACGGTGTGTCACGTGCTTGAGACGATCAGTGCTCACATGCGTCACGCCCCCGGCGCGAGGGGGGTGTGGTGACCGAGCTCGCTACCCGTGCCCAGGCATTCGCCCTGATCGCCGACGGGGTGGCCGCGGGCCTCAGCGCGCCGTGGCGGCTCTACCTCGCCCGGGGCTGCCGGTTCCTCTCCCTCAGCGTCGGTGACCGGGCCGAGTGGAACGCCTGGCGCACCCATCTCGGCTGCCCGGAACTCAGCGTCCGGGTCTACGACGCCGGCGGCGAGATCCGCCGTTCGTCGGTGGCCGAGGTGGTCCTCGACGGCTGCCGGATCAGCGTCGAGCTGGTCGAGGAGGTCAGCACGGACGACCTGGACCGGCTCCTGGTCGCCGATCCCACCACCGTCGAGCCGGAGGAGCGATGACCCGGTACGCGCGGCCGACCGGAGCCGCCCGATGAGCCCCTTCCTCGCGGTCTTCCTCGTCCTCCTGCTCGGCTCGACGAGCTACGCGGCCGGGCGGCTGCACGGTCAGCTCAGCTACCGGATCGGCTACCGGTTCGGCTACCGGCAGGGTTACTTCGACGGCGACCGCGGCGCCTGGAACCGCCGTCGCCGGGACGCCCAGGCAGCCATCGCCTCCGCGCTGTCCACCCCGCCGCCGACCACCCGGGTCAGCGCCACGGTGGTCCGTCCCGGCACCACGTACACCGGATCGTCGTTCTCGGCGCCGGCCGCCCCGGTCACCGGGCGGCACCCGACCGGCACCCTTGTCCGACGGACCGGCTGAGCCCGGTCGACGGGGCACCCGAGAGCCCCGCCGGCCGGACCCAGGGCACGGTGCGTCGTCCGCGGCGGACACGCACCGTCGGGGCCATGTCAGACCGGTGACGGTGGTCCCGCCGGCCGGGATGCGCGCAGGGGGCATGCATCCCGGCCGGTTCCGCCGTGGCCGGGCCGCAACCGCCCCGCGCCCGCGGTCACACGTCGTTGACGGGAGCGTTACCAGAGATCCACGATCGCCCCTCTAGCCGGGACGGTCGCACGCGGCTAGCGTCTAGGCATGGCACGGGGTTGTCCCGGGCCAGCCGGCAGCCCGGACCTGCGACCTCGCACACGGGGCCCGCATCCGACCCCGTGTCCCCGGGCACCGGAGGAGGCGGAACGCGGGTGGCCGGGTGCCCATCCGCCGGAGCAGGCCTGTGACGACTCGCCGTACGACCGCCGGTGCCGACCAGACCCCGGCCGCGACTGCCACGACCCGCCGCGCCACCCGGAGCCGCCGTACGGCGGCCGCCGCGCCGGCCGACGCCAAGGAGCCCCGACCAGCAGGCCAGGCCTTCGTCCTGGACACCTCGGTGCTGCTCTCCGACCCCGCGGCCTTCCACCGGTTCGCCGAGCACGAGGTGGTGCTGCCGCTGGTGGTCATCTCCGAGCTGGAGGGCAAGCGGCACCACCCGGAGCTGGGCTGGTTCGCCCGGCAGTCCCTGCGCATGCTGGACGAGTTGCGGGTGCGGCACGGCCGGCTGGACCGGCCGGTGCCCGCCAACGACGCCGGCGGCACGCTGCGGGTGGAGTTGAACCACACCGACGACGGGGTGCTGCCGCCCGGCTTCCGCAACGAGAGCAACGACGCGCGGATCCTCTCCGTGGCGTTGCACCTGGCCGCCGAGGGGCGCGAGGTCACCCTGGTCAGCAAGGACATGCCGCTGCGGGTCAAGGCCGCGTCGGTCGGCCTGCGCGCCGACGAGTACCGGCACGGCCAGGCCAGCGATCCCACCTGGACCGGGATGTCCGAACTGGAGCTCGCCGAGGAGGACATCGGCCGCCTCTACGCCGGTGAGGCGCTCGACCTGGACGCCGCCGCCGGGCTGCCCTGCCACACCGGTCTGGTGCTGCAGTCCGCCCGGGGCTCCGCGCTCGGTCGGGTGCTGCCCGACAAGACGGTCCGGCTGGTCCGCGGCGACCGGGAGGCGTTCGGCGTGCACGGCCGCTCGGCCGAGCAGCGGATCGCCCTCGACCTGCTGCTGGACGAGTCGATCGGGATCGTGTCGCTGGGCGGCCGGGCCGGTACCGGCAAGTCGGCGCTCGCGCTGTGTGCCGGGCTGGAGGCGGTGATGGAGCGCCGCCGGCACCGGAAGGTGGTCGTCTTCCGCCCGCTGTACGCGGTCGGCGGGCAGGAGTTGGGCTACCTGCCCGGCTCGGAGTCGGAGAAGATGTCGCCCTGGGCGCAGGCGGTCTTCGACACCCTCGGCTCGGTGGTGCACGAGAACGTGCTGGAGGAGGTCACCTCGCGCGGCCTGCTGGAGGTGCTGCCGCTGACCCACATCCGGGGCCGCAGCCTGCACGACGCCTTCGTGATCGTGGACGAGGCGCAGTCGCTGGAACGCGGGGTGCTGCTGACCGTGCTGTCCCGGATCGGTCAGGGCTCCCGGGTGGTGCTCACCCACGACGTCGCCCAGCGGGACAACCTCCGGGTCGGCCGGCACGACGGGGTGACCGCCGTCATCGAGGCGCTGAAGGGGCATCCGCTCTTCGCCCACGTCACGCTCAGCCGTTCGGAGCGGTCTCCGATCGCCGCGATGGTGACGGATCTACTGGAAGACATCCCGACCTGACGGGCGTTCCACACCTGTTTGTACGCATTTTCGGTGTGGTGCAAGTCACAATTGGGGCTCTTGGTTTCCCATCAGCCTCACTGTGCGCGATGGTGTCCCACGAGCGCCCAGGTACCGGGAAGATCGTTGGTGATCGTTCGTCACACGGCGGACGGCCCCGGCGGTGCGGCCCGGCGAGCCGGTCGTCACCGGCCCAGGGCCGCCGGCGCTCACGGCGTGGACCGCCCGACCAGGGCGAAATCCCGTGCCGTGTCCTTGCCCCCGACGAAGGGACCACTTCGTGAGTCGGCTGTGGAGCCGGTTCGGCGCCCGCACGGCCGCTGTCGCGCTGCTCTCCGTGGGCGTTGCCGGCGGTTTCTACCTGGGCGAAGACCGGGAGACCCAGCAGCAGGGCCTGACCGCGCAGGCCGGAGTCGCGGTCGAGCAGGCCGAGTTCGACTACCAGCGCGAGCGGCAGGCTGCCCACCAGATGGAGTCCGCCAAGCAGCGGGCCGCCGAGTACCAGGCCAAGCTGCGTGCCGAAGCGGCCGCCAAGGAGGCCGCCAAGCGGGCCCGCGAGGCCGAGGCCGCCGCGGCGTCGCGGAAGAAGGAGCGGGAAGAGGCGGAGCGCAAGGCGGCGGAGAGCAAGCCGTACGACGGGCCGATCCCGGCGTCCTGCGCGGAGTTCAGCGGCAACCGGGAGATCGGGTGCGCGCTGATGCTCGAGGCGGGCTTCGAGATCGACCAGTTCCCCTGCCTGAACAAGCTCTGGGACAAGGAGAGCGGCTGGAACCACAAGGCCCGCAACCCCTCCTCCGGGGCGTACGGCATCCCGCAGGCGCTGCCGGGCAGCAAGATGGGTTCGATCGCCGACGACTGGCAGACCAACCCGGCCACCCAGATCAAGTGGGGCCTCGGCTACATCGAGGGCCGCTACGGCACTCCGTGCAAGGCCTGGGCACACTCCCAGGACGTGGGCTGGTACTGATCGAGCGCGTTCGGCGGGGCGGGTGGGTTGCCACCCGCCCCGCCGCCGTCGTGGGTCGCCGATCCGGGCCGCGAGTGGCGGCGGCCGGCGATTGCTGATAGCCATTGGAGGGTGACCCTGCTCCCCGGAAGCGGCGACCCGCACCGGTTCGGCACCGAGGCGTTCTACGCGGCGCTCGGCCGGGCCTTCGTCGCCATGTGCGCGGTGGTGCCGTTCCTCTTCCTCGTCGAGGCCGCCGACCAGGGCCTGGCCTTCGGGTTGGACGCCACCGCCGGGATCATCCCGCAGCGGATCGACGGGCTGGACGGGGTCTTCTTCTCACCGTTCCTGCACCACGGCTTCGACCACCTCTACAGCAACAGCATCCCGCTGATCCTGCTCGGCACCTTCGTGCTCGCCGCGGGCGCCCGCCGGTTCCTCTGGTCCACCCTGGTGATCGTGCTGGTCAGCGGGCTCGGGGTGTGGTTCACCGGCTCGCCCAACTCGGTGGTGGTGGGCGCGAGCGGGGTCATCTTCGGCTACCTCGGGATCCTGCTCACCCGGGGCATCGTCGAGCGCAGCTGGTGGAACTTCGCGGTCGTCCTGCTGGTCGGCCTCCTCTACGGCTGGCAGCTGGTCGGCATCCTCCCCACCGACGAGCGGATCTCCTGGCAGGGGCACCTGTTCGGGCTGCTCGGCGGGATCGTGGCCGCGATCGTGTTCCGGCGCCGCCGCCCCGACCTCGGCGGTCCCTACCACTCCGAGTCCTCGCTCACCCTGCCCTGACCAGGCGCCGGCGCCGTCCACGGCGCGGTGGGACGTGCTTGCCCGGACCCGCCGGCGGCCCTACCGTCGGGATCAGCACGCGTAGATCCGTGAGCGGAAAGCGACGGTACGCCCATGCGTGAGGTCGATGTCGCGGTGATCGGGGCCGGCCCGGCCGGGTTGTTCGCGGCGTACTACGCCGGGTTCCGTGGGCTGTCGGTCGCGGTGGTCGACGCGCTGCCCGAGGCCGGCGGGCAGATCACCGCCATGTACCCGGAGAAGCTGATCCACGACGTGGCCGGCTTTCCGTCGATCAAGGGGCGGGATCTGGTGGCGAACCTGGTCGCCCAGGCCGCCCCGTTCGATCCGCTCTACCTGCTCGGCACCCGGGCCGAGAAGCTCAGCTACGCCGGCGAGCGGCCGGTGCTCGGGCTGGCCGGTGGTGAGCAGGTGAGCTGCGGCGCGGTCGTCATCACCGGTGGGCTGGGCAGCTTCACGCCCCGCCCGCTGCCGGTCGCCGAGCACTTCGTCGGCGCCGGGATCGTCTACTTCGTACCGCAGCCGGCCGAACTGGCCGGGCGGGACGTGCTGATCGTCGGCGGCGGCGACTCGGCGTTCGACTGGGCCGCCACCCTCCAGCCGCTGGCCCGGTCGGTGACCCTGGTGCACCGCCGGGAGAAGTTCCGGGCGCACGCTGCCACGGTCGCCCGGGTGCTGGCGATGCCGGTACGGGTGGTGGTCAACGCCGAGGTCACCCGGCTGCACGGCGACGGTTCGGTGACCGGCGCCGAGATCACCGTACGCGGCGGCGCCGCTGAGACACTGCCGGTGGACACCGTGATCGCCGCGCTCGGCTTCACCGCCGACCTCGGGCCGCTCGCCGAGTGGGGACTACGGCTGGACCGCCGGCACATCGTGGTGGACAGCGCGATGGCGACCAACCTGCCCCGGGTCTTCGCGGCCGGCGACATCACCGAGTACCCGGGCAAGGTGCGGCTGATCGCGACCGGCTTCGGGGAGGCCGCCACCGCGATCAACAACGCGGCGGTGGCCATCGACCCGAGCGCGCACCTCTTCCCCGGGCACTCCTCCGACGGCACCTGAGGCGGCGGTGCCGGACGACGTCCCGGCCGGTGGCGGGTTGACGCGGCACTCCGGTATGCCCGCCCACCGGTCCCGTCGCCCGGCCCGCCCGCCGATCGCGCAGTCGGTCGGCGGGCTCAGGCCGGACCGGGCAGGCCGATGAGGTCGGCCATCAGCGCGATCTGGTGGTCGAAGTAGTCGTCCCGGTGCGGGAGCGCGCGGTTGATCCGGCCGAACAGTTCGAAGCTGATCAGCCCGAAGAGCTGGGTCCAGGCGGCCATGCCCCGGGCCAGCAGGGCCTCCGGCAGACCGCCGCCCAGCAGCGCGGCCATCTCCGCCAGGTCGGCGCGGAGCGGGTCGGCCGGCTCGGTGGTCGGCGGCGGATCGATCCGTCCGGCGGCGTACCCGTCGCGGAGGATGCCGACCAGGGTCAGCGGCGGCCGCTGGGCCGGGCCGATGGTGTCGTCCGGGGCGGCGTAGCCGGGCACCGGGCTGCCGTAGAGCAGCGCGTACTCGGCGGGATGGGCGAGTGCCCAGCCGCGGGCCGCCCGGCAGGCCGCGTGCCAACGCCCGCGCAGGTCGAGGCGGTCACGACCGGCGTCCGCCGTCTCCACCTCGGCGCCGAGCGCGTCGTACGCCTCGATGATCAGCGCGGTGAGCAGGTCGTCCCGGCTGGGGAAGTAGCGGTAGATCGCCGACGAGACCATCCCCATGTCGCGGGCCACCGCCCGCAGGGAGAGGTTGGCGCCGTCGGTGGCCAGGTGCCGCCGGGCCACCGCCTTGATCTCGTCGATCATCTCGGCGCGGACCCGGGCGCGGATCGAGGACGCGGACATGCGTCCACCCTGCCACGAAGAGAGCGCTTATCAAAATCGAGAGCACTGCTCTTGACGCGGCCGAAGGAACGCGCCATGCTGGTCCCGGCGGAGAGCACCGCTCTCGAAACGTATGACCGCTCTGGAGGAAAACTCTGATGGCACTGCACCTGATCGTCGGCGCCGGCCCCGTCGGCTCGGCCACCGCCCGACTGCTCGCCGACCGGGGCGAACGGGTGCGGCTGGTGACCCGCCGCGGCGGTGGACCGGAGCACCCGGCCATCGAGCGGATCGCGGCGGACGCCACGGACGCCGAGCGGCTGGCCGAGCTGGTCACCGGCGCGGCGGCGCTCTACAACTGCGCGAACCCGGCCTACCACCGGTGGACCACGGACTGGCCACCGCTGGCCGCCGCCCTGCTCGCCGCCGCGGAGCGCAGCGGCGCGGTGCTGGCCACGGTCGGCAACCTGTACGGCTACGGCCCGGTGGACGCGCCGATGACGGAGTCGACGCCGCTGCGGCCGAACAGCGTGAAGGGGCAGGTCCGGGTTGGGATGTGGACGGACGCGCTGGCCGCGCACCGGGCCGGTCGGGCCCGGGTCACCGAGGTGCGGGGCTCCGACTACCTGGGCGCCGGCGCGCAGTCGATGGTGAACATGCTGGTGCTGCCCCGGGTGGCGGCCGGCCGGCGGGCGCTGGTGCCGGCCGACCTGGACGCGCCGCACAGCTGGACGTACGTCGGGGACGTGGCCCGGACGCTGGTCGCGGCGGCCGGTGACGAGCGCGGCTGGGGCCGGCCCTGGCACGTGCCGTCACCGCCGGCGGTCTCGATCCGGGAGCTGGCCACCCGGGCGGCGGCCCTGGCCGGTGCGCCGGCGCCGCGGCTGGTCCGGATGCCCGGCCCGGTGCTCTGGCTCGGCGGGCTGTTCGACCCGACGGCGAAGGAGATGCGTGAGGTGGCCTACCAGTTCGACCGGCCGTTCGTGCTCGACTCCACCGCCGCCACGGCCACTTTCGGCATCGACCCCACGCCGCTCGACGACGCCCTCACCGCCACCCTGCCCGCCCTGCGCCCGGCCAGCGCCTGATCCCCGGGCGCCGACTCCGCCCGCTCAGCGGGCCGGAGCGGCCCCCGACCCGCCGCTACCGGCCGCCCGAACCCACCCGCTCAGCGGATGTCCGGGCGGCGCACGGGCGGGCCCACGGCGGCCACCACCACCGCGACCAGGGTCAGTGCCGCGCCCAGCAGGGTGGCCGGCCCGGGGTGCGAGGCCGCGGTGGGCAGCACCCAGTCGACCAGGACGGCGCCGACCACCTGCCCGGCGATGGTGGCCAGGCCGAGCAGCAGCACGCCGGTGAACCGGACGATCGCGGCGGCGACCGCGATGAACACGATGCCGATCGGGCCGCCCAGGTAGAGCCAGGGCTCGGCCGGCAGCTCGCCGGTCGGGCGGCCGCGTACCGCCAGGTCGACGGCGAACGTGACGAGCAGCGCCACGGTGCCGGCGGTGAAGTTGACCAGGGTGGCGGTCAGCGCGCTGCCGGTGGCCACCCGTACCCGGCCGTTGACCGCCTGCTGCCAGGCGATGGCCACCCCGGCGAGCAGCGGCAGCACGGCCAGCGCCAGCGCGGCCGGGTCGCCGAACCGGTCGCCGACGGCGAGCAGCACGGCGACCACGGTCAACCCGGCGCCGGCCAGCCGCTGGCCGGTGACCGGCTGCCGGCCGGCCGGGCCGACCCCGGCCCGGTCCACCGCCAGGCTGCTGGCCGACTGGCCGGCGACCACCGCCACGGTGAAGACCGCCACGCCGAGGGCGCCGATGGTCAGTCCCTGGGTGGCCACCAGGAACGCGCCACAGACGCCGCCCAGGCACTGCACCGGCCGCAGCTCGCCGGCCGCCAGCGCGCGGCGCAGGGCGGCCAGCCCGCGCCGCCCGGCCGGGGTGGCGGGCACCAGCACCAGCAGCACCAGCAGGCCCAGCCCGAAGGAGACCACCGCGGCGGCGATCCCGTCGGCCAGCCGTACGCCCAACTCGCCGTTGATCCGGGACTGCACGGCCACGGCGACCCCGGAGGTGATCGCCAACCCCACCCCGACGATCCGGCGGCTCGCCGGCAGGACGGGTCGGACCGTCGTCCCGGCGGCGCTCACTCCTGCTCGGCCAGCGGACGGCCGTCGAAGTCGACGGCCGAGTAGAGGGCCAGCTTCTCCAGCCGGTGGTACGAGTCGATCACCCGGATCGTGCCGCTCTTCGACCGCATCACGATCGACTGGGTGTACGCGCCACCCGCCTTGTAGCGGACCCCGCGCAGCAGGTCGCCGGAGGTGACGCCGGTGGCCACGAAGAAGCAGTTGTCCCCGGTGACCAGGTCGTCGGTGGTGAGCACCCGGTCCAGGTCGTGCCCGGCGGCGAGTGCCTTCTCCCGCTCCTCGTCGTCGCGCGGCCAGAGCTTGGCCTGCATCGCCCCGCCCATGCACTTGAGCGCGCAGGCGGCGGTGATGCCCTCCGGCGTACCGCCGATGCCCATCAGCACGTCGACGTCCGACTCGCCGCGGGCGGCGGCGATGGCGCCCGCGATGTCCCCGTCGGAGATGAACCGGATGCCGGCGCCGGCCCGGCGGATCTGCGCGACCAGGTCGTCGTGCCGGGACCGGTCGAGGACGCAGACCGTCACCTCGGAGATGTCGGTGCCCTTGACCTTGGCGATCCGGCGCAGGTTCTCGGCCACCCCGGCGTTGATGTCCACCACGTCGGCGTAGACCGGGCCGACGGCGAGCTTCTCCATGTAGAAGACCGCGCTGGGGTCGAACATCGCTCCCCGCTCGGCGACCGCGAGCACCGCCAGGGCGTTCGGCATGCCCTTGCTCATCAGCGTGGTGCCGTCGATCGGGTCGACCGCGACGTCCACCTCCGGGCCGGTGCCGTCGCCGACCTCCTCGCCGTTGAACAGCATCGGCGCGTTGTCCTTCTCACCCTCGCCGATCACCACGACGCCCCGCATCGGGATCGAGTTGATCAGCTTGCGCATCGCGTCGACGGCGGCTCCGTCGCCGCCCTCCTTGTCGCCCCGGCCGACCCACCGGCCGGCGGCCATCGCCGCGGCTTCGGTGACCCGGACCAGGTCGAGGGCAAGGTTGCGGTCGAGATCCTGTGGGATCCGCGTCCTGGTGTTCGTCATGACGGCTCCTCCTCGCGACGGTGCGGGGTGGACCGGCAGCATTCCGTGTCGCGGCTGCCGGTTTGTCGCTGATCCTCACACGATGGCCGAGCCGACGCCGGGGCGGGGCGGTGATGGCCCGGATACCGCCGGTCGGGCGGTGCGGGAAGATGGCGGGGTGGAACCCGCACAGCCTGCCGATCGCGTACCTGCCGACTCGACCCCGCCGGACGGCCAACCGCCGGTGACGGAGGGCGGCCGACCCCCCGCCGCCGCCCCGGCCGGCGAACCGGCCCTGGTCGAGCCGGGCCCGGCCGCCCCCGTTCCCGGAGCGACGCCGGCCGCCGGCAGCGCCGCTCTCGACGGGGCCGCCGAGACCGGGGAGCTGCCCGCCCCGCCGCCGCGGGTGGACGCCGGCAAGTCCGAACGGTCGCCCAAGGACATGGCCATCTCGCTGCTGGTGCTGCTGATCCCGATCGCCCTGCTGCTCGCCTTCTACCGGGGCTTCCTCGGCGGCGACCAGCCGGTCACGGTCGATCCGGCGCCGGCCGTCGAGTCGGCCCGGGCGGCCAACGCGTTCCCGGTGGCCGTCCCGGCCGACCTGGGCGACGGCTGGCGTACGGTCAGCGCCAACTTCCAGACCGTCGAGGGCGGGTCGACGCTGCGCCTGGGCTACCTCACGCCGGAGGGCCGGGGTGCCCAGCTGGTGCAGAGCAGCGTGCCCGCGGAGCGGCTGCTGCCGACCGAGCTGACCGACCAGGGCCAGCCGCAGGGGCAGACCGACCTGGGCGGACGCACCTGGCAGCGGTACACCGCCCGGGGCAACGAGCAGGCACTGGTGCTGCTGGAGCCGACCCGGACGGTGATCGTGGTGGGCGACGCCAGCGACAACGAGCTGCGTCACCTCGCCACCTCGCTGCGCTGACGCCCACCGGGGTCACCTGTCCGGGGCAACCGGACAGAACGGTGATTGTGCGACGCGGCGGCAGGGAACAGGAGAGGAGCGGACTCGCCCGGCCGACTCCGGCGGGCCCGCGCGGCGTGGCCGACCGTGCTGCCGCGCCGCCCGGTTTCCGGCCGCCGCCAGGTGCGTCGGGTGACCCTCTTGGGAGACACAGATGACTGTTCGACGACTGGGTGCCGGCCTGGTGGCCGCCGCGCTCTTCACTCCCGGTCTCGCCGCCTGCAACGCCACCGGGACCCCTTCGGCGGGCTCGTCCGCCACCCCGAGCGTCTCGGCGTCCGGGACCGCCTCCGGGTCCGCGTCGCCGGTGGCCGGTGACGCCAAACAGGCGCTGCTGGACTCCACCCGGGAGATCAGCAACGGCAACTTCCGGTTCACCATGTCCGGCGCCGGCTCCACGGCGGAGGGGCAGGTGCACGAGCCGAGCCAGAGCGCCGAGATGCGGGTCACCGTCGGCGCGCCGACCGACGACCTGTTCATGAAGCTCGACCTCATCCACGCCCGCCCGGACAGCTGGGTCAAGCTGGAGCTGGGCGGGAAGACGGCCGGCAGCCTGCCGGCCGTGCAGAAGCTCAACCTGGGCAAGTACCAGCACCTCGACCAGACCCGGATCAAGGGCAACCGGAACCTCGGCTTCGACTTCGACAAGCTCGACCCGGCCGGCAGCGACGTGCTCACCCAGGGCATCACCGAGGTGCGGCAGACCGGCGAGGGCAGCTACGCCGGCACCATCGACGTGTCGAAGGCCGCCGAGGCCGGCTCGATGGACCCCGGTGTGATCACCGCGCTCGGCGCGCAGGCGAAGTCGGTGCCGTTCACCGCGCGGCTCGACGCGCAGGGCCGGCTCAGTGAGCTGGTCGTCCAGATCCCGGCCGCCGGCCGGAACAAGGCGCAGGACGTCCGCATCACCTACTCCGACTACGGCAACGCCACCGCCGCCCGGAAGCCCCCGGCGGACCAGGTGGTCGAGGCCCCGCCGGAGCTGTACAACCTCTTCAACTGAGGTGACCACGCGGTCGTGGTGGGCGCCCGGCCGCCCACCACGACCGGCGTGACGGTCCGCCGGCGGGCGTGAGGTCGGCCGGCGGGTGTGACCCTCACTCGGCCGGCTGGCGGGCGGCGTCGATGCGGGCCCGGGCGCCGTCGAGCCAGCGCTGGCAGATCACCGCGAGCGCCTCGCCGCGCTCCCAGAGCGCCAGCGACTCCTCCAGCGAGGTGCCGCCGGCCTCCAGCCGCTCGACCACCGAAGCCAGTTCGGCGCGGGCCTGCTCGTAGCTGAGCCGCTCGTCGTTCTTCTCGTCAGTCATCGCTGCCATCCCACCACATCGTGCCCGCGGCCCCGGCTCATCCGTCGACCGTCGCGGCCAACTCGCCCTCGGCGAGCCGTACCCGTAGCGGGTCACCCTTGCCCACCTCGGACGCGGCGCGGACCACGTGGCCGTCGGCGCGCTGGACGATCGCGTAGCCCCGGTCGAGGGTGGCGGCGGGGGAGAGGGCGCGCAGCCGGGCCAGGGTGTGCCGCAGGTCGTCGGTGGCGGCGGCGAGCCGGTGGTCGAGGCAGCGGCCGGCGCGCTGGCGCAGCGCGGCGATCTCGGTGGCCCGCTGCTCGACCATCACCTCCGGTCGGGCCAGCACCGGGCGGGAGCGCAGCCCGTCGAGCCGGTGCGACTCGCGGTCGACCAGGTTGCGTACCGCCCGTTGCAGCCGGTGCCGGGCCTGGCCGATGAGGCGTACCTCCTCGGCGAGGTCGGGGACGACCCGCTTGGCCGCGTCGGTGGGGGTGGAGGCGCGCAGGTCGGCGACGTAATCGACCAGCGGCGCGTCCGTCTCGTGGCCGATCGCGCTGACCACCGGTGTACGGCAGGCGAAGACGGCCCGGCAGAGCGCCTCGTCGGAGAAGGGCAGCAGGTCCTCGATGCTGCCGCCGCCGCGGGCCAGGATGATCACGTCGATGGTCGGGTCGGCGTCCAGCACCTTGAGCGCGTCGACGATCTGCGGGACGGCGCTGGGCCCCTGCACGGCCACGTTGACGGTGCGGAACTCCACCGCCGGCCAGCGCCGCCGGGCGTTGGTCAGCACGTCCCGCTCGGCGGCCGAGGCGCGGCCGGTGATCAGCCCGATCCGGTTGGGCAGGAACGGCGGGCGGCGCTTGCGGGCCCGGTCGAAGAGCCCCTCGGCGGCGAGCAGCTTCTTGAGCTTCTCCAGCCGGGCCAGCAGTTCGCCGAGGCCGACCTGCCGGATCTCGTCGGCGCGCAGGCTCAGTGTGCCCCGGGCGGCGTAGAACTCGGGCTTGGCGTGCAGCACCACCCGGGCGCCCTCGCGCAGCTCGGGCGCGCCGGCGTCGAGGACGTCGCGGTTGGTGGTGACGGTCAGGCTCAGGTCGGCCGACGGGTCCCGCAGGGTGAGGAAGACGGTGGTGGCGCCGGGCCGGCGGCTGATCTGCGCCACCTGCCCGTCCACCCAGACCCACCCCAGCCGCGCGATCCACTGCCCGACCTTCTGGCTGACCACCCGGACCGGCCACGGCTCCTCGGACGTGCTCTTCCCGCCCACCTCGCCCGCGTTCACCCGCCCACCCTACGACCCACCCCCGACCATCCCCTTCGTTGATCATGAAGTTGTTGTCGCGACCCGCGGAAGGTGCCGCCAACCTCATGATCAACGGAGGTTGGGCCCGCTGTGAGTGGCCGGGACGGCACGTACGATGGGTGGGTGACTCAGGCTGAAGCGACTTCCCGGACCGGCAAGCGCGTGCTCCTGGCCAAGCCCCGCGGCTACTGCGCGGGGGTCGACCGCGCGGTGCAGACCGTGGAGGAGGCGCTCAAGCTCTACGGCGCCCCGATCTACGTGCGCAAGCAGATCGTGCACAACAAGCACGTGGTGCGCACCCTGGAGGCCAAGGGCGCGATCTTCGTGGAGGAGAACGAGGAGGTGCCGGAGGGCGCCACCGTCATCTTCTCCGCGCACGGCGTCGCCCCCGAGGTCTACGAGCAGGCGAAGGCGCGCTCGCTGAAGGCCATCGACGCGACCTGCCCGCTGGTCACGAAGGTGCACCAGGAGGCCAAGCGGTTCGCCGCCGAGGACTACGACATCCTGCTGATCGGCCACGAGGGGCACGAGGAGGTCATCGGCACCTCCGGCGAGGCACCCGAGCACATCCAGCTGGTCGACGGCCCGGAGGACGCCGACAAGATCACCGTTCGCGATCCGAACAAGGTCGTCTGGCTCTCCCAGACCACCCTGTCGGTCGACGAGACGCTGGAGACGGTGGCCCGGCTGAAGAAGCGGCTCCCGATGCTCCAGTCCCCGCCCAGCGACGACATCTGCTACGCCACCTCCAACCGGCAGCACGTGGTCAAGGAGATCGCCCCCGACTGCGACGTGGTGATCGTGGTCGGCTCGCGCAACTCCTCCAACTCGGTACGCCTGGTCGAGGTCGCCCTGGACGCCGGCGCGCGCGCCGGTCACCTGGTCGACTTCGCCGACGAGATCGACGACGCCTGGCTGGCCGGAGCGCGGACGGTCGGGCTGACCTCCGGCGCGAGCGTGCCCGACGAGCTGGTCCAGGAGGTGCTCGCCCACCTCGCCGCACGCGGCTTCACCGACGTCGAGGAGGTGGTCACCGCCAACGAGCGGCTGACCTTCTCGCTGCCGCAGGAACTGAAGCGCGACATGAAGGCCGCCGCGGCGGCCCGCGGCTGACGGCGGCGGCCGGGTCGGGAACGGCGGCCGGCGCCGCTGCGTCCGATACGGGTATGAGGACCCTTCGGCTCGCCCTCTCCGCGCTGGTGGTCTGCGTGGCGCTGAGCGCCTGCGGTGGCCAGGACGGCGGCGACGGCACCCCCAGTCCCAGCCCGACGGACGCGCCGGCGACCAGCCCGCCCGGCCCGACGCCGGCGAGCCCCAGCCCGTCGCCGAGCACCCGGGTCCCGGACGACCCGGTGGACCCGACGATTCCCGACCCGCCGCTGGGCACCAAGCGTCCGGGCGGGCCGACCCCGCCACCGCCGGTGGGGGACACCACGCTGACCGGCACGGTCGCCGCCGGGGTGGAGCCCAACTGCCTGCTGCTCGACGGCTACCTGCTGATCGGCGGGCCGCGCGACGTGCTGGCGGTGGGCGCGAAGGTGAGCGTCACCGGCCGGGCCCAGCCCGGCATGATGACCACCTGCCAGCAGGGCATCCCGTTCCTGGTCGAGTCCGCCCGGCGCGGTTGACGCCCGGCCCGCCCGCGCCGAGGGCCACCCTCGTCGCGGCCCGCGCGAGCCTCGCGGCGTAGCGGCCCGCCCTCGTCGCGGCCCGGCCGGCGTCGCGGCGTAGCGGCCCGCCTTCGTGGCGGCCGGGCCGCCCCCGGCGGCGAGGGGTCAATCCAGGGCGGCGCGGTGCGGCGGGATCTCGGGGTCGGCGGTGTCGAGCAGCTCCGGCGCCTGCGGTTGGCGGGGCGCCAGCTCGATCTGCGCCGGCGCGGCCAGCTCCTGGTCGGAGACCCCCAGCTCGGCGAGCTTGCGCGCGCTGACCAGCACCCGCGCCTCCAGCGACCCCACCGCCCGGTTGTACGCGGTCACCGCGCCGCTGAGCGAGGCGCCGAGCTTGCCGACGTGGTCGCCCAGCGTGGACAGCCGGCCGTAGAGTTCGCGGGCCAGCGAGTGCACGGCCACCGCGTTGCGGGCCAGCGCCTCCTGCCGCCAGGAGTAGGCGACCGTACGCAGCAGCGCGACCAGGGTGGCCGGGGTGGCGAGCACCACGTTGCGGGCGAAGGCGTACTCCAGCAACGTCGGGTCGCGCTGGAGGGCGACGTCGAGGAACGGGTCGGCGGGCACGAAGAGCACCACGAACTCGGGGGTGCTGTCGAACGCGGCCCAGTAGGACTTCGCCGCCAGCGCGTCGACGTGCGCCCGCAGGTGCTTGGCGTGCGCGTCGAGGTGGGTGTCGCGCCCGCGCTCGTCGCGCGCCTCCATCGCGGTCAGGTACGCGTCGAACGGCGCCTTGGCGTCCACCACCACGGACCGGCCGCCGTGCAGGCGTACCACCAGGTCGGGGCGGACTCCCTGGTGGTCGGTGGCGGCGGTGACCTGCTCGGCGAAGTCGCAGTGCTCCAGCATGCCGGCGGCCTCGACGATCCGCCGCAGCTGGTGCTCGCCCCAGCGGCCCCGCACCTGGGGCGCCCGCAGCGCCGCCACCAGCTGCTTGGTCTCGGTGCGCAGCTCGCCGGAGACGGTGCTCATCGCGCGCACCTGCTCGCGCAGCTCGGCGTAGGCGTCGACCCGGTCGCGCTCCAGCTCGGCGACCCGCTGCTCGTAGCGGCGCAGCGTGTCGTGCAGCGGGGCGACCGCCCGGGCGACCGCCTCCTGGGACTGGGCGGTGGCCTCGTAGCTCAGCGCCCGCATGGACTGCTCCAGCCGGCTCTCGCCCTCGCGGGTGGCGCGCAGCGTGGCGTCCAGCCGGGCGATCTCGGCCGCGGCGCGGGACCGGGCGGCGAGCCAGCCCAGGGCACCACCGGCGGCGAGGCAGACGACCACCACGGCCAGCGTCGAGAAGTCCACCCCCGGAGCTTGCCAGAAGAGTACGACGTGAGCGGCGCGGGTACCTTCGGGCCATGGAACTTCTGCTGGTGGTGATCCTGGCGGCGCTGCTGCTGGGCGCGTTCCTGTGGTGGCGCCGGGAGAGCGCGGCCCGGCAGGAGCGGGACCTGGCCGACGTGCGGGCCGACGCCCAGCGCTGGTACGAGCGCCTGGGCGGCCAGGTGATGAACCTGCACGGCGACGACCCGGCGGTCCGCCAGGCGCTGGTCGACGCCGGTGAGCGCTACAACGCCGCCGGCGGCCAGTTGGAGCAGGCCCGCACCGTCCAGCAGTACCGGCTGGCCCGGGAGACCGCGCTGGAGGGGCTCGCGTACGCGCGGGCGGCCCGGGTGGCGCTCGGCATCGACCCCGGTCCGGAGCTGCCCCCGCTGGCCGCCGCGGCGGACGCCGGGCAGTTGACCAGGGAACGCCAGGTCGACGTGCAGGGGCAGACGTTCAAGGCCGGTCCGCAGCCGGGCCGGGACACGCCCTACTACCACCCCGGTGGGCGGTTCCAGGGCCGGCCGGTGCCGGCCGGCTGGTACTCCACCCCGTGGTGGAAGACGGCGCTGGGCGCCGGCGCCGGGGTGCTCGGCGGCGTGCTGATCGCCGACGCGCTCTTCTCGCCGGCCTTCGCCGACCCCGGCTATGGCCACGACGCGGGCTACCAGGAGGGTTACCCCGACGGCGCCGACTACGGCGATCAGGGCGGCGACGTCGGCGGCGGGGACTTCGGTGGCGACTTCGGCGGCGGGGACTTCGGCGGCGGAGACTTCTGATCCCGCCGACGGCCGTCGGGCCGCCGGCGGACCAGGTTCGCCCGGGCCGCGATGGCGGAGCGGCAGGTTGATGACTCTCCGGTGTCAGGCTCGCCGACAGTCGTACCCGCGGGAGCGGGCGGCCGCTCAGCCCGTGTTGCGCATGCCGGCGGCGATGCCGTTGACCGTGGTGAGTAGCGCCCGCTCCAGGGCGGTGCCGTCGCTCGGCGCGCGCCGGCCACCCGGCGCGGTGGCCACCGCCCGCCCGGCGGCGCCGGAGTCGCGGTACTGGCGGAGCAGCGCCACCTGGAGGTGGTGCAGCGGCTCGAGGTAGGTGTCCCGTACGGCGAGGGTGCGCTGGAGCACCGGCGAGCCGTCCAGCAGCGCCGGGGACCCGGTCACCGCCAGCACCTCCTGCCGGGTCAGCTCGTACTCCTGCTCGATCTTGTGGAAGATCGGGTGCAGCTTCTTCGGCACCAGCGTCTCGACGTACCGGCGGGCGATGCTGAGGTCGGTCTTGGTCAGCATCATCTCCACGTTGGACAGGAACGTGCGGAAGAAGTGCCAGTTGCGGTGCATCTCGGCCAGCACGTCCGCCCGACCCTCGGCGCGGGCCGCGGCCAGCCCGGAGCCGACCCCGAACCAGCCCGGGACGATCTGCCGGGTCTGCGTCCAGCCGAACACCCACGGGATGGCCCGCAGGCCGGCCAGCCCGGCCCCGGTGTTCGGGCGCTTCGCCGGGCGGGAGCCGATGTTCAGCGCGCCGAGCAGCTCGGTGGGCGTCGACGCCCAGAAGTACGCCGGCAGGTCCGGGTCCTCGACCAGCGACCGGTACGACCGGAACGCCGCCCCGGAGACCAGCTCCATCGTCGCGTCCCAGCGTTCCAGCAGCTCGGCGGGCTGCCGCGGCGCGGTGTGCAGCAGCGTCGCCTGCAGCACCGCGGCCAGGGTCAGCTCCAGGTTCTCCCGGGCCAGCGACGGCAGGGTGTACTTGTCGGAGATCACCTCACCCTGCTCGGTGACCTTGATCGCGCCGTCCAGGGTGCCGTACGGCTGGGCCAGGATGGCCTCGTGGGTCGGCCCGCCGCCGCGACCCACCGTGCCGCCCCGGCCGTGGAAGAGCCGCAGGTGCACGCCGTGCCGGGCGGCCACGTCGCGCAGCGCCCGCTGGGCCCGGTGGATGGACCACTGGCTGGTGGTGATGCCCGCCTCCTTGTTGGAGTCGGAGTAGCCGAGCATCACCTCCTGCACGTCTCCGCGGGCGGCCACCAGCGCCCGGTACGCCGGCAGCGAGAGTAGTTCGTCGAGCAGGTCGCCGCCGGCGTTGAGCTCGGCCGGGGTCTCCAGCAGCGGGACGAAACCGATCCGGGCCCGGCCGCTGTGCACGTCGACCAACCCCGCCTCGCGGGCCAGCACCACCGCGGCGAGCACGTCGTCCACGCCGAGGGTCATCGAGATGATGTACGACTCGATGACCTCGTTGCCGAACCGGTCCTGCGCTTCGCGGATGGTGCTGAACACGTCGAACGTCTTGCGCGCCGCCTCGGTGAGCGGGGTGTCCAGGGTGGACAGCGGGCGGCGGCCGGCCAGCTCGTCGGCGAGCAGCTTCGTGCGCTCCAGCCGGGTCAGCGACGGGTAGTCGGAGACCTCACCGACGGCCCCGTAGAGCTGGGCCAGCACCGCGTGGTGTGCCTCGGCGTGCTCGCGGACGTCCATGGTGGCCAGGTGCAGGCCGAACGCGGAGACCGTACGGATGGTGGAGGCGAGCCGGCCCACCGCGGTGAGCTGGCCGGAGTTGCGGGCCAGCGAGGCGCGCAGCAGCTCCAGGTCGGCGACCAGCTCGGCCGAGCCGCGGTAGTCCCGGCCCGGCACGTGCGCGGTGCCCTGCCGCAGCCGCTGCCGGGTGTTGGCCAGCTTGGCCTTCACGCAGCGGGCCTTGAGCCGGTAGGGCTCCTCGGCGTTGACCCGGCGGAACCGGGGCGCCACCTCGGGCAGCGCGTCCAGGTCGGCGGCGAGGCTGGCGGAGAGGTCCAGCGACACCCCGCGCAGCCGGCGGGAGACCGACACCTCGTTGATCAGGTGGTCCATCGCCTTCTCGGTCGCCGCGATGCCGTGCTCGTGCTGGATGGTCAGCACCTCGCGGGTCACCGTCGGGGTGACGAACGGGTTGCCGTCGCGGTCGCCGCCGATCCAGGTGCCGAAGGTCAGTGGCCGGGCGGTCGGCGAGGTCTCCACGCCGAGGGTGCGCAGCGTGTCGGCGAGGTCGTCGAGGACCTGCGGGGCGGCCTCCGCGTACAGGTCGCGCAGGTAGTAGATGGCGTTGCGGGCCTCGTCCGTCGGGTCCGGCCGGTCCAGCCGCAGCTCGTCGGTCTGCCACATCAGGTCGAGCAGCTCGGCCAGCCGGCGGTTGGCCGGCCCTTCGTCGCTGGCCCCGTAGAGGATCGCGTTGGCGGTCTCGGCGTCCAGCTCGTCGGCGATCGCCCGCAGCTTCGACAGGATCGACCGGCGGGCCGCCTCGGTCGGGTGCGCGGTGAAGACCGGCCGGACCGCCAGCCGGCGGGCGACCGCCGCGATCTCCTCGGCCGGCACCCCGCGCTCGGCGATCATCTTGGCCGCCTGGTCCAGCCAGCCGCCCTGGACAGCCCGGCGGCGGCGCAGGTCGCGGGCCCGGTGCACCTGCTCGGTGATGTTGGCCAGGTGGAAGTAGGTGGAGAAGGCCCGGGCCAGCTTGGTGCCGGTGGTGACGTCCAGGCTGCCCAGCCGCCGGGCCGCGGTGGGGGCGTCGGAGCGGACCTGCGCGCGGATCTCCTCGACCAGGTCGAGCAGCGGGCGGCCCTCCTGGCGGGCCAGGGTCTGGCCGAGCAGGGTGCCGAGGCGGCGGATGTCGGCCCGCAGGGCGGCGTCGGGGCCGTCGTGGTCGTGCTGGTCGGTCACGGTGCGCTCCTTACGCGAGTACGAAGGACAGCGCTGTCCGACTCCCTGGATCGTATCCGCGTGGCCCCGGCGGGAAGGAGGGGGCCCGAACCTCAGCCTATGACGGGATTCGCCGGATTCAGGCTTCTTCGCCGGCCGGAAACCGCTCGACCGGCCGGTTAGCGTTCGATCATGGAACCGCTGAGTTATCCCCCCAAGCCGCGGCCCGGCGACCGGGTCGCGGTCGTCTCACCCTCCGCCGGCCTGCCGGGTCTCTTCCCCCACGTGTACGAGCTGGGCCTGCGCCGGCTGCGGGAGGAGTTCGGCCTGGAACCGGTGGAGTACCCGACCACCCGGGTGCTGGGCGCCGACCCGCGCGACCGGGCCCGGGACCTGACCGCCGCCTTCGCCGACCCGTCGGTGACCGCCGTGCTGGCCACCGTGGGCGGCGACGACCTGATCACGGTCACCCCGCACCTGGACGACGCGGTGCTGCGGGCCAACCCGAAGCCCTACTACGGCTACTCGGACAACACCAACGTGCTCAACCACCTGCACCGGCTGGGCATCGTGAGCTACCACGGCGGGTCGGTGCTGGTGCACCTCGGCCGGCCCGGCCAGCCACACCCGCTGACCTTCGACTCGCTGCGCGCCGCCCTGTTCACCGCCGGCTGGTACGAGCTGACCCCGGCGACGGAGTGGGGCGACCAGCCCAACGACTGGCGGGACCCGGCGTCGCTGGCGGACGAGCCGCTGATGTTCCCGGGCACCGGTTGGAGCTGGCAGGGACCCGAGCGGGTGGTCGAGGGGCGCACCTGGGGCGGCAACCTGGAGATCCTGCACTGGCTGCTCGCCGCCGACCGGGTCGCCCCGGCCGCCGAGCTGGCCGGCTCGGTCCTCCTGATCGAGACCTCCGAGGAGCTGCCGCCGGGCACCGAGGTCTACCGGATCCTGCGCAACCTGGGCGAGCGTGGCCTGCTGGCCACCTTCCCGGCCGCCGTGGTCGGCCGGGCCAAGGCCTGGGACTTCGAGCGGCCGCACACCCCCGAGCAGCGGCAGGCGTACGCGGCGGAACAGCGGGCGGCGGTGACCCGGGCGTTCGCCGAGTACGCCCCGGACGCGGTGCTGGTCTTCGACGTCGACCTCGGCCACACCGACCCGCAACTGATCGTGCCGTACGGCGGCGAGATCCGCGTCGACGCCGTCGACCGGCGCATCTCCGTCCGCTACTGACCACCCTCTTCTCGCACGAAGACTCCGGCGCCCGGCGCGCCTTCGACGAGTCCTCGCGCCTTGAGCCAGTCGATGGCCGAACGCACCACCTGACGGGACACGTCGAACTCGGCGCAGAGCTCGGTGCCGGATGGCAGCTTTGCTCCGGGCGGGTACTCACCTGACTCGATGCGCTGGGTCAGGGCGTCGATGAGGCGTTGCTTCTTCGTGTATGCAGGCATGGGCAGACTTCCGTGGCAGGTGAGCCCATGTGATCACGACTGTCGGTGAAGCGTCAATGAAAGGCACCGTCAGGTATTGACCTGACATGACAGGTAGTCCTAGGTTGACCTACGGGTGGCGGTGGCAGGCATACCCGTTCCAGAAGAGCGGCCCGGGGTGGAGGTGGCACTCCGCTCCCCGGGCCTTGACCGGGAAGGACCCAGCTCGTTCGGGCGCAGCCCCGGGCCGCCTGAGGCGCCGCCGCCGCGAGATCCACTCCATGTCCCGGATATGGCGGTATCCACGCGTGGTGGATACCGCCGCATCGCGAATCTCGTGTGGACTTGACCGGTGGGTCTGCCCGCGCTGCGGCGGGGCGGGCCGTTCGGCCGGCGGGTCGGTGGTCAGGCGTCGACGAGGGCGAAGGCGCGGACCGGGAAGGTGCCCATGCCGGCGACCCGCGGCGGGGCGGCGGTGAACCGGAAGCCGTCCGGCGGCAGCTCACCCAGGCCGGTCAGGTGTTCCACGATCGGGATGCCGGCGGCGAGCAGGCTGCTGTGCGCGGGGCGTTCGCCGCCGGCCGCCGGGCCCATGTCGTCGATGTTGATCGAGTCGATGCCGACCAGCGCCGCGCCCGCCTCGGCCAGCGCCCGAGCGGCCTCCCCGGTCAGGTGGGGCGCCTCCGGCGCGCCGTACCGGTCGGTGCCGAAGTGCGCGTCCCAGCCGGTGTGCAGCAGCACCGCGCGGCCGGCGACGTCGTACGGGGCCAGCATCAGCCGGTCGATCGCCCGGGTGCCGGCGGGCACCCGCACCACGATGCCGGGCAGGTCGGCGAGGCGGTCCAGCGGCACCCCGGTCAGGTCGGCCCCGTCGGCCCAGCGGTGCGCGGGAGTGTCCAGGTAGGTGCCGGTGTTGGCGATCATGTCGACCCGGGCCACCCGGAACTCGGTGCCCGGCGCGTAGTTCGCCCGGGACGCCGCGAAGGTCAGCCAGTCACCGATCCGCGGCGCCGGCCAGCCGGGCAGGGTGACCATGCCGTCGCTGATCACGTGGCTCAGCTCCACCAGCCGCCGACCGGCGCCGGTCGGCGCGCCTTCGGTGGCGGCCACGCCGCGGCCGCCCTTGTGCGGCTCCTGGATGATCGTCTTGTTGCTGATCCGTACCTCGGCGACCATCAACAGGCCGAGGTGCCGCACCAGGAGCGCGCCCAGGTCCGTGTCGCTGATCTCCCGGCCGGGGATGTCCAGCCGGAACCCCTCTGTCCGCAGCCCGCCGCCGTTGGCGAAGCTCACCTCCGCGTCGAACTGCGCCCGCCACTCCTCCGTCATGACAGCACCCGATCACCACCCCCGCCACCCCGTCAAGATCCCACCGGGACGCCAGAAACCACGCACGTTCTCCGAATGAGTGCCCTCCGGCGCGTCGGAGGGCACTCATTCACTGAAAGTGTCCGGATCTTCGGGCGGCTCGGGGTTCGGCGCTCAGGGGGCGGGTGGCTCCGGGAGGGCCAGAGCGCGCGGGAAGGGGGTGGGTGTCGGGCGGCGGAGATAGGCTGGCAGTCGTGCACCCCCCCCCGTCCGGCCGGACGAGGGGCATCTGTCGTGTGCCTGCCCACGCGTGCCGACTCCCCACGGAAGTGATCACATGCTCACCGGTCTGTTCTCCGCCGCCCTGGCCGACCCCGGGCTGGCCCGGGCGCGTGACCTGGCGCGCTCCGGTGCCGCCCAGGTCGACGGGCTGGACATCACCGCGCCGGCGGCGCTGCGGCCGTTCGCGGTCGCGGCCGTCGCGGCGGACGCCGACGGGAAAGCCGGCGGAGCCGGTCGGCCGGTGCTGGCCGTGACGGCCACCAGCCGGGAGGCCGACGATCTTGCCGCCGCCCTGGGCAGCCTGCTGCCGGCCGAGCAGGTGGCGGTCCTCCCGTCCTGGGAGACGCTGCCGCACGAGCGCCTCTCGCCCCGGTCGGACACGGTCGGGCGGCGGCTGGCTGTGCTGCGCCGGCTCGCGCACCCCGACTCGGCCGACGCGCACGGCCGTACCGGCCCGCTGCGGGTGGTCGTGGCCCCGGTCCGCTCCCTGCTCCAGCCGCAGCTCAAGGGCCTGGGCGACCTGGTGCCGGTGCAGCTCGCGGCCGGCGACGAGGCCGACCTGGAGGACGTCGCGCGGCGGCTCACCGACATGGCGTACGCCCGGGTCGACCTGGTCACCAAGCGCGGCGAGTTCGCGGTCCGCGGCGGCATCCTGGACGTCTTCCCGCCCACCGACGAGCACCCGTCCCGGGTCGAGTTCTGGGGCGACGAGGTGGAGGAGATCCGCACCTTCGCCGTCGCCGACCAGCGCACCATCGAGCAGGTCGCCCAGCTCTGGGCCCCGCCCTGCCGCGAGCTGCTGCTCACCCCCGACGTACGGGAGCGGGCCGCCGCACTGGCCCAGGAGCACCCCGAGCTGGCCGAGATCCTGGACAAGCTGGCCGAGGGCATCCCGGTCGAGGGGATGGAGTCGCTGGTCCCGGCGCTGCTCGGCGAGGAGAGCCTGGAACTGCTGCTGGACACCATGCCGGCCGGCACCCACGTGATCCTCTGCGACCCGGAGCGGATCCGCACCCGGGCGCACGACCTGGTGCGTACCTCCGAGGAGTTTCTCCAGGCCAGCTGGGCCGCGGCCGCCACCGGTGGGCAGGCCCCGGTCGACCTCGGCGCCGCCGCCTTCCGCACCCTGGCCGACGTACGTGCCGCGGCGGCGGCGCTGCGCCAGCCGTGGTGGACGCTCTCCCCGTTCGGCCTGGTCGACGCGGCCGCCGCGCCCGCCCGGCAGCCGTGGGAGGACGAGCCGACCGAGGTGGCGGTCACCCCGGACGACGCGATCGCGGTGACCCTGGCGGCCCAGCCCGCCCCGCTCTACCACGGCGAGACCGCCCGGGTGGTCGACGACCTGAAGCGCTGGGCCGGCGAGGGCTGGTCGATAGCGCTGGTGTTCGAGGGGCACGGCCCCGCCCAGCGGGCGGTCGAGGTGCTCCGCGACGCCGGCCTCGGTGCCCGCCTGGTCGAGGAGGTGCCGACCGCGCCGGCCCCCGGCGAGCTGCTGGTCACCTGCGGCAGCCTGGCCAGCGGGTTCGTCGACGAGGCGTCCCGGTTCGTGCTGCTCACCGGCAACGACGTCACCGGCGGCCGGGGCACCTCGACGCGCGACATGCGCAAGATGCCCAGCCGCCGCCGCAACACCATCGACCCGCTGGAGCTCAAGGCCGGCGACCACGTGGTGCACGAGCAGCACGGCATCGGCCGCTACCTCGAACTGGTGCAGCGCACGGTCAACGGCGCCTCGCGCGAGTACCTGGTCATCGAGTACGCGCCGAGCAAGCGCGGCCAGCCCGGTGACCGGCTCTTCGTCCCGACCGACCAGCTCGACCAGCTCTCCCGGTACGTCGGCGGCGAGCAGCCCACCCTGCACAAGATGGGCGGCTCGGACTGGCAGAAGTCCAAGGCCCGGGCCCGCAAGGCGGTCCGGGAGATCGCCGCCCAGCTGATCCAGCTGTACGCCGCCCGCAAGGCGTCCAAGGGACACAACTTCGGCCCGGACACCCCGTGGCAGCGGGAGCTGGAGGACGCCTTCCCGTGGCAGGAGACGCCGGACCAGCTCGCCGCGATCGAGGAGGTCAAGCGGGACATGGAGCAGTCGGTCCCGATGGACCGGCTGATCTGCGGCGACGTCGGCTACGGCAAGACCGAGATCGCCGTCCGGGCGGCGTTCAAGGCGGTGCAGGACGGCAAGCAGGTGGCGGTGCTGGTGCCCACCACCCTGCTGGTGCAGCAGCACTACAACACCTTCGCCGAGCGGATGAGCCAGTTCCCGGTGACCATCCGGCAGCTGTCCCGGTTCCAGACGCCCAAGGAGGCCGAGCAGACCCTGGCGATGGCCGCCGACGGCACCGCCGACATCGTCATCGGCACCCACCGGCTGCTCCAGGCGGCCACCCGGTTCAAGTCTCTCGGGCTGGTGATCGTCGACGAGGAGCAGCGCTTCGGCGTCGAGCACAAGGAGCACCTGAAGACCATGCGGGCCTCGGTCGACGTGCTGAGCATGTCGGCGACGCCGATCCCGCGCACCCTGGAGATGGCGATCACCGGCATCCGGGAGATGTCCACCATCGCCACCCCGCCGGAGGAGCGGCACCCGGTGCTCACCGCCGTCGGGGCGTACGACGACCGGCAGGTGGCCGCGGCCATCCACCGTGAGCTGCTCCGCGACGGGCAGGTCTTCTACCTGCACAACCGGGTCGAGTCGATCGACCGGGCGGCCCGGCGGATCCGCGAGCTGGTGCCCGAGGCGCGGGTCGCGGTGGCACACGGCCAGATGGGCGAGGACGCGCTCGAGAAGGTCATGGTCGGCTTCTGGGAGAAGGAGTTCGACGTGCTGGTCTGCACCACGATCGTGGAGTCCGGCATCGACATCCCGAACGCCAACACCCTGATCGTGGAGCGGGCCGACCTGCTCGGCCTGGCCCAGCTGCACCAGATCCGCGGCCGGGTGGGCCGGGGGCGCGAGCGGGCGTACGCCTACTTCCTCTACCCGCCGGAGAAGCCGTTGACCGAGCACGCGCACGAGCGGCTGGCCACCATCGCGCAGCACACCGAGCTGGGCGCCGGCATGTACGTGGCGATGAAGGACCTGGAGATCCGGGGCGCCGGCAACCTGCTCGGCGGCGAGCAGTCCGGGCACATCGAAGGCGTCGGCTTCGACCTGTACGTGCGGATGGTCGGCGAGGCGGTGCAGGCGTTCAAGGGCGAGCGCCCGGAGTCCGACGGTGCGGTGGACGACGTCCGGATTGATCTTCCGGTGGACGCGCACCTGCCGCACGACTACGTCGGCGTGGAGCGGCTGCGCCTGGAGATGTACCGCAAGCTCGCGGAAGCGCGCGACGAGGAGCGGCTGCGCGAGGTGGTCGCCGAGATGACCGACCGGTACGGCGAGCCGCCCGCTCCGGTGCAGAACCTGGTCGCGGTGGCCCGGTTCCGGCTGCTCGCCCGGCGGTACGGGCTCACCGACGTCAGCATGCAGGGCAAGCACATCCGGTTCGGCCCGCTGCCGCTGCCGGACTCGAAGCAGCTGCGGCTCAAGCGCTACCACCCGGACGCGGTCTACAAGTCCGCGCTCGACCAGGTCAGCGTGCCCCGGCCGAGCACCCGGCGGGTGGGCGGCGAGCCGCTGCGCGACCAGGCGCTGCTGGAGTGGTGCGCGCAGCTCCTCTCCGACGTCCTCGGCGTCCCGGCCCCGGCCGTCCCGGCCGGCGCGACCGCCTGACCCGGCCGGCTTCCGGTCGGCCGGGGAAGGGCCGTGTCACGACGGCGTCTCCCCGGCCGCCGGGCGGGTCGGCCGGGGAGGTGGGGGGCGTCACAGCGACGTCGGTTGGCGTGAGAGAGTGGCCCCCATGCGTGCTCGCCGTCTTGTCGCCGTCGCCAGCGTGGCGGTCGGCCTCGTCGCCCTCTCCGGTTGCCGTACCGAGCCCGGCGTCGCCGCGTACGTCGGTGACCACCGGATCACCGAGGACGCGGTCACCGCCGTGCTGGACGACGCGCGGGTGAAGAACCCGGCGCCGACCCCGTCCACCACGGCCAGCCCGGGTGAGGAGCAGCCGGAGCTGCCCGGGCCGCAGCTGCCCCGGCGCGGTCAGGTGGCGAGCGTGCTGGTGCTGACCGAGGTGTGCGAGCGGGTCTCGACCGAGCGGAACTACCAGCCGCGCGGGCAGGCGGCGCCGCAGCAGATCGCCCAGCAGATCGGCCTCTCGCCGGAGACCGAATACGTGCGGCAGCTGGCCACTCTCTACACCTGCCTGTCCGGCGTGCCGGCCGCGGCGCCGGTCGCGCCGACCGAGCAGGAGATGGCGGATCTGATCGCGGCCGGCCGCAAGGCGGGCGCGATCCCGGCCGACGTGACCGACGACGCCGCCGCCGGCCAGCTCGACGGTGACCAGCTGCGCAGCGCGCTGGCCACCCGGAAGACGCTGGCCGAGGCGGTCGAGTCCTACGACGTCACGGTCAACCCGCGCTACCGCCCGCTGGAGTTCCCGGTGCTCAGCTTCTCCGGCGACGCCGCCGCGGTGAGCGTGCCGCTGGGGGAGCCCGGCTCCGACACGGTGACCGACCTCTGAGCATGTCCCGGATCGTCCTGCTGGTCACCTCGCCCCGGCTGCCGGCCGGTCTGCTGACCGCGGCGGCCTGGGACGTCGTACGCTCCGCGCCGGTGCTGGCCGGCGCGGAGAGCGCTGTGACGGCGGCCGTGCGGGCGGCGGGCGCCGAGGTCACGGTGGTCGGCTCCGGGGCGACCCAGGCGCTGCTCGACGCGGTGGCGACGCACGGCACCGTGGTCTGGCTGGCCGGGCCGACCGGCGACGAGCCGCTGGCCCGGGAGCTGGGGCTGCGGCTGGCCCGGGAGCCCGGGCTGGCCGAGCTGGAGCTGATGTACGGCTCGTGGGACCCGCCCGGCGCCCGGCTGCTGGACGCGGTCGAGGTGATGGACCGGCTGGCGTCCCCGGGCGGCGACCCGTGGAAGCGGGCGCAGACGCACCGCAGCCTGGCCGGGTTCCTGCTGGAGGAGTGCTACGAGGCGTACGACGCGATCAGCGCCGACGACACCGAGGCGATGCGCGAGGAGCTGGGCGACGTCCTGCTCCAGGTGCTGCTGCACGCCCGGCTGGCCGAGGAACTGCCCGAGGGCGAGCGGTGGAACGTCGACGACGTGGCGGGCGCGCTGGTCGACAAGATGATCCGGCGCAACCCGCACGTCTTCGCCGGCGCCGAGGCGGGCACCCTTGAAGAGATCACCGAGAACTGGGAGCGGATCAAGCGGGCCGAGAAGCCGCGCGGCTCGGTGCTGGACGGGGTGGCGCCCAGCCAGCCCGCGCTGGCGCTGGCCGCGAAGATCCTGGAGCGTGCCGCCCGGGTCGGCCTGGCCGTGCCGCCCCCGCTCGCCGAGTCCCAGGTGGACCCCGCGGCCAGACTCGGCGCCAGCCTGCTCGCCACCGTCGCCGCCGCCCGCGAGGCAGGAATCGACCCCGAAGCCGCCCTCCGCCGCACCACCCTCGCCTACGCCGACGCCATCCGCGCCGCCGAACCCCGCACCCTCGACCAGTCCGGTTGATCATGAGGTTGTTGTCGTGACACGCCGGGCGCCGGATGACAACAACTTCATGATCAACGCGCCGGACGAGTGCGGCGCGCCGGACGCTCGGGTTGGTTAGGGTCGGTGGGTGGAATCGTTCGGGGTGGTGGCGGAGCGGATCGTCGAGGCGTTGCTGGAGAGCCGGCCGGGGCTGGCCTCGTCGGCGGGAGACCACCGGTACGACGACCGGCTGCCGGACCTCTCCGCCGACGCTCTCGCCGCCGACCGGGCGATGCTCCGGGAGGCGGCCGACGCGCTCTCCGAGTCGGACCCGGACGCGCTGGACGTCGAGGAGCGGGTCGACCACGCGCTGTTGACCGGCCTGGTCGACCGGGCGCTGTTCGAGGCGACCGAGATCCGTACCCACGAATGGGACCCGCTGCGGCACAACCCCGGCCCGCTGCTGCACGCGCTGGCCGCCCGCCCGTACGCTCCGGCCGAGGTCCGGCTGGAAAGCCTGGCCGGCCGGCTCGCCGCCGTACCGGACGCGCTGGCGACCGCCCGCGCGACGCTGCGGGACATGCCGCGGATCCACGCCGAGACGGCGGTCGGGCAGTTCACCGGCACGGCGGCACTGATCCGCGACGAGGTGCCGGCGCTGCTCACCCAGGCGCCCGCGCTGCACGACCGGGTCGAGCCGGTGGCGACCGTGGCCATCGCGGCGCTGGAGGAGTTCGTCGCCTGGCTGCGCACCGGCCTGGCCACCGACGCCGGCCCCGGGCGGGACCCGCGGCTGGGTCGGCGCCGCTGGGAGGCGCGGCTCTGGCACACCCTGGACACCGAGTTGGGCGCCGCCGAGATTCAACGCCGCGCCTGGGTCAACCTGGACCGGGTCACCGAGGAGATCCGCGCGGCGGCGGTCGAGCTGGTCGGCGGCCCCGCCGACGACGAGACGGTACGCCGGGCGCTGGACCTGCTCGCCGCGGAGCACCCGGACGACGACTCCATCGTGGACCTGGCCGGCGTGACGCTGGACGAGGCGAGCGACTTCGTCCGCGCGCACGACCTGGTCACCCTGGTCGACGACCCGTGCGTGATCCAGGTGATGCCGGAGTTCGCCCGGGGCGTGGCGGTCGCCTACTGCGACTCGCCCGGCCCGCTGGAGACGGCGAACGTGCCGACCTTCTACTGCATCGCGCCGACCCCGGCGGACTGGCCGGCGCACCGGATCGAGTCGTTCTACCGCGAGTACAACGACCACATGATCCGCAACCTGACCGTGCACGAGGCGATGCCCGGGCACTTCCTCCAGCTCGCCCACGCCCGCCGCCACGTCGGCGGCACCCGGGTGCGGGCGGTGGCGCGCTCCGGCCCGTTCATCGAGGGCTGGGCGGTCTACGCCGAGGAGCTGATGGCCGGGCTCGGCTTCGGCGGCCTGCCGGTGCGGTTGCAGCAGCTCAAGATGCAGCTGCGGATGACCATCAACGCGCTGCTCGACCAGCTGGTGCACTGCGAGGAGCTGCCCGAGGCCGAGGCGATGGCGCTGATGACCGGACGCGGCTTCCAGGAGGAGGGCGAGGCGGCCGGCAAGTGGCGGCGGGCGCTGCTCACCTCGACCCAGCTGTCGACCTACTTCGTCGGCTACAGCGAGGTGGCCGAGATCGCCGCCGCCCGTCCGGACGGGGTGCCGGTGCGCGACTGGCACGACGCGATGCTCGCCCACGACTGCCCGCCCCCGCGCCACCTGCGCACCCTGCTCGGCGTCTGACCCGCCGCCCGACCCCGGGCGCCGCCCGTCGCCGGCCAGCCCCGCCCGGCTCCGGGCAGCGGCCGTTCCCCGGTCAGCCCCGGGCCGCGGTCACCGCGGCGTCGATCAGCCAGCGCGAGATCGAGTACGCCGGCGGCAGCTCCGCCGGCAGCGCGTCCAGCGGGAACCAGCGCGCCTGCACCAGCTCCCGCCCGTCGACCACCGGCTCGGCGGCCGGGTCGGCGGCGGTGGCGGTGAAGCCGGCGAGCAGCACCCCGGGGCCGGACATCGCCCACGGCTGGCTGCCGAAGTAGGTCAGTCGGTCCAGGGCCAGCCCGACCTCCTCGCCGACCTCCCGGTGCGCCGCCCCCTCCAGCGTCTCGCCGGCCTCGACGAAGCCGGCGACCAGCGCCCACAGCTCGGTCGGCCCGTACGAGTGGCGGACCAGGAGCAGCTCGTCGGGGCGGCCGGCCGGACCGGGACGGGTGATCGCCACCAGCACCGCCGGGGAGAGCTGCATCGGCACGTACAGGTCGCAGTCGGGGCAGCGCCGGGCCGACTCGCCCGGCACGTCGGCCAGTTCGGTTCGGCAGGCGCCGCACCAGCGGTGGGCGTGCCGCCACGTGACCACCTGCAGGGCCCGCCCGGCCAGCGCGGCCAGCGGCTCCGGCACTTCGGCGGCGAGCGCCCGCCAGCTCAGCCAGCGGCCCGGGTGTTCGGTGCCGTCCGCGCCGCCCGGACGATCGCCGGCGTGGTCGGCCGGCCGGGCGGCCCCCCAGGCGGGGACGCCGTCGAGCGTGCCGAGCGGCACCCAGTCGGTGCCGGCGGGCAGGTCGGCGATCCGGAGGAAATGACCGTCCGCGCCGACCAGCAGCTTCCGGCCGGCCACCAGCAGCGCGGGGTCCTTCGGCGCCGGTGGCCCGGCGTGCCCTGCGCCGGGCACGAAGCGGGCACCGGCCCCGGTCGCCGCGGTCACGAGTCGGCCGTGCGGCGGTCGACCACGCCGGCGCCGGGCGGCAGGTCGAACGCCCCCTGGTCGACGGTCTCCCGGTAGCGGCTCAGCGCCAGCTCCACCGGCTTGCCGTCGACCTGTCCGGTGAAGCTGCCCAGCGCGCCCTCGGTGGTCACGCAGGCGGTGAAGTTGCCGGTGGCCTGTCGTACGTCCACGCAGGTGGCGTGCCGCCCGGCCAGCGTGGTGTCGCTCTGCGTGATCACCGCGTCCGGGTCGAGCGCGGCCTCGGTCAACATGCCCACCACGACCGGCGGGGTGACCAGGCCGCGCCGCTTGGCCGCGGTGAAGACGGTCACCGACGGCTTGCTGTTCGGCGCCGGCGGCGCCTCCAGGGTGCAGGTCGTCCGGGCGCCGGTGGTCTCGCAGCGGGTGGTCGCCTCGTCGGTGACGGTCAGCTTGCCGCCCGGGTAGGTGTACGCGGAGCGGGCCGGCTGCTGCGCCTGGGCGATGCTGGCGGTCTGCCCGCCCGGCAGCTGGTATTCGGCGGAGTAGGTCAGCTCCAGCGCCCGGTCCAGCCGGGCGGCGAGATCGTTGACCAGGTCGGACCGCCCGATCGCCCGGCCGGCGTCGTCGATGGCCTGACAGCCGGTGACGGTGAGCGACGCGATGACCGACACGGCGAGCGTACGAAGGGTGGTCGAGGCGGCGGGCATGGCGCCCAGCCTGCTCGATCCGGTCCACGGTACGCAAACCCGTTGCCGGTTGAGATACGAGAATCCGGGAATGTCCGGGTAACCCGCCGTCGGGGGCAGGTTTCGGGTCAAGCTGCGTCCGAGAGGGCAGGCCCGGGTGTGCCCGGACGGCCCTGCCCCGACCGCCGCCCGATACGCTGCGTTCAACACCTGCCCCAGCCGCACCGTCGCGGCCCATACCGGACCGGAACCACACAAACGAGGAGCGACTCAGTGGCAACCATCGAGGGAATCGTCGCCCGGGAGATTCTCGACTCGCGGGGCAACCCGACCGTCGAGGTCGAGGTCGGCCTGGACGACGGCACGGTGGCCCGCGCCGCGGTGCCCTCCGGCGCCTCCACCGGCGCCTTCGAGGCGATCGAGCTGCGCGACGGTGACGCCGACCGCTACCAGGGCAAGGGCGTGGAGAAGGCGGTCTCCAACGTCGAGGACAAGATCGTCGACGAGCTGATCGGCTACGAGGCCAGCGAGCAGCGGCTCATCGACCAGAAGATGCTCGACATCGACGGCACCGACACCAAGTCCGAGCTGGGTGCCAACGCCATCCTCGGGGTCTCCCTGGCGGTGGCGAAGGCCGCCGCGGGCAGCGCCGAGTTGAGCCTCTTCCGCTACCTGGGCGGCCCGAACGCGCACCTGCTGCCGGTGCCGATGATGAACATCCTCAACGGTGGCGCGCACGCCGACTCCAACGTCGACATCCAGGAGTTCATGATCGCCCCGATCGGCGCGCCCAGCTTCCGCGAGGCGCTGCGTTCCGGTGCGGAGGTCTACCACGCGCTGAAGTCGGTGCTGAAGAAGAAGGATCTCTCCACCGGGCTGGGCGACGAGGGCGGCTTCGCGCCGAACCTGCCCACCAACTCCGCCGCGCTGGACCTGATCGCCGAGGCGGTGGAGAAGGCCGGCTACCGGCTCGGCACCGACATCGTCTTCGCGCTCGACGTGGCCGCCACCGAGTTCTTCGACAACGGCACCTACACCTTCGAGGGCGCCACCAAGACCGCCGAGGAGATGAGCAACTACTACACCAAGCTCATCGGTGACTACCCGATCGTGTCGATCGAGGACCCGCTGTCGGAGGACGACTGGAGCGGCTGGCAGACGCTGACCGCCTCGATCGGCGACCGGATCCAGATCGTCGGCGACGACCTGTTCGTCACCAACCCGCAGCGGATCGCCCGCGGCATCGCCGAGAAGGCCGCCAACGCCGTGCTGGTCAAGGTGAACCAGATCGGTTCGCTGACCGAGACCCTCGACGCGGTGGACCTGGCGCACCGGGCCGGGTTCAAGTGCATGATGAGCCACCGCTCCGGCGAGACCGAGGACACCACCATCGCCGACCTGGCGGTGGCCACCGGCTGTGGCCAGATCAAGACCGGCGCGCCGGCCCGTTCGGACCGGGTGGCGAAGTACAACCAGCTTCTGCGGATCGAGGAGGAACTGGCCGACGCGGCGCGGTACGCCGGGGCGGGCGCGTTCCCGCGCTACCGTTCGGCCTGAGTCGCGCGAAGCCTCGGGGGAGGGGTGTGACGATGCAGCAGCGCCGCACACCGGGCGGTCAGCGGCCCGCCCGCCGGCCCGGTCAGCCCGGCCGGCCGGGCGGGAGCCGGGCCGGCCGGGGATCGGCCCGCGACGGCGGGGTTCGCGCCGACCCGCGCGCCGCCGCCGGCCGCGCGCCCGGCGCCGCCCGCGGTGCCGAGGGCGTACGCTCCGCGAACCGGCCCGCCGCCGCCCGGCGTGCGGCGGCCGGAGGCGCTGTCAAGCGGCTCACCGCACCCCATCCCCGACGCTTCACCGGGCGGGCCACCGTGCTCTTCGCGGTGCTGATCGCGCTCGCCCTGGCCTACACCTACCCGGTGCGGGTCTACCTGGACCAGCAGGCCGACATCGAGCGGATGGAGGCGTCCCAGGCGGAGCAGGAGAGGCTGATCGCGGACCTGTCCGCCGAGGCGGCCAAGTGGCAGGACAAGGCGTTCATCGAGACCAAGGCCCGGGAGCGGTTCTTCATGACCCGGCCGGGCGAGAAGATCGTCATCCTGCTCAACGACCCGGAGGGCGCCGCCCGGGACGCCGGCCGCGGTGCTCCGGCCCGGCCGACCACCCCGGACCCCTGGTACGACACCCTCTGGTCGAGTGTGCAGGCCGCCAACGCCGAGCAGCCCGACAGGTGAGCACCGGCCGGGCACCGAACGAGAGACGGACACCGTGACTGTCGTACCACCGCAGGAGCCGGCGGCGGACTCCGTACCCCTGCCGCAGCGGGAACCGGCCACCGAGGCCGACCTGGCCGCGGTGGCCGCGCAGCTCGGCCGCCCGCCCCGGGGCACCCGGGCGGTGGCCCACCGCTGCCCGTGCGGCCTGCCCGACGTGGTGGAGACGACGCCGCGACTGGCCGACGGCACGCCCTTCCCGACGCTGTACTACCTGACCTGCCCGCGGGCGACCGCGGCGTGCAGCCGGCTGGAGTCCGCCGGGCTGATGAAGGAGATGGCCGACCGGCTGGCCACCGATCCGGAGCTGGCCGCCCGCTACCGGGCCGCGCACCAGGACTACCTGACCCGCCGCGAGGCGATCGGGCACGTGCCGGAGATCGCCGGCATCTCCGCCGGTGGCATGCCGGGGCGGGTGAAGTGCCTGCACGTGCACCTCGGTCACGCGCTGGCCGCCGGGCCGGGGGTGAACCCGTTCGGCGACGAGACGCTGGAGCTGGTGGAGCCCTGGTGGACCGCGGGGCCGTGCGTGGACGTGCCGGCGGCCGAATGACCGGGGTCGCCGAACCGGGCCGGGTCGCCGCGGACGAGATCGTCGTCCGCCGGGCCCGCACCGGCGACGTCCGCGGCATCCGCCGGCTGGTGGACACCTACACCGACGACCGGCGGCTGCTCAGCAAGGCCACCGTCACGCTCTACGAGGACGTGCAGGAGTTCCGGGTCGCGGTCCGGGCCGCCGACGACACGGTGGTCGGCTGCGGCGCGCTGCACGTGATGTGGGAGGACCTGGCCGAGATCCGGACGGTGGCGGTGGACCCGTCGTGCCGGGGTCGCAAGATCGGCCACCGGATCGTCGGTGAGCTGATCGACGCCGCCCGGGACATCGGCGTCTCCCGGATCTTCGTGCTCACCTTCGAGACCCGGTTCTTCGGCTCGTTCGGCTTCACCGAGATCGACGGCGCGCCGGTGCCGCAGCCGGTCTACGAGCAACTGCTGCGTTCGTACGACGAGGGCGTCGCCGAGTTCCTCGACCTGGAGCGGGTCAAGCCGAACACTCTCGGCAACACCCGCATGCTGCTGCGCCTTTGACCCGGGCGGCGGTTCCCGGCTGGCTCCGCCGGCGGACTGCCGTAGGGTGGCTGCCGTGACGACGCGCGTGGCCGCCATCGACTGTGGGACCAACTCGATCCGCCTGCTGGTGGCCGACCTGCCCGACACCGACGCCGGACCGGAGGCGCCGCTGGTCGACCTGAGCCGGCGGATGGAGATCGTCCGGCTCGGCCAGGGCGTCGACAGGACCGGCCGGCTGGCCCCGGAGGCGATCGAGCGCACCCGGGTGGCGCTGGCCTCGTACGCCGCCGACATCGACAAACTCGGCGCCGAGCGGATCCGGATGTGCGCCACCTCGGCATCCCGGGACGCCTCCAACGCCGCCGACTTCCGGGAGATGGTCGAGCGGACCCTCGGGGTCGCGCCCGAGGTGGTGACCGGCGACGAGGAGGCGCGGCTCTCCTTCACCGGCGCGGTGCGCGGGGTGCCCGCCGACGCGCGCGAGCCCTTCCTGGTCATCGACATCGGCGGCGGCTCGACCGAGTTCGTGGTCGGCACCCGCACCGGCGGGGTCGAGGCGGCCGTCTCGATGGACATCGGCTGCGTCCGGATGACCGAGCGGCACCTGCACGGCGATCCGCCGAGCCTGGACGAGATCGCCGCCGCGCAGGCCGACATCGCGGTCGCCGTCGACCGGGCGCTGGAGGTCGTGCCAGGCCGGAAGGCGGCCACCCTGGTCGGGCTCGCCGGGTCGGTCACCACGGTCGTCGCCATCGCGCAAGGGCTCCAGGAGTACGACCCGGGCCGTATTCACCACGCCCGGGTGTCGTACGAGGCGGTGGCGGACGTGACGGCTGACCTGCTCGGCAAGACCCGCGAGCAGCGGCTGGCGATACCGGTGATGCACCCGGGCCGGGCCGACGTGATCGGCGCCGGCGCCCTGGTGCTCCGGGTGATCATGGAGCGCGCCGGGATGCCCTCGGTGGTCGCCTCCGAGCACGACATCCTCGACGGCATCGCCTGGAGTCTCCAGCCGTGAGGCCGTAGCGGTCAGGCGCGTTCGGTGGCGAGCCGGGCGCCGAAGCCGAGCAGGGCGAACCCGGTCAGCCCGTCCAGCCAGCGGCGCACCCGCCGCCGGGAGAGCATCTGTCGCGCCCGGTGCAGCGCGCCGACCAGCACCAGCAGGTACAGCAGCGAGAGCACCGCGTGGCTGAGCGCGAACGCCATCAGCACCGCCAGTGGCGCCGAGCCGCCGACGAACTGCGGCAGCACGGCCAGGTAGAAGGCGAGCACCTTCGGGTTGGTGATGTTGGACAGGAAGCCCTGCCGGAAGCCGGTCGCCGCCTGGCCGGGCGGGGCCGCGTCGCCGGTCAGCGGCGGGTAGCGGCCGGCCCACGCCGATCGCCACGCCTGCACGCCCAGGTACGCCAGGTAGGCCACGCCGGCCCAGCGGATCGCCTCGAACAGCGGCTGGGAGCGGACGACGAGCGCGCCGAGGCCGGCCGCCGCAGCGATGCCCTGCACCGCGTTGGAACCGGTGACGCCGACGGCGCTCCACACGCCGCGCCGCCGCCCGGAGGCCAGGGTGTTGCGGGTGACCACGGCGAAGTCCGGGCCGGGGATCAGGATCAGCACCAGGGCGAAGACCAGGAACGATCCGTAGCTGCTCCAGGACATGTTCCGACCCTAGGCGGGCGGACGACGGGAGGCCACCGGCGTGGCGAGCTACTGTTTCGTTGACGGTACTCCGCATCGCACAGTAGTGTGCGAATCGTGGACACCACACAGCTGCTGAAGGGCGTGCTGGATCTCGCGGTCCTCGCCGTGCTGCGCGAGGAGGACGGCTACGGCTACGACATCCTCCGCCGGTTGCGCGAGGCCGGCCTGGAGGAGGTCGGCGACGCCTCCGTCTACGGCACCCTGCGCCGGCTCTTCGCCGCCGGCCTGCTGACCACGTACGTCGTGCCCAGCGAATCCGGCCCGCACCGCAAGTACTACTCACTCAACGCCGCCGGGCGGGACCAGCTCTCCCGCTCCGGCAAGCTCTGGCGCTCGTTCGCCACCACCATGGACACACTGCTCGACGATCGGGGGATGGCGGCATGACCGTCACGGAGCAGGAGATCGCGAACTACGTCGGGCAGGTCCGGGCCGCGCTGGCCGACCTGCCCGCCGAGGCCCGCGACGAACTGACCGAGGACCTGCCGGAGCACCTCGCCGAGGTGGCCGCCGAGGCGGACGGCACCCTGGTCGAGCGCCTCGGCGAGCCCGAGGCGTACGCGGCGGAGCTGCGGGCCGCGGCCGGTGCGCCGGCCACCGCCGCCGGGCGCAACCTCGACCAGCGCGTGGCCGCCGTCGTGGGCCGGACCCGGCGCCAGGCGCGCCAGCTGGACACCCAGCTCGGTCCGCTGCTGGGGTACGCCCGGGCGAGCGAGTTCCTGCGGCTGCTCCGCCCAGCCTGGTGGGTGCTGCGTGGCTACCTCGCCGCCATGCTGGTCACCGTGATCACCACCGGCGGCACCTTCGGCCTGCTGCCGCGCTTCGGCGGCGAGCTGGTCGCCGGGCTGGTGATGCTGGCCGCCTTCCTGCTCGGCTCGATCTGGCTCGGCCACCGCTCGGCGCGGCTGCGGCGCTGGCCCCGCTGGGCGATGCACGCGGCCAGCCTGGTGCTCGTCGTCTTCGCGCTGGCCGGGCTGGCCAACGCGGAGGACCGGGCGGGCTACCTGAACTACAACTACGACGCCACCTTGGTGCAGAACCCGTACGACCAGGTGCGAGACGTCTTCGTCTACGACAGCGAGGGGCGGCTGGTGGAGAACGCGCGGCTGTTCGACCAGAACGGCGCGCCGATCCGGCTGGGCTACCCGGACTGCCTCGACCCGCGCGACCCGAGCGGTACCGGCAACCCGCTGCTGCGGACGTACCCGTACTGCCCCGAGCAGGCGCCCTTCGCGCCGCGCGCCCCGGCCGCACCCGCGCCGACCGTGCCCCCGCTGGGCACCCCGACGCCGGAGGCCACCGGCGCGCCGGAGCCCACCGGCGGACCGGACGCCACCGGCACGCCGACCCCGGGCGTGACGGTGAGCCCGAGCGCCACCCCGACCCCGGGCGCCACCGGCTGAGGCCACCGCCGGGATCCCGGTCACCCGCTGTGGAGTGGCCGGGATCTCGGCGTACCGGCCGAAGCTGGGAAATGGCTGAACGGATGAGGCCGGCGGGGCAGCGGCGCCGTCCGGTGATCGTTACGGTGTCGTCTGCTCATCAACCCCTCGGAAGGAAAATCCGTGTCAGAGCAGGTCGCACCGCCCCCCGCCCCGGACGCCCAGCAGTCCCAGCCGGGCGTCCAGGCGCCGCCCCCGGCGGAGCCGGCGCCGAAGAAGTCCGGCGGCAAGAAGGTGCTCGGCATCGTGGGCGCGATCGTCGTGTTCCTGGTCATCGCCGGGCTGAAGTTCGGCCTCGGCACGGCCATCGGCAACTTCCTGAACAAGGATGAGACGGCCGAGGCCAAGGCGGGCGACTGCATCGCCGAGCTGCCCGAGATCACCGGCACCGAGGAAGAGGAGGTCGACAACGCGAAGGTCGTCGACTGCACCTCCACCGAGGCGGTGTACAACGTGGTCGGCCGCGTCGACGGGCAGACCGAGGCGCAGGCCAAGACGGGCGAGGCCTGCGAGCAGTACATCAAGGAGGGTGAGGACGGGTACGTCTTCTACAGCATCGAGCCCGGTAAGAAGGGCTACCTGCTCTGCCTCACCAAGAAGGCCTGACCTTCCGTACGGCACCCCCGACGGCGGCGCGGAGACCTCCGCGCCGCCGTCGGCGTACCGGGAGGCGAACGGGAGGTGAATGCCACTGTTCCAGCGTCTTCCCGCCGACGGTGGGCGCGTGGCAGGCTACCGGCACGTAGGACCACTGGGCGACCAGCCAACGATGACTGACCGCTAGGAGGACGGGTCGATGGGCGAAATGGTGAGCTTCACCAGCAACGGGGGGACGAGCGAGGGGTATCTCGCGATACCCTCCGGCGGTGCGGCGAGCCCCGCGGTCATCGTCATCCAGGACTGGTGGGGGCTGGTGCCCCACGTCCAGGCCGTCGTCGACCGGTTCGCCGAGGCCGGCTTCGTCGCCCTCGCTCCCGACTTCCGGCACGGCGGTCCGGCCAGCAAGCCGGACGAGCCCCGGCAGATCCTGAACGCCCGGCAGATGGACGAGGCGGCGGCGGACATCGCCAGCGCGGCCGACTACCTCGCCGGCCGTCCGGAGGTCGCCGGCAAGGTCGGGTGCGCCGGCTTCTGCGCCGGCGCCAGCCTGGCCCTCTGGGCGGCCACCCGCTCCGAGCGGATCGTCGCCACCGCCGCGTTCTACCCCCGGCTGCCGTGGGACGGGATGCGCGCCGAGTGGGCCGACTACGCCGGCAAGGCCGCGCACGTCCACTGCTCGGAGGCGGACGGCACCTCCGCCGCCGAGGGCGTACAGACCGTCCGGCGGGCCATCGAGACCGCCGGCGGCAGCTGCCAGACCTACGACTACCCGGGCACCGCGCACGCCTTCTTCAACGAGGACCGGCCGGAGAACTTCGACCAGCGGGCCGCCGCCACCGCCTGGGCCCGTACCCTCGAACTCTTCCGGGCCAAGCTTGGCTGAGCCGCGTACGCCCGAGGAGGTGGTCGCCCGCGCCGCGCGGGCGACCGACCTGGCCGACCTCGACGGCGCGGTCAGCGACTGCTTCGCCTGCCCCCGACTGGTCGACTGGCGGGAGGAGGTGGCCCGGACCCGCCGGGCTGCCTTCCGCGACCAGGAGTACTGGGGCCGGCCGGTGCCCGGCTTCGGCGCTCCGGACGCGCGCATCGCCATCCTCGGCCTGGCCCCGGCCGCGCACGGCGGCAACCGCACCGGGCGGATCTTCACCGGCGACCGCTCCGGGGACGTGCTCTTCGCCGCGCTGCACCGCGCCGGCCTGGCCAACCAGCCGACCAGCGTCTCCGTCGACGACGGCCTCGCCCTGCGGGACACCCGGATCTTCGCCGCGGTGCGCTGCGCGCCGCCGGACAACAAGCCCACCCCGCAGGAGCGGGACACCTGCGCGCCGTGGCTGCACCGCGAGGTCGCGCTGATCCGCTCCACCCTGCGCGTCGTGGTCGCGCTGGGCGCGTTCGCCTGGGCCGCGTGGTGGCCGGTGCTGCGTCAGGTGTACGGCCAGCGCCCGCCCAGCCCGCGACCGGCGTTCGGGCATGGGGCACACTGGTCCGGCACGGCCGCCCCGGAGCTGCTCGGCTGCTACCACGTCAGCCAGCAGAACACCTTCACGGGACGGCTGACACCAGGGATGCTGGACGATGTGTTCGCCCGGGCGAAGCGGTTGGCCGGGGTGGACTGAAACGGCGGGGCGGTGACGATGACGGACGGAACCCACCGACCGTTGCGGCACGCCCAGGTGGTCCGGAGGTAGTCCCGGATGGATCTCAGCGTGTGGCGCAGGTGGTGGCCGGTGGCGGCGGTGGTCGCCCTGCTCGCCGCCGCCGCGCTGGCTGCCGCGCACTCGTCGATCGGCGCCAGCCGGATCCCGCCCGCCGCCGACAACGTCCCCTACGTCCCGGACTACCCGTCGGTGGAACCGCCGCCGTCGATACCGGTCGAGCCACGGGACGCGGGGGAGGCCACCAGGGCGCAGATCCCGCAGTGGCTCGGCACCGTGGCGATCGTGCTGCTCGGGCTGGCCGCGCTGGTCGCGTTCGGCTACCTGGTCTGGACCCTGGTCCGGGGCGCGATCCGCCGGACCACCCGGGCGTTGCCGGTGCAGCCGGCCCGGCGTACCGCCGAGGGCACCGCCCGCGAGGTGGTCGCCGCCCTCGACGCGGGCCTGGTCGAGCTGGACGACCGGGACACCGACCCGCGGACCGCGGTGATCGCCTGCTGGGTCCGGCTGGAGGAGGCGGCCGCCGCCGCCGGCGTCCCCCGGCTACCCGGGGACACCCCCACCGACCTGGTCACCCGCCTGCTGCGCGGGGACCCGGCCGCCGGCGTGCCGGCGATCGTCAGCGCCGATGTGCTGGCCGAGTTCGCCCACGTCTACCGGGAGGCGCGGTACGCCACCCACCCGGTCGACGAACACACCCGGGACCAGGCCCGCGCCGCGCTGCGCCGGCTGCGTGGTGAACTCACCACGGTGGTCGGGGCGGAGCCGGCATCATGAGCAGCACCAGCATCGACGACCTGCTCAGCTTCGAGGAGGAGCGGCCCCGGGCCGACGGGCGGGAGCGGGGCGGCCGGGTCGGGCGGGTGCTGCGCGCCCTGGCCGGCATGGCGGCGGTGGTGGTCGTGCTGGTCGCCGGGCTGCGCGCGGTCGGCCTGCGGGTCTCCCTGCTGATCCTGGTCGCCGGGGTGGTCGCGCTCTTCGCGGTGCGCCGGATCGTCGCCGCGCTGACGCCCCCGCCGCCGCTGCCGGGCGCCGGACCCCGGGCCTCGGTCGGCACGGACGACGGCGTCTGGAACTGGGGCGCCCGGGACGCGCTGCGGACCGCGATCAACGGCTGGGAGGTCCCGCTGGACTGGTCCGCCACCCGGCCGGAACGGTTCACCAAGGTGGTCCTGCCCCGGCTCGGTGAACTGGCCGACGAGCGGCTGCGCCAGCGCCACGGCGTGACCCGCGAGTCGGACCCGCCCCGGGCCCGCGCCCTGCTGGGCGAGCGGCTGTGGACGTTCCTGGAGACCCCGCCCCGCCGTACCCCGTCGCCGCGTGACCTCGCGGCGATCGTCGCCGAACTGGAGAAGCTCTGATGAACGACGTCGACCGGACGATCCCCGCCACCGAGGTCGGCCACCTCGCCCGGGCGGTGCTGGACGCGGTCGGCCAGGTCGTGGTCGGCAAGCGGGAAGCCCTGGAACTGGTCCTCGCGGGGATCCTGGCCGGCGGCCACGTGCTGTTGGAGGACCTGCCCGGGCTGGGCAAGACGCTCACCGCCCGCTCCTTCGCCCAGGCGCTCGGGCTGGACTTCCGCCGGCTCCAGTTCACCCCGGACCTGCTGCCCGCCGACGTCACCGGCTCGTTCCTCTACGACCAGCGCAGCGGTGACTTCGCCTTCCGGGCCGGGCCGGTCTTCACCAACCTGCTGCTCGCCGACGAGATCAACCGGACCCCGCCGAAGACCCAGTCGGCGCTGCTGGAGGCGATGCAGGAGAAGCAGGTCTCGGTCGAGGGCGTGACGTACCGGCTGGACGAGCCGTTCCACGTGCTGGCCACCGCCAACCCGATCGAGTACGAGGGCACCTATCCGCTGCCCGAGGCGCAGCTCGACCGGTTCCTGCTGCGGGTGTCGTTCGGCTACCCGGAGCACGAGGAGGAGTGGGAGGTGCTGCGCCGGCGGATGGCCCGCCGCCGCGAGGAGGCCGAGATCAAGCCGGTGGTCGACGCCGCCACGCTGCGCGCCATGCAGGCCGCGCTGGAGGACGTGGTGGTGGAGGACTCGGTGGGCCGCTACATCGTGGCGCTGACGGCGGCCACCCGCGAGCACCCGTCGGTGCTGGTCGGCGCCTCACCGCGTGGGTCGCTGGCACTGCTGCTGCTGGCCCGGGTGCGGGCGGTCCTCGCCGGCCGGGACTACGTGGTGCCGGAGGACGTCAAGGAGGTCGCCGCGCCGGCGCTGGCGCACCGGATCACGCTGCGCCCGGAGATGTGGCTGCGCCGGGTCGATCCGTCCTTCGTGGTCGGTGAGGTGCTCGCCGGCACCCCGGCCCCGGCCAGCGGCGCGCTGCCCAGCTACGCCGCCGGCCGGCCCGGGCGCTGATGGCCCGGTCCACGGCGCCGCGCGTCGACGCGGGCGAGCCGGAACCGTCGCCCGGCTGGGTGCCCACCTGGGCGCTCGGCCGGGCGGTGCTGCTGACCGGCCTGCTACTGATCGCGGCGGTGCTGCTCGGCCGGGTCGACCTGATCGTGCTGGCCGCGCCGATCGCGCTCGGCACGGCGTACGCGCTGCGCCGCCGGCCGACCGCGCAGCCGCAGGTCTGGATCGCCGGCGGGGACGACCACCTGGTCGAGGGCGGCGAGGTCGTCGGCACGGTCACCGTCGGCAACCCGGACACGGTGGACTACGACGTGGCGGTGGTCCGCACCCGGGTCTCGCCCTGGCTGCGGATCGAGCGGGCCAGCATCGCCGGCACCGCGATCGCCACCGGCGGCGGCCCGGGCGCCCCGGCGGTGGCCGACCGGCCGTTCGTCACCTCGCTCGCCACCGCCACCGCCGTCGACCTGGAACTCGCCGGCAAGGCGCTGCGCTGGGGGCGGCACCCGGTCGGCCCGGCCGGCGCGCGGGTCGCCGCCGCGCAGGGCCTGCTCGTCTCCCGCGCGGTGATCACCGAACCGGTCCGCATCCGGGTCTATCCGAAGACCGAGCCGTTCGAGGCGGTCGAGGCGATGCCCAGGGCCGCCGGCCTGGTCGGCGCGCACCACTCGCGCCGCCCGGGCGAGGGCGGCGAACTGGCCGGGGTGCGCGTCTTCGCGCCCGGTGACCGGCTGCGCCGCATCGACTGGCGGGTCTCGCTGCGGGCCCGGCAACTGCACGTGGCGGCCACCCTGTCCGACCGGGACGCGGAGGTGGTGGTCCTGCTCGACGTGCTCGCCGAGGCGGGCCGCTCCGGTGGCGTCGGCGGCGCCGCCTCGGTGCTGGACACCACGGTCCGGGCGGCGGCCGCGATAGCCGAGCACTATCTGCACCGGGGTGACCGGGTCTCGCTGCTCGAGTACGGCCCGAGCGCCCGCCGGCTGCGCCCGGCCACCGGCCGCCGGCAGTACCTGACCGTGCTGGAGTGGCTGCTCGACGTGCGCCCCGAGCACTCCCCGCACGAGCCGTACGACCAGATCTTCGGGCCGCAGCTGCTCTCCGCCGACGCCCTGGTGGTGGTGCTCACCCCGCTGCTGGACGAGCGGTCGGCGCAGATGCTGGCCCGGCTGGCCCGCTCCGGCCGGTTCGTGGTCGCGGTGGACACCCTGCCGGCCGACCTGCCGGTGCCGAAGGACCGCGGCTGGGCGGAGGTGGCGTACCGGCTATGGCGGCTGGACCGGGACACGATGATCGGGCAACTGCGCGAGCACGGCGTGCCGGTGGTGGGCTGGGCCGGCGCGGGCAGCCTCGACCAGGTGCTGCGTGACGTGGCCCGGCTGGCCACCGCTCCCCGGGTGGGTGCCCGGTGAGCGCGAGGAGTGAGCCGGGTTTGCGAGCCCCGCAGTCGCGAACGAAGGTGGCCCGGTGAGCGCGAGGAGTGAGCCGGGTTTGCGAGCCCCGCAGTCGCGAACGAAGGTGGCCCGGTGAGCGCGAGGAGTGAGCCGGGTTTGCGAGCCCCGCAGTCGCGAACGAAGGTGGCCCGGTGAGCGGGCGGCCCGCGGTGGCGGACGGGAGCGGGCGCGGATGATCGACGCGGTCAACGAACGGGTCCGGGCGGTCCGGCGGGCGGCCGGCCGGGTCAGCCTCACGCCGCTGCTGGTACGCGCCGGCATCTTCCTCAGCGCGCTGGTCGGCTTCGTGCTGGCGTACCCGGCGCAGGTGCTGTCCGGGCGGCCGCTCGGCGCACTGGTCGTGGTGGCGGTGCTGCCCGCGGTCGGGCCGCGCCGGGTCTGGCCGACCTTCGCGGCGCTGGTCACCGTCGGCGGGTGGCTGCTGGCCACCGACGGGTACGGCCGGCCGATCGCGCTCTGGCGGCTGCTGGCCGTGGCGGCGGTGCTGTACCTCACCCACACCCTCTGCGCGCTGGCCGCGGTGCTGCCGTACGACGCGGCGGTCGACCCGGACGTGCTGGTCCGCTGGCTGACCCGGGCCGGCGCGGTGGTGCTCGCCGCCGCGGTGCTCGGGGTGCTGCTGGTGGAGTTCGCCGGCGCCGGCGGCGCCGGCGGATTCCAGCTGGTGACGGTGGCCGGCCTGCTGGTCGCGGCCGCGGTGACCGCGTTGCTGGGGTGGCTGCTGCGCCGCAGATGACGCCCGGGGCGACCATTGCGGCGGCACCCCGGCGGACCCGGCCGCCCGGCACGTTGCGCAGGTCACAGGGGTTGTGCTCGGTCACAGAAGGGGGCCGCGAACGGGATTAGCCGAGCCGCCCGGGGAAAGATAGATGACGTGAATCCGAAGCGGATCCTTGTGGTGGGTGCCGGGCACGTCGGTCTCTACGCGGCCCTGCGCCTGTCGAAGAAGCTCAGCTCCCGTGAGGCTGAGGTCATCGTGGTGGACCCGCAGCCCCACATGACCTACCAGCCGTTCCTGCCCGAGGCGGCGGCCGGCAACATCTCCCCGCGGCACTCCGTGGTGCCGCTGCGACGGGAGTTGCGCCGGTGCAAGGTGGTGGCGGGCGCGGTGACGCGGATCGACCACGACCGCAGGACCGCCGTGGTACAGCCGATCAGCGGCCCGACCCGGGAGATCCGGTACGACCACGTGGTGGTGGCGCCCGGTTCGGTCTCCCGGACCCTGCCGATCCCCGGCCTGCACGAGCACGGCATCGGGTTCAAGACCATCGGCGAGGCGATCTACCTGCGCAACCACGTGCTGGACCGGCTCGACGTGGCGGCCGCCACGCCCGACCCGGAGGTCCGCCGCAGCGCGCTGACCTTCGTCTTCGTCGGCGGCGGGTACGCCGGCATCGAGGCGCTCGCCGAGATGGAGGACATGGCCCGCGACGCGCTGCGGTACTACCCGGAGCTGAAGCCGACGGACATGCGCTGGGTGCTGGTCGAGGCGACCCAGCGGGTGTTGCCCGAGGTCGACCGGGACATGGGCGCCTACACGGTGCAGCAGCTGCTCAAGCGGGACATGGACATCCGGCTGGACACCCGGCTGGAGTCCTGCGTCGACGGCGTGGTCAAGCTCTCCGACGGCGACAGCTTCAAGTCCGACACGATCGTCTGGACGGCCGGCGTCAAGCCGTCGCCGCTGCTGGACGCGACCGACTTCCCGCGTGACGAGCGGCGCCGGGTGACCTGCCTGCCGACGCTGCAGGTGGTCGACGGCGGCCGGGTGGTCGACGGCGCGTGGAGCGCGGGCGACTGCGCCGCCGTGCCCGACCTGACCGGCCCGCCCGGAGCGTACTGCTCGCCGAGCGCGCAGCACGCGGTGCGCCAGGCCGCCCGGATGGCCGACAACATCGTCAACGTCATCCGTGGCCGGGAACCGGTGAAGTACAAGCACAAGCACGCCGGCAGCGTGGCCAGCCTCGGCCTGCACAAGGGCGTCGCCCAGGTGTACGGCGTCAAGATGAAGGGCTGGCCGGCCTGGTTCATGCACCGGACGTACCACATGAGCCGGATCCCCTCGTTCAACCGCAAGGTCCGGGTGGTGGTCGACTGGACGCTGGCGTTCTTCCTCAAGCGCGAGGTGGTCGCCCTCGGCCAGCTGCACGACCCGCGCGAGGAGTTCGCCGAGGCGTCCCAGCCGGTCGGCGCCGCGCGCGGCTGACCCACGGCACGTCGACGCACGCCCCTCCGCCCCGGCGGAGGGGCGTTCGCCGTCTCCGCGCCCGGCCGCGCCGCCGGGGTGGTCAGACCCGCCAGATCCAGGCGTCGGCGATCCGGGTGGCCGGGCCGTAGAGCTGCTCCAGCGTGCCGCGCAGGCTCTCCGCGTGCGGGGTGTCCACCGCCAGCGCCACGCACGACGCGCCCCAGAAGTCGGCGTCCTTCTTCGCCTGCTGGCGCTGCTCGTCGCCGATGGCCGGTTGCAGGCCGCGCTTGGCGACGTCGGCCAGCAGCGCCGAGGTGGGCTGCTTGAAGGTGCCCATCGCGGCGGTGCCGCCCCGGCCGTACGGGCCGATGAAGAAGCCCTCCGGGATGCCGAAGCCGGCGTCGGTGGCGGCCGCCCAGCGCATCGGCCACGGTTCCTTCGGCGTGGGCAGTGGCACCGGTACCAGCACCCCGCCCGGCTGCACGCACTGCCGCCAGTGGCCGGCGGTGATGAACTCCGGCGCCGGCGGGCGGTCGGCGGTCGGCAGCGGCGTCGGCACCAGCGGCAGCAGCGCCGCGCCCACCAGCGCCGGCACCAGCCGGCGGACCCGGCCGGTGTCGCGCAACGCCCGGTCCACCGCCAGCACCAGCAGGGTGGCGGTCAGCGGCAGCACGGCGAGGGCGAACCGCATCGGCAGCGCGCCGTCCACCACCGGCAGCCCGGCGATCAAGGCGTACGGGCAGGGCACCGCGGTGCGGTCGCCGTCCAGCACGAGCCGGGGGCCGAGGGAGAGCGCCCCCATCGCGAGCGCGCCGGCCACGCAGGCGACGACCAGCGGACGGCGGCCCAGCCAGAACGCGCAGCCGACGGTGACGGCCAGCAGCGGCCAACCGAGGAAGGTGTTGTACTCGGCCGGGCCGGTGGTGAGCCGGGCCGTCTCCTCGCCACCGGCCAGCGACAGCGGGGAGATCGACCACCAGCTGCGCAGGTCCGCCGAGAAGTAGTCCGGGCTGAACATCCCGTCCGCGACGCCCTGCGGGCCGGCGAACTGGAACCACAGCGGCCCGGCGAGCGCGAGCAGGGCCAGCCCGGTGGCGAGCGTCATCCCGCCGGCGAAGCCGGGCAGTGCGCGCCGGGCCAGGTCCCGGTCCACCACCGCGTAGCCGATCGCCATGAACAGCAGGGTGACCGCGCAGAGGAAGAGCACCTCCTCGCCGATGAAGACCTGCGCGGTCACCGCGGCGGCGAGGCCGATCGCCGAGGTGGTCAGCCGGCGCCGGTCCGGCCCGGCGGTCCCGTCGCCGTCGCCGTCGCCGCCGGCGCGGCCCGGGTCGGCGGCGCGCAGCATCCGGACGACCAGCCAGACGATCACCGGGACCAGCCACTGGGCGGTCATGTGCAGGTGACTGTTGGTCTGCGACACCATGCCCGGACCGAAGCCGCAGACCGCGGCGCCCAGCCCGGCGGCGAGCCGGCGGGCCCGCAGGGTCCGGGTGTACAGCAGGTACCAGGCGATCGCGGTGCCGGCCAGGTTCCCCGCCGCCAGCAGGGCGAAGGTGACCGGCGCGCCGAGCAGCAGGGTGACCGGGGCGAGCAGCACGCCGAGCGCGATGACCGAGGTGTTGGTCATCAGGTTCACCCCGTCCGGCGCGTTGAGCCGGTCGCTGAGCAGGCCGAAGTCGCCCAGCAGGGCCCGCGAGTCCATCGCGAGGAACCACTCGTAGAGGGTCTGGTCCTCGGGGTTGAGCGCCAGGGTCCGGCCGTTCGGGTCGGGCCACAGGCCGTGGGTGAGCCAGCCGGCGAGCGCCACGAAGAGCAGCCCGACGAGCAGGTCCGTACGGTTGCGGGCGGCGGCCGTCAGCAGCCGGGCGAGCCGGGCCCCGAGCGCCCTTTCGGTGGAGTGGACAGCCTGGTCAGGGACGGCGTCCGGGGCCGTGGGGGCTGCGCTGGTCACGGTCTCGACCCTAGTGTGGGGCGGGCATCGGGGTACGCCGGGTCGCCGAGGACCCGCTACCGTGACACTGCACCACGCGTGTCGACACGCCGGTGTCCCTCGCCCGGGTGGTGGAACGGCAGACACGGCCGCCTTAAAAGCGGCTGCCGCAAGGCGTGCGGGTTCGACCCCCGCCCCGGGCACCGACACTTTCAGCTTCCCCTCAGGTCGCCGATCTCCACGGGACTGGCCGGGACGTTTACTCTTGACGGTGCACGTTCACGTGCAACGACCCCCTGAGGGAGGCCTGACAGTGAAGACTTCGAACCCGGTGCTCGCCCGGCTCGGCCAGGCGGCCGAGCGGGAGCGCTCCGCCGGGTACGCCCCGACCGGGCCGTACGGACAGCCCGGCTACCCCCAGCCATACCCGACGGAGGCGGGCTACCCGGCCGCGCCGCCCACCGTCGCCCCCATGACGCTCGACGACGTGGTGGTCAAGACCGTCACGCTCCTGGGCATCCTCGGCGTCTCCGCCGCGGCCGCCTGGGTGCTGGTGCCCGACGCGCTGGTCGGCGTCGCCTGGATGGGCGCCGCGATCGTCGGTCTGGTGCTCGGCCTGATCATCTCGTTCTCCCGGATGGCGAACCCGGCGCTGGTCGTCACGTACGCCGTCGTCGAGGGTGTCTTCGTCGGCATGGTCAGCAAGGCCTTCGAGTCGCTCTACGACGGCATCGTGCTCCAGGCCGTGGTGGCCACCTTCGGGGTGTTCTTCCTGATGGCCATGCTCTACAAGGCGAAGGTCATCCGGGCGACCCCGAAGTTCGTCAAGGGCATGATCGCCGTCATGGCCGGTCTGTTCGCGGTCATGCTGATCAACCTCGTGTTCGCGCTCTTCGGCGTCAACACCGGCCTGCGCGACGGCAGCCCGCTGGCCATCGGGTTCAGCCTGGTCTGCATCGTGGTCGCCTCGCTGAGCTTCGTGCTCAGCTTCAAGGAGGTCGAGGACGGCGTCCGGATGGGTCTGCCGCAGCGCTACTCCTGGGTGGCCGCCTTCGGCATCCTGGTCAGCCTGGTCTGGCTCTACATCGAGGTGCTCCGCCTGCTGAGCTACTTCCAGGGCGACGACTGACCTCGCCCGCAGCCGACCGGCGCCCGTCCCCGCACCCGCGGGGGCGGGCGCCGTCGTTTCCGCCCTCCGCCGGGCCGGGCCGTCGCTTTCCGGCCCGCGCCGGGCCGAGGCGTTTGCCCGCCGCCGCCGGGCCGTCCGGGGCAGAGTGACAGCGAGGGGTACGCGGTGGAGGAGGCGACGTGCGCAGCAGCAACCCGGTGCTGACCCGGCTGGACGACACCAGTCGGGTGCAGCGACGGGTGCTCGGGGTCGGCGGCGCGGAGGCGATGACCGTCGACGACGTGGTGGTCCGCACGGTCGGGTTGCTGCTGCTCACCGGGGCCACCGCCGCGGCCGCCTGGGTGGCGGTGCCGCAGGCGGTCTGGCTGCCCGCCGCGCTGGCCGGCAGCGCGCTGGCCGCGGTGGTGCTCGCCGTGGTGATCTCCTGGCGCGGCATCACCAACCCGGCGCCGATCGTCGGCTACGCCCTGCTCCAGGGGCTGCTGCTGGGCGTGGCCAGCCGGGCGTTCGAACTGGTCTATCCCGGCATCGTGGTGCAGGCGTTGGCGGGCACCTTCGCGGTCTTCCTCGGTATGGCGCTGCTCTACCGGGCCCGGCTGGTCCGGGCCACGCCGCTGCTGGCCCGGCTGGTGGTCGGCACGCTGCTCGGGATCGTCGCGATCAGCCTGGTCAACCTGGCCGTCTACCTGGTCACCGGCCGGCAGGGGTTGGAGATCTACAGCCTCACCGGTGAGGTCGGCTGGCCGGCGTACGCCTTCTCGGCGGTCGCGATCATCGCGGGCGCGCTCAGCTTCATCCTCGACTTCGACCTGGTCGAGCGTTCGGTCCGCGCCGGCCTGCCCCGCCGGTACGCCTGGCTCTGCGCGTTCGGCGTGCTGGTCGGCCTGATCTTCCTCTACTGGCAGATCCTCCGCCTCCTCTCCTACCTCCGCCGCTGACCGCCCCCGCCCACCCCGTCGATCATGAAGGTGTTGTCGCGACACGCCGATCCGGCGGCTGACAACTTCATGATCGACGCTCGGGGCCGAAGGTGGGGCGGGCGTCGTAGGGTGGGTGGGTGCGTGGGACGGAGTTGGGGCGGGCGGTGGAGCTGCTGGTGCGGCAGGTGGGGCACTGGGAGCAGCCGCGCTGGGCGGCCGCGGCGGCGGGCGGCAACGCCGCGCGGGGGGACCTGGTGCACCGGCTGGTGCAGGAGGTGGCCAACCTGGCCGCCGACGCCGAGGGGCAGCCCCGCCGTACGGTGCCCCGGCTCGACAACGACCTCGCCCTGCCCGACCAGCTCCGGGTGGTCGCCGCCGACCTGGTCGCCGCCGGCCCGCCGCCCGAGGTGCTGGCGCGGGCCGCCGCCGAGGTGACGGCGACCCGCGGCGCCCTCTAGCCGGGGCGCCCGCCAGCAGTGCCAGGGGCAACCGGCGTCGGGCTCAGCTGAGGCGTTCGAGGACCATGGCCATGCCCTGGCCGCCGCCGACGCACATCGTCTCCAGTCCGATGGTCTTGTCGTGCCACTCCAACGCGTTGAGCAGGGTGCCGGTGATCCGGGCACCGGTCATGCCGAACGGGTGCCCCACGGCGATGGCGCCGCCGGCCACGTTCAGCTTCTCCAGCGGGATGCCGAGCTGGCGGTAGGAGGGGATCACCTGCGCGGCGAACGCCTCGTTGATCTCCACCAGGTCGACGTCGTCGATGGTCATGCCGGCCCGCTTCAGCGCCTGCTTGGACGCCTCGACCGGACCGAGGCCCATGATCTCCGGAGAGAGCGCGGTGACGCCGGTCGAGACGATCCGGGCCAGCGGGGTGAGCCCCAGGTCCCGGGCCCGCTGGGCGCTCATCACCACCACGGCGGCGGCGCCGTCGTTGAGCGGGCAGCAGTTGCCGGCGGTGATCCGGCCGTCCGGGCGGAACACCGGCTTCAGCCCGGCGACACCCTCCAGGGTGACCCCGGGACGCGGGCCGTCGTCGGTGCTGACCACGGTGCCGTCCGGGGTGGTCACCGGGGTGATCTCCCGGGCCCAGAAGCCGTCGGCGATCGCCTTCTCGGCCAGGTTCTGACTGCGTACGCCGAACTCGTCCATGTCGGCGCGGGTCACGTCGTACACCTGGGCCAGGTTCTCGGCGGTCTGCCCCATGGCGAGGTAGATGTCCGGCAGTTCGCCGGCCTCGCGCGGGTCGGTCCAGACCGGGGCGCCGGCCTCGGCGCGCGCCTTGGACCGCCGGCGGGCCCCGGCGAACCGCGGGTTCTCCCAGCCGCCACCGACCAGCGCCTGCGCCTCCGGCGGCAGGGCGTCGGAGTTGCCGCGGGCGTACCGGGAGACGCACTCGACGCCGGCGGAGATGAAGACGTCACCCTCGCCCGCCCGGATAGCGTGCATCGCCATCCGGGTGGTCTGCAGCGACGAGGCGCAGTAGCGGGTGAGGGTGGCGCCCGGCAGGCCGTCCAGGCCCATCAGGGTGGCCACCACGCGGGCCATGTTGAAGCCCTGCTCGCCGCCGGGCAGGCCGCATCCGAGGTAGAGGTCGTCGATCTCGGTCGGGTCGAGCGCCGGGATCTTGTCGAGCGCGGCCTGGACGATGGTCGCGGCGAGGTCGTCCGGGCGGACCTCGCGCAGGGACCCCTTGTGCGCCCGGCCGATGGGGGAGCGGGCGGTGGCGACGATGACGGCGTCGCGGGACGACTCAGTCGGCATGAACCAACGTTAACCTGCGGGTAACTTGGCACGGAAGGCGCGCACCCGGCGGGAAATGTCACCCCGGAAGCGGGCACCGCGCCGATCGCCATGTAGTGGCCTCGGAGCGTACCGGTGGCCACCACATCCAGGATCGAGCACGATCTCGCCGGCCGGCGACGGACGGTCCCGCCGAGGCGGGGGCGCGGGTCAGTGGCGGGAGGCGACCGCCGCCGCGGCGGCGACGGCGGGCAGCAGGGCGTGCGCCCAGACCCGGTAGCCGTCGGCGGAGGGGTGGAAGCCGTCGTGGCAGAGGGTGCCGGCGTCGGCCCGGAACACCGGCCCGGTCTCGGTGCCCAGGTCGACCACCGTGCCGCCGGCGTCGAGCACCGCGGCGATCTGGGCGCGGGCGATGCGCCGCCCGGACCAGCCGACGAGCTGCCGCAGCGGGGGCGCGATCGCGCGTACCGCGCCGAGGTCGGGGCAGGTGCCGACGACGACCTCCACCCTGGCCTCGCGCAGCCGGTGCACCGCCGCGCCGAGGTACGCGGCGGCGTCGGCCGGCCGGCGCAGGCTGGTGGCGTCGTTGGCGCCGATCAGGATCACCGCCACGTCGGGCCGCTCGCCGAGCAGCGCCCGGGCCACCTGGGTGGCCAGGTCGGTGGCCCGGGAGCCGGAGACGCCGACGCTGGACAGGTGGACCTGCCGCCCGGCCGGGCCCTCGGCGAGCAGGTTGGCCAGCTGGCCGCCGATGGTGTCGTCGAGGCGTGCGACGCCGACCCCGAGGGCGGACGAGTCGCCGAGCAGCACCAGCCGCAGCGGCGGGGCGTCGGTCCGCCCGACGGTGGCGCGCAGCGCGAGCCCCAGCTCGGGCTGGGCGTACCGGCGGTGGCGGGCGAGGAACGCCTGGCCGGCGAGGACGGCCGCGCCGCCCACCGTGCCGGCGAGCAGGGAGAGCGCCGCCGCCCGGCCGAGCTGGCGGGCGAGCCCCGAGGTGACCATCTGCTCGCTCATGACGGCACTCCGCTGCGCTGCGTGCCGTCATGAGGCACCTTCGCGCTGAGCCTGATGATTCGCTCGCTGCGCTCGCTCATGACGGCACTCCGCTGCGCTGCGTGCCGTCATGAGGCACCTTCGCGCTGAGCCTGATGATTCGCTCGCTGCGCTCGCTCATGCCAGTCCCTCCACTGTGGGTGAGTCGGTGGCGCGACCGGGTTGCGGCACGGCACCGGCCCCGAAGAACGCCCGCCGGCGCAGTTGCGCCCACCGACCGGCGGGGCCTCGGTCGCGGCCCCGGACCTGGGTGCCGCTGACCTCGGTGCCCGCGTGCCGGGCCGCCTCCTGCGCGGCCTCCGGCAGCGACCGTACGCCTTCTCCGCGCACCGGCGCAGGGCGGCGTTCCGGCCCGGCGCCCAGCGCGGAGAGAATGGTCGGCAGCAGCGCGGCGGCGGCAACCGCGTAGCCCTCGGCGGACGGGTGGAAACGGTCCCAGGCGAACATCCGGGTGGGCTCGGCCGCGAACCGGGGGCCGAGCAGGTCGCCGAGGGAGACCGTCCAGCCGCCGGCCTCGACCACGGCCACCGTCTGCGCGGCGGCGAGCTGCCGGCTCCAGCGCCGGGCCAGCCAGCGCAGCGGCGGCTGGATCGGCCGGATGGCGCCCAGGTCGGGGCAGGTGCCGACGACCACCTCGCAGCCGGCGGCGCGCAGCGCGCGGACCGCCTCGACCAGATAGCGCACGGCCAGCCCGAGCGGGGTGCGGTTGGTGACGTCGTTGCCGCCGATCAGGATCACCGCGATGTCGGGCTGGCACTCCAGGGCCGCCTCGACCTGGTGCCGGAGCCCGGCGGAGATGGCGCCGACCACGGCGAACCGGTGCAGCTGCACCGGCCGCTGCAACCGGCGGGACAGGCCGGTGGCGAGCAGCGCGCCCGGGGTCTCCCGCCGGCGGTGCACGCCGTAGCCGGCCGCCGAGGAGTCACCGAGGATGACCATGGTGACCGGCGGGCCGGGCAGTTTGGCGCCGTAGACCCCGTCGCAGCGTGGCGGTGGCGCCTCGGCCATCGGGATGGTGCGCCGGGCCTGCCGGGCCTGGCCGAGCAGCACCCCGGTGGTCGCCGCCGCGGCCGCCACGGTGGCGCCCGTGCCGATCGCCGCCAGGCGGGCGACCCGCCGGGCGCGCTGCCAGCGCGAACCAACCGGTACGACGGAACCAGCGACCCCCATGAGGCGACATTATCGCGCCGGCACGACAGGCCGCTGTCGTCGTGCCGGCGGGCGGGGTGCCGGGAACACGACGGCTGGGTACCAGTACCGGTGCCGGCCGGACCGCCGGCACGGGGTTGCGCGGGCGCGGCACCCTGGCACCCGGAGAGGGGCGGAAGAGATGGCGAAGACGTTGAAACGGAGCGCGGCCTTCACCGCGCTGGCGCGGGCGCTGATGGCCGGCGCGCGGGGCGGCCCGTCGCTCGGGGCGCGGCTGGCGGCGCTGCCCCGGATGATCCGGGCCACCGCCCGCGGCGAGTACGACGGCGGTTTCCGGCTGGCCCTGATGACGGCGGCGACGGCGTACATCGTGTCGCCGGTCGACCTGCTCCCGGAGATCCCGCTGGCGATCTTCGGCCTGGCCGACGACGCGGTCATGGTCACCTGGCTGGCCGGCAGCGTGCTCGCCGAGACCGAGCGCTTCCTGGAGTGGGAGGAGCGCCGCCGGTCGGTGATCCCCGGTCACGTGGTGCCCTGACCCGACGTACCCTGGGCGCGGGAAACCGCGAATCACCAGCCCGGCCGCCGGCGCCGGCGCCGGAGGAGAAGGGCACAACGAGGTGCAGTACTACGACAACGTCGTCGAGTTGATCGGCAACACCCCGCTGGTGCGGCTGCGCAACGTCACCGAGGGCATCCAGGCGACCGTGCTGGCGAAGGTGGAGTACCTCAACCCGGGCGGTTCGGTGAAGGACCGGATCGCGCTGCGCATGGTGGAGGACGCCGAGGCGGCCGGGATCCTCAGGCCGGGCGGCACCATCGTCGAGCCGACCAGCGGCAACACCGGCGTCGGGCTGGCCCTGGTGGCGCAGCTCAAGGGCTACAAGTGCGTCTTCGTCTGCCCGGACAAGGTCAGCCAGGACAAGCAGGACGTGCTGCGCGCGTACGGCGCCGAGGTGGTGGTCTGCCCGACCGCGGTGGCCCCGGAGGACCCCCGCTCCTACTACAACGTCTCCGACCGGCTGGCCCGGGAGATCCCCGGCGCCTGGAAGCCGAACCAGTACAGCAACCCGGCCAACCCGCGCTCGCACTACGAGACGACCGGCCCGGAGCTGTGGAAGCAGACCGGGGGCGGGCTCACCCACTTCGTGGCCGGGGTGGGCACCGGCGGCACCATCTCCGGCATCGGCCGGTACCTGAAGGACGCCTCGCAGGGCCGGGTCAAGGTGATCGGCGCGGACCCGGAGGGCTCGGTCTACTCCGGCGGCACCGGCCGGCCCTACCTGGTGGAGGGCGTCGGCGAGGACTTCTGGCCGGAGACGTACGACCGGGGCGTCGCCGACGAGATCGTCGAGGTGTCCGACAAGGCGTCGTTCGAGATGACCCGCCGGCTGGCCCGCGAGGAGGGGCTGCTGGTCGGCGGCTCCTGCGGGATGGCCGTGGTGGCTGCCCTGGAGGTGGCCCGCAAGGCCGGCCCGGACGACGTGATCGTGGTGCTGCTGCCGGACAGCGGCAAGGGTTACCTGTCCAAGATCTTCAACGACCAGTGGATGGCCCGGTACGGGTTCCTGGACAACTCCGGCGCCGAGCCGACGGTCGCCGACGCGCTGGCCGGCAAGCCGGGCGGCCTGCCCGAGCTGGTGCACGTGCACCCCACCGAGACGGTCCGCGACGCGATCGACTACATGCGCGAGTACGGCGTCTCCCAGCTGCCGGTGCTCAAGGCCGAGCCGCCGGTGGTCACCGGCGAGGTGGCCGGCTCGATCGCCGAAAAGGACCTGCTCGACGCGCTCTTCACCGGCCAGGCGCACCTGCACGACACGATCGAGCGGCACATGGGCGACCCGCTGCCGATGATCGGCGGCGGCCAGCCGGTGAGCGAGGCGGTCAACCTGCTGGAGAAGTCCGACGCGGCGCTGGTGCTGGTGGACGGCAAGCCCAAGGGCGTGCTCACCCGGCAGGACCTGCTCGCGCACCTGGGCGCCCGCTGACCCACGACCGACCGTGAACGGGCCGCGTCCCCTTTCGGGGAGCGGCCCGTTCGCGTACCCGGCCGGCGTGGCGAGAGGTCAGCGGGTCAGCTCGGTGGGCACCGCCACCACGTCGACGAAGGCGCCCTTGCGCAGTACGGTCACCGGCAGCCGGGTGCCGATCGCCCGGCCGAGCATCAGCCGTTGCAGGCCCTGGCCGTCGCGCACCGGCCGCCCGCCGGCCGAGACGATGACGTCGCCCAGGTAGATCCCGGCCACCCCGGCGGGAGAGCCCGGCACCACCTCCACCACCCGCAGGCCGCGCCGCTGACCGGTGCGCGCGGCGACCTCCGGCGGCAGCGGCACCGGCACCCCGGCGACGCCGAGCCAGGCCCGCCGGACCCGGCCATCGGTGGTCAGATCGGCGATGATCTGTCGGGTGGTGCCGTTGATCGGTACGGCGAGCCCGAGCCCGTAGCCGGCGACCGCGGTGTTCACGCCGATCACCCGCCCGGCCGAGTCGGCGAGCGCGCCGCCGGAGTTGCCCGGGTTCAGCGCGGCGTCGGTCTGGATCACGTCCTCGATGAGCCGGGTCACCCGGCCGTCCCGGGCGGGCAGCGAGCGGCCCAGCCCGGAGACCACGCCGGCGGTGACCGAGCCGGCCAGCCCCATCGGGTTGCCGACGGCGACCACCAGCTGGCCGATCCGCAGCGCGTCGGCGTCGCCCAGCTCGACCGGCGGCACGGTGGCCTCCTCGACCCGGAGCACCGCCAGGTCGGACAGCGGGTCGGCGCCGACCACCCGGAACCGGGCCTCGGTGCCGTCGGCGAAGCTCGCCGTCCCGCTCCCGGCGCCCTGCACCACGTGCGCGCTGGTCAGCAGCAGGCCGTCGGCGCCCACGGTGACCGCGGAGCCGGCGCCGGCCCCGCGCGCGGTCCGCACCGACAGCGCGGCCACGCTGGGCAGCACCCGGGCCGCCACGGTCGTGACCACCCGGGAGTACGCGTCCAGAGCGGCGGCCTCCGCCGGCTCCGGCACGGTGTGATCGGTCTCCATGACCCCGGCAACGCGGCGGGATCGACGGGCATGCCCCGATCAGCTCAGAGCGAACGGGCGGTCACAACGGACGGGCGTAGCGCAGCTGAGTGGTGACCGCCGTGCCGATCACGTCCTCCCGCTCCTGCCCGGTGTGCGCCCACCCGCCCCGCTCGTAGAAGCGCCGGGCGTGGGTGTTCCGTTCGAGCACCCAGAGCGCGGCGCGTCGCCAGCCGCGCTCCCGCATGGTGGTCAGCGCGTCGACCATCAGTTCCCGGCCCACCCCGCGGCCCCGTTCGGCCGGGGCGAGGTGGATGGCGTGGAGCAGCCCGGCCTCCGGGTCGCCCTCGTCGTCCGGTCCCACGTAGCTGAAGCCGACCAGCGCGCCGTCCCGTTCGGCGACGGTCATCAGGTGGGTGTCGCGTTCCCAGCCCCACCGCTCGGCCCAGTACGACCCCATCGCCCCGGCCGACGGCTCGGCCAGCGACTCCGGTGGCAGGAAGGACGAGTACGCGGCGACCCGGGACCGCTGGTGGAGGGCGCCGACCGCGAGCAGGTCGTCGCGGGTGGCCCGGCGGAGGGTGACGCTCACCCGGCCGAGGATACCTGCCGTGGCGGCACCTGCACGGTCAGCAGGTCCTCGGCGATCACCAGCTCCCCGTCGAAGTGCTCGCGCGCCTCGTCGGCGAACCGGCTCGCGTCGGCGTACCGCTGGGAGAAGTGGGTGAGCACGAGCCGGCGTACCCCTGACTCGGCCGCCACCCGCGCGGCCTGGGCCGCGGTCAGGTGGCCGACCTCGGCGGCGAGCGCGGCCTCCGACTCCAGGAAGGTCGACTCGATGACCAGCAGGTCGGCGTGCTCGGCGAGGGCGTAGACCCCGTCGCAGAGGCCGGTGTCCATCACGAAGGCGAACCGCTGCCCCGGCCGGGGCACGCTCACCTCGTCCCGGGTGACGCGGCGTCCGTCGAGGTCGAGGTGGCCGACCCGGACCAGCTCGCCGACCGCCGGCCCGGTGACGCCGTACGCGGCCAGCTTCTCCGGCAGCATCCGGTGGCCGTCCGGCTCGATCAGCCGGTAGCCGTACGTCTCGATGGGGTGCCGCAGCCGGCGGGCCTCCAGCGTGCCGCAGCGCAGCGCGACCCGCTGCCCGTCGGCCTCGATCGGCTCGACCCGCAGCTCGGCGGTCTCGTAGAAGCTGGATGCGTGCCGCAGCCGGGCGAAGTACTCGGCGCCGCCGGCCGGGAAGTGCATCGCCACCGGGCGGGGCACCCGGTCCAGGGAGAGCCGCTGGATGGTGCCGGGCAGGCCGAGGCAGTGGTCGCCGTGGAAGTGGGTGACGCAGACCCGGGTCAGGTCGGTGGCGGTGACCCCGGTGTACAGCAGTTGCCGCTGGCTGCCTTCGCCCGGGTCGAAGAGGATCACCTCGTCGTCCCAGCGCAGCACGTAGCCGTTGTGGTTGCGCTGCCGGGTCGGCGCCTGGCTGGCCGTCCCCAGCACCACCAGCTCGCGCATCGACACGGGCCCTCCCGGAACATGAAGCGACCCCCGGGGCTTCCGCGCTCGCGCGGACCGGCTGGACTGGGCCGGTACCCCGGGGGTCGGGTGGCTGTCGTGGATTCGCCGCACCGCTGCCACACGGTCTCGACGATGGTGCCTGTGCCCGCCTCGCGGCGGACGGGATTACTGTCGAGGACAGCGGCTAGCGGACAGCCACCTCACGAGTCCGATTGCTATACAAGTCTGGACCACCTCCTTTCCCGTGTACGGCCACGCTATCCAGTGCCGGTGCCCCCGGCAACGGATTTCGATCACACGGCCGGTCGGGAATGCGGGGCGGCTGCGGCGGCGTCGGCGATGCCGATCGGGCCCTCGCGGGGCCCCTCCCCGCCGGCCGGCTGTACCGCCAGCGACGGAAAGTCGGCCAGGTCGCGCCGCGACGGGCTCGGGATCTCCAGCAGCTCCATCAGCACCTGGCGCAGGTAGTCCAGGTCGATCGCCAGCGGTCGCGGGCTCACCCGGCACCTCCCGGGCCGGCCGGCGACCAGAGCCGCTGCGGGGCCCGGGTGCCGGGGAAGAGCAGGTCCACGAAGCGTTCGGCGGTCGGCTGCGGCTCGTGGTTGGCCAGGCCGGGCCGCTCGTTCGCCTCGACGAAGACGTGCTCGGGCCGGTCCGGGGAGCCGACCAGCAGGTCCAACCCGGTGACCGGGATGTCCAGCGCCCGGCTCGCCGTTACGCACGCCTCGGCGATCTCCGGGTGCAGCTCGCCGGTGACGTCGTGGATGGTGCCGCCGGTGTGCAGGTTGGCGGTCCGGCGCACCACCAGCACCTCCCCCTCGGGCAGCACGTCGTCCAGCGTGTAGCCGGCCTCGGCCAGCACGTCCCGGGTCAGGTCGTCCACCGGGATCCGGGACTCGCCGCCGGTGGCGGCCGCCCGGCGGCGGCTCTGCCGCTCGATCAGCTCGGCGATGTCGTGCACGCCGTCCCCGGTGACCGCGGCCGGCCGGCGCACCGCCGCGGCCACCACCTCGTGGTCGATCACGATCACCCGCAGGTCCTCGCCGCCGCACAGCTCCTCGATCAGCACGTCCGGGCAGAACCGGGCGGCCAGCTCGACCGCGGCGGCCAGCGCCTCGGGGCTGGCCACCCCGACGGTGATGCCGTTGCCCTGCTCGCCGCGCGCCGGCTTGACCACCACCCGGCCGACCTCGGCCAGGAAGGCGGTGTCGCCGTCGTCGCCGATGGCGGTCCGGCCGCGCGGCACCGACAGGCCGGCCTCGGCGAGGATCCGCCGGGTGACCCGCTTGTCGTCGCAGCGGCTCATCGCCACCGCCGAGGTCAGCTCGGACAGCGACTCCCGGGTGAGGATGGTCCGGCCACCGCTGGTCAGTCGCAGTTCGCCCCAGGCCGGGTCGGTCACCTCCACCCGGATGCCTCGGCGCATCGCCTCGTCGGCGACGATCCGGGCGTACGGGTTGAGCCGGTCGTAGCCTTCGGGCAGGGCGGGCAGGAAGAGTCGTTCGTTGATCGGGTTCTTCCGCTTCACGCAGAGCGTGGCGGTCCGGTGGAAGCCGAGCCGCTCGTAGAGCCGGATCGCCCCCTCGTTCTCCGCCAGCACCGACAGGTCCACGTACGCCCGGCCGCGGGCGACCAGCCGGGACGCCAGCTCGGTGATCAACGCCTGGCCGGTGCCGGGCGGGGCCCGGTTGAAGTCGACGGTGAGGCACCACAGGCTGGCGCCGCGCTCCGGGTCGGCGAAGACCGCGACGTGGTCCACGCCGGTGACGGTGCCGACGATCGCACCGTCGGCCGCCTCGGCGACCAGGTGCAGGAAGCGGTCGGTGCGGGCGTTGGCGACCAGCACGTCGACCGGCGCGGTGACCATCCCGTTGGCCGCGTAGATCCGGTTCACCGCGTCCGCGTCGGCGGCGTCGCGCAGCGGCCGGACGCGTACCCCGGGCAGGTCGACCGGCGGGTCGGCGGCGGCCCGGCGGTCCGCGCCGAGCGGCAGCCGGTAGGTCAGCGACGGGTCGATGAAGAGCTCGTCCGGCAGCCGGGAGACCAGCACGTGCGGGTCCCGCAGGTAGATGCAGATGTCCCGGGAGCCGGCCGCCTCGGAGCGCAGCACGTCGGCGACCTCCGCCTGGTCGGCGAAGGTCTGCCCGAAGACCAGCCGGCCCCAGCCGCAGTCCAGCACCACGCCCGCGTCGTCGACCGGAGGCTCGTCGCCGCCCGGCGCCACCGGGTCGCCGCCCGGACCGACCCGCTCGTACCGCCGGACGTCGCCGCGGGCCCGGTCGAGCCGCGCCATCCCGGTCGCGATGGTGTCGGTCACGGTCAGTCGATTCCGTGGCTCTGGAGCCACATTTCCAGGAGTCCGAGTTGCCACAGCTTGTTTCCGTTCAGCGGGGTCAGTTCGGCGTTCGGGTCGGCCAGCAGCGCGTCGACGTAGTCGGCGCGGAACAGGTCGCGGCGGCGGGCGGCGGGGGCGGTGAGCGCGTCCCGGACCCGGTCGAGCAGCTTCCCCTCCAGGTGGGTCAGGCCGGGCACCGGGAAGTAGCCCTTGGGCCGGTCGATGACCTCGTGCGGCAGCACCCGGCGGCCGATCTCCTTGAGCACGCCCTTGCCGCCCTGGGCCAGCTTGAGTTCGGGCGGGCAGCCGGCGGCGAGTTCGACGAACTCGTGGTCGAGGAACGGCACCCGGGCCTCCAGCCCGTGCGCCATGGTCATGTTGTCCACCCGCTTCACCGGGTCGTCGACCAGCATCACCTGGGTGTCGATCCGCAGGCCCGCGTCCAGGGCGGTCTGCGCGCCGGGGCGGGCCAGGTGCGCGGCCACGAACTCCCGCGCCGGGTCGCCGTCGGCCAGCCACGCCGGGTTGAGCAGCCGGGCCAGGCCGGCCGCGTCCCGGTCGAAGAACGCCTTGGCGTACGTGTCCAGGGCCCGCTCCCGGTCGACGCCGGCCAGCGGCGGGTACCAGTGGTAGCCGCCCAGGATCTCGTCCGCGCCCTGGCCGGACTGGACCACCTTGACGTGCTTGGCGACCTCCTGGCTGAGCAGCCAGAACGCCACGCAGTCGTGGCTGACCATCGGCTCGGACATGGCCGCCACGGCGGCCTCCAGCGGCGGCACCAGGTCGCCGGCCGCCACCCTGATCTGGTGGTGGTCGGTGTCGAAGGTCTTCGCCACCAGGTCGGAGTAGACGAACTCGTCGCCCTCCCGGCCGCCGACCGAGTCGAAGCCGATGGAGAAGGTGGCCAGCCCGCGCTGTCCCTGCTCGGCGAGGAGGGCCACCACCAGGCTGGAGTCCAGGCCGCCGGAGAGCAGCACCCCGACCGGCACGTCGGCGACCATCCGCCGGCGTACGGCGGTGGTCAGCGACTCCCGCAGGGCGTCCTGCCAGTCCCGCGCGGACCAGCCGGACCGGCCGGCGTCCCGGGTGAACGACGGATCCCAGTAGACCCGCTCCTGGGTGCTGCCGTCCGGCTCGTAGACCCGGACGGTGGCCGGGGGCAGCTTGGTCACCCCGCGCAGGATGGTGCGCGGCGGCGGCACGATGCTGTGGAAGCTCAGGTAGTGGGCGAGGGCGACCGGGTCGATGCCGGTGTCGACGCCGCCGCCGGCCAGCAGCGCGGGCAGGGTGCTGGCGAACCGCACCACGCCCGGCGTCTCGGCCAGGTAGAGCGGCTTGATGCCGAGCCGGTCCCGGGCCAGCACCAGCCGGCCGGTGTCCCGCTCGGTGATCGCCACGGCGAACATGCCGACCAGGTGGTCGACGAAGTCGAGGCCCCACTCGGCGTACGCCTTGACCACGACCTCGCTGTCACCGGTGGAGAAGAAGCGGTGGCCCCGGGCGGCCAGTTCCGCCCGCAGTTCCCGGTAGTTGTAGACACAGCCGTTGAAGACGCAGGTCAACCCGGCGTCCGGGTCGACCAGTGGCTGACCGCTCGCGGCGGAGAGGTCGATGATCTTCAGGCGTCGGTGCCCCAGGGCGGTCGGTCCCTGGGACCACACTCCGCTGTCGTCGGGCCCTCGGTCACTCATCGTGGCCGCCATGCGCTCCACCGCCGCCACCTCGGCGCGTGAACCGTCACGGCGGAACTCACCCGCAAGTCCGCACATGCGAGCCCATGCTGCCAGAGGATGTTGCAGTTCGCCTGTTGAGACGATGACAGTCAGATGACAGCTTCGCTAGAATGCCCGCCACTCTGGGTAACCGTTGACCCCCGGCGGCGGTTCCTGTCCTGGCCCGGCGGATGCCGGAAATGTGCCGGGCCCACGGTGTGACAAACACCGCAGGCCCGGAACCGGACTGTCGGGACGTTCAGCCCGCCGTACGCGCCACGCCGACCGGGCAGCTCAGCCCGTTCGGGCCGTGGTTGCAGTACCCGTTCGGGTTCTTCGTCGGCGCGAGGTACTGCTGGTGGTAGTCCTCGGCCAGGTAGTAGGTGCCGAGCGGGCGGATCTCCGTCGTGATCTCGCCCTTGCCGGCCCGCGCCACGATCGGGGCGAACGCGTCCCGCGACGCCTCGGCGACGGCGAGCTGCTCGTCGGTCGTCGGGTAGATCGCCGACCGGTACTGGGTGCCCACGTCGTTGCCCTGGCGCATGCCCTGGGTCGGGTCGTGGTTCTCCCAGAAGACCTTGAGCAGGTCCTCGTAGCTGATCACGTTGGGGTCGTAGACCACCTGGACCGCCTCGGCGTGCCCGGTCATCCCCGAGCAGACCTCCTCGTACGTCGGGTTCGGCGTGATGCCGCCCGCGTAGCCGGCGGAGGTGGTGAAGACGCCGGGCAGGGACCAGAACAGCCGCTCGGCGCCCCAGAAACAACCCATCCCGAACACGGCGACCTGGGTGCCGTCGGGGAACGGACCCTTCAGCGGGGTGCCCAGCACCTCGTGCCGGTCGGCGACCGGCATCGAGATCGGGCGGCCCGGCAGGGCCTGGTCCGGGGTGGGCAGGTCGGCCTTCATACGGCGCAGGAACACGTGGGACTCCTTTCGTCCTCTCCCAGCGTGCAACGCCGGCGGACCCGGCATCCTTACCCGCCCCACCACCACTCAGGCGCGCCCGCGTCGGTACCTCGTGCGGGCGTACTCGTTGACCCACTTCCGGCTGCTGCGCCAGACGCCGTCGTCTCCTTTCACCGCCCGAAGACGGCCACGGCTGGCGGCGACCCGCAGGGCGTCCTGCGCGTCCGTTGCCGTTTGTTCGGAATCGCCGAGGAAACTCGTACGAACAAAATCAGCCTGCGGACGCGCTCGGGTCGCGCCGGTTTGCGTACAGCTGTTGTCGCTGTTCAGCCCGGCCAGGCACGACCGCCTGCCGTCAGGGGGCGGGCAGGGCGGCGCTGACGCGGGTGGCGTGGTCGGCGGCGTCGGTGTCGTCGGCGTAGCGGGTGCGGGGCCAGAAGAAGCCGCGCAGCCCGTCCCTCTTGGTCCGGGGAACCACGTGGGTGTGCAGGTGGGGGACGGACTGGGACACCTTGTTGTTCATCGCCACGAACGTCCCGCCGGCCCCCAGACCGGTCTCCACGGCCACCGCGATCCGCCGGACCAGGCCGAAGTAGCCGGCGAGCGCGTCGGCCGGCAGGTCGGCCAGGGTGATCAGGTGGGTGCGGGGCACCACGAGCACGTGTCCCTTGAAGACCGGTCGGGTGTCCAGGAAGGCCACCCCGTCCGGCTCGTCGGCCACCCGGAACGCCGGGACCTCGCCCGCCACGATCCCGCAGAACACGCACCCGCTCATCCCGGCAGGGTAGTCCCGTCCGCCCGGCGCACGTGCCGGTCAGCGCGCGTCGCTGATCGACCCCGCTCCGCCGGTGTGGGGCCATCCCGCTCATCCCGACACCCCCACTTGGGCGACACGGAGTCGATCGAGCGGGCGACGTGCGACCCGGCGAAGTCGACCAGGCCCGTCGCGGCGGGCGGGCGGAGGTGAGCTGCCCCGGGTTCCGTGGGCTGGGACGGGCTGGACGACTAACGTTCCGGGAATGAGTCACGGCTTCGAGACGCTCGCCATCCACGCCGGTCAGGACCCCGAGGCCCGCACCGGCGCGGTGATCCCACCGATCTACCAGACCAGCACCTACGCCCAGGACGCGGTCGGCGCGCCCCGCCAGGGGTACGAGTACAGCCGCTCCGGCAACCCGACCCGCGACGCGCTCCAGGAGTGCCTCGCCGCGCTGGAGGGCGGCCCGGTCGGGCTCGCCTTCGCCAGCGGCCTGGCCGCCGAGGACACCCTGCTGCGTACCGTCTGCAAGCCGGGTGACCACGTGGTGATCCCGGACGACGCGTACGGCGGCACCTACCGCCTCTTCGCCCGCGTCGCCGAGCGCTGGGGGCTGGACTTCACCCCGGCCAAGGTCTCCGACCCGGACGCGATCCGGGCCGCGATCCGCCCCGGCGCCACGAAGATCGTCTGGGTGGAGACCCCGACCAACCCGCTGCTCGGCATCGCCGACCTCGCCGCGCTGGCCGCCGTCGCGCACGACGCGGGCGTGCTGCTGGTGGTCGACAACACCTTCGCCTCGCCGTACCTGCAGCAGCCGATCGCGCACGGCGCGGACGTGGTGGTGCACTCCACCACCAAGTACATCGGCGGTCACTCCGACGTGGTCGGTGGGGCGCTGGTCGCGGCCGACGCCGGGCTGGGCGAGGAGCTGCGTTACCACCAGAACGCGATGGGCGCGATCAACGGACCGTTCGACGCCTGGCTCACCCTGCGCGGCGTCAAGACCCTGGGCGTACGCATGGACCGGCACTGCGACAACGCCGAGCGGATCGCCGCGTACCTGGACGGGCACGCCAAGGTCGCCCAGGTCATCTATCCGGGCCTGCCCGCGCACCCGGGGCACGAGGTGGCCGCGAAGCAGATGCGCCGGTTCGGCGGCATGATCTCGTTCCGCGCGGCCGGCGGCGAGGACCACGCGGTGGAGATCTGCAACCGGGCCAAGCTCTTCGTGCTCGCCGAGTCGCTCGGCGGGGTGGAATCCCTGATCGAGCACCCGGGCCGGATGACACACGCAAGTGCTGCCGGCTCGCCGCTTGAAGTTCCCGGCGATCTCGTGCGACTGTCTGTCGGCATCGAGACGGTCGACGACCTGCTCGCCGATCTGGAGCAGGCGCTGGGCTGACCGCTGGCTGGGGAGGGTGGCCGTGCAGGACATCATGCCGACCTGGGTGGGGGCGACCGCCAAGCAGATCGCCCGCGGCGTACGTCGGGGCGACGTCTCCGCCACCCAGGTGGTCGCCGACCACCTCGACCACATCGCCCGCGCCGACGCCGACCTCGCCGCGTTCCGCACGGTCCGCGGCGGGGAGGCGATCACCGAGGCGGAGAAGGTCGACGAGCAGGAGGATCTGGCCAACCTGCCGCTGGCCGGGGTGCCGGTCGCCGTCAAGGAGAACACCCCGGTCGCCGGGCTGCCCACCTGGAACGGCTCGGCCGCGGTGCGGACGCCGGTGGCGGAGGCCGACCACGAGGTGGTCCGCCGGCTGCGCGGCGCCGGCGCGGTGATCCTCGGGGTGACCCGGATGCCGGAGCTCGGCCTCTGGGGCCTGACCGACGACGCGACGGCGGTGACCCGCAACCCCTGGGACACCGGCCGCACCCCCGGCGGGTCCTCCGGCGGCGCGGCCGCCGCGGTCGCCGCCGGCCTGGTGCCGATCGCGCACGGCAACGACGGCCTCGGCTCGATCCGTATCCCGGCCGCCTGCTGCGGCCTGGTCGGGCTCAAGCCCGGCCGGGGCGTGGTCCCCTGCCAGCTCGGCGCGGACGACTGGTTCGGCCTCACCGAGCACGGCATGTTGACCACCACGGTCGCCGACGCGGCGGTCGGCTTCTCGGTGCTGGCCGGTCGCCGGCCGGAGAAGCTGGTCCCGCCGCAGCGGCTGCGGGTCGGCGTCTCGCTCCGCTCGCCGGTGCGTGGCGTCCGCCCCGACCAGCCGAACCGGGACGCGGTCGCGGCCGCCGGCCGGCTGCTCGCCGCCGCCGGGCACGACACCGTCCCCGCCGACCCGGTCTACCCGACCCGCCTCGGCCTGCAGGGGATCGCCACCTGGTTCGCCGCGGCCGCCGCCGACGCCCGCGCCGGCGGCGTGGACCGGCGCAGCCTGCAACCGCGCAGCCGCCGGCACGTCGCGCTCGGCGAGTGGGCGCAGCGGCGCGGGTACGTGCGGGAGGCCGACCGGGCCGCCTGGCGGGAGCGGTCCATCGGCTTCTTCACCGACCACTCGGTCGACCTGCTGCTCACCCCGGCGCTGGCCGGCCCGCCGCCGGAGGCCGCGCAGTGGTCCGGCCGGTCCTGGCGGGCCAACATGGTGGCGAACATCCGCTACGCCCCGTACGCCGCGCCGTGGAACGTCGCCGGCCTGCCCGCGCTGGTGGTACCGGTCGGCCGCCGCCCGGACGGGCTGCCGGTGGCGGTGCAGCTGGTCGGCCCGCCCGGTTCGGAGCTGCTGCTGCTCGGCGTGGCCGGCCAGTTCGAGATGCAGGCCCCCTGGTCCCGGCACGCCCCTGGCTACCCGCGGATCCCCGCCCCCGCCGTCTGACCTCGCCGATCCTGCACTTCCCGTCCCGGTGAACCGGGGCAGATGGTGCGTTCCGGGGGCCACAACTGCAAGATCGCGGAGACGTGGGTGCGGGGGCGTCGGTGCCGGCCGCCCGGCGACGGGTGGCACGATCGGGGCATGACGGAACTGGTCGGTCTCGCCGACGTACGGGCCGCGCGGGACCTGCTCGCCGGCGTCACCCGCACCACCCCGCTGGAGCCCTCCCGACCGCTGAGCGCGGCGCTCGGCGGGTCGGCGTGGCTCAAGTGCGAGAACCTCCAGCGGGCCGGCTCGTACAAGGTGCGCGGCGCGTACGTGCGGATCTGCCGGCTGTCGGAGGCGGAACGGTCCCGCGGCGTGGTCGCGGCGAGCGCCGGCAACCACGCCCAGGGGGTGGCGCTCGCCGCCGGCCTGGTCGGCACGCACGCCACGGTCTTCATGCCGGTGAACGCGCCGCTGCCGAAGGTGGCTGCCACCAAGGGGTACGGCGCGCAGGTCGAGCTGGTCGGCAACAACGTCGACGAGTCGCTGGTCGCGGCGCAGACCTTCGCCGAGCGCACCGGCGCGGTGCTGATCCACCCGTTCGACCACCGGGACGTGATCGCCGGCCAGGGCACCGTGGCGCTGGAGATCCTGGAGCAGTGCCCGGACGTCAAGACGATCATCACCGGGGTCGGCGGCGGCGGGTTGATCTCCGGCATGGCGGTCGCGGCCAAGGCGCTGCGCCCGGACGTCCGGGTGATCGGGGTGCAGGCGGCCGGCGCGGCGGCCTTCCCGCCCTCGCTCGCCGCCGGCGAGCCGGTACGCCTGCCCGCGTTCGCCACCATCGCCGACGGCATCGCGGTGGGCCGGCCGGGCGAGCTCACCTTCACCCACGTCCGCAAGCTGGTCGACGAGGTGGTGACAGTCTCCGAGGAGGACATCTCCCGGGCGCTGCTGATGCTGCTGGAACGGGGCAAGCAGGTGGTGGAGCCGGCCGGCGCGGTCGGGGTGGCCGCCCTGCTGGCCGGCGCGGTGGAGGTCCAGGCGCCGGTGGTAGCGGTGCTCTCCGGCGGCAACATCGACCCGCTGCTGATGCTGCGGGTGATCGAGCACGGCCTGGCCGCCGCCGGCCGCTACCTGCGGTTCACCGTGCGCTGCTCGGACCGCCCCGGCCAGCTCGCCTCGCTGCTCGGCGAGATCGCCGAGCACCGGGCGAACGTGGTGGACGTGGAGCACCAGCGGGCCAACCCGCACCTGCGGCTGGGCGAGGTGGAGGTGGCGTTGTCCGTGGAGACCCGTGGGGTGGAGCACTCCGACACGCTGATCAGCGCCCTGCGGGCCAGCGGCTACCAGGTGGTCTTCGCGGCCGAGGCGTGACACCCGCCGGTGCCACGCCTCGGTCTAAACGCGATGCCGCCCGGCGCCCGGCCGTGGCCTAGCCGGAGAACGGCTCGAAGCTGACCACGGTCACCTTGATGTCGGCGCCACTGGGCGCCGTGTAGGTGCAGGTCTGGCCGGCCTTGCAGGCCAGGATGGCCTTGCCGAGCGCGGATTCGGGGCTGTAGACCGTCAGGTCGGTGGTGGACGCGATCTCCCGGGAACCGAGCAGGAAGGTCTCGGTGTCGTCCTTGTCGTCGTCGAAGTAGATCGTGACGACCATGCCGGGCGCCACCGCGTCGACGGACGGCGCCTCGCCGACCTTGGCGGTGCGCAGCAGCTCCTGGAGGTAGCGGATCCGGCCCTCGGCCTTGCCCTGCTCCTCGCGGGCCGCGTGGTAGCCGCCGTTCTCCCGCAGGTCGCCCTCCTCGCGCCGCGCGTTGATCTCGGCGGCGATGACCGGCCGGTTCGCGATGTGCTCGTCGAGCTCGGCCTTCAGGCGGTCGTAAGCGTCCTGGGACAGCCAGGTGGCGGGCGCCTCGTTGCCGTTGGACACAGGCGATCTCCTCAGATGTGCGTGGCTGGCTGACAGGTGAACTTCCAAGTTACCAGTGCGGTACGACACCGGGTGTCGCCGATCACCACCGGTGCCCGTTCCGGGCGCCGGTCGTTCCGTGGCCGCTCAGCCGGCCGATCGGCAGCGCAGCACCTCGCCGATGAAGGGCCGCGCGCTGGTCGCCAGGCGGTGCACCGTGGTGACGTGCCGCTCACCGGGCGGGGCGGTCACGGTCACCTCCTCGCGGGCCACCTCGGCGCCGTCGCGGTCGCGGGCCCGCAGCACGCAGACCGCCGAACCGCCGTCCGGCACGGTCACCCGGAAGTTGACCAGCACCTGGGTGTCCGTGATGTCGGTGTACGTGATCACCTGGGCCTGGTAGTTCGGATCGCCGTACTGCCGGTAGAGCCGGACCGAGACCAGGCCGAGCAGCGCCACCAGGACCACCGCCAGCAGTGCCGCCAGCAGCGGGCGGCGGCGGCCGGGCTGGCGGCGGCGGCCGTACCGCCCGGGCGGGAAGACGGGCGTGCCCGGGGGGATTGTGGCGTGCGTCTCGGTCACCGGCGGGTATCTCCTGGCGTTGTTGTCGGCGGTATCGGCAAGAATGAGAGTCCATCCTCCCGGTCCGGCTTCGCCACTCAAGGATGACACCTCGGTGCCGGCGGTCCTCGGGGCGGGGAGGATTTCGGCAGGTCAGCAGGCCAGCAGGTGGTCCCGGGGTCGGGGCCCGCCGCTGGGCACGAACAAGGAGCGCACGTTGGCAGAGCAACTGCGACTCATGGCCGTCCACGCCCACCCGGACGACGAGTCGAGCAAGGGCGCCGCGACCATGGCGAAGTACGTCGCCGAGGGGGTGGACGTCCTGGTCGTGACGTGTACCGGCGGTGAGCGCGGCAGCGTGCTCAACCCGAAGCTCGACCGGCCGGACGTCTGGGCCAACATCGGCGAGATCCGCCGGGCCGAGATGGACGCCGCCCGGGCGATCCTCGGCATCGAGCAGGCCTGGCTGGGCTTCGTCGACTCGGGGCTGCCCGAGGGCGACCCGCTGCCGCCGCTGCCCGAGGGCTGCTTCGCCCTGCAGGACGTCGAGGTGGCCGCGGGGCCGCTGGTGCGCCTGATGCGCGAGTTCCGTCCGCACGTCGTCACCACGTACGACGAGGAGGGCGGCTACCCGCACCCCGACCACATCATGTGCCACAAGGTCAGCGTGGCGGCCTTCGACGCGGCCGGCGACCCGGAGCGCTACCCGGAGCTCGGCGCGCCGTGGCAGCCGCTCAAGCTCTACTACGACGTGGGCTTCTCCAAGGGCAAGATCATGGCGCTGCACGAGGCGATGCTGGCCGCCGGCCTGGAGTCGCCCTACCAGGAGTGGCTGGAGCGCTGGGAGGACCGGCCCGACAAGGGCAGCCGGATCACCACCCGGGTCGAGTGCGCCGAGTACTTCCCGGTCCGCGACGACGCGCTGCGCGCCCACGCCACCCAGGTCGACCCGGACGGCTTCTGGTTCCAGGTGCCGATGGAGCTCCAGCGGCGCGCCTGGCCCACCGAGGACTTCCAGCTCGCCCGGTCGATGGTCGACAGCCCGCTGCCCGAGTCGGACCTCTTCGCCGGTGTCCGCGAGACGGCGCATGCCCGCTGATCCGGCCCGGCGTTACGCTGGGTGCCAGTCGCACATCGGAGGAACGCCATGCTGACCGCTGCACAGGTGCTCGCCCAGAACAACTTCGGGGACACCCGCACGGGTGGCCTGGCCGGCCCGATGGGCCTCTTCCTCATCCTGCTGCTGGGCACCGCCACCGTTCTGCTGATCCGCAACATGAACTCCCGGCTGCGCCGACTGCCGGACCGGTTCCCCGCGCAGGCGCGGTCGGGCGAGCCGGGTCGGGCGGACGCCGCAGTCGCCGATCCGACAGACGGGACCGGCTCGCAGGATTCATCCGCGAACGCTCCCAACGGGCGTCAGCAGGAGCGCAACGGCTAGTTCCGGCATGATTCACGTCGAACCGGGTCGTCGCCCCCTGTTGCGACCACCGGGTTTGGCTTAGCCTTCCGCCGGGGGGACCACGCGTCCCCGAGCCGTGCGCGGGAGGGGGCGCCGATGACCGTCACAGTCGCGGCCGCCCGCCGTACCCTCCGCCGGTGGGCGGGAGGGGGTCGGTGACCTCCGATCGGGCCGGTGCGGAGTTCGACCGGCTCGGGTTGCGCGGCACGCCGCCACGGGTGCTCCTGCTCACCGCCGCGGTCGCGGTCACCGCCCTGGTCGCCGCCGCGGTGGGGCTGACCCTGCCGGCCCGGCTGCCGGCCGACGACCCGCTCGGCGGCCCGGCCCGGTTCGGCGTCGCGGTCGCCGTACTCGCCGTCGCCCAGCTGGCCCGCCTGCGGTTCCGCGCCGCCGCCGGCATGGTCAACATCACCTGGGGCGAGGCCGCGTTGATCGTCTGCCTCTACCTGGTGCCGGCCGGCTGGCTGCCCGCCGCCACCCTGCTCGGCGCCGGGCTGGCCTGGTCGGCGATCTCGCTGTTCGGCGAACGCCGCAGCGCCCTCGAGGTGGTCCGCATCGCGGTGTCGCTGACCGCCGCCACCGCGCTGGCCGTGTCGGTCACCACCGCGCTGGGCCAGCCGCTGCTGGCCGTGCCGACGCCGGCGCTCGCGCTCGCCGTGGTCGCCGGCTCGGTCACCTACCTGTTCGCCAGCGCCTGGCTGGGCGGGGTCACCCTGGCGCTGCGGCACGGGGTGCCGATCGGGCCGTCGCTGCTCGCCGCGCTCCGCGGCAAGCTGCTGATGTTCGTCGGCAACGTCGCCGTCGGCCTGACCGTGGTGACCCTGCTGGAACTCGACGCGCACTGGCTGCTGCTGCTTCCGCCGCCGCTCTGGCTGCTCCAGCAGACCTACCGGCACCGCCTCCGGGCCGACGAGGAGCGGCGCACCTGGCGGGCGTTCGCCGACGCCACCGCCGCGCTCAACCAGCTCGACGAGCGGGGGGTGGCCACCGCGGCGGTCACCGGCGCGGTGGCCCTGTTCAATGCCGAGCTGGTCGACGTGGACGTGGCCCGGGGCGACGGACGGTGGCGCCGCTACCGGGCCGACGCCGCCGGCCAGGTGGTCGACCGCGAGGTCGGGCCGCCCGGGCGGGCCGAGCCCGACGAGCACGAGCTGGTCCGCACCCTGACGGTGGGTGCCGCCCGGGTCGGCGAGCTGCGGGTCCGGTTCCCCCGGTCGGCGCCGCCGAGCGCCCGGGAACACGACGCGGTGGCCGCCTTCGGCGACGCCCTCGCCGCCGCGTTGCACGACGCCGCGACCCACCGGGAGCTGCGGCTGGTCACCGCCCGCTCGTCGTACGAGGCGGTGCACGACCAGCTCACCGGCCTGGTCAACCGGGCGGCCATGCTCAGCAAGGGCGACCAGGCGCTGCGGCAGCTCGCGCACGACCACCCGGTGGCCCTGCTGCTGCTGGACATCAACCAGTTCAAGGAGGTCAACGACACCCTCGGGCACGCGGCCGGCGACCAGCTGCTGCGGCTGACCGCCAGCCGGCTGGGCACCCTGGCCCGCTCCGGCGACCTGCTCGGGCGGCTCGGGGGCGACGAGTTCGCGCTGCTGCTCACCTCGGTCCCGGTGCTCGGCGGCCGGACCGCCCCGATGGCGTACGCGCTGCGCCAGGCCCGCGAGATCGCCGAGCGGCTGGCCGCGCCGACCGAGGTGGCCGGGGTGCGGATGTCCGTGGAGGTCTCCGTCGGGGTGGTGGTCGCCGACGCCGGCACCGCCGACCTGACCGAGCTGCTGCGCCGCGCCGACATCGCGATGTACCAGGCCAAGGAGGGCGGCGGCAACGTCGCCGCGTACGACTCGGCCCGGGACGCGGCCAGCACCGACCGGCTGGCCCTGCTGGCCGAGCTGCGCGAGGCGCTGGCCGCCGACGACCAGCTGGTGCTGGCGTTGCAGCCGGCGGTGGACCTGGCCAGCGGCGCGCCGACCGGGGTGGAGGCGCTGATCCGCTGGCGGCACCCGCGCCGCGGCTGGCTGGGGCCGCACGACTTCATCCGGCCGGTGGAGAACAGCGAGCAGTTGGGCACCTTCACCCGCTACGTGCTGGACAAGGCGCTCTCGGTGGCCGCCGGCTGGGCCCGCGAGGGGCTGGACATCCCGATCTCGGTGAACCTCTCGGCGCGCAGCCTGCTCGACCCGCGGCTGCCCAACGAGATCGCCGACGCGCTGCGCCGGCACCAGGTCCCGCCGCAGCGGCTGGTTCTGGAGATCACCGAGACCGTGGTGATGAGCGAGCTCGAGGTGATCGACGAGGTGCTCGCCACCCTCCGCTCGATGGGCGTGCAGCTCGCGGTGGACGACTTCGGCACGGGCTTCTCCTCGCTCACCTTCCTCACCCGGATCGCGGTGGACGAGCTCAAGGTCGACCGGTCCTTCGTGATCCGGATGGCGGACTCCCCGGAGGCGGCGGCGATCGTCCGGACCACCGTCGGGCTCGCCCACGAGCTGGGCCTGCGGGTGGTCGCCGAGGGGGTGGAGACCGCCGAGCAGCGCACCGCCCTGGCCGAGCTGGGCTGCACCGCCGCCCAGGGCTACCACTTCTTCAAGCCGATGCCCGCCGACAAGATCGGTGCCGTCCTCGGCACCCTGCTCGACGAGGCCCGCCCCAACGTCTTCCCGCTGCGTGCCGACGACGCCTCCTGACCGACCGGCGGGCCCGGCGGCGGCTGGTTATGGTCGTCGGGTGAACCGACTCGCCGACGCCACGAGCCCGTACCTGCTCCAGCACGCCGACAACCCGGTCGACTGGTGGCCGTGGTGCGACGAGGCGTTCGCCGAGGCGAAGCGGCGGGACGTGCCGGTGCTCGTCTCGGTCGGCTACGCCGCCTGCCACTGGTGCCACGTGATGGCCCACGAGTCGTTCGAGAACGAGCAGGTCGGGGCGCTGATGAACGACGACTTCGTGTGCGTGAAGGTGGACCGCGAGGAGCGGCCGGACGTCGACGCGGTCTACATGACCGCCACCCAGGCGATGACCGGCCAGGGCGGCTGGCCGATGACCGTCTTCGCCACCCCGGACGGCACCCCGTTCTTCTGCGGCACCTACTACCCGCGGCCCAACTTCGTCCGGCTGTTGCAGTCGGTGGCCACCGCGTGGCGCGACCAGCGGGAGGCGGTGCTGCGCCAGGGCGCGGCGGTGGTCGAGGCGATCGGCGGCGCCCAGGCCGTGGGCGGGCCTACCGCGCCGCTGGACGCCGGGTTGCTCGACGCCGCCGCCGACCAGCTCGCCAGGGAGTACGACGAGATGAACGGCGGCTTCGGCGGCGCGCCGAAGTTCCCGCCGCACATGAACCTGCTCTTCCTGCTCCGGCACCACCAGCGCACCGGCTCGGCGCGCAGCCTGGAGATCGTCCGGCACACCTGCGAGGCGATGGCCCGGGGCGGCATCTACGACCAGCTCGCCGGCGGCTTCGCCCGCTACGCGGTGGACGGGCACTGGACCGTGCCGCACTTCGAGAAGATGCTCTACGACAACGCGCTGCTGCTGCGGGCGTACACCCAGCTGTGGCGGCTCACCGGGGACCGGCTGGCCCGGCGGGTGGCCCGGGACACCGCCCGGTTCCTCGCCGACGAGCTGCACCGGCCCGGGGAGGGCTTCGCCTCCGCTCTCGACGCCGACACCAAGGGCGTCGAGGGCCTGACGTACGTCTGGACCCCGGATCAGCTGGTGGCGGCGTTGGGGGAGGAGGACGGCCGGTGGGCGGCCGACCTGTTCGGCGTCACCGCGGAGGGGACGTTCGAGCACGGCACCAGTGTGCTCAAGCTGGCCCGCGACGTCGACGACGCCGACCCGGCGGTCCGCGCCCGCTGGCAGGGCGTCGTCGGCCGGCTGCTCGCGGCGCGGGACACCCGCCCGCAGCCGGCCCGGGACGACAAGGTGGTGGCCGCCTGGAACGGCCTGGCGATCACCGCCATCGCCGAGTTCCAGCAGGTGGCCGCGCTCTACGCGAGCCCGGACGACGAGGACGCCAATCTGATGGAGGGCGTCGTCATCGTCACCGACGGCGCGATGCGCGATGCCGCCGAGCACCTGGCGAGGGTGCACGTCGTCGACGGCCGGCTGCGCCGGGTCTCCCGGGCCGGGGTGGTCGGTGAGCCGGCCGGGGTGCTGGAGGACCACGGCTGCGTCGCCGAGGCGTTCTGCGCCATGCACCAGCTCACCGGCGAGGGGCGCTGGCTGGAGCTGGCCGGCCGGCTGCTGGACGTCGCGCTGGAGCGGTTCGCCGCGCCCGGCGGCGGCTTCTACGACACCGCCGACGACGCCGAGCGGCTGGTCACCCGGCCGGCCGACCCCACCGACAACGCCACCCCGTCGGGCCGGTCGGCGATGGTGGCCGCGCTGGTGGCGTACGCGGCGCTGACCGGTGAGACGCGCTACCGGGAGGCGGCCGAGGCGGCGCTCGGCACCGTCGCGCCGATCGTCGGCCGGCACGCCCGGTTCACCGGGTACGCGGCCACCGCCGGCGAGGCGCTGCTCTCCGGGCCGTACGAGATCGCGGTGGTCACCGACGACCCGGCCGGGGACCCGCTGGTCGCCGCGGCGCACCGGCACGCCCCTCCCGGGGCGGTGATCGTGGCCGGCCGGGCCGACCAGCCGGGGGTGCCGCTGCTCGCCGACCGGACGACGGTCGACGGGCGGTCCACCGCGTACGTCTGCCGGGGTTTCGTCTGCGATCGCCCGGTCACCGGCGTGGCCGACCTGGTCGCCCAACTCGGCCGGCGCTGAGGCTCACGGCCAGAGCAGTTCGCGCTCCCACTCGCGGCCGGTCCGGCGGTAGCGCAGCCGGACGTGCCGGCGCTGCCGGTCCGCCTGCCAGAACTCGACGGTGTGCGGCGTGACCGTGTAGACCGTGTGCGTCTCGGCGATCAGGCCCGGGCCGGCGGCCAGTCGCTCGCGGACCCGGTCCAGCTCGCGGTCCAGCTCGGCGTGGTCGCTGAGCACGTCGCTCTGCCGGCCGGCCAGGCTGGCGATCCGTGACGGGCGATCCGCGGGTTGCCGGCGAGGTGGCGACCCTTCGCGCTGGCGGAGCTGGTGGCGAAGTGCCAGCCGGTCTCGTCGAGCCCCGGCCGGGTCGAACGACGGCATCTCGTGCGCGAGCACCGGCAGGCCGCGCAGCAGGGTACGGATGGTCATGACATGAGCATCTCAGCAGGGTCGACGGGTGTCTGATCGCCATCCGGCGGTGGCGGCGGCGACCGGCCCGGATAGGCTGGCGCCGCTATGGATTCCCGTACCGGTCTGCCTGTTGTCGGCATGGTGGGCGGCGGCCAGCTGGCCCGGATGACCCACCAGTCCGCGATCGCCCTCGGCCAGTCGCTGCGCGTGCTGGCGCTCGCCCCCGACGACGGCGCCGCGCTGGTCGCCGCCGACGTCCAGTACGGCGACCACACCGACCTCGCCGCGCTGCGCACCTTCGCCAAGGGCTGCGACGTGGTCACCTTCGACCACGAGCACGTGCCGAACGAGCACATCCGCACCCTGGCGGCCGAGGGCGTGAAGCTCTTTCCGCCGGCCGAAGCGCTGCGGTACGCCCAGGACAAGCGGGCGATGCGCGAGCGGCTGACCGAGCTGGGCGCCCCCAACCCGGCGTGGCGGTCGGTCCGGGAGCCCGCGGACCTGGTCGGCTTCGGCGACGAGGTGGGCTGGCCGGTGGTGCTCAAGGCGGCCAGCGGCGGGTACGACGGCCGGGGCGTCTGGCTGGTGGACGGCCCGGCGCAGGCCGCCGAGCTGGCCGGCAGCCTGCTGGCCGGCGGGACCCGGCTGATCGTCGAGGAGCGGGTGCCGCTGCGCCGCGAGCTGGCCGTGCAGGTGGCCCGCTCGCCGTTCGGGCAGGTCGCCGCGTACCCGGTGGTCGAGACGGTGCAGCGGGACGGCATCTGCGTCGAGGTGCTGGCCCCCGCGCCCGACCTGCCCGAGGAGCTGGCCGTCGCCGCCCAGCAGCTCGCCATCGACCTGGCCACCTCGCTCGGCGTGGTCGGTCTGCTCGCGGTCGAGCTGTTCGAGGTCGCCGATTCCGGCGGCCGCCCGGCGATCATGGTGAACGAGCTGGCCATGCGGCCGCACAACTCCGGCCACTGGACCATCGAGGGCGCCCGCACCTCGCAGTTCGAGCAGCACCTGCGGGCGGTGCTCGACTACCCGATGGGTGACACCGCGCTGACCGCGCCGGTGGTGGTGATGGCGAACGTGCTCGGCGGCGAGCCGGGCGGGATGTCGATCGACGAGCGGCTGCACCACCTCTTCGCCGCCGAGCCGGGGGCGAAGGTGCACCTCTACGGCAAGCAGGTGCGCCCCGGCCGCAAGATCGGGCACGTCACGCTGCTCGGCGACGACCTGGACGAGGTACGGACGCGGGCCGCGCGGGCCGCCCGCTGGCTGCGGGAGGGACGCGAGTGAGCGCGAGAAGTGAGCTTGCGAGCCCCGCAGTCGCGAACGAAAGGCAGGCACGCGTGAGCACCGTCGGGTTGATCATGGGCAGCGACTCGGACTGGCCCACCATGAAGGCGGCCGCCGAGGTGCTGGTCGAGTTCGAGGTGCCCTACGAGGTCGAGGTCGTCTCGGCGCACCGCACCCCGGTGAAGATGATCGACTACGGCCGGGCCGCCGCCGACCGTGGCCTGAAGGTGATCATCGCCGGCGCGGGTGGCGCCGCGGCGCTGCCCGGCATGGTCGCCTCGGTCACCCCGCTGCCGGTGATCGGCGTGCCGGTGCCGCTGAAGCACCTGGACGGGATGGACTCGCTGCTCTCCATCGTGCAGATGCCGGCCGGCGTGCCGGTGGCCACCGTGTCGATCGGCAACGCCCGCAACGCCGGGCTGCTCGCCGTCCGGATCCTGGCCGCCGCCGACCGCGCCCTGCTCGACCGGATGTCGGCCTACCAGGCCGACCTGGAGCAGTTGGTGGCCGAGAAGGACGCCGCCCTCCGCGCCTCCCTGGCCTGACCCGCCGGAGCGCCCCTGGCGCTGCCGGACCGGGATCTGATGCCGTGGGGTCGGTCGCCTGCCGGAGCGGCGCCGGCCGGCCCTGACGCCGTGCGCCCAGGGTCGGGTCCGGGCCGTGCCCGGCGTCCGCTACCTGCGGGCCGGGCAGCAGGCGGTTGCCACTTTGACGTGATACCTCTGAGGCATATTTATGACTCACAGGTATCGGGCTCGCCGGCGACAACATCCAGGCCGGCCGACACGCGGCGCTGAACCGCCGCCGCCCGGTGCCCCGGGCCTCGGCCGCAGTGCCGGCACGCGGGTGCGACGCAGTCCGGGCCGGCACGCACTGCCCACCCGGGCCGACGCCCGCACGGACCCTCCGGTTTCACCGCATGCCGCGCAGGGCGGTCTGCAACCGCTCCTGAGCGCGACGGCGCCGCTCGTTGCTGGCGCCGAGCACCAGCAGCAGGATGCCCACCGGGATCAGCGCCAGCCACGGGCCGAAGGCGAACAGCGCGTGGATCGCGGTGATCGCGGTGACCGTGGCGCCGACGATCACCGGGGCCTGCTGCTGGCTCATCGAGCCGAAGATCAGCACGGCCACCGCGCCGAGCAGCAGCAGCACCTGCCGCAGCGTGCTGGAGTCGGTGGCCAGCACGATCGCCAGGGTCGGCAGGAACGCGGCGACCAGCGCCGGCCCGTACGCCACCCAGCTGCTCAGGTCGGCGCGCTGCCGCAGCTCCAGGACACCGACCAGCAGGGCCAGCGCCGCGAACGGCAACGTGTACGCCTCAGGCAGCGCCACGTCGGCGACCCGCATCAGGATCCACCAGGCGCTGATCTCGCAGACCACCACCGCCCAGAACAGGATCCGCCGCTCCACCGGCCGGCGGCCGGGCCGGGTCGCCGCCACGCCGAGGACCGCACCCCAGGCGGCCAGCAGGGCAGCGATGTGCCGCGGCGAGTCGAACGCCAGCGCCAGGGCGATCAGCGCGGCGGCGTGCCCGCTCCACTCCACGGTGGCCGCCTCGCGCTGCGCCTCGGGGCGGCGCAGCCGGGGCAGGGTGGCCGCGAACACCTGCAACGCCGCGCCGACCGCCAGTACGCCGAACGCTGACCAGACGGCCGCCAGCCCGGCGACCAGGCCGGCGGTGAGCACGAAGAGCTGGGCCATCAGCGAGGCGAACAGCCAGCCGAGGATGCGGGCCCGCTGGGTGGTGCCGAAGAGCGCGGCGACCGTGCCGACGCCGACCGCGCCGCCGAGCGTGAACAGGGTCAGTTCCCGGGTGGCCAGGCTGCCGGCGAGCCCGGCGCCGCCGGCCGCCAGCCCGATGACGAAGACCAGCACCCGCGCCAGCCGCAGCGAGCGGGCCGGCTCGACCAGTGGCGGGGGCGGAGTCAGCGCCAGACCGAGCATCGAGATGGTGAAGACGGAGAGCGCGGCCAGCGTGCTCGTCGGCCAGCCCATACCGAGCGCGGTCGGGGTGATCAGCAGGGTGACCGCCGCGCCGGGCAGCACCACCGGGACCGCCCGGGACCGGCGGCCACCGCTGAAGCCGGTGGCGGCCAGCGCCGCGGTCGCGGTCAGCAGCAGCGCGGTGAGCACGTGCGCCGGGTCGACCGCGCTCGGCGGCGGGTCGAGCAGCCCCGGCGGCGGCCCCTGCCACACCCGGGTGAGAGTGGCCTGCGGCTCGACCAGCGCCACGACCAGCGCCGGCATGATCGACACCAGCGCGAGCGCGGTCGGCAGGGCGGCCGCGGCGAGGGCGCCGGCCGCCGGGCTGACCCGCCATCGGCGCCGGCCGTCGTCGTCGGGCAACCGCCGTAGCGCGCCGTCGAGCAGCACCGACCAGCGCCGTACCGGCTGGGCCGAGCCCACCGGTGGCTCGGTGGCTCCGCGGACCAGTTCGGCCAGCACCCCGAGCAGGGCCGCGGCGGCGGCGTACACGCCCACCGGCAGGCCACTGGGGACGGCGGCCAGGGCGCTGATGGTGGCGCCGCCGACCACCGCCGCGCTGGTCCACGGCAGATACTGCGGAACCTGCCGGCGTACCGCGGCCACCCCGGCGAGACCGAGGCTGGACGCGGCCAGCGCGGCGGTCAGCACCACCTGTGGCGAGCGGCCGAATTCGGCGGCCAGCGCGGCGACCGCACCGGGCAGCGCGAGCACCGCCGCGCCCGCCGCCGCGCCCCCGATCTGGGCCAGGTACGGCGGCATCCCGTCGGCCTCGATGTCCGGCACCAGCGGCTCGGCGAGCGACCGGGCCAGCGCCGCCACCACCACGCCGATCAGCGTGATGCTGCCCAGGGCCAGGGCGGTGGTCCACGGCCGGACCAGCCCGGCACCGGCCGCGTGCAGGGCCACCACCCCGGCCACGGTGGCCCGGGACAGTGCGGCGCGCGGCTCGACCGAGGCCACCGCCGCCATCCCGAAGACCGTGGCGACCATGCCCCCGACCAGCACGGGTGACCACCACGGCAGGTTGAACGCGGCCGGGGCGCCGATGGTGGCCAGCACGGCCGCCACCCCGGACACGTCGTACCGCCAGGGCGGCGGCAGGAGGATCGCGGCGGCGACGCCGAGCAGCGCCAGCGCGACCGGAGCCTGCCAGGTCGCGCCGCCGGTCGGCGCGGCCGGCCAGCCGCTCAGGTCACCGGCCCAGATCGCCCCGGGGGTGGCCAGGACGCCCACCCCGCCGCGCAGCGCCATCCAACCGGCCAGCACCCCGATCAACGTCCCGCCGAGGGCTATCCCGAGGACCGGCCCGCGCCGCCACTCCGTCGGCATCGCCCGGGCGGCGACCGCCACCACCAGCACCAGCGCGGCGGCCACCGCGAGCTGGCCATCCGGGGCGAGCACGGCGGCCACCCGGACCAGGGTGGCGATCAGGGCGGCGGTCACCGCGGCCGCCGCCAGGTCGGACCCGTCGAGGGTGAGGTCGGAGCGCCGGCCGGCGTCGATCGACGGAGCCAGGAAGAGCAGCACCGCGGCGACCAGCAGCAGCGCGCCCACCCAGGCGTCGGCGACGGTCGCGCCGGGTGCGCCGAACGCGGCCGCGGTGACGACCAGCGCCCCGAGCCCGGTGCCGACCGCCAGCGGGACCGGGATCTGCCGCTGCGAGACCTGCACGATGGCGGTGTACCCGAGGGTGACGCAGACCGCGAGGAAGGCGGCCGCGAGCACCGGGACGGTCACCTCGCGCAGGGCGGCCGGGGTGGGGGTCGGATCGGCGGGCACGGTCGCGGCGACGAACGCCGCCACCGCGCCGGGCAGCGCGAACGCGGCGCTGCCGGCGGCCCAGGCGGAGAGGGTCGAGGTCGCCGCTGGGGCGAGCCGGACCCGGGGCGCCACCGCGACCAGGACGCCCGCCGCGAAGAGGGTGAGCAGCACCGCGGTGGTCAGCGCCGGCCGGGCCAGCGCGGCGCCCGCGCCGAACAGGCCCACCCCGGCGGCGGCGAGCGCGTGGGCCAGCGCGGCCCGTTCCGTGCCGGCGGAGAGGCCGGCCACGCCGATGCCGACCGCGGCCAGCACCATCGGCCAGGGCGCCACCGCCCAGTCGAGCCCGACGGACGCCGGGACGGCGAGCGCGGTCAGTGCCGCGCCGACCACCGCGAACTCCCGGCGGATCTCCGGCGGCAGGGCCAGCACCGCGGCGACGGTGAGCAGGAACGCGCTCGCGGCGAGCTGCCACGCGGCCGGGCCGACCGCCGCCGCCAGTTCGGCCGGGTGCCGGTCGAGGTCGGCGGCCCAGGCCGGCAGCGCGGCGCGGACCGGGGCCACGCCGGCCCGCAGGGCGCCGCCGGCCACCACCACGCCGCTGACCGTCAGCGCCACCGCGGAGGCGAACTGCGGGCCCCGCCGGGCCGCCTCCGGCACCGCGCGGACGGCCAACCCGGTCACCGTGATCACCGCCGCGATCAGCAGCAGCGACCGGCCGGGCAACGCCACCGAGGCGACCCGGCCCAGCGCCCCGATCACGGCGAGGGTGAGGATGCCGGCGCCGACGTCCGGCAGCGGCGGCTTGCGCAGCGCGATCGTCCCGACCAGCGCCACCGTGGCGGCCAGCAGCACCACCGCGCCCGCACCGACCGCGGTGGGCACGGTCTGCGCGCGCAGCAGCGCGGTGACCGCGTACGCGAGGGCGACCGCGACCGCGACGCCGTGCAGCAGCCAGGTCAGCTCGCGCAGCCACGGCACCGGACGGGTCGGTGCGGCGTCCGGGCCGGCCGGGGTGGTGCCGGTGAGCAGCTCGCCGGACTCCTCCGGCGCGCCCTCCGGCCGGCCCTCGGGCTGCCGCTGCCGGGGCGCCGTCGGCGTTGCCGCCGGTGCGGCCGGTTCGGTCGGCTCGACCGGGGCGGGCGGCGGGAGGTCGCGGCGCACCGGCCGCTCCACGGTGACGGCGGTGCGGGCCAGCCAGAGGTCGAGGACGGCCACTGCGGTCAGCGCCAGCGCCCAGCCGGCCGGGCCGGTGATCCGGTCGTACGCGAACAGCGGCAGCACCGGTTGGGCGGCGAGCACGGTGGCGAACCGCGGGGCGCGCAGGCCGGTCCAGCTGGCGTACCCGAAGGCGACGCCGGCGGTGACCGCGAAGATCAGCCCGGCGAAGACCGCCCCCGAGGCACCGCTGCCGCCGATCCGGTCGACCGCCCACAGCGCGTACCCGGCCAGCGGCAGCAGCAGCAGCCCCACCGCGGCGATGGTCTCGGCGGTGGAGGTGAGCCCCCGGCGGGCCAGCGCGGGCGGGGCGAGCAGCATCAGCACCGTGGCGAGCAGCAGGATGCCCAGCCGGCCCAGCGCGTCCATCGAACTGGTCGCCACCGCGGCGAAGACCACCGCGGCCACCCCGAGCAGCAGCGCGCCCAGGCCGAGCGGGATGTTCTGCACCTCCCGGGAGGACGCCTCCGGCGGGTGCTCCGGGTCGTCGGCGTCGAGCCAGGTGGCGGTCGACAGGGGCGGCGCCGGGTCGTCCGGGCCGGGCGGCGGGGTGCCCTGCCGGGGCACCCGGGGCGGGGCACCGGTGGTGGCGGTCGGCGGCCGGCGGCCGGGCCGGCGGCGCAGCACCCGGCGGGGCCGGGTGGCCTGCTTGAGCCGTTCCTCACCGGCGTGCGCGAGGATGTCCCGCTGGAAGAGCGCGGCCTGCATCTTGGCGGCGATCTGCCGCTGCTCGCTGGCGATGGCGGCCTCGCGGGCCTTCATCTCCGCGATGGAACGCTCGATCTCCGCCAGGTGCTCGATCCACTGTGGCTGCTCGGCCCCGCAGTGCGGGCAGCGGACGGCCGGCTTGATCTCCCGGCCGCACGAGGAGCACTGAAAGGTCGCCACGACACCCCTCCACCCGCACTGTGGACTTCCACTGTCGCAGCATGCCCAATGGCGGCGCGGAATTCGACAGTTGACGGCGGGTCCGGGGCAAACCAGTGACGCGGCCGGCCGCGGAGCACGCTCCGCGGCCGGCCGCCGGTGTCGAGGAGGGAACCGTCAGGGGCGGCCCATGCCGCGGTACTCCCAGCCGGCCTGCGTCCACAGGGTGGAGTCGAGGCAGTTGCGGCCGTCGACCACCTTCCGGCCGGCGGCCAGTTCGCCGAGGGCGACCGGGTCGGCGTTGCGGAAGTCGGCCCACTCGGTGAGCACGCAGACCAGGTCGGCCCCGGCGACGGCGTCGTTCATGCTGGCCTCGTAGGTCAGCTCGGGAGCCACCCGGCGCGCGTTCTCGGTGCCCTGCGGGTCGTAGACGTGCACGTCGGCGCCGGCCTTGTGCAGCAGCGCGGCGACGGCCAGCGCGGGCGCGTCGCGTACGTCGTCGGTGTTGGGCTTGAAGGTCGCGCCCAGCACGGCGATGCGGGTGCCGGACAGGTCCGGGCCGGCCGGCCCGGAGCGGCGGCCGAGCAGGTCCGCGGCGAGCTGGAGGACGCGGGTCCGGCGGCGCAGGTTGATCAAATCGACCTCGTGCAGGAAGCGCAGCGCCTCCCCGGCGCCCAGCTCCTGGGCGCGGGCCTGGAACGCCCGGATGTCCTTGGGCAGGCAGGCGCCGCCGAAGCCGAGGCCGGCCTGGAGGAACCGGTTGCCGATCCGCGGGTCGTAGCCGATCGCCCGGGCGAGCTGGGTGACGTCGCCGCCGGAGGCCTCGCAGACCTCGGCCATCGCGTTGATGAACGAGATCTTGGTGGCCAGGAAGGCGTTCGCGGCGACCTTGACCAGCTCGGCGGTGGCGAAGTCGGTGACCACCAGCGGCACCTCGCGGTCCTCGGTGGCAGCCAGGTCGAAGACGCCCTTGTGAGCGGCGTAGAGCATGCCGTTGGCCCACTCGCTCTTGACCCCGACGACGATCCGGTTGGGGCGCAGCACGTCGTCGACGGCGAAGCCCTCCTGAAGGAACTCCGGGCTCCACGCCACCTCGACGCCGAGGTCGGCCGGGGTGTGCTTGCCGACCAACTGCTCGACCCACTCGGCGGTGCCGACCGGGACGGTGGACTTGCCGACGATCAGCGCCTTGCGGGTCAGGTGCTGGGCGAGGCTGGTCACCGACGCCTCGACGTACGACAGGTCGGCGCCCATGCCGTCGGCCCGCTGCGGGGTGCCGACGCAGATGAAGTGCACGTCACCGAAGTCGGCGGTCTCGGCGATGTCGGTGCTGAACCGCAGCCGGCCGGCGGCCAGGTTGCGCTTGAGCAGCTCGTCCAGGCCGGGCTCGTGGATCGGCACCTCGCCCGCGTTCAGCTTGGCGATCTTGTCCGCGTCGACGTCGAAGCCGAGCACCTCGTAGCCGAGTTCGGCGTAACAGATGGCGTACGTCGCGCCGAGGTAGCCGGTGCCCAGGAAGGTGACCCGCGGCCGGGGTGCGCCCGAGGGGGGCGTCACCGCGGCGATGGCGGGTACCGGCTGGATGTTCGGGTACGGAATCGTCACGCCTGTCTTCTCCGCTCGCACTGGCGGCGCGTCGTCGCGTCGCGTTCTGCCGCTGCGGCGCCTGGCCGGGCACCAGAGGGACTCTATGCCTGTCTGTTCCATCATCGCCGGCGGCGTGGGCGCTCCGTCAGGTCCAAGCCTACGCGGCGGTAACATCAGCTGAACCGGTCGCTATCCTTCAGTCTGCGCCGTGGGGCGATCAGGTGACGTTACCGACTGCGCATGATAGCCGTGAAGGGGAGGGGCCGACATGGCCGCAGAGGAGTCGTTCGACGTCTACCGGTTGCCGGAGGAGCACCAGGCGATCCGGGAGGCGGTCCGTGAGGTCTGTGCGGCCAAGGTGGCGCCGCACGCCGCCGAGGCGGACGAGACCGGTGAGTTCCCGAAGGCGTCGTACGACGCGCTGCGGGCCGCGGACTTCCACGCCCCGCACATCCCCGTCGAGTACGGCGGCGCCGGCGCGGACGCCCTGGCCACCGCGATCGTGATCGAGGAGGTGGCCCGCGCCTGCGCCTCCTCCTCGCTGATCCCCGCGGTGAACAAGCTGGGCACCATGCCGCTGCTGCTGGCCGGCTCCGACGAGCTCAAGCGCCGCTACCTGACCAGCGTCGCCTCCGGTGACGCGATGTTCTCGTACTGCCTCTCCGAGCCGGAGGCGGGCAGCGACGCGGCCTCGATGACCACCCGCGCGGTCCGGGACGGCGACCACTGGGTGCTCAACGGCGTGAAGCGGTGGATCACCAACGCCGGCGTGTCCGAGTACTACACCGTCTTCGCGGTGACCGATCCCGCCGCCCGCTCCCGGGGCATCTCCGCCTTCGTGGTCGAGAAGTCCGACTCCGGGGTCAGCTTCGGCGCGCCGGAGAAGAAGCTGGGCATCAAGGGCTCGCCGACCCGTGAGGTCTACCTGGACAACGTGCGGATCCCGGCGGACCGGATGATCGGCGCGGAGGGCACCGGTTTCGCCACCGCGATGAAGACCCTGGACCACACCCGGGTCACCATCGCGGCCCAGGCGGTCGGCATCGCGCAGGGCGCGCTCGACTACGCCAAGGGCTACGTGCAGGAGCGCAAGCAGTTCGGCAAGCCGGTCGCCGACTTCCAGGGCGTGCAGTTCATGCTCGCCGACATGGGCATGAAGCTGGAGGCGGCGCGACAGCTCACGTACGCCGCGGCCGGCCGGTCCGAGCGCGGCGACGCCGACCTGACCTACTTCGGCGCGGCGGCCAAGTGCTTCGCCTCCGACGCGGCCATGGAGATCACCACCGACGCGGTGCAGCTGCTCGGCGGCTACGGCTACACCCGGGACTACCCGGTGGAGCGGATGATGCGGGACGCCAAGATCACCCAGATCTACGAGGGCACCAACCAGGTGCAGCGCATCGTGATGGCCCGCCAGCTGCTCAAGGGCCTGGCCTGACCGGTCGGCGGGCCTGACCCGCGGCGGCGGACGGCGAGTCATGGGCGGGCCGGTCACCCGGCCCGCCCGTCCGTCACTTGATCTCGGTGGTGGTGTCCTCCGGACGGCTGGTCGAGCGCGGCGGCGCCGACCAGGGCGACTCGCCGCCGGTCCGGCGGGGCAGCGGCTCGGTCGGCGTGGGGTCGGGGTAGCCCAGGGTGAGCGGGGGAGTGTCCTGGTCCGGCGTGCCCGACGACGACCAGTCGGTCAGGGTGAAGTCCTGCCCGGCCGGTCCGGCGGCCGGCGCCGGCTCGGTCGCCGGTGGTGGCCACTGCCGCCAGCGCTGCCCGCTGAACACCGCCACGATCAGCAGCAGGCCGATCAGGAACAGCGTGCCGTTCTCCACCGGCAGCCGCAGTGGGAGTGGATCACCGAAGGCCTTCCAGTCGTCCGGGATGCGGTTGCGCACCTGGAACGGCGCGACGAACAGCCCCACGTACGGGACGGCCAGCAACAGCCCGGCCACCAGCGGGCCGAGCGGTGAGATGCGCAGCGTGCCGAGCAGGCCCAGCACGATCCCGCCGACCGCGAGGTAGACGGCCGGCTCGATGAGATTGGCCGTGTTGAAGGTGCCGATCTCCACCCAGCGGTCGACCGTGCCGGCCGACCCGTCCTGCCCGAGGGCGACCAGCACCCACGTGACGGGTGCCACCACCAACCCCGCGAGGAAGCTCCAGAGATGTCGCATCCGCGCACCGTACCGTTTCCGACATGACAGAGCACCCCTCCGCCGCACCGTCGGGCAAGCCGACGTCGTACTCCCGCGTCACGCTGAGCCGGATCATGACCGCGGTCGACGTGAACCTCTACGGCACCGTGCACGGCGGCGTGCTGATGAAGTTCGTCGACGACGTGGCCGGCGCCGCGGCGGCCCGGCACAGCGGTGGCACGGCGGTCACCGCGGCGATCGACGAGATCGTCTTCTCCGAGGCGGTCCGGGTGGGTGACCTGGTGCACGCCCACGCTCAGGTCAACTGGACGGGGCAGACCTCGATGGAGGTGGGCGTGCGGGTGGTGGCCGAGCGCTGGGACTCGGCCGAGGACGAGCCGGTCCGGGTGGCCACCGCGTACCTGGTCTTCGTCGGGGTGGACGTGGGCGGGGCGCCGCGTCCGGTGCGTCCGGTGCTGCCGGAGACCCCGGAGGACGAGCGCCGGTTCCGGGAGGCGGAGATCCGGCGTGCCCACCGGCTGGCCCGCCGCCGCGCCATCCAGGCCCACCGGGCCGGCTGAGCCAGCGGCCCCGGCGCCCACCCCCGTGGGGGCGGCGGAGAGCGGGGCCGGGCGGGTCCACACAACCGGCCGGTGCGGCATGTGGCCCGGCCACGCGCCCTGGACGGCACCCGGTGCGCAGAATGACGATCTGAGGTAGGGCAAGATGGCGCCACGGCCCATTTCACAGCGTCGTGCGGGGCCAGGGGAGGGTGGAGCAGTGACTGACGTGCTGTGGACGCCGCCGGCGGACGTACGCGAGCGGTCCCGGATCGGGACCTACCTGAGCTGGCTGCGTGAGCACCGGGGGCTGGACTTCGCCGACTACGACGAGCTGTGGCGGTGGTCGGTCACCGACCTGGACGCGTTCTGGCGGTCGATCTGGGACCACTTCGAGGTGGTCGCGCACACCCCGCCGACCGCGACGCTGGCCGACCGGGGAATGCCCGGCGCCCGCTGGTTCCCCGGCGCCACGCTCAACTACGCCGAAAACGTGCTGCGGATGCCCGGCCGCGCCGACGACGACCAGGTGGTCGTCGCGCACGGCCAGACCCGGGAGCCGGTCACCCTCACCGCCGCCGAGCTGCGCGAGCAGGTCCGCCGGGTGGCGGCCGGGCTGCGCCGGCTCGGCGTCACCGCCGGCGACCGGGTGGCGGCGTACGCGCCGAACATCCCGGAGACGTACGTGCTGCTGCTCGCCACCAGCAGCATCGGGGCGATCTTCTCGTCCTGCGCGCCCGAGTTCGGCACCCGCAGCGTCACCGACCGGTGGCAGCAGATCGAACCGAAGGTGCTGGTCGCGGTGGACGGCTACCGCTACGGCGACAAGCCGGTGGACCGCCGGGGCGAGGTGGCCGCCATCCGGGCCGCCCTGCCGTCGCTGGAGCACACCGTCGGCATCGCCTACCTCGACCCGGCCGGTCCGCCGCCGGAGGGCGCGATCTCCTGGGACGATCTGGCCGCCGACACCGACGAACCGCTCACCTTCACCCCGGTCCCCTTCGACCACCCGCTCTACGTGCTCTACTCGTCCGGCACCACCGGCCTGCCGAAGCCGATCGTGCACGGCCACGGCGGCATCCTGCTGGAACACCTGAAGATGCTCGCCCTGCACCACGACCTCGGCCCGGCCGACCGGTTCTTCTGGTTCACCACCACCGGCTGGATGATGTGGAACTTCCTGGTCTCCGGGCCGGCCGTCGGCGCGGCGATCGTGCTCTTCGACGGCAACCCGGGCCACCCCGACCTGAGCGCGCTCTGGCGGCTGGCGGAGCGGACCGGCACCACCTACTTCGGCACCTCGGCGCCGTTCCTGCTGGCCTGCCGCAAGGCCGGCCTGGTGCCGAAGGAGATCGCCGACCTCACCGCGCTGCGCGGCCTCGGCTCCACCGGCGCGCCGCTGCCTGCCGAGGGCTTCACCTGGGTGTACGCCGCCGTCGGCGACACCCTCCAGCTCCAGTCGCTTTCCGGCGGCACCGACGTCTGCACCGGCTTCGTCGGCGGCGTGCCGCTGCTGCCGGTGCACGCCGGGCGGATCACCTGCCGGGCGTTGGGCGCCAAGGTGGAGGCCCGCTCCGGTGACGGCACCCCGGTCATCGGCGAGCTGGGCGAGCTGGTGATCACCGAGCCGATGCCGAGCATGCCGGTCGGGTTCTGGAACGACCCGGACGGCAGCCGCTACCGGGAGGCGTACTTCGACCACTACCCGGGGGTCTGGCGGCACGGCGACTGGATCACGATCGACGAGCGGGGCGGCTGCGTGATCACCGGACGCTCCGACGCCACCCTCAACCGGGGCGGCGTCCGGCTCGGCACCGCCGAGTTCTACTCCGTGGTCGAGGGGCTGGACGAGGTCGTCGACTCGGTGGTGGTGCACCTGGAGGACGACGAGGGCGGCGCCGGTGAGCTGCTGCTCTTCGTGGTGCTCGCCGAGGGCCTGGAACTCGACGACGCGCTGCGCGTGCGGATCTGCCGCGAGCTGCGGACCGCGCTGTCGCCGCGGCACGTGCCCGACGAGATCCACCAGGTCCGGGCGGTGCCGCGCACCCTGTCGGCGAAGAAGCTCGAGGTGCCGGTCAAGAAGATCCTCACCGGCACGCCGGTGGACTCGGCGGCGGCCAAGGGCGCCCTGGCCAACCCCGAGTCGCTGGCGGCCTTCGCCAGCTTCGCCCAGCGCCGGGCCACCGAGAACCACCCCACCCCGGCCTGACCCCGGCGAGGGCTCAGGGCAGGGTGCGGGTGACCTTCTCCGTCTCCGCCCGCGCCGGAAGGCGGGCGGGGTCGAGGTTGGCGCAGAGGACGGTGCTGGCGGTGGCGGTGAGCGGGGCCAGCAGCCAGTCGACCGGGTCGGGGTGCGCGGCCGTGTCGATCAGGACCCGGTCGCCGGGGGCGATGCCCAGCTCCGCCGCGCGCTCGACCGCGCGGGAGATCAGCTCCGGCTCGCCCGGCCCGGCCGGGGCGTACGGGGTGAACTGGTCGCCGTGCGCGCGTACCTCCAGCACGTAGTCGGCGAAGCCGGGCGGCACCTCGGGCAGCGGCAGGGCGAACGGGTGCAGGGCGAGCGCGTACCGCTCGCCGGCCGGCCAGGCGTCCGCCTCGCCGGCCCGGTCGGCGGTGGCGAAGAGCGCATCCACCGGCCCCGGTTCCCGGGCCACCGCCAGCCCGGCCGACCAGCAGCCGAGCAGGACGGCGGCGGTCTGCCAGTGCGGTGGGAGCAGCACCGCGGCGCTGTCGCCCGGGCCGAGCGCCGCGCCGTCGACCAGCAGGTTGGCCGTCTTGGCCACCCAGTTCGCCAGCGTCGCGCCGGACAGCTCGGTCCGCTCGCCGGTGGCGTCGTCGTACCAGGTCAGCAGCGGGCGGGTGGGGTCGGGCGCGATCGCGCCGGCGAACACCCGGGCAATGTTGTCGGCCATCGACGCGAACGATACGCCCCCGCGGGCCGTACTCGATGACGACGTCAAGTCGGCGTACCGTCGGGTCGCAGTCAGCGCCCGAGCCGGGCTCCGGCGTAGGCTTGCCCGGAGTGTTGTTCCCCACAGACCCGCCAGTTCAAGGAGTCGCCCCGTGACCGCCGGTCGCCCGCCCCGCGTGCTCATCGACGCCACGAGTGTCCCCGCCGACCGTGGCGGCGTCGGTAGATACGTCGACGGCCTGCTCGGCGCGCTCGGCAAGGTGTGCGGGTCGGGGGTGGACCTGGCCGTGGTGAGCCTCCGCACCGACCTCGAGCGCTACACCCGGATGCTGCCCGGCGCGGAGATCATCCCCGCGCCGGCCGCCGTCGCGCACCGCCCGGCCCGGCTGGCCTGGGAGCAGACCGGTCTGCCGCTGCTCGCCCAGCAGGTCGGCGCCCAGGTGCTGCACTCGCCCTTCTACACCTGTCCGCTGCGGGCCGGCTGCCCGGTGACGGTGACCGTGCACGACGCCACCTTCTTCACCGAGCCGGAGCACTACGACAAGTCGCGCCGCACGTTCTTCCGCAGCGCGATCAAGACCTCGCTGCGCCGCGCCGACCGGGTGATCGTGCCCAGCAAGGCCACCCGGGACGAGCTGATCCGGCTGCTCGACGCCGACCCGACCCGGATCGACGTGGCCTACCACGGGGTCGACCACGCGGCCTTCCACGCGCCCAGCGAGGAGGAGAAGGCCCGGGTGCGGGCCCGGCTCGGGCTGGGCAGCAGCAGCTACGTGGCGTTCCTCGGCGCCAAGGAGCCGCGCAAGAACGTACCCAACCTGATCCGGGGCTGGGCCCGGGCGGTGGCCGACCGGGTCGACCCGCCGGCCCTGGTGATCGCCGGCGGGCAGGGGCACGACGACGACATCGATCGCGCGGTGGCCGAGGTCCCCTCGCACCTGCGCCTGCTGCGCCCCGGCTACCTGCGCTACGCCGACCTGCCCGGCTTCCTCGGCGGGGCGCTGGTCGCCGCCTACCCCTCCTACGGCGAGGGCTTCGGCCTGCCGATCCTGGAGGCGATGGCGTGCGCCGCGCCGGTGCTCACCACGCCCCGGCTGTCGCTGCCCGAGGTCGGCGGCGACGCCGTCGCCTACACCAGCGAGGACGCCGATCAGATCGCCACCGACCTGGCCGCCCTGCTGGACGACGAACAGCGCCGGCTGACCCTGGCCAAGGCCGGCTTCGACCGGGCCAAGGAGTTCACCTGGGAGTCCAGCGCCGAGGTGCACATCGCGGCCTGGTCCCGGGCTCGGGCCTGAGGGAGTGCGGCCGGTCGGCGACCGCGGCGTACCAGGCCGGGCGAATCGGGCATGATGTGCGGGTGATTTACGCCGTCATCCCGGCGGGCGGCAGCGGCACAAGGTTGTGGCCGCTGTCCCGCGCGGGCCACCCCAAGTTCCTCCACCCGCTGACCGGCACCACCGCCTCGCTGCTGCAGGCCACGGTGGAGCGGCTGGCGCCGCTGACCACCCCCGAGCGCACCCTGGTGGTCACCGGGGCCGCGCACGTGGCCGCGGTGGCCCGCCAGCTGGCCGGCCTGCCGGAGGAGAACATCCTGGTCGAGCCCTCGCCGCGGGACTCGTGTGCGGCGATCGCGCTGGCCGCGGCGGTGATCGCGCTGCGCGACCCGGAGGCGGTGATGGGCTCGTTCGCCGCCGACCACCTGATCGCCGACCCGGAGCGCTGGGTGGCGACGGTCCGCGAGGCGGTCCGCGGCGCCGAGCAGGGGCGGCTGATGACGGTGGGGATCACCCCGACCCGACCGGAGACCGGCTACGGCTACCTGCAGACCGGCGACCCGGTCGGCGACGGGCCGATGCGCCCGGTCACCGAGTTCAAGGAGAAGCCGAGCGCCGAGGTGGCCGAGGCGTACGTGCGCTCCGGGCAGCATCTCTGGAACGCCAGCATGTTCGTCTGGCGGGTGGACGTCTTCCTCGCCGAGCTGGCCCGGCAGCAGCCGGCCCTGCACGCCGGGGTCACCGCGATCGCCGCGGCGTGGGGGACCGAGGACCAGGACGACGTGCTCGGCACCGTCTGGCCCACGCTGCCCCGGATCTCCGTCGACTACGCGGTGATGGAGGGCGCGGCGGCGGCCGGGCGGGTGGCCACAGTCCCCGGCGAGTTCGGCTGGAACGACGTGGGTGACTTCCACACCCTCGGCGACGTGCTGCCGGCCGACGGCGACGGCAACGTGGTGCTGGGCGCGGCGAAGCCGGGGGTGCTGCTGCGGGACAGCAGCAACCTGGTGGTGGTGCCGCACTCCGGCCGGCTGGTGGCCACCGTCGGGGTGCACGACCTGATCGTGGTCGACACCCCGGACGCGGTGCTGGTCTGCCCCCGCGACCGGGCGCAGGACGTCAAGAAGATCGTCGACGAGCTCAAGGAGCGGGGCGAAGAGGGGCTCGTCTGAGGGCGGCCAGGGCCGGCGCGACGAGCTGTGCGGTCCCGCCGGCCAGCGGCTGCGGCAGCCGGTCCGGCGGGAACCAGCCCAGCGCCTCCGACTCGTCGCTGACCCGTTCCACCGCGCCGGGCGGGGCGAGGACGGCGAACCGGACGTCGTAGTGCAGCGAACCACCCTGGCAGGCGACCGGGTGGATGTCCACGTCGATCGGCACCGGGTCGACCCGCAGGCCGGCGATCCCGGACTCCTCGGTCGCCTCGCGCAGGGCGGCGCCGGCGAGGGTCCGGTCGGCCGGCTCGCAGTGCCCGCCGAGCTGCACCCAGCGCTTGAACTTGCCGTGCAGGCAGAGCAGCACCCGCTCGCCGGTCGGATCGAGCACCAGGGCGCTCGCGGTGACGTGCCCGGCGCGGTGCGCCCGGCTCATCGCCACCGGCCCGGCGTCCAGCAGGTCGAGGGTGCGGTCCCGGGCCGCGGCGGCAGCCGGGCTGGTCGGCGCCCAGTCGCCGAGCACCGCGAGCGCGTCGGCGTGCAGCGCCGGGTGCCCGGCCGGGTCGGTGGTGCGGATGGCGGTGGATGCGTCCGGCATCCCGACACTGTACGAGCCGCCGGTTCGTACCCTGGCCGGGTGACCCTGCGACTGCTCGAGTTCGTGGTCGGTGGCAACGAGGCCAGCGACCTGCTGCCGGTCCGCTCCGCGGCGCTGCTGCGCGCCCACGGGGCCCGGCGTGGCTTCTGGACGGTGCTCGACGAGGGCCCGGTGGAACACTGCCTGGCCCTGCTGCTGGAACTCGACGACGGCCGGTGGACGGCCCACCACGTCAGCGCCGACGCGGGTACGGAGAACGGCCGGACCGAGGACGGCGAGGCGCTCGCCCACCACGACGGCTGGGTCTACGTGTTCGGCTCGCACTTCGGCTCCAAGGGCGGGCCGCTGCGCCCGCGGCGCGCCTTCGTCGCGCGGTTCCGGGAGGACGACGCGGCGACCGGGGTGCTGCCGGTGCGGGTGGTACGGAACCGGTTCCGGGTGCACCGGGCGGTCAACGACGCGCTCACCAAGGCGGCGTTCACCCCGCTGCCGCCCGGCGACCGGGTGCGGTCCCGGTTCGTCGAGGCGACCCTGGCGCGCGGCACCGCCCGGGCGAAGGGCTGGGTGAACCGGCTGAACCCGGACGACCTGCCGCTGAACGTCGAGGCGACCGCGTTCACCCCGGCCGGCACGGTGCTGCTCGGGCTGCGGTTCCCGGTGACCGTCGACGGCGAGCCGATCCTGGTGGAGCTGGCCGGGGTGCCGGAGCTGTTCGCGGACGCCCCGGCCTGGCCGACCGCGGTGGCCGCGTACGCCCTGACCGGGGTGACCCCGCGCGGCGCGCTCACCGGCTTCCGGGCCCTCGCCCCGACGCCCGACGGCGGGTACGCGGCGGTGATCGGTTCGATCGACGCGCTGGGCAAGGGCTCGGTGCTGCTCGACGACCATCCGGCCGGCGGCGACGTCACCTCGCGGCACGTCCGATTCCGGCTGCCGGCGCAGGGGCACCTGGTCGCCGGTGAGCTGGTGGCCGACCTGGCGCCGTTCCACCACGTCGAAGGGCTGGCGGAGCTGGACGGGCGGTGCTTCTACGTGACGGACGAGGACCACCGGGTGGCGCTCTGGGTCGGCTGAGCCGGCGGATCGCCCGGGACGAGACGACCGGACGGCACCTCTGCGGAGCGTGGGCCGCAGACCCTCGTGGTGCCGCCCGGCCACCGGTTCCTCCCCGGTCCCGGCGCCCCGGGCACGTGGCGCGTCGTCGACGCGCCGGCCTCATCGGGCATCTGGAAGCATGCCTAACCGTCCCCGGGGGCGTCGAGGTTTTTCAGTCCACGCTTAAAAATGGAGATAAGTGCCGGCCGGGTACAGTGCGAAGGGTCGCCCGCCGTCCCCCTGACCCGGCGGCGCGGGAGCGCACCATGCTGAAGATCTACTTTTCCGAGGAGGACATCCTCCGCACCCGGGTGGCCCCGGGTGCGGACCCGGTCTGGGAGTTGGTCCTCAGCCTGCACCTGCTGCAGGGGCGCAGCCGTGACCCGTTGATGGCCAACTGGCGGCGCTCGGTGGCCCAGGGGTTGCGCCAGGAGAGCGCCTCCGAACGGCTCCGCCTGCTGTTCGCGCTGAACCCGCCGCGCGGCTACTTCCCCGACTTCCTCACCCCCTACCAGAGCGTCGCCGGTTTCGAGGCCGGCCTCGACGCGGTCCGCAGCACTCCGGTCCCGCTGCTCCAGCGCGACCTCGCCCTGCTGGCCGGCGGCACCAGCCTGCCCGACAGCGCGTCCGCGCTGGCTCGGGGCGAGCCGGAGGCGCTGCGGCAGCTCACCGGCGCCATGGAGCAGTACCGGTCGCTGGCCATCAACCCGTACTGGGCGCGGATCCAGGCGGCGGTGGAGGCCGACCGGACCCGCCGGGCGCGGGCCCTGCTCGACGGCGGGGTGGAGGGGCTGCTGGCCAGCCTGCGGCCGGCGATGCGCTGGGAGTCCGGCATGCTCGAGGTGCGCGACTATCCGGACAGCCGGGAACTGCACCTGGACGGGCGCGGGTTGCTGCTGGTCCCGTCGTTCTTCTGCGCGCGCACCCCGGTCGCGCTGCTCGACCCGGCGCTACCGCCCGTGCTGGTCTACCCGGTGGACCGGCTGGGTGGCCTGGAGCCGGGCGGGGCCGGGTCCGCCGCCGGCCGGGAGGCGCTGGCCGCGCTGCTCGGCCGCACCCGGGCCGCGGTGCTGGAGGCCAGCGACGACGGCTGCACCACCGGCGAGATGGCCCGCCGGCTGCGGATCTCCCCGGCCGCCGCGAGCCAGCACGCCACCGTGCTGCGCAACGCCGGCCTGCTGGTCAGCCAGCGCGACCGCAACACCGTCCTGCACACCCTCACCCCCCTCGGCCGCGCCATGCTCGACGCCTGACCCGCCCTTTCCGGGTCGAACCCGGTCGATCATGAAGTTTGTTGTCAGTCGTCCCGGCGTGTCGTGCCAACAACTTCATGATCAACGGGGGTGTCGGGGCGCGGGCTCAGAGGGCCAGGGCGGCGGTGGCGGTGGTGTGGGCGGGGGGTGGGAGGAGGGTGGAGGGGATTCCCTCGGCCGCCAGGGCGGTGCGGAGGCGTTGCAGGTCGGCGCCGAAGCGGACCAGGTCCGCCGGGGCGACCGGGGTGGCCGGTGAGCCGAGCACCAGGGTGCTGGCCTCGGCCGGCCAGCCGGGCACCGCGGCGACCAGTCCGGCGCGTACCTCCTCGTCGGCGACCAGGGTGAAGGTCGTGCCGGGCGCAACCACCTCGGCGACCGCGGCGATCGCCCGGCGCACCGCGGCCGGGTCGGGCGGGGTGGCACCGGGGCCGTCCGGCAGGGTGGCGGCGGCGGCCAGCCCGGCGGCCCGCGCCTCCGCGGTGCCGAGCGAGAAGAGGTCCATCGAGGCGTCCCGGACCAGCGCCGCCGCGCCGGCGCCGTCGTCCGGTCCGGCCGCGCCCAGGTAGCCGCGCACCACCGCGACCGGGACCTGGTCGCACTTGCCCTTGACCAGCTCACCGGCGCCGGCCAGCTCGTCGACCACCGCCATCTGGGTCAGCTGGAGCTCGTTGCCGTACGGGTCGGTCTCGCCCCGGTGGTCGCGGATCGCGTCCATCCCGGCCACGCCGAGCGCCACGTCGGTGAGCCCGTTGCGCCAGGGCCGGCCCATGGTGTCGCTGATGATCACCGCGACGTCGACGTGGTAGCGCTCGCGCAGCGCGGCCCGCAGCGCCCGGGCGGAGGCGTCCGGGTCCTTGGGCAGCAGCACCAGCCGGGTCTTGTCGACGTTGGACGCGTCGATCCCGGCCGAGGCCATCACGAAACCGTGGTGGGTCTGCACGATCCGGGTGGTGCCCCGGGTCGCCACCACCCGCGCGGTCTCCGCGGCCAGCATCTCGTCCCGGGCGGCGAGCCGGTCCGGCCCGTCCGCCGGGACGTCCACCAGCCGCCCCTCCGCCTTGGAGACGATCTTGCTGGTCACCACCAGCACGTCGCCGTCGCGCAGCCACGGCGCCGCGGTGGCGATCAGCGCCGCCAGGTCGTCGCCCTCGGTCACGTCGCCGATGCCCGGCACCGGCAGGATCTCCAGCCTCACGTCAACTCCACCGCGGCACGGACCATGGCCGCCGTCGCCGCCTCGTCGGTCATCCGCAGCGGCACCGCGCGGACCGTCACCTCCGGCACCACGGTGCCCTCGTCCTCCTCGGCCACCAGCCAGCCGTCGAGCAGTCCGCCCGCCGTCCGGCCGCCGTAGAGCCGGCCCACCCCGGCCGCGCTGCACTCGACGCCGAGCACCTCCAGACAGCGGTCGGCCATCCCGCGGACCGGCGCGCCACCGATGATCGGCGACACGCCGACCACCGGGGCCGGGCCGTCGGCGACCGCCTCGCGTAGCCCGGGCACCGCCAGGATCGGCGCCACGCTCACCACCGGATTGCTCGGCGCGATCAGCACCACGTCCGCGCCGGCGATCGACTCGGCCACGCCGGGCGCCGGCTTGGCCGTCTCGGCACCGACGAAGACGAACCGGTGGGTGGGCAGCTGCGCCCGGTGCCGCACCCACCACTCCTGGAAGTGGATCGCCCGCTGGCCGCCGTCCAGGTCGACCACCACGTGCGTCTCCAGCCGGTCGTCGGTCGCCGGCAGCAGCCGTACGCCGGGCTGCCAGCGGGTGGCCAGCGCCTCGGTCACCGCGTGCAGCGGGTAACCGGCGTTGAGCATCGTGCTGCGCACCAGGTGGGTGGCGACATCCTTGTCACCCAGGCCGAACCAGGCCGGCTCGGCGCCGTACGCGGCCAGCTCCTCCTTCACCGTCCAGCTCTCCCCGACGCGTCCCCAGCCCCGCTCGGGGTCGGCGCCGCCGCCCAGGGTGTACATGACGCTGTCCAGGTCCGGGCAGACCTTCAACCCGTGCAGCAGCAGGTCGTCACCGACGTTGACCACGGCGGTCACCTCGGCGCCGACCTCCCGCGCGTACGCCCGGACGCCGAGCAGGAAGCGGGCGCCTCCGATGCCGCCGGTCAGAACCACGATGCGCATGCCGACCATCCTCGCGCACGCGACGCCGTCGGTCCGCCGGAGGCCGGGGAGACTAGGCTCACGTCGGCAACTGTCCGCTTTCGCCCCCAGGGGGATCTTCGTGACCAGCCCCGCCGAGCCCGCGTCCACCGACGCGACCCGGGCCAGCCAGCTGACCAAGCCGTTCCGCGAACCCGCCGCGCTCGTGCTTCTCGGCGCGAACGCCGTGCTGCTGTTCGTCGGGCTGATCCGGTTGCTGACCCCGACCGAGTACGGCACCTTCACCAACCGGGCCGGGACCGCCTTCTACGCGTTCGCCGGTTGGGAGGCGGTGGTGCTGCCCGTGCTGGCCGTGCTGCTGGCCACGCACGTGCAGCCGGTGGTGGCCAAGGCGAAACTGATCACCCAGGTGGCGCTCGTCGAGTACGCGGTCAGCGCCCTGTTCGGCGTGCTGACCCTGCTGATCTGGACGGTCGGCCGGCTGTCCCAGGGCGAGGTGCTCGACGCGCTGCTCGGCCTGCTCGCCCGGGTGGCCTGGCTCGCCGTCTTCGCGGCCGCCGGCTACGTCGTCTACACGGTGTGGCGCAAGCTCTACTACGTACCGAAGCCCAAGCCGCAGCCCGGCGTCTACGGCCAGCCCCAGCCCGGCTGGCCGCAGCAGCAGGCCGGCTACCCGGCACCCGGCCAGCCGGGTGGCTACCCGGTGCCCGGCCAGCCCGGCGCCTACCCGGCCCCCGGCCAGCCGAGCGGCTGGACCGCCCCCGGCCAGTACGGTGGCCAGCCCGCCGCGCCGTACGCCCCGCACCCGGCCCCGCAGTCCGCGCCGCCGGCCAACCCGGTCCCCGGGTTCGGCCAGTCGGACAACCCCGTCCCGGGCTTCGGGCAGCCGCAGCCCGCGCCGCCGTTCGGGCAGCCGCCGTCGGCCGATCCGACCCAGGCGATCCCGCGCCAGTCCGCCGAGCCGACCCAGGCCATCCCGCGCGACGGTGACAGCGACCGCACCCAGCGGATCAACCCGGGCGAAGACCCCGACCAGCCCCGCTGACCCGGCGCCCCGCGCCGCACCACCACCCGCGCCCCGCACCACCACCCGCGCCCCGCGCCGCACCCGCGGCGCGGGGCGCACCGCCTCCCACCCCGCGCCCTCCTCCCTCCCTCCCTCCCTCCGCGCCCAACGCCGCACCAAGGTCGAACGCCCGGCACATTCACTGAATGAGTGGCCTCGCGCGCCGCTGAAACCCCGCATTCACTGAATGTGCGACCCGCGCCCGCGGCGGGTTGCGCCCGCGGCCGCGCCGCGTAAAGGGCCGTGGCCGGAGGTGGGAGTGGGGGTGGGGTTTGCCACCGGGTGGCTGGGGTGGGCGGGGCGGGGCACCGCATAGGCTGAGCGGATGGTTGATCGCACCGACCCGGGCCCGAGCGACGCGAGCGTGCGCCGGGCGCTGCGCCGGGCCGAGACCGGGCGGGCGCTGGACGTCGACGAGGCGACCGCACTGCTGAGCGCCCGTGGCGCCGCGCTGGACGAGCTGCTCCGGGTCGCCGGTGCCGTACGCGACGCGGGCCTGCGCGAGGCCGGTCGCCCCGGCGTCATCACCTTCTCCAAGAAGGTCTTCATCCCGCTCACCCGGCTCTGCCGGGACCGCTGCCACTACTGCACCTTCGCCACTGTGCCGCACCGGCTGCCGGCGGCCTTCCTGGACCGTGACGAGGTGCTGGCGATCGCCCGGGCGGGCGCGGCCCAGGGCTGCAAGGAGGCCCTGTTCACCCTCGGCGACCGGCCCGAGGAGCGCTGGCCGGCGGCCCGCCGCTGGCTGGACGAGCGCGGGTACGACTCCACCCTGGACTACCTGCGGGCCTGCGCGGTGGCGGTGCTGGAGGAGACCGGCCTGCTGCCGCACCTGAACCCCGGCGTGCTCTCCTGGTCGGAGCTGCAGCGGCTCAAGCCGGTCGCGCCGAGCATGGGGATGATGCTGGAGACCACGGCGACCCGGCTCTGGTCGGAGCCGGGCGGCCCGCACTACGGCTCGCCGGACAAGGAACCGGCGGTCCGGCTGCGGGTGCTCGACGACGCCGGCCGGGTCGGCGTGCCGTTCACCACCGGCATCCTGATCGGCATCGGGGAGACCCTGGCCGAGCGGGTCGACGCGATCTTCGCGATCCGCCGGGCGCACCGCGAGTACGGCCACCTCCAGGAGGTGATCGTGCAGAACTTCCGCGCCAAGCCGGACACCGCGATGCGCGGCATGCCCGACGCGGAGCTGCACGACCTCGCCGCCACGGTGGCGGTGGCCCGGCTGCTGCTCGGCCCGCGGGCCCGGATCCAGGCTCCGCCGAACCTCATCGCCGGCGAGTACGACCTGCTGCTGCGGGCCGGCATCGACGACTGGGGCGGGGTGTCGCCGCTGACCCCGGACCACGTCAACCCGGAGCGGCCCTGGCCGCAGCTCGACGAGCTGGCCGGGCACACCGAGAAGTCCGGCTTCACCCTGCGCGAGCGGCTGACCATCTACCCGGAGTACGTCCGGGCCGGCGACCCGTGGCTGGACCCGCGGCTGCTGCCGCACGTGACCGCGCTGGCCGACCCGGCCAGCGGCCTCGCCGTCGAGGAGGCCCGGCCGACCGGCCGCCCGTGGCAGGAGCCGGAGGAGGTGTTCGGCGGGCGGACCGACCTGCACGCCACCATCGACACCACCGGGCGTACCGGCGACCGGCGGGGCGACTTCGACAGCGTCTACGGCGACTGGTCCGAGGTGGCCACCAAGGTCGGTGCGGCGCCGGCCGGGCCGGGTGGCGGCGACGCCGACCTGCGGGCCGGGCTGCGGCTGGCGGCCGACGACCCGGCCGCGCTGCTCGACCCGCGACACACCGACGCCGCGCTGGCGCTCTTCGCCGCCGACGGGCCGGCGCTGGACGAGCTCTGCCGGCTGGCCGACGACGTCCGCCGGGACACCGTCGGCGACGACGTGACCTACGTGGTCAACCGCAACATCAACTTCAGCAACGTCTGCTATGTCGGGTGCCGGTTCTGCGCCTTCGCCCAGCGGGAGCGGGACGCCGACGCGTACCGGCTCTCGGTCGACCAGGTCGCGGACCGGGCCGAGGAGGCGTGGGCGGCCGGCGCCACCGAGGTCTGCCTGCAGGGCGGCATCGACCCGAAGCTGCCGGTCACCGGGTACGCCGACCTGGTCCGCGGGATCAAGGCGCGGGTGCCCGGGATGCACGTGCACGCGTTCTCGCCGATGGAGATCGTGACCGCCGCCGCCAAGGCCGGCGTGCCGGTGAAGGAGTGGCTGGGCCTGCTGCGCGACGCCGGGCTGGACACCATCCCGGGCACCGCCGCGGAGATCCTCGACGACGAGGTGCGCTGGGTGCTCACCAAGGGCAAGCTGCCGGCCGCCGCCTGGGTCGAGGTGGTCAGCACGGCCCACGAACTGGGCATCCGGTCCAGCTCCACGATGATGTACGGCCACGTCGACCATCCCGGCCAGTGGCTCGCGCACTTCCGGGTGCTGGCCGGCGTGCAGGACCGCACCGGCGGGTTCACCGAGTTCGTGGCGCTGCCGTTCGTGCACACCAACGCCCCGATCTACCTGGCCGGCATCGCCCGGCCCGGGCCGACCTGGCGGGAGAACCGGGTGGTGCACGCGATGGCCCGGCTGCTGCTGCACGGGCGGATCGACAACATCCAGTGCTCCTGGGTCAAGCTCGGCGACGACGGCACGGCGGAGATGCTCCGCGGTGGCTGCAACGACCTCGGCGGCACCCTGATGGAGGAGACCATCTCCCGGATGGCCGGCTCCGCCAACGGGTCTGCGCGGACCGAGGAGCAGTTGCGGGCCATCGCGGCAAAGGCCGGACGACCGGCCCGCAAGCGTACGACCGCGTACGGTCACCCGCGCCCGTAGCGTCGAACCTTTCCCCGCCGCCGGCCGTACCACTGGCTGCCGGCGGCGGTCGCGGCGAGGACCGCCGCCGGCATCCCCGCAGGGGCCCGGCGGCGTCGGTCCGTGGCGTGACGCCGGCCCCGGTCCGCCACCCGGGCGCGCCCGCGCCGCAGCCGGAAAGGTTGCCCATGACCAGTGATCAGCGGAAGCGGCCCTGGCCGCGACTGACCCGCCGGCAGACGTTGACGGCGGCGGCCAGCGCCACGCTCGGCGCGGCCGCCCTCACCGTGCCGGGCCTGTCGGCCGCGCAGAACGCCCCCGACGCGGTCGCCGACGAGCCGATCGTCGTGCACCTGCGCGACGCCGCCGCCGGGAAGCTGGACGTCTTCGTCGGCACCTCGCGCATCGAGGTACGCGACCGCGGCCTGGCCGACCGGCTGCGCCGCGCCGCCGGCCGGGCCTGAGCGGAGGCTGGTCTGCCATGTCTTCCCACCGTGAGGCACCGGAGATAGCCAGGGACCCGGTCGCCGACTCGTCCGACCTGTACGCGTTCGTCAGCCCCGACCGGCCCGACACGGTGACCCTCATCGCGAACTACGTGCCGTTGCAGTTACCGTCCGGCGGGCCGAACTTCTTCGAGTTCGGCGACGACGTGCAGTACGACATCAATATCGACAACGACGGCGACGGTCGCCCCGACATCGGCTACCGTTTCGAATTCACCACCGAGATCACCAATCCGAACAGCTTTCTCTACAACACCGGCCCGATCGACTCGCTGGACAGCGAGAACTGGAACCGGCGGCAGTTCTACAGCCTGACCCGGATCGCCGGCGGCCGGGAGCACCGGCTGGCGCACAAGCTGCCCTGCCCGCCCTGCAACGTGGGCCCGCTCTCCACGCCCAACTACACCGAGCTGGTCCGGCAGGCCACCTACAGCCTCTCCACCGGTGAGCGGGTCTTCGCCGGGCAGCGGGCGGACGGCTTCTTCGTCGACCTGGGCGCGGTCTTCGACCTCGGTACGCTGCGCCCGTTCCAGCAGCTGCACGTGGCCGGCAAGAAGGTCTTCCGGGCCGAGGGCGAGCCGGTGAACGCGACCGACCGGATGAACGTGCACAGCATCGCGTTGCAGGTGCCGCTGGACAAGGTGCGCCGGCGCGCCAACCGTTACGGTGCGGCCGACCAGGCGTCGGTGATCGGCGTCTGGACCTCGGCCGCGCGGCGGCAGGCCCGGGTGATCGGCAGCGATCCGGGACGGGCCGTGGCGGCCGGGCCGTTCGTCCAGGTGTCCCGGCTGGGCAATCCGTTGTTCAACGAGGTCATCGTGCCGATGTCCCGAAAGGACCTGTGGAACTCGCTGCCGCCGGCGGAGGACAAGCGGTTCACCCAGTTCGTCGAGCAGCCGGAGCTGGCCGCCCTGCTGCCGGCGCTCTATCCGGGCGTATTTCCCAACCTGGACCGGCTGAACAAGGCGAAGAAGGCCCGGGCCGACCTGGTGGCGATCCTGCTCACCGGCGTACCGGCGGGGCTGATCGACGGGTTCACCAACGCCACCGGCGACGTGCAGGCCGACATGCTGCGGCTGAACACGGCCATTCCGCCCAGCCGCCGGCCGGACCGGTTCGGCGTGCTCGGCGGCGACCTGGCCGGGTTCCCGAACGGCCGCCGGCCGGTCGACGACGTGGTCACCATCGCGCTGCGGGCCATCGCGGGGTTGACCGTGCCGCTGGTCGACCGGGCGTTCCGGCCGGACGCGGCGGCGGCCGCGGTCACCCCCGGGCTGAGCGCCGCCGACGTGACCGCCGGGTTCCTGCCGGCCTTCCCCTACCTGGGCACGCCGTACGACGGGTTCAACAACCCACCGGCGGCGCAGTGACGGGGGACCGGATGACCGAGCACGCGTACGGGCCGTCCGAGACCGGCAGCGTCGTCCTGGACCTGGGCGGGGACACCGGGGCCCTGATCATCTACACCGGACGGGATCTGCACGGGCGGGAGATCGAGATCAGCCGGACCGCCGACCCGGCTGCGGGCGCCGACGACGCGCCGCGTACCCACTCGGCGGTGCGGGAGCGGCGGGTACGCGACGGCACCTTCCACAGTGCTGTCTACCCGGATCTGCCCGCCGGTCTCTATACCGTCTGGTGGGACGACCGGACGCCGGCCGGCGCGGTCACCGTCAGCGGCGGCTCGGTCGCCGAGTTCGTCTGGCCGACCAGGGTCACGCCGGGTGGCGGCTGACCCTCTCCGGCTCCCCGGGCACCGCGCTCCGTCCACATTGTGGGCGGAGCGCGGTCGGCGTTTCCGGCTCGACGGGCGGTCCTGGCGTACTCGGGTTAACCTGGCACCCATCAAGATCACCATCTTGATGGGTGCTCTCCCGGGAGTCCTCGCCGGCACGCCCGTGTCGGGCCGGCGCGGAGACGCCACGGGAGAAAACTCGGGCAACTCGCCGGAGAGGGCGTTACTCGGCCGGGGTCTGAATCGATAGGGCAGGTTGCGAGGCCGGGTGGTCGCGGTGGCCGTCCGGGTGCGTGTCGGGAGGGCGACTCCATTATCAAGTTTGGCTTGACGGCGCACGCATTACACGCGTGTAATTTGAATGGGGTTGTTCGCACGGAACGCAACAAAACGGGACCGGACGGACACGCACGCCTTTCGCGTGGGGGGTTGCAGCGGCGATGACGCCGGTGCGCGACAAGGAGGCATCAGATGGACGGCCAGCTTGAGGTGGCCGACCTGCTCGGAAACGCGCCGGAGTGGCAGGAGCGGGCGCTGTGCTCGCAGACCGATCCGGAGGCGTTCTTTCCCGAGAAGGGCGGTTCGACCCGCGAGGCGAAGCGGATCTGCTCGCGCTGCGAGGTCAAGACGGAATGCCTCGAATACGCTCTCGGTCACGACGAGCGGTTCGGGATCTGGGGTGGGCTCTCCGAGCGGGAGCGGCGCAAGCTGAAGCGGCGGGCCGCCTGAGCGGTGCCGGGCCGGGGCGGTGGGGGCCGCCCGGCTCGGGCCCGGGCGCCACGGCGTCCCGACGGGCCGTCACGGGCTCGTCCGCTGGGCTCCGGTCCGCCCTGGTGCGGGTCAGGCCAGCTCGTCGGGGTCGACGCCGAGCAGGTTGGCCACCTGCTCGATGATCACGTCATGTACCAGGTCGGCGAGGTCCTCGCGATCCATCGCGCGGAACTCCAGCGGGCGGCGGTAGAGCACGATCCGGGGCGGCACCTCCTGCCGGCCGCGGTGGCCGGGCAGCAGCCGGGCGAGCGGCACCTCGCCGTCCTCCAGCACGTCGGAGTCGTAGACGTTCAGTTCCGGTGGCACGTCCTCCACCGCGAACTCGACCCCGGCCAACTCCTTGGCGAACCGCCGCTCCAGCGTCTCGACGGTGTCCAGGACAAGGTCGTCGAAGACCTCCGCCTTGGTCCGGGCCAGCGGCACGGTCGCCGGCACCAGCCGTCCGCGCAGCCCGCGCCCGTGCCGGTCACGGTGGGCACGCCGGCCGGAGCCGGGGCGGCGGTGTTCCGGGCTCGTCATGAGGCAAAGGGTAGCCTCCGGGCCAGCCTGGCCTGCGGCAGTGCCGCCACCGTGGCGCGGCGTGGCCACGCCGGTCGAATTGTGATCACCATGACGGGCGTGTCGCAACGCGAAGCGGTGCGCCGGAGCCGGTAATGGAGATACCCTGCCGCCGTGAGGTCACCACGGCGCTGCTCCCGTAACGGCTGCCCCCGGCAAGCGGTCGCCACATTGACCTATGTCTACAACGAGTCGACCGCCGTGGTGGGCCCGCTGGCGGCCTTCGCCGAGCCGCACACGTACGACCTCTGTGAGCCGCACGCCCGCAGCCTGACCGCGCCGCGGGGCTGGGACGTGGTCCGGCACGAGGGCGAGTTCGAGCCCCCACCGCCCACCACCGACGACCTGGTCGCGCTGGCCGAGGCGGTCCGCGAGGCCGCCCGCCCCACCCCCCGTCCCCCTGAGGACGACCACGACCTCCCCGCCGCCCCCCACACCGCCCGCCGCGGCCACCTCCGCGTAATCCCCCCCAACCACTAACCCCACCTGGGCCCCGGGGTTCCCCCCCCCGTTGGGTGGGGCCGGTAGGGGTCGGGCTAGTGGCCGAGTAGGCGGGAGAAGGCGGCGGCGCGGCGGGAGGGGCGGCCGGAGCGGAGTTCGGCGGCGTCGGCGGAGAACATCAGGCGGAGGCCGGCGTTGACCGCGAGCCAGCGCAGGGGCTCCGGCTCCCACCTGGGGGAGCGGTGGTTCACCCAGGGGAGGGCGGTCAGGTCGGTGCGCTCGCCCCGGATCAGGTCGGCCAGCGTACGGCCGGCGAGGTTGCTGGTGCCGACGCCGTCGCCGATGTACCCGCCGGCCCAGCCGAGCCCGCTGGCCGGGTCGTAGCCGACCGAGGCCGCCCAGTCCCGGGCCACCCCGAGCGGCCCGCCCCAGGTGTGCGTCACCGGCACGTCCGGGCCGAGCACCGGGAACAGTTCGCCGAGCGTACGGCGTAGCGCCGCGAAGACCCGCGGCTCCCGGTCGTGCCCCGGCACCACCCGGGACCCGAAGTGGTACGGGGCGCCCCGCCCGCCGAAGGCGAGCCGTCCGTCGGCGGTGCGCTGGCCGTAGATGATGACGTGCCGGTGGTCGGAGAAGGTCTCCCGCTCGGCCAGCCCGATCCGCTCCCAGGTCCGCGCCGGCAGCGGCTCGGTGGCCACCATCAGCGAGTAGACCGGCGCGACCGTGCGCCGCTGCCCGGGCAGCAGGGGCGTGTAGCCCTCGGTGGCCCGGACCATCACCGGCGCGCGTACCGTGCCGGCCGGGGTCACCGCCGCGCCGGACCGGAGCGCCGTCACCGGGGTGCGCTCGTGGATGGTCACCCCGCGCCGCTCGACCGCCCGGGCGAGGCCACGGACCAGCCGCGCCGGGTGCACCGCCGCGCAGTGCGGCGTGTACGTGCCGCCGAGCACCCCGTCGGCCGCGCACCGGGCCGACGCCTCGGCGGCGTCGAGCAGCGCCAGGTCCGCCGGGCCGAGTCCGAACTCCCGGGCCTCCTCGACGACCGCCCGGGCCCGGGCGAGCTGTGGGGCCGTCCGGGCGAGCACCACCGTCCCGCCGTACGCCCAGTCGCAGTCGATGCCCTCGGCCGCGACCACCCGGCCGACCTCACGCACGGTGGCCTGCATGGTGCGCTGCATGGCGAGCGCGGCCTCCCGGCCGTGCCGGCGGGCCAGCGCGGGCAGCGAGGTGGGGAAGAGCGCGGAGCACCAGCCGCCGTTGCGCCCGGACGCGCCGTACCCGGCGATCTCGGCCTCCAGCACGGTGATCCGCAGCGTCGGGTCCGCGCCGGCCAGGTAGTACGCCGCCCACAGCCCGGTGTAGCCGGCGCCGACGATCACCACGTCGGCCTCGGCGTCGCCGGGCAGCGGCGGGCGCGGGGTGAGCGGCTCGTCCACGGTGGACAGCCAGTACGACAGCTCCGGGTAACGCATCACCACTCCGGGGGCGGCAGGTCGAAGCGGAGCGGCAGCTGGCGTACGCGGGTGCGCGCCGTCCGCCCGACCTCGGCGTCGGCCGGTGGCCGGGCCCCGGGAGAACGGGACCCGGCCGCGGCGGGCGAAGGCCCGGACCCGCCGGTCAGAGGCGCGCCCATGCCTCGGTGAGCACGCCGCGCAGGATCTGCTCGATCTCGTCGAACTGCTGCTGCTCGGCGATCAGCGGCGGGGCGAGCTGCACCACCGGGTCGCCCCGGTCGTCGGCGCGGCAGTACAACCCGGCCTGGAAGAGCGCGGTGGAGAGGAAGCCGCGCAGCAGCCGCTCAGCCTCGGCCTCGTCGAAGGTCTCCCGGGTGGTCTTGTCCTTGACCAGCTCGATGCCGTAGAAGTAGCCGTCGCCCCGGACGTCGCCGACGATCGGCAGATCGTGCAGCTTCTCCAGGGTGGCGCGGAACGCCGCCTCGTTGGCACGGACGTGCCCGACCAGGTCCTCGCGGGCGAAGACCTCCAGGTTGGCCAGCGCCACCGCGCAGGAGACCGGGTGCCCGCCGAAGGTCACCCCGTGGGCGAACATGCCGGTCTCGGTGAGGAACGGCTCCATCAGCCGGTCGCTGGCGATCATCGCGCCGAGCGGGGCGTAGCCGGAGGTGATGCCCTTGGCGGTGGTGATGATGTCCGGCCGGTAGCCGTAGCGGACGGCGCCGAAGTACTCGCCGAGCCGGCCCCAGGAGCAGATCACCTCGTCCGAGACGAGCAGCACGTCGTACGCGTCGCAGATCTCGCGGACCCGCTCGAAGTAGCCGGGCGGTGGTGGGAAGCAGCCGCCGGAGTTCTGCACCGGCTCCAGGAAGACCGCCGCCACCGTGTCCGGCCCCTCCCGCTCGATGGCGCGGCCGATCTCGTCGGCGGCCCAGCGGCCGAACGCCTCCGGGTCGTCGCCGTGCTCCGGCGCCCGGTAGAAGTTGGTGTTCGGCACCTTGATCCCGCCGGGCACCAGCGGCTCGAAGTCGCTTTTGATGCCGGGCAGGCCGGTGATCGACAGCGCGCCCATCGAGGTGCCGTGGTAGGCGATGTAGCGACTGACCACCTTGTGCTTGTTCGGCTGGCCGGTGCGCTTGAAGTAGGCCCGGGCCAGCTTCCACGCCGCCTCGACGGCCTCCGAGCCGCCGGTGGTGAAGAAGACCCGGTTCAGGTCGCCGGGGGTGAGGGCCGAGATCTTCTCGGCCAGCTCGACCGCCTTCGGGTGGGCGTACGACCAGAGCGGGAAGTAGGCCAGCTCGCCGGCCTGCTTGGCGGCGGCCTCCGCCAGCTCCGCGCGGCCGTGGCCGGCGTTGACCACGAACAGCCCGGCGAGCCCGTCGAGGTAGCGGCGGCCCTGGGCGTCCCAGACGTACGCGCCCTCGCCGCGGACGATGGTCGGCACCTCGCCGGCGGAGTAGCTCGCCATCCGGGTGAAGTGCATCCAGAGGTGGTCGGTGGCGTTGGCCATGTCAGCCCCATCGGGTCTCGGGCCGGTCAGGGGACACCGGCCGCTCTGCCCACGGTTATCCCACAGCCCAAGCCCGGAAGCAAGTGGGATCGGTGGTGTATCGCCGATTTGGCAACGGATTCAGCGAATGTCAAGAGCATGAACAACGGAATCCGCATCGACCGGGGGTGGGGCTCCGAATCGGTGGTCCGGGGCGGGTCGCGGGCCTGGTGGCCAACCCTGTTGGGCGCTGTCGAGCTGCCCCATCTGTGCGGCCCGCGCCGACCAGGCAGGTGGTCCGCGGGCCCTTTGCGTCCATGTCACGGCCTGGACAGTTCCGGGGCCTTCTCCGGGCATTGGCCGGGCCACCGCGGATGCCACGAGGGGCGCTGAGGTGGCCCATCTGGACAATCAGCTCCGTGGTCAGATCGGGATGGTCGGGCGGCCCGGGCACGCCGACTGATCAGGCTGTGCCCCAGGTGTAGGTCTGCTTGCGCAGCTTGAGGTAGACGAACGCCTCGGTGGAGAGCACGCCCTCGACCGCGCGCAGCCGTTGCAGGATCTCCAGCAGGTGGTCGTCGTTGCGGCAGACCACCTCGGTGAGCAGGTCGAAGGAGCCGGCCGTGATCACCACGTAGTCCACCTCCTCCAGCTCGGCGAGCCGGTCGGCGACCGCCTCCAGGTCGCCGTCGGTGCGCAGGCCGATCATGGCCTGGCGGGGGAAGCCGAGCTGGAGCGGATCGGTCACCGCGACGATCTGCATCACCCCGGCGTCGAGCAGCCGCTGCACCCGCTGCCGTACCGCGGCCTCGGAGAGCCCGACCGCCTTGCCGATGGTCGCGTACGGCCGGCGGCCGTCCTCCTGGAGCTGCTCGATGATCTGTTTCGCCACGTCGTCGAGCAGAGCGTGACTGGCTCCTTCACGCACGGCTACCCGCCGCCCGCCGTTGCCGTTGTCCTGCTGCCGGTTCGTCATCGACCGCTCCCCATGTCCGTTCCCGGGCTGAGCCTAATGCCCCCGCGCAGTGTGGCGTATTTCGTCGTGGAGAGCTAATCCCGCAACGGAATCCCTTGTAAGGAAGGTCACCTCATGTCAGGATCGGTCGTCCACCGCACTTGACCCTCCCGCCGGCGCGCCACCTGAGTCCCGCCGCCGACGATGACCCTTAGGAGTCGTCACATGCGAACTCCCCCTCGGCCCCTCACCCGGCGTGGACTGCTCACCGGCACCCTCGGTTCGGCGGCGCTGCTCGCCGCCGGCGGCGCCCTGGCCGGCTGCGGCACCAAGGGCGCCCAGCAGACCGAGGCCGGCTGCGTCAGCGAGGACCTCTCCGGCACCGAGAAGAAGCTCGCCTTCTCCAACTGGCCGCAGTACCTGGACGTGGATGAGAAGGACGAGTCGAAGCGGCCCACCCTCGACGCGTTCATCGCCAAGTCCGGCATCGCGGTCACCTACACCGAGGACGTCAACGACAACAACGAGTTCTTCGGCAAGGTGCAGAACCAGCTCGCCGCCTGCCAGGCGACCGAGCGGGACATCATGGTGCTCACCGACTGGATGGCCGCCCGGATGATCCGGCTCGGCTGGATCCAGAAGCTGGACAAGTCGAAGCTACCCAACGTCGAGGCCAACCTGCTGTCCTCGCTGCGTGGCCGCTCCTTCGACAAGGACAACCAGCTCGCCATCCCGTGGCAGTCCGGCCTGGCCGGACTCGCCTACAACGGCAAGGTGACCAAGGAGATCCGCACCGTCGACGAGCTGCTCACCCGTCCCGACCTCAAGGGCAAGGTGACCGCCCTGTCCGAGATGCGCGACACCATGGGCCTGCTGCTCCAGGCAGGCGGGCACGACCCGTCGAACTTCACCGCCGCCCAGTTCGACGACGCGCTGAACAAGCTGAAGAAGGCCGTCGACTCCGGGCAGATCCGCAAGTTCACCGGCAACGACTACGCCCCCGACCTGGCCAAGGGCGACATCGCCGCGTGCATCGGCTGGTCCGGCGACGTCATCCAGCTCGGCTTCGAGGACGAGAAGGTCAAGTTCGTGGTGCCCGAGTCCGGCGTGATGCTCTGGTCGGACAACATGCTGGTGCCGAACAAGGCCACCCACAAGGCCAACGCCGAGCAGTTGATCAACCACTACTACGACCCGGCGGTGGCCGCCCAGCTCGCCGCGTACGTGAACTACATCTGCCCGGTGCAGGGGGCGCAGGCCGAGATGGAGAAGATCGACCCGGAGCTGGCGGCCAACCCGCTGATCTTCCCCGACGACGCGATGCTCGCGAAGTCCAAGGTCTTCATGGCCTTGGACGAGAAGCAGGAACGCGAGTACGAAGGCAAGTTCCAGCAGGTCATCGGGGCGTGACGGGAGTGGGCGTGGCATCTGTGGGGCGCGAGACACCGGCCGGCGACCTGCGGCTGGCCAACCTCACCAAGCGGTTCGGCATCTTCACCGCGGTCGACGACCTCAGCCTGACCATCCCGCAGGGCTCGTTCTTCGCCCTGCTCGGGGCGTCCGGCTGCGGCAAGACCACCACGTTGCGGATGATCGCCGGGCTGGAGGAACCGACCAGCGGGCAGGTGCTGCTCGGCGACCGTGACATCGCCCGGCTGCGGCCGTACAAGCGGCCGGTGAACACCGTGTTCCAGAGCTACGCCCTCTTCCCGCACCTGGACATCTTCGAGAACGTGGCGTTCGGGCTGCGCCGGCGCGGCATCCGCAAGGTCGACGACCAGGTCGAGCGGATGCTGGCCCTGGTGCAGCTCGAAGGGTACGGCCGGCGCCGGCCGGCCCAGCTCTCCGGCGGCCAGCAGCAGCGGGTCGCGCTGGCCCGGGCGCTGATCAACCACCCGCAGGTGCTCCTGCTGGACGAGCCGCTCGGCGCACTCGACCTCAAGCTGCGCCGGCAGATGCAGATCGAGCTGAAACGGATCCAGACCGAGGTCGGCATCACCTTCGTGCACGTCACCCACGACCAGGAGGAGGCCATGACGATGGCCGACACGGTCGCGGTGATGAACGCCGGGAAGATCGAGCAACTGGGCGCCCCGGCCGAACTCTACGAGTTCCCGGCCACCGCGTTCGTGGCGAATTTCCTCGGCCAGTCCAACCTGCTCGCCGGCGAGGCCGCCGGCCCCGCCGGGGGCGAGGTGCCGGTCTCCGCGCACGGCTCCCGCTTCGCAGTGCCCGCGGAGCGGGCCCGGGTCGACCGGGGCCCGGTCCACCTGGGCGTACGCCCCGAGAAGCTGCACCTGGTCGACTCCGCCGACCAGGTCCCCGCCGGGCACCAGCACGTCACCGGGGTGGTCAGCGACGCCTCCTACGTCGGGGTCAGCACCCAGTACCTGCTGCGCACCGGCTGGGGCAGCGAGCTGTCGGTCTTCGTGGCGAACAGCGGCGCCACCGCGCAGCTGCCGGTCGGCACCGCGGCGGTGGCGCACTGGGACCCGCGGCACGCCTTCCTGCTGCCCCGTGACCCGGGCGCGGACGACCGGACCAGCCCGGTGCTGGACGAGCCGGTGGGGGCCTCCTCGTGACAGCCCTGGCCCACGTGCCGACCGGGTCGGGGCAGCCGGCGGCGCCGGAGCGGGCCGTCCGGTCCGGGCGGTACCGGTTCCTGCCGTACCTGCTGCTGCTGCCCGGCGCGGCCTGGCTGTTCCTCTTCTTCGCCGTGCCGCTGTTCCAGCTCGCCGCGGCCAGCCTCTACGACCCCAGCGGCTCGCTCTCCACCGGGTACGCGCTGACCTGGGCGTTCGGCAACTACCCGGACGCGTTGGCGGCGTACTGGCCGCAGTTCACCCGGTCCTTCCGCTATGCCGGGATCGCGCTGGTGCTGGCGCTGCTGATGGGCTACCCGCTGGCGTACGCCATCGCGCAGAAGGCCGGCCGGTGGAAGAACCTGCTGCTGGTCTGCGTGATCGCGCCGATGTTCACCAGCTTCCTGGTGCGCACCCTGGCCTGGAAGACCATCCTGTCCGACAACGGTTGGCTGGTCGGGCTGCTGCGCGACGTGCACCTGCTCGCCCCCGACGGCCGGCTGCTGGCCACCCCGGTCGCGGTGGTGCTCGGGCTGACGTACAACTTCCTGCCGTTCCTGGTGCTGCCGCTGTACGCGAGCCTGGAGCGGCTCGACCCCCGGCTGCTGGAGGCGGCCAGCGACCTGTACGCCAGCCCGGTGCGGGCGTTCCGCAAGGTCACCCTGCCGCTGTCCATGCCCGGCCTGGTCGCCGGCACGCTGCTCTTCTTCATCCCGGCCAGCGGCGACTACATCAACGCCGAACTGCTCGGCACCCCGAACGAGTACATGATCGGCAACGTCATCGACTCGGCCTTCCTGGTCCGGCTGGACTACCCGCAGGGCGCGGCGCTGTCCTTCCTGCTGATGGCGGCGATCCTCGCGGTGGTCTTCGGCTACCTGCGCCGCGCCGGCACCGAGGAGGTCCTGTGAGCGCGAGGAGTGCGGCGCAGCGGAGCCCCGCCGTCGCGAACGAAAGGGGGGCGCAGTGACCGTGGCCCACCGCATCGGTCGCTGGCTGGCCGACCACTGGGTGCTGGGCGTCGGGCTGCTGGTGCTCGGCTACCTCTTCCTGCCCATCGCCGTGGTCGCCGGCCTGTCCTTCAACCGCCCGTCCAGCCGGCTGTCGTACGACTTCCACGAGTTCACCCTCGACAACTGGCGCAACCCGTGCGCCACCTCGGACATGTGCGACGCGGTGGTGCGCAGCGTCCAGATCGGCTTCATCGCCACCGTGGTGGCCACGGTGCTCGGCACCCTGATGGCGTTCGCGCTGGTGCGGCACCGGTTCCGGGGCCGGTCCGGGATCAACGTGCTGATCTTCCTGCCGATGGCCACGCCGGAACTGGTGATGGGCACCTCGCTGCTCGCCCTCTTCGTCTCCGCCGGGGTGCCGCAGGGGTTCTGGACCATCGTCATCGCGCACGTGATGTTCTGCGTGTCGTTCGTGGTGGTCACGGTGAAGGCGCGGCTGGCCGGGATGGACTCCCGGCTGGAGGAGGCCGCGATGGACCTCTACGCCAGCGAGTGGCAGACCTTCCGGCGGATCACCCTGCCGCTGGTGATGCCCGGCATCGTGGCCGCCGCGCTGCTCGCCTTCTCGCTGTCGTTCGACGACTTCATCATCACCAACTTCAACGCCGGCACCACCGTCACGTTCCCGATGTACGTCTGGGGCGCCGCCCAGCGGGGCATCCCGCCGCAGGTCAACGTCATCGGCACGGCGATGTTCGTGATCGCGCTGCTGCTGGTGCTGGCCAGCATGCTGCGCGGCCGGCGGAGCCGCCGCGCCGCGCTGCGGGTCGCGGCGGGCGCCGGGCCGGCCCGGCGCCCGTCATGACCGGGCCGCATCCCGGCCGGGCGCTGGCCGACGCGGTGCCGGTGCCGTACTGGCTGGACCGGCCGGAACGCCCCGACCCGCTGCCCCCGCTGACCGGCCCCGACACCGCCGACCTGCTGGTGGTGGGCGGTGGGTACGCCGGGCTGTGGAGCGCGCTGCTGGCCAAGCGGGCGGACCCGGGCCGGGACGTGCTGCTGGTCGAGGCGGGCACCTGCGGCTGGGCGGCGTCCGGGCGCAACGGCGGGTTCTGCGCCGCCTCGCTCACCCACGGGCTGGCCAACGGCGTCGAGCGCTTCCCGGACGAGATCGAGCTGCTGGAGCGGCTCGGCCGGGAGAACCTGGACGCCATCGCCGCGACCGTGGCCGAGTACGGCATCGACTGCGACTTCGAACGCACCGGCGAACTGGCCGTCGCTGTCGAGCCGTACCAGCTCGACGGGCTCGCCGCCGACGCGGAACTGGGCCGCCGGTACGGCCACGACGTACGGCTGCTCGACGCCGACCAGGTACGCGCCGAGGTGAACTCGCCGACGTACCTCGGCGGGATGTGGGACCGGGATCGCACGGCCCTGCTCGACCCGGCGAAGCTGGCCTGGGGGCTGCGCCGCGCCTGCCTGAGCGAGGGGGTGCGGATCGCCGAGCACACCCGGGTGACCGGGCTGCGCCGCGACGGCGCCGCGCTGCGGGCCGCCACCGCCGGCGGCCGGGACGCCGCCCCGGGCAGCGTCCGCGCCGGGCGGGTGGTGCTGGCGACCAACGCGTTCCCGCCGTTGCTGCGCCGGCTGCGCGCCTTCGTGGTGCCGGTCTACGACTACGCGGTGATGACCGAGCCGCTCGCGGACGACGAGCGGCGCTCGATCGGCTGGGCGAGCCGGCAGGGGCTCGCGGACACCGGCAACCAGTTCCACTACTACCGGATCACGCCCGACAACCGGATCCTCTTCGGCGGGTACGACGCCGTCTACCACTACGGCAACCGGATGGCCCCGTCCCTGGAGCAGCGCTGGGACACCTTCTGCACCCTCGCCGACCACTTCTTCACCACCTTCCCGCAGCTCGACGGGCTGCGGTTCAGCCACCGCTGGGGCGGGGTGATCGACACCTGCACCCGGTTCTGCCCGTTCTTCGGCACCGCGTACGAGGGCCGGTTGGCGTACGCGGCCGGGTTCACCGGGCTCGGCGTCGGGGCGACCCGGTTCGCCGCCCGGGTGATGCTCGACCTGCTCGGCGAGGAGGAGACCCCGCTGACCCGGCTCGACCTGGTGCGCCGGATGCCACTGCCGTTCCCGCCCGAGCCGGCCCGCGCGGTCGGCATCAATCTCACCCGCTGGTCGCTGGCCCGCGCCGACGAGCGCCAGGGCCGGCGCAACCTCTGGCTCCGTGCGCTCGATCGTTTCGGTTTGGGGTTCGATTCCTGATGCGCATCCTGCTCGTGGGCCGGCGGTGTCGGCTCCGCCGCGGCCGCCATCGCCGCCCGCCGTACCTGCTTCGAGACCGTGGTGGTCGCCGACCACGACCCCGTCCGGGCGGCCCGGGCGGTGGCCGGGCATGGTGACCGGTTCGTCGCCGCCACGGTCGACGCCTCCTCGGCCGGCGCGGTGGCCGCGCTCTGCCGGGAGCACCGGATCACCCACGTGCTCAACGCGGTCGATCCGCGCTTCGTCCTGCCGATCTTCGACGGGGCGTTCGCGGCCGGCGCGGACTATCTCGACATGGCCATGTAGCTGTCCCGGCCGCACCCGCGCCGCCCGTACGCCGAGACCGGCGTGAAGCTCGGCGACGAGCAGTTCGCCGTCGCCGACGAGTGGTCGGCGGCCGGGCGGTTGGCGCTCTGCGGCATCGGCGTCGAGCCGGGCCTGTCCGACGTCGAGGAGTGCCTCAACCCGCCGGTGGTGTGGGAGCTCGGGCTGGACGCGACCGCGCCGGTGCGGGTCGGCGGGGTTTCCGTGTCCTGTCCCCGCGCGACGTGGTGGCCGCCTGCCCGACCCGGCCACCCTCGGCGACAGGATGCGCGGCAAGACCTGCGCCGGCACCTGGGTGCGCGGCCGGCCTGGACGGCAACCGCCGCCACGACGCCGCCGGCGGACCGCCGTGGGATCCCCGCCAACCCCTGCTCGACGACCGCTGACCCCGGCGCTGGCGGGGCACCGCAACCCGGGCGGCGGGGTGACAATCGGTCGATGACCGCAACGAGCGTGCCGCGCCGCCCCGATCCCCGGGCGGCGGTGCTGGTGACGGCGGGCTGGTACGGCGCTGTCGTCGTGGTGTTCCTGGTCGGCGTCGCGCTGCTCTCCGGGTCTGTACCAGTGGGCTGCGGGGACGAGTGCACCTCGGACCGGGACCTGCGCTGACCGTCGCCGCGACCGGTTGCCCCGGCCGGGCTCGTGGTTTGCCCCGGCCGGGTTCGCGGTGGCCGGCCGAGGTGTGGCGGGAGAGCGTGATACCTCTGAGTCATATTGATGCCTCAGAGGTATCACGTCGTTGTGCGGTGGTGTCTCCCGGCCACCTCACGCTGTGTCATCCCGCAGCCCGGACCCGACGAGGCGGCGCGACCGGTCAGGCGGCGAGGCGGGAGCGGATGAGGAAGCGGACGCCCTCGGGGGCCTCCAGGGAGAAGCCGCTGCCCCGGCCCGGCACCACGTCGACGGTCAACGTGGTGTGTTTCCACAGCTCCCACTGCGCCGTGGACATCCAGAACTCGACCGGCTCCGGGACGCCGTCGATCTCCAGCGCGGCCAGCAGGACGTCGGACGAGCCGGTGCGGAACTCGCCGGCCGGGTAGCACATCGGGGCGCTGCCGTCGCAGCAGCCGCCGGACTGGTGGAACATCAGCGGCCCGTGCTGCCCCCGCAGCGACCGGATCAGCTCGGCCGCCGCGGGGGTCACGGTCACGGGGGCGTCCATCAGAAGAAGCCGAGCTTCTTGGGCGAGTAGCTGACCAGCAGGTTCTTGGTCTGCTGGTAGTGCTCCAGCATCATCTTGTGGTTCTCCCGGCCGATGCCGGACTGCTTGTAGCCGCCGAACGCCGCGTGCGCCGGGTAGGCGTGGTAGCAGTTCGTCCAGACCCGGCCGGCCTGGATCGACCGCCCGGCCCGGTAGGCGGTGTTGATGTCCCGGGTCCACACGCCCGCGCCCAGCCCGTACAGCGTGTCGTTGGCGATCTTCACGGCGTCGTCCAGGTCGGCGAAGGAGGTCACCGACACCACCGGGCCGAAGATCTCCTCCTGGAAGATGCGCATCGAGTTGTCGCCCTCGAAGATGGTCGGCTCGACGTAGTACCCGCCGGCAAGTTCGCCGCCGAGGTCGGCCCGCGCGCCGCCGGTGAGGACGCGAGCGCCCTCCTGCCGGCCGATGTCCAGGTAGGACAGGATCTTCTCCAGCTGGTCGTTCGACGCCTGGGCGCCGATCATCGTGTCGGTGTCCAGCGGGTGCCCCTGCACCACGGCCCGGGTCCGCTCGACCGCGGCGGCGAGGAAGTCGGCGTAGTGGCCCTGCTGGATCAGCGCCCGGGACGGGCAGGTGCAGACCTCGCCCTGGTTGAGGGCGAACATGGTGAACCCTTCGAGCGCCTTGTCGAAGAAGTCGTCCCGGGCGGCGCTGACGTCGTCGAAGAAGATGTTCGGGCTCTTGCCGCCCAGCTCCAGGGTGACCGGTTTGATGTTCTCGCTGGCGTACTGCATGATCAGCCGCCCGGTGGTGGTCTCGCCGGTGAACGCCACCTTCGCCACCCGCGGCGAGGACGCCAACGGCTTGCCCGCCTCGACGCCGAAGCCGTTGACCACGTTGACCACCCCGGGTGGCAGCAGGTCGGCCACCAGCGACAGCCAGTAGTGGATCGACGCGGGCGTCTGCTCGGCCGGCTTGAGCACCACCGCGTTGCCGGCGGCGAGCGCCGGGGCGAGCTTCCAGGTCGCCATCAGCAGCGGGAAGTTCCACGGGATGATCTGCCCGACCACGCCGAGCGGCTCGTGGAAGTGGTAGGCGACGGTGTCGTCGTCCAGCTCGCCGAGGGAACCCTCCTGGGCCCGGATCGCCCCGGCGAAGTACCGGAAGTGGTCGATCGCCAGCGGGATGTCGGCGGCCAGCGTCTCCCGGACCGGCTTGCCGTTCTCCCAGGTCTCCGCGATCGCCAGGGCCTCCAGGTTCTCCTGCATCCGGTCGGCGATCCGGTTGAGGATCAGCGCGCGTTCGGCGACCGGGGTACGCCCCCACGCGTCGGCGGCGCCGTGGGCGGCGTCGAGGGCCTTCTCGACGTCCTCGGCGGTGCCGCGGGCCACCTCGCAGAAGGTCTGCCCGGTGACCGGGGTGGGGTTCTCGAAGTAGCGGCCGGAGTGCGGCGTGACGTACTCGCCGCCGATGAAGTGGTCGTAGCGGGACTGCCAGTGGGTGGGCGCGTCGTAGCGCGTCATGGTTACCTCCGCCGTCCGATCGGGTCGGGTGACGGCGGAGAAGCTAGTTTCCGGGACGTTGCAGCAACGTTGCGCGCGGCAGGTCGTACTCCCGGGAGAGCTGGTCGACCCGCGCCAGCGCGAGCGGCCGGCGCGGCGCGCCCGGCGGCGACGCCGCGGCGAGCGCCTGCCAGGCGGTCAGGTCGTCGGCGCCGGCGGGCGTCGCGGTCCAGGCCGCGAGCAGCGCCGGGTCCCGGGTGGCCAGCACGGCCGCGCGGAGCTGGCCGTCGACCAGCCGGCGCAGCCGGGTCACGCCCGGCGCGTCCGAGGCGGGCAGCAGCGGCCCGGCGTACGCGTCGAGCGCGCCCGCCGGATCGCCGCGCTCCAGCAGTTCGCCGACGGTCCGGAAGTCGGCCCGGACGGTCCCGCGCAGCCGGTACGGCCGGGAGTCGAGCAGGTCGGGGCCGAGGATGCGGCGCAGCCGGGACAGCTCGGCGCGCAGGGTGACCGGGTGCAGCCGGTCGTCGCCGTACAGGTCGAGGCCGAGCTGCTCGCCGGTGCGCCCCTCGGGATGGTCGAGCAGCAGCACCAGCAGTTCGCTGTGCCGGCGGCCGAGCCGGATCCGCCGCCCGTCGACCCGCAGCTCCGCCTCGTCCCGGCCGAGCGCGGCGACGGTGACCACGCCCGGCTCGGCGGGCCGGTCGGCGGCAAGCTGCGCCTCGGCGGCCCGGGCGGTCGCCCGGACCAGCGCCAGGCTCTGCGGGTTGGCCAGGTGGTCGCCGCCGGTGATGTCGATCGCCCCGAGCAGCCGGCCGGTGGTCGGGTCGTGGATCGGCGCGGCGGCGCAGGTCCACCGCTGCACCCGGCGGCTGAAGTGCTCGGTGGCGAAGATCTGCACGCTGTGGTCGATCGCCAGGGCGGTGCCGGGTGCGTTGGTGCCGGCGTGCGGCTCGTCCCAGCGCGCCCCGGGCACGAAGTTCATCCGCTCGGCGTGCCGGAGCACTCCGGGGTGCCCCTCCACCCAGAGCAGTCGGCCGTGGGCGTCGCAGACCGCCATCAGGTGCGCGCCGTCCTGGGCGATGCCGCCGAGCAGGTCGCGGAAGAGCGGCAGCACCCGGGCCAACGGGTGAGCGGCGCGGTAGCTCGCCAGCGCGTCGTCGGTCAGCTCGACCGGCGGGGTGGTCTCCGGGTCGAGCAGCGCCGCCGAGCGGCGCCAGGAGTGCGCCACCACGTCCCGCAGCCGCCGGTCGGTACGCCGGGCCGCCTCCGGCCCACCGGCGAGGAACGCCTCGTGGGCGGCGCCGACCTGCGCGATCCGTTCCGCCGGATCGACGCCGAATTCCAGGGCGAGCCACGGGTCGGCCATCGCGACCTCCTCGCGCCCATCGTGACGCAGCTCACCCCCGATCGCCAAGTGTCGCCGGGGACGAGGGACGGACGCCCCAGACGGCGTACCGGGGCGGCAAGCACCCCGGCCCGGCTCGCGAGCGGTTGTCCGGGGGACGCCGCCGTGGAGGATGGCTCCTGCCGGTGTTTACAGAACCCTTAACTCCGGCCTGAGACGGTGTCCCGGTCAGCGAGGAACCATGGGGAGAGCAGGCGTGCGGGTGTTGGTGGCGGACGACGAGCGGTTGCTGGCGGACACGGTCGCCGAGGGGCTGCGCCGCTTCTCGATGGCGGTCGACGTCTGCTACGACGGCGACGGCGCGCTGGAGCGGGTCGGGGTGAACCGGTACGACGTGGCCGTGCTGGACCGGGACATGCCCGGGCACACCGGCGACGAGGTGTGCCGCAGCATCGCCGACTCGGGCGCGGGTACCCGGGTGCTCCTGCTCACCGCGGCGGCCGGCATCCGGGACCGGGTGGAGGGGCTCGGGTTGGGCGCCGACGACTACCTGACCAAGCCGTTCGCCTTCGCCGAGCTGGTCGCCCGGGTGCAGGCGCTCGGTCGGCGGTCCGCGCCCGCGCTGCCGCCGGTGCTTGCCCGGCACGGGGTGGTGCTCGACGTGGCCCGGCACGTCGCCACCCGGGACGGCCACCCGCTGCACCTGAGCCCGAAGGAGTTCGCGGTGCTGCACGTGCTGATGCGCGCGGGCGGCCGGGTGGTCAGCGCGGAGGAGCTGCTGGAGCAGGCCTGGGACGAGTTCGCCGACCCGTTCACCAACGCCGTCCGGGTCACCGTGATGACGCTGCGCAAGAAGCTCGGCCCGCCGGCCGTCATCCACACCGTGCCGAAGGCCGGCTACCGGATCGGCGGCCCGGAGTGACCCCGCGCCGTCGCATCCTGCTGGTGGGGGTGCTCGCCCTGTTCGTCGGCTACTTCCGGCCCAGCCTGGAGAAGTGGCTGCTGACCACGGTGTGGCTGCGTGGCCGGGAGTTCTGCGACCTGCCACTGCCCGGGTCGGGGCTGGTGTGCCAGCCGGCGCGCGACCTCGACGTGGCGCTGTACCCGCTGATCATGCTCGCGGTGCTGGTGGGCGCGGTGGTGGCGATCTGGGGAGCCGCGGTGTGGTGCCTGCGCCCGGTGCGCGACCTCGCCGAGCCGATCGCCCACGTCGGCCCGCAGAACCTCGGGCACCGGATCCGCCGGCCGGGCCGGGACGAGCTGGCCCGGTTGACCGGGGCCATCGACGAGATGATGGAGCGGATCTCCGCCGGTTACGAGGGGCAGCGGCGGTTCGCCGCGAACGCCTCACACGAGCTGCGTACCCCGCTGGCCGTTCAGCGGACGCTGATCGAGGTCGGGATGGCCCGGACGCTCACCGGCGAGCAGATGGAACTGCTGACCGCCCAGCTGCTGCAGACCAACGAGCGCAACGAGCGGCTGATCGAAGGGCTGCTCACGCTCAGCGAGAGTGACCAGGGCCTGCGCTCCCGTACGCCGCAGCGGCTCGACGAGATCGTGGCCGGCGTGCTGGCCGGCTTCCAGGACCGGGCCCGGGAGGCGGGCGTGACGATCGACAGCCACCTCGCGCCCCGGGTGGTACCCGGCGAGCGGGTGCTGCTGGAGCGCCTGGTCACCAACCTGGTGGAGAACGCGATCAAGTACAACCGGCCCGGCGGCGCCCTCACCGTCGCGGTCGGCGGCACCCCGGCGCTGACCGTGGTCAACACCGGCCAGGTGGTGCCGGCCGAGGCGGTGGCCGGCCTCTTCGAGCCGTTCCGGCGGCTGGCCGCGGACCGCACCGGCCACGGCGGTGGCGCCGGCCTCGGCCTGGCCATCGCCCGCTCGATCACCCAGGCGCACGACGGCATCATCGCCGCCCGACCCGCCGAGTACGGCGGCCTGCGGGTCGAGGTCCGGCTGCCGCACTGACCCGGCCGACCGGCCGGCACACATCCAGCGACGCCCCTCGGGGCCGCATGAAGCGGCACCCCTTCCTCCGGCGTGCCCGAAAACCGGCACCGCCCCGACCTGCGATCCGGTACGGCCCGGCGACCAGCCGCGCCCCGCCGACCACGAAACGGAAGGAGACGAGATGTCCCGCATCGACACGCCGGCCCCGGCCGGCCCGGTCCGGGCCGACGTCGAGGAGGCCGCCCGCCGGCTGTCCGGCCAGGTGGTCCGCACTCCGGTGCTGCGCTCCCCGGCGATCGACCGGCTGGCCGGCGTCCGGGTGCTGATCAAGGCGGAGAACCTCCAGCACGGCGGCTCGTACAAGATGCGCGGCGCGTCGCTCGCGGTCGGCCGGCTCGCGGCCGGCGGGCACGGCGGCGTCGTCGCGCAGAGCACCGGCAACCACGCGGTGGCGGTGGCGCTGGCGGCCCGCCGGCACGGGCTGGCCGCCACCGTGGTGCTGCCGGTGGACGCGGCGTCGACCAAGGTGGCCCGGGCGCGGGCGGCGGGGGCCCGGATCGTGCTGGCCGACACCGCCGAGGAGCGGCTGGCGCTGACCCGCGAACTCAGCGACGCCACCGGCCACCCGGTCGTCGACGCGTACGACCACCCGGACGTGATCGCCGGGCAGGGCAGCGCCAGCCTGGAGCTGATCGAGGACGCCGAGCGGGCCGGCACCCCGCTGGACGCGCTGGTGCTGCCGGTCGGCGGCGGCGGTGGGGCGGCCGGCGCCTGCCTCGCCGCCACCGGCCGGCCGATCGAGGTGTACGGCGTGGAGCCGGTCGGCTGTGACTCGCTGGCCCGGAGCCTGGCCGCCGGCCGGCCGACCCCGGTCGCACCGGCGCCGACGATCGCCGACGGGCTCCGTCCGTCCTGTGTGGGCGAGCTGCCGTTCGCCATCCTGCGCACCGCGCTGCGCGGGGTGGTCCGGGTCGACGACGAGGAGATCGCCGAGGCGTTCCGGCTGCTGCTGCTGGAGCTGAAGGTGCTGGCCGAGCCGTCCGGGGCGGCCGGCCTGGCCGGGGCGCTGCGGATCGCGGCCGACGGCCGGCACCGCACCGTCGGGGTGGTGTTGACCGGCGGAAATGTCGAGGCGGAGCTGGTGGTTCGGTTGGCGGCCCACCGGCTCGCCGACGTCCCAACTGTGGAAGGTAGGGCGGCATGAGCGCGCCGGTCCGGATCGGAATCCTGTTCGGCGGCCCGTCCGCGGAGCACGAGGTGTCCTGCGCCTCGGCCCTCGGCGTGGCCCGGGCCCTGGCCGGCGGCGGCTACCGCACGGTCGCCATCGGGGTGACCCGCACCGGGGGTCTGCGGCTGGTGCCGGACGCCGTGCTGGCGCAGCTGCGCGACGGCGTCGGGGCGGACCGGGCCATCGACGACCGGCTGACGGTGACCGGGCCGGCGGTCGAGCTGCGGGCCGGCCGTCGTCCGGGAACGGCGGTGGTGGCCGCCGCGAATGCGTCCGGCGCGGTGCACGCCGAGCTGGACGTGGTCTTCCCGGTGCTGCACGGCCCGTTCGGCGAGGACGGGGTGGTCCAGGGACTGCTCGAGTCGCTGGGCGTGCCGTACGTCGGGTGCGGCATCCTCGCCGCCGCGGTCGGCATGAACAAGGTGGCGATGAAGCGGGCGCTGCGCGCCGAAGGGGTGCCGATCACCCCGCACGTGGCGTTCGACGCGCACACCTACCGGGCCGCCGACGACCCGGAGAAGCTGGTGGTGGGGCTGCGGCGGCCGCTGTTCGTCAAGCCGGCCAGCATGGGTTCGTCGATCGGCATCTCCCGGGTCGCCGAGGGTGACGACCTGGCGGCCGCGATCGAGGAGGCGCTGCGCCACGACCAGCAGGTGGTGGTCGAGCAGGGCGTCACCGGCCGGGAACTGGAGTGCGCGGTGCTCGGCGGGTGGCGACCCGAGGCGTCAGCGGTGGGCGAGGTCCGGGTCTCCGGCGGCTGGTTCGACTACCGGCAGAAGTACTTCGGCGACGCCGACCCGATGGTCGTCCCGGCGGCACTGCCCGGGGAGGTGACGGACCGGATCCGGGAGCTGTCGCTGCGGGCGTTCGCCGCGATCGGCGGCTGGGGGCTGGCCCGGGTCGACTTCCTCTACGACGAGGCGGCCGGCGAGCTCTACGTCACCGAGCTGAACACCATGCCCGGCTTCACCGCGCACTCGATGTATCCGAAGGTGTGGGCGGCGGTCGGCGTCGGCTACCGGGAGATCGTGGACCGGCTGGTGGAGCTGGCCTTCGCCCGCCAGGCGGAACGCGCCGCCACCGCCCGCGCCGCCACCGGGGAGCCGCGATGATCCTGCTCGCCGATCCCCGGGTGGCGGCCGTGCCCAGCGCCGACGACGGCGACCCGCTGGTGGACCTGCGCGACCTGCCGGAGCTGCGGCTGGACCCCCGGGCGGCGGACCCGGCCGGCGCGTACGCCCGGGTGCGTCGCGGGGTCGCCGACCGCCTGCTGGCAGCGCAGCGCGCGCTGCCGGCCGGCCTGCGCCTGCTGGTCGTCGAGGGGTACCGGCCGTACCGGGCCCAGCTGGAGATCTTCACCGGCTACCGGGAGGAACTGCGCCGGGCGCACCCGGACTGGTCGCCGCAGCGGCTGCACCGGGAGACCACCAAGTTCGTCTCGCCGGTCGAGGTGGCGCCGCACAGCACCGGCGGAGCGGTCGACCTGACCCTGTGCACCGAGGACGGGGTCGAGCTGGACCTGGGCACTGCGATCGACGCCACCCCGGAGGCCAGCGCCGACGCCTGCTTCACCGACTCGCCGGCCGTCTCGGCGACCGCCCGGCGGTACCGGCGGATCATGGGTGCCGCGCTGCGCGGGGCGGGCCTGGTGAACTACCCGACCGAGTGGTGGCACTGGTCCTACGGCGACCGGTACTGGGCGTTGCTGACCGGCGCCCCGCACACCCGGTACGGCCCGGTGTGACCGGGCGGGTGCTCAGCGGAAGGCGTCGGCGTGCGCGCGGGCCCAGTCGGCGAAGTCGCGTGGTGGCCGGCCGAGCAGCCGCTCGACGGTGTCGGTGACCGTGTACGCGACCGGCGGCGGGTCGCCCTGCCAGGACGCGAGCAGGTCGATCAGTTCCTCGTCGTAGCCGGCCTGCCGCCACCGGGCGCGGGCCTGCTCCTCGGTCAGTTCGACGAAGCGCAGCTCGCGGCCGGTCGCCGCGGCGACGGTGGCCAGCCGCTGGCGCGGGGTGAGCGCCTGCGGGCCGGTGAGGATGTACGCCTGGCCGGCATGTCCGTCGCCGGTGAGCACCTCCGCCGCGACCGCGCCGACGTCGGCCTCGTCGACCACGGCGGCGCGCACGTCGGCGAACGGCTCGCGTACCTCGCCGGCGGCGCGGATCGACTCGGCCCAGTGCAGGGTGTTGCTCATGAGGTCCACCGGCTGGAGCATCGTCCACTCCAGACCACCGGCCCGGACTGCCTCCTCGACCGGGCCGGCCTTGCCGTTCCACAGCACGGCCAGCCGCCGGACGCCGGCCCGTTCCGCCAGGGCGACGATCTCCGGCCCGGTACGCAACGTGGCGTAATCGTCACCGGCGGCGGTCAGCAGGTGTACGCCGACGACCCCGTCGAACGCCGCCGGGAGGGTGGCCGGGTCGGTGAGGTCGCCGGCCACCACCTCGACCCCGGGCGGCAGCCCGGTCGCCCGGGCCGGATCCCTGGTCAGGGCGCGTACCGGCACCCCGCGCGCCACCAGTTCGGACACCACGTGCCGGCCGGCCCTGCCGGTCGCTCCGGTCACCAGATACGTCACGGAACCCTCCTTGATCGCCGGTCCCGACGCTAAGACCTGAAGTCGACTTCAGGTCAACTTCCGGATCGCGGTGAACGGTGCAGCGCTCCCAGTCCGTACCAGGCGCCGTAGGAGACACCGACGACGGGAGAGACAACGGTGAGGGTGCAGCGGAAGCACGTGCTGGCGGCGGGCGTGGTGGTGGTCGCCTCGGCGGTCGTGGCGGTGGGCACCGGGCTCGGGTTCGCGGACAGCGCGCCGGCGCGCGCCTCGGTGTGCCAGGGGTCGGTGACCTTCTCGGCCGAGGGTGGTGCGCCGGCGGCGACCAGCGACCGGTTCCCGGTGGGCACCCGGCTGCGGGTGACCAACCTGGACAACAACCGGTCGACCACGGTGACGGTGACCGGCCCGTCGGGCAGTTGCGTGCTGCTCAACGCGGCCGCCATGGAGCTGGTGCGGGAGCCCGGCAAGAACGTGATCCGCCGCAACGTGGTCGAGGTGCTCCGCTGACCGGCCGGGCGGCTCCGCCGAGCTGATCGGGCAGCTCCACGGGCCGGCGCCGGGCAGCTGAGCCCTGGCGCGCGCCAGGCGGCTCCCGCCCTGCCGGCCCGGGCAGCTCCCGGCCGGCCGGACCAGGCGGTTCCCGTCCTGCCGGACCGGGTGCGAAGGGCCCCTCGCGCGGCGAGGGGCCCTTCGTTCGTGACCGTCGGTGGCCGGACCGGTGGCTGCCGGCCCGGTCCGCCTACAGGGTCAGGGTCCAGCTGTTCAGGTAGCCGGTGTCGCCGCCGGCCGCGTCCTGGACGCGCAGCGTCCAGGTGCCGTTACGGGTCTCCGCGGACAGGTTGACCGAGTAGGTCTGGTTGATGTTGTCGGCGGAGCCGCCGGCGCGGTTGTGCAGGATGTAGGTGCTGCCGTCGGGGGCGACGAGGCTGACCACGAGGTCCCCGATGTAGGTGTGCACGATCTGCACCGCGACCGTGCTGGTCGACGAGGCGGCCCCGGTGCAGCCGGCGATCGTGATGGTGCTGGTCGCCGTGGCGTTGTCCCGGATGGTCACGTCGGTGCCGTTGGTGCCGGTGCAGTCCGTGGTGCCGGAGCCGCCCAGGTTGAGCGTCCAGCTGTTCAGGTAGCCGGTGTCGCCGCCGGCGGCGTCCTGGACGCGCAGCTTCCAGGTGCCGTCGGCGGTCTCCGCGGACAGGTTGACCGGGTAGGTCTGGTTGATGTTGTCGGCGGAGCCGCCGGCGCGGTTGTGCAGGGTGTAGGTGCTGCCGTCGGGGGCGACGAGGCTGACCACGAGGTCCCCGATGTAGGTGTGCACCAGGTCCACCGCCACCGTGCTGGCGGAGCCGGCGTTGCCCGTGCAGCCCGCGATGGTGATCGTGCTCTCCACCGTGGTGTTGTCGCGGATGGTCACGTCGGTGCCGTTGGTCTGCGTGCAGCCGGTGGGCGGCGGGGGCGTGGTGCCGCCGTCACCGACGTGGAGCAGCTTGTTGGGTGAGCCGGAACCGGGGTTGCTCACCGCGTTGCTGGTGGCGTCGGCGACGAGCTTGTCGCGCACCTGCTGCGGGGTGAACGACGGGTTGGCGGCGAGCACGAGTGCGGCGGCGCCCACCACGTGCGGGGTTGCCATCGAGGTGCCGCTGATGGTGTTCGTGGCGGTGTTGCTGGTGTGCCAGGCCGAGGTGATCGAGCTGCCGGGGGCGAAGATGTCCAGGCAGGAGCCGATGTTGGAGAACGAGGAACGGGCGTCGGTGTTGGTGGTCGAGCCGACGGTGATGCCGGCGGGCGTGCTGGCCGGGGAGCTGTTGCAGGCGTTCGCGCCGCTGTCGTTCCCGGCCGCGAGGCCGTAGCTGACGCCGTCGGCGATGGACCGGGCCACCGCGTCGTTGACGGCCTGGTTGAAGCCGCCACCGAGGCTCATGTTGGCCACCGCGAGCTGGCCGGCGGCGTGGTCGCCGGTCACCCAGTCGACGCCCTGGATGACACCGGCGTTGGTGCCGCTGCCCGCGCAGTCGAGCACCCGGACGCCGACGAGGGTGACGCCCTTGGCGACGCCGTAGGCGCTGCCGCCGACCGTGCCGGCCACGTGGGTGCCGTGCCCGTTGCAGTCGTCGGCGCTGCCGCCGTCGATCGCGTCGAAGCCGGAGACGGCCCGGCCGCCGAAGTCGTTGTGGCCGAACCGGATGCCGGTGTCGATGATGTACGCCTTCACCCCCGAGCCGGTGTTCGGGTAGGTGTACGAGTTGTTCAACGGGAGCGCGCGCTGGTCGATCCGGTCCAGCCCCCAGGACGGGGTGGGGCTCTGCGTGCCGCTGATCCGCATGGTGTGGTTCTGCTGGACGTAGCTCACCGCCGGGTCGGCGGCGAGCCGCCGGGCCTCCTTCTCGGACAGCCGGGCCTCGAATCCGCGCAGCGCGTTGCGGTACGTGCGGTTGACCGCACCGCCGTGCCGGCCGGCGAGGTCGCGAGCCCGCTCCGCGACGTCGGACCGGCTCACCGAGGTGTCCTTGAACACCACGATGTACGAGTCGGCGACGGCGGTCGGCCCTCCGGCCAGGAGGACCTGCCCCTCGGCGGGGGCGGCGGTCGCGGGGGCGCCGAACGCCACGGCGGTGGCGACGGCGGCGGTGGTCAGGCCGAGGCGCCAGCGGCGCGCGGCACGGTGGGGAAGTGTCATCCCTCGGACGTTCCTCTCGCTCAACGACGGCGGGTCGCGCCATCGATAGCAGTTGATCAAATTGAGCAAGATCATAGAGGGAGTTCAGTCGAATGTGTAGATGTTTCGATATCTGGCAAACGGCGGCACACGGTGCTATGGCGAGCCGGGGGCGGACCCCGGCTCGCTCGGTCTCAGCTGGCGAAAGCCGCCTCCAGGATGTCCAGGCCTCGGCGCAGCTCAGTGGCGGAGATCACCAGCGGGGGCAGGAAGCGCAGCACGTTGCCGTACGTGCCGCAGGTCAGGGTGAGCAGGCCGGCGGCGTGACAGGCCGCCGAGATCGCCGCCGTGGCGACCGGATCGGGGGTCAGGGTGCCGGGCTGGACGATCTCCACGGCGAGCATGGCGCCCCGGCCGCGTACCTCGGCGACCACCCCGGTGCGCTCGGCGATGGCCTGCAGCCGGGGCACCATGGCGGCCTCGATCCGCCGCGCGGCGGCGGCCAGGTCCAGCTCGTGCATGGTCTCGATGCTGGCCAGGGCGGCGGCGCAGGCGAGCGGGTTGCCGCCGTACGTGCCGCCGAGCCCGCCGACGTGCACCGCGTCCATCAGCTCGGCCCGGCCGGTCACCGCGGCCAGCGGCAGCCCGCCGGCGATCCCCTTGGCCAGGGTGACCAGGTCCGGTTCGACCCCCTCGTGCTGGCAGGCGAACCAGTCGCCGGTGCGGCAGAATCCGGTCTGGATCTCGTCGGCCACGAACACCACCCCGGCGGCGGTAGCCCACTCGCGCAGCGCCGGCAGGAATCCCGGCGCCGGTACGACGAACCCGCCCTCGCCCTGGATCGGCTCGATCAGCAGCGCCGCGACGTTCTCCGCGCCGACCTGCTTCTCCACCAGCTCGATCGCCCGGGCGGCGGCCTCCGCGCCCGGCAGGCCGCCGTCGCGCAGCGGGTACGACATCGGCACCCGGTAGATCTCCCCGGCGAACGGCCCGAACCGGTGCTTGTACGGCATGTTCTTCGCGGTCAACGCCATGGTCAGGTTGGTCCGGCCGTGGTAGGCGTGGTCGAAGACCACCACCGCCGGCCGCCCGGTGGCGTGCCGGGCGATCTTCACCGCGTTCTCCACCGCCTCGGCGCCGGAGTTGAACAGCGCCGAGCGTTTCTCGAAGCCGCCCGGGGTGAGCGCGTTGAGCTGCTCGCACACCGCCACGTACGACTCGTACGGCGCCACCATGAAGCAGGTGTGGGTGAACCGCTCGACCTGCGCCCGTACCGCCTCGACCACCCGGGGGGCGGAGTTGCCGACGTTGGTCACCGCGATGCCGGCGGCGAAGTCGATCCACTCCCGCCCGTCGACGTCGGTGAGCGTGCCGCCGCCGGCACGCTCCACGTAGGACGGGATGACGCTGCCGACGCCGCGGGCGACGGCCGCGCCCCGCCGCTTGTGCAGTTCCTCGCTCGACGCCATGGGTCAGCCCTCGATGTTGTGCATGACGTGCTTGATCCGGGTGTAGTCCTCCAGGCTGTAGACCGAGAGGTCCTTGCCGTGCCCGGAGTGCTTGAAGCCGCCGTGCGGCATCTCGGAGATGAACGGGATGTGCGTGTTCACCCAGACGCAGCCGAAGTCGAGCCGGCGGGTCATCCGCATCGCCCGGCCGTGGTCCCTGGTCCAGACCGAGGCGGACAGGCCGTACTCGACGCCGTTGGCCCAGCGCACCGCCTCGTCCTCGTCGGTGAACCGCTGCACGGTGATGACCGGCCCGAACACCTCGTCCTGGATGATCTCGTCCGGCTGGCGCAGGCCGGAGACCACGGTCGGGGCGTAGAAGTAGCCGCGCTCGCCGAGCTGCGAGCCGCCGGTCTCGACGGTCGCGTGGTCCGGCAGCCGGTCCACGAAGCCGCGCACCCGGGCCAGCTGGTTGGCGTTGTTCAGCGGGCCGTAGAGCACGTCCTCGTCGTCCGGCGCGCCGGTCTTCGTGTTGCGGGCCTGCTCGGTGAGCGCCGCGACGAAGTCGTCGTGGATGCCGGGGCCGGCCAGCACCCGGGTCGCCGCCGTGCAGTCCTGCCCGGCGTTGAAGTAGCCGCCGACCGCGATCGCCTCGGCCGCCGCCGCCACGTCCGCGTCGTCGAAGAGCACCACCGGCGCCTTGCCGCCCAGCTCCAGGTGGGTCCGCTTGAGGTCCGGCGCGGCCGCGGCGGCCACCTCCATGCCCGCCCGGGTCGAGCCGGTGATCGACACCAGCTGCGGGGTCGGGTGCGCGACGAGCGTACGACCGGTGTCCCGGTCGCCGCAGACCACGTTGAACACGCCGGGCGGGAGGAACTCGGCGGCGATCTCGGCCAGCAGCAGCGTGGACACCGGGGTGGTGTCGGACGGCTTGAGCACCACCGTGTTGCCGGCGGCCAGCGCCGGGGCGATCTTCCAGACCGCCATCATCAGCGGGTAGTTCCAGGGCGTCACCTGGGCGCAGACGCCGATCGGCTCGCGCCGCACGTACGAGGTGTGGCCGGCCAGGTACTCGCCGGCCGAGCGCCCCTCCAGCAGCCGGGCCGCGCCGGCGAAGAACCGGAACTCGTCCACCGCCGGCGGCAGCTCCTCGTCGGCGGTGAGCTGGCGCGGCTTGCCGGTGTTGCGGACCTCCGCGTCGACCAGTTCGGCCGCCCGGGCCTCGACCGCGTCGGCGAGCTTGAGCAGCGCCTTCTGCCGCTCGGCCGGGGTGGCGTCCCGCCAGCTCTCGAACGCGTCGGCGGCGGCCTTCATCGCCGCGTCCACGTCGGCGGCTCCGGAGACCGGGGCCTGCGCGAAGACCTCACCGGTGCAGGGGTCGATCAGGTCGGCGTAGCCGCCGTCCACCGGCTCGACGTACTCGCCGTTGACGAAGTTGCGCAGCTTCTGCTGGTCACTCATGACTCGATCTCTCCGAAGGGGGGCCGGGGGTACGGGTCTGCGGCGGTAATCGCAGTCTGTGTGCCATCTTCGCTACTGAATTCGCGGCGGACAAGGGCTAACGCGACTGTTTCCGTGTTCAGGTTGGTCGTCTAGGCTGCTCAGCGTGGAGCCCGTTGCCTTCTATGTCGCCGGCCGCCCCGCCCACGGTGAGGGCGAGCTGACCGTGCACCACCCGTACGACGGGCGGGCTGTCGGTCGTACCACCTGGGCCACGCCCGACCAGGTCGAGGCCGCCGTCGCCGCGGCGGCCGAGGTGGCGGCGAGGGCCGCCGCGCTGCCCGCGCACGCCCGCGCGGCGGCCCTGGACCACGTCTCCCGGCGGCTCGCCGGGCGGGCCGACGAGGTGGCCCGGCTGATCACCGCCGAGAACGGCAAACCGCTGAAGTGGGCCCGGGCCGAGGTGGGGCGGGCGGTCTCCACGTTCCGCTGGGCGGCCGAGGAGGCCCGGCGGTTCTCCGGCGAGCTGCAACGACTCGACACCGACCCCGCCGCCACCGGGCGGATCGCCCTGGTGCGGCGGGTGCCGAAGGGGCCGGTGCTGGGCATCGCGCCGTTCAACTTCCCGCTCAACCTGGTCGCGCACAAGGTCGCGCCGGCCATCGCGGTGGGCGCACCGATCATCGTGAAGCCGGCCCCGGCCACCCCGCTGTCGGCGCTGCTGCTCGGCGAACTGCTCGCCGAGACCGACCTGCCGGCCGGGATGTTCTCGGTGCTGCCGCTGCCCAACGAGCGGGCCGCCGAACTGGTCGCCGACCCCCGGCTGCCGGTCGTCTCGTTCACCGGCTCCGGGCCGGTCGGCGCGGTGATCCGCCGGTCGGTGCCCGACAAGCACGTCACCCTGGAGCTGGGCGGCAACGCCGCCGCGGTGATCTGCGAGGACTGGAACAGCGACGAGGATTTGACCTTCGCGGCGCACCGGATCGCCACCTTCGCCAACTACCAGGCCGGCCAGTCGTGCATCGCTGTGCAGCGGGTCTACGTGCACGAATGGCTCTACGACGGCTTCCTGCCCCGGCTGGTCGCCTCGGTGCAGGAGCTGCGCACCGGCGACCCGTCCGACGAGCTGACCGACGTCGGGCCGCTGGTCTCCGAGGACGCCGCGCGCCGGGTCGAGGTGTGGGTGGACGAGGCGGTCGCGGCGGGCGCCACCATCGAGGTCGGTGGCCGGCGCGAGGGGGCGACCTACCCGCCGACCGTGCTGACCGGGGTGCCGGCCGACGCCAAGGTCAGCGCCGAGGAGGTGTTCGGGCCGGTGCTGGTGGTCGCCCGGGTCGAGAACGACGAGGCCGCGTTCGCCGCGGTCAACGACTCGGCGTACGGGTTGCAGGCCGGCGTCTTCACGCACAGCCTCCAGACGGCCTTCCTCGCCGGGCGGACGCTGGAGGTGGGCGGGGTGATCGTCGGCGACGTGCCGTCGTACCGGGCCGACCAGATGCCGTACGGCGGGGTGAAGGGCAGCGGCGTCGGGCGCGAGGGGCTGCGCAGCGCGATGGAGGACTACACCGAGCCGCGGGTCATGGTGCTGACCGGGTTGTCGCTGTAGTCGCTTGTCGGCCTGCCGCTGCCCTGCCTTGGCGTCGCTACCGCTTCGGTAGCGGGTCCATGACGTAGACGCCCTTGCCCTGTCGACCGTCGATCAACTGCTCGGCCTTCAGTAGAACCATGGCGGTCCGGATCACCGTGCCACTCACCTTGTAGTGCTCGCACAGGGCTGCGAATGACGGCAACTTGTCGCCCGGCTTCAACTGGCCGGACGCGATCTGCTCGCGGATGTCGCGGGCGACCTGAAGATATGCGGCTTCAGACATCGGTGGTGCTCCCAGCTTGGCGGCTGGCACAAGCAGACCACACGACACGCCGTACATACAACACAATGTGCCCGAGGCGTTGACCGTGAATACATTGTACTCTAAGTTGCGGGTGGGGCTACTGAGCTTGGCGGCCGGATGCCCCGCCGTGGGTGTCTGGGCTGGTCCCCGGCCAGCCAGGCACCCGCGGCACCGTCCTGGCGACTCGACGGGAGGCCCAATGACTCATCGGATGCGGTGGATGCAGAGCCGATGCGGGGCCACTGAGCAGGCGACCGAGCTTCGGGAGTGGCATGCGGGTTCAGGAACTAAGCGGAAGACGCGTTAGTGCGTCGCGTTTCCTACGAGGAGTACCTGGTCGCGGTGGCGATGACCCTGGCCCGCCGCCATCGGCCCGTTTGGTGCTGGCGGAGGTGGCGGCGGGTCTGCCGGTGCGGGGCGGATCTGCCGTGCCGGACGCAGCACCGGATCCCGATCAACCGGAGTCACTGGCCGGGGGAGAAGTAGCCCTGGACGAGCGCCCTGTGCAGGCCATCCTCGCGGTGCACCTCCGCGGGCTCGACGGCATGTGCGTCGGATGTCGGGCCTGGTGGTCACAGCTGTCGCCGCACCCATGCTGGCAGTTCGAGTGGGCGACCAGCCGGCGGGCCCGGGCGAGTACGACGTGGTTCCTCGGTGGTCTCCCGTGACCGCCCACGGCCCGGTACTTCCGATCTGGACCTGCGCCGGCTGCGGTGCGCCGTGGCCCTGCCCTACCCGCAAGCGCGAGCTGCGCGCGGAGTTCGACAAGGCGCCCGTTTCGCTGGCCATCTACATGGGTTCATACCTCGTCTGGGCGGCCGAGGACCTTTCGTGGGTGCCAGCCGGTGGGCTGCACCAGCGCTTCGTCGGGTGGGTGCGGTGAGCGTGCTCCGGCCGGGCGACGAGAAGTTCCACTACAGCGACGGCTCGCACAAGTGGATCCCGCCCGACCCCGATTACGACCAGGAGGTCTGGGATGAGCAGGTCCGCCAACACAAGCAGCGTCACCTGAGCAACGAGCAGCCACGATTCCGCCTGCGTCGGATCTGATCACGAAATGGCTTGCGAGTCCTCCGATGGCTGGGCGAGGGTCGCGCCATGGCTGACTCGCGTACGGATACCGACGCCGCCGACCGGCCCGCCCAGAACTTCGCCTGGTCGAACCTGTTCGTGCACCCCGACGACGACCCCCGCTCCGAGGGCGGCTTCGACGACGAGCGCACGATCCTCGTGCAGTACCTCCGTGACCAGCGCCTGACGCTGGAACTCAAGTGCGCCGGCCTGGACGCCGAGGCGCTGGCCCGCCGGGCCGTACCGCCGTCGACGCTGTCGCTGCTCGGCCTGGTCCGGCACCTGGCCGAGGTGGAGCGGGGTTGGTTCCGGCGGGTGATGGCCGGCGAGGACGCGCCGAAGATCTACCGCTCCGACACGGACCGGGACCTGGACTTCAACGGTGCGGTGGCCGATCCCGACGTGGTGGCCGAGGCGTGGCGGAACTGGCGAGCCGAGGTGGAGTACGCCGAGCGGCTGGTCGCCGAGGCGCCCGACCTCGGCGTCAAGGGCCGGCAGCGGGACGGCAGTGAGATCTCGCTGCGCGAGCTGCTGGTGCACATGATCGAGGAGTACGCCCGGCACAACGGCCACGCCGACCTGCTCCGCGAGCTGATCGACGGCCGGGTGGGCCAGTAATGACAATGGCCGACCGGCGCCGAGCGAGCGCCGAGGACCGGCTCGGGCGGGCGCAGGCGCTCTACGAGCGGGCCGTGTTCGGTGGTGACGCCGCCGCGCTGGCCGAGGCCGACCGGCACCTGGCCGGGGTCGAGGCGGATCTCGCCCTGGCCCGGGGGCGCATCCTGCACGCCCGCTTCCTCAACGACCGGGTGGAGGATCCGCGCGAGTTGGCGCTCTTCGAGCGGGCGGCCGAGCTGTTCCAGCAGGTTGGGGACGACCGCGGCGCGGGCGAGGCGCTGTTCTGGATCGGCACGGTCCACCAGGTCGTCCGCCAGGACGAGGCCGCCGCCGCACCGGCCTTCGCCCGGGCGCGGGAACTGGCGGCGCGGGCGCGCGACCGGTTGACGATGTCGTACGTGCTGCGTCACCTGGCCTTCATCGAGCAGGGCGCCGGCCGGCTCGACGAGGCCCGGGAACTGTTGACCGAGTCGACGCGGCTGCGGCGGGAACTGGGGTTCCTCGCGGGCGTGGCGGCGAACCTGATCGGTCTGGCGTCTCTCGCGGGCGAGCAGGGCCGCTCGGACGAGGCGGAGCGGTTGCTCGACGAGGCGGCGGAGCTGGCGGCAGACAGCGAGGCGTACGGCGTCGCGCGCTGGGTGGACCAGGCCCGCGCCGCCCTGTCCGGCTGACTGCCATGACGGGCCGTCGGGGTGGTGATCGACACGAGATCCCGGATCCGGCGGTGTCCGGGCAGTCGGGACACCGCCGGATCCGGGAACCGGAGTCGATCACCCCGACCACCCCGCCGGACGTGGCCAGCGCGCCGGGGAGCGTGGCGGCGGCGGTGGCCGTACAGGATCGGCTGCGGCCGCTGGTGGACCTGGTCGGGCCGGGGCCGGCCGCGCCCGCGACGGTGGCCGGCCTCGACGTCGCGTACGCCGAGGGTGGTGACCGGCTCGCGGCGGCCGTCACGGTGCTGGACGCCCGGACCCTCGCGGTGGTGGCGAGCGCGGTCAGCGTCGGCCGGCCCGCGTTCGGGTACGTGCCGGGGCTGTTCGCCTTCCGCGAGCTGCCGGCCCTGCTCGACGCGCTGGACCGGCTGACCACCCGCCCGGAGCTGCTGGTCTGCGACGGGCACGGGCTGGCCCACCCGCGCCGCTTCGGGCTGGCCTGCCACCTGGGCGTGGTGACCGGCCTGCCGGCGATCGGGGTGGGCAAGACGCCGCTGGTCGGCGAGTGGACGCCGCCGGCGGACGTCCGGGGCGCCTGGTCGCCGCTGCGTGACGGCGGCGAGGTCGTCGGGCGGGTGCTGCGGACCCGGGCCGGGGTGAAGCCGGTCTTCGTCAGCGTCGGCCACCGGATGAGCCTCGACAACGCCACCGCCCAGGTGCTGGCCCTGACCCCGCGCTTCCGGCTGCCGGAGACCACCCGGACCGCCGACCGGCTCTGCCGCGAGGCGCTGGCCGCCGCGTCGCCGTGACGTCCCGCCCGAGAGGCCAGGACCGCGGCATGTCCCGGGGGCGTCGACGGTGAGCGCCGCGAGTGCCGCCGCGGCCTGCGCTTCGGTGTCGCAGGTGGTGGGTAATACGGCACACATCTGGGGCGCTCTATGACCAGGTGCTGTCCGGCCCTGGTAGTAGCCTGACCGACGGTCCCCCGCTCCCGGGGGAGGAACGGCGAGGTGATCATGGCGGTGCGTCGGCACGCGGTGCGGCTGGCGACGATCGGCGCGTTGCTGGGCGGCCTGGTGGCGCTCGGCGGGTCGCCGGCGCTGGCCGACGACGACCAGGTCCGGGTCCGCTCGGCGGGCAGCTTCACCGCGGGTGGTTCCGCCGAGGGCGTCGCGGTCGAGGTACGCCGGCGCAAGGACGGCTGCGTGCTGCTGCGTACCGCGCTCGGGCTGCGCCTCGCCGGCCTCCGCGCCGACCAGGCGCGGGTGCAGGTGAGCTACAACGGCCAGTGGTTCCCGGTGCCGCTGGGCGGTGGCGGGGGCAGCGTGGCCAGCACGACCACCTCACCGCCGAACCCGCGGTTGTGCAAGGGCAAGAGCATCACCGTGCGCTACCGGGTGTCGTTCACCGCCGCCGCGCCGAGCGGTCGGCTCACCGTCACCGCCGAGGCGACGAACGGCATGGGCCAGGTGCTGGGCCGTGGCGCGGACGCCTCCCGGGTGGTCGGCGGGCGCGCCTCCGCCTCGCCGACGCCGTCGAAGAAGCCGTCGCCCACGCCGAGCGCGGTGCCCACCGAGGAGGCCGCCGAGGACGTCACCCCCGTGGCCGCGCTCGCCAACCCGGCCGGGAACACCTCGAACGCGGCCGAGGAGTCCTCGGGCATCGGCTCCGTGGTGATGTTCTTCGGCATCGCCATGGTGGCCGTCGGGATCCTGCTCATCGTGCTGCTGTTCCGCCGCTCCCGCGCCGACAAGGAGCAGGTCGACGGCGTGCCGCCGGCCCCGCTGCCGGGCAACCCGGGCGGCACCACCTACCGCTCCGGGCAGGGCCCGGCCGCCGCCGGGGTCCGGCCCGGCCAGATGTACGGCCAGCAGCCGCCGGCCACCGGCGCGGTGTACGGCGGGGCGCCCGCCCCGCGTCCCACCGGCGGCGTCTACGGCGGCCGCCCGACTCCCGAGGCGACCCAGGTGATGCCCGGCCGGCACGCCGCACCCACCCCGCCGGTCTCCGGCCCGCCCGCCCCGCCGCGGGCCGGCTGGCCGGAGCAGCCGGCGCCCCGGCAGCCGGGGGCGTCGCCGGCCGCACCGACCTCGGCGCCACCCGGGCAGCCCGGCGACCCGCCCGAGGGCGACGGCGGCGGCGACCACACCGTCTTCATGCCCCGGCTACCCGGCTGAGCCGGGCGGCGCGGCGACCCTCCGATACGCTCAGGCCGTCGATGACGAGCGGCCGAGGAGTGGAACCGGTGTCTGATCTGTCCCAGATCGTGAAGGCTTACGACGTCCGTGGGACGGTGCCTGACCAGTGGGACGAGCGTGTCGCCGAGGCGCTCGGGGCGGCCTTCACCCAGGTGCTCAACGGCTCCGGGGAGCCGGGTGAGGCGGTCCTCATCGCGCACGACATGCGCGCCACCGGGCCCGGCCTGGCCGCCGCCTTCGCCGCCGGCGTACGCGCCGAGGGGCGTACGGTCATCGAGCTGGGGCTCGGCTCCACCGACATGCTCTACTACGCCTCCGGCTCGCTGAACCTGCCGGGCGCGATGTTCACCGCCAGCCACAACCCGGCGCAGTACAACGGGATCAAGATGTGCCGCTCCGGCGCCCGCCCGATCGGGCAGGACAGCGGGCTGGCCGAGATCCGCGACCGGGCCCAGGCCCGGCTCGACAAGGGCGAGTCCGGTCCGGCGGGCGAGCCGGCCGCGCCCGCCGAGCGCCGCGACCTGCTCCCGGACTACGCGGCGTACCTGCGCAAGCTGGTCGACCTCTCCGGCATCCGGCCGCTGAAGGTGGTCGTCGACGCCGGCAACGGGATGGGCGGCTACACCGTGCCGACGGTGCTCGGTGACGCGGCGCTGCCGGCGCTGCCGCTGGAGATCGTGCCGCTCTACTTCGAACTCGACGGCACCTTCCCCAACCACGAGGCCAACCCGCTGGACCCGGCCAACCTGGTCGACCTGCAGCGGGCCGTGGTCGAGCACGGCGCGGAGATCGGGCTGGCCTTCGACGGCGACGCCGACCGCTGCTTCGTGGTGGACGAGCGCGGCGAGCCGGTCTCGCCCTCGGCGATCACCGCCCTGGTCGCGGCCCGCGAACTGGCCAAGCACCCCGGCTCCACGGTGATCCACAACCTGATCACCTCCGACGCGGTGCCGGAGATCATCCGGGAGCACGGCGGTGAGCCGGTGGTGGCCCGGGTCGGCCACTCCTTCATCAAGGCCGAGATGGCCCGCACCAACGCCATCTTCGGCGGGGAGCACTCGGCGCACTACTACTTCCGGGACTTCTGGTTCGCCGACACCGGCATGCTGGCCGCGATGCACACGCTCGCCGCGCTCGGCGAGCAGTCGCAGCCGCTGTCCCTGCTGGCCAGCCAGTACGAGCGGTACGCCGCCTCGGGCGAGATCAACTCCACGGTGACCGACCAGGCGGCGAAGGTCGCCGAGGTGCGGGCCGCGTACCCGGAGGCGGCGGCCGACGAGCTGGACGGGCTCACCCTGCGCTTCCCGGACGGCGCCTGGTTCAACCTGCGCGCCTCCAACACCGAGCCGCTGCTGCGGCTGAACGTCGAGGCCCCCACCACGGAGCGGATGATCGCCCTCCGTGACGAGGTGCTCGACCGGGTTCGCCGATAAGATCGCCTGCGCCGGGTCGGCACCGCCGCCCGCTGACGCCGCATACGTGGAAGGAGCCGCGCCGTGGCCCTGGACCCGCAGTTGCTGGAAATCCTCGCCTGCCCGGACACGCACCACGCCCCGCTCGACTACGACCCGCAGGCGCAGACGCTGACCTGCACCGAGTGCGGCCGGATCTTCGAGGTCCGCGACGACGTGCCGGTGCTGCTGCTGGACGAGGCGCGTGGCCCCGCGGAGCAGCCGTGATCGACGGTACGGCCGGGGTCAGCGGCCGGCGTGACGCCGACGAGGCACTGCTCGACGACCCGGAGGCGCTCGCCGAGCGCGACCCGGGCGGGATGCTGCGGCACATCGCGTCCGCCGGGGCGCAGGTCCGCGAGTCCGCGGCCCTGGCCGCCGAGGCGAACCTCCAGGTGCTCGCCGACGAGGGGCGGCCCCGGGCGGTCGTGATCGCCGGCATCGGCACCGCCGGTCGTACCGGTGACGTGCTGGCCACGGTCGCCGGGCCGCGCTGCCCGGTGCCGGTCATCCCGCACCGCAGCGCCGGCGTGCCCGGCTGGGTGGGCGCCGCCGACGTGGTGATCGCGGTCAGCGCCTCCGGCCGCAGCCCCGAGGCGCTCGGCGCCGCCGAGGCCGCGCACCGCCGGGGCGCCCGGCTGGTCGCGGTCGGCGCGCCCGACTCGCAGTTGCAGTCGGTGGCCGAGCGGGCCCGCGCCCCGTTCATCCCGGTGCCGCGCCGCGCGCCGGCCCGGGCCAGCCTCTGGGCGCTCACCGTGCCGGTCCTGCTGGCCGCCCGTACGCTCGGACTCGTCAAGGTCAACGAGGCGGACCTGGCGGAGACCGCGGCCCGGCTGGACGCGGACGCCGACCGGTGCCGGCCCACCGCGGAGTCCTTCGTCAACCCGGCGAAGTCGCTCGCGCTCGGCCTGGCCGGCTCGATCCCGATCGTCTGGGGGTCGTCGCCGCTGGCCACCGTCGCGGCCCGCCGGTTCGGTGACACGCTCTCCGCCAACGCCCGCTACCCGGTGGTCAGCGGGGCGCTCGGCGAGGCCGGCCGGGGCCGGGTCGGCCTGCTCGACGGCGTCTTCGGCGGGTTGGTCGAGGGGGCGCGGGACATCTTCGCCGACCCCGACGAAGGCGGGGACGGGGCCACCCGGCTGCGGCTGGTGCTGCTGCGCGACGGCGGGCTCAACCCGGAGGACGACGCCGACGAGCCGCTCGCCGTCGAGGAACGCCGCGCGGAGGCGGTGCAGACCCTCGCCGAGCGGCGGGGGGTGCGCTGCGACGTGGTGACGGCCGAGGGCGGTTCGGCGCTGGAGCGGCTCGCGTCGCTGATCGCGGTGCCGGACTTCGCCTCGATCTACCTCGCCCTCGCGCACGGACTGGACCCGATGGCGGTGCCCGCCATCACCGAGATGAAGGAGCTGGCAAACCAGTGAGCGAACGCAGTGGGCGAGCCATCCGGCTCAGCAGCGTGGCGCCTCGCGCCGCCACGCGGCGGAGCGGAGCGGCGGCGTGAGCGCCAACGGTGGGACGAAGGCGATCGTCGCCGCCCTGCTGGCCAACGTCGGCATCGCGATCACCAAGTTCATCGCGTTCCTGCTGACCGGCTCGTCGTCGATGCTGGCCGAGTCGATCCACTCGGTCGCCGACTCCGGCAACCAGGGGCTGCTGCTGCTCGGTGGCCGGCGGGCCAAGCGGGCCGCCACCCCGCAGCACCCCTTCGGCTACGGCCGGGAGCGCTACATCTACGCGTTCATCGTCTCCATCGTGCTGTTCAGCGTCGGTGGCCTCTTCGCGCTCTACGAGGCGTACCACAAGTGGTCGCACCCGGAGCCGATCGACGAGTGGCAGTGGGTGCCGGTCACCGTGCTGGTGGTCGCCATCATCATGGAGTCGTTCTCGTTCCGGACGGCCATCAAGGAATCCAACCTGGTCCGAGGCAAGCAGTCCTGGGTGCACTTCGTCCGCCGGGCCAAGGCCCCGGAGCTGCCGGTCGTGCTGCTGGAGGACCTGGGCGCGCTGGTCGGTCTGGTCTTCGCGCTCTTCGGCGTCACCATGACGCTGATTACCGACAACGGTGAATGGGACGCCATCGGCACCGCCATGATCGGCATCCTGCTGGTCGTCATCGCGATCGTGCTGGCCATCGAGACCAAGAGCCTGCTGCTCGGTGAGGGCGCCGAGGCGCACGACGTCGCCGCCATCGAGAAGGCGATCACCGACGGCCCCGAGGTCGAGCGGATCATCCACATGAAGACGCTCTACCTCGGCCCCGACGAGCTGATGGTGGCCGCGAAGGTCGGCGTGCCGGCGTGTGACAGCGCCGAGGAACTGGCCCGGGGCATCAACATCGTCGAGGCCCGGATCCGCGCCGCCGTGCCGGTCGCCCGGGTCATCTACCTCGAACCGGACATCTACCGCGCCGCCGCCGCGCAGGCGGGCACCGGCGCGGCGGCGCACACCGCGGTGGCGCAGCCGGGAGCCGAGCCGGACGAGGCCGCCGGGCGGCCCGGAAGCTGATCCGTGGAACCGCTGTACGGGCCGATCAAGGACTACGCCTGGGGCTCCCGCTCGGCGATCGCCGAACTCCAGGGGCGCCCGGCGCCCGCCGACGGCCCCGAGGCCGAGCTGTGGCTGGGCGCCCACCCGGGCGCTCCGGCCACGGTCGACCGCGAGGGCGCCCGGGTCAGCCTGGCCGAGCTGCTGCGCGCCGAGCCGGGGCACTGGCTCGGCGCGCGGATGGTCGACCGGTTCGGTGCCCGGTTGCCGTTCCTGCTCAAGGTGCTCGCGGCCGACGCGCCGCTGAGTCTGCAGGCGCACCCGGACGCCGAGCAGGCCCGCGCCGGCCATGCCGCCGACGCGGTCCGCACCGACGGGCACCGCAACTACGTGGACCCGTACCACAAGCCGGAGTTGCTGGTCGCGCTCTCGCCGTTCGAGGCGCTCTGCGGCTTCCGGGATCCGGCGGTCTCGGCCGCGGCGCTGGCCACGTTCGGCGTACGCGAGCTGGAGCCGGTGGTGGCCGCGCTGCGGGCCGGGCCGGCGGGCCTGCGCGACGCGGTGGAGCTGCTGCTGACCTGGCCGCGGGCGGAGTGCGCCGGGCTGCTGGCGGCGGTGCGGGGCTCGGGGGTGACCGGGCCGGACGCGGAGCTGGCCCGAGACCTGGCCACCGCCTACCCGGGCGATCCCGGCGCGCTGGTCGCGCTGCTGCTCAACCGGGTGCGGCTGGCGCCGGGCGAGGGGATCTGGATGCCGGCCGGCAACCTGCACGCCTACCTGCGCGGCACCGGCGTGGAGATCATGGCGGCCAGTGACAACGTGCTGCGCGGCGGCCTGACGCCCAAGCACGTGGACGTGCCGGAACTGCTCCGGGTGCTGCGGTTCGAGGTGTTGGCGGACCCGGTGGTCACGCCGCGTGCGGTGTCCCCGGGGGTGGTGTGCTGGCCGGTCCCGGTGGACGACTTCGCATTGCACCGGGTGACCGTGGACCCGGAGGTGCCCGAGGTGACGCTGGCGCTGACCGGGCCCCGGGTGGTGCTCTGCTGCGGCGGTGAACTCGTGGTGGACGACGGCTCGGGTGCGGTGAAGCTGGGGCCGGGCCGGGCCGCGGTCGGGTCCGCGGCCGGCGGGCCGCTGGTGGTCACCGGCGCGGGGCACGCGTACGTGGCGACCGCCGGCCAGCGCTGAGCGGCCCGCTCGCTCGGCCCGGGTGCGCTGGCGGTCCGGCGCGGCGAGCCCGGCGGCTCGCAGTCGGGCTGCCTGGCGCTCCGGCGCGGCAACCTCGGCGACGGCAAGTCCGACTTTCCCGAAATAGCTTGACGCAGTGCTCGCCCAATGTGACTCTATGAGTGCGCAGCGTTATCGCGACGACGGTCCGAGAACGCGCGGGGGAACCAAACCGGGGGGATGCACGGGGCGGCCGGCGAGTGGACGGAAAGTCCGTCCATGACCGACCGCCCCGTGCGCTGTCCGCCGGCACTCCCTGTCGGGCGCGCTCCGGCCGCCCCGGCCGCTGTCCGCCGGCCGCCCCCTGCGCCGTCCGCCGACGCGCGTAAGGTGGGGGGTCGCGCAGGACAACGTTCGACAGGAGCTTTCATGACCAGCACCCTCCCGGCGTCCGCCAGCGGCACGCCGTCCGAGGCCCGGCCGCGCACTCTCGCCGAGGGCGACTTCAAGGTGGCGGATCTGTCGCTCGCCGAGTTCGGGCGCAAGGAGATCCGGCTCGCCGAGCATGAGATGCCGGGTCTGATGGCGATCCGTCGTGAGTTCGCTGAGGCGCAGCCGTTGGCGGGCGCTCGGATCACGGGTTCGTTGCACATGACCATCCAGACCGCCGTGTTGATCGAGACGTTGGTGGCGTTGGGTGCGCAGGTGCGGTGGGCGTCGTGCAACATTTTCTCCACGCAGGACCACGCGGCTGCGGCGATCGTGGTGGGTCCGGATGGCACCCCGGAGGCGCCGGCGGGTGTGCCGGTGTATGCGTGGAAGGGTGAGTCGCTTCAGGAGTACTGGTGGTGCACCGAGCAGGTGTTGACGTGGCCGGATGGTCAGGGTCCGAACATGATCCTCGACGATGGTGGTGACGCCACCTTGCTGGTGCACAAGGGTGCGGAGTATGAGAAGGCTGGTGTCGTGCCGCCGGTGGAGTCGGCCGACTCGGAGGAGTTCGCGGTCATCCTCGGTCTGTTGCACCGTTCGCTGGCTGAGGATGGTCAGCGGTGGACCCGGATCGCGTCGGGGATCAAGGGGGTGACGGAGGAGACCACCACCGGTGTGCACCGGCTGTATGAGATGCACCGGGCGGGCACGTTGCTGTTCCCGGCGATCAACGTGAACGACTCGGTGACGAAGAGCAAGTTCGACAACAAGTACGGTTGCCGGCATTCGTTGATCGATGGCATCAACCGGGCCACCGATGTGCTGATCGGTGGGAAGATGGCCGTGGTCATGGGCTACGGCGATGTGGGTAAGGGTTGCGCGGAGTCGCTGCGCGGGCAGGGCGCGCGGGTGGTGGTGACCGAGGTCGACCCGATCTGCGCGTTGCAGGCGGCGATGGACGGCTACCAGGTGGCCACCCTGGACGACGTGGTGGAGCAGGCGGACATCTTCGTCACCGCGACCGGTTGCTTCAACGTGATCACCAACGAGCACATGGCGCGGATGAAGCACCAGGCGATCGTGGGCAACATCGGTCACTTCGACAACGAGATCGACATGGCCGGGTTGGCCAAGCGCTCGGACGTGACCCGGGAGAACATCAAGCCGCAGGTCGACCTGTGGCGCTTCGACGACGGGCACGCGATCATCGTGCTGTCCGAGGGTCGGCTGCTGAACCTGGGCAACGCCACCGGTCACCCGAGCTTCGTGATGTCGAACTCGTTCGCCAACCAGACCATCGCGCAGATCGAGCTGTACACCAAGACCGACGAGTACCCGATCGGCGTGTACGTGCTGCCCAAGCACCTGGACGAGAAGGTCGCCCGACTGCACCTGGACGCCCTCGGCGCCAAGCTGACCCAGCTCACCAAGGAGCAGGCCGCCTACCTCGGCGTCTCAGTGGAGGGGCCGTTCAAGCCGGAGCACTACCGCTACTGATCCGACGCGTTACCGACCCGGGCCGGCCGCATCCGCGGCCGGCCCGGTTCGTCGTTCCGGCCGGACTCTGCCGGGCTCGGTCCGATGCTGAGAGCCCGGCTCGACCCGGTGGTGCCCCGGCGTGCCCGGCTCGACCCCCGGGAGGCCCGAGCTGCGACCGGCCGGTCAGCGTGGGCCGCGGCGGGTCGGGCGGACCCACGTCCACACGCACCAGGCGAGCCAGGCCAGCGAGACGACGGTGGCGAGCGTCCGCAGCCGCAGCGCGCTGAGCAGCAGCACCACTGCCAGCACCGCCAGCCACGGCCCGAAGCCCCTCACGACCGCCACCGGCCGTGCACCAGCCGCCGCACCAGCGGCGGCGCGACCCAGGACCAGACGCAGAACAGCAGCCAGGCGAGCCCGAACAGCCCGGCGAGCAGGTCCAGCCCGGCCAGGTTGAGCAGCACGATCACGCCCACCGCGATCAGCCAGGTGCGCAGGATGCCGAGTCGGTAGAGCGGGCGCAGCGGCAGCAGCAGCGGGTGCGTGTACACCCGGGACTCCCAGGCGGCGTCGGCGTAGTCGGCGTCGGTCGGGTCGTGCGCCACCGCCTGACCGAACGACCGGTGCGCCGCGTCCACCCGGCCCCGCTGGGCGGCGGCGGCCCCGTGCAGCGCGAGCGCCACCGGATGGCCGGGCCAGGCGCCGAGGAACTCCCGGGCCACCCGCTCGGCCTCCCGGTCGTCGCCCCGGGCGTACGCCAGCTGGAAGCGGGACGCGAAGACCGGCGGCGCCTCCGGGGCCAGCGCGGCGGCCCGGGCGAGCAGCCGTTCCGCCTTGTCGGTCTGCCCCACGGCGCTGCACAGGTCGGCGTACTGGCAGAGCAGCCAGGGGTTCTGCGGCTCGATCGCCAGCCCGTCCAGCAGCGCCCGTTCGGCCGGCGCGTACTCGTCGAGGTGGCGCAGGGCGAGACCGAGCCGGCCGAGCAGCTCCGCGTCCGGGCCGGTCTCGGCGAGGCCCTGCCGGGCGACGGTGGCGACCTCCGCCCACCGGTCCAGGTCGGACAGCGCGGCGGCGCGCAGCCGGAACGCGGCCACGTCGGTGGCCAGCGCGGCGGGCAGCCGGCTCAGCTCGGCCAGGGCCTGCTCGGCCCGGTTCAGTTCCAGCAGCTGGGCGGCCCGCAGGAGCACCGCCTCGGGGGCGCTCACGCCGACGCTCCGCTTCCCGCCGGGTCACCGTGCGACGCCATCGCGCGGAGCCCGATCCGCCCGCTCACGCGGAGCCCGATCCGCCCGCTCATTCGGCGGCCAGCAGCACGATCAGCAGGGCCTCGGCGACGCCGAGCAGCAGCACCGCGGCGATGCCGGGCAGCCAGAGCGACGCCGGGTCGCCGCCCCGCAGCTCGTACGCCCGGAACCGGCCCTTCTGGGTGACCGAGACGACCAGCCAGACCAGGGCGCCGGCCAGCGCGCCGATCAGCCGGACGGGTCGGTCCGCCGAGCCGGAGAAGACCACCAGGGTGACCGCGACCCGGGCGGCCAGCGCGGCGAACCCGGCGCCGGCCACCGCCAGCCGGGCCCGCCCGGGCAGGCCCAGCCGGGCCGCGTTGACCAGGGCGAGCACGGTGACCGCCGTCGGACCGCCGAAGACGGCGGGGAAGAGCAACGACTGGGGCCGCCACGGTGGGCGCCGCGATTCGTACGCCGCCGGGGCGATGGTGGGGGTGAACAGGTCGTCGGCCACGGGTCGTCCTGTCTGCGGTAGGGGCAGGGCGGATACTGCCACAACCGGCCCGTCCGGGCGGACCGCCCGTCGGGCGGACGGCGGGCCCCGGCCCGCCGAGGCGCCGTCCCGCCGGGCCGTCGACCGGTCAAGGCGCCGCCGTCGGGCGTCGCCCCGACACAACGCCGCCGTCGAGGTGCCGACCGTCGAGCAGCCGCCGTCACCGGTCGGGGCGGTCCCCGGGCGCCGTCGCCGGTCGTAGCGTGGGCGGGCCGGCCTGCGCCGGCACGGCCACTGGCGCCGCGCCGGGCGCCGCCGGCCGGACGGCCGTCGTCGGGGCGGTCACCGACGCCGCCGCACCGCCGGCCGTGGCCAGGGAGGCGACGGCCGAGGAAAGGGGGCTGGCTGCGGCGGTGGCCGAGGGAGTGGCGGTGCTGGCCGGGCCGGGCAGCAGCTCCGGCCAGAGCGCCGCGGTGACCGCGCGTCCCCGGGCCAACCGCAGCCGCGCCCGGCGGTGCCGCTCACCGAGCACCGCTGCCAGGTAGACCGTCGCCGGCAGGCCGGGCGGCGGGGGCGGGGTGATCACCGCCACCAGCTCGGCCCACAGGCCGCGGGCCAGCCGGTCCCGCGCCGGCTCGGCCAGCTGGTGCACCCGGGCCAGGTACTGCCGCGCGGCCAGCGCCAGGCCGTCGTCCAGCCGGCTCAGGTCCAGCGTGTACGCCCAGTCGACCAGCGCCGGCACCGAGGTCGGCACCGGTCGCCAGATGGTCGCCGACCGGGTGTGCACGACCATCGTGCCGGCCACCAGGTCACCCAGCCGCCGGCCGTGCCGGTCGGTCAGCATCACCGTCACGCCGGCCACCCAGCTCAACAGCGGCAGCACCAGGCCGGGCCACTCCACCGCCACGCCGACCAGCGCGCGGGTCAGTGACTGCCGGACACCCACCGGGGCGCCGTCGGCGCTGACCACCCGCAGGCCGACGGCCATCTTGCCGGGCGTCCGGCCGTGGTTGAACCGTTCGAAGAGCACCGGGTAGCCGACCAGCACGGCGACCAGCGCGACGGTGCCGAACGCGTTGCTCAGCGCCGCGTCCACCACGCGCATCGGCAGCGCCGCGAGCACGATGCCGACCAGCATGGCCAGGGCCAGCGCGAGCAGCAGCTGGGTCAGCACGTCGAGCAGCAGTGCCAGCGCGCGGGAGCCGATCCGGGCGACCCGCACGTCCAGCGCCACGGCCTCTCCGCTGACCAGCCCGGCGTCACCCCAGCCCGGGGCCGGCGGTCGTGGTTGCGCGCTCACCCCGACAGTGAACACTATGATCCGCGAACGGGGGTGGGCGGTGGATCTCGACGCGTACGTCGCGGAGCACGGCGGGGAGTGGCGTCGGCTCGAGGTGCTGACCAACCGGCGACGGTTGGACGCCGCCGAGATCGACGAGTTGGTGGTGCTCTACCAGCGGGCCGCTACCCAGCTCTCGGTGCTGCGCAGCCGCTCGCCCGACCCGGCGCTGGTCGGCCAGCTCTCCCAGGTGGTGCTCCGGGCCCGGGCCCGGCTCACCGGGAGACCCCGGCCGTCCTGGGCGGCGGTGGGCCGTTTCCTGCTGGCCGGCTTCCCCGGCGCGGTCTACCGGGCCTGGCCGTGGTGGTGCGGCGTGGCCACCGGGTTCACCCTGCTCAGCTTCTTCCTGATCTGGTTCGTGGCGGGAAACCCGGACACCGCGGCGGCGTTCATCGGCGAGGAAGCGGCCGCCGAACTGGTCGACTCCGGCTTCGCCGACTACTACACCGAGTACTCCGCGCCGACGTTCGCGGTCCAGCTCTGGACGCACAACGCCTGGGTGGCCGCCCGCTGCCTGGCCGCCGGGGTGCTGATCGTCCCGGTGCTCTACCTGCTGTGGCAGAACGCGTTGAACATCGGCGTCACCGGTGGGGTGATGGTCTCCTACGGCCGGGGCGACGTCTTCTTCGGCCTGATCACTCCGCACGGGCTGCTGGAGCTGACCGGGGTCTTCGTGGCCGCCGGCGTCGGCCTGCGGACCGGCTGGGCATGGATCTCGCCACCGGCCGGGCTGACCCGGGGACAGGCGGTCGCCCGGGCGGGACGCCAGGCCATCCTGGTCGCCGTCGGCCTGGTCGGGCTCTTCGCCGTCTCCGCCGTGATCGAGGCGTTCATCACCCCCGCACCGGTGCCGATCCCCCTCCGCGTCGCCGCCGGCGCCGCCATCTGGCTGGCCTTCCTCGCCTACGTCCTCACCCTCGGCCCCCGCGCCACCAGCACCGAACCCACCGTCGATCCCGTTGATCATGAAGTTGTTGACGCGACACGCCGGGCCGGCGAGCAATAAACTTCATGATCAACCGGCCGCACCGCGAGCCGGGGCGGGGCGGTGGGTCAGAGTTGGGCTTGGGATTTGAGGCGGAGGTAGGTGTCGGCGAGGGTGGGGGCGAGGCGGCCGGCGGGGGCGTCGACGACCAGGACGCCGTGCCGGGCCAGCGCGGCGCGGATCCGGCCCCGCTCGGCCAGCGCCCGCCAGCCGGCCGCCGCCGCGTAGGCGTCCCGGGGCTGGGCCGGTACGGCCGTGGTGAGCGCGGTCAGCACCGGGTCGTGGGTCGCCGCGATCAGCACCCGGTGTCGGGCGGCCAGCCGGGGCAGCACCGGCAGCAGACCCGCGCTCAGCGCACCCGCCTCCAGCGCGGTGAAAAGCACCACCAGGCTGCGCTGCCGCTGCCGTCGTAGCAGCTCGCCGGCGATCAGGTCGAAGTCCGTCTCCACCAGCGTCGGCTGCAACGGGGCCAGCGCGTGCACCAGCCGGGGCAGCAGGGCCGGCCGGCCGGTCCCGGTCACCGTGGCCCGTACGGCGGTGTCGGCGGCGAGCAGGTCGACCCGGTCACCGGCACGCGCGGCGAGGGCGGTGAGCAGCAGCGCCGCGTCGATCGCGGTGTCCAGCCGGGGCTCGTCGCCGACCCGGACCGCCGAGGTGCGGCCGGTGTCCAGCACGCAGACCAGCCGCCGGTCCCGCTCCGGCCGCCAGGTGCGCACCAGCACGTCGGCCCGGCGGGCGCTGGCCCGCCAGTCGATCGAGCGCACGTCGTCGCCGACCACGTACTCGCGCAGGGTGTCGAACTCGGTGCCCTGGCCGCGTCCCCGGGTGACCTGGGTGCCGTCGATCACCCGGAGCCGGGACAGCTTCTCCGGCAGGTGCCGGCGGGAGTCGAAGCGGGGCAGCACGCGCAGCGTCCACGGGGGCGTCGCCGGGCGCTCCGAGCGCTGGCGGAACCCCAGCCCCAACGGGCCGAGGGAGCGGACGGTCAGCGCCACCGCCGGCCGGTCACCGCGACGGGTGGGGGTGAGCCGGCTGGGCAGCGCGGCGGACCGGCCGGGCTCCACCCGTACCGGCCGCGTCGGCGGGACGCCCGGGCGGGCGCCGGCCGACGGCACCCAGGCGTCGCGGACCTGGGCGCGCAGCGTACGGCCGGAGGTGTTGCCCAGGTGCAGCACGACGGTGGCGGTGCCGCCGAGCCGGACCGCGCGGTCCCCGTCCCGGGTGGCGGTCACCGCGCTCGGCGGCACCGCCAGCGCCCGGTCCAGCACGACCAGGAGCAGCACCGCGCCGGTCATCACCAGCACCCCGGCGAGCGGCGACGGCCAGGCCGGCAGGGTCAGCGCACCGGCCGCCAGCAGGAGCGCCGCCCGCCAGGTCATCGCGGGGTCGGCACGGTGGCCAGCACCGTGTCCAGCACCGCGTCCACGTTCACGCCCTCCAGTTCGACCTCCGGCCGCAGCCGCAGCCGGTGCCGCAGGGTCGGCCGGGCGACCGCCTTGACGTCGTCCGGCACGACGTGGTCCCGGCCGGCCAGCCAGGCCCACGCCTTGGCGGTGCTGAGCAGGGCGGTCGCGCCCCGGGGGGAGGCGCCCAGCTCCAGCGCCGGGGTGGCCCGGGTGGCCCGGCACAGGTCGACCAGGTAACCGAGGAGCGGCTCGGCCACGTGCACCCGGCCCACCGCGGCCCGCGCCGCGGCCAGGTCGGCCGCCCCGGCCACCGGTCGTACGCCGGCGGCGGACAGGTCGCGGGGGTCGAAGCCGGCGTGGTGCGCGCGCAGCACGCCCAGCTCCTCCTCCCGGCTCGGCAGCGGCACGGTGAGCTTGAGCAGGAACCGGTCCAGCTGCGCCTCCGGCAGCGGATAGGTGCCCTCGTACTCGATCGGGTTCTGGGTGGCGGCGACGATGAACGGCTCGGGCAGCGGCCGCCGGTCGCCCTCCACCGAGACCTGCCGCTCCTCCATCACCTCCAGCAGCGCCGACTGGGTCTTCGGCGGCGTCCGGTTGATCTCGTCGGCGAGCAGCAGGTTGGTGAAGACCGGCCCCTCCCGGAAGGTGAACGCGGCGGTGTGCGGGTCGAAGATCAGCGACCCGGTGACGTCGCCGGGCATCAGGTCGGGGGTGAACTGCACCCGCTTCGAGGTCAGGTCCAGTGCGGTGGCCACGGTGCGGATGAGCAGCGTCTTGGCCACCCCGGGCACCCCCTCCAGCAGCACGTGCCCGCGGCAGAGCAGGGCGATCACCAGGCCGGTGACGACCGCGTCCTGCCCGACGACCGCCTTGGCCACCTCGGCGCGCAGCCGGTGCAGGGCCGCTCGGGCGTCGTCCGGGTCGGCGAGCTGCGACTCGGCGGTTCCGGCGGGTCGGGTCACCGCGGTTCTCCTTCGGTTCGGTTCGGCAGCGGCACGTCGGGGGAGGCCGGCGGTGCCACCGTACGGGTCACCCCGTCCAGCGCGCGCGCCAGCTCCAGCAGGTCGTGGTCGGTCTCCGGCTCACCGCCGTACAGCAGCTCCTCGGTCGCGGCCGGATCGGCGCCGGTGCGGGCGGCGACCGCGCCGGCGACCCGGTCCGGTGCCGCGTCCGCCGGCAGGTTGAGCCAGGGAAGCAGCCGGGTCAGGGCGGCCTCCCGCAGGGTCCGGGCGGCCGCCTCGCGCGCCCCGGCGCGTTGGTATAGCCGGGCCCGGCCGAGGACCGTCTCGGCGGAGCGGACGGTCACCGGCAGCGGCTCCGCCGCCGGCGGGCCGAGCCGGCGGGCCCGCCAGAGCGCCAGGAACAGCACCGCCAGCGCGAGCTGGGCCAGCAACGCCCAGAACCAGGGCGGGAACGCGGCCCAGAGCGGGTTCGGCGGATCGTCGGGGGCGGCGGCGTCACGGTCGCCGTCACCGGAGCCGGACTGGTCGCCCCCGCCCGGGCCGCCGGGCTGACCGGGTGCTCCGGGGCCGCCCCGGCCGTCGCCGGTGCCTGTGCCGTCGCCGCTGCCGTCACCGGTCCCGGTGCCCGGACCGTCCTCGGTGGCCGGCGTCCGGGACGGGCGGCCGGTGCCGGTGGCCGGCGGCGGCTCCGCCTCGGCCAGGTCGAGCCAGACCACCCGGCCGGTGACCCCGAGCAGGCCGGTGGCGAAGGCGAGGTTGTCCCACTCGCCGATCCGGTCGTTGCGGAACGGGTCGCTGGCGCCGACCGCCACCTGCTCGGCCGCCCCGGGCACCCGGGCCAACGCGCCGGCGAAGCAGAACTGGACCTGGTTCGGGCGGTAGCCGCCGGCGGTGTAGCGCTGCAGGCCGACGGCCGCCGTGCCGACCCCGGCCAGCTCGGGCAGCTGGCAGGGCAACCCGTTCGCCGCCGGGCCGAGCGCCCGCGCCGCCCAGCGACGCTCGCCGGGCAGCAGCGGCAGCCCGGCGGAGACCAGCACCGGGCGGGCCGGGTCGACCAGGACAAGCCGGGTCCGGGCGGGAAGCCGGTCCAGGTTGCGGACGGTCTCCCGGCGCAGCAGCGCCGGCGCGGGGACGAAGAGCGTGGCCGGCGCGGACCGGACGGCCGCTAGCGCCGCCGGGGTGGTGGTCTCCCGCTGCACGGTGACCCCACGCTCGCGCAGCGCGGCGGCGAGCCGGCTGCCCCCGTGGTCGCCGGTCGCCACCGGGGAGAGGAAGCCGGCTTCCGGATCGGGCTGGTCGACGGCGTGCGTGACCAGCGTGGTGGTGAGCAGCAGCGCGGCCAGCCCGAGCGGAATCATGACCCGGTGCCACCGCCGACGCCGCCCGCCGCGCCGCCTGGCGCTCGTCGTGGCCCCGGTCCGCGCGCCGGCGGTCGTCGTGGTCGTGGTCACCGCCGGTCCTCCCGCTCGGCCGGGTCGGCCAGCGCCCGGTGCAGGTCGCCGGCGTGCTCCCGCATCCGGCGGTCGTGCTCGGCGGTGGCGGGGCGGTCGGCGTACCAGAGTTCGGAGAAGATCGCACCGGCCGCGCGCAGCGGCGGGCCGGCCGGCGGGTGGTGGTCGCTCGCCGCGGCGATCACCTCGGCGACGGTCATCCCGGCGCGCATCCGCACCATCCGGCGGGTAACCAGCTCGCGGAGCATCCCCCGCAACCGTTCGCGGACCGCCTCGGCGTAGCGGCCCTCGGCGGCCAGCCGGTCGGCCAGCGACAGGTGGACGGCGGCCGGTGGCTCGTCGGCCGGCTCCCGGGCGGCCGGCACGGCCGGCGCGGCGGTCGCCGGGCGCGGGCCGTCCCGGCGTGCCTTCCGGCGCCGCAGCCGGGGCAGCCGGCGGGGCACCCAGGCCGGGTAGCTGTACCAGCCGGCGGCGACCAGCGCCGCCACGAGCACCAGCAGCAGCGCGGCCAACGGCAGCGGCACGCGGTCACCGAGGGACGCCGTGGTCTCGGTCCACCACCGGCTGAAGCTCATCGCAGGGCCGCCAGCAGCGCGGCGTCCGGCGTGCCGGCCGGCGCGCGGGCCAGCAGGATGTCCAGCCCCTCCGTGCGGATCCGGGTCTCCAGGTGGACCACCGCGTCCAGGCAGGCGATGGCCGGGTACGCGACGCTGTTCACGCCCGCCCAGATGAGCAGGGAGACCGGGATCTGCCACGTCTCGGGCAAAAGGTCGAGCCCGTCGAGCCCGTAGTAGACGCCCACCCCGAGGCCGACCCGGACCAGCCACCAGGCGAGGTAGCCGAGCAACCGGACGGCGCCGGCGCGGCCCCCGGCGCGGACCGCGAGCGTGGCCGAGCGCAGCGGGGCGCGCAGCGGGTGGACCCGGTCCACGACCAGCGCCGGGGTCACCGCGCCGAGCAGGGCGAAGCCGATGATCCAGGTGGGCCCGAGCAGGGCGGCGGTGGTCATCACCGCCCCCACCACCGGCACCAGCAGCAGGGTCGACCCCCAGCGCGCCCCGGCGGGGCGGAGCAGTTCCCGGGCGCTGGCCCGGCGGCCGAGCAGCGCCGCCCCGGCGGCCCGCGCGGCCGGGTTGCCGAGCACCATGATGATCATCGCCTCGGTCGCCGCGCCGATGACCAGCAGCAGCCAGTACCAGCCGAACCGGCCGTACTCCGCGAACCAGACCGGCTGGTCGGTGCCGGCCGCCAGGCGTACCGGCAGGAGCAGTAGCTGCTCGCCGGCGGCCAGCGCCGCGGCGAGCGGGACCAGCACCCGGGCGTGGTCGCGCAGCAGCAGGACCGCCGAGTCGAGCAGCTCACCGACGGTGAGCGGGCGACGCGGGAGCACGGCGGTCGGGCCGGCGTCGGGCACGCGTACTCCTGACGGGGACGAACGGTGGTGGCGCGCGAGGGCGCCCGCGGGGATCATGGTGTCACGCGCGGTCCGCCGAGGTGGACCCGCACGCCGGGCGGTGTCGTCCGGGGGCCGGTTGCTGGGCGACGGCGTCCCGCGGCAGTACCGTGCCGGGTGACGTGGATCCCACCGAACTGAACGGGGATGGAAAATTAATCCCATGAGAGCCCGGGTACTGGTGGTCGACGACGACCCAGCGCTCGCCGAGATGCTCGGCATCGTCCTGCGCAGCGAGGGGTTCCTGCCCTCGTTCGTGGCCGACGGGGAGCGGGCCTTGGCCGCCTTCCGCGACAATCGGCCCGACATCGTGCTGCTCGACCTGATGTTGCCCGGTATGAGTGGTATCGACGTGGCGCGGTCGATCCGTGCCGAGTCGGGCGTTCCGATCGTCATGCTGACCGCCAAGAGCGACACCGTCGACGTGGTCCTCGGCCTGGAGTCCGGCGCCGACGACTACGTGGTCAAGCCGTTCAAGCCCAAGGAACTCGTCGCCCGGATGCGCGCCCGGCTGCGCCGCGGCGAGGACGCCGCCCCGGAGATGCTCACCATCGGGCCGCCGGGCAACCAGATCACCATCGACGTACCGGCACACACGGTGAGCCGCAACGGCGAGGAGGTGAAGCTCACCCCGCTGGAGTTCGACCTGCTGGTCGCGCTGGCCCGCAAGCCGCGCCAGGTGTTCACCCGCGAGGTGCTGCTGGAGCAGGTCTGGGGCTACCGGCACGCGGCGGACACCCGGCTGGTCAACGTGCACGTGCAGCGGCTGCGCGCCAAGATCGAGCCGGATCCCGAGCGGCCGGAAATCATCCTCACGGTTCGCGGCGTGGGCTACAAGGCAGGGACCGGATAGCCTGGTCCTACTGTGGTCACCTCCCCGGTCCAGGACTCCCCGTCAGCAACTCCCCGCCGCCGTGGCGCCGCGTGGGAGCTGTGGCGTGGGCTCGCCGCCCGGGGCGCCCGGCTGCTCGCCGGGCTGCACCAGACCTGGCGGCGCTCCCTGCAGCTGCGGGTGGTGACCATCACCCTGGTGGCGTCCAGCCTGCTGGTGGGCGGCTTCGCGTACGTGATCGCCAACAAGATCACCGACATCCTGCTGGAGAACGCGGTCACCGACGCGCGGCTGCGGCTGACCAGCGGGGCGGACTACACCGCCAAGCAGGTCGCGCTGTTCAGCCAGCCGCAGGAGGCCCAGCTCCAGGACACCATCGAGGGCACCGTCAACTACCTGGCCGGCGGTGACCCGCAGCAGACCAGTGGCGTGGTGGTGGCGATCACCGCCGACGACCACCCCGGCATCCTGCAGACCCGCAGCTCGCCCGCGATAGACGTCCGGCCGCTGATCAGCCCGGAGCTGCGGGCCGCGGTCGCCGACGGCAACGTGGCCAAGCAGATCCGCACCGGCACGCTCACCGGCGAGCGCACCAAGTACCTGGTGTACGGCTCGCCGGTGCCGACCGACTTCGGCCAGATCGAGATCTACTACTTCGTACCGCTGGCCCGGCAGGACGCCGCCGCCGCCGACGCCCGGACCACCGTGGCGGCCACCGGCGTCGCTCTGGTGCTGCTGCTCGGGCTGCTGGCCGCGCTGGTGACCCGGCTGGTGGTGACCCCGGTCCGGGTGGCCGCCCGGACCGCGCAGCGGCTCTCCGCCGGGCTGCTCGACCAGCGGATGGCGGTCAACGGCGAGGACGACCTGGCGCTGCTCGCCGCCTCCTTCAACCAGATGGCCACCAACCTGCAACGGCAGATCCTCCGGCTGGAGGAGATGTCCCGGCTGCAGCGCCGCTTCACCTCGGACGTGTCGCACGAGCTGCGGACGCCGCTGACCACGGTCCGGATGGCGGCAGACCTGATCTTCGCCGAGCGGGACGAGTTCGACCCGGCGGTCGCTCGCAGCGCCGAACTGCTCCAGGCCGAACTGGACCGGTTCGAGGAACTGCTCACCGACCTGCTGGAGATCAGCCGCTTCGACGCCGGCTTCGCCATGCTCGACGCCGAGCCGACCGACCTGGTGCCGGTGGTGCACCGGGTGGCCGACCGACTGGCCGGGCTGGCCGAGCGGGTCGGGGTGGCGATCGAGCTGGACGTGCCGGCCGCCCCGGTGATCGCCGAGGTGGATCCGCGCCGGGTCGAGCGGGTGCTGCGCAACCTGGTCGGCAACGCCGTCGAGCACGGCGAGGGCAGACCGGTGGTGATCACCCTGGGCGCGGACGAGACCGCGGTGGCGATCACCGTCCGCGACCGCGGCGTCGGGCTCAAACCGGGCGAGGAGAAGCTGGTCTTCAACCGGTTCTGGCGGGCCGACCCGTCCCGGGCACGGCAGACCGGCGGTACCGGGCTGGGGCTGTCGATCAGCCTGGAGGACGCCCGGCTGCACGGCGGCTGGCTGGAGGCGTGGGGGGCGCCGGGGCAGGGCGCCCAGTTCCGGCTCACCCTGCCGGCCCGCGCCGGCGACCGGCTCACCACCTCCCCGCTGCGCCTGGTGCCGGCCGACGCGGCCCTGCCGTTCGGCGGGCCGCGCGACGGCGGGCTGCTGGCCGTCGGCCCGGGCACCGGGGACGCGTTGACGATCGCGCCGGCGCCCGCCGCTGACGGGACGGCCGGAGAGCGGGCGGAGGCACGGTCGTGAGACGTCCCCTGCTGACCGGCGTCGCCGGCGTCGCACTGCTCGCCCTCGGGTTGACCGGGTGCGGCATCCCGGCCAGCACCGACGTCGAGGTGGAGCGCCGGGTCTCCACGGCCGAGGCCGGGTCCGTCAGCGGCGGCAGTGTGCAGCCGCCGAACCGGGCCGCCGCCGGGAGCAACGCCCAGACGTTCGTGAACAACTTCCTGGCCGCCGCGGCGGGCGAGCCGGACCGCGCGTACGAGCGGGTCAAGGAGTTCATCGACCCACGGCACCACCACCGCCTCCAGGAGAGGCAGGGCAGCGAGGTCGCCCTCACCGTGGTGCGGCTGATCGACGATCCGGTGATCACGCCCGACGTCGACAGCACGAAGGTCACCATCAACGTCCAGCAGGTCGGCGTCCTGCGGGCGAACGGCACCCTGGTGCCCCCGGTGGCCACCGAGCGGCGCTACGAGTTCAAGCTGGTCAGTGCGGCCCTCCCCGGGCAGGGCGATGTCGAGCAGGCCGGCCTGTACGTGCAGGACCCGCCGAACGTGCTGCTGCTCAGCGACGTGGCGTTGGCGCAGTACTACAAGGAGTCCTCGGTCTACTTCTGGAGTTCGGACCGCGCCCGACTGGTGCCCGACCTGCGCTACCTGCCCGAGGCGGTGCCGGAGGAACGGCAGGTGACCGAGGTGGTCCGGTGGCTGATCGGCGGCCCGTCCGACTGGCTGCGCACGGCGGTGGTCCCGCTGCCGGACCGCACCGAGCTGATCAACAACGCCACCGGGAACGCCGACCGGTGGGAGGTCAACCTGGCCATGCCCGCCAACGACGAGGAGCGGCTGGACCAGTTCGCCACCCAGCTCGCCTGGTCGCTGCCGGACCTCGACGGCCAGCTGGAGCTGAAGGTGCAGAACCAGTCCCGCCGGGTGGTCGACCTGAACGGTCAGCGGCGGGCCAACCAGGTCTACCACCTCGCGCAGAACCCGCAGCGGTTCTGCGTGTACGACGGCGCGGTGCACCCGCTCGCCGTGGTGGGAGATCCCGGGACGGTGCCGGTGGCCGACGAGGACAACCGCAACGTGGTGTCGGCCAACTTCGACCGGATCGGTGACCGGACGCTGGCCGCGCTGGTGGTCACCGGAGCGGACAAGCGGCAGCGGCTGGCCGTCGGCAGCGGCACGGCCCCGCTGACCGGCTTGCGCAAGGGGCCCGCGCACGACGCGATGGGCCGGCCGGTCTGGCTGCGTACCCTCGACCCGCTGAAGCCGCGCGGGCTGGTGGTGGCCGACGGCAGCCTGCACGTCTTCGACCTCGACCGGGAGGTGCGGATGAGCCGGGTGCAGCTCAACGGCGTGACCGGTGCGGTCACCGCCGTGGCGGCGTCGCTGGACGGCCAGCGGATCGCCCTCATCGTCGGCGGTGGGCTCTACGTGGCCGCCGTCGACCTGGACGACGACAGCGTCACGGTCGGGCCGGCGCGGAGGGTGTTCACCTCGCTGACCGCGCTCTCGGCGGTCGACTGGGCCGGTGAGGACCGGCTGGTGGTGGGCGGTTCGGCCGGCCGACCGGCGGTCTACGACGTCAGCGTCGACGGCGCCCGGCAGACCCCGCTGCAGGAGAAGCTGGGCGCCAAGGTGACCCACCTGGCGGCGTACCCGGTCAACCCGGTGGCACCGCAGCCCAGCGCGGTGATGTACGAGGCCAACGGCGTGTCCTACAGCGGGTCGTCGCGGATCCAGCCGGATCAGGTGCTCAACGTCAGCCCGGAGCCGACCGGGGACCGGTCCGGCAACCCGACCGCGCCCTTCTTCCTCTACTGATCCCGGTGCGGGACGTCGGCGCGCTCTGGGCGGACCTCGCCGACCTGGTGCTGCCCGCCGACTGCGCGGGCTGCCGGGAACACCGGCCCGGCCTGCGGCACGGGGTGTGCCCGGAGTGCGCCGGGCTGTTGCAGGCACTGCGCCCCCGCCCGGCGCGGCCCACGCCCGCCCCGCCGGGCCTGCCGCCCTGCGTCGCCCTCGGCCCGTACGCCGGGCCGCTGCGGGAGACGCTGCTGGCGTACAAGGAGCACGGCCGGCACGGGCTGGCCCGGCCGCTGGGCGGGCTGCTCGCCGAGGTGGTGGCGACCGCGCTCGGCGGGGCGCGCCCGGTGACGCTGGTGCCGGTGCCGGACACCGCGGCCGCCGCCCGGGCCCGCTACGGCGACCACCTCGGCCGGCTGGCCCGGCACTGCGCGCACCGGCTGCGGCGGGCCGGCTGGCCGGTGCGGGTCTCCCGCCCGCTGCGCGCCCTGCCCCGCCCGGACTCGGTGACGCTGGACAGCGCGGGCCGGGCGGCGGCGGCCGAATCGGTGTTCCGGCTGCGCGGCCGGGCGGTACCGGCACCGCCGGGCACCGCCGTGGTGGTGCTGGACGACATCGTCACCACCGGCGCCACGATCGCCGCGGTGAGCCGGGCGCTGGCCGCGTCCGGCCGGTCACCCACCGTCGCGGCGGTGCTCGCGGCGACCGAGAAACGGCAACAGTCGTAACCCTCCGTGTTTCCGTTTCACCCGATGGTGTACGAGCTGTGAAAATTCCTGAGCCGTCTCGGCAACCAGGGGTGACTGTGCCCTGAACAGGAGTTAGCGTTCTGCTGTCAGGGGTAGGAGGTCTTCCCACCCGCTCCTGGCGGTGAAAGGAGGCGTAGCCGTATCGACCGGTCGACGCCGAGTGGGGCCTCCCCGGGGCGTGCGGCCGGATGCCGGATCGAACGACCATCCGAGCAAGGAGGTCACGTGGACATCGTGGTCAAGGGCCGGAACGTCGAAGTTCCCGACCATTACCGGGTGCACGTCGCGGAGAAACTCGCGAAGATCGAACGCTACGATCACAAACTCATTCGGGTCGATGTGGAGCTGTTCCACGAGCGCAACCCGCGCCAGGCGGACCACTGCCAGCGAGTGGAGATAACCTGCGTCTCGCGTGGCCCGGTGATCCGGGCCGAGGCCTGCACGAACGACTTCTACAGCGCGCTCGACGCGGCGATCGCCAAGCTCGACACCCGGCTGCGCCGGGCGGCCGACCGCCGTCGCGTCCACCGGGGCCGGCACGCGCCGCTCTCCGTGGCCGCCGCCACCGCCGGCCTGCCCGTGGCGGACCTCGACGCGCCGCCGGTGAACGGCGCCAGCGCGGCCACCGCCACCGCGGTCGCGGAACGGGTCGACGCCGAGGACGAGTACGACGACCAGCCCTGGCACATCGCGCGGGAGAAGGTGCACCCCGCCGAGCCGATGACCGTCGACGACGCCCTGTTCCAGATGGAACTCGTCGGCCACGACTTCTACCTGTTCCAGGACAAGGAGTCCGGCCGGCCGAGCGTCGTCTACCGCCGGCACGCCTACGACTACGGGATCATCTCGCTGGCCATCTGAGCGGCCAGCGCCGTCGTGGTGGCGGCACCGGCCGCCACCACGACCGCCCGGGTCAGCGGAGTTCGTCCGGCAGCAGGCCGAAGACCAGGTCGTCGATCCGCGTCCCGGCCAGCCCGGGCAGCCGGCCGCGCAGCAGCCCCTCGCGGCGGAAGCCGACCTTCTCCAGCACCCGGTGCGACGCGATGTTGTCCGGTATGGTGCCGGCGGTCAGCCGGGCGATCCCGACCGGCCCGAACGCCCAGCCGGCGAGCAGCCGGACCGCCCGGGTGGCGAGACCGCGGCCCCGCGCCGCCGGCAGCAGCGCGTAGCCGAGGCTCGCCTCGCCCGCCGGCAGGTCGGTGTACGACAGCCCGCAACTGCCGAGCGGCTCGCCGGTGGCCGCGTCGACGATCAGCAGCCGCGCGATGACGCCGGTCAGCCAGCCGCTCTCCGCCAGTCGGCAGCGCCGCTCGATCGCGTCCCGGGCGGGCGGCACCGGTGGCGCCTGGTTCGCCACCACCTCGGGCAGCGTGTGCAGCCGGAACATCAGGTCCGCGTCGTCCGGGGCGAGCCGGCGCAGGGTCACCACGCCGTCGGTGAGCCGGCCGTCGGGCAGGTCGGGCAGCGGGCGCGGGGCCGGTCCGGGCGGGTCGCCGGCGAGGCGTACCCAGGCGAGCAGGTCGTGCCGGCCGCCGTCGCGGTTCGAGCTGGCGTCGCGGCGTACGCCCTCGTAGCGGAAGCCGGCGGCGAGCGCGACCCGCTGGCTGGCGGTGTTGTCCTCGTGGGTGAACAGTTCCAGCCGGGCGGTCCCGGTGGCGAACGCGTGCTCGGCCAGCGCCCGGGTCGCCGCGGTGGCCACGCCCCGTCCGCGCGCCCACGGCGCCACCCAGTAACCGATCTCGGCCTGGCGCCGGTAGGGCACCGGGTGACTCAGCCCGACCGCGCCGAGCAGCCGGTCGGTGTCCGGGTCCGCCACCACGTAGGCGGCCCCACCGCTGGCCCAGGCCGCGGGCGCCCCCTCGGTGACCCACCAGCGGGCGTCTGCCTCGGTGTACGGCGACGGCAGGCCGGAGATGAAGCGCTGGGTCACCGGGTCGGCGCAGCCGGCAGCCGTGTCGGCGACGTCGTCCGCGCGGTTCTCCCGCAGCCGCACCCCGTACGCCTCGATGACCTTCGGCGTCACGCCAGGTCCTCGGCGAGCAGCGCGGCGACCCAGGCGTCCAGCCGTTCACCGCGGTGGTTGACCCCGCCGCGGGCGGTGCCCTCGAACGTGAAGCCGGCCTTCTCGGCGACCCGGCGGGACGCGATGTTGCCCACGTTGGCCCGCCACTCGATCCGGGCCAGGCCGAGCGTGGCGAAGCCCCAGGCGCAGAGCGCGGCGAGCGCGGCCGGCTGGTAGCCCCGGCCCCGGGCGTGCGGGGCGGTCATGAAGCCGACGTCGGCCACCAGCGGGTCGGCCGGGGAGATCCGCAGGTCGATCGAGCCGGCGTACCGGTCGTCCGCGTCGGCGATCGCGTACGTCGCCCCGGTGGCACCCGCCCAGGCCGCCTCGGCGACGTCCCGGCGGAACCCCTCGGCGTGGTCGCGCTGGTACGGGTGGGGCACCGTGGTCCAGCGGACCGTCTCCGGGTCCTGGCAGGTGGCCACGATGGCGTCCAGGTCGCGTTCCTCCACCGGGCGCAGCCGCAGCTCGGTGGCGCCGGCGGTGGCGAACAGGACCGGCTGCGGGCGGCCGAAGACCGCGGCCCGCCGGGCCTCCAGGGTGCCCGGGCCGGCCGGGCCGGCGCTGCCGGCGGCCGGCACCTCGCCGGGCAGCAGCGAGCCGATCCAGCCCTGGTTGCCGCCCTCCGGCGCCGGGTCGGCCAGCCGCAGCCGCCCCTCGATCCGGAACCCGGTGCGCAGCGCCACCAGCCGGGACGCGTGGTTGCCGACCTCGGCCTGCCAGATCAGCCGGCGCAGCTTGAGGCTGTCGAAGGCCCAGCGGGCGACCGCCCGGGCGGCCCGTACGGTGACCCCGCGCCCGCGGGCCCAGGGGGCGACCCAGTAGCCGATCTCGCCGGAGCCCAGGACGGGGTCGATGGAGACCAGCCCGCACGAGCCGAGCAGCTCACCGGTGGCCGCGTCGCAGACCGCGAACGGCGCGCCGCGGCCGGCCGCCCAGTCGCCCGGCGCCACCTCGGTGACGAACCTGCTGGCGTGTTCCGGCCGGTACGGGCGCGGTACGGTGGTCCAGCGCTGGATGTCCGGATCCTGGCACGCCCGGTGCACGGCGTCGGCGTCGGTGGTCTGCCACGGGCGCAGCAACAGGCCGTCCTCGGTGATCTCCACTGGTTCCACCGGGCCATCGTGCCGGATCGTTCGCCGACGGCGTAACGGATAATCACGGCGCCGGCGGATCGGCTGCGAGGTATGTCGTTTTCGTCGGACCGGACCGCCGCCACCAGTGACCATCGCCCCGATGGAGCGCCTACGATGGTTCGAGACTGTCTAGGGGAGCGTTGATCCGTGTCGATTCTGGAAAAGGTCCTCCGCGCTGGCGAGGGCCGTATGGTGCGCCGGCTCAAGGCCATCGCCGCCGCCGTCAACTCGATCGAGGACGACTACGTCAACCTCACCGACGAGGAACTGCGCGACATGACCGCGCAGTTCAAGGAGCGGCTGGCCGACGGCGAGACCCTCGACGACCTGCTGCCCGAGGCCTTCGCGGTGTGCCGCGAGGCGGCCGCCCGGGTGCTCGGCCAGCGCCCGTACGACGTCCAGGTGATGGGCGGCGCGGCGCTGCACTTCGGCAACATCGCCGAGATGAAGACCGGTGAGGGCAAGACCCTGACCTCGGTCATGCCGGTCTACCTGAACGCGCTCTCCGGCAATGGCGTGCACGTGGTCACGGTCAACGACTACCTGGCCCAGCGCGACGCCGCCTGGATGGGCCGGGTGCACGAGTTCCTCGGTCTCACCGTCGGCGTGGTGCTGCCCAACCGGCCGGCCAGCGAGCACCGGGCCGCGTACGAGTGCGACATCACCTACGGCACGAACAACGAGTTCGGCTTCGACTACCTGCGCGACAACATGGCCTGGTCGCGGGAGGAACTGGTCCAGCGCGGGCACAACTTCGCCGTGGTCGACGAGGTCGACTCGATCCTGATCGACGAGGCCCGGACCCCGCTGATCATCTCCGGCCCCGCCGAGCACTCCGCCCGCTGGTACGGGGAGTTCGCCGCGGTGGTGGCCCGGCTCCAGCCCGGCAAGGACGGCGAGGGCGACTACGAGGTCGACTACGCCAAGCGGACCATCGCGGTCACCGAGCGCGGCGTGGCCAAGGTCGAGGACCGGCTCGGCATCGACAACCTGTACGAGTCGGTGAACACCCCGCTGGTCGGCTACCTGAACAACGCGATCAAGGCCAAGGAGCTCTACAAGCGCGACAAGGACTACATCGTCAGCGACGGCGAGGTCCTGATCGTCGACGAGTTCACCGGCCGCATCCTGCACGGCCGTCGCTACAACGAGGGCATGCACCAGGCGATCGAGGCCAAGGAGGGGGTGGAGATCAAGCAGGAGAACCAGACCCTGGCGACCATCACCCTCCAGAACTACTTCCGCCTCTACGAGAAGCTCTCCGGCATGACCGGTACCGCCCAGACCGAGGCGGGCGAGTTCAACAAGGTCTACAAGGTCGGCGTGGTGACCATCCCGACCCACCGGCCGATGATCCGGCAGGACCGCCCGGACGTCATCTACAAGACCGAGAAGGCCAAGTTCAACGCCGTGGTGGAGGACATCGCCGAGCGGCACGAGGCCGGGCAGCCGGTGCTGGTGGGCACCGTCTCGGTGGAGAACTCCGAGATCCTCTCCCAGCTGCTGCGCCGCCGCGGCATCCCGCACTCGGTGCTGAACGCCAAGTTCCACGCCCGGGAGGCCGAGATCGTCGCCCAGGCCGGGCGCAAGGGCGCGGTCACCGTGGCCACCAACATGGCCGGCCGGGGCACCGACATCCTGCTCGGCGGCAACCCCGAGTTCCTCGCCGCGAGCGAGCTGCGCCAGCGCGGCCTCGACCCGGTCGAGAACGAGGAGGAGTACGCCAAGGCGATGGAGGAGGTCCTGCCCAAGTGGAAGCAGGCCTGCGACGCCGAGGCGGAGGAGGTGGCCGCCGCCGGTGGCCTCTACGTGCTGGGCACCGAGCGGCACGAGTCCCGGCGGATCGACAACCAGCTGCGCGGCCGTTCCGGCCGGCAGGGTGACCCGGGCGAGTCCCGGTTCTACCTGTCGCTGCAGGACGAGCTGATGAAGCGGTTCCGCTCCGGCGCGGTGGAGGCGGTCATGGACCGCTTCAACATCCCGGAGGACGTGCCGATCGAGTCGAAGATGGTCACCCGGCAGATCAAGAGCGCGCAGGCCCAGATCGAGGGCCAGAACGCCGAGATCCGCAAGAACGTCCTGAAGTACGACGAGGTGCTGAACAAGCAGCGCCAGGTGATCTACGCCGAGCGCCTCCGGGTGCTCAACGGCGAGGACCTCTCCGACCAGGTCCGCAACATGATCGACGACGTCGTCGAGGCGTACGTGCAGGGAGCCACCGCCGAGGGCTACGGCGAGGACTGGGACCTCGAGCAGCTCTGGTCCAGCCTCAAGCAGCTCTACCCAGTCGGCATCACGATCGAGGAGCTGGAGGAGGAGGCCGGCGGTTCGCGGGCCGGCATGGACGCCGACTTCCTGATGTCCCGCCTCAAGGAGGACGCGCACGCCGCGTACGACCGGCGGGAGGAGCAGCTCGGCGAGGAGGCGGTACGCCAGCTCGAGCGGATGGTGCTGCTCCAGGTCATCGACCGCAAGTGGCGTGAGCACCTCTACGAGATGGACTACCTGCAGGAGGGCATCAACCTGCGGGCGTACGCCCAGCGCGACCCGGTGATCGAGTATCAGCGCGAGGGCTTCGACATGTTCGCCAACATGATGGACGGCATCAAGGAGGAGACGGTCGGCTTCCTCTACAACCTGGAGGTCCAGGTCGCCGAGCCGGAGCCGGAGGCCGAAGAGGTCAAGCTGCTCGACAAGCCGGTGGAGATCCGTGCCAAGGGCTTGAACCGGGCGCCGCAGCAGCAGGGCCTGCAGTACTCCGCGCCGACCATCGACGGCGAGGCGGGCCGCGGCTCGGTGGCCGTCGAGCAGGCCGACGAGCAGGCCCCGGCGCTGGGCATCGGGCGCGGGGCGAAGGCCGCTCCGGCGGGGCCGGGCGGCACCGCGCCGAACGCCCCGCAGCGCCCGGCGAGCGGGCTGCGTGGCCCGGCCGTGGCGTCGAACGCGGCCCGGCGGGCGGCTCCCGGGCAGGCGGAGGCGAGCAACGGCCCGTCCCGCAACGCGCCCTGCCCGTGCGGTTCCGGCCGCAAGTACAAGCGCTGCCACGGCGCCCCCAACGGCGGCGCCTGATCCGACGCTGGCCCGACGGGCCCCGGCCGACCGGCCGGGGCCCGTCGGCGTTCCTGGGTCCACCCGCCGGGCCGGCCCGTGCGGAGAACTGGAGATCGCCACCGGGTGCGGCATGTCGCGGTCTCGCGTCGCAAGGAAGCCGCGGCATGCCGCATACGGAGTGGATCACAGGTCGATGTCGCGGCCTGGCTGGTCGCCGGCCTGGCCGTGGTAGGGGCCCGGGTCAGAGGACCTGGAGGGCGGTGCAGAGCCAGGTGCCCCGGCGGTGTTCCAGGCGCAGCGCCATCGCCCAGGTGTGGGCGCCGCCGCCGGCCAGCACCGCGGCGACCTCGACCGCGGCGGCCCGGGGTTCGCAGACCCGCAGCCGGCGCAGCCGCACTGCGGGCCGGGTGGACCGGCGGCGTACCGGGCCGGTCCGCGTGCCGGCCCGGGCCAGCTCGGGCAGTAGCTCGGCGGCCCGGCCCGGGTCGAGCAGCGGCCGGAGCTGACCGGGCGGGCGGTAGCCGTTGAGCACCTCGAGGCAGGTGCCGACGAAGCGGTGGGCGGCCCGGATCGCCTCCGGCGTGGCAGTCACCAGGGCACCGGGTGGCAGCGGGCCGGGGGCGCGCCGGCCCGGCCGGGCGGGAGTCGGCCCGGCCCGCAACCGCCGGTCCGGCGGACGGCCCGGCTGCCGGCGGGCCGCCTCGAACAGGTCGAGGGCGAGCTGGCCCTCGCCGGGCAGCGGCCAGTGGCCGCCGTCCTCGTCGGCGAAGGGCGGCTCGAAGGAGGGCGCGGGTCGCAGCCGCACGGGTGGCCGGGGCGGGCCGGGTCGGCGGGATTCGGTCATCGCGCTGCCCCCTGATTCTTGCGTTTGCCTACGTTTGCCTTCGAACAGGGTTCATTCTTGGGCATGGCAGAGCCTGCGGTCAATGGCTCAGGGCACCGGTCGGGTCACTCCGGGTCGCGGTCGGCGAGCGGGTTGCTGCGTACCCACTCGGCGGTCTCCGCGTACTTGCGCTTGATGTACTCCTCCAGTTGGGCGCGCTCCACGCGCCACTGGCCGCGCCCCCCGATCTTGATCGCGGGCAGTTCGCCGCTGCGCACCATGTGGTAGACCTGCGAATCCGACACGTTGAGCTCGGCGGCCACGTCGGAGAGGAGCAGGAACCTCGGCTCCACGGAAACTCCCGGGGTTGGGGACGTTTGGCTCAGTTTGCCATCACCCGCCGACGCCGCCCAGCGCCCGTCCGGCCGCCCGGGCGAGGTCCGGGCCGGGACACACCGGGGCGGAACTTCCACCGGCGAGGTGCGAGGTGTATGACGGTCACGGCGTACGGCATGATCGGCGCCCGGGCCGGCGCACGCCGGCGGCGGATTTCAGCAGGGAGACACCGGTGACCGACGACCTTGTCCGGGTGTACGTGCCGGCGACCGTCCCGATCCTGGACCGGCTGCGTGAGCAGGGGCTCAGCGCGGAGCGGGCCCACGCGGTGACCCCGGCCCTGCGGGAGTGGTACGCCGAGGGCGACGAGGAGGAGCTCGAGTACGTCGCCTTCACCCGGGCCGCCCAGGACGCGTTGCAGCTGCTGCGGGCCGACCCGGCCGCACCCCGCCGGCGGGTGGTGGTCTCGGCCGACCTGCCGGCCGCCGCGGTCGGGCGCGGCGACGGCGAGCTGGGTTCGAGCGCCGTGGAGCTGGCCCGGCCGGTGCCGATCGGCGCGGTCGCGGCGATCCACGTCGACGGTTCGGAGGCGGTCGAGGACGTGGCCGCCGCCGCGGAGGTGGTCGCCGAGGCGCTCGCCGGTGACCCGGACGCGCAGTTCACGGTCGACGGCGCCGAGGACCACGAGCTGGAGTGGTACGACGTCACCGAGCTCGACCTGCTGCTCCGTACCGCCAGCTGACGCCGGCCGGGGTCAGCGCCCGGTGTCCGACACCGGCTCCGGGTCGTCGCCGGCCGGGCCGAGCGTCCGGCCGAACGCGATCAGCGCGGTCAGCGCGCCCACGAAGAGCACCCAGATGGCGTTGTCCACCCGGGAGGTGCCGAGCGACGTCTGGGCCACCGCGTCCGCCTCGCTGAGCGCCGCGGCCAGGTCGAGCAGGGAGCGCCCGCCGACCCGGATGATCACCTCGGCGACCAGCAGCAGCAGTCCCGGGCCGGCCCCGGCCACCAGGTACGCCGGCCAGCGCAGCGCGGGGGCGTCCGGGTTCCGCCGGGTGGCCCGGCGGCGCGCCCAGGCCAGGTAGCCGAAGGCGAGCAGCCCGGCCACCACCCCGGCGAGCAGCGACTCCGTACGTGACACCCACTTGGCCGCGTTGACCAGCGACTCCTGGGTGTCGCCGGCGCCGAAGAGGTCGAAGAGCGGATCCCGGGCCCGGCTGAACGCCACCACGAAGACCAGCGTGCCGAGGGCGGCGGCCACCACGGCGCCGACGGTGGGTGCGCTGCGGGCGCCGGCGACGGCCCCGCCGATGATCGCCGCGGCGGCGCTGGTGCCGGCGATCACGTTGGTGGTCGCGTTGTCGGCGTAGGTCAGGTTGATCGCGAACGCGGCGGCGAGGCCGATGAGCAGGCCGGCGCCGATCGCCGCGAGGAAGCGCAGGGTGGCCCGCTCGCCGACCCGGTGGCCGAGCAGGTCGACCCCGGAGAGGGCGAAGGCGGCCCCGGCGACCAGCGCGGCGGAGATCACCCCGGGCAGCGCGAAGGCGGAGAGGCTGATCGCGGTGACCCCGGCCGCCGCCGAGTTGATCGCCTCGCGGGTCGACCAGAGCATGGCGGCCAGCCATCCCAGCGCCAGCAGCGCGAGCAGCGCCGCCCCCGGCGCGGGAGCCGTCCCGCCCCCGACGGGCTCGTCGTCCACGGCCCCGTCCCGGTCGACGTCGGGGTCGCCGGCCGCGGGCACCCGGTCCGCTTCCGCCGTCCGGTCGGCGGTCGTCGGCGGGGTCGCGGAGGTGCCGGGATCAGCAGCCGCGGTGGGGTCGCCGGCCACCGGCTGGTCCGACTCCGCGGCCGCGGAGCCGCCGGGCTGCTTGGTCATCGTCTCCCCTTCGAGGCGGGCCGGCATCCGGGCGGTCGGCCGGGCCGGGGCAGGCAGGTCACCGGCACCCAGCGTACGCGCCCACCCACCCCACCCACCCCGCCGCCGTCCCCGCGACCGCCACGGTGATCAAGGGGGTTGGTGGCCGGACGGGCTTGATCACCGGGTGGGGTGGGGCAGGGGCCCGGGGGAGGGTGGTGGGGAGGGGGTCGCGTGGGAAGATTGGGCTCGGTCCCGCCGCCGCGACCGGCTACCGTCGCGCGGCGTTCCGGCGCAGGTCACCCGGCCGCGCGCCCGCGGGTCCGGTTTCGCCACCGCTGTCGAGATCGCCAGGAGCCTTGATGGACGCCGTGTTCTCCGTACCCGAGCCCCGCAACGAGCCGGTACGCAACTACGAGCCGGGCAGCGCCGACCGGGAACGGCTCCAACGGCGGCTGACCGAGCTGGCCGCCGAGCGGATCGACCTGCCGATGACGATCGCCGGTGAGCAGCGGATGGCGGGCGGCGAGTCGATTGACGTGGTCCAGCCGCACAGGCACGCGCACGTGCTGGGCGTCACCGCGCACGCCACCCACGACGACGCGCGCGCGGCGGTCAAGGCCGCCAAGGACGCCGCCCCGATGTGGCGGGCGCTGCCGTTCGAGGAGCGGGCGGCGATCTTCCTGCGCGCCGCCGAACTGCTGGCCGGCCCCTGGCGGGACACGCTGAACGCGGCCACCATGCTCGGCCAGTCCAAGACCGCCATCCAGGCGGAGATCGACTCGGCCTGCGAGTTCATCGACTTCCTCCGGTTCAACGTGCACTTCGCGCGCCGGCTTCTCGCCGAGCAGCCGCTGTCCTCGCCGGGCACCTGGAACCGGTTCGACCACCGGCCGCTGGAGGGGTTCGTCTACGCGATCACCCCGTTCAACTTCACCGCGATCGCCGGCAACCTGCCGTCGGCCCCGGCCCTGCTCGGCAACACGGTGGTCTGGAAGCCGGGCCCGACCCAGCAGTTCGCCGCGCACTTCACCATGCGGCTGTTCGAGGCGGCCGGGCTGCCGCCCGGTGTGATCAACATGGTCACCGGGCGGGGCGAGGAGGTCTCCGACGTGGTGCTGGCCGACCCCGACCTGGCCGGCATCCACTTCACCGGCTCGACCAAGGTCTTCCAGCACCTGTGGAAGACGGTGGGCGACAACATCTCCCGTTACCGGGGCTACCCCCGGCTGGTCGGCGAGACCGGCGGCAAGGACTTCGTCGTCGCGCACTCCAGCGCCGACGTGGACGCCCTGCACACCGCCCTGATCCGGGGCGCCTACGAGTACCAGGGCCAGAAGTGCTCGGCGGCGTCGCGGGCGTACGTGCCGCGGTCGATCTGGGAGGGCGGGCTGCGGGACCGGCTGGCCGCCACCGCCGAGGCCCTCACCTACGGTGACGTCACCGACTTCAGCAACTTCGGTGGCGCGGTGATCGACGCCAAGGCCTTCGACCGGCACACCGCCGCGCTGGAGCTGATCAGCGGGGACGACACCTGCCGGATCGTCGCCGGTGGCACCGCCGACGACTCGGTCGGCTACTTCGTCCGGCCGACCCTGTTCGAGTGCACCGACCCGGCGCACGAGACCTTCACCACCGAGTACTTCGGCCCGATCCTCGGCGTGCACGTCTTCGACGACGCCCGGTTCGACGAGGTGGTCGCCCAGGCCGAGTCGATCGCCCCGTACGCGCTGACCGGCTCGATCTTCGCGACCGACCGCCAGGTGGTCGACGCGGTGGCGGAGAAGATGCGGTACGCGGCCGGCAACTTCTACATCAACGACAAGCCGACCGGGGCGGTGGTCGGGCAGCAGCCGTTCGGCGGTGCCCGGGCCAGCGGCACCAACGACAAGGCCGGCTCCTGGCACAACCTGGTGCGCTGGATGTCGCCGCGGACGATCAAGGAGACCTTCGTCCCGCCGACCGACCACACGTACCCGCACATGGGCTGAACCGGCGACGGCCCGCCGGCGGCGCGCGTTCCGCGCCGGCCGGCGGGTCCCCGCCGGAGCCGTCCCTCGACGGTCGGCGGGGGCCTGGGCGCGGCGGTAGCGTGGCGCGATGAGCCACCCCACCCCCGCGTACGACCCCCGGTTCGGTGAGCAGGGTGGCCTGCTCACCTACAGCGACTACCTGCGGCTGACCGACCTGCTCGCCGCCCAGGTGCCGGAGTCCGACCCGGCCTCCCACGACGAGCTGCTCTTCATCACCATCCACCAGGTCTACGAGCTCTGGTTCAAGCTGCTGCTGTCGGAGCTGACCGACGCCCGGGACCGGCTGCTGGCCGGCGAGACCTACCTGCCCCGGATCCGGCTGGAGCGCTGCCACGTGGTGGAGCGGGTGCTGATCGGCCAGGTCGACGTGATCGACACGATGACCCCGCAGGACTTCCTGGCCTTCCGCACCAAGCTCGCCCCGGCGTCCGGCTTCCAGTCGGTGCAGTTCCGGGAGATCGAGTTCCTCTCCGGCCTGAAGGACCCGGACTTCCTGCGCCGGTTCCGGGGGCTGGCCGCCCCGGAGCGGGAGCGGCTGGAGCGCCGGCTGGCCGAGCCGAGCCTGTGGGACGGTTTCCTGGCCGTGCTCGACCGGGCCGGCTTCGACGTGGGCACGGCGGAGGCCCGCTTCACCGCGTACGCCACGATCGCCGCGGACCGCGAGCGGTACGGACCGCTGTGGGACCTCGCCGAGGCGCTGGTCGCCCACGACCAGGCGTTCTCGCTGTGGCGCGCCCGGCACGTGCTGATGGCTGAGCGGCAGATCGGCACCAAACCGGGCACCGGCGGCTCGGCCGGCGGGGCGTACCTGCGCTCCCGGGTGGAGACCCGGTTCTACCCGGAGCTGTGGGAGTTGCGCAGCCGGTTGTAGAGACATCGACAACTCCGGCTCGGACTGTCTCGCGCCGACAGTGCACATAGGAACCCCTACCGGGTGGTGAAACTGTGAAATCCTGGACGGAGGGTCGGCAAAGTGGCAGCGTGAGGGGCATGGCGGAATCCGGAGTCAACCCCACGGCGGCAGCCCTGCTCGGGCTGCTCCACGAGGGCCCCATGACAGGTGGCCAGTTGATGGCCGCCGCCGAGCGCCGGCTGGCGCCGTACTGGTCGATGACCCGCAGTCAGGTCTACCGTGAGTTGCCGGTGCTGGCCGAGCGTGGGCTCGTCCGGATGGGCAAGCCGGGCCCGCGCATGAGCCAGCCGTACGCGATCACCGCGGCCGGAAAACGGACGTTCTCCCGCTGGCTGGCGGAGGATCCCGGGCGGGACACCATCCGCAACCCGATCGCGCTGCGCATCGCCTTCGGCGACCTGCACTCGCCCAGCCAGTTGAAGAACCTCCAGGCGGCGGCGAACGAGTACCACACCGAGGCCCTCGCCCGGGTCCGGGAGCAGGTCAAGAACGCCAAGAAGGAAGGCGAGACGTACGACGCCAGCGCGCTCGAGTTCGCCGTGGCGTACCACAAGGCCGCCCTGTCGTGGCTCAAGAGCGCCCCCGTCGGGTGACCCCCGCCCGACCCGCCCGCCCGGAACCGCGGGGCTCGCAAGCTCACTCCTCGCTCGCGCAGTACGCTTGTCTGTCGTGACCGCTGCCGATTACGCCGAACAGCTCAAGGAACTCGACGCCACCCTGCGCAACATCGAGTCGGTGCTCGACATCGACCGGCTCCGCGCGGACAAGGCCCGCCTGGAGCAGGAGGCGTCCGCGCCCGACCTCTGGGACGACCAGGCCCGGGCCCAGCAGGTCACCTCGCAGCTGTCGTACGTCAACGGCGAGATCGGCAAGCTCTTCAGCCTCCGCTCCCGGCTCGACGACGCCGGTGTGCTGCTGGAGCTGGCCGAGGCGGAGTCCGACCCGAGCGTGCTGACCGAGGTCGAGTCGGAGATCACCGGGCTGACCAAGGCCATCCAGGAGATGGAGGTCCGTACCCTGCTCTCCGGCGAGTACGACTCCCGGGAGGCGCTGGTCGCCATCCGGGCCGGCGCCGGTGGCGTGGACGCGGCGGACTTCGCCGAGATGCTGCTGCGGATGTACCTGCGCTGGGCCGAGCGGCACGGCTACCCGACCGAGGTCTACGAGACCTCGTACGCCGAGGAGGCGGGCCTGAAGTCGGCCACCTTCACGGTCAAGGTCCCGTACGCGTACGGCACGCTCAGCGTCGAGTCGGGCACCCACCGGCTGGTCCGGATCAGCCCGTTCGACAACCAGGGCCGCCGGCAGACCAGCTTCGCCGGCGTCGAGGTGCTGCCGGTGGTGGAGCAGACCGACCACATCGACATCCCCGAGAACGAGATGCGGATCGACGTCTACCGTTCCTCCGGCCCGGGCGGGCAGAGCGTGAACACCACCGACTCGGCCGTCCGGATCACCCACATCCCTACCGGCATCGTGGTCACCTGCCAGAACGAGAAGTCCCAGCTGCAGAACAAGGCCTCCGCGCTGCGGGTGCTCCAGGCCCGGCTGCTGGAGCGCAAGCGCCAGGAGGAGCAGGCCAAGCTGCAGGGCCTGAAGACGGACGCGGCCGGCTCGTGGGGCGACCAGATGCGCTCGTACGTCCTGCACCCGTATCAGATGGTGAAGGATCTCCGAACCGAGCAGGAGACCGGCAATCCGTCGTCGGTCTTCGACGGCGACCTGGACGACTTCATCGAAGCCGGTATCCGGTGGCGTAAGCAGCAGCAGCTCGCCGGCGACGGTGCGTGACCGGCCGCGGGCGGAGCGCTTCGTCGATCTTCCCGATACGCCCTAGATTGACGACTCGCCTCGCCAGGCCGGGGCGGGGGGCTTGGCTCTTCGGTTACACCGCGTAGACTCACCACCCGTGATTCAGCTTGAGCAAGTGACGAAGACGTACCCGAAGGCGTCCCGGCCTTCGCTCGACAACGTGTCCGTCTCGATCGAGAAGGGCGAGTTCGTCTTCTTCATCGGTCCATCCGGCTCCGGCAAGTCCACCATCATCAAGATGCTGCTGCACGAGGTCACCCCGAACAAGGGCCGGGTCATCGTGAACAGCAAGGACGTCACCTCGATGCGGTCCTGGAAGCGACCCCACTTCCGCCGGTCGATCGGCTGCGTCTTCCAGGACTTCCGGCTGCTGCCGAACCGCACCGCCTACGAGAACGTGGCGTTCGCTCTCGAGGTGATCGGCAAGACCAAGGCGGTCGCCCGCCGGGTCGTGCCGGAGGTGCTGGAGCTGGTCGGGCTCGGTGGCAAGGAGCACCGCTACCCGCACGAGCTCTCCGGTGGTGAGCAGCAGCGGGTGGCCGTCGCCCGGGCGTTCGTGAACCGCCCGCTGATCCTGCTCGCGGACGAGCCGACCGGAAACCTGGACCCGGACACCTCGATCGAGATCATGCGCCTGCTGGACCGGATCAACCGCACCGGCACGACCGTCGTGATGGTCACGCACGACTCCAACATCGTGAACCAGATGCGCCGCCGGGTCATCGAGATCGAGAGCGGCCGCATCGTCCGCGACCAGGCCCGCGGCGTCTACGGGTGAGCCGTCCGACCACCCTCAGCCGTACGACCTGACGACGAACACCTCACGCCGGAGAGCCGGAGGAATTCCCGATGCGGATGAAGTACGTCCTGTCCGAGGTACTGGTCGGACTGTGGCGCAACGTCACCATGACCATCGCCATGATCATCACCATGGCGGTGTCGCTGTTCATGCTCGGCGCCAGCGGCCTGCTGTACCAGAAGGTCGGCGACATGAAGGACCTCTACTACGAGAACGTCGAGGTCTCGATCTTCCTGGACCAGGAGGTGAGCCCGGAGCAGCGGGACGCGCTGGACGCCAAGCTGAAGAGCGACCCCCTGGTCAAGGAGGCGTTCTACGTCAACAAGGACGAGGCGTACAAGCGCTTCCAGGAGATGTTCCAGGACGCTCCCGACCTGCTCACCGCCGTCAAGGCGGACAGCCTGCCGGAGTCGTTCCGGCTCAAGTTGAACAACCCCGAGCAGTACAAGGACATCTACGACCAGTACAAGGACGCCGAGGGGGTCGACGAGATCGTCGACCAGAGCCGGCTGCTGGACAAGGTCTTCGGCGTACTCACCGGGATCCAGAACTTCGCGCTGGCGATCGCGGTCGTGATGGCCGTCGCCGCGCTGCTCCTGGTCGCCAACACGATCCAGGTCGCCGCCTACAGCAAGCGGCGTGAGGTCGCGGTCATGAAGCTGGTCGGCGCCTCGAACTGGTTCATCCAGGCGCCGTTCGTGCTGGAGGCCGTGGTCGCCGGCCTGATCGGCTCGATCTTCGGCCTGGTGGCGCTGGCCGCGCTGAAGTTCGCCGCCGGCGGCGGCTCGCTGGCGGCGCTGGAGGGCCTGATCACCCCGATCTCGTGGACCGACATCGTCCTGATGTTCCCGCTGATGGCCGGCGTCGGCGGCGTCGTCAGCGCGGTCACCGCGTGGGTCACGCTCCGCTTCTACCTGCGGGTCTAGTTACCGTACGGCTCTCCGTGGGCCCTTCCGCGCCGGAATAAACGGCGCGGGAGGGCCCTTGTGGTTCGGGTAGCATGATCTCCGCCCCGCGGCCGGCCGGACCGGTCACGGGTCACCTGGAAAGGGGGTGGCGCCGATGCCACGGGAAAAGGGACGCAAGGTCGTCGCCTCCAACAAGAAGGCCCGGCACGACTACTCGATCCTCGACACGTACGAGGCGGGGATGGCGCTGACCGGCACCGAGGTCAAGTCGCTGCGGGCCGGGCGGGCGTCGCTGGTCGACGCGTTCGCCCAGGAGCGCAACGGCGAGCTCTACCTGCACGGGATGCACATCCCGGAGTACACCCAGGGCACCTGGACCAACCACGAGCCCCGGCGTACCCGCAAGCTGCTGCTCAACCGGCTGGAGATCGACCGGTTGATCGGCAAGACCCGCGAGGGTGGGCTGACCATGGTGCCGTTGCAGGTCTACTTCTCCGACGGCTGGGCGAAGGTGGAGATCGCCCTGGCCAAGGGCAAGAAGTCGTACGACAAGCGGCAGGACCTCGCCAAGCGGGACGCGGACCGGGAGATCGCCCGGGCCGTGGGCCGGCGTGGCAAGGGCATGGGTGAGTGATCTGTCCCGGTTTGTCCGGGTCGGCGCGCCCGGCCCGGCCTCGGGATGAATCCGGTTGCGGCAGGCGTTAGTCTTGATGGTGCCGCCGGCAGGGGCGGCCCTTCGAGGGGGTGACTGGTTTCGACTTCGTACGTTGCGGCAGGGGAAGCGAGCCGAGGAAGCCGACGTCGTCTCGTGAATCGTTCGTCGGAAAACAATAAGCGCCAAGCAGAATCGCGCTGACTTCGCTCTCGCCGCCTGAGGCGGGTAGCAAGTCTGTCGGCCTGGGAGTGCCTTCGACCCAGTTAGCCGGCATCAGCTAGGAGGCTGGCCAACCGGACCCGGTCGCGGGGTCCGTGCGGCGAGATCAATCAGCGACTGGGCCCGTCACACCGACTCGCTCGCGTGATCGGAGGGGCCGAGTAGAGGCACAGCGAGCTGCGCTCGGAGAAGCCCTGACAAGGCGGCGAAGGACCCGGGTTCGATTCCCGGCACCTCCACCACCTGACCTGTGCGCCCCGGTCCACACCCGGACCGGGGCGCACAGTCGTCTCCGGACCCGTCCGGACGTGTTGCCGGTGGGGCCGATGTGACCTGCGGGAACAGCGGGGCCGGCGGGACTGATGAGGCGTCCCCGCACCCTGGACACCGGGCACCGCCGGGTCCACCATCGCTGTACGCGGTCAGACGCAGCGCGGGGAGGTGCCCCATGGTCACCGGTCCGATCCAGCAACCGTCAGCCGTCTTCGCGGCGGTCCGCCCGCACGCCGCCCACCGGCGCCCGCTGGCCGGCGACGTCCACGCCCTGGCCCGCGCGCTGGCCGGCCCGCCCGGGGAGCCCCGGTTCCGGGAAGTCGTCGCGCTGCGGCTGGCCCCGGTCCGGCAGAGTTTCGCCGAGCACGTCCAGCTCACCGAGGGTCCGAGCGGCCTGTACGCGGAACTGCTCGCGCACGCTCCGCGGCTCTACCGGGGCGTACGCCTGCTGACCCGCGAGCACGACCTCATCGCGGTGGCCCTCGCCGACCTCCAGGAGGCCGCCGAGCTGCCCGGAGTGCCGGTCGACGCGCTGCTGGACCGGGCCGGGCGGCTGCTGCGGGCGCTGGCCCGGCACCGGCGCCGGGGCGCTGACCTGCTCTGGCAGGCGTACCAGACGGATCTCGGCGGGGAGACCTGACCGGCACCGTGACCGCTGCCGCGAACCGGTCCGGCCGGCGGGAACCGGGCGGGTCGGGTGCGAGGGGAACCGGGCCGGCCGGGCCCGCGTCGAACCGGTATGCGTCGATCAGTCGCCCTGCTGGGGCTGCCCCTGATGGTGGTGATCGCCGGCTGCGCGCCGGCCGGGTCCGGCGGGCCGACCACACCGGACCACCGACAGGAGGCCTTCGCCCAGCGGGCCACCGAGATCGCGCAGGCGTGGCGACCGGGCCCGGAATGGCGCAGCGGATACCTGCCGATGCAGGAGCCGACCGTGCTGCTCGGCGATCCCGCCTTCACCCCGGACACCGAGGCGGCCTTCCGGGCGGGTTGGTACCGCCAGCAGATCGACCTGCCGAGCGCCCGCCCGGCCGACGGCACGATCCGGTTCCCGGACGGCACGCTCACCGTCCCGCTGGTCGGCGCGGCGGAGGCGTACCGGCAGCTCGACCAGGGGGACCCGCCGCCGTGTCCCGGGCGGCCGACCGGGCCCGAGCGGCCGAAGTCCGGGCCGACCATCGAGCCGGGTCCGGACGGCCCGGTCAGCAGCGGCCCGCAGACCGCCTGCCTCCCGCTCACCGTCACCGAGGTGAAGCTCGGCACGGCGCCGGTACGGACCAGCCGGGGTGAGGCGCAGGTGCCGGCATGGGTGTTCACCGTGGCGGAACTGGCCGCGCCGGTGGCCCGGGTCGCCGTCGCTCCGGGCGCGACCGCCGCCCCGCCGGAGCCGACCGCCCCGGCCCGGCCCGCCGCCGAGGGGATCGTCGGCGCGCAGGACCTCGGAAAGGTCGACGGCACCACGGTGACCTACCGGCTCGGCGTGGGCGCCTGCGACACCGGCATCACGCCGCTCGTGCAGGAGCGCGACGACGTGGTGGTGGTCGGTGGCAGCGTGGTCCCCGCCGAGGGAGTCTGCATCGCGATGCTCAAACTCGAACCGGTCACCGTGACGCTGGCCGCGCCGCTGGGCGCCCGCCCGGTGCTCGACGTGCTCACCGGCGCCCCGCTGCGGCTCACCGCGAACTGACGCCGGGTCAGAGGATCGCCGGCACGTCGGTGCTGATCGGCACCGGCAGCACGGTCGGCCCGTCGGCCCGCAGTCCGGCGGTGAGCGCGTCCCCGAGCTGGTCGGGCGTCCCGACCACCTGTGCGGCGCAGCCGTAACCGCGGGCCAGCGCGGTCACGTCCACCCCGGGCAGGTCCAGCCCGGGCACCCCGGGAGTGTGCTTGAACTCGGCGAACGCCTTGAGGATGGCGTACTGCTGGTTGACCGGGACCACGACCACCAGCGGCAGCCGCAGCCGCGCGGCGGTCCAGAGCGCCTGCACCGAGTAGTGGAACGAGCCGTCGCCGATCACCGCCACCACCGGCCGGTGCCGTCCGGTGTCACGTTCGGCGAGCGCGACCCCGACCGCCGCCGGCAGGCCGTAGCCGAGGCCGCCGCTGGCCATGGTGAAGTACGACGCCGGCCGGGTGATCCGCAGCCGGCGCCGCAGCGCCGGCAGGTTGGACGGGGTCTCCTGGACCAGCACCCCGTCCGGCGGCCAGTGCCGGGCCAGCGCGGCGAAGAGCGCGTCGGCGTTCGGTGGCTGCTCCTCGGGCGGCGGCGCCGGCTCGGCGCGCGGCGGCGGGGGCGGCCGGTCGGTGGCGGGCAGCAGGTCGACGAGGGCGGCCAGGGTCAGTCCGGCGTCGCCGAGCGCGCTGTCGCCGACCGGGGCGCGGGCCGCCTCGTCCGGGTCGTCGGTGACGTGCAGCAACCGGGTGCCCTCGGGCAGGTGGTCGCCGGGCACGTGCGGGTAGTAGCGGAACACCGGGGCGCCGACGACCAGCACGGTGTCCCGTCCACGCAGCTTCTCGGCCAGCGGCCCGATCGCGAACGGGAGCACCCCCTGGTAGTGCGGGTGGTCCTCGGGGAAGCCGGCCCGCTCCGGCGCGGGCGCGGACCAGACCGGCGCGGCCAGCCGTTCGGCCAGGGCCACCGCGGCGGGCCAGCCGCCGGCCCGGTCCACGGCCGCGCCGAGCACCAGGGCGGGCGCCCGGCTGGCGGCGAGCACGGCGGCGAACTCGCGCAGCCGCTGCGGGTCCGGGGCGTACCGGGTGGCCACCGTACGCACGGGCGGTGGCGGGTCGGCCGGCCGGGACCAGTCGTCGAGGGGAAGTGAGAGGTAGACCGGGCCGGCGGGCGGCTGCACCGCGGTCGCGTACGCCCGCATGAACGCCGCCGGAATGTCCTGCGCGCGAACCGGCTCGTGGCTCCACTTCACGTACGGCCGGGGCAGTTCGGTTGCCCGGTGGCTGGCCAGTCGCGGCTCGGCCAGCAGCATCTCCCGGTTCTGCTGGCCGGCGGTGACGATCAACGGCGTGTGGTTGTGCCAGGCGGTGACCAGGTTGCCCATGCCGTTGCCGGTGCCCGGTGCGGTGTGCAGGTTGACGTGCGCCGGCCGGCCGGTGGCCTGGGCGTAGCCGTCGGCCATCCCGACCGCGGACGCCTCGTGCAGGGCGAGCACGTAGTGGAAGTCGTCCGGGAAGTCGGTCAGGAACGGCTCCTCGGTGGAGCCGGGATTGCCGAAGACGGTGGTCAGACCGAGGGCGCGCAGCAGGTCGTACGTCGTGTCGCGGACCGTTGCCATCACCACCCAATCTATCGGCGCAGACCGGGCGTGTCGGGCGATTCGCCCGCCTGCTGGCTCAGGGCAGCGCGAAGGGCAGTTTGATGCCGTCCAGCGCCCGCCCGCAGTCGCAGTCCCGCTCGGTGGGCAGCTCGGCGAGGGCCGCCAGCAGCAGGCCGCGCAGCCGGTCGGTGTTCTCCCCGAAGACCCGGAACACCTCCTCCTGGGTCACCGCGCCGCCGCCCTCGACGCCCGCGTCCAGGTCGGTGACCAGGGCGATCGACGAGTAGCACAGGGCCAGCTCGCGGGCGAGCACGGCCTCCGGGTGCCCGGTCATGTTGACCACCGTGCCGCCGATCGAGGTGAACCAACGGGACTCGGCGCGGGTGGAGAAACGCGGGCCCTCCACCACCACGACCGTCCCGCCGTCCACCGCCGGGACGTCCCGGGCGGCGGCCGCGGCGAGCAGCGTGCGCCGGCCGTTCGGGCAGTACGGGTCGGCGAAGGAGACGTGTACCGCACCCCGGTCGTAGTAGGTCTGCGTCCGGCCGCTGGTCCGGTCGATCAGCTGGTCCGGCACCACGAAGGTGCCCGGCCCGAGGTCCGGGCGGAGCCCGCCGACCGCGCACGGGGCGAGCACCTGCCGTACCCCCAGCGACCACAGCGCCCACAGGTTCGCCCGGTAGGGGATCAGGTGCGGCGGGTGCCGGTGGTCCCGGCCGTGCCGGGGCAGGAAGGCCACCCGGCGGCCGGCCACCTCGGCGATGGTGACGGCGTCCGACGGTGGCCCGTACGGCGTCTCCACCTCGTGCTCGGTCGCGCCGTCGAGCAGGGCGTAGAGACCTGATCCGCCGATCACCGCGAGTTCCGCCGTCGGGCCCATCGGTCCTCCCCAATTCCCGTCGATCACGCGCCGGTCAGACCTTAACCAGCGCCCCAGCCGCAGGCTATGGTGCCAGGCATGGCGTTGACAGCGCGGATGGTCCCGGGGCGCCCCGCCCACCCGGCGGGCGGCGGGCACCGCGTCCGGCCGCACGGCTGACGGGTGTACGGCATGCAGGGAGAGGGACGGGCGATCGGCGGGCGGGCGATGGAGTCGATGACCGGGCGGCTGCTGGTCGCGACTCCGGCGCTCAAGGACCCGAACTTCGACCGTACGGTGGTGCTGCTGGTCGCCCACGAGCCGGGCGGGGCGCTCGGCGTGGTGCTGAACCGGGCCACCGAGGTGCCGGTCGCCGACGTGCTCGGCGACTGGAGCGACCTGGCGCGCCACCCGGCGGTGCTCTTCGAGGGCGGCCCGGTGCAGCCCGACTCGGCGATCTGCCTGGCCCGGATGCGCAACCCGGTACGCCGGCTGAAGGGCTTCCACCAGGTCTCCGGCGCGGTCGGCACGCTGGACCTTTCGGTCGACCCGGAGCGGCTGCGGGAGAGCGTCACCGGCATCCGGGTCTTCGCCGGCTACTCCGGCTGGGGTTCCGGCCAGCTGGAGCAGGAGATCGAGGAGGGCTCCTGGTTCGTGCTGGACGCGCTGCCCGGCGACGCCTTCGTCGACCGCCCCGACGACCTGTGGCCGATGGTGCTGCGCCGGCAGGGCGGGATGATGGCGGCGGTGGCCCACTTCCCGCCGGACGTGGCGCTCAACTGAGTCGGTCCGGGCGCCCGGTGACCGGTCGGGGCGGGGAGGGACCCCGCGAGATGACCATGCCGGCGGGCGTGTGTATAGTTCTCCCAGTGCCCGGGCGACCGGGATGTAGCAAGGGGCCGTGGCGCAGCTGGTAGCGCACCACACTGGCAGTGTGGGGGTCAGGGGTTCGAGTCCCCTCGGCTCCACCCTTCACGACCAGGGCGTTCGTCGGAAATGACGGACGCCCTTCGTCATTCCGGACACCAGCGGAGCCGAGCAGGCAGCCGTGTCACGTCGCGTCGGTGGAGCAGCAGGAGCAGGCCGGCCGGCATCCGCACACGTCCTCGGCGGTGCCGTGCCCACCGGCCGTGCGGTCGGCGACGGGGGCGGTCAGCGGGCCGGCGCAGCAGGTGTCACCGCGCCACGCCTCGCGGCCTTCCTTGACCGCCACGGCGGCGATGACCAGCGCGGCGATCGGGTCGGCCCAGGACCAGCCGAACAGGCTGTTCAACGCCAGGCCGACGAGCAGGACGGCGGACAGGTACGTGCACAGCAGGGTCTGCCTGGAGTCCGCGACCGCCGAGCGGGAGCCGAGTTCGCGGCCGGCGCGGCGCTGGGCGTACGACAGCGCCGGCATGCTCGCCAGAGAGAGCGCGGCCAGCACCAGACCGACGCTGGAGTGCTCGGCCTCGGCGCCGCCGACCAGCGCCCGCACCGACTCCACCGTCACGTAGGCGGCGAGCGCGAAGAACGAGAACGCGATGACCCGCAGCGCCACCCTCTCCCGTGCCTCCGGGTCGCGGCCGGCGAACTGCCACGCCACCGCGGCCGCCGACGACACCTCGATCACCGAGTCCAGCCCGAAGCCGATCAGCGCCGTAGACGACGCGATCGTGCCGGCGGTGATCGCCACCACCGCCTCGATCACGTTGTAGCTGATAGTGGCGGCGACCAGCAGCCGCACCCGGCGGGCGAGCACCTGACGGCGCGCCGGCGACGGCCCCGCCGGGGTCCGGTTGATCAGGGGCAGGTTCATCAGCAGCAGCCCTGGTCGGCGGAATCCGGGCACGCGGCCGGGTCGACCGCCAGCACGACGCCCAGCAGGTCGGCCAGGGCGTGCGCCAGCCGGGGGTCGGCCAACTCGTACCGGGTGCGGCGACCCTGCGGCACCGCGACCACCAGGCCACAGCCCCGCAGACAGGACAGATGGTTCGACAGGTTCTGCCGGGTCGTGCCCAGCAGTTCGGCCAGTTCGGCCGGATAGCCAGGCCCGTCGCGCAGGGCGAGCAGCAGCCTCGCCCGCGTCGGGTCGGACAGGGCGTGACCGAAGCGGGCCAGCACCTGCCCGTGCGTCAACGTCTGCACGTCACCGATAGTACAGCGGACGATGTACTAAGCAAGGTGGTCGGCAGGGACAGGGCTCCAGGCTGTGCCTGCCGAAGGGTCAGCTGGCGCGCGGGGCGTACATGATGACGGCGACGCCCACGAGGCAGATGGCCGCGCCGACGATGTCGTAGCGGTCGGGGCGGAACTTGTCGACGACCATGCCCCAGACGAGGGAGCCGGCGACGAAGACGCCGCCGTAGGCGGCCAGGACGCGGCCGAAGTTCGGGTCGGGTTGGAAGGTGGCGACGAAGCCGTACGCCCCGAGCGCGATGACTCCGGCCGCGATCCACAGCAGTCCACGGTTCTCCCGCCAGCCCTGCCACACCAGCCAGGCCCCGCCGATCTCGGCGAGCGCGGCGAGCAGGAACAGCAGGATCGAGCGGGCAACCGTCATGCGTGCGACCGTAGCGTCACCGCCCGGCGTCTCCTCAGGTCACCATCCGGGACGGGAGCAGGCGGCGCGGCCGGTCAGCAGGTGTCGGCACAGTTGGTCCTTCCGGCGGGTCCGGCGGGTCCGGCGAGTTCGGCGAACGGTAGCGGGCAGCAGGAGCTGCCGGCACAGGCGATCAGGTCGTCGCAGCCGGCGGAGATCGCGGCGCGGAGGGTGTCGCGGATGACGGTGAGGTCGGCCAACTTCCGTTCCACCTCGGCGAGCTTGTCCCTGGCGCGTGCCTGAAGGCCGCTGTCGGGTTGGCCGCGGTGCCGGTGTCGGCCGGCATCGAGCAGGTCGGCGACCTCGTCGAGGGTGAAGCCGAGGCGTTGCGCGGTCTTGATCACCCGCAGCAGGGTGACCGTGTCGGACGGGTAGAGCCGGTGTCCGCCCGGCGACCGCCGCGGGGCGGCGAGCAGCCCTCGGCGCTCGTAGTAGCGCAGCGTCTGCGGGTTGACCCCGGCCGCCTCGGCGAGCTGGCCGCTGCGTAGACCTGGTCCGCTCATCGCGAGCCGGCCGCCGCAGCGGCCCGATCGGCGAGGCCGTCGAGCACGTCGACGTGGGTCGCCGGCACCCGGACGTCCAACGTGAACGCCTCCGGGCCGGACCGGGAGATGTCGAAGGCGAAGAACGAGCAGCAGGAGGACTCCCGGGCGGTCAGGTCCCGCGCCGTCCGCTCGACCCGTACGCCTCCGGCGAGACGCAGCCGCAGGTGCTGCGGCGACAGGCGGTCGGCGCCCTGGACCGCGTCGCGGAAGAACTGATCGAACTCGGCGAGCCGCAGCGGCCGTTGTGCCGTCGGCAGAGTGCAGGCATCCGGCACCCAGGAGTCATCGGTGGTGACGTGTCGGTGGCTCATGCTCCGACGGTAAGCCTGTACCGAGGTACCAGATGCAAGCCCGCGGCAGGGGCAACTGCCGGGCCGACCGGTGGTCGGGGCCGCTGCCGGCGCCCGGCCCGTCACGCGGCGGCCGTGCTGCTCCCCGTCCAGGTCGCGGTGATGCGCCGGCGGCGGGTCGGCAGCATCAGCATCGGGTGGGCGACGCCCCAGGCCGCGCCCTTGCAGACGACCTCCTTGTAGCGGGCCGCCAGCTTCCCCTTCAGCAGCGACGGCTTGGCCCGGTCGTCGGCGGTCACGAACTGGATGATGCCGTCGCGGCGGCCGAGGCTGATGCACTGGTTGAAGTAGCGCAGCGGCGCCCCGGGGATCTTCCGACCGGTCAGCCGGGCGGCGATGGCGTCGGCGGCCTGCCAGGCCATCGGGGTTCCCGAGGCGCAGGACATCCGCAGCGGCTTGCCGCCCGGCCCTTCGGCGAGTCCGGCGTCGCCGACGGCGTACACGTCGGGGTGCGAGACCGAGCGCATGGTGGCGTCCACGACGATCTGCCCGGTGTCGGCGACCTCCAGGGTCGTGGCGGCGGCGATGGGGTGGACGGCGAAACCGGTCGTCCAGACGGTCACCTGGGCCGGGATCACCCGCGCGTCGGCGGTGACCGCGCCGGTCGCCTCGACCCGTGCGACGTCGGTGTGCTCGTGGACGGTGATGCCGAGCCGGTCGCAGACGCCGCGCAGGTGCCGCTGCGCCTTCTCGTCCAGCCAGTCGCCGAGCCCGCCGCGGGCGGCGATCGCCACGTCGAGGTCCGGCCGGGCCTCGGCGATCTCGGTGGCCGCTTCGAGGCCGGTGAGGCCGCCGCCGACGACCAGCACGGTGCCGCCGGCGCCGAGGTCCGTCAGGCGCTCACGCAGCCGCAGCGCGGACTGCTTGCCGGCGACGTCGTACGCGTGCTCGGCGACACCGGGGACGCCGTGGTCGGCGGCCGCGCTGCCGAGGGCGTAGACGAGGGTGTCGTAGCCGATCTCCCCGGCGCCGTGGGCGTCGACGAGCGTGACGGTCTTCCGGTCGACGTCGACGGCGGTGACCCGGGCCAGTCGTAGCCGCACGCCGGTGCCCGCGAAGATGTCGCTCAGCCGGCGGCGCTTGAGGTCCTGTCCGGTCGCGAGCTGGTGCATGCGGACCCGCTCGACGAAGTCGGAGTCGGCGTTGACGACGGTGATCTCGGTGTCGTCGGGGTGCAACCGGCGGGCGAGGCGGCCGGCGGCGATGGCTCCGGTGTATCCGGCCCCGAGGACGACGATCCGGTGCTTCATGGTCCCACTCCTGTCTCGCGGTGTGTTCGCTTCCTGAACCGGGCGGCGACGCGATTCCTGACAGGAGCCGGCTATGACCTGGGTCACCAGCCGGCGATGACGGGTTCCCCGTGCCCGGACGCGGACCACTGGCGCGTGAAGCGGGCGAGCTTGTCGGGGTTGACCTGGCTGCGGACGGCCGCGACGCCCTCGGCGGTCAGCTCCAGGGACATCACACCGACGACCCGGTCGGCGACGACGGCCACCAGCGCGGGTGCGCCGTTGACGACTTCGGCGTAGAGGGCGGCGCGGCCGCCCAACACGTTCCGCTTGGCCTCGCTGGGCTTGAGCAGGCCGTGCAGGAACCTCGCCACCGCCAGCGCGCCGATGATCGGCTTGGCGCTGGCCGGGATCCTGCCGCCGCCGTCGCCGAGGCTGACCGCGTCGTCGGTCAGCAGCCTGACCAGCCGCTCGATCTCGCCGCTGGTGGCGGCGGCGAGGAACTCCTCGACGACCCGGCGTGCGGCGGCCACGTCGACCTCTGCGCGGGTCCGGTCGGCGGCGGCGACGTGCTGTTTGGCGCGCCGGAAGATCTGCTGGCAGTTCGACTCGGTGATGTCGAGGATCTCGGCGATCTCGCGGTGCGGGTAGCCGAAGGCCTCGCGCAGCACGTACACCGCACGCTCGTTGGGCGAGAGCCGTTCCAGGAGGGTGAGCACCGCCAACGAGACCGATTCGCGCTGCTCGGCGGTGTCGACCGGGCCGAGCATCCGGTCCCCGGCGAGCACCGGCTCGGGCAGCCACATGCCGACGTAGGTCTCCCGCCGGGCCCGTGCCGAGGTGAGCTGGTTGAGGCACAGGTTGGTGAGCACCTTCGTCAGCCACGCCTCGGGTGTCTCGACGCGCTCCCGGTCGGCGGCCTGCCAGCGCAGGAAGGTGTCCTGGACCGCGTCCTCGGCGTCGCTCGCCGAGCCGAGCAGGCGATACGCGATCGCCTCCAGACGCGCCCTGGAATCCTCGAACAGGGCGACCTCGTGCGGGCTGAGCGGCATGGCTCCATTGTCACCCGCGCGGCCAGGCCCGGATGGGGAGCCGCCGGGCGCCGGTGCCGGCGCCCGGCCGCTGGATCAGCCCTGGCGGCTCTTCCACTGCGGGTTGGCGCGGTTCACCACGACCACCCGGCCACGGCGGCGGACCACCACCGAACCCGGCTTCTGCTTCAGCGCCCGCAGCGAGCTGCGTACCTTCATGTCTGCCTCTTCTCGGCGTCGTGCGGTTCCGGTGGTGGGAACGCCCCGGCCGGCGCCGCGATTCCCGGCCGGGGCCGGCTGGGCCCGCCGTCGAACCTTTGGCGGCCGGCGCGCGTACCAGTGCGCGGGAGGTCGAAGCCATGACCGTACGCCGCGCCGCCGCCGCCGTGCTGGTCGCCGTCGCGACCGTGCCGGTCACCGCCGCACCCGCCGCCGGGCACGGCGCGCCGACCGATCCGCTCAGCCGCGCGGCGGCCTGCGCTCCCCAGAGCCGGTACGCGGGCACCGCGGCCTGCCGGGCGGCGGTCGAGGCGGGCGCCGCCGTGCGGGAGTGGGACAACGTCCGGGTGTCCGCGGTGAACGGGCGCGACCGGGAGCGGATCCCCGACGGGGAGCTGTGCAGCGGCGGGCTCTCCGCCTACCGGGGGCTGGACCTGGCGCGTACCGACTGGCCGGCAACCGAGCTGACCGCCGGCGCCCGGTTCACCTTCCGCTACCGGACCACCATCCCGCACCGGGGCACCTTCCGGCTCTACCTGACCCGGCCGGACTACCTCCCCACCACCCCGCTGACCTGGGACGATCTGGAGAGGGTGCCGTTCCTGCGGGTGACCGACCCGCCGGTGCGCGACGGGGCGTACCAGCTGCGGGGGCGGCTGCCGGCGGACCGGACCGGACGCCAGCTGATATATACGATCTGGCAGAACTCCGACACTCCGGACACCTACTACTCCTGCTCGGACGTCGATCTCCGGCCGCCGGGCGGCACCGCCGGATTCGGCGGACCCACCCCGGACCGGGACGCCGCGAGCCCGGCCGCGCCGCCGCGTACCGCCGAGGCGGGGCCGACCGGCACGGGGCCGGCGGAACCGGCGGCGAGCGCGCCCGGCGTGGCGGTGGCCTCGGTGCGGGACGGCCACGGTGGCGGCCGGCCACTGCTGGCCGGCGCCGCCGTCGCGCTCGCCGTGCTGCTGCTCACCATGGTCGGGACGCGGCTGCGCCGCGACGGCCGGGCCCCGGCCGGCCGGCCCTGCGAGGTACGCAGCCACCGGGCCCACCGGCCCCGCACCTGGTGACGCTCAACCCAGCTGGCGGTCGATCTCGGCCAGCTCCTCGGCGGTGAAGTCGAGATTGCCCAGCGCGGCGACGTTCGCCTCCAACTGCGGCACGCTGCTCGCCCCGATGATCAGGCTGGTCATCCGCGGGTCGCGCAGCGCCCAGGCGAGCGCGAGCTGGGCCAGCGACTGGCCACGCCGTTCGGCGATCGCGCCGAGCGCCCGGATGGTCGCCATCCGCTGCTCGTCCAGGTCACTCTCGTTGAGGAAGACGCTGGTGCGCACCCGGGAATCCGCCGGGATCCCGCCGAGGTAGCGGTCGGTGAGCAGGCCCTGCGCCAGCGGGCTGTACGCGATGCAGCCGGCGCCCACCCGCTCCAGGGTGTCGAGCAGGCCGTCGGACTCGGTCCACCGGTTGAGCATCGAGTAGGCCGGCTGGTTGATCAGCAGGGGTGTGCCCAGGTCGCGCAGGATGGCCGCGGCCCGCTCGGTCTGCGCGGAGTTGTAGTTCGAGACGCCGACGTAGAGGGCCTTGCCGGAGCGGACGATGGCGTCGAGTGCGCCCATCGTCTCCTCCAGCGGAGTGTCCGGGTCGAAGCGGTGGGAGTAGAAGACGTCGACGTAGTCCAGCCCCATCCGGCGCAGCGACTGGTCGAGCGAGGCGACCAGGTACTTGCGGGAGCCCCACTCGCCGTACGGGCCGGGCCACATCAGATACCCGGCCTTGCTGGAGATGACCAGCTCGTCGCGGTGGGGCGCCAGGTCGGTGGCGAGCAGCCGACCGAAGTTCTCCTCGGCGGCCCCCGGCGGCGGGCCGTAGGAGACCTAGTTACGACCGAGGCCCGCCCCTGAGCAGGGAGCGGGCCTCGGTCGTGGGCGGTCAGAACTCGTGGGGCGAGTGTCCCTTCGCGAGGTACGCGCCCACCTCGGCTTCCTCGCGGGCGGCCTCGACGCGAGGGTCGGTCGCGTCGTGGGTACGCACCGTCCGAGCCTTCCGCGCGAGCTTCCGCGCGGCCTGCATAGCCTCCTCGACGGCGTAGTGCGCGACGTTGTCGGGGACGACACGGCGCAGCGTCTCGAGCAGCGCCTCGGCGGCGTCGCGGATCGCCTCTTGATCGGGGGTCAGCTCGCGCGAGTACTCGGCCTGCTCGGCAATCTTCTGCTCGGCGACCTGCTTCGCGAGCGGGTAGTTCCCGGCGTTGAACGCCTGCCAGAGCTCCTCGCCCGCGTTGCCGGCCCAGACCTTGCCGATCGTCGCGAGGGCCTCCTCGCGGGTCACCTCCGGCACCTGCTCGACGGCGGGCCGGCGGACCTGCGCGGGGTGACCCTGCCAGCCGCCAGCGATCAGGCGATCCGGCCCGACGTAGGTAACCTTCTCGGTCCGCCATCCGCCGAAGGTCGGCACCTCGACGGTCTCGCCGACGGCGAAGGGGGCGTCGGGGGTCTTCGGGGTCTCGGTCATCTCTCGGTCTCCTTCATGAGGTCTTCAGGGTAGAGGGAAGAGGCCGGCCCCGGATCGCCCCGAGGCAGGCCGGAAGGTCACGCGACGAGCGCCGGGGCGACGTCGAGGTCGAGGGCGAGCGCGTCGCGCAGCGTCCATCGCGAGATGCCGAGCTCGGCGGCGAGCTCCTTCTGCGTCGGCTTCGGCCGGCCGGCGTCGACCGCCTCGCGGATGAGCTGCTCGGCGAGGCGCTTCGTCTCCGCGAGCGGGCGCTTGCCGGCGACCGGGCGGCGACCGCGAGCCGGGGCGGGCGTCGGGGCGGCCTTCGGGACGATCGCGAGCACCGTCGCGCCGGTCGCCGGGCGGACCCATCCGGCCGGGCGAGCCGGAGCGGGGCGGGCAGTCATCTTCGCCACGATCGGCAGGCGACGAGCTCCTCGCGGGGCGCTGACCCAACCCGAGACGTGCGGCTTGCGCGCCGGGCGGGCCGGAGCCGGGGCGGCCTTCGGGACGATCGGCAGGAGCCGGGCACCGGCCGGCACCGCCCAGGCGTACGGGCGGCGAGCGGCCGGGCGAGCCGGGGCGACGGTCGCCGGGCGCTTCGCGGTCGCGGTCAGCATGGCCGAGCACATGAGCATGAGGCCGTCGACGCCGAGCGGGCCGAGGTAGACGATCGCGTCGACCTCGCCGAGGTGTCGCAGCAGGCCGGACAGGTGCAGGTAGCTCGCGATGCCGGCGACGAGCGTCACCGGGCCGACGCCGAGGGCACGCAGGGCGACGCCCTTCCATCCGGCGGCGAAGTTGCTTCGCGCCATGACTTCGAGGCCGACGAAGAGCGCGATCGGCCAGAAGACGGCCGCGGCGAGGGCGTCGGCACCGGGTGCCCAGTCGGCCGGAGCGCCCTCGGGCGCGAGGTAGGTGTGCCGGACGTTCGCGGCGAGCGAGCCGGCCGCACCGAGCACGAGGCCGACGTAGGCCCAGAAGCGGCCGGTCGTGCCGTAGCGGGCGAGGCGGGCGGCGAGGGCGAAGGCGGTCTTCACTTCGAGGTCTCCTTCTCGATCTCGGTCAGGCGGGCGAAGAGGGCGGCGTCGGCGAGCTCACGCTCGAGCTCGCCGAAGGTGAAGCGGAGGGCGGCAACGCCCGCGGTCGAGAGCTCGCGGACGAGGCCGCGCGTGACGGCCTCGGCGAGGTAGACCCCGGCGCGGAGCTCGACGAGCGCGTCGGCCGCACGCTCCGGGGCGCGGTGCTCGAGCAGGGCGGCAGCGTGCCGCACCTGGGCGGCGAGCTCGCGGGCGCTCACCGGGCACCGCCCGCCCGCCGGGCGGCAGCGCGACCGGCGTCCGTCAGGGTGGCTACGGTGCCCGCCCCGGAGAGCGTCACGAGACCGCGCCGGGCGAGCGCGGCGAGGGTGGCCGGCCGGATGCTGCCGGCGTAGACAACGCCGCGCGGGTCGTACGACGCGGCGAGCAGCGCGTCACGCTGCGGGCGGCTCACCGGGCACCGCCCAGGCTGCGCAGGTAGGCGGCGAGGCCGGACGCGGGGCCGACGTAGGCGGCGATCAGGCGGGGCGAGGTCTGGGCGGTCATCGGAGCTCCTCTCACGGGTGAGTCGCCACACGGGGCCGGCCGGAGTGACCGGCCCCGTCGGGCGGGTCAGCCCTCGAAGGGCTCGACGAAGGACTCGCCGAACCAGCGCGGGCCGTAGCCCGGCAGGGCGACGAGGTAGCGCCAGCCGAGCACCTCGCCGAACTCGGCAGCCTTGACCTCGCCGGTCATGCCGGCGGCGAAGCCAGCAACGACGATGGCGGTCTTGCCGGTGGCGATCTTGGCGGTCATCTCGGCTCCTTCGTCGGTTGGGCGGTGCAAGGAGATTTAAACACGCGAGACGCCTCACGCGCAAGGCGACGCGCGTGCATCGCTGCGGAAAGGCCCCGCCCGCACTGTGCCGGACGGGGCCTAGCGAGCTACCAAGGGCCGTCACCGAAGGCGTCGCCGCAGGCGTCGAGCACCTCGAGCTGCGCTCGGTGAATGGCGATGTTGTCGTCGACCTCATCGCCGGAGACCTCGGCCTCTTCGGCGGCAGCTTGCAAACGGAGGCCGGCAGCCGAGATGGCGGGCTCTGCCGCGTCCGCGACATCCTGAGCAGTGACGATGTTGGCGACCGGGTCGAGATTCATACCCTCGGCGAGCTGCAACACGCCGTTGCACAAGACGCGCGAACTGATGACCGACGGCGTCGGCGACGGCAGGAAGGCCGGCGTCGAGACGGCAGCAGCCGGCGCGGGGGCGGCGGTATCGCCGCCGGGCCGAGCGATGAGCACGCCCAGCGCGACCCCTGCGACGAGAATTACAGCGCCGGCCACGTAGGCGACGAGGCGGGTGATCTTCACGGGTAAGACTCTCCTTCTGAGGCACACGCAAGACAGAGCTCAGGATGCACGAGGCGGGCAAGGGTCGGTGTCATGTGTACGACGAAGGCCCCGCCCCGGTCTCCCAGGTCGGGGCCTTCGTCTCATGCGTCAGGCGACACACGCGGCGAGCACCGCGCGAGCGAGCAGGGGCGGCACGGCGTTACCGACCTGCAAGAACTGCTTCGACCGCGACCCTTGGAACGGGTAGCCCTCCGGGAAGGTCTGAAGCGTCGCGGCCTCCGCGAGTGTGACCGGCCTCGTCTCACCCTCCGGCAAGTCCCACTCCGGACGCGCCTTGCCGAAGGCGAGGGTCGGAGCCGGCGCGCTCGCCGGCCGGTGAGCGGTGTTCGGCCGGGCGTTCGTCGTCCGCAGCACCCACGACCGCGCTTTGCTCGTGACCGTCGGCGCGGGCTGCCCGGCCTCCTTCCATACCGACGCCTCGCGTCCGGGGTAGTCGTACCGCGGCTTACCGAACGTGCGGCGCACCTCGGTCCCGCGCTCCCACCCGAGCGCCTCGGCCATGCTGACCCACGGGCGCACGCCCTCGTCGAGCCGCTCAGGCGTGCGCGGGTAGTACCGCGAGTGCGCCGGCGTCGGCAGCTCGACCGTCGCGCCGTCGCGCCGCGCGACCAGGAGAGCACGCTTCCGGGTCTGCGGCACGCCGTACTGCTCGGCGTTCAGGTTGCCCGTTGCGACGGAGTAGCCGACCTGCCGCAGCACGTCGGCGCATGCTTCCCAGACCGGCAGGACGGTCGGCACCTGCTCCCATGCGATGAACGTCGGCCGGGCGGCGAGAGCCACGCGGAGCGGCTCGAGGACGAGGGCCGTCCGGTCGTCGCCGGTCAGCGCCGCGAGGTCGGCGAAGCGCGGAGTCGCTCCGTTGCGGTACGCCGCGACGCCGAGCAGCACCGCGTCGAGCGCCGCGCGACCCGCGCCGTTGCCGGCAGGGCTGAAGGTTTGGCAGGGCGGCGAGGCGATCTCGGCGTCGTACTCGCCCGGCACCGGGTCGACGTCGCGCACGTCGTCGGCAACGGTCTTCAGGCCGGCGGCCGAGCGCGTGAGCTTCGCCTCCGGCATGATCTCGACGCCGTCGACGTCCCAGCCGAGCTCGGTCGCGGCGACGTCCCAGCCACCAGCGCCCGAGAAGAGGTCGAGGGCCTTCACTTCGTCTCCTTCCACGCTCGGCCGTGCGCGTCGAGCGTCTTCTTCGCCGCCCGCTTCAGGTCGGTGACGGTGACCTTCGCGTCGCTGCGGAGCTCCTCGAGGGCGTGTGGTAGGGCGAGCAGTGCGACGCGCCCGCGGTCGTTGCGCTCGGCGCGCCGGTCGGCGTGGTCGAGCTGCTTCTCGAGCTCGGCGATCTGCTCGCCGTGTGCCGTGCAGTCGAGCGCCCGACGCGACGCCTCGCGCACCTGCCGGTCGGCGTCGACGCGGACGGCCGCGACCTGCTCGCGGAGCCGCAGGATCTCGCGGGCGAGCTCGACGATCTCGGGCACCGGAGCGCCCGCCTCCTTCAGGGCGTACGCGGCTCGCCGGCAGTTGTGCGGCAGAGCGCCGAAGGTGAGGGCGGGGCCGTCGTAGCGGGGCGAGCGCGGGTCGATGTGCTCGCCGCCCTTGTGTGCAGGCTCGTCGGCGCACGCCGTACGGGCGCAGGGCTGCTCGGGGCCGTAGGCCGTCACGCCGCCTCCTTCAGGTGCCCGAGCTGCTCGCGCAGCCGGCCGTGCGCCCGCGTCCGCAGCGCCCGCACGCGGGACGCCGTGACGCCGAGGGAGGGCGCGGCCTCGTAGCTCGAGAGGCCGCAGAGGTCGACGGCCACGACGGCGCGCCGCTCCTTCTCCGGCAGGGCGTCGATCGCCGCGCGGACGGTCGCGACGACCTCGGCGGCCGAGATGTCGGCCGGCTCCTCCGTGAGCTCGCGCGGCATCCGGCGAAGGCCCATGTCGACGAGCTCGAGCTCGCGCTCGACGCTGCGGTGCCAGGCTCCGGCGTCGCGACTGCCGTGCGCCCGCGTGCGGTCGCCCTCGCCCAGGGCCGGCCGGCCCCGGTAGACGAGCTCGGCCATGCGCCGACGGGCGGCAGCCGTGACGTAGGTCGCGTGCGAGGCGCGGCCGTCGTTCGCCCATTTCGGCGCGGCCTGCCAGATCGCGACGAGCGCCTCTTGCACGAGGTCGTCGATCTCCCAGCGCGAAGCCGGGGCTGAGGCGAGCATGTCGCGGGCGACGCCGTACGCCCAGCGCCGGAAGTTGTTCGGGTTGATGGCGGTCACCGGAGGATGCCTTCCTGCATGAAAGCCATCGGCACGGCGACGTAGCCACGCTCGACGGCGTCGATCTCGGTCTGCGGTGCGCCGGTCGCGCGGAGGGCGGCGAGGCGCTCGGCCTTCTCCTCGCGGGCCTGGGCGGCACGCTCGGCGAGGGTCATCGGCTTGTGCGTGCCGGCGCGGAGCTCAGCGAGCAGGGCGCGGCAGGCAGCGAGGCTCCGGGCGGAGCCGGGGCCGTCGAGTACGGAGCTCGAGGCGTAGGCGATCTCGCGGCAGGTCAGGCAGTGGCAGTCGGCGATCTCGGCCCGGTACGGCGCGAAGTCGGCCGGGCCGATCTCCTCGACGAGCCGCGCGGGCACCGCGAGGCCCTTCGCTCTGATGAGCTTCCGGGCGATACGCCGGACGTCCGGCGAGTCAGGCAGCGTCACGCGCTCCGGGTCGCCGGTCGGCGAGAGCATCGCCCAGGCGAGCGAGTAGCCCTCGAAGGCGTCCTGCGTGGCGCGGCCGGTCTGATAGAGGAGGCCGACCTCGCCGAGGCTCAGCCGGGCGAGCCGGGCGACGTCGCAGTCTTCACAGCGCCGCGCCTCGAGGTGGAAGTCGCCCGCGAGCCGGATCGGGCAGGTCGTCGTCTCCTCGGTGTGCACGGTCACCGCCGCGTGCCCGGACGGGCCGGCAGGTCGTAGACGAGCTCGCGCAGGCCCTCGGCGGCAGCCTCGTCGCGGGCGTCGCGCTCCTCGAAGTCGACGAGGTCGTAGTCGCGACGGGTGATCAGGTCGGCGTCGTACATGGTCGGAGCTCCTCGGCTGTCTCGGTTGTGGGAGGTGTTGTTTGTTGGCGATGAGCAAGTCGGCCGGTCGGGGCGAAGGTGTTCACGCCCCGACCGACGGAGATCGGTCAGCCGTCGAGAGCGCCGATGGCGGCGCGCATCTTCGAGAGGGCGCGCTCGCGGGTGCGGAGGGTCTTGATCCGGCCCAGGCCGAGGCGGTGACCGACCTCGCCGTCGGGCACCTCGTCGTAGTCGTCGAAGCCGTAGCGGATGCGGCAGACCTTCTCCTCGAGGTCGTCGACGGCCTCGAAGGCGACCGTGCAGAGGAGGGCGTCCTCTACGTGGGACGTCTCACGCGACGACCGCGGATCGTCGAGCAGGGCGACGCCCGTGTCGCCGTTCGTCTCGAGCTCGACGTCGAGCGAGCCGACCTTCAGGCGGGCGGCGATGGCGCGGAAGGTCTCCTCGGACATCTCGCGCGAGTCCGACGCGGCCGCGAGGAGAGCGCCCGCCTCGATGTTGCCGTCGGCCTTCCGAAGCAGCGCGTAAAACTTGCGCAGCGTCCGGGCGGGCACGGTGAAGCCGTCGGAGCCGTCGGAGGCGGCCTCGGAGAGAGCATCCTGCACCTTCGAGCGGAGCTTGCCGGCGAGGCGCGACGCCCGGTGCGGGTCGTGGTCGCGGATCGCCTGAAGGAAGCCGAGGTAGGCGGTCTGCCGGGCGTCGTCGAGCGGCAGCGTCGCGGCGTACTGCCTGACGACGTCGAGCAGCGCGGGCACGTACGCGGCGAAGAGCCGCGCGAGGGCCTTCTCGTCGCCGGTCTTCGCCCTGATGATGAGCGCGGTCTCCTCGTCGGCGTCGACGATCGGCTGCTTCGGAACGGACCAAAGGATGTCAAAGGTGGACATAGCAGGGCCTCCTCGGGCGTAGGGGGTCCGGCCGGCGCGACCGGCCCCTTCGTACGGGCGTTTCAATCCGCAGGCCAGACGGCGTGCGTGCGATCAACTATCCACGCGTAAGGCGACACACGCAAGTACCGCGATCATGTGTGGCCTAGATCACTATGTCGAGGTATAGACATACGACTACGGCCCTCGGGTTGTAGTCCCGAGGGCCGTAGCGAGGAGGGCCGATCTAGGCGGCGATGAGCTCCGCGAAGTCGGCGAGGTGCAGCACCGGCAGGCCGAGAGCCGGGGCGAGGAGGGTCTCGAGGAGGTGCTCGCCGCCGGGGGCGACGACGACGTAGTCGCTATGCCGGAGCGTGTCGAGGTCGAGGTCGACGGCCGCGAGGAGGTCGTCGACACATCCGGTGTTCTCGTGCACGGCCGCAGTCACGACGACGTCGTAGCCGAGCTCGACGAGCGCGTCGAAGGTCGGCCCGTGCGTCGCGACCCTGATGCACTGCTCGCCGGTCGAGGGCGCGACGAGGTAGACGCGCGCCCTCCGCTTCAGTCCCGCAAGCGGGACTCCTTTCGTCATGCCCCCGTCACTCCTTGCCACGGTTCCAGTGATTGTGCAAGGCCCGATCGCGCGTCTCGGAGGGCAACTCCGGCGGCCCTGACCACGCGCACAGTGTGAAGTATGTGAGTACGCAACGACAAGCGATCCGGGTCGGTAACGATGTCTGCGGTCGGATCGGACCGCAGGCCCTTCGCCCGTTCGGAGGTATCTTCCCTCGGACGGGCGACCGGCGCAGCCGACCATTGCGCATCGATGGCCGCAGGGATGAGCTCCGCGACGCCGTCGACGGCCTGCCGCAGCTCGTCGAGCAGGTCGCGGAGTCGGAGCTCGTCGGGGTCGACGTCGAGGTCGGCCGGCTTCACAGTGCCTCCTTCGTACAGGTGTTCGATAGTAGCGGAGGGGCGCTCACTCGGTCGCCCCGTAGCCGTGTCCCCAGCTCGGCCCGTACACCTCGGGGTCGCTCTCGATGCGGACGCCGTAGAAGGTGCTCTCCATCAGGCGGCCGATCTCGCGGATCACCTCCTCGGCGTCGCCGGCCGGGGCCTGGGCGATGAGCTCGTCGTGCACTGGCAAGAGCAGGTGATCGCCGAGGCCGGCGTCGAAGATGTCGACGATTGCCTGCGCGAGCAGGTCGCGCGAGGTGCTCTGTACGACGTAGTTAGTCGCCGCGTAGAGCCGGTCGCGGTCGAGCGGCAGGTGCCGGCCGGAGGCGGTGACGACCTCCTTCTTGCCGTACTCGGCCCGGTTCATCAGGCGGCGCGAGTAGCGCTTGATGCCCGGGAAGGTCGAGTCGTACGCGGCGAGCGCGCTCTTCACGCTCTCGAGGTCGGCCCCGGTCTGCCGCGTGATCGTCGCCGCGCCGCCCCCGTACACCTTGCCGAAGCCGACCGCCTTCGCGATCTTCCGGTGCTGCTTCGTGAAGTCAGGGCCGAAGACCCGCTCGGCCGTGAAGCTGTGCAGGTCGACGCCGTCGGCGATGGCCTTCTTCATCGTCTCGTCGCCGGAGAGCGCCGCGAGCACGCGCATCTCGACCGCCTGATAGTCCGCGGCGATGACGACCTGCCCCGGGTCGGCGATGAACGACCGGCGGATCGTCCAGTCCGAGGAGGGTAGCTGCTGAAGCGGCGGGCGCGAGACGCTCATCCGCGCCGTGCGGGCCTGCAAGCCGCCGATCATCGGGTGCAGGCGGTCGCCCGCGTCCTTCAGGTCGAGGAAGGCGTCGGCGTAGGACGTCGCCCACTTCTCCGAGCGCTTCGACCGCAGCGCCGCGTCGGCGAGCGGGTTCGGCGTCCGGGCCTCGATCCGCTCCCACTGAAGGTTGAGATCGGCGAGCGGTAGGAGCACGTTCTTGTCGACCTTCAGCGCGCCCGACGGCGTGCGCTCGGTGAGCTTCTCGCCCATCGCTTCGAGCGCCTCGGCGAGCTGGGCGGTCGAGTTGACGTTGCTCACGCCGTACCGGGCGGCGACGGCCCGGTAGTGCTCGGCCTCCTCGCGGAGTCGCGTGCTGAGCTTCTCGACGTAGGGGACGTCGAGGAGCATTCCCTTGCGCTGAAGCAGGCAGAGCAGCACTTGCAGGTGATGCTCGAATTTGCTCAGCCGGTCGAGGCCGACCTCGTGCACGATCGCGCCGATCTCGTCGAACAGCCGGCGAGTCAGGAGCACGTCGAGGCCGGCATAGCGCACGTAGGTCTCGTGATCGATCGGGATTCCGCGCCAGCCGGTCTCCTTCGTGAAGCCGAGCGACCGGAAGACCGACGTCAGGCCGGCTTGCGTGTCCGGGGCGTCCGGGTCGACGTAGACCGCCGAGAGCGGCTTCAGGCCCAGGCCGATGCCACCCTCGCTCTCGGCGCGCGGGTCGAGCAGGTGAGCCAAGATGCGCGTGTCGAAGACGCGACCGCCGAGCTCTTCGACAGTGACGCCGAGGTGCCGGTCGGCGACGAGCAGGTCATAGGCGGCGTTGTGGACTACGAAGGCGCGCGGCTGCCGCAGGGCGCGGGCGACCGCGTCGCCGAAGAGATCGGTGCGCAGTACCCACGCTTCGTGCGCGTTGCCGAACTGCGCGAGCCGCAGCCCGTGGCGGGGCGTGTAAACGTCGAGGCCGGTCGTCTCCGTGTCGAAGGCGAGCACCTTGTCGCCCTGGGCGAGGAACGCCTCGAAGTGCCGCAGCTCCTCGCGGCGCTCGAGGAAGTGAATCGCGCAGGGCGTGCCGGCGACGGCGTGTGTCAGGGTCAGCACCGCGAGGCGCTCCTCTCTCAGGTCAGGCGGTCAGGGCGTCGAGGCGCTCGCGTAGCTGCGGCGCGGAGAGCGCGGCGAAGCGGTCGACGATCTCTCCGTCGCGGAGGGCGATCACGGTCGGTACCGACTGCACGCCGTACGCCTGCGCGGTGCTCGCCGAGTCGTCGACGTCGAGGCGCTGCACGCGCAGCCCTCGGGCTTCGGCCTCCGCCTTCAGGAGCGGACCGAAGCGTCGGCAGGGCGCACACCAATCGGCGGTGAAGTAGACGAGGCGGGTCAAGATGAGCTCCTTCGGACAGAGGAAGGGCCGACCCTCCTCGCGGGAGAGCCGGCCCTTCGCGGGTCGGGTCGCTCAGTTGGTGAGCACCGGGTCGCCCTCGTCGGTGATGACAACCTCGAGGCCGGAGCCGCAGCGACCGCCGCAGCAGCCAGCACCCTCGGGCGTCGGCTCGGCCGGGTCGACGTCCGGCATGTCGGCGACCTCGCGACCGATCCGGGCGAGCGCCTCGTCGACGTACGCGTCGGCTGCCTCGGCGAGCGCGCCCTCGATGGTGAGCTGTACGCCGCCGGGCACCGGGTCGCCGCAGACGCCCGCCCGCCCGAGCGGGCACGCGCCGCAGCCGGCGGCGACGCCGCAGTCGTCGGCCGGGGCGGTCACGGGGCCTCCTCGATCGAGGCGACCGGCAGGCCGTCGTTCGCCTCCTCGAGCACCTCGAAGAGGTAGCGGTAGTTGTCGGCCTGCTCGGCGGTCAGCGTCAGGCGCGCCCCGACGTCTCCGATCTCGATCAGGTAGTGCTTCACTGTGCCTCCTCGAAGATGCTCTCGAGCGACGGTCCGCTCGTCGGGGTCTCGCTCTCCCTCTTCAAGTCGGCCGGAGCGCGCTCGGGTGTACGGTCGCCGGCCGGGGCGTCGTCGCCCTGGGCGTCGCTCTGCTTCGCCCGCCGGATGCCGAGGAAGTAGACGCCCGTGTTGCTCTTCTTCTTCTCGGCTCCGCGCTCCTCGAGCGCGCCGAAGAACGTCCGGCGCGTCCATCGCTCCTTCGGCGGGAGGTTCTCCTCGTCCGCCCACGCGAGATAGGCGTCGTAGGCTAGCTTCCCGGTGATCCGACCCTCGGCGTCGTAGGTGAGCACGCCCGGCAGGAGGCCGGCGAGGGCGTCGGAGGTCTGCCGGTATTCCTTCGTCGCGTCGACGATCGGCGTCGGGTCGGCGAGGCCGTCCCGATACCACTCGACCGCGCCCCGGACGGCCCAGGCGAGGATGCCTTGCGCCTCGGCCTTGAGCTTCTCGCCGAGCCGGTGATCGCGCTCCTCGGGTGCGAAGTAGCGCTCGAAGGGGATCAGCTTCACGCGCCGCCAGAGGCCCTCGTCCTGCCCTCGGAACTGCGGCCGGAAGTTAGTCGCCAGCATCAGGAGGAAGGTCGGCCGAAACTCGAAAAACTCCTTGCGCATGAAGCGCGCGGAGATCAGGTCGCGCCCGGTTACCCGCTTCAGGATCGCTTCGGCCATCGGCCGGCCCTGCTCGCCCTCCGCGGCGAAGACGAGCCGGGCACCCTTCAGGCTCGCGAGGTCGTTCGGAATGCCGCCGGACGGGCGCTCCTCGAAGGTCGAGAAGGGCGTCGTAACGGAGTGTTCCCGGAAGACCTCCGTCAGAGTGTCGGTGAAGATGCTCTTTCCGTTCGCGCCCTTGCCCCAGAGCACCGCGAAACACTGCTCGTCGGTCTGCCCGGTGATGCCGTAGCCGACGAGCCGACGCATGTAGTCGGGCAAGCCGGCGTGCTTCGTCGGGCTCGGGAAGACCTCGCGGAGGAATTGCTCCCAGCGCGGGGCGGTCGCCTCGGGGTCGTAGTCGAGCTCGACGCGGCGGGTCAGGAGAAGCGCCGGGTCGTGCTCGAGCAGCTCGCCCGTCCGCAGGTCGATAACTCCGTTCCGGCACGCGAGCAGGTGATGGTGCCGGTCGAAGTCGCCCAGGTCGGCCGCGACGCCCTGAAGGGCGCGGAGCTCCTTCGTCATCGCGTCGATGCCCTTCGTTGAGTTGGCGTGCTTCGCGAAGGAGCGGAGCTGCCCGATCCGACGCTTCAGCTTCGCCGCCTCGCCGTCCGGGTCGCCGGCCTGCTCGAGGGCCTCGAGGGCGTCGACGAGCTCGCCGATCTCGTCCCAGATCGAGCGGGCGACGATCTGCGCGTGCGTGCGCACGTCGTCGAGTCGGTCGGGTCGCCATACGCCGTCGCGGAGCAGGAAGAAGCCAGCCTCGGGCGAGTAGCGCACGCCCGAGCCGGCGTCCTCGAAGTGCCGCTTCAGCCGGCGCGCCGCGGCGACGTCGGTCAGGTCGGCGTCGGTCCACGCCGCCATCCGGGTACGCAGACCGCCGGGGTCTTGCGCATTGGTCACCGCCCGGATGAAGGCGGTAGCGAAGCCTTCCGGGTCGTGGGCGCGCCAGTCGGTCAGGTCGTCGCCGTCGGCCGGCGGGCGCACCTTGCGGACGGACAGACCGCGCTTCGCGAGCTCCGCGCCGAGCGTCCGGGCGAAGCCGTCGCCGGCCGCGTCCGCGTCACCGCAGATCACGACCGGGCGGCCGTCGGCGAGCTCGACGACCTCGTCGGCGACCGACGCGGCGAGGCCAGCTCCGCGGACGAAGGCGACGTCATAGCCGACCGCGCAGGCGGTCAGGCCGTCGCCGGGGCCTTCGGTGACGATGAGCTCGGCCCAGCCGGACTCGCCCGGCAGATAGCCGACCTTCGCCCAGCTCGCACCGTCGGGCGACTTCGGCCCGAGCCATCGCACCTTCGCCTTTGGGTCGAGGGCGCGGGCTTGGAAGCCGCGGGGCACACCGGCCCGGTCGCGGAAGGGCACGACGAGGCGCGGGCCTCCGCCGAGGTCGCGGGCGAGGCCCAGGCCGAGGCGGCGCGCGTCTTCGAGCGTGACGCCGAAGCGGTCGTGTGCGTAGCGGATGCCCTCGGTCGGCTCGACCGGGTCGTCGCCGACGAGATGCGCTGCGTACTTGTCGAGCTGCGCCGCGAGCCGGGCGACCTCCGCAGGGCCGGCCGGCTTGTCGGTCGAGCGGGCGCGGGCCTGCACCTCGCCGAGCTCGATCGCGCCCAGGTCGGCGAAGGTCATGTCGAGGGCCTCGAGCACCTTCGGCGTCGCGCAGCCGGCGCGGCACTTCAGCAGGAGCGAGCCGCTCTCGCCGACTGCGACGCGGAGCGACGGCCGCGAGTCCGCGTGCGCCGGGCAGGGAACGACCCAGCCGTCGGGCTCGTCGACGACCTCGGCGAAGCGGCCGAGGAAGCTATCGAGGGTCACAGATCATGTCCTTTCGGGACGGAGACACGGGCACGGGTCGAGTCGGCCGGGCCGGCGTCACTTGTTCGCCTCGCGAGCGAGGGCATCGAAGTCGGTCTCGAGGTCGCGCTCGACCTGGGCGAGGTGCCCCTCGTAGAGGTCGGACGGGCCGGCGATCTCGGCGAGGATCGCCTCAGCGCGCCGCAGTCGGCGCAGCACGCGGGCGAACGTCGCGACCCGCATCACCGCGTACCCGTCGCCGGTCGAGCGGCGGGCGCGCTTCACGAAGGTGACGCCGTAGTGCTCGCCCGCGTGCACGCGCTGCTTTTCCGCGCCGTCGAGGCCGAGCCGGATCGCGTCTTCCCACGACCGCCAGTCCTTCGCCTGACCGATGAAGGGCGAGAGGCCGTGCAGGTCGCCGACGTCGTGCCGGCCCTCGGCGTAGGGCTTGAATGCCTTGATCGAGGCGGCGCGGAAGAAGACGCGCAGCGCCCGCTCCCACCGGCTGCCTTTCGCGCCGTTCGGGTTGCTCACGCCTCGATCTCCGTTCCCTGCAACGGAATCCAGTTGGGGTATGCCTGCTCAACACGGACGACGAGGCCCCGCCGGGTCAGGCTGCGGCGTGCCGCCATCGCCGGCCTGCGCGTCGCGTATGGACCGATCGACCGGACGGCGTTGCCCTCGGCGTCGTAGGGGGCCGGT